>NZ_BAAGYU010000007.1:0-1506174 GCF_054779135.1 Bordetella tumulicola | reverse complement strand
TATCTGGTGCGCTTGGCGAAGAAACTAACAAACGCCGTTTGCAAATGGCGCAGCGTTTGCTGCAGGGGAACACTACTGACCTCGTTCAACCAGATGTGGTCCGCCGTCTTTTTCAGCGCCGTCAGCGCAGCCGAGGTCACGTGATATTCCAGACGCTCTTGCCGCTGGGCCCAAGCCGTCGAACGAAGGGCAAGCATGTGGTTATAGACCACGCGCACACAACCAAACGTGCGAGCCAGCGTGATCGCTTGCTCGGGCGTGGGATAGAAGCGGAATCGGTAGGCACGTTTGGTTTGCATGCCCAAGATGCTATCCGCGTCAAACCCAATAACTGGATTTCTATCCAGTCGTCAGCTCAAATCAGACCAATCCTGCAGCCTGACGGCTGCGCCCCTTTCCTCCCCGGCGTGAATGCCGAGGTTTCTCGGAGTAATGGATGAACGCAGTGAATGATTCTTTTTTGCCCGATACCGACAATGGCGTACTGCGGTTGATTACGGCCGGTTCGGTGGACGACGGCAAGTCCACGCTGATCGGACGCTTGCTGTACGACAGCAAAGGCGTATTTGCCGATCAGCTCGATGCCATTTCGCGTGCCAAGTACAAGCGTGTGGCGGGTGACGGTATTGATTTTGCGTTGCTGACCGATGGCCTTGAGGCCGAGCGTGAGCAAGGGATCACGATTGATGTGGCCTACCGCTATTTTTCGACACCGCTGCGCAAGTTCATCGTCGCCGATGCACCGGGACATGAGCAGTACACGCGCAATATGGTGACTGGCGCCTCGACGGCGGATGCCGCCATTATCTTGATCGATGCTACGCGTGCCACCGATGGCAAGTTGCTGACGCAAACCAAGCGTCACAGTACCATCGCGCATTTACTGGGTATTCGTCATATCGTCGTTGCGGTGAACAAAATGGATCTGATCGACTGGGATCAGGCGGTGTTCGAGCGCATTCGCGAAGCCTATGCCGACCTGGCCCGTCGACTGAATATCGCGCACTTTCATGTGTTGCCACTATCGGCGCTGGAGGGCGATAACGTTGTCAATCGGTCTGCTAAAGCGCCGTGGTATGACGGCCCGCCATTGTTGAGTTTGCTGGAACAGCTGGGCCTGGATAACGAAGCGGCTATTCGTCCCTTGCGATTCCCTGTGCAGTGGGTGGCGCGCCACGGCGGCGAGAGCGCCGATGATTTTCGAGGCTATGCCGGTTGCATTGCCAGCGGAGAGTTGCGCCCGGGCGACGACATCGTCGTGCAACCTTCGGGCGTGACGGCGCGCGTGAAAGAGATCCTGGCGTTTGATCGTGCCGTCGATGTGGCGGTGGTGGGGGATTCGGTGACGGTGGTGCTGGACCGAGATGTCGACGTGTCGCGCGGCGATGTCTTGTCGCATGCCGAGGCGCCAGCACGGGTCGGGCGCGAGTTCGAGGCCGAGCTGTGCTGGCTGGATACGCAGGCCCTGAATCCCGCACGAAAATATTTGCTCAAGCATGGCACGCGTTTAACCTCTGCCAAGATTCGGGGCGTATTGACGCAACGGGATGTTCACGAGTTGCAAGAGGTGCAGAACACGAGCGGAACCTTGAATATGAACGAGATCGGGCGCGTCTCATTTGCCACGCGCGAAGCCCTGGCCGTCGATCGCTATGTGGATGCGCCGGCGACCGGCGCGTTTATTTTGATCGACGCGGCCACGCATCAGACCGCTGCCGCGGGTATGTTGCGCTAAGGGAATTCACCTAGGCTGTCGAACGGGGCGTTCAGGCCATCACCTTGCCGGGTGGTGGCCTGTTGTTTTTTGTCTAAATCCAATAATGATGCGGGTTTTCGGCCGATTTCCAGAGTGTGAAATCAATACTTCAGACGGCGCTCTCGTCTTGGGGTAAAGTGAGATTTCGCCTGTTAAGGGCAATTGGGGCTTGCTGAAAGTACTGGTTTTTTGTACAGTACTTTCATGGAACGCACTGATTACGTTTTTTCCGCCGGTTCTGGGTCCCCGGCTACCGCCCCCGCCGCCTTGCGCGGCCGGGGAGCGGTTACTAATGTTCAGCACCGTTTCCAGCAAGCCGAGCGCGAACCCGTCGATGACGGTTGGTCCAGCGGGCAGGACGATACCGCCTCCCAGGGGGCTGTCTCCGAGGGCGATGGCTGCGGCGGAGATCTCCCGGGCGGTTACATTCCCATTGTCGCCCAACCGGCACCCAAGACCACCGTCGCGCCAGAGCAGGCTCGCAAGCTCTTGTCTCGCAATGACTCCCCCGACATTCCCTTCGATGTGGCCGTCAACCCGTACCGAGGTTGTGAGCACGGTTGTGTCTACTGCTATGCCCGTCCGACGCATGCTTACTTGGGCTATTCCCCTGGGCTGGATTTCGAAACCCGGCTAGTCGCCAAGGCCAATGCGGTCGATGTGCTGCGTGCCGAGCTGGCGCGCCCGGGCTATCGCGTATCCCCCATTAATATCGGATCGGCGACCGACGTGTATCAGCCCATCGAGCGTCAATGGCAATTGACCCGGGGCATCCTCGATCTGCTATGGCAGACCCGTCACCCGGCCACGGTGGTCACGAAAAACGCCCTGATCGAGCGCGATCTGGATTTGCTTCGGCTCGCGGCTGAGCAGCATTTGATCACCGTCTATATCAGTATTACCACGCTGGATATCGAGATGGCCCGCACGCTTGAGCCGCGCGCCTCGGCGCCGTGGCGGCGCCTCCAGGCGGTACGTACGCTCGCGGATGCCGGTGTCCCCGTCGGGGTATTGGTCGCGCCCGTTATTCCGTTTATCAACGACGAATCCCTCGAGCACATTTTGCAAGCCGCCCGTCAGGCGGGTGCCTGCTATGCCAGCTATACGGTGGTACGCCTGCCGTGGGAGGTCAAAGCCGTTTTTGAGGAATGGCTGGAAACCCATTTCCCCGACCGTGCCCAACGCGTGCTGCATCGTATCGAGGATTTACGCAACGGCCGTCGCAACGACTCTCGGTTCGGCACTCGCATGCGAGGCACGGGTCTGTGGGCCGACCTGTTGCGCCAGCGTTTCAACCTGGCTGTGCGCAAACTCGGCCTCAATACCACCCGGCCCCAGTTGGCCACGCATTTATTCCAGGCGCCCCGGGTTGCAGATTCCGCGTCCCATGCCATGCCTGCCTCCGGCGTGGGGCAGGGCACATCACGGCAGTCGAGATCCTCGTTGCCGCTTTCATCCTCACCGCAGTTAGCGCTGTTCTAACCGGAGCCTTCTCATGTCCACTGCTACGCTTGCTTCTGATTCCGCCATTTCTTTGCCTTCCCGTTTGCCGGCATGGATGCCTCGCATCGTTGCACGTGCCGCCGGCGGTGTGCTGCGCCAGCCAGCCAAATGGCCTTTTTCGTCGGGCTTGTCGCAGGGGCGCCGCTATGTCCCGACTCAGTCGGACGTCACGATTTCGCCGGTCGCTGCGCAGCCCGTTGTTGGCCGGCCCGTTGCGACTCAGCCGGTCGTAGATCAACCCGTTGGCGGGATTGCCCACGTGTCGGTCTCAGCCGCGTCTGTCTCCATCGACATGTCGGCCGCACACAGCCAGTCCATGGGGACGGCGGCCCGAGCATTGAACCAGGGCGTCACTGCTCGCCAAATGGTGGTGGATGTCTTGCTGGTCGCGATGTGGGGGGCGTTGATTCCCGGGATGATGTGGCTCGGCGCCGCGGCAGGGTTCTGATCGGCGTGGCGACGAGGCTCCGATCCGGGTAGCAGGTCTTAGCTCGATCCCAGCAATATGACGCCAGCCAAAATGGCTGCACATCCCAACAGGCGACCAACACCCACGTTTTCCCGTAAAAGAAACATGCCCGCCAGAGTGCCGAGCATCATCGACATTTCCCGCGCAGGGGCCACCAGGCTGAGCGGCGCACCGTTGCGCAGGGCGTACAGTACCAAGATATAACCCAGTGGCGACAGCAAGCCGATCGCCCACGCCAATCCCCAATACCCGCGCATGGCTTGCCAGCTTTCCGCGCGCCTGTGCACGACGTGGGGAGCCATCATGACGGTACGCGCGACGCAGGTGAGCCAGTCAAACAGGACGGGCATAATCAACAGCACCTTGACGCCGTAGGCGTCCACAACGGTATAGGCTGCGATAAATAACCCGATGACGCCGCCCCAGCGTACGCCGATCCAGGCCTGGGGCTGGCGAAAAAGCGTGAGCTTTCCCTGCGTGGCAATCAGCAATACGCCGCCGACGACGCAGAGCATCCCTGCAATCCCTGTGGAGGATGCGGGCTCGCCCAGCAACAAAAAGGCGCCTGTGGTCGACAAGAGTGGACCGGTACCGCGGGCGATGGGATACACCACGGATAGGTCCGCTACCTGATAGCCACGTTGCAAACAGAGGCTATAACCCAGGTGCAGGGCGCTGGAAGCCAGAATGCAGAACACAATGGGCCACGTCCACGTCATGCCCTCGTGCAGCAAAATCCATACGACCCAGGGTGCATACAACAAGGTGGCGCATAGCCCATAGGCAAACACAAACGCCGGTCCCACCATGGCGGCGCGCTTGGCTAACAGATTCCACGTAGCGTGGGCCATGGCCGCCAAGACGACTAATATCAGGGACGCATAAGACATCGATGCAACGACTACCGAAAATGACAGAAATATGACAACAACGCCGGCAAGAGTACCGCTAAATCAGGCGTGTCATCCGCCGATCTCTCTCATTTCCCCAACGTCCCGCTGTCTGTTTGCCATGTTTATCTATCACGCGGCGCGTAAAGTCTTGATTTGATGTAGAATGCTGGGTTTACCACAAACCTCATCCTCTGCTTGCGGATAGCAAAGGTACCGGCCTCGGTCGATACTGCACGCAAAAACAGCGCAAGGCACGATGATCTTGGAGTTCTCATGAACCTCATCGCTATCCTGGAACAGGAAGAAATCAAGCGCCTTACCGGCGGCACGCCTCTACCCGAATTCGCCCCTGGCGATACCGTCGTGGTCAGCGTCAACGTCGTTGAAGGCACCCGCAAGCGTGTACAGGCTTACGAAGGCGTCGTTATCGCCAAGCGTAACCGTGGCTTGAATTCGGCTTTTATCGTTCGCAAAATTTCGTCCGGCGAAGCCGTCGAACGTACGTTCCAACTGTACTCGCCACAAATCGCCAGCATCGAAGTCAAGCGTCGTGGTGATGTGCGCCGCGCCAAGCTGTACTACCTGCGCAGCCGCTCGGGCAAATCGGCTCGTATTAAAGAAAAGCTGGTCATCAAGAAGGTCAAGTCGGCTTCTTGATCCGTGCCGGTGTGATGTTCGTCTCGGCTGGCTCACACCGCGCCTCCCGGCAATCCGGGTTAAAAAGGCACCTAACAAGGTGCCTTTTTCACATTCGTAGCTGGTATGCCTGATCCTTCGACTCGTCCTCGTCGGCCGCGTGCGGCCCCCCCGTTTGATCCCGCCACTCAACCTTGGCAGCCCGCTGATGCGGGACTGACGGCCATTGATCCTCAGTTGCTGGTCCCCGAACGGCTGCGTGGCGTATTGACTCACAGCGGAGCCTGGCCTCAGGATCGACTCGGCTCGACAGAGTATCGTCATCCCGGGCGCGACGGCCCGCCTGTTCCTGCCGCCGTGCTGATTCCGCTGGTGGTGCACCCCGAGAGCGTCAGCATCATGTTGACCAAGCGTACCGCTCATTTATACGACCACGCCGGGCAGATCAGTTTTCCCGGTGGGCGCGTCGAAACGGTCGACGCCACGCCGGTCGCGACCGCATTGCGCGAGACCGACGAAGAAACCGGCCTGTCCGCGGACTATATCGAGGTCCTGGGCACCATGCCCCCGTATCTCACCTCGACCGGGTTTGCCATTACGCCGGTGTTATCGCTGGTGCGATCCGGGTTCACGCTGGCGCCTGATGAATTCGAGGTCGCCGAGATCTTTGAGGTCCCGTTGTCTTTCTTGATGGATCCGGCGAATCACCGACTCCATCGCGGCCCTTTGCCGGATGGACGCGAGCGACAGTACTACGCGATGCCTTGGCACCAATATTTCATTTGGGGGGCGACGGCCGGCATCCTGCGCAATCTGTATCACAAGCTGCGTCATGGGCTCGTCGGCAACGAGGAGTCACCGGTCGACGCAGCGTGAGCGCGCGTCAATAGCGCTGCGCGGCCTCGCTTTCGTCGAGGATGCGCTCGTACAACGCATAGCGGGCCGTATCAATCTCGCCCGCCCGCAGCGCCGCGACGACGCCACAGCCGGGTTCGTGCCGGTGAGTGCAGTTATAAAAGCGGCAGCGCTCGATATGCGGCGTGAACTCCGGGAAGCCACGCAAAATATCGTCGCCCGATAAGTGCTGCAAACCGAACGCCTGAAATCCCGGCGAATCAATCAGATCTCCGCCAGGCGCGGGCAAATGGTATAGGCGTGTGCTGGTGGTGGTGTGTCGCCCCATATCCAGTGCGGAGGAGTATTCACGTGTGGCGGCGTCCGCATCGGGCACCAGCACATTGAGCAGCGTCGATTTGCCCATGCCGCTTTGGCCCAGGAGCAACGTCACTTTACCCGCCAGCCGATCGGCTAACGCCGCATGGACAGTGGGCTGATCATGGGCGCTGAGTTCGATCACCGGGACCCCCAGTGCGCGCACCGACGCCAGGCGTGCACGTGCTGTCTCGACACCCGCTTGTAGATCGACTTTGTTTAGGATGATCAGCGGTTCGATACCGACGCTCCAGGCGCCGGCCAATGCGCGCCAGGCCAGATCATCCGAAAACGTGGGCTCGACCGCGACCACAATCAAGAGCTGATCGACGTTCGCGGCGAACTGCTTGGAACGCGTCTCGTCCGAGCGAAACAACAAATTGCTGCGCGGCAGAATGGCCTCAATGACGCCTTCGTCGCGCCCTTGGGGGGCGATTTTCACCCGATCACCCACCGCAGCACCGGTCTTTTTGCCACGCGGAAAGCAATGCCGCTTTGATCCATCCGGGAATTCCACCACGTAGTGGCGGCCATGCGCCGCAATAATGCGGCCCTCCAGGGGTTGGGGAAGGTTGTCGCTCATGCGTGCTGCGTCAGGTGACGGATGCGCACGGCAGCGGGGGGGTGGCTATCGTAGAAGGCGGAGTGCACAGGGTCGGGTGTCAGAGTCGCGGCGTTGTCATCGTACAGCTTGACGAGTGCCGAGACGAGTTGTTCGGACGAGCTTTGCGTAGCGGCGTAACGGTCTGCCTCGAATTCGTCGCGGCGAGAGTACCAACTGGCAATCGGGGTCAACATAAACGTAAAGACCGGAATCACCAAGAAAAACAGCAGCAGCGCCATCGCATCATTACGCCCACTGAAACGAGGCAACACGCCCAGGCCCTCGTAGAACCAGGGTTGTTGAGCCAACCAGCCAAGCACGGCAAAAAACAACAGGGCGGTGCCAAAGCTCAGCACGATGCGCTTGATGATATGGCGCTTGGCAAAGTGCCCCAGTTCGTGAGCCAGCACGGCTTCGATTTCATCCGCATTCAGGCGAGCCAGCAAGGTATCAAAAAATACAATGCGGCGCGATTTACCGAAGCCCGTGAAATACGCATTGCCGTGCGCCGAGCGGCGCGAGCCGTCCATCACAAACAAACCGTTCAGCGCAAAGCCGCAGCGCTGTGCCAGCTGTTTGATGCGTTGCGCCAGTTCCGCGTCGGCCAGCGGTGTAAATTTATTGAATAGTGGTGCAATAAAGGTCGGAAAAATAAACAGCAACAGCAGGTTAAAGGCCGTCCAGAGCCCCCATGCCCACACCCACCAGAGACTGCCGGCCTCGGCCATCAGCCAGAGGATGGCAGCTGCCAGAGGTGCCCCTAATACCAGTGACACCAGGACGCCCTTGACCAAGTCAGAGGCAAACAACCCGGGCGTCATACGATTAAAACCAAAATGGGCCTCAAGTTTGAATTGACGCCACAATGTAAAGGGCAGGCCCAATACGCCCAGCAGGAGTGCTACGCTACCGAGCAACAGCAACTGGCGCAGCAAGTCATTCGAGGTGGCTTGCGCGATCCACAGGTCAATGGCCTGTAGGCCACCCAACAAGGTCAGTCCCACCAGTATGACCGCGTCATACCCCCGCTCCAGCATCCCGAGACGCACGCGTGCCGCTGTATAGTCCGCCGCTCGTTGGTGGCTGGTCAGGCCGATGCGCGGTGAAAACTCGGGCGGAACCTGTTCCCGATGGCGCGCGACGTGACGAATCTGGCGCATGGCCAACCATTGGCGCACACACAGATCGGCAACCAAAAAGAATACAAACAGCAGGGTCAGAGTAGGCAGGGGCACGGAGTTCGCGTTACGTATGAGAAAATGTGGTGTTTTATAGGCAAATTATATGGCTGCAAACGAAAACCGCTTGGTCTGGCTCGATATGGAGATGACCGGGCTTGATCCCAACAAAGAGCGCATCATCGAAGTGGCCGTCGTCGTCACCGAGCCTGACCTGACCGTCGTGGCCGAAGGGCCGGTGCTCGTTGTGCACCAATCCGATAGTCTGCTCGACGCCATGGACAACTGGAACAAGTCCACCCACGGCAAAAGCGGTCTAATCGACAAGGTCAAGGCATCTACGCTCACCGAGGCCGAGGCAGAACAAACGCTGCTGGCTTTTCTGTCGCAGCACGTCCCCGCGGGCAAGTCCCCACTGTGTGGCAACACCATCAGCCAGGACCGCCGCTTCATGTACGCCTACATGCCGAACCTGGAACGCTTTTTCCACTATCGAAACCTGGACGTTAGCACGCTCAAAGAACTGGCGCGCCGCTGGGTACCGGCGGTGTATAAGGGCTTCGAGAAGAAAAGCAAGCATGAGGCGTTGGCGGATATTTACGAGTCCATCGACGAACTTAAGTATTATCGCGAGCACTTTCTTAAGGTGTAGGCGCTGTTGGTTCTTAATGCGCCGAGGTCCGTCGTGTGTAGGCGTCGCCGGCGTAATCGCGTCGGCTCGGCCCAACCAGGGGCCTCGGCTCGCGTTATCTTCCCATTCACCGGTGCTGGTAATACCGCGTTCGTTGTGTGTCGCGATGCGTATGGTCCTCAGGGCAAGCTACTACTGTGAGTCCCTGTCCGGTGCCATGGCCACGGTGGCCTGATCGGCTCGGCTCGGGCGCATGCAGGCGCCCTCGGTCCCGCTGCGCGGGACTGCCCGATCCTCAAACAGGCCACCGTGGCCATGGCACCGGACAGGGACGTCTCAATAGAGAGACCCCCCGCATCAGCAAGTACTGCAACGACTAAGCCGGACGCCCCCCGAATCGCGCATAGACCTGTTTAGAAAGCGGCGTGTAGCGATCGTTGTCTTTGCCTGCGATGGCATTTAGATGCTGTTCTGATGCGTCGAACAATTTCCAGTAGATCTTGCCGCAGAGCTCGCGTGCGGCGTGGCCCGGCCAGTGCTCGGGCAGCATGGGCACGGGGAGCTGCGGGTCGTGCAGGACGATGCGGCGCCAGGTGTGTAGCAGGAGCATGCGGGCGGCGAAGGCGTCGGCGGGGGCGGCAGGGTGGTCCAGCAGTTTGTCCAGGGGGGAGAGTTGGCTGGAAAAGTGATGGTATTGCGCGGCCAGGGTGTCTAGATTCCAGCATTGGGGGGCCAGGCTCGCGATGGGTAGGCCGCCCGCGCCCGCCAGGTCGCGGCCGCAGAGGACCAGGACTTTGTCGGGAATGCCGAGCTTTTCGAGGATTTCGTGGGCGGTGTGGGCGTCGGCTTGTGGGTGGGCGAACAGGCCGGGCGCGATCATGGCGAAGCCTTCCCACTCTAGTTCGCGGCGCAACTCGGTGCGTTCGGTCAGGCCGTTGTTGCCCAGACGGGGCAGAGCGACGAGTGTCCAGTCGCCGTTCCAGTCGGCCGCCGGGCCATCGTAAATACGTTGCGAGGCATGCGCGGTGCGTCGCAGGCCTTGTTCCGAGAGTTGGTACAGGCTGCGTCGTCCGTGGCGTTCGGCCTGGAGCCAGCCTTGGGCGACAAGGCGGAAGACGCTAGTGCGCAGGAGCCGCTCGTTGATACCCAAGGGCTCCAGCAATTCAATGATGCCGCCTAGCCAGATCGCGCCGCCATGGCAGGCGAGGGCGTCGCCCAGGAGACTGACGCACAGCGATTTGGCGCGGGGTGGGTCGTCTTTGAGTAATTGGGCAACGTAGTGGCCCAGTGAAAAAGGGGGGGACGCCATCGAAATTCAGGCCGGATATCAGAATTCCCGACATGATACACATTTCTGATATGATACAAAAATACTTTTGACAATTAATTTTCTGTATTAAATAATCGTCTTAAGCCAAGTCAAACAAACGACCGGCGTGGGTGCTTTTTGGGGCCATGTTGCGACCGTTCAGGAGACGAATATGTATGCGCAGCTAGTCGAAACCGGTATCAAACAGGTCCGCAGCACGGATCAGCTCTCCGGTCCCGAGCAGGCTTTTCAGCGTCGCGTGGACGACGGTGTACGAATCGAGCCGCAAGACTGGATGCCCGAGGCGTATCGCAAGACGCTGATCCGGCAGATTTCTCAGCATGCGCATTCCGAGATCGTGGGTATGCTGCCTGAGGGAAACTGGATCACTCGCGCGCCCTCGCTCAAGCGCAAGGCCATTTTGTTGGCCAAGGTGCAGGACGAGGCGGGGCATGGTCTGTATCTGTATAGCGCTGCCGAGACGCTGGGCGTATCGCGCGATGAGTTGGTCGACGAGCTGCTGACGGGGCGCGCAAAGTATTCGAGCATTTTCAATTACCCCACATTGTCGTGGGCGGATATCGGCATGGTCGGCTGGCTGGTGGATGGGTCCGCCATCATCAACCAGATTCCTTTGTGCCGCTGTTCGTATGGTCCTTATGCGCGCGCGATGGTGCGTGTCTGTAAAGAGGAGTCCTTTCATCAGCGGCAGGGCTATGACCTGCTGATGCAGATGTGTCTGCATGGCACGCCCGAGCAAAAGGCGATGTGTCAGGATGCGCTCAATCGCTGGTGGTGGCCGGCGTTGATGATGTTTGGGCCCTCGGACGCCGAGTCGCCTAATAGTGCCCAATCGATGGCCTGGAAAATCAAACTGTTTTCGAATGATGAATTGCGCCAGAAGATGGTGGATCAGACGGTGCCCCAGGCCGAGTATCTGGGTCTGACGGTGCCCGATCCCGATCTGAAGTGGAACGCGGAACGCGGTCATTATGACTTTGGCGAGATTGACTGGTCTGAGTTTTATGCGGTGATCAAGGGCAATGGGCCCTGCAATCGCGAGCGTCTCGCGGCGCGTCAGCAAGCACACGAAGCAGGGGCCTGGGTGCGTGAGGGCCTGGTGGCATATGCCGAGAAGCGGGCGCAGCGCAAGGCGGCGTAGGCGTACGTCAAGCCGAACGCGCGACGCGAATTTTTCTGGATGGCGCTCGTCGTCCGATACTGAAGGGTATGCATCATGAGCAAGGAATGGCCGTTGTGGGAAGTCTTCATCCGCAGTCAGCATGGTCTAGCGCATAAACATGTGGGCAGCTTGCATGCCCCGGATGCCGAAATGGCCATTAATCATGCGCGCGATGTTTATACCCGGCGCAACGAAGGATTGAGTATCTGGGTGGTGCGCGCAGCGGACATTGTGGCGAGCAGCCCGGCCGATAAAGAGCCGTTGTTCGATCCGGCTAATAACAAGGTCTATCGGCATCCCACGTTTTTTCCGATGCCTGACGAAATCAAGCACATGTGACGGGGCACGGATATGGATAAGTCGTTATTCGAGTACCTGTTGCGCTTGGGCGATAGCACGCTGATTCTGTCGCAGCGTCTGTCGCAATGGTGTGGCCACGGCCCGGCACTGGAGGAAGATCTGGCGCTGACCAATACTGCGCTGGATTTGCTGGGTCAGGCACGCATGTGGTTGACACTGGCCGGGGAGGTCGAAGGCGCGGGACGCGACGAGGACGCATTGGCGTATCTGCGTCATGCACATGAGTTTCGTAACCTGATTCTGGTCGAGCGGCCTAATGGTCACTATGGCGACACGCTGGCGCGGCAATTCTTTTTTGACGTGTGGCATTACTTCTTGCTGCAGCGTTTGACGCAGTCCAGCGATGAGCGTGTGGCGGCGATCGCCGAGAAGTCGCTGAAAGAGGTGACTTATCACGTGCGTCGTTCGTCTGATCTGGTGGTGCGCCTGGGCGATGGATCCGATGTCAGTCATGCCAAGATGCAGGAGGCGATTGACGACGCATGGCGTTATACCGGTGAGCTGTTTGTCGATGATGCCGTCGATCAGGATATGGTGGCACGGGGCGTGGCCGGTGAATTGGCTGCCTTGCGTGAACCGTGGCTGGCGCATGTGCGTGAGGTACTGGACGAGGCGACGCTGACGATACCCGGCGAAGCAGACGCGGGGCACGCAGCCTATCAGGGCGGCCGTCAGGGACGCCATACCGAGGCGCTCAGCTATGTCTTGGCCGAAATGCAATCCCTGCCACGCGCCCATCCAGGAGCGGTGTGGTGAATAGCGTCAGCACGGTGCCGCCGAGCCAGATCATGACCTGGCTGGAAAGCGTGCCCGATCCCGAAATCCCGGTGTTGTCCGTGGTGGATCTGGGCGTAGTACGCGATGTCGCGTGGCAGGGCGAGACCTGTGTGGTCACGATTACGCCTACATATTCCGGCTGCCCGGCCATGCGCGAGATCACCGAGGATATTCGGCGCACGCTGGCGGATCATGGCGTTAGGGCGGTGCACGTGCAGACGCGACTGGCGCCCGCCTGGACGACGGATTGGATGAGCGCACGGGGACGCGCGGCACTAAAAGGCTATGGCATCGCCGCGCCGGTCGAGCGTGCGATTGATATTTCCGGCATCAGCCGGCGCGTGGCGCAGCCTACGGTGGCGTGCCCGCATTGCGGTTCGTCGCAGACACGGCTGGTGAGTCATTTTGGTTCGACCTCATGCAAAGCGCTTTATCGCTGCGATGCATGTCGCGAGCCATTCGATTATTTCAAAACACACTGAGCAGGGCTGTATTGCGTCATGAGTCAGACTCCGTTTCATTCCCTGAAAGTGGCTTCGGTGGCGCGCAATACGCGCGACGCAGTAGTGGTGACTTTCGATTTACCTGAAGCGCTGCAATCGCAGTTTGCGTTTCGCCCTGGGCAGTATCTGACGTTACGCACCGAGCTCGATGGCGAGGAACTGCGTCGTTCCTATTCCATTTGTTCTGCGCCAGGCGATGGGCTGTTGCGTGTCGCAATCAAGAAGGTCGACGAGGGCGCGTTCTCCAGTTGGGCCAATCACGAGCTGCAGCCGGGGCAGCTGCTGGAGGTCATGCCGCCCGCGGGAAATTTCACGGTGGATTTTTCGCCGGAGAACCATCACCACTACGTGGCGTTTGCGGTGGGAAGCGGGATTACGCCGGTGTTTTCGCTCGTGAAGACCGCGTTGTCGACCGAACCGCATAGCCGGTTCACGCTGTTCTTTGGTAATCGCGCGTCGTCGTCGGTGTTGTTTCGCGAAGAGATCGAGGACTTGAAGAACCAGTACATGGATCGATTTTCGCTGGTTTACATCATGAGCCGGGAAAACCAGGATATTGAGTTGTTCAACGGTCGTCTGGATGGCGACAAGGTGGACCAACTGCTGTCGGCATGGATGTCGCCTGACGATATCGATTTTGCGTTTGTCTGTGGCCCGCACACCATGATCGACAGTGTGGTGCAGCATTTACAGGATCGTGGTTTACCCAAATCGCAGATCAAATTCGAGCTATTTGGCGCACCACGTGGACCCCGTGCGCTGCGTACGGGACGAGAGGCGCCAACAGCCCCCGGCAAGGGACAGTGCCAGGTCACGGTGGTGCAAGACGGTCACAGCCGCAGTTTTGTGATCGACAAGAATAAGGACAGTGTGCTGGACGCAGCGCTGGCGCAGGGAGTCGAGCTGCCGTACTCCTGCAAAGGTGGAGTGTGTTCGACATGTCGCTGCAAGGTCATCGAAGGCGAGGTCGATATGGACGCGAACTTCGCCCTTGAGGATTACGAGGTCGCGCGCGGTTTTGTGCTCAGTTGCCAGAGTTTTCCAGTCACTGATCGGCTGGTGTTGGATTTTGATCAAGAAACTTGAGCGTGGCGGGTTGCGCGGGCAACAACGTTAGAACGCTTATCTGAAATAGTTTTATCCGGGAGATTCGCTCGTGTCATCAGATTTTTTTGAACGTCATCAGCCTGTACTAGAGCGTGCTGTAGCCGCCGCCGCCGACCGTGGTTACTGGAGCCCGTTTCCGGAGTCGCCCAGTCCACGCAACTATGGCGAGACGGCCAATGAGGACGGGCGCGCCGCATTTGAGGCGTTGCGCGGCAAGGCGTTTCCATTGGCACTGGACGGCGCCGATGGGACAGTAGGGGCAGAGCAATCACCCTATGGTTTTGCCTTGGGCATCACGTATCCGCGCGTGCGCCCTGCGAGGCTGGTGCAGTCCGCGGCCCGCGCGCAGGAGACCTGGCGTCGTGCCGGCCCTCGGGTCTGGGTCGGTGTATCGATGGAGATACTGGCTCGCCTTAACAAGCGCAGTTTCGAGATTGCCCATGCGGTGCAGCACACGACGGGTCAGGGTTTCATGATGGCCTTTCAGGCCGGCGGGCCGCATGCGCAGGACCGCGGGCTGGAGGCCGTGGCCTATGCATGGCAGGAAATGGCGCGCATTCCGGACGTTGCGCTTTGGGAAAAGCCCCAGGGTAAGAACGATCCCATCAAAATGGAAAAGCGCTTCACCGTGGTGCCGCGCGGTACGGCGCTGGTGATTGGGTGCTCGACCTTTCCGACCTGGAATGGCTATCCGGGGCTGTTTGCCAGTCTGGCCACTGGCAACACGGTGATCATCAAACCGCATCCCGCTGCGATTTTGCCATTGGCCCTCACCGTGCAGGTGGCTCGCGAAGTGCTGAAAGAGGCGGGGTTTGATCCCGACGTCGTGCAGCTCGCCGCGCACGAAGCCAGCGACGATACTGCACAGCAATTGGCACAGGACCCGAGCGTCAAGATCATTGATTTCACGGGCAGCAGCGCCAACGGCAACTGGCTGGAGCAAAATGCGCGTCAGGCGCAGGTGTACACCGAGAAGGCCGGCGTTAATCAAGTGATCATCGATTCCGCCGATGACCTCAAAGGCGTGGTGCGCAATCTGGCGTTCTCACTGACGCTGTACTCGGGACAGATGTGCACGGCGCCGCAGAATATCTACGTGCCTCGTGACGGTATTCAGACGGCCGAGGGACCGGTCAGTTTTGATGATGTCGCGGCAGCACTGGGAACGGCCATCAACAAGCTGTGCGCGGATCCCGCCAAGGTGGTGGAACTGACCGGGGCGATTCAGAACGAGGGCATCGTCAAACGCGTTGAGCAGGCGCGTGCGCTGGGCCTGCCCGTGCTGGCCGATAGCCAGGCGCTGACGCATCCTCAATTCGAGGGGGCGCGCGTGCATACCCCCTTGTTATTGCGCGCCGAGGCCGGCAATCCCGATATCAGCAAGGAATGGTTCGGGCCGATTGCGTTCGTGGTGGCCACGGACTCGACCGAACACAGTATCCAACTGGCACGCGACAGCGTGATCCAGCATGGCGCGTTGTCTTTTTCCGCCTACACGACCGACGATACGGTGGCCGACCACATACAGGATGCGGCAGAGGTCTCGGGGGTCGCGCTATCGCTGAACTTGACCGGCGCTGTCTTTGTGAACCAGACTGCGGCGTTCAGTGATTTTCATGGAACCGGTGCCAATCCGTCAGCCAACGCCGCGCTCTCTGATTCGGCATTCGTGTCCAACCGATTCCGGGTGGTGCAGACGCGCCGCCATGTATGACTAGGTGATATCTCATGACGTACCAGAGCATTTTGTTTGACCTGTCAGGCGGTATCGCGCGTTTGACGCTGAACCGCCCGGACAAGCTCAACAGCTTTACGGCCGCTATGCATGGCGAAGTCGCCGACGCACTGACCCGCGTCGAGAACGACGGTGCGCGTGTCCTGATCCTGACGGGCATGGGGCGTGGCTTTTGTGCCGGGCAGGATCTCAGTGAACGCCAGATGGCGGCGGACGGTATCCCGCCTGATCTGGGGGAAACGGTGGAGAAGTTCTACGCACCGCTGGTACGTCGCTTGAACGCATTGCCCATGCCCGTCGTGGTTGGTGTCAATGGCATCGCCGCCGGGGCTGGCGCGAACTTGGCCTTTGCCGGCGATATCGTCATCGCCAAAGCGTCCGCCAGCTTTATCCAGTCGTTCTGCCGTTTGGGCCTGATTCCCGATACGGGTGGGACCTATGTCTTGCCGCGCCTGGTCGGACGCGCGCGCGCGATGGGACTGGCGATGCTGGGTGACAAGATCAGCGCGCAGCAGGCCCAGGACTGGGGCCTGATCTGGCAATGTGTGCCGGACGCCGATTTCGATGCGGCCCTGGACAAGCTGGCCACGCATTTTGCTTCGGCACCCACACGCGGCTTGGCCGGCACCAAACAGGCCCTGCAAGTGAGCCTGCAGAATGACCTGGAGACGCAGCTGAATCTGGAACGCGACTTGATGCGCGAGTTGGGACGCAGTGCGGACTATGCCGAAGGCGTCGCCGCCTTTATGGGCAAGCGCGAGCCTCAGTTCAAAGGACGATGATGAGCGAACGAGTGTCCTTGTCCCCCGCGGTCGCCGATCTCGAGATACCCGCCGACCCACAAGCCTTGGCCGAGACCGTCGGCGCCGCCATGTACGCGGTTGACCTCGCTACCCAGAGCCTGGGCATGCAGATCGTGGAAATCGCGCCGGGTTATGCGCGCCTGACGATGCCCGTGCGTTCTGACATGCTCAATGGCCATCAGACCTGCCACGGTGGTTTTATGTTCGCATTGGCCGATAGCACCTTTGCCTTTGCCTGCAATTCGCGCAACGTCAGCACCGTGGCCTCGGGATGCACGATCGATTTTCTGGCGCCGGGCTTCGCGGGTGATGTCCTGACCGCTGTCGCACAAGAGCGCTCGCTGGCCGGGCGCACCGGCGTCTACGACGTCACCATTACCAATCAGGACGGGCGGCAGCTGGCGTTGTTCCGGGGGCGCTCGTATCGCATTAAAGGGCAGATCGTCGGAACACCGGCAGCACCTTGACCGCAGCCGATGCGCAGGTATTGCCGCGCTTTGAACACGTTGATAAAACGGCCCCAAACCGACCCGCATTTCAGGAGACAAACCCATGTCCAATACCGTGAGCAAACCCGGACTGGATCCTATCGAGCACGCAAGCCGTGACGAGATCGAGGCGTTGCAGTTGCAGCGCCTGCAATGGACGGTGGCGCACGCCTATCAGAACGTGCCGCACTATAAGAAAGCATTTGATGCGGCGGGCGTGCATCCCGATGATCTGAAGCAATTATCGGACATCGCCAAGTTTCCGTTCACCGTTAAAAAAGACCTGCGCGAGAACTATCCCTTTGGTATGTTTGCCGTGCCTCGCGAACAGGTGGCCCGTGTGCATGCCTCCAGCGGTACTACCGGCAAGCCCACCGTGGTGGGCTATACCGCGCAAGATATCGATAACTGGGCCAACCTGGTGGCGCGTTCAATCCGTGCCGCCGGCGGCAAGCGAGGAGATCTCGTGCATATCGCCTATGGCTATGGACTGTTTACCGGTGGACTCGGCGCGCACTACGGCGCGGAAAAATTGGGCTGCACGGTCATCCCCATGTCAGGCGGACAGACTGAAAAGCAAGTGCAGTTGATTAGCGATTTCCGTCCCGACATCATCATGGTGACGCCGTCGTACTTCTGCAATATCCTCGAAGAACAACGTCGCCAGGGGATCGACCCGCGTCAAAGCTCGTTGCGCATTGGTATTTTCGGGGCGGAGCCCTGGACTGGCCAAATGCGGCAAGACATCGAAAACGAGGGCGGGATAGACGCGGTAGACATCTATGGTCTGTCGGAAGTCATGGGGCCAGGGGTAGCCAGTGAATGCGTAGAGACCAAAGACGGTCCGGTTGTGTGGGAAGATCATTTCTACGCAGAGATCATTAATCCCGACACCGGCGAACCCGTCGCCGACGGCGAGTCCGGCGAATTGGTCTTTACCTCCTTGACCAAAGAGGCCATGCCTATCATCCGCTATCGCACGCGCGATTTAACGCGACTGTTGCCCCCGACATCGCGCAGCATGCGCCGCATCGGCAAGATCACGGGCCGCAGCGATGACATGTTGATCGTGCGTGGCGTCAATCTGTTCCCCACGCAAGTCGAAGAGCAGGTCCTGAAAATCGCCCAACTGGCACCGCATTATCAGTTGGTGCTGACGCGCACCGGCAATCTGGACGAATTGGAGATCCTGACCGAGGTGCGAGACGAGTTTGCGAATTTGCTTGAGCTGGAGCGCGAGGCGCTAGGCAAGCAACTGCAGGCGGCCGTCAAGTCCTATGTCGGCGTGACCGCCCGGGTGAGGGTGGCGGAGTGCGGGTTTGTCGAGCGGACACTGACGGGCAAAGCACGACGGGTGGTTGATAAGCGACCGCGATAGCCTATGGTGATGACCGGGCGCCAAGGTAATAACGTCGCCGTCACGTGTGATCTCTAATTCGCTAATGCCGTCATATATCTAGGCACAAGGCTTGCGAGGCTGACTGACGTACGCGCGATGGCGCGCGAGTTCAATCAGCATTCAGGAGATCAGCCCTATGTCTACTCACCGCACCCCGCAAGCCAGCGATGACGGCAAGCCACGTCAACAGGCCCAGCCCGGCCGGCAGGACCGCATGGCTCCGCGCCCCGAGGGTGAAGAACGAAATTACCTGGCCGCCGGCAAACTGCGCGGGCGGTGTGCCGTCATCACCGGCGGCGATAGCGGCATCGGGCGAGCGGTGGCGGTCGCCTTTGCCAAGGAAGGGGCCGATGTGCTGGTCACCTACCTGGAAGAGCACGAAGACGCCCGCGAAACTGAGCGACTGGTACGCGAAACGGGCCAGCGTTGCGTGTTGATCGCTGGCGACCTGGGCGACGAAGCACACCTGAAGCAGGTGGTGGAGCTGGCGCGCAAGGAATTTGGCAAGGTGGACGTGCTGGTCAATAACGCCGGCGAGCAGCACGTGATGGAGTCGTTCGAATCCATCACGCGCCAGCAGCTCGAGCGCACGTTTCGCACCAATTTCTTTGCCATGTTTCGCTTGACGCAAGAAATACTGCCGCTGATGTCAGAAGGCGCCTCCATCGTTAATACGACATCGGTGACGGCGTACCACGGTAATCCCAAGCTGATCGATTATTCGTCCACCAAGGGAGCCGTCGTGTCGTTCACCCGTTCGCTGTCCACGTCGTTGGCCGAGCGTGGCATTCGGGTCAATGCGGTCGCGCCGGGGCCGATCTGGACGCCCTTGATCCCGTCGACATTTCCTGAGGAAAGCCTGGCGTCATTTGGCAAGAACACGCCAATGCAACGACCTGGTCAGCCCGATGAGGTGGCGCCATGCTTCGTGTTTCTGGCGAGCGATGACGCAAGCTATACATCGGGCCAGGTCATGCATCCGAACGGTGGGCAGATTGTCAACGGCTAGAAGGCGCGCGTGGATTGCCCCACATGGCGGCGAGTCAGACACACCACGCGCCTGACTCGTTCGCTGTTATCGCATTCGTTGATTATCTGGGAGCACGTACCTGGATGTCATTGCGCACTTCCTTGACGCCATCTACGTTACGTGCCGCGATGACTGCTTGATTGGCGGCTTCTTGGTCAATGACAAAACCGCTTAATTGGACGACACCGTTATAGGTTTCCACTTGCACATCAGTAGCTGACACGCGGTCGGCCTGCACGAGCGCTGCCTTGACGCGAGCGGTCAGGGCGGTGTCATCAGTGTACTGGCCGGTGCTGCGGTGCCCGTCATGCGCGGCGCAGGCGGCCAGCATGGTGGCGAGAATAACGGCGCCCAGGCCGTGGACAACGCGAGAAATGGTCATGGCTGCTCCTTGAGAAGAGGGTGCGAAAGACAATGCTTCATCCGTCGCAACGCAATTCCTGTACCCGCGCACGCGATATATCGAATAGCCAGGTAAGCCAGCGTCGTACTTCAACACGGCGTGCATAGTAATGCTGCCGTTGGGGCTGCATTGTTTCGAAGAGCGCTATTGAGGCGTCCGTGTGGTCTGCGGTGTGGCGGCGCCGGCCTAATCGAAACGGCTCGCCCCAACCAGGAGCCTCGGCCCCGCTGCGCGGGGCTACCCGTCTCTCAAAAGGCCGGCGCCGCCACACCGCAGACCACACGGACTCACAGTAGTGGCTTGCCATCGATGCTGAAATCGCCTTGACCTGCGTTAGCACGATGCAATGCCAACACACCAAAAACTGTCGATCGACGCACAAAGAACAGCGGATACTGGGAGACATTGCGAGCTACGGTCGGCGCGGCATAGGCCTGGTCGGCCTTTTGAGAGACGGGCAGCCCCGCGCAGCGGGGCCGAGGCCCCTGGTTGGGCCGAGCCGTTTCGATTAGGCCGGCCGGGCCTATGCCGCGCCGACCGTGGCGCCTAAAGAACCCACCGCCGTCACGCAACAGCATTGCCATCGTACGAAACCACCGTCTGCAGTCCGCGTCAGAGAATCTCGCGTGACCCTTAGTATTGACGCCGCATTTCGGCAGGCGGCCGCTTGATCTGCGCGCGGTATTTCGACACCGTGCGGCGTGCGACGACGATGCCGTCAGCGGCGAGCTTGCTTGCCAATTCCACGTCCGATAGTGGCATACGAGGGTCTTCGTTATCAATGAGGTCGGTGATCAGGGCGCGTACTGCACCCGCGGAGCATGTTCCGCCCGTGTCGGTGGCGAGTTCGCGCGAGAAAAAATATTTGAATTCCAGAATGCCCATCGGCGTGGCCATATATTTGTTGGTCGTGGCGCGCGAAACGGTGGATTCGTGGATATCGAGCTCGGCGGATATCTCGCGCAGCATCAGCGGTCGCAGGGCGACAGGGCCGTACTCGAAGAACATGTGCTGCATACGCACGATGGCCTCGGCGACCCGCTGGATGGTGCTGTAGCGCTGTTCGACATTGCGCACCAGCCAACGTGCTTCTTGTAGCTCTTGCGCCATGGGACCGCGGTCGCGATAGCGCGTGGAGCGAAACAGATCCGCGTAGACGCGGTGCAGGCGCGGCTGCGGTACGGCGCCACGATTGCAATGGACTTGCCATTGTCCGTTTTCTTTGCGTACGATGACGTCGGGAACAATGTAGGCGGGAGGAGCTTGATCATAGCTTCGTCCAGGCCTCGGATCGAGCGAACGCACCACGCCGCAGGCCTGCCGCAAATCATTGTCGCTGCAGTCGAGCGTGCGTTGCAGGGTTTCATAGTCGTGCCGAGCCAAAATGTCCAGGTGCTGCGCGACGATACGGCGCGCCAGTGCGACGCCGGGGCGTTGAGTGTCCAGCCCTCTCAGTTGCAGGGTCAGGCATTCACGCAAGTCGCGCGCTGCGAGTCCAGGCGCGTCGAGTTGTTGTACCAAGCTTAGTGCGGCGCGCCATTCGCTCTCGTCGGGCGGGATACTGAAAACCGAGTGGTCGGCCAGTTCTTGCAGTGGCTGGCGTAAATACCCATCCTCATCAAGCGCCTGCACGATGTACTGGGCTAGCAGTCGGTCGCGCGGAGACAAGCGATAGGTACGCAGCTCTTGGTTCAGTCGCTCTTGCAGCGATACCGAGGCGCCTACCCACTGTCCCATGTCCATAAGCGCGCCGTCATTGGTGCGATGCGAAATCGGATAGTCCCCCGAATATTCCGGTAGATGGCTGTCGGTGACCGGAACAGAGGGCGCCACGGTCGGAGCAGGTTCGGCAGAAAGGGCGGCACCGTCGCCGCCATCATCTTGAGCGTAGGCAGCGGTGGTTTCCTCATCTTCTTCGAGGAAAGGGTTTTCGACTAGCGCCTGCTGTACCTTTTGGTTGAACTCCAGGGCTGACATCTGCAGTAGTTTGACCGACTGCTGCAGGCGGGGTGTCAGGGCGGTTTGCTGGTGCAAACGCAACTCATGAGCGGTGTGCATCAACGTGATCTCCTTTTTGGGGCGGCATAAATTCAATGGGCACTCAGATAGCCATGCAAAATCCATGCCAGGTGCTTGGCGCCCGTGGCTCAACCTTGTTCTGCTGATCGTTTCAGGCTTTTCTTACGGGCTTGTGTAAGAAGTGCGCGACGACGTTGGTCCGGTAGGACGAGGGCAGAGGCGGCATACCGCTTGCTTCTTGGGCCGAAAGCGTCGAGCAGCCTCCGGCGCATCGTCCCCGGATCGCCGGGCCAGCTTCCCGTATGGAGAATCCCTCATGAATAAGATTGCGATTGTCAGTGAACATGCGTCGCCATTGGCATTGGCCGGCGGTGTGGATAGCGGCGGTCAGAATATCTACGTGGCCCAAACGGCGCGCCAGTTTGCCGCGGCGGGACATCAGGTTGATATCTTCACACGCAGGGACGATGCACTCTTGCCGTCCGAGGTGATGTGGCAGGCGGGAATCCGGGTGATTCACGTACCCGCTGGCCCTGCGCGCTACGTTCCCAAAGAGGATCTCTTGCCTTATATGGACGATTTCGGGGCCTTCTTGTTGCGGCACTTCGGTCGACAGACACGGCCTTACGATGTGGTGCACGCGAATTTTTTCATGTCGGCGCTGGCCAGTCTGGCGGTATCACAGCGTTATGGTGTGCCCCTGGTGGTGACATTTCATGCGTTGGGGCGCGTGCGGCGTTTGCATCAACGCGAAGCGGATCGCTTTCCGGATAACCGTTTTCAGATTGAGAGTGACATTGTTCGTGAGGCCGACCGGATTATTGCGGAATGCCCGCAAGACCGACGGGACTTGCTGAATTTGTATGATGCGGATCCTCGCCGTATCCGGGTGGTGCCGTGTGGCTATGATCCACAGGAAATGTCCCTCATCGATACCCGTGCAGCGCGCCGCAGGCTCGCTTGGCAAGATGGGGAATTCCACATCCTGCAGCTGGGTCGAATGGTGCCGCGCAAAGGGGTCGATAATGTCATTGAGGCGTTGGGTTTGCTGCGCCGCTTGCATGGTGTGCCAGCCCGTCTGTGTGTGGTGGGTGGAGATCAACGCGATAGCCCCGAGTTGGCGCGTCTGCACCGCGTGGCGGCGCAATCCGAGGTGACGCCGTTTGTGGATTTTGTGGGACGCAAAGACCGGCAGGATCTGAGCTGCTATTACTGCGCCAGCGATGTGTTCGTGACGACGCCTTGGTACGAGCCATTTGGCATCACTCCAGTCGAAGCCATGGCCTGCGGCAAGCCGGTCGTGGGATCAGATACCGGAGGCATACGTAGCACTGTCAAAGATGGCAAGACGGGATTCCTGGTGCCGGCGCGAGATCCCGAGGCGTTGGCTCAACGTCTGGTATACCTGGCGGGCGATGCCAGCCTGTGTCGGGAAATGGGTCGAGCCGGTGCACGACGCGCCAGGCGCTTGTTCACCTGGCACCAAGTGGGGCGGGATCTGTTGACGGTATACGACGAGTTGACGGCGACCGCGCGCACCCCCGCGACGATCATTGCGCATTCGCAGGGGCTAGCTGCTTGAATATCGGACGGGTCAGGAGCTCCCATGCCGTTTCAGTACGCTGATGTTGCCATCAGGCTCCATATAGGCACGGCGGATCTCCGACAGATCTTCGATGCCGCGCTGCCGCAGTTCGCTCATCAATTCGGCCGGCGTGATGTATTCGCGCCGCATGCTGCGGCGAAGGATCTGACCGTCGCGTACGAGGCAGACCTTGTCGCTCTTGAGCAAGGTGCCCAGTCGCGGCATGAAATAGGTCAATCGGTCAATCAGCGCTACCCATCCCACGATGACGGCAACCAGGATGGCGCCGTCGGTAATGGACTGATACTGGCCCGCCATGCCATTTTGCGCGGCGTCGGCGATCAACACCAGTACCAACATGTCCGCGATACCCAGCGACCCTACGTCGCGCCGGCCAGCCATGCGCAGCACTATCAATATGAACCAATACATGACCGTACCGCGGATGATTAATTCTAGCGGCGGTACGGTCAGCCGGAAGAGGTCTGACCAGTTGACGTCCATTATCGTTCTCCTTGTGGTGAAACGAAGCCGTCTCTGCCGTCGGGCATCGCCGGCCAAGTGAGATTTATTGCGCGTCGCCGCCGTTGCGTATGGGATCGGGTCGCGTATGGGCCACGCCCGCCTCGTCTTCGTCGACAATCTGATCAGTCTCAATGTCGGCGCCGCTGTCGTCCTCTAGCGACGGCTCTACGCTTTCGCGTTCCCCTGTGCCCTGTGAGTCGGTGTCATGTTCGCCAGCCGAGCCCGGCAGATCGCTGCCCGAGTCCGATGAGTCGCTGGGGCCCAGGCCGGGTTGACGCGGCACAGCATGAGTGAGAAAGAGCGGGATTCGAAGAATAGACAAGTTCATGGTGTGCTCCTTAGGCAGAGAGACTGCGCCACAGGGCGCGGAGCAAATGCACTGCAAGTTTCGTGCCGTGGGTGCGGGGGCTGGAACGAAAATTGCGACATGATGGGTGTTTTTAATTAATTACCTTTAAACGGATGCCTTTGATTTGGGAGATCGCCATGTCTGACTCCGATAAAGCCTCGTCACCGACTTCACCTTCCAGTCGGCGCGAGCAAGAGGACGAACGCATGCGGCGTCGCGATACCGACCGCACCTTGAATGATCGCCCTGCCGATCCGAATCGCGCCGGCGCAAAAATACGTATTCCGCCAGGCGTGGACGCGGAAGACTTCCGCGATCCGGGGCGACAGACCCCTGATGCGCCGCCAGTAGACAATCGCTCGTGAGGCGAGGTGCTGGGCCGAGGGCCCCAGCCCTCGGGCACGTCGGTTGCTATGCCGTTTCAGCCCGCGATCGGCGGGTATCCCCAGGGGAACGATATGAGTCCTTGGAAAATGACCGCTATCGCGGCGGCGACTGCCGCGATAGTCATCGGTGGCATTCAGGCATACGCTTCGTCGGTCGCCCTGGATAATCAAGACCGACTTTTTATGGAAGCCGTCATTCGAGCGGGCTTGTTTGAGCTGAGATCGGGAGACCTGGCCCTGCAACGGGCCTCGAGCGAGGACGTACGGGCCTATGCTCGGGCGGTCCTCGGCGATCAAGCTGCGGCCCGTGCACAATTATTAGCGGTTGCCGCCGCCAAGTCGCGTGCCGTGCCGAGCGTGGTGGGCGCAGGGCAGCAAGCTGTGCTGGCCGAGTTGAAGAGTGCCCCGACAGCGGCGTTTGACGCGCTGTATCTGGAGAAAGTAGCAGTCCAAGGGCAGTCAGCGGTGGTGGCACTGTTCAAACGTGCGGTGCGTAACAGCAACGATCCAGATATTCGAGCCTACGCTGCCAACGTACTGCCTACACTGCAGCGTCGCCTGGAGGAGGCACGGACGCTGCAGGTCGGGTTGCGTTGGACCGTCATCGCGGAGAATGCAGCAAAGACGGTCGAAAACCAACCCTAGAATGAAAATCTGGCAGCCCAGCGGGTCGGCAAGCGGTTGCGTCGTGGATTCTGGCGCGGCCTGCCGGGCCGCTATTGCGGATTGTCTGACCGCTCGAATATGCGTTGCAGTAGATCGATGGGAACGGGAAATACGATGGTCGAACTCTTGTCGCCGGCGATGTCATACAAAGTGGACAGATAACGAAGTTGCATGGCTTCGGGTGTGCGGCCCAATACGCGTGCGGCCTCGACCAGTTTTTCGGCGGCTTGCTCTTCGCCCTCGGCGTTAATGATGCGCGCACGACGGTTGCGTTCGGCTTCGGCCTGGCGGGCAATGGCGCGCACCATACTTTCGTCTATATCCACATGTTTGATTTCTACGTTGGCGACTTTGATGCCCCAGTCTTCGGTTTGCCGGTCGAGGATTTCCTGAAGGTCGGCATTCAGCTTGTCGCGCTCGGACAGCATCTCGTCCAGGTCGTGCTTGCCCAAGACGGACCGCAGTGTCGTTTGTGCCAGTTGACTGGTGGCTTCCATGTAGTGTTCGACCTGAATCACCGCCCGATCAGCGTCGACGACCCGAAAATACAGTACGGCATTTACTTTTACCGATACGTTGTCCCGCGAGATGATGTCTTGCGTGGGAACATCCAGCACGATGGTGCGTAGCTCGACCCGCACCATTTGCTGTATCGCCGGGATCAGTATGATCAGGCCTGGCCCCTTTACGCTAGTGAAGCGCCCCAGGGTGAAGACAACGCCGCGCTCGTACTCGCGCAGTATGCGGATCATGGATATGGCGAGCAGTATCAGCAGTGCCGCCACGATGATATAGGCGATGAGAGTCATGGGAGTTCCTTTTGGGTCAGGTCCGCGGCGCGTACGTGGAGGATGAGCCCCCGGCGCGATACGATGACCGCGGGCTGGCCGCAAGCCAAAGGTATATCGGCGTGCGCCTGCCAGATTTCTGCGCCAGCGCGCACCAGCCCTTCGCGCCCTTGCCAAGACAAGACTTCGACGGACTCACCGGGCTGGGTGCTGTGGTCGAAATTGACGCGCCGGCGCTGGGCGCGTCGTACTACCAAGGCAATCAATACCAGCAGCAGAGCGCCGATGACAACCGTGATCGTTACCAAAGGTACCGACACGGCAAAGTCGCCGGCCTGCGTGTCGTATAAAAACAGAGATCCGGACGCAAGTAATGCCAAGCCGGCGATGCCAAGCAGTCCCAGAGCGGGAGTGAGCACCTCGGCGACCATCAGCGCGATGCCCACCAGCACCAGGATCAGGCTCGCCGTAGGGGTCATAGACAAAGCCGTTAGTGCCAACGTCGACCGCGTGCCGCACCGATGACAGTGCCGCAGAGCAGAGCCGCCGCGCCTGCCCACACCAGGCCGCGGCCGCCGGTGGAAAGATGGGCGTACACGCTGCGTTTGCGCACGTGCGGTACGTCGACACCTTCACGGCCCGTGTCGCCCTGTGACGGAGTGCCGGCGTCGTACAGCGCATCGGGGCGCTCGGTAGCGGCCTTATCGCTACGCTGGTGACGGATCAGCCAACCTGCCATCCGGTCGGATAGCGAGGGCATACGTTGACCCATGGAGGACATGGCTTTTGACGCGCTGCCTACGTAAATGTCACGTCGCGGGTGCTGCGCGGCGTATAGGATGGCGCGCGCGACGGTCTCTGCTGCATAGAGCGGCGGCGGCAGGCGAGGCTCTACGTCCATGTAATTGCGGGCGTGTTCGGAATAGCCGGTGGCAATCGAGGCCGGCTTGATCAGGGTGACGGACACTGGCGCGCCTTCCGTTTCGAGTTCCATGCGCAGCGCGTCGGTATAACCCTTGACGGCGTGTTTCGATGCGGAATAGGCCCCTTGCAGGGGAATGGCGCGGTCCGATACCTCGCTGCCTATGTTGATCAGCGCACCGCCTTGTTTCTTCAGATGTGCGACAGCGGTGGTCGAGCCATATACGACGCCCCAATAATTGGTTTCGAACAGCTTGCGCTGATCATCCATCGGCACCTCTTCGAGGCGTCCGAAGATGGATACCCCGGCATTGTTGACCCAAGTGTCGACGCGGCCGTAGTGTTCGATGGCGGTGTTCAAGATGCGATCATGGTCGGCCTCGACGCCGACGTCGGCCTGCACGGCCAAAGCGTCCCCGCCTTCAGCGCGGATACTGGCGACGATCTCGTCCAGGGCCTGCTGGTTGCGGCAGGCCAGCACGACTTTGGCACCCTCGCGAGCAGCCATTCGGGCTGTGGCCAGGCCGATGCCACTACTGGCGCCGGTGATGACCATGACCTGATCGTGTAGTTTTTTCAATCGGACGTACATTTGGATCTCCCGTGTAGCGCGCGTTCGTGCCCTGGCACGATCCCGGAGGGCCACGCCAAGGCAGCGAATGTCGCAATTCGCTCTCGATATGGCGGCGCCGTTCGGTCGGTACATGGCGAGCCAGCCGCAGGCGAACAGTGCCGTAGTGCAGCCAGAGTGTGTCTGGCGCTTCAGGCAGTCGCACGAGCCGTGCCCAGTTGCGGTTGAAGACATGACGCGTTGCGTCGCTTCCTGTGTAAACGTCCACGACCATGCGGCCATCGGTCAACAACGTCACCGTTTCTCCATCACGGACGTGACGAGCAAAGGACAGCGTGGCGCCCGCGATGAGCGCGATCTCGAGGGCGCCGTAGAACGCGACCAGCCATAGACCCCGCCAACTGAAGATCAAGCTGATCAGTAGGGCGATTCCCGCGGTGCCTGCCATACCCAACAGAAACTGACGCGGCGTGACGCAACAGTTGCGTTTCAGTTCCCAGTGCCGCTCGACGTCGGTCGATGTAGCGACGACGGTGTCGTCGCAAGGGCGTGTCGACGCCGGCACACCCCGGAATAGATGGCCCAATTGCATGAGTATCCGCCTAGTGAATATCCGGCGGAACCGTAAAGGTGTGGTGCGGGGCCGGCGAGGGCACACTCCATTCCAGACCTTCGGCGCCTTCCCAGGGCTTGGCCGCAGCCACGGTGCCTTTGCCTCGATAGCAGGTCAACATGGCATACAAAAATAAGAGCTGCGACAAGCCGAACCAGAATGCCCCGATCGTCGCCACCTGGTGGAAGGTCGTGAACTGCGCGGCGTAGTCAACGTAACGACGCGGCATACCGGCCAAACCCAGAAAGTGCATGGGGAAGAACGTGACGTTGAACGAAATCAGCGTGGACCAGAAGTGGATTTTTCCCAGTTTCTCGTTGTACATGCGGCCCGTCCACTTGGGTACCCAATAGTAGGCGCCGCCAAACAGCGCGAACAGCGAACCGGCCACCAGCACATAATGGAAGTGCGCGACCACGTAATATGTGTCGTGCACCTGAATGTCGATCGGGGCAATCGACAGGATCAGGCCGGTGAAACCGCCCATGGTGAACACGAAGATGAAGCCGATCGCGAACAGCATCGGTGTTTCCAGACTTAACGACCCCCGCCACATGGTGGCCACCCAATTGAAGACTTTTACGCCGGTGGGAACGGATATCAGCATGGTGGCGTACATGAAGTACAACTGACCGGTGGCGGGCATGCCGGTGGTGAACATGTGGTGCGCCCATACCAGGAACGACAGCACCGCAATGGCCGCCGTGGCATAGACCATCGAAGCGTAGCCGAACAGCTTCTTGCGCGAGAAGGTAGGCACGATCATGGATATGATGCCGAACGCCGGCAGGATCATGATGTAGACCTCGGGGTGGCCGAAGAACCAGAACACGTGCTGATACAGCACAGGATCGCCGCCGGCGGCGGCATTGAAAAAGCCGGTGCCGAAATGGCGGTCAGTCAGCACCATGGTGACCGCCGCCGCCAACACCGGCATTACAGCGAGCAGCAAGAAAGCGGTGATCAGCCAGGTCCAGCAGAACATCGGCATTCTCATCAGGGTCATGCCCGGCGCACGCATGTTCAGGATCGTGACGATGATATTGATGGCCCCCATGATGGACGAGGCCCCCATGATATGCAGGGCGAATATGGCCAAGTCCATGCCCGGACCCATTTGCTCCGACAGTGGCGCGTACAACGTCCAGCCGGCGGCGGTGGCGCCGCCCGGTACGAAAAACGATGCCGTCAGCATCATCGCCCCGACGGGCAGGAGCCAGAAGCTGAAGTTGTTCATGCGCGCAAAGGCCATGTCCGCCGCACCGATCTGCATCGGGATCATCCAGTTGGCAAACCCGACCAGCGAGGGCATGATCGCGCCGAAGATCATGATCAATCCGTGCATGCTGGTGAACTGGTTGAACAGTTCGGGTTGGAAGAATTGCAAACCGGGCTCGAACAGCTCAGTGCGCAGCAGCAGGGCCAGTACGCCTCCTTCGAGCAGCATGACGAACGAGAAGATGAGATACATCGTCCCGATGTCTTTGTGATTGGTCGCGAACAGCCAGCGCCGCCAGCCGTGCGGCGCATCGTGTTCTTGGGGAGTATCGTGAGTCAGAGTGTCCATGTCGCATCCTGTACAAGGGGCGGGCCGGCGCAAGCGGCAGCTATTGCTGCCGCGTCGCCCGGTGATCTGATCTGATAACCTTCATTGAGCGCTCATAAAGCTGACTTTTTCCTGAATTGAAACGGTTGGATGCACGTAGTGTCTATTTCGTGTGGATCGCGCGGTCGTTTGGAGATTTTCCGGGACGGGCTTCGAGCACGGCGTACATCACCAGCGCCAAAGCCAGAGGCGCCAAGTAGAACGTGGCGCGATAGGCCAGTAGCGTACCCAAGACTTGTACCTGTGAAACTTCGGGCGCCAGCATGGCGACGAAGACCGCTTCCAGCACACCGACACCGCCGGGTATGTGAACCAGCGCTCCGGCAATACTGCTGAGCAGCAGCGCGGCCAGCACTTGTGTATAAGACACCTGCCTTTCAAACAGCAGATACAGAATGCCGGCGATGGCGCCCCAGCAGATGACCGATAACACGGACTGCAGCAAGGCAACGCGCACGGTGGGAATCGGGATGTGACGCCCGGCCACGCGCAGGTGCCGGCGGCGCGAAAATGCGCTTAGCGAGAGATAGCCCGAGGCGACGATCAGCATGAGGACGCCGGCTATCTGCAGCATGGTCTGGCTCAGATGCCACGCGGCGGGCGCCTGCCGTAGCGCGAACAGCACACCGAACAACCACAAGTAGCCTAGCCAGTTGGTGAAGATGCTCATCGCCAACACCTTGGAAATTACGGATACCCGCAGTCCCTGCTTGCCGTACAGGCGAAAGCGCAGGCCGATCCCGCCCACCAAGGCTCCCAGATTAAGATTGGCCGCGTAGCTGACGAAAGCGACGGCCATGGTTATCCCGGTGCCCAGTTTGTGTCCGGTGTAGGCGCGGCCGATCAGGTCGAACGCGGTATAGGCCAGGTAGGCTACTGGCACCAGGCAGGCGCTCTCCAGCAAGGCTGAGTTGGGTATCTCTTGCAGTTGGCGCCAGACCTCGTGCCACTGAACGTCGCGCGCCAACTGCACCAATAGCGCGATGGCTGCCACCATGAATAATCCAGTCCAGACTCGCCGTGTGCGCTTCCAGAAGTGGCGCATACGACGCCAGGTGGAACGCAGAAACGAGCGACGAAATTCAGTCATGGTTGCGCTCGTTGGTGGGTGTTGAGGTGCGGGAGGGATCGATGCTTTGCAAATGCGCACGGCCAGACGGCAGCATCGCGGCCCACGCGGGAAAATGGCGCAGCACGTGATAGATCGCCACCCCGAACCATAGACGGCGCAGTACACGTTTTACGCCGTGTCGCGGCATGATACGGCGGCAGTGACCCTGGATCAGTTTTTCCAGCGACGCGCGAAGTTCCGCCGTAAAGGCACCGTCGCGCGTCACCACATTGGCCTCCATATTCAGGGCCAGGCTGAGCGGATCCAGATTGCTGGAGCCGATGGTGGCCCACTCGTCATCGATGCAGGCCACCTTGCTGTGCAACGGCCGCTCGCAATATTCGTAGATCATGACGCCGGCCGACAGCAGGTAGTCGTACAGGGTGCGGGCCGCGAGCTTTGCAATCGGCATGTCGGGTTCGCCCTGTAGTATCAATCGTACACAAACGCCGCGTCGCGCCGCGTTGCGCAAATCGCGCAGCAGTCGGTAGCCGGGAAAGAAATAGGCATTGGCGACAATGATGTCGTGTCGAGCGATACGAAAACCGGCACGGTAAGAGCGCTCGATGTCGTTGTGGTGGCGGTCGTTGTCGCGCGTCAGGAACAGCGCTGCGCCTTGGCCTTGGGGACCATGCGAAGTCTTCAGGCGGCGGCCTAATCGTCGTTCCTGTCCACCATGCACTGCCGCGTAGGCGAAGTGACGGATGTCTTCGACAATGGGGCCGTGCAGTTCAGCCGCATAGTCTTGCTTGGCTTCGGGGCCGAAGTCGCCAAGATGGTCCTCCGAATAATTGATGCCGCCGACGAAGGCTATCTTTTCGTCCACCACCGTTACCTTGCGATGCATGCGGCGCAGCGCGTTAACACGAAAACCGAGCATTCTGGGGCGCGGATCAAAAATATGGAAACGCACCCCGGCTTCGGTCAGGCCGGCGATGAAGGCGTCGTCCAGGCAATCGGAGCCGTAGCCATCCACGGTAAGATCGATCTCAACACCGCGACGCGCTGCGTCAATCAGTACTTGGCGTAATTCCTGTCCGACTTTGTCGTCGAACAAAATAAAGGTTTCCAGCAGGATTTCCGTGTGGGCCGCGCGAATGGCGTCGAACACGCGGGGAAAGAATTCCTCGCCGTTTTCCAACAAACGTACCGTATTGCCCTGGCGCCAGGTGGAGGTCATAGTCGTACCTCGGCCGCGAGCGGCGCATGGTCCGACAGATGGCGCCAAACCCGCGACGCCAGGGCCACCGGACGAGCCGAGATCACGTTTCGCACATAAATGCGGTCTAGCGCCAGTAACGGGCACCGGGCTGGAAACGTGCGCGGCTCGCGCCCCAGCGTGCTACGAAACACGTCGCGCATCGAACAGTCCGTCAGCATGTCGCTGGCGCGCCGACGCCAGTCGTTGAAGTCGCCGCCGACCAGCACGGGCGCGTTGTTATCGATTTTATTTACCAGCGTGCACAATTGATTTAATTGGGCACGCCTGTGCGCTTCGCGAAGGCCCAGATGCACACAGACCACATGCATATCGTCGGCCACGTCGGGGTGGCGAACTTGACTATGCAGTATGCCGCGACTTTCATGGGTGCCCACCGAAACGTCGTAGTTGTGGTGCTCAATGATCGGCCAGCGCGAGAGCACCGCGTTGCCGTGATCTCCCTCAGGATAGACCGCGTTGCGCCCGTACGCGAAGTCGCTCCAGAGACTGTCGGCCAGGAATTCGTATTGCGAGGTCGCGGGCCATGCCGCCAGACGTCGTGCATGGCGGTGGTGTGAGCCGATGACTTCCTGCAGGAATACGATGTCAGGTTGTGCATCGCGCAGGGCCGAGCGCAATTCGTGCAGAATGAACCGTCGATTGAAGAGCGTGAACCCCTTGTGGACGTTGACCGTCAATAATTTGACTGTGGCGCTGCCGCGAGCGTGCGCGTCCTGACTTGGCATGTGGCTCTCCGATATGCGTAGCAGGAAAGTCAGGCAAAAATCGTGCCCGACGTTTCTGAAGGGCGGCGCGTGTCGCGTTGATTTACTTTTTACCGACAGGCGAAAAATGTTCGTCCGCTTGTCTCCATTGAGGTAGAGGATCGGGCATGCTGTTTGCTAGCCGACCTAGGTAGTAGGGCGTTGCGTGGTGTTACGTTGTTTCTGGCGCAATCCAGGCATACTTGAAAAAATGTGGTAGAAAAACGTGCAGACAGTCTCTGCCGGTTTGTGTACGAGGGCGTAATGTTCACCAAGCACGATCAGGTGTGCAATCCTTGGGCCGATACGCGCGCTCGCCTCGAAGAAGAGCGCATCATGCTGCAGCGCATTGCGGATGGCGTGCCGCTGCCCGATGTCATCGACCATGTGCTGCGTGCCGTTGAGCAGCAATCCAGTGTGTATCTTCGAACGTCGGTCATGTCGGTCGACGACGCTGGCGTCCGTTTACGCCATATGGCAGCACCTACACTGCCCGCAGAGTTCCTGGCGGCTATCGATGGCGTACCGATTTTGCCCACTGCGGCATCGTGGGGTGCCGCTGCCCATTCCGGTACGCCCGTGTATGTCGATGATGTTGCCACGCATCCCCACTGGAGTCCCTGGCGCGAGCAGACCCTTCGGCACAATTTGCGAGCGTGTTGGGCCACACCCATCAAAGGCACTGACGGTCGGCTGCTTGGTGTGTTTTCGAATTACTACGATGTCGAACACATGCCGACACCGCGAGATATCGACGCCATGGCAGTGGTGGTGCGCACTGTGGCGCTGGCTATCGAGCGTCATGGCGCCTTGCAGGCGCTGCGGGAAAGCAGCGAGCGTTGGCATGGAATTTTCCAACGCATGCAAGAAGGCTTCTTTCTGATTGAAGCCATGCGCGATCAGCAGGGCGTGATCACGGACTTTCGGTTTCTCGAGGTCAACCCGGCCTTTGAGCAGCAAAGTGGCCTGCATTCCGGCAATACACTGGGCCATTCGCTGCGCGAAATAATATCGAACATGCCCGAGCAGGTCATGGAAACTTTCATCCACGTGGTGGAAACAGGCGTGTCGGCACAGTTCGAACTAGCCGCGCCCCATCAGGGTCGCGATGCCTGGTACGAGGCGCACGTGCATAAAGAAGCGCAATCGGACAGGATCACGGTGCTGGTGCTGGATATTACGGCTCGCAAGGCGGCCGAGAGCGAGCTTTGGGCGGAGCAGCATCGCAAGAATTTTCTTCTGTCCGTGGTCGATCAATTACGCGAAATTCATCAGCAGGTCGACATTGAGCATGCTGCATGCGAGGCGTTAGGCCGATACTTGGGTCTGAGTGTGGTCGCTGTTCTTGAGTTCGACGTGGGCACCGATGCAGCCCGCGTGGCGACACATTGGCTATCGGAGCAAGCGAAGGCCGAAGGCGAGGGCATTACCGCGGATCAAATAGGCGATGAGTATTTCCAGGCGTATGAAAACAGTCGAACGGCGTATTTGTCGCCTTTGCTGGCGAGTCAGTCGGGCGAGGCCGGTCCGATAGCCATCGCCATTCCATTGCGGCGCTGGGGGTGGCCCACCGGGATGTTGTACGTGAAATCCCATATCGAGCGTCGCCTGAAAGGGCCGGATACTGCGTTTGTGGAGGAGGTCGCCGAGCGCCTGTGCGATGCCGTCGAGCGCTCGCAGTATGCCCGTGTGCTCGAGCAACGCGTCGAGTCGGCCATCGCCGAGCGTGATCGGATCTGGCGCCTGTCGCCCGACTTGCTTGCGGTGGCGAACGCACGGGGACAATTTGTCAGTGTGAACCCGGCCGTGCGAGCGATTTTAGGTTGGACGCAGGAACAGTTCCTGGCGATGCCTCTGGGGGATCTCGCTCACCCGGAAGATTTACCTCACATCAGAGACAACCTGCTGCTCAACGAGGAGGCCGGCCAGAAGGTGCGGCACTTGGAAAGCCGGTTGTTGAACAAAAGCGGTAGTTATAGCTGGATCACTTGGACCATCACATGGGCTCACGACAGTTTCTATTTGGTGGGCCGCGACGATACCGACTTCAAACTGCAGGCCGAGCAACTGCGCCAAGCCCAGGCGGCGTTGCTGCAGTCGCAGAAGATGGAGGCCGTGGGCAGGTTGACCGGTGGGATCGCACATGACTTTAACAATATGCTGCAGGGGATCAGCGGGGCGCTGTATCTGATTCAGCGCAAGGTGGATACCGGCAAGTACCATGAAGCCAATCGCTTCATTGCGACGGCCATGGATTCTGCCGGTCGCGCCGCACGTCTGACCGAGCGGTTGTTGAGTTTTTCGCGGCGGCAGCCGCTCAATCCTAAGCCGCTGGACATGGCAGCTACGTTGGCCTCGATGGAGGACCTGTTTCGCCGTTATACGGGCGAGGGTATTACGCTGACTTGCCTGGCCGAGCCCGGCCTGCATATCGTCAAGTGCGATTCCAATCAGGTCGAGAGCGCGTTGCTGAATTTGGTCATCAATGCCTGCGATGCCATGCCGGATGGCGGTCATTTGACGGTGCAGGCGGTCAACACCCAGCTCGACGCGGACTTTCTGCACCAGTATCCCGATGTGCGGCCGGGCGAATTCATCGAGGTGCATGTCAAAGACCAGGGACACGGAATGCCGCAAGAGGTATTGGCGCGCGCCTTCGAGCCATTTTTCACGACCAAGCCGATGGGGGAAGGAACCGGTCTGGGTCTGTCGATGATCTACGGCTTTGCGCGACAGGCGGGCGGACTGATCACGATCGACAGTGCACCTGATCAGGGCACGACGGTTCGTCTCTACCTGCCTCGCTATGAAGGGCCGCCGGCGAATTCAGCGCGTCGGGCGGGTCGCAATGCCTCTGAGATTGATAGCCTACCCGCCGACGCGGTGATCGTGCTGGTCGAAGACGACACCAATGTGCGCGAAATGATACGCGAAAGCTTGATGGCGATGCCGGTGCGCGTTTTGACCGCGTCAGACGGTGAGGCGGGTGTGCGTCTGTTGGCCGATACCCAGCAGGTAGATTTACTCCTCACCGACGTGGGTTTGCCCGGCTTGAACGGCCGCCGGGTAGCGGATATCGCGCGCGAATCCCGTCCGGAATTGAAGGTGTTGTTTATGACGGGCTACGCCGAGAATGTCGTGGACGGTAGCGAATTCCAGGGTGAAGGAATGGACGTTATTCTGAAACCGTTTTCGGTGGGCGAGTTGATCCGACGGCTTCGTGGGATGCTTGAGCAGAATGTGTCCGACGCGTCGGCGCTGGATGGCTTATCCCGGTCAACGCGAAGCCGGTCTGCCTTAAGCGAGCCGGACACTGACGGGCCCGTCTTGCAGTAGTTGGGCGAGATCCAGGCAGCCATGGACATCGGGACGTAGCACGTCGTCGTTGTACACGTCGCGCCAGGATAGGCGCGTCAACCCGGTCGGTAGGCGTATGCGGGTGTCTGCCCAGAACGCGAGCGCCTGACTATTTTGCGTCGGCTGAGCCAGTCTCAAGGCACACAGACGTGGCACCACCACCAGCAAGTGCTGATCTTCATGGCTGCGGACGAAGGCCAGTACATGGACGGCCTGCGCGCCATGCACGGACAGTGGCAGATACGAGCCATGCTGGAACAGTAACGGATAAGCCGCGCGCCGTTGCAGCAGGCAGCGGATGAGGTGTTGCTTTATCCGCCCCGATCGCCAGCCGGCTTGCGTGAGGGTGTCGCCACCCGTAATCGACGCGGGAGCATTAATCAGTGCGGCCATCCGGGTCTCATAGTTCACAGGATGGCGATTATCGGGATCGACCAGACTGAAATCCCAGAATTCCGTGCCTTGGTACAAATCCGGCACACCTGGCACGGTCATGCGCAGGGTCGTCTGGACCAGGCTGTTGACCAGACCGGCGGGCGTCAGGCGCTCGGCAAAGGCAGCGATTTCACCCAGTCGCGGCGGGTGTGTGTCGGTTGGCTCGCGTAGGCGGCTCAAGTACTGGTCGCAAGCCGATTCGTATGCCAAGTTATGTTGGGTCCAGCTGGAGTGCTGCTTGGCTTCGCGCACGGCTTTGCATTGCCAGGCACGTACGCGATCCAGAAAATGGTCCACGCCTGTTGTATCGGCCGGATCGAGCTCTGGCGGCCAGGCGCCCACGAGGGTTTGCAGCAGCATGTAGCGATCTGCCGCCGTTGGCGGATCGCCTGGCGGTCCCAGCCATTGTTGGACATGGCGTAGCCATTCAAGCGGTGCCTCTGTCAGCACGGCCAGGCGAGCCCGGACATCCTCGCCGCGCTTGTGATCATGGGTAGCGGTGGCCAGCATGGCGGCGGGAAAGCGGCGTGCGCGAGCCGCGCAGGCACGGTGAAAATCAGCTACCGATAGAGCGAACTGATCAGGTGACGCGCCGACTTCGTTGCGTGACAGAATGGGGCCGTAACGATAAAACAACGTGTCTTCGAGCGCTTTGGCTGCCAGTGGCGGCGTCAACTGCTGGAATCGGCGCACGGCCACGCACGCGTCGTCTTGGGCGGTGCCGCCGGCCAGCCAGCGATCGATCTGCTCCAGCAGTTCAACGTCGGCCTGCGACAGGGCGGGGCCCGGCAAATGCCGCGCCCGCGTTGCCGCGATCTGGCAATAGGTTTGATCGGATGCGTTGCGACCTTGCGGATCAGCATAGGTGCGATACACCGGAAAGGCGGCCAGCAGGCGGGTAAGCACGCGGTCGATGGCGTCTTCGCTCCAATCGCGTGTTTCCAGTGTTTGTCGCGCAAGGCGCAAAAACGCGCGCACCAGCGCACGGCGCTCGGCCGCGAAGTGGCGCGACAACATGTGCAGGCGCACCCCTTCAAGCTGCTGGGCCGTGGGCCGGGCGTCTTGTGCCAATACCTGCCACGCCGGGATCAGCACGGACGCGGCAGCAGGGTCATGCAGCAGCGCGCCTGCCTGATCCATGAAGTCATAACCTGTTGTGCCATCGATATCCCAGCGTCCATCCAGGACTTCTCCGGGAGCCAGGATTTTCTCGACGATCAGGTAAGGATCACGCGGCAGCCCGGCGGCCATCCGATTTTGGCCGTGAGCTGTCAGCGCTGTGCGCAGTTGGCGGCAATAGCCGATCGGGTCGGCTAGACCATCGATATGATCGATACGCACGCCATCAATCAGCCCCTCGGTATAAAGCCGCAGTGTCAACGCATGCACGGCCTTGAACACCGCGGGTTGTTCGACCCGCACGCCCACCAGTGTGTCGATTTCGAAGAAGCGTCGCCAATTGATTTGATCGGCGGCTGTGCGCCACCACGCCAGCCGATAGTGCTGTCGTTCCAGTAGTTGATGCAGCCGGGTCAGGCCTGCTTGGTCGGCGGGGTCATGCGATTCACGCAAGGTGCCGGGTGCCACCTGAACGGGTTCGGTACCTGTGGCCAACGGCAGGCGGGTGCCCGCAACATCGATGACGTAGGTATCGGTGATGGCATCGTATCTCAGTTGGATATCGCCGGCCCGCAGGCTGACGCCATACGGTTGTGCTAATTGCGGCAGCAGCAGTTTGCCCTGCAGCGCGGTATCCGCCGGGTGCCAATCGATATCGAACCAGTCGGCGTAGCGACTGGCCGGCCCATGGGTTAGTACATCGCGCCACCAGAGATTGGCGCAATCGGCCGCCATGTGGTTGGGCACGATGTCGACGATCAGTCCCATGTCGTGACCACGTAGGGCGGCAACCAACTGCCGTAGGGCGGCTTCTCCGCCCAACTCGGGATTCACCCTACTGTGATCCGTGACGTCGTAGCCATGCGTGGACCCGCAGCGTGCGGTGCTGAGCGGTGAGATGTACAGGTGGCTGATGCCGAGTTGTGCATAGTAGGGAACTTGCGCGCGTGCATCGTCCAGTGTGAAGCCGGCGTGCAGTTGCAGTCGGGCGGTGGCGCGTGGCGTCATGGCGCGCTCCGGTTGGCTTTGATGGCCTGGATGCGGGCGCGTAGCGCGGGGTCATGCAGCAGACCGTACTGCATAGTTGGCAAGCGCTGACGCCAGTTGGGGTGCTGGGCAATGGTACCGGGCAAGTTGGGCTGCTCGGCGATGGCGGCCAGATCTTCCAGTGGCGCCAGCATCAGTGGCGCTGCAGTGGCCGCCACGAAGCTTAGAACAGCTGTGATCGGTGGGTCGCTCGGTGGGTCGTTTCCACGTACTAAGCCTGCTGCGCGCAGGCTGGACCACAAAGCCGTGCGCCGGGCTTGGCATAGGCGCTCAGCGTGTGTGCCGTCGGGTTCGCGGTACAGCCGTTCGCGCCAATAAAGATCGCGGCCTTCCCACCACCCACGCACGGTAGGTAGATCGTGGGTGTCGGGCATGGCAATCGCGTCGCTTGGCCAGCTCTGGGGAGGCAGGAATGCTGGATGGCCGTGGGATGACGATACCGCCGACAACGGTTCGGTCTGAAACCACAGCACGCTAGTGCCCAGAATCCCGTGCTGCGCCAGTTGATCGTTGAAACCGGCGGGGACGGTACCCAGGTTTTCTCCCACCACCAGGCTCTGGTGCCGCCATGCTTCCAGGGCGATCAGCCGAAGCATATCGTCCAGCGGGTAGCGCAGGTAGGCGCCCGCGGCCGGCGTTGCGCCGGGCGGCACCACCCACAGACGTGCCAGGCCCAGGATATGGTCAATGCGTATTCCGCCCGTGCTGGCCAGTACGGCGCGCAGCATTTCAATGAAGGGACCATAGCCGCGCTCGCGCAACGCATACGGAGAGAACGCGGCCAAACCCCATTGTTGCCCTGTCGGGTTGTGGAGATCGGGGGGAGCGCCGATCGACAGACCTTCGATGATGTCGGCCTGCTGGCTCCACGCGTGGCTGCCGCGCGGATCTGTGCCCACGGCTAGGTCGGCAATCAGGCCAAGACGCATGCCGGCATCGCGGGCATTGGCTTGCGCGCGTTCCAGGCTGGTGCGCGCCAACCATTGCGCAAATATGTGAAAGCCGACCTCGCGCTCATGGGCCGCGCCGAAGCCGCGCGTCCGCGATGATCGTGGATCGCGCAAGGCATCGGGCCATTTTCGCCAATCGGTGGTGTGGCGAGCATGAAGAACTTCGAACACCGCGTGGTTCTGCAGCGCGTCGCCACCTGCCTGACGAAAGCGCGCATAGGCCTCGCGCGGAGCCAGTGCCGCGCGGTCGAAGCTGTCGTATAGCTTGCGCAACAATGCAAGCCGCAGCGTGCCTGCGGCTTGCCAATCAATCAGTGCGGCCCGCTCTAGCGCGGCTGCGCGGCCGTCGCCATCGATGGCTGCCATGGCAGTCCGTACTTCGTCAGCACGGAATACGGCGCCCGGGTCGGCGTAGAGCACATTCAGAAATAGCCGACTCGACGGCGAATAGGGGCTGCAGGCGCCCGGCTCGGCGCTAAACATGGCGTGTACCGGGCTGATAGCCAGGGCATCGGCACCCAGCCGGGCCGCATCGCCGGCCAATTCACCCAGCGCACCGAAATCGCCATAACCTCCCGCTGCCGGATGGCGGAGCGGGTCAGCGTGACGCAAGCTGTAGATTTGCGCCGTAATGCCCCAAGCGCGCGGAGGATCCTGCCGCAATAGTTGCTTGGGTGTAGGGCAGCGTGACGGTGCTACGGCCAGCCTGCACGAATAGCCGTCCAATTCAAGGTGGTGGTAGCCGGGGCTGTCTGGCACGGGCACGCTGAGGTGGTCGTCATCGCGATTAGTCTGGCCCTCTGCGCAAGTGCCATTTTCGTATTGGATACGGTAACGGCGACGACGCACGCCCGGTATTCGCAGGCGACTACCGGTGGTGACGACGGCCAGTGCGGGCGGCGTGGTTACAGGTTCGCTCAAGGCGGACAAGCTATCGTAGGTTTGTGCCGGCGTGTCGGCAGGCAAGTGCATGGCGCGCAGTACGGCGCGCAGCGTATCGGCAGAGACACCTCGGGGCTTGCCACTGGCGTCTGTCCAGCGCGTTGCCACGCCAGCGGCTTCTGCCAGCTCGGTCAGGGGGTCGGCGGCGGACATGCCAGCGCTCATTGTGCTTCCTCCAATAGGCACACGGTGCAAGCGGCGGGTAAGCATGCGCGAGCCAAGGCGTCGCATGCACCGGCAACACTCTGGAATAGCAAGACAGCGGTATCGCTGGGCGGCTCAAGTTGCAGCGAGTCGGCGTCTTGATCGCCCAGGTTGGCATACAGTGAAAGGCGCGCGCCGTCGCTCATGCGCCAATGTGCACCCACCACCGAAGAGCCCAACACGTAGGCCGCTTCGGCGTGGGTGCCGGCCAGGCGGGGGACGATCATGTGCTGGCGCACGGCCAGCAAGGCCTGATAGTACTCGTGCCACTGCGTCGAGTCGGGGGTGTCTACCCACGGGTAACTGGCCGTGTAGGTGGCCGCTTCGTTGGGATCCGGTAGCGGTTGGCTCGCAGGTTGTTGTCCGCGAATGCCAAAGTCGAACTCCCGTCGTCGGCCATCACGTACGGCTTGAGCAAGGGTCGGGTCGCGATAATCTGTGAAGTACAGGAACGGCGCTACGGAGCCGCATTCCTCGCCCATGAATATCAGTGGGATTTGCGGTGTCAGTAGTTGCAGCGCCACGGCGGCTCGCAGGGCGGCGGGACGCTTGTTGGCAAGTGTCAGCAGGCGCTCGCCAAAGGCGCGATTGCCGACCTGATCGTGGTTTTGCAGGAACAGCACGAACGCGGTGGGGGGTAGGCCGCTCGTGGGCTCGCCGCGACGTCGTGCGGGATCACGCAACGTGGGCTGTCCCTGATAGACGAAACCCGTGTTCAGACAGCGTGCCAGCATAGCGGTAGGTTCCGTTGCATAGTCGGCGTAGTAGCCGTGCGTCTCGCCTGTGAGCAGATGATGCAGCACATGGTGCCCATCGTCATTCCATTGGGCATCGTAGCCTTGCCGCAGCAGCGAGGCCCGGTTGTCGTCGTTTTCCACAACCAGATGAATGTGCCGGGATGCAGGAATATGACTGCGTACGTAATGTGCCAGGCGGGGTAGCCATTCGGGATTGGCGATGGCATGCACGGCATCAAGCCGCAAACCGTCGAAGCGGTACTCCGTCAGCCAATAGAGGGCGTTCTCCTCAAAGTAGCGGCATACCTGTGGTCGCCGGAAGTCAATGGCTGGCCCCCAAGGGGTCTGTATGTCATCGCGAAAGAACTCCCGGGCGTATAGGGCCAAGTAATTTCCATCAGGGCCGAAATGGTTGTAGACCACATCCAGCATGATGCTCATTCCCAGTCCGTGCGCCGTATCGATCAGCGTCTTCAACTGCAGCGGTGTGCCATATCGGGGATTTGGCGCGAAGGGCAACACACCGTCATAGCCCCAGTTTCGTTGGCCAGAAACGTCGGCGATAGGCATGAGTTGCACGACGGTGACGCCAAGCGCCGCCAGCGCTGGCAGGCGTTGCTGCAAACCGGCGTAGCCATCCGCCAGGCCCACATGGACTTCGTAGACGACGGCCTCCTCCCAAGGACGGCCGTTCCAGTCCGGATGGGACCACGCGTAGCCGCCCGATGCGGTAACGATACTGGGACCATGCACGTCATCGGCTTGTCGGCGCGACGCGGGATCCGGCACGGTTCGTTGCGTGTCGAGCCGGTATTGGTAGCGCGCGCCGGGCGGGCAGTCGACACGCGTGTGTATCCATCCCGTCGCATCAGGCCGCAGCGGGATAGGTGCTAAGCCCTCGATTTCCAGCGCCAGGGAGGGCGGCGCCGACGGTGCCCACAGCCGAAAGCATGTCGTGCCATCGGACATCACCTGCGCGCCAAACATCGGCGTGGCGTCGTTGAGCGGCGCGGGCAGCTGGTCGGGCGACGCGGCGCTATCTATCGTGGCAGAGGGAGGCGTTGCGCTCATGGCGTACCTCTGGGGGTCTGGGCGCTTAACACCAACACGCTGTGTGCCGCCACTTCCTGCGCTTGGTCATCGGCGGGCTGCGTAGGGCGCGAAGGTTGAGCGCTATCGAGTTCGATGGTCCAGGCAAGCGTTGGCAATGGCAACTGGAAATTGACGGGTTCGTCGCCGGCGTTGAGCAGCAGCAAGGTGACGTTCGCCTCATGGTCATCGTTTGCCGCCGCGCGGCGCATCGCCAGCGTCCGGCGTTCGGCGTCTTCCCAGGCCGGCGGATCCATTGGCTGGCCGTGCTCGGTAAACCACGACAGGGCGGCAATGCCGGGTGCGATTTCGTAGCCCGCGTCGCCGTAACGGGCCGCGCGCAGGCTGGCATGGGCGCGTCTGAGGGCAATCAGGCGTGCCGTATAGCGCGCCAATGACGCGCCAGGATCTGTCGCCAGATCCTGCCAGTCCAGCCAGCTGACGGGGGTGTCCTGGCAATAAGCGTTGTTGTTTCCTCCCATGCTGTTGCCGAACTCGTCGCCCGCCAACAGCATGGGGGTGCCATCGGCCAGTAGTACGGTCGCCAACATCGCGTGTTGCACCCGCGAGCGCAAATCCAGAATCCGATCGTCGTCGGTCGGACCTTCATGGCCCCAATTAGCACTGAAATTTTCTCCATGGCCGTCAGCGCCTTCTTCGCCATTAGCCTCATTGTGGCTGCAGGCATAGCTGGTGACATCGCGCAGGGTAAAACCGTCGTGCGAAGCGACATAATTGATGCTGGCCCAGGGGCGCCGATGCCGACGATCAAACAGATCGCGGGAACCCGTCAGTCGTGCAGCCAACTCGCCTGTCATACCGTCGTCGCCGCGCCAATAGCGTCGCGTGCCGTCTCGGAAGCGATCATTCCATTCGGCGAAACCGGGTGGATGTTGGCCCAATTGATAGCCGTCGGGCCCCACATCCCAGGGTTCGGATATCAATTTCAGCCGTGTCAGCTGCGGATCTTGCAGGATGGCGTCGAAGAAACCCGAGCCAGGGTCGAAACCGGTGCCTTCGCGCCCGAGCGTGACACCCAGGTCAAAACGGAAACCATCCACGCGATAGGTGCACGCCCAGTAGCGCAGCGAGTCCATTACCATTTGCAATACGCGAGGATGCGAGATATTGAGGGTATTGCCGCAGCCGGTGTCATTGACGTAATAGCGTTCATCACCCGGAACCAATCGGTAATAGCTGGCGTTGTCCAGCCCGCGCCATGACAGGGTGGGTCCCAGCTCGCTGCCTTCGCAGGTATGGTTGTAGACCACGTCCAGGATCACTTCAATATCCGCGGCGTGCAGACGTCGTATGGCTTGCTTGAGTTCATTGGGCCCGCCTTGCGGCACATAGCTCGGCTCAGGCGCGAAAAACGACAGGGTGCTGTACCCCCAGTAGTTGCGCAGACCCCGCTCGATCAGAAAACGGTCTTGCAGGAATGCGTGTACGGGCATCAATTCGACGGCGGTCACGCCAAGGCGGTGCAGGTGGTCCAGAAAGCGCGGATCGGCCAGGGCGCCTGCGGTGCCGCGCAGGGGCGTGCGTAGATCCTCGCGTTGCATGGTGGCGCCGCGCAGGTGCACCTCATACAGCACGGTGTCATTCCAGGCAGTGCCTGGCGGGGCACTGCGGCCCCAGTCGAAATAGTCGTCGACGACGACGGCCTTGGGCATGGCGATAGCGCTGTCGCGTCGATCCATGCTGAGGTCGGCCTTGGTATGTTGCATCCGATAGCCGAATAGCGCGTCCGACCAGCGCGGCGCGCCCGTCAAGCGGCGCGCATACGGATCGAGCAAGAGTTTGTGTGGGTTGAAACGATGCCCATTGCGGGGGTCGTAGGGGCCATGCGCGCGATAGCCGTATACCAGCCCGGGTTGTGCATCGGGCAGATAGCCGTGCCATATCTCGTCGGTGCACTCGGGCAGTGCCAGCCGACACAATTCTCTGCGGCCGCGCTCATCGAACAGGCAGAGCTCAAGGCGCGTCGCATTAGCGGAGAACACGGCGAAGTTGATACCCAGGCCATCGCTGGTGGCACCCAATGGGTAAGGGGAGCCCGCTGTCAGTCGGTGGTGCATCGAGTCAGCCATAGTCATCCTTCGTGACGCAGCAGCAGCGTCGCAAATGGCGGCAGGCTCAGCGATAGCGATTGCGCCTGGCCGTGGGCAGGCGCGTCATCCGTCTTAGCCAGGATAGGTTCTGCCAGTCCGGTACCCCCATAAATGGCGTCATCCGTGTTGATCCGTGCCCGCCAGCTTCCCGCCAGCGGGACACCGATGCGATAGTCGTGACGTGCCACGGGGGTGAAGTTGCATACCGCCAGCACGTAATGCTGGCCGTCGGTGCGCACGAAGGCCAGCACGCTGTTGGTCTGGTCGTCGCCGATCATCCAGGCAAAACCCGACGGATCCGTGTCGCGTCGATGCAGTTCGGGCAGCTCGCCATAGAGACGATTCAGGTCCGCAATGAGCCGCTGCACGCCGCGCGGCGCGGGATCATCAAGCAGGCGCCAGTCGATGGCGGCATCATGATTCCATTCGCTTTCCTGCGCGATTTCACCGCCCATGAACAATAGTTTCTTGCCGGGGTGAGACCACATGTACGCGTAATAGAGACGCAACTGAGCAAGGCGGTCGGCGTGCCCGCCCGGCATCTTGCCCAACAGCGAACCCTTGCCATGTACTACTTCGTCGTGAGAAAGGGGAAGTATGTAGCGCTCGGAATAGGCGTACACCATGCTGAAAGTGACATCGTGATGATGGTGGCGGCGATGCACGGGGTCGCGACGCATATAGCGCAGCGTGTCGTGCATCCAGCCCATGTTCCACTTATAGTCAAAACCCAACCCACCGTCGCTGACGGGCGCGGTGACGCCAGGCCAGGCCGTGGACTCTTCGGCCACCATGATGACGTCGGGGCATTCGGCGGCGACGGCTGTGTTCAGTTCACGCAGGAACTCGACTGACTCGAGATTTTCCCGACCACCATACCGATTCGGAATCCATTCGCCCGGCGCGCGACTGTAATCGCGGTATAGCATTGACGCGACGGCATCGACGCGCAGTCCGTCGATATGAAAATCGCGCAACCAATGCAGCGCGCTGGCGATCATGCAGGCTTTTACTTCGTTGCGCCCCAAGTTGTAGACCATGGTGTCCCAGTCGGGATGGAATCCTTCGCGCGGATCGGCGTATTCGTACAGCGCGGTGCCATCGAATCGGACCAGCCCATGCGTGTCGTTGGGAAAATGGGCGGGCACCCAGTCCAGTAGTACCCCTAGTCCGGCCGCATGACATTCGTCGACAAAATGCGCAAAATCCGCGGGTGTCCCGTAGCGGGCGCTGGGCGCGAACATGCTCAGTGGTTGATAGCCCCATGAGCCGCCGAACGGATATTCCATGATGGGCATCAGTTCTATATGGGTGAATCCGAGCGAGCGCGCGTAGGCGGGCAGGCGTTCGGCCAAGCGGTCCCACAGTGGCGCGGGGTTGGGATCGCTCAGCCACGAGCCCACGTGGACTTCGTAGATGGCTAATGGCGCATCGGGGCGTTGGCGCGAGGCACGTCCTTGCATCCAGGCTGCATCGTTCCAGGCGTAAGGCGTTGCGTCAGGCACGACGGATGCGGTCGCGGGTGGTGCTTCCGTTTGGCGCGCCATGGGGTCGGCCCTCTGCATAGTAACGCCGTCGGCACCCAATATCTGGTACTTATAGCGGCTATGCGGCGCCACGCCCGGCACGAAAATTTCCCAGACGCCGGCGGTATGACGCAGGCGCATGCCGTGGCGTAGCCCGTTCCAGCCGTTGAAGTCGCCCACCAGTGCTACGCGGCGAGCGTTGGGGGCCCATACCGCGAAACGTACACCGGTCACACCGGCGACCTTGCACGGGTGCGGGCCTAGGCACGGTGCGGCATATTGCCACGCACCTTGTGCGAACATGCCCAGGTGCGAATCGTCCAGTAGCGGACCATAAGCGTAGGGATCGTCAATATCTTCGGTTCCACCGGACCAGCGTATACGCAACCGATAATCGGCAGGCGCATCGTGACAGTGCTTGGTGATGTCGGCTTCATAGAAGCCATTGCCGATGGGAGGCAAGGACAGCGTGGCGCCGTTGGCGAATACGGCCTCTACACCTAGCGCGCCCGGCATCAGCACGCGCAGGAGTGTGCGGCCATTCAATCTGTGCGGACCCAGCACGCCGAACGCGTCAGGATAGTGGCCCGCCAGCAACGCTTCTTGTACTGAAGGCGTGAGGCTCGTGGGGGGGGCGACCTTTACCGTTTTGTTCATGGGCGGTGCTCCTCATGATCGATAGCAACTGCCATGAGTTGGGTACGTGCCAGTTCGGCCAGGCCGCACAGCGGAATGGCTACCCAGTCAGGCCGATGGAGGGCTTCATAGCAGATCTCGTATGCGGCTTTTTCAATCAGCACAGCCTGCAGCAGCGCGTGTTCGCGTTCGGGCGGCAGTCGAAGCGCCGGGTCGGCTGCCGCGTGGTAGCCCTGCATGAACGCGTCGGCCGCGCGTGTGCGAAATCGTGGCAGAAGGGTGCTGCGGCGGTCTGGCGGGCTTTCGCCGAGGGCTCCGCCCGTGCTGTCATCCGGGACCGGCGCCGTCACGGTGCCCAGCGGTTCATTGCGACCGAGGGTTGCCGTGACGTAATCGAATGACCGCAGCATGCCGGCTATGTCCTTGATCGGGCAGGTCTTGCCGCGCCGCTCGGCAAGCGGTCGGGCCGGCTCGCCTTCGAAGTCGATCAGATAGGCGTCGGTGTGCGCCAGCAATACCTGGCCGAGATGGAAATCTCCATGAATGCGTAATTGCATGGCACCCGTTTCAGCCTGCGTCATCTCCGTAAGCTGTTTAGCCAAACGGTCGCGATGCTCGCGCAGCCAGGCCGCGCAGGCGCGGGCAGTGGCGTCCAGGGTTGACTCCAACCCTTGTAGCAAAACGAGCGCGCGGTCCAGCATCGCGATGATGGCGTCGGCATGTGCCTGGGCGTCATCTGCGGTAGCGATTTGTGGCGCGAAGGCGGGATCATCGCAGGGGCTGGCCAGTATATTGTGTAACTCAGCCAGTCGGCGTCCTATCGTGCTGGCTACGGTGGTGTAGCCTGCCAGCGCCTCGTCGAATGCGTCGACACTGGCATGGCGGGCGAGCGTGTCGTCCAACGCGCGTTTCAGATAGTCGACCGTCCACGTCCAGGCATCGCCTTCATGAACCAGATAGGCATGTAATAACGCCAGTGTACGCATCGAATGATCAGCATCCCGGCGGGCGACCTCGCCCAGCAGCGCCGGGGTATTGGCGTAGCCGGTCTGGGTCAGATGGCGTGACATTTCCACTTCGGGGGACATTCCCGGTTCGAGGCGACGCACGATTTTCAGAACAGCCTGGTCGCCCACGGTGACGGAGGTATTGCTTTGTTCGCCGCTATGCCACTGTAGCGGTGCGTCGGCCGGTAACTCCATGGTACGCAATCCGGCTTCGGGAAAGAAGCATAAAGCCGAGGACGACTTGGCCGCCGTATGTGGCTCATGCCCGGATTGCAGAGACGCCACCAGCGTTCGCACGTACCCCTCTTGGCGCGAAGCGTCGGCCAGCACACCCACAGCGGCGCCACGGCGGATGCGCGCCAGTACGTAATCCTGCGGGGACGCGGCCCCCCAGATCACCGAGAGCGGCACATGAAGACGTGTGCGAGCGCTACCCGTGCCGGTTTCCAGTTCGGTCATCAAATATTGTTCGACGTCGCCATCAGCCAGGGGCGTATAGGCGACCAGGCGGGCCACGTTGATACGGTGTTCGGCGGGAAACCATCGCTGCCGCTGCAAAAAGGCGGGCAGCACATCGTGCTCAAACGCGTGTCGCGATGAATCTGTCAGCGCGAAGCCATCGCGCCCCAGTAGCACCAGCGTCATGAGATCGGGCATTTGTTCGGGCTGCTGCGCATGCCAGGCGGGCAACGCATGTTCGGCGCTCAGATTGAACCAGTAGAAACCGTAAGGCGGTAGTGTCAGCAGATACGGTAATGTGCCGATATCCGGAAACGGGCTTTCGCCCAGCATTTCCACCGGAACCTTGCCGGCGAACTCTGTCAAGTCCAGCTCTACCGGTTGAGCGGTGTTGGACAGGTTGGCGACACACAAGATTGTGCTCGCATCGTCTTGGCGCAGATAGGCCAGGATCTTGCGGTTACCCGGATACAGAAATCTCAACGTACCGCGTCCGAAAACGCGCGACTGCCGGCGCTGGGCCACCATGCGGCGAGTCCAGTTCAACAGTGAATGCGGATCGCGCTGCTGGGCCTCTGCGTTGACCGCCTCATAGCCGTACAAGGGCCCCATCAGCACCGGCAGAGGCAGACGTTCGGGATCGGCTCGGGAAAATCCACCATTGCGGTCGGGCGACCATTGCATGGGGGTACGCACGCTATCGCGGTCGCCCAGATGAATGTTGTCTCCCATGCCCAGTTCGTCGCCGTAGTACAGCACCGGCGTGCCGGGCATCGATAACAACAGACTGTTCATCAGTTCGATACGGCGGCGATCGCGCTCCAGCAGCGGCGCAAGCCGGCGCCGAATGCCCAGGTTGATGCGGGCGCGAGGATCGGCAGCATAGACATTCCAGAGATAATCACGTTCTTCGCTCGTCACCATTTCCAGCGTCAGTTCGTCGTGATTACGCAGGAAAATGGCCCATTGACAGGTCGCGGGAATCTCCGGCGTCTGCCTGATGATGTCGGTGATGGGAAAGCGGTCTTCCTGCGCAATGGCCATGTACATGCGTGGCATCAGCGGAAAATGAAAGGACATATGGCATTCATCGCCATTGCCGAAATATTGCTGGGCGTCTTCGGGCCATTGGTTGGCTTCGGCCAGCAGCATGCGGCCGGGATACTCGGCATCAATGACAGCTCGGATGCGGCGCAGTATCTGATGGGTTTCAGGCAGATTTTCGTTATTGGTGCCCTCGCGCTCTACCAAGTAGGGGACGGCGTCAAGCCGCAGGCCGTCGACGCCCATATCCAGCCAATACCGCATGACCGAAATAATCTCTTTCAGTACCTGGGGATTGTCATAATTCAGATCGGGCTGATGCGAATAAAAGCGATGCCAAAAATAGGCGCCGGCCTCGGGATCGCGCGTCCAGTTCGATTTTTCGGTATCGCAGAAAATAATGCGTGTGCCCGAATAGGCCTGATCATCGTCGGACCATACATAGTAATTGCGGGCTGCGCTGCCCGGACGGGCGCGTCGCGCGCGCTGAAACCAGGGATGCTGGTCGGACGTATGGTTGACCACCAGTTCTGTAATCACCCGCAGGCCGTGCGCGTGGGCCGCGCGCACGAAGCGGCGCGCATCGGCAATCGTGCCGTAATCGGGATGGACGCCGCGATAGTCGGCGATGTCATAGCCGTCGTCGCGCCTGGGCGAGGGATAGAAGGGCAACAGCCAGATCGTGTCCACGCCCAGGTTCGCAATGTAATCGAGTTTGGCGGTCAGCCCTTCGAAATCACCGATGCCGTCGTGGTTGGCATCGTAGAAATAGCGGATATGCAGCTGATAAACGACCGCGTCCTTGTACCAGAGCGGCGTGTCTTGTGGCGACGGGAGGACAGATCGTGCATGTGGCATAAAAGCTCCGCGTATCAATCGTGAACCGATAGGCGCCAAAGGCGGTAAGGTTGCTCGGGATGCAACGCAATGTCGCGCCATTTGCCGTGCCAGTATTCCCGCTTGCCGCTGAGCAGATCGTCGGCATGCAATTGACCGTCATCGGGCTGGCCGAATAGCCAGAAGGGCGCCTCCATGTTTATGTTCTGTCCATGGTGTGGGTCCAGGCTGATGGCGACCAGCACGACATTGCTGCGACATGGTGTGGTTTTCCAAAAGCACAGAACATGATCATTGCCGGTGTCGATGGGCGTAAAACCGCGGTGCGTTTGCAGGGCGATATTGGCGCGGCGAATGGCATTGAGCTGCGTGATCTGCGCAATGATGTTGCCGGGTGCTTGCCAATCGCGCTGACGCAATTGGTACTTTTCGGAGTCCAGGTATTCCTCCTTGCCCGGTATAGGCTGAAATTCACATAATTCGAACCCGCTATACAGGCCCCATAATCCCGACGTCGTCGCGGCCAGCGCGGCACGAATCAAGAAACCCGGCCGACCTGACGTTTGCAAAAAGTACGGATTGATGTCTGGCGTATTGACAAAAAAATTGGGGCGAAAGTAATCGGCTGCCGGCGAGGTCGAGAGTTCTTGCAGGTACTCCGTCAGTTCGCGCCGAGTGTTGCGCCAGGTAAAGTAGGTATACGACTGGGTGAACCCAATCTTGGCCAAGCGATACATCATCTTGGGGCGCGTAAAGGCCTCTGATAAGAACAGCACATCTGGATGCTGGCCCTGGACCTCGCCGATCAGCCATTCCCAGAACGGCAAAGGCTTGGTATGTGGATTGTCTACGCGAAAGATGCGCACGCCGTGGTTGACCCAGAACAGTACGATATCGCGTAGAGCGCGCCATAGCGATGACTTTCGAGTACGTCGCCCGGTGCCTTTATAGAACGAGACATTCACGATGTCTTCATATTTCTTTGGTGGATTTTCGGCATATCGGATCGTGCCGTCGGCGCGCCGGTCGAACCAGTCGGGATGCTGCGCCAGCCATGGATGATCGGGTGAGCACTGGATGGCGAAATCGAGGGCAATTTCCATGCCGTGTTCGTGCGTGCGTTCGACCAGACGCAGGAAGTCGGACAATGAGCCCAATTCCGGGTGAATGGCATCGTGGCCTCCCTCCGCCGCGCCGATGGCGTAGGGGCTACCGACGTCGCCTTCCTGGCAATCCAGGCTGTTGTTTGGCCCTTTCCGGTGGCTGTGGCCGATCGGATGAATCGGCGGAAAATACAGCACGTCAAATCCCATGTCGCGCACCGCCGGCAGACGCGCGATCACGTCGTCAAAGGTGCCATGCATCTGCGGCCGGGGCGCTAGCGAGCGGGGAAACATTTCATACCAGCTGGCATAGCAAGCGGCACGTCGGTCTACCCATAACGGATAGGGTGCTGGACTGACATACTGGAAAGGCTTATCGGTGACTGCCTGCATAGCCGCTGACAGAGGGCTATCGAACAGCGTTTCAACCTGCTCGTGGGATGCCTGATCGCTTAGGCGCTGCGATGCAAGCGTGATCGGAGTCAATACCGCAACCTCGACGGATGCTTTGCGACCACGCACCACCGCGTCGCGCAGCAGAGCCGCGCCGTCCAGCAGATCCGCCGTCAGATCTTGCCCGGCGTCATGCTTCTTTTTGAGATCCGTGCAAAATGTTTGCCATGTGTCATACCAGGCGCTGATGGCAAACTCGTGTCGGCCAATGCGCAATGGCCGGATGGCCGCTTCCCAGCGATCATTGGACAGGGCGCGCATCGGCTCCGCGTGCCAGTCGGTTTCATCGACGGCACGCCACAGTACCTCGGCGCTGAGCTTTTCGTGGCCATCGGTGTAGATGTCAGCCTGTACGCGCACGACGTCTTGCGCCACGCATTTTGCGGCGTACTTCCCTCCGTCAACGGCCGGGGCTACGTTCTCGACGACAATCCGGGGGTTGCGCTGAGTACGCGAGCCGGGAGAACGCTCGGGGGTTGGGGCCTGCACCGACGTGAGCGGCTCGACAGTGAATGCCGCCGCCGCGCCGGGCCCCAGTTGCTCGCCGCGTAAGCGCATGGCAGGCGGTACTGCGTCGTGCTGCGGTACGCCGGCGGGTAGCAGACGACCGATATGTTCCCAGTCCACGCGTGCCGGTGCGTCGGTCATGGGGTTGGCCAACAGTACCCGCGCACCCAAGGCGGCGTCCTTGACCCAGGCATCGTGGTGCACCAATACGGTACATCTTCCGTCTTGCCCCGCGGCACTACGCAAGGGTCCGGCGGTTGGCTGGCGGCGTAGCCAGGCGTTGAGTTGCTGATACAGCCGTTGCCGCGCGTCGAGTCCGCCCTCGATCAGAATGCCGTCGCCGCTGATGGCGGCTGCCCACAGTCCGCGCAGAACCTGTGCTTCGGAAAGCGCGGGCGGCAACTCAGGGGAAACGGCGATGACGGGCGCGACCGCGCGCAGACGCGCGTGTTCTTCGGCCAACCACGTCGACCGGAAGTCCCACCATGGCAGCGAAGAAAAGACGGCGTCGAAGTTCGCCGCGCGCAATCCTTCGAGTTGCTGTGGATCCAGTCCCGGCGTCCAGGCCAGGAAACGCCCATCCGGAAAGGCAGCGCGTAACGGCATCAACAACGCGTGCCAGTCGTCAGCATCCACGCGCTGAGGTGCATTGATGCGAAACCCCGCCAGTCCGGCATCCAGCCATCGTGTCAATCGCTCGATCCAGTCGTGCAAAAAGCCCTGGGGTAGTGCGCCGTCGCGCAAATGGCGAATTCCACGCGCTTGCAATGCGCTGCGTGGGTCGCGGGCGGGATCGTCGGCCGGAGCGAGATACCAGTCGGGATGCCGTTCAATGAGAGGCGAATCTACCGCAATACGATCCAATACCAGATCCATGTATACCGGCAAATCATGATGTGCACCGCTGAACGCTAGACGCTGCAGCCATTCAGACAGTGTTGCGTCTGTGGCCAGACGGGAATCGGGCTGATCAGGGTCCAGCGGCGCGGCTGACCAGGTGCCGCCGCGTGGGCGCAGCCACAGCGGTTCGACGAGCAAGGCATTGAAACCGCCGTCGCGCACCCGTTGGCACAGCGCATCCCATGGACGCGCCAGATCGGTATCTGGTGTATTGAATTCAGCGCCACGCGCGTAATACATACGCAATGGCTCTTGCGTCGGCACGGACGACGGGGACGATAGGCTGGGACGGTGCTTGCGGTTCTCCATACTTGTCACGATGATCAGTATGCTGTCCGAACGGAGATGCCATTATTCGCGCGGCGCGTATACGCCGGTACGGGCAACGGGCGAATCAGCGGCGCGGGAACTTGACCGCGCGGCGTGGCGCTCACCAAACTGTCGTACAAAGCCAGGTAAGGTCGCACCGCGGCTCTCCAACTGAATTCGCAGGCCATGCCATTGCGCTGCATACTGCACCACACGGCAGGTTGGCGGTACAAACGCAGTGCACGATCGATGGCCAAACTCATATCCTGGGCGCGATCACCGTCAAACAGGACGCCGGTGGCTGCCAGCATTACCCGGTCTGCTTCCTGGCCACCGGGGTCGATGATCGTATCGGCCAGGCCACCCACGCGTGAGCCGATAGGGATCGTTCCGTAGCGCATCGCATATAGGGGCGTCAGTCCGAAAGGTTCGAAGCGACTGCCATGCAGCAGCATGTCGGCGCCGGCATGCAATCGGTGGGCCGTGCTTTCGTCGTAACCAATGCGCACCGCGCAGCGTCCGGGGTAGCGCGATGCCAGCGCTTCCAGCGCCCGCTCATACTGGTAATCACCGCGGCCAATGATGGCTACTTGCAGGGTCGGATGGCGCTGCAATGCGTCGGGCAAAGCCTGGGCCGCGACATCGGCCATTTTTTGATGCGTTAAACGGCTACCCATGGCCAGCAATGGAGCATTCTGGTCCACATGTAACCCAAAGGCTTTTTGCAGTGCGGCCTTGGCCCGCGTTTTTTTGGTGAGATTGCGGGCGCTATAGGACAGGTGGCCCAGATAGCGATCATGAGCCGGATTCCACAAGGTATCGTCGATACCGTTGGGAATGGCCATCAAGTCGGCAGCCCTGGCGCGCAGCAGAGGGTCTAGCCCGCACCCGAATTCGGGTGTCAGGATTTCGCGCGCGTAGGTTTTGCTGACGGTGGTGATGCAGTCGGCGTAGCGTAGACCGGCCTTCAGGAAATTCAATTGATCGAAGAAGCGGATGCCGTCTTCGGTGCAATAACTATCGGGCACGCCGAGTTGGCGGGCGCAAGACAATGGAAACACCCCCTGAAAGGCCAGGTTATGCACGGTGAACACCGTCTTGACGTAGCGCAGCCCTGCCGCGCGCACCAGTAGCGGCACCAGCCCGGCATGCCAGTCTTGCGCATGCAGAATATCCGGTCGGCGTATGTTCGGCAGGCCCGTGGCCACACGTACCGCGGCGTGAGCAAGCGCGGCATAACGCACTGCGTTGTCCGCATAGGACTCTCCGTTTTCATCCAGATAGAGGTTTTCACGGTCGTACAGGGCGTTGTTGCACAATAGGTAAACGGGCAGGCCCGACTCAGGGCACAGGGCACCCACCAGCGTGGCTTCGCCGCCGGGCATACCCGCTAGATGCGCAATGTGACGCAGCCCCACCACACGGTCCAGCACGCCCCGGTAGGCAGGCATCAGTATGCCGACGTCCGTGCCTGCCACGCTCAGCGCGCTCGCCATGCCCGTCACCGCATCGCCTAGGCCGCCGCTCTTGGCCAGGGGAAATGCCTCGGATGTCACTATCAAGCTTCTCGTTCGCGCCATGACTGCTCCCGTTCGCGTACCGTTCGCGTACCGTTCGCCTGAGAAGGCGACGGTTTGTTGGCAAGTACGCAAGCGGCGTGCCCGGCATGCCATAAACCTGGGATTCAGCGAAACCACTGCCCCGAATTACCCGTCTGGCAAGTTGCGTCCGTTACGGTTCGGACGATGCCTCTGTTGGGCCATTTTGGGGGGCCGGATCGCGTGCCACCCGCACGCGCCGCTCGGGAATGGCGAATGCCACGTCGGCACTGCCCAGGTCGCGCAGCAGCCCGAGGTTGATTCGCTGCTGAATGTCCATGTAATGGTTGTAATCAGCGGTCATTACGTAATAGACCGCCTCGAACACCAAGCCGTTTTCGCCAAAGCTGGCGAAATGCGCTCGGTCGAATTTAGCGTCGCCCTCGGCCTCGATCCGGCGGCGTACGATGTCCGGTATGGCCGCGACGCAATCGGGGGATGTGCGGTACGACAAAGTGAACCCGAACACGATGCGCCGTTGTTGCATGCGCTTGTAATTTTGAATGGTCTGCTTGAGGAGCTCAGTGTTAGAACACACGATTTGCTCGCCGCCCAAGCTGCGGATACGCGTCGTTTTCAGACCGATATGTTCTATGCTGCCTGCCACTGGGCCGAATACGATGAAATCTCCAACTTCGAACGGTTTATCCAATCCGATGGCGATGGAAGCAAACAGATCGCTGAGTATCGTCTGAACCGCCAGGGCGACGGCGACACCACCAATTCCCAAGCTGGCGATCAGTGCCGTAATATTGACACCCACGTTGTCCAGCATGGCCAGTATGGTCATGGCCCACAGCACGATCCTCAATAGTAGGGCCAGAAGCATCGCCGTGACGGCTTGGCCGCCCACACGACCGATCAGGGCGCGGACCATGCCAATCGATATGGCCCGGTCTATCCACAGTGCGATTTGCAGAGCGGTCAATACAAACCACAGGTGCGAGGCCGCCACTGACCAAATGGCAATGACGCCCGTGATGCGCGCCGCGAGCAACGCTGCGATCAGGCACAGGACCAGCCAACTGGTGCGCTCCAGAATCTCGAGTGCGGCAGAAATTCCCGGCCGCACGCGAGCCTCCAGCCGTCGTTGTAGCCGCGTCTTTACCAGACCTAATCCCAATCGCATGGCGACCAGCAATGCCGCCGCTAGCAGCGCGGTCAACAGCCAGGCCCAGACAGGGCTGCCGGCCAGGCTAAACGTTGTCATCCATTGCACACGCGGTCCCCCGTTACGAACGCAGTGGAAAACCGAGCAAGCGGCGTACCTGGTGTGTTCCGCGTGGCTGTTTTGACTCGTCAGCCCGAGGGGAGGGAGGGAGTTTTAGCGTCAGCGCCGTAGGCGCCCAGACGGTTGTAGAGTGTCTTCAGGCTGACACCCAGGGTGTCAGCGGTGCGCTGCTTATCGCCGTCGTGATACGCCAGCGTGGCCAAGATGACATCGTGCTGCGCCTGGCTCAGGGGCGTGCCCACGGGGAAGCATAGTGTGCCGTTGTTCACATCGTGCGGCGCGCTCGTCGGAGCGCGGGGCGGGAGTTCTGATTCGATCACCGCATCCGACATAATGAACGCGCGTTGGACGACATTGCGTAACTCGCGCACATTGCCAGGCCAGTCATACATCGTCAACGCGTCGATCATGTGCGCCGAGAAGCGCTTGTTCGTCTGATGAGTAAGATTCAGTTCATCCAGAAAACGTTGCGCCAGCAAGCGAACATCGTCCCCCCTTTCCCGTAACGGGGGTACGCGCAAGGGCACGACGAGCAGGCGATGCAGAAAATCCTGGCGCAGTTCGCCGCGTTCCACCGCAGCAAACGGATCGCGATTGGTGGCACACACGATACGCACATCGGCCTGCAGCAATTCCGTGCCCCCCACGCGTTGATAAGTACCGCTTTCCAGTACGCGTAGAAATTGCACTTGTAAGGCGTCAGACATCTCGGTGACTTCGTCCAGAAACAGCGTGCCGCCGCAAACCGATTCAAAGTAGCCGGTGGTCTGACTCAGTGCGCCGGTAAAGCTGCCTTTCTCGTGGCCGAATAGCTGGGCATGCACCAGGGAATCGCTGATGGCGCCGCAATTGACAGCAGTAAACGGATGAGTGGCGCGATCACTGCCGTCATGAATGGCGCGCGCGACCACTTCTTTGCCCGTGCCGCTTTCGCCGGTGATGAAAACAGTGGCGTCACTGCGGGCCGCAAGCCCGACTTGTACGCCAAACTCTTGCATCCGATCGCACATGTCGGAAAAGAGTTCTGGCTGCCGCCGCGTGGTCGACGATCTGGTCTGAGCAGGCGAGATTGCCAGCATATATACCCCCGAAAAATCGGGGCCGGGTTCGGCCCAGGTTCGATCTCTGTAGCGTTTGTTTAACGTACTCAGATGATCATACGACAGCGGCCGCGCTCAATTGCAACCATGTGAAAACTTTGGCAAACGTTGTTGGGATATTCGGCAAAAATCGTGCCGCACCCCATTGCCGTGAGGTATTCTGAGTTTGAAAGAGACTGCTTGATTCTCTGCCACCGTTTGACCTTGTAACGGAGTCAACATGCCTCATTTGCTCGTACTGGACGATGACGCGGCGGTATGCGATATCTTGGCTGAAATCGCCCGCGAACATGGCTTTTCGGTCGCGCAGGCCGCCACCATGAAAGATGCGGTGATCCAATTACAGCGCCAGCCGCCCGACTTAGTCCTGACCGACGTGCAATTGACCGGCGACAGCGGCCTGGATATTTTCAGTCGCATGCCGAATTCGGATGCCGAGGTGGTGGTGATCACCGGTTATGGCAGTATGGACAACGCCGTTGAAGCGTTGCGTCTGGGTGCGACCGACTACTTGGTCAAACCGGTGTGCATGGATCGCTTGAGCGAAATTCTGACGCGTGTTGCGGCCAACCGCGGTGTTACAACTGATGATGCGCCGTTCCAGGAACCGGGGCGCTTTGGCAAGCTACTGGGGCAGTCCGAATCCATGGAGCGCCTGTTTACGCAGTTGTCGCGCGTGGCTACTACGGACGTGACGACGCTGCTCATTGGTGAAAGCGGCACCGGGAAGGAATTGGCGGCGCACGCCATTCATAAGCTCAGCAGCCGCAGCAACAAACCTTTCATTGCCGTCAATTGTGGTGCGATCTCTCCGAACTTGATTGAGAGTGAGTTGTTCGGCCATGAACGCGGTAGCTTTACGGGGGCCGACCGCCAGCACAAGGGCTATTTCGAACGCGCCGATTCGGGTACTTTGTTTTTAGACGAAGTGACCGAGATGCCGCTGGATCTACAGGTGAAATTGCTTCGGGTACTGGAGACGGGACGCTTTATGCGTGTGGGTACGCACCGCGAAATCGCATGCGACATTCGCATCGTGGCAGCGACCAATCGTAATCCTGGCCAGGCCATCCAGGAAGGCAAGCTGCGTGAGGATTTGTACTATCGACTGAGTGTGTTTCCCATCGATTTGCCGCCGCTGCGTGATCGCGGCACCGATATCCCATTCCTGGCCGATCGCTTCCTGGATGCGCTGAATAAGAAATACGGCGAAGAAAAGCAATTTTCCGAGCAGGCGCGCCAGGCTATTCAAGAATACGCTTGGCCGGGTAATGTGCGCGAACTCAAGAATTACGTGCGCCGGGCTTACATCCTGGCCGAAGACGGCATTCTGAGTGCCGATGCGCTGCAGCCGCAGATCGCGCCCGATGGCGGCAGCCAGACGGCGCGCGTCACCGTGCCACTGGGGGTGACGCTGGCCGAGGCCGACCGCCGCCTGATCATGGCAACGCTTGAACGTTGCGGTGGGGTAAAGAAGCAAACGGCTGCCGTATTGGGCATCAGCTCCAAGACCCTCTATAACCGGCTCGAAGAATACACGCAGGCCGGACACGTGATCGCCGGCGAGGACGGAAAGCCGCAGGCCCCTGACCGTTAGCCCCGGGCCCCGACAGGCATGAGGCTTGCTGTCGTTGCTCCCATGGAAATCCTCTCTGGGAGCAGGCATGCAAACGGTGTCGGACTTTATTTTGTCGCGTTTGGCGCAATGGGGCATTAACCGTGTCTATGGTTACCCGGGCGACGGTATCAATGGGCTGATAGGCGCATTCGGGCGTACCCGCGAGCCGCTGGAATTTGTCCAAGTGCGGCACGAGGAAATGGCCGCGTTCATGGCCTGCGCGCATTCCAAATTCACCGGCCAGGTGGGCGTCTGTATGGCGACCTCGGGACCGGGCGCGATTCATCTGCTCAATGGTCTATACGACGCCAAGCTCGATCATCAGCCGGTCGTGGCCCTGGTGGGTCAACAGGCCCGCACGGCGCTGGGCGGCGATTATCAGCAAGAAGTCGATTTGATCAGCTTGTTCAAGGACGTGGCTCACGATTTCGTACATGTGGCCGCGAGCCCGGTGCAGGCCAAGCACCTGATTGACCGCGCTGTTCGTATCGCGATGGAACGCCGCGCCGTCACTTGCGTAATCGTGCCCAACGATGTGCAAGATTTACCTGCGGTCCCGGATATTCCGCGCGAGCACGGGACCGTGAATACCGGTATCGGCTTTACCTCTCATGCAGGGGTGCCGGCTGCTGTTGCGTTGCAAAACGCGGCCGATATTCTCAACAAGGGTGAGCGGGTGGCTATCCTGGCTGGCGCTGGCGCCCGGGACGCCGGCGACGAACTGCTGCACGTGGCCGATTTGCTTGGGGCAGGCATTGCCAAAGCGTTATTGGGAAAAGCCGTGGTGCCGGATGACGTGCCGTATGTGACAGGCTCGATCGGGCTGTTGGGCACGCAGCCAAGTTGGCGCATGATGAATGATTGCGACACCTTGTTGATGGTGGGGACAGCCTTTCCCTATGGGGAATTTCTGCCTCCCGAGGGCCAGGCGCGCGCCGTACAGATTGATCGCGACGGCCGCATGATCAGTCTGCGATACCCCGTGGAACAAGGCTTGGTGGGGGACAGCAAGGCCACCTTGCAGGCGCTGGCGCCGTTGCTGCAGCGCAAAGAGTCGCGCCGTTGGCGCGACAAAATTGAAAAGGACGTGGCCCATTGGTGGAAAACTGTCGAGGCGCGCGCCATGGTGCCGGCACAACCCTTGAATCCGCAGCGTCCGTTCTGGGAGTTGTCGCCGCGGCTGCCGGACCGCAGCATTATTACCTGCGACTCGGGGTCGGCGGCCAGTTGGTATGCGCAGCACCTGCGCCTGCGCAAGGGCATGGCCGCGTCGCTGTCGGGCGGACTGGCCACCATGGGCAGTGGGGTTCCCTACGCATTGGCGGCCAAGCTGGCACACCCCGATCGCCCGGTATTCGCCCTGGTGGGCGATGGCGCCATGCAGATGAACGGCGTGAACGAACTGATTACCATCGCCGATCGTTGGCGCGATTGGGGTAATCCGACGCTGGTCGTGATGGTGCTGAATAACGGCGACCTGAACATGGTGACTTGGGAACAGCGTCTGATGGGCGGCGATCCGCGTTTCAAGGATTCGCAGTTGCTGCCGACATTTCCCTATGCCGAGTACGGACGGTTGCTGGGCCTGGAAGGTATTCGTGTCGATAACCCCGATCACGTTGGTGCGGCATGGGAGCGCGCCATCGAGGCCGACCGTCCCGTGGTGCTCGAGATGGTGACCGATCCCGAAGTCCCGCTCATACCGCCTCATGTGCCGCTCAAGCAGGTGCAGAACTATGTAAAAGCACTGCGCCAGGAAGATGCGTCCGGCGGAGCCGCGTTGCGCGCGACGCTCAAACAGTGGTGGGCGGGGTGAAATTCACCTCCCCACCTATTGGCTATTTATTGTTATTGAAGGAGTCATGCCATGATTTCACCGCCACCTCGTCGCTTTGCGGCGGATAGCCGCGCACCCTCTTCATCCCCGGCCGACCCGGTGAAAGATCCGCCGCGCCATTCCGATGATGCGCCCGAACACACCCCGGATCACGCCCCGGAGCGGAAACCGTATCCGCCTGACAGCATTCCCAATCCCATGCCCGGTCTCGATCCACAGCAGACGCCGGGGATCGACCGCTGGCAGGATGACGCCTTCGAAGCCGCTTGGCGACGCGCGACGCGAGAGCTTTGATGCGAGGCGACACCCCGATGGATAGGGCCGCCCATGCCGATCGAGATACCGCATTGCGGGCTGTGGCGATGGTCATGCCGATGATCGTCGCGGCCATGACGGATCGGCGCGTCGGAGAAAGCGGGTTCCTGCATATCGTGATCATGGATCCGATTTCCTGCCCGACAGTCGATGCGTTTGAAAAATCGATCCTATATGAAGAAAGTGTCGGAGATCGGTCAGCCTGGGATGCTGATTATGCGGACTATGCGCGCGCCAAGGCGGCTATCTCCTGGCGTACGGGCCTGGACAGCCACACGGTTTGCGAAACGCGCCCGCATTTACTGCGTCAGGCGGATGGCGCTGTCTGGGGGAGTGTCTGCGTTGAAGGCATTGTGGTGGGCGTCAGCGGCGCAAATCCGTGGTACGACGAGGCGTTTGCCGCAGCCGTGGCCCATGCGTTCAAGGCCATCGCCAAAGCACGTAGCCGTCAGGCCGACTGAACCCGGTTGGCGCTGCACCGCGGCACAGCACTTGCGTGGCCGAACGTACAGATACGCCGGCGCGGGCCGGCGGTTTTACACAAGGAGTTATTCATGAGTCTGTATACCCATCGCCGTCACGAATCGACCGATCGCATGAAGGGCGGCCTGCGCGAGCTCGTTTCAGGGGTCGAAGACCTGCTGCGCTCTACTGCCTCGTATGGCGGCACCGAGATTGAGTCAGCACGCGATCGTCTGAAACGCCAGCTCGACGCGGCGCGCGAGCATGCGCAGGATTGGGAGCGCTCCGCTGCGGGGCGTTGCCGGCAAGTCTCCACGGCCACGGATGATTACGTGCATGGCAACGCATGGAAGACGGCCGGACTGGCCATTGTCCTTGGGGTCGCGATAGGCTGCTGCCTGGCATCGGATCATTGGCGCCGTTAACGGCGGACTGGCCCAGGTCGACCCTGAATAGAGCAAGGGCGCGTAGGCGCCTTTGCACGTCACCTTATGCCTGAAGACAGCAGCGCTGCCCGCGCACGCCAGGAAGTCAACCGCAGCATTTTGCAGGCGCTCTGGGCCCATCGCCAGCGTACGGCGGTGGCGGTGATATTGCTGGTCGTCGCCAAATTGCTGATGGTGGCGGTGCCGGCGGTTCTCAAGCGCATTGTCGATGCCCTGAGTGTCCAAGGCACGTTGCTGACCATTCCCGTATTTCTCTTGCTGGGCTACGCACTATTGCGTTTCGCCGGCAGTCTGTTTACCGAATTGCGCGATGTGGTGTTCGTGCGCGTCACCCAGGCGGCGGTAGCGGATTTCAGGGTACGTATGTTCGAGCACTTGCACCGGCTGGGCGCGCGCTTTCACGGATCGCGCCAGACGGGTGTACTGGCTCGTGACGTCGAGCGCGGCACCGCGGGTGTCGGGTTTTTGCTGGGTACCGCGCTGTTTACACTGCTGCCCACTCTGGTCGAGATCGTTTCCGTATTGATCATCCTGATGTCGGGCTACAGCCTATGGTTTGCGGCGATCGTCGCGATGACGTTCACCGCGTATGCCATCGTGACGATGATCCTCACCGAAAAGCGCGCGCCATTCCAGCGTCAGATCAATGAACTGGATTCCCAGGCCAGCGGCCGAATGGTCGACAGCTTGCTCAACTATGAAGCCGTCAAACTGTATGCCAACGAGTCATTGGAATCGAATCGCCTGAGTAGCGTCTTGAAGCAATGGGTGGGAATAGGCATTGTCAATCAGCGCTCTTTGTCTGTCTTGCATGTCACGCAAAGCGGCGTCATTGCGTTAGGCGTGGGGGCGGTGATGTTGCTGGCCGGCAAGCAGGTGGTGGATTTCCGCATGAGCGTGGGCGATCTGGTGCTGGTCAACGCATATATTATCCAGATCTGCCTGCCGCTGAACACGCTTGGCCTGATCTTTCGTCAAGCCAAGGAAGCCCTCATCAATGCGGAGCGCGTGGGCGCGCTGCTGCTGATCCAGCCGGAAGCCGGCGACGAGGGTACGTTGCCGCCGTTGCAAGTGCGCGCAGGCACAGTGGCTTTCGAAAATGTCAGTTTCGGTTATGAGCCCGGTCGGCAGATTCTGTGGAACGTCGACTTCACAATTCCGGCGGGTGCCACGGTTGCGGTCGTGGGCGGCAGCGGTTCCGGAAAATCGACCCTGGCGCGACTGTTGTTCCGTTTTTATGATCCCGACAGTGGTCGCGTACTGATTGATGGGCAGGATCTGCGTCATGTGAGCCCCGCAAGCCTGCGTCGCGTCTTGGGCATTGTGCCGCAAGATACGTTGCTGTTTGACGAAACGATCGCCTATAACATCGCGTACAGCGATCCGCAAACCAGTCGTGCGGCTGTCATCGAAGCCGCACGCGGTGCGCGCGTGGACGACTTCATCACGAGCCTTCCGGCCAGTTATGACACACGGGTAGGCGAACGAGGAGTCAAATTGTCGGGGGGTGAGCGTCAGCGCATCGCCATTGCTCGCGCGCTGTTGAAAAACCCGCCCATTATCGTGTTTGATGAAGCCACCTCGGCGCTGGATACGCGCACCGAACGCGCGATACAGGCCGAACTGACGCGCATCTCCCAAGGCCGCACCACTTTAATCATCGCCCACCGGCTATCGACGATTGTCGACGCCGATGTCATCCTGGTCATGGAGCATGGTCGTGTGGTGGAGCAGGGCGCGCATGATGAATTGCTGGCCCGCCAGGGGATATACGCCCAGATGTGGAATCTGCAGCGTCAGCAAAATGCCCTGGAGGCGACGGCGACGCGCCTGAGCCGTCAGCCGGTGAATCTGGTGGCACTGGTGGCGGGGGTGATGGATGCTGCACGTCCTTTGCTCGAGGCCAAGGGCGTGAATTTGTATACGCAAATCGCCAGCGAAGCCGCACGGATTACCGGCGACCCGAGTGCGCTGCAGCAACTGATCTGGACCTTGTACGCGCATGCTGTCGCTGTGACACCACCCGGCGGACGCGTCGAGTTGCGGCTGGCCCGAGAAGGGCCATTGACCCGTCTGACCATTGCGGATGGACGGCCGGTGCCGGATCAGGCCGCCGCGCAGATACCCGGTGAGAATGAACCTGAAGTGCTGCGCAGCATGGCCGCGGTGGATCCCGCCCAGCTACGAGCCGAGGCCGAGCGACTGGGGGGCTTGTTACGCACCCGCGCCACGCCTTCGGACGGCGTGGCGTATGAGCTGGAATTTCCGCTGCGTGCCGTTGATGAATTGCTTGTCACCGCGCCCGAGGTCGAGGGCATCGATCTGACAGGTGCGGTGATCATCGTGGCCGACGATCATGAGGATGCGCGCGATCTGGTGTCCGAGGTGCTCACCGATCGCGGCGCCGTGGTGCGCGCCTGCGCCAGCGGCGCAGCGGTGTTGGCCGAGTTGGAGCATGCGGCCCCGGACGCCTGGCCCGATTTGCTTGTATGCGACATCTCGCTGGGAGATATGGAAGGCTACAAGGTCATCAGTCGTATACGCGAAATGGAGGCCGAGCGCGGCGTGTCTCTAGGGTCTCGAATGCCTGCCATCGCCCTGTCGGGGCATACCGGACCGGAAGACCGCTTGCGTGCGCTGCTGGCGGGCTTTCAGATTCATGCGGCCAAGCCGGTAGATCCCCGCGAACTGCTTGCCACGGCGGCGGCCATGCTGCGCTCGGCCACACGACCGGATCGGGCGCTGTAACGCGTCGAGGATGCTCGATTTCTTACTGCGGTATGTAAAAAGTGCCGCCGGCTCTGGCCAAGTTTTTGTTAATGGACGACGCGGCACACCGATTGCTTAGGTGTCGCTTATCGGCGAGCCGGATCCTCTGGCGCACGCCGTAGGTTTATGCAGGAGGCACACTATGCAACATTTAAATCGGCCCCCACGGCATTACTACGCCGACGATGTTGGTCGTCGGCCGGACCAATGGGACGAAGAGCGCGATGATGCGTACCGCTATCGCCGCGAGCATCAAACCAGCCAGAGCGGCCGATGGGGCGGCGAAGAGCCTTCGTATGGTCGGCGGTATGGCGAACGGCCCGCCGAACCGGTGGGCGGCCGGCCTAATCGCCGGGGCGCACCGTACGAACAGGGTGGTCAGTATCCCGGAACGCGAGAGGCCGGGCAGTTCGAGGAACTGCGTAGCCGCAGCGCCGATCCAGGCCAAAGCAGTTATGGCGGTTTTTATGGTGAAGACCCGCGCTGGCAGCGCCAGCAACTGCGTTATGGCGACGATATGAGTGACGACGACATGCCGGGACATGCGCAGCGTCGGTGGAATAGCGCTACGGATTCCCGATACGGTTCGCACCAGGATGCCGTACATAAATCGCAGCGCATCACCCCGAAAGGCTACGTACGGTCGGACGAACGAGTACGCGAAGATGTGTGTGAGCGGCTGAGCCACAGCGGCCTGGATGTCAGCGATGTCTCGGTTGCGGTCAGCGACGGCACCGTCACACTGGAAGGCACAGTGCCGAACCGCGGCATCAAACACGCTGTCGAGGATTGCGCGGACGATTGTCTTGGCGTCAATGACATCCAGAACCATATTCGGATAGCCGGCATTACCCACCCCGGTATGACGCGGATGGAATGACGAATATTCCATCCCATTTTTGACGGAGACTTATCATGAGTAATGACACCATCGGTCAGCGCGCGGGCGACCAGGCCCGCATCATAGGCAAGGGTAGGGCCACCGCTGACGGACCTGGACCGGAAGTCATGGCAGCGGATACGCTGACCGGAAACGACGTATACAACCCGGCCAATGAAAAACTCGGCACCATCCAGGACATCATGCTGGACGTTCCGCACGGGCGTATTGCATATGCCGTGCTGTCGCACGGTGGCGTGCTGGGTGTGGGCGACAAGCTGTATGCGGTTCCGTGGACTGCGTTGGTGCTCGATACGGACCGAAAATGCTTCGTTCTCGACGTCGCCAAAGATCGACTGAAGAATGCCACCGGTTTCGATAAAGACCACTGGCCCAGCATGGGCGAGAGGCAATGGGCCCAAGAAGTTTACGAGTACTACGATCAGCCTCCGTACTGGTAGGGCGCCCGCGGATTTTTCAAGTAGTGCGGGCGCGCCGCGTCCGCGCTTTGCGCAGTCATACGGAGAAAATGATGAGGGAAAGCGAAACGCTGGACGGACGTGTGGTACTGGTGACGGGGGGCGCGAGCGGCTTGGGCGCGGCGATTTGCAACATGCTGGCTGCCGAGGGCGCCAGCATCGTGATAGCCGACCTGAACGAAGCCCGCGCCCACGAAAACGCGCATCGCCTCACCGAGGGTGGCGCAACGGCTTGCGCGGCAACGATGGATGTCGGTGACCAGGAACAGGTTGCCGCCGCCCTGGACTTGGCCATCCAACGTTATGGAAAACTGGATGCCGTCGTTAACAACGCAGGCGTTGACGTCACCGCGTCTATTGACGAACTGGACGTCGCCGCCTGGGAGCGCGTGCTGCGCACCAATCTGACGGGGCCGTTCCTGATGGCCAAGCTGGCGAAGAACAGGCTGGCGCCGCATGGCCATATCGTGAATATCGCCTCGACGGCAGCGCGGCGTGCCTGGCCCAACGCGAGTGCCTACCATGCGTCGAAGTGGGGCCTGATGGGGCTATCGCACGCGCTGCACGCGGAACTGCGCGGCATGGGCTTGAAAGTCAGTGCCGTCATCGCCGGTGGCATGCGTACCCCCTTTCTGTTGGATCGTTTTCCGGACATCGACACGAGTTGCCTGCAAGATCCGGAAAACGTAGCGCGCGCGGTGCGTTTTGTGCTGACCCAGCCGGACGAGACCGTGGTGCCGGAGGTTATGGTGCTGCCCATGAAGGAAACCTCATGGCCTTGATCCCGGCGATATTCCTGGATAAAGACGGTACGGTGCTGGCCGACGAGCCGTACAACGTCGATCCCGCACGGATGGTTTATGCGTCCGGTGCCCGGGAAGGACTGCGCCTGCTGGCCGCGTTGAATGTGCCGCTGATCGTGATCAGCAACCAGCCGGGTGTAGCGCTGGGCTATTTTGATCTCCAGGAACTGACGGGTGTGCGGGAGCGTCTGGCCAGCATGTTTGAGGCCGCGGGCGCACGCCTGGCGGATTTTTATTGGTGTCCCCATCATCCCCAGGGTCGCATGACCGCCTACGCCAGCGTTTGCACATGCCGCAAACCGCAGTCTGGGCTGCTGCTGCGGGCAGCGCGGGAGCACGAGATAAACCTGGGGCGCTCATGGTTCATCGGAGACATTCTGGACGACGTGGAGGCCGGCAATCGCGCGGGTTGCCACACCGTATTGCTGGATGTCGGCAACGAGACGGAGTGGCGGCCGGGCCATTGGCGCCACCCCGACGTGCATGCAGCGAACTTGGAACAGGCCGCGCGTCATGTTGCATGGGCGATGCAAGACGTGGGCCGAGAGATGGCATGACTGACGCGCGAACGACGGGGCGGGCAAACAGGCACGCGTGGCCGTCCGACGGCTATAGCACAGACGAGAGGACTCACCATGTACACATTGGGAATCAATGCCGCTTTTCATGATTGTTCTGCCACGCTGGTTCGCGATGGAATTGTGCTGGCGGCGGCCGAGGAAGAGCGTTTTACACGTATCAAGCATGGCAAGCGGCCCGTACCTTTCTCGACCTGGCAATTGCCCTATCACGCCATTGATTATTGTCTAGCCGAAGGGCGTATCGCGTTGCGCGACGTCGACCACATCGTCTATGCATTCAATCCTGCGCTACTCCCGGATCCTCCGCAGACGGGCGGTCAAATCGTGTTGCCGCTAGAGCCCTCGAGCGCGCCGGCACGCCCGCACGAGGGCTCGCCCTGGGATCCGCTGTTCACCGCCTACGTATTGAATGCGCCGCGCCAGTTGATGGACGGCGTGCCTCACCATCTGAAGGCGCGCTTCGAAGGCTTGACGCTCGATCATGTTCTGTCGCGCTGGATATTCCTGGACCATCACCTCAGTCACGAAGCCAGCGCTTTTCTGGCCGCACCCTGCGACGAATCGGCCGTGCTGACCCTGGATGGCCGCGGTGAGCGCGCCAGCACCAGCTATGGCGTGTTCAGTGCGGGAAAATATACGCGCCTTAAGCAGATCGAACTGCCGCATTCGCTGGGGCTCTTATACGAAGACATCACTCGCTACCTGGGCTTTCTGCATTCCTCTGACGAGTACAAGGTGATGGCGCTGGCTTCATTTGGCCAGCCTGAATACCAGCGACAGATGCGCGACATTGTGCAGCTGGACGATCAGGGTGGCTATCATCTGGAGCCCGCCCGGCTAGAAGAGCGCTTTGGTCCGCCACGCCAGCGCGGCGCACCGTTCGAGACGCATCACAAGAACCTGGCAAGCTCGTTGCAATATGTGCTGGAAGAGACGGCGATGCACATGGCCAACTGGCTGCATCGCGAAACCGGCGCCCGCAACTTGTCGATGGCGGGCGGGGTGGCCCTGAACTGCGTCATGAACGCACGTCTGAGCCGCGATGGTCCGTTCGATAGCGTGTGGGTGCAGCCGGCCGCGGGCGATTCGGGCACGTCGCTGGGCGCCGCGTTGTACGTCGATTATCAGCAACGCGGGGGAGAGCGTCGTTGGACGATGGAGCATGCCTATCTCGGACCTGCCTATGATGACGACGAGATCGAACGCTTTCTCTACCGGTCGCGGCTGGCTTTCCGGAAGCTGGATAACGTCGCCGAAGAGGCGGCGGAACTACTCGTCCAAGAGAAAATTCTGGGCTGGTTTCAGGGGCGCATGGAGTTCGGACCGCGCGCGCTGGGAGCGAGATCGATTCTGGCGTCACCGCTCGATAGTGGCATGCAGGCCCGTCTCAATGGCCTGAAAGACCGCGAAGACTTTCGGCCCGTGGCCCCGGTGGTGCTGGAAGAGCAAGCCGCACAGTGGTTTGATGCGCGCGGTGAACAGCCGCTGTGCGCGCCGTTCATGCTGTTCGTCTATGACGTCTTGCCGCAGCGCGCAACGCAAATCCCCGCGGTGCGACACATCGACGGTACCGCCCGGGTACAGACAGTGAGACGCGACCAGAATGCGCGCTATCACGATTTGTTGGCGGCTTTCGAACGTCGTACCGGCGTGCCGGTGTTGGTCAATACCTCATTCAACACACGAGGCGAGCCCGTGGTCTGCTCGCCGCGCGACGCGGTGGAATGCTTTTGGACGTCGCCATTGGATGCGTTGGTGATCGGCTCGTATCTGCTGGAGAAGCCCCGATGAATGTGCCGACCGGATTCTTGGGCCAGCCAGCCCGCATCGCCGTATTTCGCGCGCTGCAATTGGGAGACATGCTGTGCGCCGTACCGGCTCTGCGTGCGCTGAGACAGGCCTTTCCGACCGCGCATATTACGCTGATTGGTTTGCCGAACGCCCGCGAATTCGTGCAACGCTTTGACCGTTATGTCGATGAACTGTTGGAATTTCCCGGCACGGCGGATTTTCCCGAGCAGACCCATCGTGAACGGGCCTTGCCGGCATTCTATCGAGAGGCGCACGCCCGTCGTTTCGATGTGGCGTTGCAACTTCATGGCAGTGGCAAGCATTCGAATGAAATCGCACGCTGCCTGGGAGCGCGTCAATGGGCGGGCTTTGTGCCGACCCGGGCTGAATCGGTGCCCGGTAGCCGCATGGTGTGGCCCGACCGGATGCCCGAACCATTACGGTACCTGGCGTTGTTGCGTTATTTGGGTATCTCGGCCTTCGATTCCACGCTGGAATTGCCGCTATCGTCATGCGAACAGGCGGCAGCGGACGCCCTGATTGCCGAGCAGGGCCTGAATCCGCAACGTACCGTGTTGCTGCACGTGGGGGCTCGGCTGCCCTCACGACGATGGCCTCTGACGCGGTTTGCACAGGTCGCTGCCGCCGTGGTGGTGCAGGGCTGGCAGGTGGCGCTGACCGGTACCGACGAAGAAGCCGAACTGGTCGCCTTGGTGGCGCGCGATTGCGGCACACGAGTGGCAAACCTGTGTGGCCGAACGACGTTAGGCGAACTGGCGGCGCTGGTGGGCCGATGCCGTCTGGTGGTCTGCAACGATACCGGCATGTCGCACGTGGCGGCCGCCATGCGCACCCCCAGCGTCGTGATCGCGTCCGGCAGCGACGTACGACGCTGGGCGCCGCTGGATAGCCGTCGCCATACTGTCATCTCCGTCAATGTGCCATGCCGGCCCTGCAGTCACGCAGTATGTCCGATCGGGCATCCGTGTGCGCTCGGCGTCTCGGCCGACGCAGTGTTGGGTCGAGTGCGACGTCAACTCCAGGAGCTTCATCATGTCGCATCCTGATGACTTCGAGAGATTGCGTATTCTGGTGTGGCACGTCCATGGAAATTATCTGTATTCGCTGACGCAGGCGCCCCATGATTTCTATGTGCCCCAGACCGTTGACGGGAAACCCGGTTATGGCGCGTTGGGCACCAAAATTCCTTGGGGAACGAATGTGCACGGTGTGCCGGCCGAACAGATACGCGACCTGGATATCGATTTGGTGGTGTACCAGTCAAGCGAGAATCTTGCTGATGCCGCCATGTTGTTGTCGCAGGTGCAGCGGCGGCTGCCTTGTGTCTATATCGAACACAATCCTCCTGCACTGCTGGCCGCAGAGACGGTCCATGAGTTTCGGCACGAACGGGGTCTGCTGGTGCACGTGACGCCGTACAACGCCGTCATGTGGGACGCGGGCGGCATGCCTCAACGCGTGGTTGAACACGGTTTGCCAGATCCGGGCCTGCTATATCGCGGCGATCTGGCGCGTGGCATTGTTGTGGTCAATCATCTCATGCGGCGGGGCCGCCGCGTCGGCGCAGACCTTTACACCGAGGCAGCGGCGCAGGTGCCCATGGACTTGATTGGCATGGGCTCGGAAGACGCCGGAGGACTAGGTGAAATTCCCAACATGGAAGTGGCCGCGTTCATGGCGCGCTATCGCTGCTTCTTTAGCCCCGTGCGCTATGCCAGCCTGGGCTTGTCGCTGGTCGAGGCGATGCTTTGCGGGTTGCCGGTGGTGGGCTTTGCGGCCACCGAATTGCCCTGCGTCATTACCAGTGGCCGGGACGGTTACGTGGATAGCCGGCCGCAGCGGTTGCACGAAGTCTTGCGGCAGTTGTTGCAAGATCCTGAACTCGCGCGCGAATGGGGCCGGGCCGGTCGGCGTACGGCATTGCGGCGATTTTCGATCAGTCGCTTTGTAGCCGACTGGAACCGGGTGTTTACGACGTTGACGGAGACATCATGAAAGACAACATAAACAACGCGTCGCGAGCGCTTGTCGCCGGCGGGGCCGGATTCCTGGGGTCGCATTTGTGCCAGCGCTTGTTGTTGCAGGGCGCAGAAGTCGTCTGCGTAGACAACTTTCATACGGGACGCAGCGAGAACCTGGCCGAGTTGACTGCACATCCCAATCTGACCATATTGCGTCAGGATATCGCGCTGCCGCTGCCGGACGACATTCAGGTTGATCACATTTATAACCTGGCATGCCCGGCTTCGCCTGTACATTATCAAGCCGACCCTGTGGCCACGCTGCGCACGTGTGTTGAGGGTGCTACCCAATTATTGGAACTGGCGGCCCGCACCGGAGCGCGTATCTTGCAAGCGTCGACCAGTGAGGTTTATGGCGACCCACTAGAACATCCGCAGCGCGAAGCCTATTGGGGGCACGTGAACGCGGTCGGCCCGCGTTCGTGCTACGACGAAGGTAAGCGTTGTGCCGAGACACTGTTTACCGAATACGGCCATCGTCGCGGCGTGACCGTCAAAATCGCGCGTATTTTCAATACCTATGGGCCACGCATGGCTGCCGACGATGGTCGCGTCGTTTCAAATTTTATTGTCCAGGCATTGACCGGCCGCCCGCTGACGATATACGGTGATGGAAGCCAGACTCGATCATTCTGCTACGTGGACGACCTCGTGGACGGTCTGGTTCGCTTGATGGAAAGTCCCGCCGACTTGAGCCAGCCCGTCAATCTGGGCAATCCGTGCGAGATCACGGTCTTGCGCATGGCCGAGCTGGTGTGCAAGCTGACCGAGACACAAGTGCCCATGCAACTTTGCGACCTCCCGGAGGATGATCCCATGCAGCGCTGTCCCGATATCACTTTGGCCCGTGATCGCTTGAACTGGCAGCCTTCTACGTTATTGCACACCGGTTTATTGCGCACGATCGAGTATTTTCGTCGGCATCCGTCAGACGTTGTTCGGGATGCCGCGGCCGTTGTCAGTCACTGAACGGAGTTGCGGATGGACTTGCAGGGCAACACCGTGGTGATATCACCGCATTTTGACGACGCCGTACTGAGTTGCGGCGCCTGGCTGGCGACGTACCCGGGCAGCACGGTCTTGACGGTGTATTCAGGCGTACCGCCCAGTACTGTGCCGTTGCCGGATTGGGACCGACGTTGCGGATTCGAACGCGCTGATCAGGCGGTCATGGCTCGCCATGAGGAAAATCGTACCGCCATGGAAATTCTGGGGGCACGTGGATTGGGCTTGGGTTTACTGGATAGTCAATACGAAGGCGCATCCCGCGAGACCGGCCGGATTACCGGCATGTTGGCCACGGCGCTGACCACGTTGCGGCCCACTGTGGTACTGATGCCGTTGGGGTTGTTTCATGCAGATCATCTGCGGGTGTCGGACGCGGCCTTGACAGTATGGCGGCTGTTTCGGCAGGCCATGCATAACACCTGGCTGGCCTATGAAGAAGCGTTGTATCGCCGCAAGCCCGGATTAGTACAGCAGCGTTTGGCCGATTTACGGGCGCAGCACATCCAGGTCACGCCCAAAGCGGGTCCGCCCTACGACGGCGGGCGTAAAACCCGAGCGGTCGCCGCCTATGCCAGCCAGCTGGAGCCTCTGGGGCTGACGCCAGGGCATGGCGACGACGCGGCACCGGAGTGCTATTGGTCCCTCGATGCGGAGTGAGGGACGCGGCAACGAGTTCGCCGCAACCGGACAGGCGTGGCGTCGCGGTGGGTGGTGGTACGGCAGGCGTCTGCGTGGGTAGATATACCCATTAACGGCGCTAATCTGCCTCAGGCACGAGAATTGCGTACCTATGCGCAACGCCAATGTTCGCTAGCAGGAGGCCATGATGTCATTGATTGTTGCCGCGCGATTCCAGACTTTCGAGCAAGCCGAGGCCGCAGCGCAGAACCTCTACGACTCGGGCTTTCGCGACGAGGATATCCATACGTTTTATGTCGGCATCGCGGGAGAGCATGCGCGGTATCCCATCGGCGGCGATCGTACGGCGGATCCTGATTCGCATGGGGGGTCCGTCGCTGCGGTGATCGGCGCCGCAGTGCTAGGCATCTTATTCGCGGTGATTTGCGGCATTATCGTCTTGCAATTCGATCCTTCGGCGATCGTCGTGACGGCGGCGGGCGGGGTGGGCGCCTATATCGGCGCGCTGGCCGGTGCCCTGTGGGCGGTTGGCAAAGGGCGCCGCCAACGCCGGGGGAATACCGAGCGCGTCAGTCACCCCGAAGTACGCCAGGCCGGTGTGTTGCTGGCGTTGCACATTCGGCCCGACCAAGAATCCCGTGCCGTTGCCCTGTTGCGTGAGGCGGGTGGCACCGATGTAGAACGCGCCAACGGGCGCTGGATGAACGGCAAGTGGCAGGACTTCGACCCGCTGACTCCACCACAGCGCGAGCCGCAGTCCGAGCCTCAGGCCGCCCATCCCGGCACCCCTTGATACGGAGAGATCTTCATGGGAAACGTTCGAAAGCCTGCTCAGGGCACGTCTTCTGAATCGTCCGCCCGGCCAGGTACACCCCGCAAGACTGTTCGTCCTGAATCGTCTGCTGACGGCAAAATACTTCCGCCGCGTGATGTGGTCGACGTGCCGCGCCAACCTGCCGTCCCCGATGCCCGCACACCCAATGAAGCCGCCAAAGACAGTCGGCCCGTACGCGACAATCAGGATGAGTCCAATTGGGCTGACGGCGCCAAACCCAAGCCGCATGCCAAGAATGCGCGCTCGCATTTGTTGTAGCGCCGGGCTACGGTCGATCGGGCTGATAACCGCGCAGAAAATGCCACAAACGTCGTTCGTCGGCATTCAGGCCACGGGGCGTCGTCGGCGCCGGCGTACGAGCCGGCAGCGCGCCTCGCAGATAAGTTTCTAGAATCGCTGGATGGATGTAGCACTTCCGGCAAACCGCCGGCGTATTACTCAGGCGTTCCGCGACTTGCTTTACCACTTGAACCAGCGTGCGTTTTGCTTGTGCCTCATCGGCAGCCGGCTGATCCTGCAGCAGAGCGAAGGCCTGTACTGAACCCGCCCACGTGCGGTAGTGCTTGGCGGTAAAGCCCCCGCCGCCGGCGGTTTTCAAATACGTATTGACCATGTCTGAATCGATCGGCCGGGGCTGCCCCTCGGCGTCGCGGTAATGGAACAGCTGTTGACCAGGCAGGTCCATGCAACGCTTCACGATGCGGGCAATGCGGGCGTCATTGACGGTAACGTCGTGCGCCACGCCGCTTTTGCCCGTGAAGCGCAGCCGCAGCCGCCCGCCGGTCACGGCGGTGTGGCGGCGTTTTAGCGTGGTCAGTCCATAGGAATGGTTGGCGCGGGCATATTCGCGGGTGCCGATACGGATCAGTGTAATTTCCAGCAGGCGCACCAATACGGCCAGTACTTTGTCCTGTGATAGCGCCTGCAGATGCATATCACGCATCACTCGACGGCGGATGCGTGGCAGGCTGGCCGCAAAATCAAGTAATTGATCGTACTTGCCGGCGTCGCGCACGGCCACCCAGTCCGAATGGTAGCGATATTGCTTGCGACCACGCGCATCGCGTCCCGTGGCTTGCAGGTGGCCGTTGGCCGAGGGGCAGATCCATACCTCTGTATAGGCGGGCGGAATCGCCAATGCATCAATGCGCTGGATGACATCGGAATCCACGATGGGCTTGCCCCGAAGATCCAGATAACGAAACTTTCCCGACGGCATGCGCTTACGCGTAAAGCCTGGGCGTCCATCATCGACGTAAATCAGGCCGGTGTCTCGCGGGGGCGGGGTCACGGGTTGCTTCCGATCTGAATAGTTTGGCGGGATTGGCCGACCCTTAATGATCGGCCGCCTCGCCGCCTACCCGAGCGCCGACAATCATTTCGGTGGCCCAGTTCAGCAGAATCGAGGTATAGGCCCGCTGGGCTACCTTGTCGGTCAATGCATGATCGGCACCGTCGACGATGCGATGGGTCAGCGAATGGGCGCGGAGAAAGGCGGAGCGGTAATTCATGATGGTCGAATGCGGAATGAAGGTGTCATGCTGGGATTCCACGATTAACACATCCCCTGTAAAAGCTTCGCACGCGGCCAGCGCGCGATTCTGGTCCGGCGTCACTTGTGTCAGGCGGTACGCCGCCAGGCTGTCTCGGCTGAGCGAGCCTTTCGGGAGATCCCATTCCTCGTCGCGATAGAGCGCCGGCACGTGCAAGGCCAGCCATCTCACAGGACGCATGGTCGATAAGATGGTCGCCAGATAACCACCATAACTGCTACCCACGACCGCTATCTCTTCACTATCTATCGAAGGATGGCGCAATAACTGGTCGTAGGCTGCCACGACGTCGCGCAAGTTGTCGCTGCGCGACACGCGCGAGCGCTGAGACTCCGTGGCGGCATGGCCACGCAAGTCGAAGGTCAGGCAGATGCAGCCCAGGCCGGCAATGTTGCGAGCGCGCACCAAGTCGAACTTTTGGCTGCCGCCCCAGCCATGGATGAACAGCACGCCGGGGATCTTGGTCTCTGGCGACAAGAAGGTGCCGGACAAGTCCACGCCCTCTACTTCGATGGAAATGGGCTCGCTATGTGTCGCCATGCGATACGACTCCGGCTGATTTGCTGATGCGGCCTACATGGGGATCATCATCGTCATAGACGATACTGGCTTCGGGGGGTCTTGAGTCATCGTCGCCGTAGCTTTCGGTCGTGCGCGCGCGGACTCGCTGACGGTCAGGGTCGTGACTGAACACCTCGAGCGCGCAGGCTTCTGCCATGCTCGCGCCACCGGCCCGCCACGACTGCTCCAGCACACCACGCCGACACTCACCCGCCGCGCCCAGGCCTTCGGCGACATCATAGTTGCGACGCGAGGCGAAGAAGTCTGGATAGCATTCCTGTACGACCGCATCATAGCGTCGCGCGAGTTCGATAGCGTGCTGTAGCGGGGCGGGCCAATGCTGTGCCGATAGGGCATCGAAACCGCCACGTACGAACAGCATGTCCGAGCCACCATAGACCGCAGTGCCTTGATTATCGCGGGTCAGTTGCTGCGTGCCGACGTAACTGGCAGACATGCCGGGCAAGCGTACGGTGCCGACGCTGTACGTGACGACATCGTCCAGATGCTCTTCCAGTACCAGTCCGAACTGGGCCGTCTCGAGCTCGTCTTGCGCACGCAACGCCTCGCGTAGCCCGGCTTCGTCAGTTACTTTCACCTGACCGCGGCCTGCCGTGGCCTGCACCGGTTTGATGCGCGCTGCTCCGCTGCGTAGCAGCAGGGCACCGGCATGCAGGGCGTCCTCGATTGAAAATACGGTGTATCCGGCCAGTACGGCATCCTTCAATCGCGCGCCCATCTGGGGGGACCAGCCTGCGGGTGGGGACGCATGCGCTTCGTTCAACATAGGGTGCGTGATGGCTTTGGTGGCGACGAATTCGTAGGGCACGACCCCGCCATACAAGTCCGCTTCGCTATGAATGGAAAGCCGGGCTGCGGCTGAACTGCTTAGCGTCGTATTCGGTACATAGTAGATTTTCTCGTCAGCGCGACGGTGAGACTGTTGGTCAGGCTCATAGTCCACGGCGCATGCACACCCCAGTAAATTGGCCAATTTGCTGGCTAATGCATGATGACTGGCGATTTCGTGTGCGGAAGCGCCCAACCGTCGCGGGTAGGCAACGACTAGATCAGCATGGGAATCGGACTCGGGTGCGGACAGCGTCGGCATGGGCGGACCTTGTGAAGTCGGTGGTCGTCTGGCCCACGCACGTAGCGTGCCTGACGGGTCAACCGTTCAGCCAACGCATGACCAGTGCCAAAGCGGTCAGTAACAAAATTGCGCTGATCCAGGTGACGACAATTTTTCCGATGCGTTTGCGTTCCGCCTCTTTCATTGGTGCCTTCCTCGCTGCAATGGAATGAAGGAATTCCCGCTCGCCGGCAGGGCCAACGGCGTGCCGCAGTTTTCATGCCTGGGGGTTGTCGCGAGGGGCGTGTGCTGCCCAGAATGGTCCTTAAATGTTTTGAGGGGCTTGCAGGTCTGCTGTTGAGTACGCGTCGGCATAAACGTCGTCACCGCTCGAATCTGTCGTCAGATCAGATAGGGGCTAGCGGCAGATCGCCTTCAAGTCATCCCCAACATATCCGCCAAACTCAGTTCCGTCTGATCCTCCACCAATTGAATATGTGACTCCAGTTCTCGCAGGTGGTGATCCATTTCGACCACTGCTTGTGCGATCTTTCCTTGCTCTAGATAGTCCACCACACGCACGTGTTCGTCGTGTTCGCAGTGCGCGTTGCCCGGCGGCTGAAAGATCGCCACGACGAGTGAACAGCGAGAGATGACCTCCATTAGATAGCGCGCCAGGAGCGGGTTGCGTGACAGCTCGCCCAGTTTTAAATGAAAATCGCTAGCCAGGCGCGCCCATTCGGTTTGCGGCACGTCGTGCATGGCACGGTGCTCGTCGCGCAATTGGCGGCGCAGTAACGCGTAGTCGGCTGGCGTGGCCCATTGGGTCACGAGTGGCAGGATGGAGGCCTCTAGCGCGCGGCGGGCTTCGAAGAGCTTGCCGATTTCTTCGCGGGTGGGCATGGCGACGATCGCGCCGCGGTTGGGCCGCAGTTCGACGACGTGGTCGTGAGCGAGGCGATGAAGGGCCTTTTGCACGATGCTGCGACCTACGCCGAAGAGCTCGCACAGTGCAGCTTCCGGCAGCTTGGTGCCGGGACGCAGGCGCTGGCCCATGACACCGCTGACGACGGCTTGGTAGATACGTGTCTCGGTGTCGTCCGAATGTTTTTTCATCGTTTGATTCGTTTCAAAAAATTCACTCGACTTGGGTGCCAACGGCGCCGAGTTGCACACCGATTTCGGTGGCCAGGCTGATGAGCGCCAGGTCGCTGCCGGCGGGACCTAGCAGCGATACGCCGGCGGGCAAACCGTTGACATCGATGAAGGGGATGTTGACCTGCGGTAGCCCTGCAAGGCCGGCGATCGACGTGATGCGAAAGGTATTGGTGCGGATCGTGTCGACGGTGTTGGGCGCCGCCGTACGCGCAATCGCGGCGCTGGAGGCGGAGGGCAGGATGGCAATGCGATCCTCACCCAGGAGCGCGCGAATTTGGTGGCGCAGGCTGGCCTGCGTGGCCTGCGCTTTCTGCGCCGTGTGCGTGCTGATCCGGGCGGCGGCTTGCCAGCGCCCCTCGATGGCGGGGCTAAAGGCAGGGCGCGTACCGGTGATCCAGTCTTTATGTGTTTGCCAGGCATCGTAGGCGGACAGGGTGATATAGGTTTGCCGCCAGATTTCCAGGGGCGTGTCCGACGAGAGTGTGTGACTGACAGGCAGAGAAAAGCGGCCTTTCAGGGCGTCAGCGACCTTGTCGATGAGCGGGGCGAATACCGTGTCTGCCTGGGCGCAGGCATCGGTCAGCACGACGGCGCCACGCCAGGCGCGGGTGTCGGCGCCGGCCAGCAAAGTCTGGCCGACGCGTTTGAATACCGATGCGTGTGCGGCCAACCAGGTCATGGTGTCAAACATCGGAGAAAGGGGAACAACCCCTTTGGCGCTGAGGCGTCCGTGCGTGGTACGCAGGCCCCACAATCCGCAGTAGCTGCCGGGCACGCGGGTTGATCCGCCTGTATCCGTGCCCAGCGCGAAATCGACCAGACCGGCGGCGACCGCGGCCGCAGACCCGCTGGATGATCCGCCGGTGACGCGGTCTGGAGCACGAGTGTTGAGTGGGGCGCCATAGTGGATGTTCTCGCCGTGGATGCTGTAGGCGAGTTCGTCGGTCACAGTCTTGCCGTACAACTGTGCGCCAGCCGCCAGCAGTTGGGCGACGAGCGGGCAATGCTCGGTGGCTGGGTCGTGGGTATCGAGCCAGGCGGGATTGCCCGCGCCCGTGCGTTGGCCCGCCACATCGAACAGATCTTTGGCGGCAAAGTTCAGGCCGTCCAACGGACCGTTACCGGAAGGTGGGACGACGAAGCGCCCATGCGGTACCCAGGCACCGACGGTATCTTCAAAAGGCAAAACGGCGAGTTCAACGGGAGCGGCTGTCATTTGTGATTCCTGATTTAAGCGTATCGACATGGGCGCAGATCGCACCCGGTGTGGTGAACCAGACCTCGCCGCGATCGCGGTGCTCGGCGATGTGGGCCAGGGCGCGGCGCAGATGCCGCAAGCGATAAGGCTGTCCGACGAGATAAGGGTGCAACGCAATGCCCATGACGAGCGGCTGATGGCGCGATTGCTCAAGCATTTCATCAAAGTTGTCGATGATCAGTTGGGCAAAGTCCTTGGCATCCATGTGGCGCGCCACCATCATGGGGATGTCGTTGACTTCCTGGGGGTAGGGCACTGACCAGAGGGGGGATCCATTGCGGGTGCGTAGTGGGGTAGGCTGGTCATCGTGGCACCAGTTCAGGGTATAGCGGTAGCCGGTTTCGGCGAGCAGATCCGAGGTGAGGCGCGATTCGGCAATCCAGGGGGATAACCAGCCGCCGGGGCGTACGCCGGCGACGCGTTCAAAGCGTTCGGCGCAGTGGCGCAGCAGCGCGTGTTCCACGGCCTCGGAGTAGGCGCCTTGCTGTTCGGCGTTGGTGTGCCCGTGCGCGATCAGTTCATCGCCGCGCGCGATGCACGCCTGGATGAGTTCGGGGCAGTGATCGAGGATCGCCGTATTGGCTACGATCCCGGCGGGCAGGCGCAGGCTGTCAAATAACGCCAGGCAGCGCCAGGCGCCGACACGATTGCCGTACTCTCGCCAGCTATAGTTCAGCACATCGGGCTCACCAAAACTGGCTCCCAGTTTCGCGCCCATGCCACTGCCGAATGCGAAGTGTTCCAGATTGAATCCCAGATAGACGGCTAATCGGGCGCCTTGTGGCCAGTCATAGTCAGGTCGGCCGTGGATCGGGGAATAGTCGAAGCGATCATGACTGTTGAGCGGTCCGAATGGGGTATCTGTCGTTGATACGCTGTTCATCGTGAGTAGGAGGATCTGTGTATCGCGGTGTTCACCGCTGGGTGTGCATTGACAGTGGTGTTGGGCGCGTCATTGTGTGGCGAGCCCTGCCCGGACCAACATCCATTCGGCGCTGTCGTTCCAGACGTCCATTTCTGTGATCAGGCCATGGTTGACGACATAGCGGTCGACGTAGCGATTGCCTTCGAAAGGAGTCCCGTCGAGCCATTCTCCATACAACGTGCCGCGGTTGTAGACCACGGCATGTGTGTCGGTGGCGCCGGCCACGACGTCAGTGGATTCAAAACGCTTCTTTACCCATGCATAGCGCGCCTTGTTAAAGGCGGTGCACTCCGAGGGGTCGCGCATGGCGCGTCCACCCGTGAAACGAATACGCAGGTCGGGACTGACATAGCGACGCGCGCCGTCGGGGTCCGGTTTCATGAGCGTGATCAAGTAGGCGTCGACCAGGGCGCCGGGGTCAGTCGTGCTGACGGGCATGTTCGGGTTTGGTGCGTCGTGCATCGTTTTCTCCCACGGATTGCGCCGATGTGGTGCATAGAAACTGAAATCGTGATGGACATCGAGGCGTGATGCGATAGGCATCCACGCCTTATTGTCCTGACGAATTCATTGGATTGTCGTCAATAGAACCCCAGAGATTGACGACAAAAACTCATACGAGAACAAGCAAACACCATGCCAGGATGGCAACAAAATTTTTAATTGGCATGGGTTTTGCTTGAGTGGAGGGCAGGGCGGCTTTCGCGCCTTTGCCATCGACCACTTTTGGGAGCACCCCATGTCTCGCTTTTCTCGTCGCACTTTTGTTTGCTCTTCCCTTGCTTTGTTTTGTGTGGGATTGGGCGCAAGCGCTCAGGCCGCCGAGCCGATCAAGATCGGCTTGATTACTGCGTTGTCCGGGCAGTCGGCTCTAGCTGGGGAAGCCATCACGCGAGGGATGATCATCGCGATCGACGAAATCAATGCACAGGGTGGCTTGCTCGGGGGACGCAAGCTGGAGCTGGTGCGCCGTGACGACGAGGCGAACCCGGCCAAGGGCGTGGTCGCCGCGCGTGAATTGATCTACAAAGAAAAAGTGGCGGCGATTTTTGGCGGGCTGGATACACCGGTCTCGCTGGCGATTGTCCCGCTGGTCAATCAGGCCAAGATGCCATTCATCGGTCCCTGGGCCGCGGGCACGCCGATCACGAAGAACGGCGCCAAATCCAATTATGTATTCCGCGTATCGGCGGTCGATGAGATCGTCGATGTCGGCATGGTGGACTACGCGCAAAAGACCTTCAATAGCGCGAAGTTTGGCCTCATCATGGTGAATAATCCCTGGGGCGAGTCCAACCAAAAGGGCCTGGTTGCCGCGCTGGACGCAAAGGGGATCAAGCCGGTGGGCAGCGAGAAGTTCGAGGGTAGTGACGTAGACGTGGTACCGCAGTTGACACGTCTGAGGGCCGCCGGTGCTGACACCTTGTTGATGGTGGGCAACGTGGGCCCATCGGCCCAGGTCGTGAAGTCGCTGGACCGCATGGGCTGGAAGGTGCCTGTCGTATCGCATTGGGGCCCCGCGGGTGGTCGCTTTACGGAGTTGGCAGGTCCCAATGCCAAAGACGTGCATTTTGTGCAGACCTATAGCTTCTTTGGCAAACAGTCGCCCGTGGGTGAGAAGGTCGTGGCCGCGCTCAAGGCCAAATATCCCAATATCAAGGGACCCGAGGACATCACCCCGGCCGTTGGCGTGGCGAACGCCTATGACGCGATGCAATTGACCGCGTTGGCGATTCAGCAGGCGGGCTCGACCGACGGTGAGGCGATCCGCGACGGTTTTTACAAGATCGGCCACTACGACGGATTGATCAAGCAATACCGGCAACCGTTCTCGCCTGACGTGCATGACGCGCTGACGGCGCAGGACTATGTCTGGGCACAGTTCATTGATAACCGCATTCTGCCCGTCGGGCAGGCGAACTAAGGCCATTAGCGGAGCATGCAATGCAGTTAGTCGCGGCGCTAATCAGTGGCCTGGGCCTGGGCAGTATGTACGGTCTGATGGCACTGGGTTTTCATCTGACCTATTCGGTTTCGGGAACCGTCAATTTTGCGCAGGGCAGCTCCATGATGTTGGGGGCGGTGCTGTGTTTTACCTTTGCTCAGACACTAGGGTGGGGCATGGCACCCGCGATCGTGCTGGCGTTGCTGTGCTGCGCGCTATATGGCCTGCTGGTGGAGTTTCTGGCGGTCAGGCCGTTTGCGTCGCGCGGATCCAACGCATGGCTGATGTCTACCGTCGCCTTGGGCATTGTGCTGGATAACGTGGTGATGCATACCTTTGGCAAGGAACCGCGCAGCCTGCCTTCGCCCCTGGCCGTGGCACCCATTGACGTGGCTGGACTGGGTTTTGGTGTTTATCCGCTGCAATTGCTGATCCCGTTTATTGGATTTGCGCTGGCGGCCGCCTTGCATGGGGTGGCTCGGCGTACCCGCTGGGGCACGGCGCTGTTGGCCGTGGTGCAAAACCGTGACGCGGCGCGCTTGATGGGGATTCCGATCAAGCGTGCCGTGGCGGGGGCCTTTGCGCTGTCCACGTTGTTTGCCGGCGTGGCGGGCATCTTGATCGCACCGCTGTTTAACGTGAATGCCGATATGGGTACGTTGTTTGGCCTCAAGGCGTTTGCAGTCGCGATCTTGGGGGGGATTTCCAGTGCCTGGGGCGTGATGTTCGCCGGTCTGATTTTCGGTATGGCCGAGGCGCTTATCACCGTCACGCTGGGTTCGGGGCATACGCAGATTATTACGTTCGCACTGGTGATTGTGGTGTTGGCCGTCAGGCCCAATGGATTGTTTGGTCGGGCCGAGGTCAAGAAGGTATGAAACTCAAATCTCTTGCGGTGGGGGCGGTGATTGCGGCGCTGACGCTGATGTTGGCGTTTACGCTCAATAGTTACTACGTGTTCGTGCTGGCCAATATTGCCTTGATTGCGATCGTGGGTATCGGCCTGAATGTGTTGTTGGGGCTGACCGGCCAAGTGTCTTTCGGGCATGTGGGATTTTATGCCGTTGGTGCGTATACCGTCGCGATCTTGACGACCAAGGCGGGTTGGGATTTCTGGTCGGCGTGGGCGGCGGGCACCGTGTTGGCGGCGGCGCTGGGGACGGTGCTGGCGTTGCCCGCGTTGCGGGTCAAGGGACCTTATCTGGCAATGGTCACCATTGCATTCAGCTTCATCGTGCAGCACGCCATTGTAGAGATGTCCGATCTGACCGGTGGGCAAAGCGGCATCATGGGCATCATGCCGCCGCTGCTGGTAGCCAGTTGGGGACCGGAGCAAACCGTGACGGTATTGGCGGTGGCGGCGGTGGTGGTGCTGCTGATCGGATATCACCTCTTGTCGCGAGGGACATGGGGGGCGGCGATGCGGGCCGTCAACGATAGCGAGACCGCCGCGCAGTCGATCGGATTGAATCCGCTGGTGATCAAGGTGATTGCGTTTACCTTGTCGGCAGCCACGGCAGGTCTGGCGGGCGGGTTGTTTGCGCCGTTGTCCAGCTTTGTGACCGCCGAGACCTTCAGCTTCATGCAGTCGATCTTGTTCGTCCTCGTGGTGATTGTCGGCGGTGCAGGTACGATCGCGGGACCGCTTGTTGGCGCTTTGATCGTCGGGGTATTGCCCGAGTTGCTCGCTTCGCTGGAAAGCTATCGTCTGCTATTTTTTGGGGCGATGTTGCTGTTGGTGCTATGGGTCGCACCCGATGGTTTGGTCGGATTGTGGCGGCAGGTTTACGGCAAATTTCAGACGTCGATCGAACCCGTGCGCGAGAAGGCCGTTCAGGGTTCGCTGACCTTGCCACGGCGTGCGCGAGCGGTGTTGGCCGCACACGATTTGGGGATCACCTTTGGCGGCGTGCGTGCCGTCAGTGAACTGGAGATGCGGGTACCCAATGGTGCCGTGACGAGTTTGATCGGCCCGAACGGCGCGGGCAAGACCACGGCATTGAATATGTTGAGTGGTTTTTATCGTCCGTCGGACGGCAAGGTGATACTCGGGAATGATGCGCTGACGGGCTTGTCCGCGTTTCGTATTGCCCGCAAGGGTGTTGCACGCACTTATCAGACCTCGCAATTATTCGGCACGCTCAGTGTCGAGGACAACGTGGCGCTGGCGATGAGCCGAGGCCGATTGGGGGGCTTGTTTGCCGCGCGTCGTTTTCGCGGGGATGCGGCTCGTCAGCGCGCGCGGGCGCTCTTGGCCTTTTGTGGGTATCAGGGCTCGTCTCAGATCAGCGCGGCCGCGCTGGCGCACGTGGATCGTCGCTTGGTCGAAATCGCGCGTGCGCTGGCCACGGATCCCGATGTGCTGCTGCTGGACGAACCCGCGGCAGGTTTGTCACGCGAAGACAAAGATCAACTCGCCGCGCTGTTGCGCCGCATTGCGGAGTCGGGCGTGGGCGTTGCCTTGGTCGAGCATGACATGGCCCTGGTGATGTCGATTTCGGATCAATTGGTGGTGCTGGACGCGGGCAAGCGTTTGGCGGTGGGAACGCCTGCCGAGGTACAAAATGATCCGGCGGTCAAGCAGGCCTATCTGGGCGAGTCGCTCGATGCCCGCGTGAGCGAATCGGACCACTCGCGCACGCCCGGTCCGGAATTGCTGGGGGTTGATCGTCTGGTGGCGGGGTATGGTGCGGAGCCGGTATTGCATGGCATTAGCCTGCAGGTGCGTGCCGGTGAAATGGTGGCGCTGCTAGGCGCCAATGGCGCCGGCAAGTCGACCTTGATGCGTACGTTGGCCGGCTTGCATCATAGTCAGTCGGGCGCGATGCATATCGATGGTCATCAATTGGAGGGTCGTGCCGCCGAGGATATTGTCGGCCTGGGTCTGGTCCTGGTGCCTGAAGGCCGACAGGTGTTCCCGGAGCTTTCGGTGTTGGATAACATTCGCCTGGGCGCGTTTCTGGATCCCACGGATCGCGAAGCCCGCGTGGAAACCATGCTGCAACGTTTTCCGCGACTGCGCGAGCGACTGCATCAGCGTGCGGGTCTGCTGTCCGGGGGAGAGCAGCAAATGCTGGCCGTCGCGCGCGGCCTGATGAGTCGTCCTCGTGTGCTGCTGCTGGACGAGCCGTCACTGGGCCTGGCACCGAAAATCATCGCCGAGTTGTTCGCGGCGCTGGATCGCCTGCGCGACGAGAACATGACCATTTTGCTGGTGGATCAAATGGCGGGCCTGGCGCTCGCGTTGGCAGATCGCGCTTATGTCATGGAAAGTGGTCGCGTCGTGGCGCAGGGCACGGCAGAGGAGATCGCGGCAAATGACGAGTTGGCCGAGGCGTATCTCGGCGGGCACGGTTAGGTTTTGGTTTTGTTTGTTCGTCCGGTATGGCCACCGCCCGTCGATGTTTTATACCGACGGGCGGTGGTTATTTAGGGTTTTCCATGATGTAAAGCCACGATCGATATAAGTAGGATGTCCAACATCCTACAAATAACAATCGAGACAACAGTCATGATTTTTGCCCCGCTGGATCGCTTTACCGTGCTTGATTTGTCCCGCGTTCGTTCTGGTCCGACGGCGGTGCGCCAGTTTGCGGACTGGGGGGCGAATGTCATCAAGATCGAAGAGCCGAGCGAGGTTAAGGACGACAAGCCGGGCGGCGCGGCGAAATTCAGTGATTATCAGAATACACATCGCAATAAGCGCAGCCTGACGTTGAATCTGAAGCACCCGGAGGGCAAGGCGATCTTCCTGGAACTGGTCAAGCGGGCGGACGTGGTGGTGGAAAACTATCGTCCGTCGGTCAAACGCAAGCTGGGTATTGATTATGAGTCCCTGCGTCAGATCAATCCGGGTTTGGTTTATGCCAGCATTTCGGGGTTTGGCCAGGACGGGCCCTATGCGGATCGACCCGGTCTGGATCAGATTGCCCAGGGCTTGAGCGGACTGATGTCGGTGACGGGGGAAGCGGGGCGGGGCCCGATGCGGGCCGGGATTCCCATTGCGGATCTGAGTGCGGGCCTGTTCGCCGCCATCGGTATCCTGATGGCGTTGCTGGATCGGGAGCGCACGGGACAGGGACGGTGGTTGCATACGTCGCTATTGCAGGCCCAGGTCTGGATGATGGATTTTCAGGCAACGCGCTGGTTGATCGATGGCGAGGTGCCTGGCCAGTCGGGCAATGATCATCCCACTAGTTCGCCCACGGGCGTGTATCCAACGTCCGATGGTTATATCAACATCGCGGCCATGGGATCCAGTATGTTCGCGCGGTTATGCGATGTGCTGGGCATGCCGGAAATCAATGACGATCCGCGTTTCGCATCGGCGGGCCTGCGCGTCGAGAATCGCGCTGATCTCAATCGGGAGATCATTGCACGCACGATGACCGGTACGAGCGCGCAATGGATTGAGCGCCTGAATGCCGCCGGCGTGCCGTGCGGGCCGATCTTGTCGATGGACGCCGCGTTCGAAAACGAGCAGGTGCGGCATCTGGCGATGACGCGACGGGTGGCCCATCCGCAGCGCGGCGATATCGACATCATGGCGCCACCTGTGGTGTTTGACGGCGTTGAACGGCCGCCGGTGCACGCGGCCCCGGAAACGGGGGCGCATTCGGACGAAATTTTGAACTGGCTAGGTCTGGATGCGGCAGCGTGCGATCGTTTGCGCGCCGCGGGTGCCGTGTGACACCATCAGGCCCCCCGTACGCGACGTTCGACTCGCGGCTTTTCCAGGACTGTCATGGCCAATCCCAAACCTGCATTTGAATCTGCTTTGTTCGATAGCCTGAACAGGCCCGACAACTTGCCCGACGAGATTGCGCAGCAGATACGTCAAAAAATCGTCAGCCAGGCTTTTGAACCTGGCCAACGTTTGCCGACTGAGCTGGAGCTTTCTCAATCGTTCGGCGTGAGCCGTAACGTGGTGCGCGAGGCGATTGCCCGCCTGAAACTGTCCGGCTATATCGAGACCAAGCGCGGGGTGGGAAGTTTTGTCGCGTCGGAACCGGGGCCGCACAATTTCGAGATTTTGCCGGCCGATTTGCTCCACGCCGACGCCCTGGAGCAGGTGTACCAATTGCGCGTGGAGATCGAGGCGGGCGCGGCGGCACTGGCGGCGCAGCAGCGCACGGAGGCCCAGTTGGAGACGTTGCGACAGGCTTTGTTGCGCGTGGATGCGGCCGGTGCGGATTGGCGCCATGGTGCCGATCGCGCTCTGGATTTTCATATGGTCGTTTGTCAGGCGACGAATAATCCGTACTTTGTTCGTTTGCTGTCGCTATTTGGCCGGGCCATTGGTGATGCGGTACGCACGTTGCGGTACGCCAGCGCCGGCACGGATCGCGTGGCGCAGATCGAGGCGGAGCATCATCGCATTTTTGATGCGATCGTGGCGCGTGACAGTGACGCTGCACGCGCCGCGATGCGTGAGCATCTTTCAAATGGTATGCAACGCCGGCGCGCGCTATTGCAAGACGCCGCGACGAAATCTGAATAGTTTTTATAACGTTCTTTCGCCGAGTGTCGCGTGACATGGGGCGCAGATCATCGATCAGGGAAAAACACTCATGAGCACGCAGCGCATTTTGCAAGGCCGCATCACGGAAAATCTGATTGTCGAAAAACGCGGGGCGGCGGGTTGGATTACGTTCAATGACCCGGGACGCCACAATGCGGTGTCCTACGACATGTGGGATGCGATTCCACAAACCTTGCAGGCCCTGAAGGAAGATCCCGAAATACGTGTCGTGGTGTTGACGGGAGCCGGCGAACGCGCGTTTGTGAGTGGCGCCAATATTTCGCAGTTCGACAAGCTGCGCTCGGGCGAAGAGGCGGTGCAGGCCTACGAAAAGGTCGCGGAAACCGCGCAGTTGGCGCTCTACGATTACGACAAACCCACCATCGCGCGTATCAAGGGATACTGCATCGGCGGTGGCCTGAATATTGCATTGTGTTGCGATCTGCGTATCGCGTCCGACGACAGCACTTTTGCCATTCCGGCGGGCAAGCTGGGCTTGGGTTATCGAATGACCGCGATTCGTAATCTGGTGACGGTTGTCGGCCCCGCGCGCGCACTGGAGATTTTCCTGACAGCGGCGCGCTACACCGCCGATGAGGCGCAAGCGCGCGGCTTGCTGCATCACGTGACGCCGGCCAGCGAGCTGGACCAGTCGGTTCAGGACTATGTCTCTCAGATCTCGGTCAATGCTCCTCTGACCCTGTTTGCCGGCAAAAAAATGATTCGCCAGATGCAGCAATTAGGCGCGGAAGTCGATACGCAGGCGATGAAGCAACTGGTCATGGCGTGCTTCGAGAGTAACGACTATCGCGAGGGGCGCAAGGCTTTTGCCGAAAAACGTAAACCAGATTTTACCGGCACGTAAGTCCCCAGGCTGTCGCGTTATCGGTCAGACCTGTTCAACATTCATAAAAAGACATTCGGAGACAACCATGAGAGGAATTTCCAGAAAGGGGATCGCCATCGCGACGATAGCGTTGGCGGGCGTGGTCGCCCAGCTGCCGGTGGCGCAGGCGGCCTATCCCGATCAGCCCATTCGCATTGTGGTGGGTTATGCAGCGGGCGGCACGACCGATATCCTGGCCCGCGTGCTGGGCGAGCAGTTGGGCAAGGAACTCAAGCAATCGGTCATCATTGAAAACAAGCCGGGCGCAGCGGGAAATATCGCCGCGTCATATGTACAGGGTTCTACGCCTGATGGCTATACGTTGTTTATGGCGACCGTCGCCAGCCATGGGATTAATCCCTCTTTGTACAAGCGAACGCTGGGCTACGACCCGATAAAAGGGTTTGAGCCTGTCGCGATGGTGGCATCGATTCCGCTGTTGTTGATTGCAAACCCGACGTTGTCGGTCAAGAGCGTCGATGATCTGGTCGCGTTGGCAAAATCCAAGCCGGGTCAACTGAACTATTCGTCAAGCGGTAACGGTTCGCCTGTGCATTTGGCGGGCGCGATGTTTGCGCAGCAAGCCGATCTGGATTTGGTCCATGTGCCTTATCGGGGCGGGGCGATGGCGAATACGGCGGTGATGTCGGGCGAGGCACAGTTCAGCTTTGCCACGTTGCCCGGCGCGATCTCGCAGGTCAGGGCCAATAATCTAACGGCATTGGCGGTGACGACGCCTGAGCGTTCATCCCAGTTGCCCGATGTGCCGGCGTTGGGGGAGCTCGATGGCTTTAAGGGCTTTGATATCAATACCTGGAATGCATTGATGGCGCCCACAGGAACGCCGCAGACGGTCGTCGAGACGCTGAATGCGGCGGTCAATAAGGCGATGGCGTCGCCCGCGTTGCGCGCGCATTTTGAAAAAGAAGGCGCGATGCCGACTCAGAGTACGCCGGCCGAGCTGCGGGATTTCATCGCGAGCGAAATTGACCGGTGGGCCAAGGTGGTGTCGTCCGTGAATATTCGCGTGGATTGAGGGGCGGGCCTAGTTGCCACCCAGCAAGTCATAGGAATCCAGCAGCGCAAAAACGATTTCGGGGTTCCGGTCCAACCCGCGCCGTATCGCCGCGGGAATCGTCTGCCGGGTCTTGTTGCACAGGCCCGGCTGATTGGCGATCTCGATTTGCAGGCCGCGCACCGTGCGGACCTCGTTCGGACCGGGCGCGACGGTGAGTGAAATCCCCAGCAAGGCGTGCATGCGGTCTTGCATGTGCCGTAGATCATCCAGGCTGCTGAGGTTTTCCAGGCGCGCGACGAGTTTTTTTTCCTCGTCGCGCGTCAGTTTCAGGATACGAATGTCCCCGCCAGGCGCCTCGAGCAATTTGTCACGATCGCAAATACAGGCCCCGGGGGGGCACTCTTGGCGGATGGGGAACGGAACAGTCATCGTACAGGCAACACAAGCGGGCTATTTGGCGTAGACCAGATCCCGCAGCCCCAGCGATAGACCTGGCCAATACGTGATTACCATCAGGCAGGCAATGACGACCAATACGAATGGTATCAAGGGTTTGATCAAGCGTTCCAGTGGTACCTTGGCCACCGCGCATGCGGCGAACAAGTTGACGCCAAAGGGTGGCGTAATCATGCCCAACGCCAGGTTGACCACCATGATGATGCCGAAGTGCACGGGATCGATGCCGAACTGGATGGCAACGGGCAGCAGCAAGGGCGCCAGCACCACGACCGAAGCCGAGGTTTCGATGAACATGCCAATGATGAAAAGGCAGGCGTTGACACCCAGCAGGAACATCGTCTCGTCGTGAAAGATCTGTCCTAGCCAGGTCCCCAGTGCGTTAGGCACGCCCGCGCGGTTGAGCAGAAAGCTGAATACGCCGGCGTTGGCGATAATGAACATGATCACCGAGGTCGAGATCACCGAGCGGTGCAGGGTCTGCGACAGTGTGCGAAAGCTCAGTCGGCCATAGACGAATTTGCCGACGAGGATCGCGTACATGACCGCGACGACCGAGGCTTCGGTGGGGGTAAAGATCCCGCCGTAGATCCCGCCCAGAATGATGACGGGCATCAGTAGCGCCAGCCAGGCGCGCTTGAATGAGGGCCAGAGCGGCAGGCGGTCTTCTCCGTCGCGCTTGCCCAGTCCATTGCGCTTGGCGTAGAGCCAGACGTACACCATCAGGGCGATGCCGATCAGGGCACCGGGCAAGATACCGGCAATGAAGAGTTCGCCGGTGGAGGTGTCGGTCGAGACGGCAAACAGGATCATCGGTACCGATGGCGGGATGATGACGCCGAGCTCGGCGGCACTGGCTTGCAGCGAGGCCGCAAACGGCGCGGGGTAGCCGTGGCGCACCATGGCGGGGATCAGGATGGCGCCCACCGCAAAGGTCGTGGCGACGCTCGAGCCCGCGACCGCCGCGAAAATCATGCAGGTCAACACGCAGGTGCAGGCCAGGCCGCCCTGAATGCCGCCTACGACGCTTTTGGCGAATTCGACCATGCGTTCCGAGATGCCGCCGGCCTCCATGAGGTTGCCCGCCAGGATAAAGAACGGTACGGCAACGAGCGGGTATTTATCGAGCGCGGCGTAGAGTTGCTGGGCGATAACCAGCCAGGGCAGGCCGGCGATGGAGACGCCGGTAGCGCTGGCCAAGCCGATGGCGATCGCGACGGGTACGGATAGCCCGAAGAAGATCAGCATCGTAAGGAGCATTAATTGGGACATGGCAGAAGGCCCGGATACTGTGCAATAGAGGAATGAGGAAGATCAGCCTTGCGCGTCGTTGCGCACGGGGGCCGGTTCGTCGGCGCCGAGCAACCAGCGCGTCAATACCGCGATCGCCGCGAGCGTGCAGCCGATCGGGATCGACACATAAATCCAGGAGATCGGGATGTTGAGGCTGGGTACGTTCTGAAAGCGAACGCGATAGGTCATCTGACCGCCGACCCAGGCAAGGAACACCAGAAAGACCACGCAGACGATCGCGATGACGTGTTCCAGCAGGCGTCGCCGGGGGCCCTGCAGCAGGTTGTGCAGGAGTTCCACGCTGATCATCGCGCCACGGCGAAAGGCCAGCGAGATACCCAGGAACACGGTCCAGATCAGCAAGGCGCGCGTCAGGACTTCGCTCCAGTCGGCGGGCGACTGCAGCACGAATCGGGCGATGACTTGATAGAAAGCGGCCAGTGCGGCGCCGACGAGCAGAATTTGGGCGAGGACCGATACCACCTTGAATAAGGTGCTTTCGGCAAGGCGAAGCATACGCATGGTGAATTCCGAATGCGGACGTGAGGGAAACAAAGTGAAGCAGGCATGGCGCAGATGTCGTGATGACAATCTCGCCATGCCGGGGGGACAGATTATTTCGTATCGCGGATCGCGTCGATCAGCTTTTTGTCGAACTTTTTGTAGTACTCGGGGTAGACCGTTTCCACAAGGGCCGCGAAAGCGGGGCGGTCGACGTCAGTGGTGACTTCCATGCCTTCCTTGCGCAGTTGTGCAACACCTGTTTTTTCGATGTCGTCGACGTAATCGCGCATGGCTTGGGCCGAGGCCTTGCCAGCTGCTTTGAACTTGGCTTTGTCTTCGTCAGACAGGCCGTCGTAGACGCTGGCTGACATGAGTACCAGCGCGGGGCCGTAGACGTGGCCGGTCAGCGACAGGTGTTTCTGGATCTGCGACAGCTTGGCCGAGGTAATCACCGACAGCGGGTTTTCCTGGCCATCGATCGTGCCTTGTTGCAAGGCGGTGGCGACTTCGGGCCAGGCCATGGGGGTGGGCAGGATGCCGATCGCGCGGAAAGCCGCGATATGGATCGGGTTTTCGGTGGTGCGGATCTTCAGGCCCTTGGCGTCCGCCGGGGTCTTTACCGGGCGTACGTTGTTGGTCAAGTGGCGAAACCCTTGTTCGCCCCAGGCCAGGGCTACGATGCCGCGGTCGGGAAATTTGGCGAGCATGTCTTGACCAATCTTGCTGTCGAGCACCTTGCGGGCATGGTCCAGATCGCGCAGCAGGAAGGGAATGTCGAATACCCCGGTCTCTGGTACGAAGTTCAACGTGGCGCCAGTCGAGACGATGGCCATGTCGATGGTGCCGATTTGCAGGCCTTCGATGACCTCACGTTCGCCGCCCAGCGCGCTGTTGGCGAACTGTTCGACTTTGTACTGGCCGTTGGTGGCCGTTTCGATAGACTTGGCAAACGCGTCGGCGCCTGCCCCATAATGGGACGAGGTCGACAGGGCGTAGGCCATTTTCAGAGGGGTTTGAGCAACGGCGGGCAGCGCAGCGGTAGCGGCGCAGGCAGCAAAAATCGTGGCGGCAAGCCAAGTCTTGCGCATGGTGTCTTCTCCTTGTGTTAATGAGATCTAATATTCTCGGTCGCATGTTACGCCCAGCGCGCATCATAGCGGCATTCACCTGACAATCGGCCATTGAAACGCCGATTGGTTACCATTGCGAAATGATGGATTTCCCTGACTCCTCCTCTTCTTTGCCGTCCACCGAGCGCGTTTCCCGTCGGCGCGGTCCCGGTTTTTTGGCCACATTACGCCAGGGCGCCCGCATGATGATGCGCGACACGCGCGCGGGTGAGCTGCGCCTGCTGGTGCTGGCGCTGGTGGTTGCGGTGGCCGCGGTCACCAGCGTAGGATTCCTGGCGGACCGGGTTGGCCGGGCGCTGGAGCGCGACGCCGGCCAGATGTTAGGTGCGGATCTGCTGTTGGATGCGGACGAACCCATTGCGGCGGATTTTTTCGACGCCGCGCGCGAACGGGGGCTGGAGGTGTCCCGCACCTGGCAGTTTCCGTCGATGGCCAGCGTCGGCGATGCCGCACAATTGGTCTCGCTCAAAGCGGTGGAGCCGGGCTATCCGCTGCGCGGCAGCCTGAAGGTCGCCGACGACCCCTATACCGGGGGCGCCGACACGCGCGATATCCCGGCGGCGGGAACGGTCTGGGCGGATGCCCAGTTGCTGGCGCTCTTGGGCATTGAGGTAGGTGACACGATCGGCCTGGGCGATAGCCGGTTGCGGGTGACGCGTGTCATTACCTATGAGCCCGACCGGGGCATGCAGTTCGTGAACGTGGCGCCGCGCGTGATGATGCGCGCCGACGACTTGCCCGCCACTGGCCTGATCGCGACGGGCAGTCGCATCGGTTATGCCCTATTGGCGGCGGGCGAGCCCGACGCGGTGACATCGTATTCCCAGTGGTTGAACGAGCATCTGCAACGCGGACAAAAATTGGCAACCGTGGCGTCCGGTCGCCCCGAAGTCCAGCGCACGATGGACCGCGCGCAGCGGTTTTTGTCTCTGGTGGCCTTGCTGGCGGTACTGATTTCCGCGGTGGCCGTCGCGCTGGCGGCGGGGCGTTTTATGACGCGTCATCGTGATGGCATCGCGATCATGCGCTGCCTGGGGGCGGTTCAGCAGCAGGTGACGCGCATGTTGCTGCTGGAGTTCACGTTGGTCGGCCTGTTCGCGTCGGCCGTGGGCGGTCTGCTGGGATTTGCCGTGCATCAGGGCCTGGTGCTGGCGCTGGGCAATCTGATTGATACCCAACTGCCCGCGCCGTCGGCGATACCTGCCTTGCAGGGCCTGGTGACGGGCGTATTGCTGTTGCTGGGCTTTGCGTGGCCCGCGCTGGCGCAGTTGCGCCACGTCCCGCCGGCACGAGTACTGCGTCGCGATGCCGACATGGTGCGGGCGCGCAGTGCTATCGGTTATGCCTTGGGGGCCGTGGGGTTCGCTTTACTGATCGCGTGGTTTGCCGGTGATGTCCGCTTGGGTGCCGTGGTGGCCGGTGGTTTCCTGGGGGCGTTTGGCGCCTTTGCGCTGGTCGCCTGGCTTTGTGTCCTGGGCCTGGCGCGGCTGCGCGGCCTGGTAACGGGCATGCCTACCCTGCGTTTCGCACTGGCGGGGGTCGTGCGGCGACGCGCGGCAACGATCACCCAAGTCTGCGCACTGGCGATCGGCTTGATGGCCCTGTTGCTGTTGACCATGACGCGTACCGACTTGGTCGCAGGCTGGCAACGCACCTTGCCCCCGGATGCGCCCAATCGATTTCTGATCAACATCCAACCGGATCAGCGCCAGGCGGTGCAGGATTTTCTCAGCGCACATGACTTAAATAACGTGACGCTCTGGCCGATGATCCGTGGGCGCCTGATAGCTGTCGATGGTCGCCCGATCGGCCCCGACGACTACGAAGACCCGCGTGCGAAACGGCTCGTCGACCGCGAATTCAATCTTTCATACGGGGAAAATCTGCCCGCCGCGAATCAGATCGAGCAGGGCCGCTGGCTGAATCCGGATGCCCCCGAGGTGTCGCTGGAGTCGGGTCTGGCGGAGTCTTTGCACTTGGCGGTGGGGGATGTGCTGACCTTCGATATTGCCGGCCAGCAGGTCGAGGTCACCGTGGCGAGCACGCGCAGCGTGGACTGGGATTCCATGCAAGTGAATTTCTTCGCCGTGCTGTCACCCTCGGCGCTCGAGGGTATGCCACAAAGCTGGATCACGTCCTTTCATTTGCCACCCGAGCAGGCCACGCTGCCACGCGAGCTCGTCCGGCAGTTCCCGAACCTGACCGTGTTCGACGTGGGATCCATCCTGAATCAGCTGCAGTCTGTGCTGGATCAAGTGATTACCGCGGTACAAGTGCTATTCATCTTTACGCTCGCGGCGGGCATCCTGGTCCTGGCGGCAGCACTGACCGCTACCCGCGACGAACGTATCCGCGAGGCTGCCGTCTTGCGCTCGCTGGGCGCCACACGTCGCCAATTGGCGCGTACCCAACGACTGGAAGTGCTGGCCGTGGGCGGCCTTGCGGGCCTGCTGGCGGCCGCCGGGGCCAGCGCCATCGGTTGGGCGCTCTCTGTCTATGTGTTTGATTTCCAGATCACGCTGAGCCTCTGGCCCTGGCTGGTCGGTATCGGTGTCGGCATGCTGGCCGCTTGGGGCGGTGCCGCCTTGGCCCTGCGCGGCGTGCTGCGTACGCCGCCCCTATTGACGCTGAGAGAGGCCTGATGGAGATCTATCCTGTTCTGAATTGTTGCCGGTGGGACTATTGCCTTGTGCCGGCTCTGCGAGAAATCTGATGACTGCCAGTCGTGTTCAACCGAAGGCCGAGACGCTCGAGACCTCCGTTACGCTATTTGAAACGCTGGGCGGCGAGCCCGCGATTCGGTCTCTGGTCGATCGTTTTTACGATTTGATGGACATGGAGGCCGATTTCGTTATTTTGCGGGGCGTCCATGGCCCCAGCCTGGACTCGGCCCGCGACAAGCTATTCCTGTTCCTGTGCGGTTATTTTGGCGGTCCCAATTACTACATAGAGCAGTACGGCCATCCCAAGCTGCGAGCACGTCATTTGCCATTCTCTATCGGCCGGGTCGAGCGAGACCAGTGGGTGGCCTGCATGGGACGCGCGATGCAAGACGAGGGATTTTCGCCCGAACTAGTCGATCGTCTGCTCGAGGCGTTTTATGGCGTGGCCGACTGGATGCGCAATCGTGACGATTGAACACGATCAAGATGCGTCCGGTGCCCAACGCCTGGCGTGGCAAAACGCACCGTCCACAGGCGCGATGCTGTGTGACCCGCGCCTGGGCCCCCCTGATCCGCATTTACTTGATCCCGCCAGTTACGGTGACCGAGCCCGCCCCGTCGATGCGGGTGGCCGCCAGGCCGCCTGGTTTGTCGACGGTGAGGGCTGGCAAGGCGTGTTACGTGGCTACCGGCGCGGCGGCCTGGCCGCTCGCGTCAGCCGGGACGCCTATTTGTGGCAAGGCGAGTCCCGCACCCGCAGTTTCCGCGAGTACCGTTTGCTGGCGTCGATGCGAGCAAGGGGCCTAAAGGTCCCGACGCCGCTCGCGGCGGCTTATTGGCGCGAGGGCCTGACATATCGGGCCGCAATCATCGTTGAACGCATTCCTGATGTCCGCCCGCTAGCTCATCTCTTGGAGGAGCCCGTCTGGGAGCCTGTGGCGACTGCGATCGCCGCGATGCACCGCCAGGGTGTCTGGCACGCGGATTTGAACGCTTTTAATGTTCTGCTTGATCCGCAGGGGCAAGTTTGGCTTATCGATTTCGACCGCGGTACAGAGGGCGGTGTCTCTGATCGGCAGCGTCGTGGGAATTTGCTGCGGTTAAAGCGCTCGCTTGAGAAGGTTGGCGCGGATCGTGGGAATGCGCTGTGGGGGCGCATTGATCAGGCTTATCTTGCTTGTATGCGGGGGATGGCTAAGTCGTAGAGGGTGTTGGTTCTTAATGCACCGAGGTCCGTCGTGTGTAGGCGGCGCCGGCGTAATCGAAACGGCTCGGCCCAACCAGGGGCCTCGGCCCCGCTGCGCGGGGCTGCCCGTTTCTCAAAACGCCGGCGCCGCCTACACACGACGGACCTCGGCTCGCGTTATCTTCCCATTCACACTGGTGCTGCCACGTTGACTTGTCATGGTCATGCCTTACTGGACTTGACCATGGGCATTCGGCATCGAGGGCAAGCTACTGCTGTGAGTCCCTGTCCGGTGGTATGGCCACGTTGGCCTGATCGGCTCGACTCGGCCCATAAGCACGGGCCGAGGTCCCGCTGCGCGGGACTGCCCGATCCTCAAACAGGCCAACGCGGCCATGGCACCGGACAGGGACGTCTCAATAGCGCTACGCCGCATCAACGTATATCAGCCTGTCAGATCAAGGGATTAATCCGGCCAGTTCCTGGCGGCTAAGCTCATGGCCGATTCTCTTCTTCAGGTCTAAGAGCGTCGGCGCATACTGCCGCTCAATGGATGAGGCGGTTTCGGCTGTAATAAGGCTTAAATTCAGCGCTAGCGGCTGCCCACCAGGGGTTTCTAGCGGCGTGGACAACGCAATGACTCCTGGTTGCCAGGATGCTTGGCAATAGCCAACAGAGGCGATTTTTTCGATCGCCCTTTCAATCTCTGCGCGAATCGGCTTCCAAGACGCGCTGCGATAGCCGCGCATTATTCCACCCAGCAACACGCTGCGGGCTGCCGCGTCTAGCGTAGCCAGATAGGCGCGCCCAAGCGAGGTGAGTTCGATAGGGACACGCTGGCCAGCGACGATGGTGCGTAGGGAAGCTCTGACGTTGTAGCGGATAGATTCCAGATACACCATTTCACTGCGGTCTGCGCTGGCCAGACCAACATTCACGCGAAGCTTGTTGGATGCGTCACGCATCAGTGGTGTGGCGCCTTTCAGAATAGGGGACGCCGCACGCATTGCGTGGCCGAGGCTGAGCACCGGCGCAGCAAGCCGATATGCGCGAGCTCGGCGATCGTGTTCCAGAAAGCCGCTGACGACTAGCGTTTGCGTAAGGCGGCTGACCGTAGCCGCCGCCAGCCCGGTGCGTTCCGCAATGTCTCCATTTCCCAGCAGATCAGTGCCCGGCTTGAAGGCACGAAGGATCTCCAGACCACGCTCTAGCGAGCGATTCTGGCTGACGCCATCGAAGCGTTGGCGAGCGTCGTCGGGCGGATGTTTGGATTGGCGGACGGTTTTCATGCAATTCCATTCTATGGAAATGGGGTGATGTTTGCGCACACTGTAACGCTTACTGTGTCGTCATATCCAGCACAAGAAACGTAACGATTGTGGCTGGCAAACTCACGGAGGCGGAGCCTAGAAATGGCGGACTACGAATTCATTAAGCTTCAAACGCAAGAAGGAGTGGCGACACTGACGCTGAACCGGCCGGAAAAGCGCAACGCGATCAGCGACCCGATGCGTGCCGAGTTGATCCACGCGTTGGAGGCCGTTGCGCAGGATCGTGCTGTCAAGGCCCTGGTGTTGACCGGCGAGGGAAAGGGATTCTGCGCCGGTGGCGACATTGCTGGGATGCAGCGCCGCATGGATGCGCCGACAGGTGAGGTGGCGTTTAATGGCTGGTCTCGACAACAGCGCGTGCATCATGCCGTCAGCCTGCTGTATCGCATGCCCAAGCCGACGATTGCGGCGGTAAACGGTGCTGCTGCCGGACTAGGTGCAGACACTGCATTGAGCTGCGATTTCATCGTGGCATCCGAGAATGCAACGTTCACTTGGAGCTACATCGCCCGAGGCCTGATTCCCGATGGCGGCGGCATGTATTTCCTGCCGCGCCGAGTCGGCCTTGCCCGGGCCAAGGAATTGATCTATTCCGGCCGGAAAGTGCAAGCCGAGGAAGCGCTCAAGCTGGGTATTGCTGATCGGCTTGCGGTCGCTGGTGATGAGCTAAACGCCGCACAAAGTTGGGCCAATGAACTTGCGCAAGGTTCAGCTACGGCCCTTGCATTGAGCAAATCAATTCTTGACCAGAGTTCTGAACTGACGGCGGATCAGGTCTTTGCCATGGGTAGCCAGGCGCAGGGCATCTGCTACACCAGCAGCGAGCATCGTGAGTCTGTGACGGCATTCCTGGCGAAGATGGCCCAGGCAAAAAAGGAATCCAAATGAGCGGCCTGCAAAAATTGCTGCAGCCTCGCAGTGTGGCGGTCGTTGGGGCCTCGGCTGATCCGGCAAAGACGTCAGGGCGGCCGATTGCTTACTTGCGTAAGCACGGTTTCCAAGGGCGGATCTATCCCGTTAACCCCAGGGCAACTGAGATCGATGGCCTGCCTTGCTACCCTGAAGTGGGTGCCTTACCAGAAGCGCCGGACGTGGCCATTGTGCTGTTGAGCGCAGAGCGCACGCAGCAAGCCATTCGCGAGCTGGCCGCTATCGGTACCGGTGCCGCTATTGTTCTTGCAAGTGGCTACTCAGAGATTGGCGAAGACGGCGTTCGCAGACAGCGCGAGTTGCGCGCAGCGGCCGGCAGCATGCGAATACTGGGACCCAATACGATTGGTTTGGTCAACCTGACGGACCGAATCACGCTGTCAGCCAGTGGTGCGTTGGAGGTGGATCAGTTTGTGAGCGGCGCCATTGGGCTGGTGTCTCAAAGTGGTGGAATTCTGGGTGCGCTGTTGTCGCGGGCGGCGGCGCGCGGCGTCGGGTTCTCCAAGCTGATATCCACCAGCAACGAAGTCGATTTGGATCTGGCTGATTTTATCGATGCGCTGGCTGACGACCCCGCAACCCGCGTGATTGCGCTCTATGTCGAGAGCATCCGCAATCCGAGTACGTTCCGCGCCGCAGCACGCAAGGCCGCCCGTTTGGGCAAACCGATTGTCGCGTTCAAAATCGGCCGGTCAGAGTCTGGCGCCCAGGCCGCCGTGTCGCATACGGGCGCGCTGGCGGGTTCCGACGGCATGTATGACGCGCTATTCGAAGAAACAGGGATTATTCGAGCGCAGACGTTTTCCGATTTGCTGGATATTCCTGTCGCCCTGGCCAATGAGCGTGAGCTTGGCGGGCGCCGGATGGCGATCCTGACATCTACGGGAGGTGCAGGTACGTTGGTGGCCGATTGCCTAGGTGTGGCGGGTTTCGAATTGCCTGCGCCTGATACGCGTACCGGTGAGGCATTGCGGGCGCTGCAAACGGGCGACCATGCCGCACTGGATCGAAACCCAATCGATGTGACGCTGGCGGGCTTGCAGCCAGACTTATTGCGTAGCGCGATCCGTATTGTGTTGGAGAGCGATCAGTACGATGCGATGGTGGTCATCGTGGGGTCGTCCGCAGTCGCACAGCCGGAGTTGATGGCCGGTGCGTTGAAGGATTCACTCGCGCTGAGCGGTAAGCCGCTGATGGCCTACATTAGTCCGCACGCGCCTCAGGCGGCCGAGGTGCTCAGCCGCTACGGCATTCCCGCGTTTTACTCACCGGAGAGCGTCAGCGCTGCCTTGTCGGCCATGTGGCAGGTCCATACACGCCAGTCATTGCCTGAACCGGATCCTGTCACGTCCGCGGCGCAGGCGCCTCTGATTTGTGCCGAGCACGGCTCGCTGGACGAAGTTCAGGCCAAGACGCTTTTCGCCAGGTTTGGCGTGCCGGGTGTTAGGGAAATCGTTGTGCACTCCGAAGAGCAGGCCGCCGAGGCTGCGAAACGGTTTGGGTCTCGCGTCGTGTTGAAGCTGTTGTCTAGCGAGATCACTCACAAGAGCGACGTTGGCGGTGTGGCTGTCAATGTTGCGCCGCAGGACGTCATACCGCGATTGCGACAGATGGCTGCTGATGTGCAGCGACATACGGGTCACTCGCCCACTGCCTTTCTCGTACAGGAAATGGTGACCGGAGCTGCCGAAGTGATCGTGGGTGTCCACAAGGACCCGCTGGGAACCGCGATTTTGTTGGGCATGGGAGGCGTGGTCGCTGAATTGGTTCGTGATACCACGCTGCTGCTACTGCCGGAGGCCGGCGTGGCGCTGACAGCGGGGCAGGTCAGGGCGGCATTACAGCGCTTGAAAACCTGGCCTTTGCTCAATGGTTATCGCGGCCGCGAGCCCGCCGACGTCCCGGCACTGATCGAGGCTGTGCTTGCCTTTGCCCATATGGCACAGGCATTGCAGGCCCAACTGATCGAGGCGGAGATTAATCCCTTGTTCGTCAAGCCCCTGGGGCAAGGCGTATGCGCTGCCGACGGCATCGCGGTTCTCAAACAGGCAGCAGACTAATTCCGTCAGGTGAAATTGCCAGGGTGGCAGGCCGTCCTGTCATTCCTACACTTTTCTTATGCGCTGCGATCAAACGGCGCAAAATAATCAGGAGACAACGCATGAAAACCGACCAAACTTCGGCGCGACGAGTTCGAAGCCTTGCCGCTGCCCTATTGACAGTCGCCGCCATGGTGGCCCCCCTGGCGCAAGCTGCCTTCCCGGAACGACCTTTGCGTATTGTGGTGCCGTTCACGCCAGGAGGGGGTACCGACATCGTCGCTCGTCAACTGGCCAAGGGTTTGACGGACGAGTTGGGTCAGTCCGTTATCGTCGAGAACAGGCCCGGGGGCAGCACTATCATCGGCACGGAAAATGTCGCGAATAGCCCGCCAGATGGCTATACTTTGCTGATGGCGACATTTGCCCACGCGGTGAATCCTGCCATCCAAAAGACATTGCCCTACGACACGGACAAGGCGTTTGCGCCGGTGGCGATGATCGGAAAATCGGCCAACGTCCTGGTGGTGTCGCCCCAGTCCAAGTTCAAGAGCGTGCAGGATATTCTGGCTTATGCTCGCGCCAATCCAGGCAAACTGACGTTCGGGTCCTACGGAAATGGCACCTCCGCGCACTTGGCGGGTGAGCTTTTCAAAAGCCTGGGCAAAGTCGACATTCTGCACGTGCCGTATAAAGGAGCGGGCCCAGCGATCAACGATTTGATGGGGCGGCAGATTGACATGATCTTCTCGACATCGGCAAGTGTCAGCGGCCACGTCAAGAACGAACAATTGCGCGCGCTGGCGGTGACGAGCAAAGATCGTTCGCCATCCTATCCTGGTGTGCCGACCGTCGCGGAGTCGGGCGAGCCAGGTTACTTTGTCGATAGCTGGTACGGCGTATTTGTTCCGCAAAGCACGCCCAAGACCGTTGTCGATCAATTGAATGCCGCCATCAAGAAGGTCTCCGACAACAAAGATTTTCAGGCAGCGTTAGCGCTCGAAGGGTTGGTCGCTAATGTGGGCTCACCTGACGCGTTGGGAGAATATGTGAAACAAGAAGAGGCGCGCTGGACCAAGATCATCCAAGAAGCGGGAATCTCCGGCAAGCTGTAAAAGGAGCGCCCGCACGACAAGGCAAGTCACCATTCCCAAACAACACGTCAGGTGGTGAAAATGCCTTGCTGGTATCGTTCCAGATTAAGCAGCCGGTGGTTTTGTTTCCGCACGCGTGGCGCCCCCGACGTTTCCAACCCTTTTCGAGAGACAACTGACATGCAAACACAGCAATCCCAGCTCGCGTCTTTTACGAATTTCATTGCAGGGCAACAGATCCCTTCGCAAAGCGGGCGCACGTTTACCAGCATCAATCCCGCGAATGGCCAGGAGTGGGGCACGTTTGCCGAGTCTGGCAGCGAAGACGTCAACGCAGCGGTACAGGCGGCCCGCGAGGCACTGGAAGGCCCGTGGGGAAAACTGTCGGCGACGCGGCGCGGACGTTTGCTGATGGCGTGGGGTGACAAGATCGCCGGTCAGGCCGACGCGATCGCGCGCATGGAGTCGGCACAGAACGGCAAGCTGCTGGCCGAGATGAAGGCGCAGGCGACGGTGGTGAAAGAATGGCTGTATTACTTTGGCGGCCTGGCCGACAAGATCGAAGGCCGTGTCATTCCGCTGGAGCGCGCCAGTGTGCTGAATTACACGTTGCGCGAACCCCTGGGTGTGGTGGGGGTGATCGTGCCGTGGAATTCGCCGACGTTTCTGACCATCATGAGTTGCGCACCTGCTTTAGCCGCGGGCAACACCATCGTGTTGAAGCCGTCGGAGGTGACGTCGGCCTCGGCGTTTGAGTTGGCCCGGTTGGCTGGAGAGGCAGGCATACCGCCGGGGGTGATCAATGTGGTGACAGGCGCACGCGAGGCCGGTGCGGCGCTTGTCGACCATGAGGATGTCGCCAAGATTTGTTTTACGGGCAGCGATGCAGCGGGACGTCACATCGCGTCTCGCGCTGGCGCGCGCCTGGCCAGTTGCACGCTGGAGCTGGGCGGAAAAAGCCCGAATATCGTGTTTGGCGATGCCTTGATCGATAACGCGGTCGTCGGGCTGTTGGCCGGCATTTTTGCGGCCGCGGGGCAGACTTGCATTGCGGGGTCGCGCGCCTATGTGCATGACAGCATCTATGAGCAGGTCCTGGACCGCCTGGTGCAGCGTGTCAAGCAGATTCGCCTGGGCGATCCCCTGGCTGCCGATACCCAAATGGGTCCGGCCGCGACGGCGGCGCAGCTACAGAAAAATGAAACGATGGTAGCCAGTGCTTTGCAGGCCGGCGCCGAGGCCCTGCATGGTGGCCGGCGCACGTCCGTGGCGGGGCTGGAGGGAGGTTACTTTTTCGAGCCCACCATTTTGCATCGCCTGAGCGCGAATAACCCGATCATGCAGGAAGAGGTCTTTGGGCCCGTGCTGGCTGTCACGCCTTTTCATGACGATGACGAGGTCGTGGCTTTGGCCAACAGCACGAAATTCGGTTTGGCCGCGGGCGTATGGACGCAGAATCTCAGTCGCGCGCATTCGATGGCCAAGCGATTGCAGGCAGGGACGGTTTGGGTCAACACCTATCGGGCATTGGCGTTCAATTCGCCCTTTGGCGGCTATAAGGATAGTGGTATCGGCCGCGTCAACGGGATGGAATCGGTGGACCAATTTCTGCAGACCAAAAGCGTGTGGTGTGAGACCAGCGACGAGATTCAGGATCCCTTTGTCATGAAGGTCTAGCGGGCTCGCCCAACCTGGGCGGCATCGCTCTCCCCGCCGAGGCAAGTCACCATCGCGAGTTCCTGTTAGCGCGCTGTGGCCCGGCCGGCCCATCACCTCGGCTCGGGCGCATGCAGGCGCCCTCGACGCCGCTGCGCGGCGTTTCCCTCGGTTCAAAGGGCCGGCCGGGCCACAGCGCGCTGACAGGAACGCCAGAATAGAGACGCGCCCCCGGTAGAGACGCAATTGCCAGCCTAGTCACAAAAAAGGCTTTATCATTTTGCCCTCTAGCGAATTTCGCATCCGTAAAGAACGTAGCAAAGGGGGGCTCGCATGAAAACAATGGCGGGAATGCATTGGATATTCGGCCTGGCGCTAAGCGCCGCCGCATCCTGCACCTGGGCGCAAGATCAAGTCGTCAACGTCTATAACTGGGCGGAATACACCGCGCCCGACACGATTTCCGGCTTTGAACGCGAAACCGGCATCAAAGTCCGGTACGACGTCTACGACACCAACGACACCCTGCAGGCCAAACTGCTGACTGGCAAATCCGGCTACGACGTCGTCGTGCCCTCTACCCACTACGCCTCTCGCCAGATCCAGGGCGGTCTTTACCAAAAACTCGACAAGACCAAAATCCCCAATTGGTCCAATCTCGACCCCGACATCATGGCGCTCGTCGCGACCATCGACCCCGGCAACGAATACGTCATTCCCTGGGGCTACGGCACCAACGGCCTGGGTTACAACGTCACCAAAGTCAAAGAGATCATGGGCGAGGGCGTCGACCTCGCCAACTGGGACATGCTCTTCAAGCCCGAAAACGCCGCCAAGCTGAAAGACTGCGGCATTTCGATGCTCGATGAAGCCGCACAGGTCTTTCCGGCCGTGCTCAAATACCTGGGGAAAGACCCCAACAGCGAGAACGCCGACGACTACCAAGCCGCGCTCGATCTGCTCAAGCAGATTCGTCCCTACATCCGTCAATTCAGCTCGTCCGGTTACATTGACGAACTGGCGGTCGGCGATCTCTGCATGGTCTACGGCTTTTCGGGCGACGTCATGATCTCCCGCAAGCGTGCCCAGGATGCCAAAAAACCCTACGACATCAACTACTTCATCCCCAAGGGTGGCGCCCCGGCGTGGTTTGATGTCATGGCGATCCCCAAAGACGCACCCCATGTCGATGCCGCGCACGCATTCATTAACTACATCGAGACCCCCAAGGTTCACGCGGCCATCACCAACACCATGTTCTATCCCAACGCCAACAAGGCGGCGCGCGAGTTCGTGATCAAGGACGTGGCTGACAATCCAATGATTTACCCGCCGCCCGACGTGGCCAAGACACTCTATGTGATCAAGGCCCAGCCGATGAAAATCCAGCGCCTGCAGACTCGCATGTGGGCGGAACTGAAATCGGGGCGATAAGCATCATGAGTGACAGCCGTTACGCGGCACAGCATTCCGGTGATCCAGACGAGTTCGTCCGGATCACCGATCTGGTCAAGATCTTTGGCGACGTCGTCGCGGTCCAATCCGTCAATCTGGCTATCAAACGCAACGAGATCTTTGCCTTGCTCGGCAGTTCGGGTTGTGGCAAATCGACCTTGCTGCGCATGCTGGCCGGCTTCGAAGACGCCACGTCCGGTCAGATCATGCTCGATGGCGAGGACATCACCAATGTGCCGCCGTACCGGCGTCCGGTGAACATGATGTTTCAGTCATATGCGCTGTTCCCGCACATGACGGTCGAAGCCAACGTGGCGTTCGGCCTGAAACAAGAGGGTGTCGCGCGCGCCGAGATCAACGATCGGGTGTTCGAGGCCCTGAATCTGGTGCAGATGGCCGGCTATTCGCGCCGTAAACCGCATCAGTTGTCGGGGGGCCAACAACAGCGCGTGGCCCTGGCGCGCAGCCTGGTCAAACGGCCCAAACTGTTGCTGCTGGACGAACCCATGTCAGCGCTCGATAAGCAGATTCGCCAGAAAACGCAGATCGAACTGGTCAAGATTCTGGAGCAAGTGGGCGTGACCTGCATGATGGTCACGCACGACCAGGAAGAAGCCATGACGATGGCACACCGCCTGGCCGTCATGACCGAGGGCCAGATCGTGCAATGCGGAACGCCACAAGACGTCTACGCGTTTCCCAACTCGCGTTTTGTCGCGGGCTTTATCGGCTCGGCGAATTTATTTACGGGCACGATCGTGGTCGATGAGCCCGATCACGTCGCCATCGAGAGCGAAGACCTCACGCGGCCGTTGTATGTGAGTCATGGCGTCAACGAACCCCTCGGGATGGAAGTACACGTTTCGATCCGGCCCGAGCGACTGGTTGTGTCAAAGGTGCAACCCCAGGGGGAATACAACTGGGCGCACGGCATGGTCAGTCACATGGCGTGGATGGGCAGCTATGCGCTTTACCAGATACGACTGGACTCCGGAAAAATCGTTGAGGCCAGCGTGCCCAGCCTGCAACTGGCCCAGGCCGACGCGCCCGGCATTGACGAGGAAATCTACGTCAGCTGGAGCGCAGACAGTGCGACGGTGCTGGCGTCATGAAGCTGTCCGCGCCCCGCGACTGGATCCCATCAGGGCGAACGCTGGCCATCGTGCCGCCGTTTTTGTGGCTGACGCTGTGCCTGTTAGTCCCATTTTTGCTGGTGCTCAAGATCAGTTTTGCTGAACTGCAGTTCGGCATTCCGCCGTATACGGCGTTAACGGAGTTCAAAGACGAGGCGGTGCAATTCAGCTTGCACCTGGCCGGCTATATCCGCCTGTTTACCGACAGCCTGTATCTGCACACGTACCTGAGTTCGCTCAAGATGGCGGCGGTGACGACGGTGTGTTGCGCGTTGATTGGCTATCCGATGGCGTACTACATCGCACGCTCGTCGCCCGCGGTACGCAATCTCCTGCTGCTGGGCGTGATTTTGCCATTTTGGACGTCACTGCTGTTGCGCGTGTATGCCTGGGTAGGCATTTTGCGTAACGACGGCTTGTTGAACAAGTTCTTGATGAGTCTGGGCATTATTTCCAGCCCTCTGGAAATTTATCGTACCGATCTGGCGGTCTATATTGGCCTGGTCTATGCGTATTTGCCCTTTTTCATCCTGCCGCTGTATGCCACGCTGGTGAAGATGGATTTGCGCTTGCTTGAGGCGGCTTACGATCTGGGCGCGCGTCCGTGGCAGGCGTTCTGGCGCATAACCCTGCCGCTGTCGCGTCCGGGCGTGATCGCAGGTGCCATGCTGGTGTTCATCCCCACTGTCGGCGAGTACGTCATCCCCGAAATGCTGGGCGGCGCCGATACCCTGATGATGGGTCGCGTCATGTGGACCGAGTTTTTTAATAATGCCGATTGGCCGATGGCATCTGCCGTGACGTGCGTCATGGTGCTGCTGTTGTTGGTGCCGCTGGCACTCTTTCAGTACAGCCAGGTGCGTCAGCAGGAAATGGCCACGCGGGGGGCGGCATGACAGCGCCCAACAACACCGCGCGCGGTCTGGCGTTGGGGCTGGGCTATTTCTTTCTGTATGCCCCCATCGTCAGCCTGATGGTTTTTTCGTTCAACGATTCGCCTCTGGTGACCTCGTGGAGCGGCTTTTCGTTTCGCTGGTATACGGCGCTGTTCAACGATAGCGCCTTGCTGAGCGCGGCCTGGCTATCGTTCAAGATTGCCGGATTGACCGCGACGGCGGCCGTTATCATCGGAACCTGGGCGGGCTATGTGTTGGGCCGCATGGGGCGGTTCAGGGGCTTTACGCTGTATTTGGGAATGCTCAGTGCGCCGCTGGTGATCCCTGAGGTGGTGTTGGGGATTTCGCTGCTGCTGATGTTTGTGGAAATGCGCGGCTTGCTGGGTTGGCCCGCCGACAATGGCATTTTTACTATCTGGGTGGGCCATGTCACACTATGCGTGGCCTATGTGGCGGTAGTGATTCAGGCCCGGATTCGGGATCTGGATCGTTCACTGGAAGAGGCCGCGCTGGATCTGGGGGCGACGCCGTTGACGGTGTTTTTCCGTATCACGTTGCCCTTGATCACGCCGGCGTTGATATCGGCCTGGTTGTTGGCCTTTACCCTGTCGCTCGATGACGTCGTATTGGCGTCGTTCTTGTCCGGCCCTGGGTCCACGACCTTGCCCATGGAAGTTTTTTCGCGCGTACGCCTGGGGCTCAAGCCCGAGGTCAACGCGCTGGCGACGTTGTTTATCCTGGCGGTAGGCATTTGCGTCATCGTGCTCAATCGTCTGCAACAGCGCAAGGAGTCAGATTCCACATGAAGCACCAGGCAACTCTATATGGCTTGAATAAATGCAGCACCTGCGTCAAGGCACGCGATTGGTTATCGGCCCAAGGGGTCGAGCACGAGTTTATTGATTACCGCGATCATCCCGTGCCGGCCGCTACCTTAAAGGCCTGGTCGAAAAAGGTGGGCGGCTGGGAAAAGCTGGTCAACCGTGCCTCGATGACTTGGCGCGGCCTGTCTGATGAGCGCAAGGCCGCACAATCCGATGCCGAGTGGACGCAACTGATCGCCGATTATCCGGCCTTGGTGCGCCGGCCCGTTACGGTGACCCCCGATGGCGAGGTGTCCGTCGGCTTCTCGGAAAAACGTTACGGCGAGCGCTTCGCCTGAGTATGTCGGGGCATCCCGGGCCGGCGCTGCCCGACGCGTTCTTTGACCGCGATGCGAGCCAGTTGGCGCGTGAACTGTTGGGCAAGGTGATTCGCCGCCGTCTGAATGGGGTGTGGCTGTCGGCCCGCATCATCGAGACCGAGGCGTATTACCTGGCAGAGAAGGGCAGCCACGCGTCACTGGGCTATACCCACAAGCGCCGTGCCTTGTTTATGGGTGGCGGCACGGTGTACATGTACTACGCCCGTGGCGGCGATTCCCTGAATTTCAGTGCGGGCGGGCCAGGCAATGCGGTGCTGATCAAATCGGCGCATCCGTGGGTTGATACGGTCTCCGGACCCGATGCATTGGCCGTCATGCAAGCACTCAATCCCGACGCTCGTGGGCAGCCTCGGCCGCAAGGACGATTATGTGGGGGACAAACCCTGCTGTGCCGTGCCCTGGGGTTGAAAGTCCCGGAGTGGGATGCACGGTCTTTCGACCCGACCGTGTTTTTCGTCGAGGACGTGGGATCGTCTCCCGAGCGGCTGATCAGCACGACACGTCTGGGTATTCCGGCGGGCCGTGACGAGCATTTGCGTTACCGCTATGTCGATCCGTCCTATGCGGCCTTTTGTACCCGCAACCCGTTGCGTCGTGGGCAAGCGGTCGGTGAACATTACGACTGGACGGATCGTTACGGCGTGATCCTGGCCTGAGCCGTCGCCCGGGCTTCGTCGTATTGGCGCTGTATGCGGGCCCGCCACGCGGTGTATTTGCGGCGCATGCGCTGCGCATTCAGCCGCTTGCTCCAGGCGTATAGCGGGATCAACGGCAGCACGCCGAACCCATCGATCAGAAACATTCCTTCTTTGCCATCCGCGTTGCGGCCCAGGGCGATGTTCTTGGTCGACAAATCGTTGATGACGATATGCGAGTCGATCAGGTCGGCGAAAAAGGCATCCAACTGCGCACTCAGGGCGGGAGAGATGCCCTCGCGGGCGATGATCTCGGCCAGCGTGGGGGCGAGTTGGCCGTCGTCACCCGTGATTTTTTCGACGAGTTGACCCAGCCCCAGCGTGGTTTGCGCCACACCGACGACGCGGGACATCGGGATGCTCCATACCCCGGAGGGCACTGTCGTCGTTGTGACGTATTCGGACAACTCGTTGAGATATACCCGATAGGCGCTTTCGCGTTGGAACTGCTTGTAGAACCGCTTGAGCGGTTTGCGTTCCAGATAGGCCGCGTAGGCCTCCATGTTGATGACTTTAATCAGCAGGGAGGGCTCGTGAGGGTGTTGGAAAACGTAGCGATCTGCGCCCCGGGCGAGGACCTGCGCGCCGGCGAGGTCCAGCGGACCGAACACGGTGGCAAAGTTGCCGGGGCGCAAACAGGAGTCGATCACGCCTGCATCGAGCGGTGAAAAGGACTGGCCTGTGCCAAACGGGGCATCGACTGTAGACAAAATTTGTTGCAAAACGATGATAAGAAATATTTCTGCTATCCGGATTGTCGAAGTTAAGCGAAATTTTCGCAACTTGGGGTAATGCTTTGGGGGAAAACAGGGCGGGCGTGTTGTCAAAACCGACCGCCTCCTAAGGGCCCGGGCGGCGGCATGCCCCGGCCTACAATGATGTTTTCGGGAGATTGCCCTTGATCGACGCTTTCCCTTGGGTGGATGCTTTGCCCTGGATGACCGCTATCGTGGCGGTGCTGGTGTTATTGATTGTCTTGCGTCTATGGTTGCGTCCGTCTGGCGACGCGCAGATGGAACAATTGATGGATGGTCTGGATCGCCTGGAGCGTGCGCTGCGTTCGGATCTGGATGAGAGCCAGCGTGGGCTGCGAACGGAATTTTCGGAGTCGACGCGGGGCCTGCGCACCGAACTGGCCCAAGGCCACGAGGCGCTGCGTACGGTGCTGTCGCGCGATGCCCAGGCGGCCCGCGTCGAGTATGCGGAATCATTGACGCGTTTTTCGGCGCAGTTCAGCGAGCGTCTGGAGGGTCTGGTCGCGCTGAATGACCGTCGGATGCAGGACGTGCGCCAGACGGTTGATCAACGACTGCAGGCGTTGCAGGCCGACAACAGCAAGCGGTTGGACGAGATGCGCCGCACGGTCGACGAAAAACTGCATGCCACGCTGGAGCAACGTTTGGGCGAGTCGTTCAAGCTGGTGTCCGATCGGCTCGAGGCGGTTCACAAAGGGCTGGGAGAAATGCAGTCGCTGGCTGCCGGCGTGGGAGACCTGAAGCGGGTGCTGACGAATGTGAAGTCGCGAGGGACGTGGGGAGAGGTGCAACTGGCGCGCCTGATTCAGGACGTCATGACCCCTGACCAGTACGCCGCTAACGTCAAACCGGTGCCAGGTAGCGACGCCGTTGTGGAGTTCGCGATTCGTTTGCCCGGGCGCGAGACCGGGGCTGAACCGGTGTGGCTGCCGATCGACGCTAAATTTCCCAAAGAAGAGTACGAGCGCTTGATGGACGCGTATGACGCGGTGGATCCCGAGGGCGAACGGGTGGCCGGAGCGGCGTTGGCGCGAGCGGTGGAGTTACAGGCCCGCCAGATCGCCGCCAAATATGTGGCGCCACCGCATACGACGGATTTCGCGATCATGTTCCTGCCCACGGAGGGGCTGTATGCTGAGATCCTGCGGCGTCCCGGTTTGCTGGATAAGCTGCAGAGCCTGAGGGTAAATGTGGCCGGGCCGAGCAATCTGGCCGCCATGCTCAACAGTCTGCAGATGGGCTTTCGGACACTGGCGATTGAACAGCGTTCGTCCGAGGTGTGGCAGGTGCTGCGCGCGGTGAAAACCGAGTTTGCGAGGTTTGGCGATTCATTGGCAAGCGTGAAAAAGACATTAGAGACCGCCAGCACCAAGCTGGGACAGACTGAGGTCCGTACTCGGGCGATGTTGCGCAATCTAAAGACTGTCGAGGCGTTGCCGGACGAAGATGCGCAACGGGTATTGGGCGACGAGGGCTGATTTCAGGCCTGGTTCAAAGGAGAGGGTATGAGGTCGAGAGCGGGGAAGTCGGCTTTTCAGACGCATGCTGTGTTGAATCAAGTGGCGCCGCTAGAGGATTATTCCCTCTACGAGACAGATGTCGTCCTGCAGCAGGCGGTGCAGCGCGAGGGGGCGGGCGAGTGGGTTGCGGCGTTGCGCGAGCACGGGGCCTGGCTGGGGCGCGCGTCTACCTTGGCGGCCGGAGAGCAGGCCAATCGTTACTCACCGCGCTGGCTCGGGTACGACCGCAATGGCCATCGTGTCGATCAGGTGGAGTTTCATCCGGCGTGGCATGGCTTGATGTCGGGGATCGTGGCGCGCGGTTTACATAGCCATGCCTGGCGACAATCGTCGGCAGCGCCCTCGACGACCGCGAAAGCACCGATACGGCCGGGAGCACACGCTGCCCGCGCAGCCGCGTATTTGATGCAGGGGCAGGTCGAAGCCGGTACGTTGTGCCCCACGACGATGACATTTGCCGCCGTACCGCTGTTGCAGGGCGAACCGCCGGGAGCCATTGATTTTTCGGAGCACTGGTTACCCGCCCTGTTTTCCCAAGAGTACGACCCGGTCGACGCCCCGATATCCGCCAAGAAGGGGGCGTTGATCGGAATGGGATTGACCGAAAAGCAGGGGGGATCGGACCTCAGCGCGATTACCACTGAGGCCGTGCGACAGCGTCGGGGCGGCCGCGGCCGGGTGTACCACTTGACGGGTCATAAATGGTTTTTTTCGGTGCCGCATGCCGATGCGCACTTGGTGCTGGCCAATACGGAGGAGGGGCCAGGGTGTTTCTTTGTGCCTCGCTGGATACCGGAGGGGCCGCGCAACCCTGTGCGACTGCGCCGATTAAAGGACAAATTGGGGAACCGAAGCAACGCCAGCGGCGAGGTGGAGTTCGAACGTGCCTGGGGCATGCTGATCGGTGAACCCGGCCGGGGGTTGCCGATGCTGTTACAGATGGCGGCGACGACGCGGCTGGATTGTGTGCTGGGAAGTGCGGCGCTGTTGCGGCAGGCAGTCGTGCAGGCCGCCCATCATACTCAGCATCGGCAAGCGTTTGGCCAAGCCCTGGCGTCACAGCCCTTGATGCGTCAGGTGTTGGCGGATATGGCCCTGGAGAGCGAGGCCGCGACCGCGTGGGCCCTGCGCCTGGCACGCGCGGTCGATCAGCGTGACGACGCACTGGATGGGCCGGGCGCACGGGCGTTGGTGCGGGTCGGAACCCCGGCCGCCAAGCTCTGGGTGTGCAAACGCGCCATTACGGCGATCGCCGAATGCATGGAGGTCCTGGGCGGCAATGGGTATGTCGAAGAGGGCCCGCTGGCGCGCTTGTACCGAGAGGCTCCCGTGAATTCAATTTGGGAGGGGTCGGGCAACATCATGGCGCTGGATGTCTTGCGTGCGTTGCAGCGCGACCCCGGGTGCCTGGCGGCGTTGCGGGCGGAGCTGGAGCCCTCGAGGGGGGAATGGCCCGCCTATGATCATGCACTGGATGAATGGTTGACACAGGTGGGGGGCCAACTGCCTCGGGGGACGTCGGCGTCGGCCCCTTCGGCCGGTGATGCCTCGGCGTCCGTCGACCCGGCGCAGGCGCGTCACATCACCGCCGGGCTGGCCCGACTGTGGCAGGCGGCCTTGTTGATTCAATCCGCGCCCGCCGCCGTGGCAGATGCCTATGTGCGCAGTCGGGTTATCCAGCGCGGCGGAATCATTGGCGAATTGCCCGCGGGCCTGGACCTGAAGGTGATTTTGGCCCGGGCATGGCCAGGTATCTGCTAAATTGCAGCGCTGGCATTCACCTTATTCATTGGTATCTGCGGATACCGGTTTTTTCATTGACTTTTCGCGTGCTTTGGCACGCTGACGCATCATGCTTACGCAGCAAGAACTTAAGCAGCAGGCCGCCGACGCGGCGCTGGCCCTCATTGAACCCCTGGTCGGCCCCGACGTGATTATCGGGGTGGGCACGGGATCGACCGCCGACCTTTTCATTGACGGATTAGCCCGGTTTCGGGGGAAATTGGGGGGGACGGTGGCCAGTTCCGAGCGCAGCGCGGCCCGCTTGGCGGGCCATGGGCTCAAGGTACTGGATCTGAACGACGTGACGACCATGCCGGTCTATGTGGACGGCGCTGATGAGATCGATGCCCGTTTGCAGATGATCAAAGGCGGTGGCGCGGCGCACACACGCGAGAAAATCGTCGCATCGGTGGCCGAGCGATTCATCTGTATCGCGGATGAGTCCAAGTTGGTCGAACGTCTGGGCCGTTTTCCGTTGCCGGTCGAAGTCATCCCGATGGCCCGTGAGTCGGTGGCGCGCTCGTTGGCCGCCCTGGGTGGGCAGCCCAAGCTGCGTGAGGGCGTGACCACGGATAACGGCAACCTGATCCTGGACGTGTCGGACCTGTACATTGACGACGCGCCCGCCCTCGAGATCCTCGTCAATAACTTGCCAGGGGTCGTGACTTGCGGGCTGTTTGCCCGGGTAGGCGCCCATGTGGCGCTCCTGGCGACCCAGAACGGTATCCAGCGGCTCGAACGCCCTTGACGGGCTATTTTTCGTCTCGCCGCGTCGGATTCGCGTAGCGGTTTGCCGTAGGACGGTACCCGATTCATAATCTTGTCACATTCAAGTCATATGCTTCGCAGTCGGTACGCCCCTTATGCATCGCGAACAAACGGTAAAGTTATGAATACACCTACGCATGGAGCCCGGATGACCGAGCACACCAACAAGCAATTTGACGCCGATCTGCAAAGCGTCCGTTCGCAATTTCTGCAAATGGGCGGTCTGGTCGAGGCGATGATCCAGGAAGCCATCGACTCGGTACCTACCGGCGACATGGATCTGGTGGACAAGGTTCGCGAGCGCGAGAAACAGGTGAATCGCTTTGAAGTCGAGATTGACGAGCGCATTGGCCTGATCCTGGCGCGCCACCAGCCGACCGCGATTGATCTGCGGACCATGCTGGCGGTCTCCAAGATGCTGACCGATATGGAACGCTGCGGCGACGAGGCCGAGAAAATCGCCAATACCGTGCGCCGCATGTACGAGGCGGATCAGCGCTTTATGCCGGTGATCGAATTGCGCCATATGGCCAACAGCGTGGGCCGCATGTTGCATGATGTGCTGGACGCCTTTGCGCGTTTGGACCCCATCCTGGCCGCGCACGTCGTGCGCAGCGACAAGGAAGTCGACCGTGAGTGGAAGGGCGCGCTGCGTAACCTGATTACCTACATGATGGAAGACCCGCGCACGATTTCGCGCGCTATTGACATGGTGTTTATCGCCCGTGCGCTGGAGCGTATCGGCGATCATGCCAAAAATATGGCGGAACGGGTGATCTATCTGGTTAGAGGGGCGGACGTGCGCCACACCGGCGCCAAGAATGCCGAGCGCGAGGCGCGCGGTGAAACTGATGCCGACGAGTCGGCGACGTCGGCCTCGAACAGCGAAACGACCTCCGCCTCGAGCAGCGACGCGTAATCGTTATTGAGCTTGGCTGAATGAGCCCACCGCAACACGCGGTGGGCTCATTTTCATGTTGCGGCTTATTCTGACGGCGGGACAAAGCCCTGGGCTTCGACGCTGCCATCTTCAAACAAAAAGCGCTCCATCTGCTGTTGCAGGTATTTGCGGGCGCGGGCATCGGCCAGATTCAGGCGATTTTCGTTGACCAGGCGCGTCTGGACCTGTTTCCATTCTTCCCAGGCTTCTTTCGAGATGCTTTGCCAGATACGCGTGCCCATTTCGCCAGGATAGGGCGGGAAATCCAGCCCTTCGGCTTCGCGTTTCAGTTTTACACAGTTGACGGTACGGGACATGGTTGACTGCCGATTTCAATAGTAGACCCGCCATTTTAGCGGGCATGGCGCTTCAGTGGGGCGGGGGGCGTCATGATGACGCCTGTCCCGCGCCGTAGCTTATAGTTTTTTGATGAATACCAGGCTGTTGCGCGACCGGTTGTAGTGGTTTTGCTTGTCGCGCGGCAGATCCGCGATGCCGCCCTGTACAAAACCGCGCTTGATGAACCAGTGCGACGTACGTGTGGTCAGCACAAACAGTCGGCGCGCACCCATGGCGCGGGCGCGCGACTCCATGTGGCGCAGCAACATTTCGCCTTCGCCCGAGCTTTGCCACTCCGGGTGCACAATCAGGCAGGCCATTTCGGCCATGTGCTCTTCCGGATACGGGTGTAGCGCGGCACAACCGTAAATAACGCCGTCGTGCTCGAGCACAGTGAAGTGTTCGACTTCGCGCTCGATGACGCTGCGGGGGCGCGGCACGAGAGTGCCATCGGCCTCGAGCGGTTCGATCAGGCTCAGAATGGCGCCGACGTCGTCCAGGGTGGCCGGGCGCAGATCGTCCAGGGTGTCTTCGACCACCATCGTGCCCACGCCATCGTGGGTAAAGATCTCGAGCAGCACGCTGCCGTCCAGCGCATATGGCACCAGATGAGCGCGGGCGACGCCACGTTTGACCGCTAAGGACGCATGGCGCAGATAAAAAGCCGTGTCCTCGTCCAGATCGCCTTCTTGTTGCAGCAGGGTATCGGCGTCAATGCGCGCCAATTCCGTATCGACCGAGCCGTCGGGCGCCAGCACGCCTGGCGAACCGGACAGAAAAATCAGCTTTTCGGCACGCAGGGCAACTGCGACGCTGGTGGCCAGGTCTTCCATGGCCAGGTTGAAGGCATCGCCCGTAGGGGAAAAACCCAGCGGCGACAACAGCACGATCGTGCCTTTTTCGATGGCGAACTTTAGGGCGTCGACGTCGATTTTGCGTACTTGCCCGGTGTGTTGGTAGTCGACGCCGTCAAGCACGCCAGTGGGGCGGGCGGTGACAAAATTGCCCGAAATCACCCGGATATGCGAATGCGACATCGGGGTGTTGGGCAACCCCTGGCTGAAAGCGGCCTCGATATCGAGCCGGATTTCGCCCGCGGCCTCTTTGGCGCACTCTAGCGCGGCGGGGTCCGTGGGCGCCAGGCCGCGATCGAATTGCTGGGTGTAGCCTTTCAGGCGCAGTTGCTCATTGACCTGGGGACGCGATCCGTGCACCAGGACCAGCCGTACACCCAGCGCCGACAGCAGCGACAGGTCTTGCACCAGGGTGTTGAGCGCGCCGACCTGCACCAGATCTCCGCCAAAGGCGACCACGAAGGTCTTGCCTCGGAACGCATGAACGTATGGCGCCACATCGCGGAACCATCGGACGAATTGTGCGGCGGCGAATTCGGGGGCATCTTGGGCGGAGACGGTATCGTATTCCTGGTCGGACATGATGGGCGGTCGTTGTTCCTGTATGACGAGGGCACGCGGGGTGGGCGTGGTTGGCGCTGCAGAACGCGGCGCTGCGCGAAATTATATGACCGCGAGCGGGTACGCGCGGTGGATCAATTGGGCTCAGCAGCACGCGAGCAACAGTTTTTTATAATAGGGGATCAAAGGACAAATCTTACATGCCTGAAGTTTCCCCTGCGCCCGCGCGCGGCAAGACGCCGCGCCCCGAGCGGCCCATTCCCGTCATCACCTATCCTGAGGATTTGCCCGTCAGTGCTCGACGCGAGGAAATCGCGCGTGCGATCGCGGGCCATCAGGTCGTGATTGTCAGTGGCGAGACCGGGTCCGGCAAGACGACCCAGTTACCCAAGATCTGTCTGGAGCTGGGTCGGGGCCGTCAACGCATGATCGGCCATACCCAGCCGCGCCGTCTGGCCGCGACCTCGGTTGCCAAGCGGATCGCCGAAGAGCTGAAGACCTCGTTAGGGGAAATTGTCGGCTATCAAGTGCGATTCAACGATCGCACGGGCCCGAACGCGTCGGTCAAGTTGATGACCGACGGTATTTTGCTGGCCGAGTCGCAGCGCGACCCGCTATTGCGCCGCTATGACACCCTGATCATCGACGAGGCGCACGAGCGCAGCCTGAATATCGACTTTCTGCTCGGTTACCTCAAGCAACTGCTGCCGCGGCGCCCCGATCTAAAAGTCATCATCACCTCGGCGACCATCGACGCTGAGCGTTTTGCCCGCCATTTCGCCGCCTCGGAAGACCGCCTCGCGCCGGTCATCGAGGTATCGGGACGCCTGTATCCCGTCGAGGTACGCTATCGTCCGGTGCGCGACGAGACAGACGACGAGCAAGCCCCCAACAGCAACAAGCCGAACCGCGAGCGTTTGGCGGGCGACGAAGAGCGCGACCTGATCGATGCCATTGTTGACGCTGTCGACGAATGTGCGCGCCACGGCCCGGGTGACGTGCTGGTGTTTCTGCCCGGTGAGCGCGAGATTCGTGAATCGGCCGAGGCCCTGCGCAAAAAGCATCCGGCGGGCACCGAGGTTCTTCCATTATTTGCCCGGCTCTCACAGGCCGAGCAAGAGCAAATCTTTCATCCACGCACGAATGCGCGTCGCATCGTCCTGGCCACCAACGTCGCCGAGACCTCGTTGACCGTGCCCGGTATTCGTTTTGTGATCGACAGCGGGCTGGCGCGTATCAAGCGCTATTCGTGGCGCAACAAGGTCGAGCAACTGCGCATTGAGCCCATTAGTCGCGCCTCGGCCAATCAGCGCGCCGGCCGCTGCGGCCGCGTGGGTCCGGGCGTATGTATTCGGCTCTATGATGAGTTGGACTTCAACGGGCGCGCGGCGTTTACCGACCCCGAAGTGCTGCGTTCATCGCTAGCCTCGGTGATCTTGCGCATGAAGTCCCTGAAACTGGACGACATCGAGCAGTTTCCGTTTGTCGAGGCGCCACCGGGACGCGCTATCGCGGATGGCTACCATCTGCTGCAAGAACTCGGCGCGATCGAGTTGGCCTCGGCGTCTGAGGATGACGAAGCCACTGAAGCCGGTGATGCGACCCGCACGGGGTCCTCATATGTGCTGACAAGCATCGGGCACGAGCTGGCCAAGCTTCCGGTCGACCCCCGCATCGGTCGCATGATCTTGGCCGCGCGCGAGCAGCAATGTCTGGCCGAGATGTTGATCATCGCGTCGGCCCTATCCGTACAAGATCCACGTGACCGCCCCATGGCCGAGCGCGAAGCCGCCGAAGCGGCACACGCCAAATTCGCGGACGACAAATCGGAGTTCATCTCCTTTCTGAAACTCTGGCGCTGGTACGGTGAACAGGTGCAACACAAGGCGTCGCAACGTAAGCTGGTGGCTTTGTTGCGCCAGAACTTCCTGTCGCCTATCCGCCTGCGCGAATGGCACGACGTGCATACGCAATTGGCCGCCGTCGTGGGCGAGCAAGGGTGGCGCGTCAACCAAACTGAAGCCACCTATGAACAGCTGCATATGGCGCTGTTGGCCGGCTTGCTGGGCAATATCGGTTTCAAAAGCGACGAAGGGGGGCATTACCGCGGTGCACGTGATATTCGGTTTCACATTCATCCCGGCTCGCGAATGGCGAAAAAAGGCGGACGCTGGATTATCGCCGCCGAGCTGGTCGAGACCACGCGGCTATACGCTCGCTGCGTGGCGCGCATCGAGCCCGTCTGGCTCGAACGCGTGGCCGCACATCTGTTGCGTCGCAATTGGTCGGATCCGCGCTGGGAAAAGAAAGCAGGGCAGGTGGTCGCGAACGAACGCGCCACGCTGTACGGACTGATTATTTATGCCGGCCGCCGTATTCATTACGGCCGCGTCAATCCGCAACACGCGCGCGAGCTCTTCATCCGGCAGGCTCTGGTGCCGAGCGAAATCGACACACGCTTGCCCTTCGTCGCCCACAATCGCAAGCTTATCGCGGGCATCGAAAAACTGGAGCACCAGACACGCCGCCCCGATATCCTGGTCGACGAAGAACTGATCTACGCGTTCTACGACCGCCAGTTGTCAGAAGGCATCTCGCAAACAGCCACCCTGGAAAAATGGGTCCACGGCCTGGACAAACAAGCGGCTGCCGCCTTGATGCTGACCCGTGACGAACTCATGCGTCACGAGGCCGCAGGCGTCACCACCGATGTGTTTCCCAAACAGGTCGAATGGCAGGGCGTCGTCATGTCGCTCGACTACCATTTCGAGCCCGGTTCCGCGCGCGACGGCGTCACACTGTCCGTCCCGCTGTTCGCACTCAACCAGATCGACCCTGCCCGCTGCGAATGGCTCGTGCCAGGCATGTTGAAAGAAAAGGCACACCTGCTGCTCAAGTCGTTGCCGCAAAAACTGCGTCGCCATTGCGTCCCCTTGCCGGACTATGCCGCCGGCTTCTACGACCGCTGGTATGAGCGCCAGGCCGACCCGCAACGCGGCCTGGTCGATGCGCTGATCGCCGACATGTGGGACCAGGTACAGGTACGCCCGGCCGTCGGTGACTTTAAGCTCGAAACCTTGCCCGCCCATCTGTTCATGAACTTCAGGGTGGTCGACGAACATGGCCGCATGCTGGCCGCAGGCCGTAATCTGGCCCAGCTAAAAGCCGAATTCGGCAAACAGGCACAAGCCACTTTCCAGCAACTGGCCGTACGCGATGCCGGCGTCGCTCAAGCCCTGGCCCACGAAAACCTGACCTCTTGGTCCTTCGGCCCCTTGCCCGAAATCATGGAGATCAAACGCAAAGGCCAATCCGTAATCGGCTACCCAGCCCTCATCGACCGTGGCACCCACTGCGATCTGGACGTCTTCGACGATCCCGACGAAGCCAAGCGCCACCACCGCGCTGGCTTATTGCGCCTATTCCGTATCGGCCTGCGCGAACAGGTCAAGTTCCTGGAAAAGAACTTGCCCGACCTTACCAAAATGAGCATGCTGTATATGAATCTGGGAACCCAGGACGACCTGCGCGACCAGATTATCGACTGCGCGCTTGCCCAGGCGTGCCTGACGGACCCGTGGCCCGCCAATGAACAAGCCTTCGAAGCCCGCCGCCAAGACGGCAAAGGCCGCCTGGGCCTCCTGGCCCAAGAGGTCGCCCGCCTGTCTCACGCGGTGCTGATCGAATACGCAGCCCTGCAGCGCAAACTGCCGCAGGCCAAGCCGCACGCAGCCGCCTATGCCGACTTACAACAGCAGATCGGTACCTTAGTGCCCAAGTGGTTCATCCGCGATACTCCGTACACACACCTCACGCATTTCGCACGCTACCTGAAAGCTGCCGTGGCACGCATAGACAAATTACGGATCGATCCCACACGAGACGCGCGCCTGATGTCCGACATGGCGCCACTTCTCACCCAATACCAACGCACCCGCTCAGCCCTCAAAGGCGCACCGGACCCCGCATTGGACGAATTCCGCTGGCTACTCGAAGAACTGCGCGTCGCCTTATTCGCACAGGAATTACGCACGCCCATGCCGGTGTCAGTGAAGCGGCTGATGAAATCCTGGGAGTCCTTACGGCGATAGCTCGTTCGTCACGGTTGTTGGTTCTTGCGAGCGTTGTTTATGCTTTGCCACGGATACCAACATTCGGCCGCTGACAAGCAAACAAATCGCCAAACGCAAATGCGCCCAACACGCTATGCATAATGATATTGCGAGCAGAGGGCCGGTGCGTGTGAGTGACGCCGGCCTTTTGAACCGCGGGTAGTCCCGCGTAGCGGGGCCGAGGCCCCTGGCTGGGCCGAGCCGCGGTGATTAGGCCGGCGTCACTCACACGCACCGGCCCTCTGCGTCTAAAGTACAAACACCGAGGCAACAAGCAACCTTGCCGCGCAAAAACGCGATACCTGCTACATCAGAACTTAAGCCTGTTCGCCAGAACCAGACCCAGATTCCTTAGCCGCCGCGGCGATCTCTTCGTGAACCTTCGCCATATCGACAGACTTGATCTTCTCCAGCAGCTCCGCAAGCTGCCCGGCAGACAAAGCCCCCGGTTGCGAAAACAACAGTACCTGTTCGCGGAAAACCATCAGCGTAGGAATAGAACGAATTCCCAGTGCGCCCGCCAGCTCCTGCTCAACATCGGTATTGACCTTGGCGAACATGACATCTGGATGCTGCTCGGCCGCTTGGTCAAACACCGGTGCGAAACCCTTGCACGGACCACACCAGGGAGCCCAGAAATCGACAATCACCGTATTGTCCGGCTTGATCGAGTCCTGAAAAGAAGCTTGCGTCAGTTCAACAGTATTACTCATGTCAGATTCCTTCATTTTTCAGAGAGGCCAGGATTTCATACGAACGCAGACGGTCCTCGTGACGGAAGAAGTCCGACACAATCATGACCTCGTCGGCCTCAGTGCGCGCGATAAGAGATTGCAGTCCTTGTTTGACCGTTTCGGGGCCGCCCACAATAGACGCGGCCAACTTTTGATGCACAGCTTGGCGTTCCCACTCGTTCCAGAGGCCCTCCATGCTTTCCACCGGCGGTTGCAACTGCAGGCGATTGCCGCGAATCAGCGACAAGAACTTCAACTGCTGCGTTGTCGACAAATGGTGTGCCTGCTCGTCCGTATCTGCCGCAATCACCGGCACGCCGATCATCGCGTACGGACGGGACAGTGTCGCGGAGGGCTTGAACAAATGTCGATACAAGCGCATCGCGGCCATGCCTTCCGGCGAAAAATGGCCGGCAAACGAAAAGGGCAGGCCTAGTTCCGCAGCCAGTCGCGCGCTGAAATCACTCGACCCCAAGAGCCAGATCGGGACGTCCAGGCCGGCGCCCGGAATGGCGCGTACCGCCTGATCCGGCGCGGCCGGTGCGAGAAAAGCGCGCAGTTCGGCCAGCAACTCGGGGAAATCAAAACCGCTGCGGGGGCCGCGACGCAGCGCTTGTTGCGTTGCGCCGTCACTGCCGGGCGCGCGGCCCAGGCCGAGGTCGATACGGCCGGGAAACAGGCTTTCCAGCGTGCCGAACTGCTCTGCGATGATCAGCGGCGCATGATTCGGCAGCATCACGCCGCCCGAGCCGACACGCAGGGTCTTGGTATGCGCGGCGACGTGGCCAATGAGGACCGCCGTGGCGCTGCTGGCAATGCCATTAATGTTGTGATGCTCGGCCAACCAGAATCGCTGGTAGCCCCAGCGCTCCACGTGTTGGGCCAGGTCGACAGTATTGCGGAACGCGCTGGTCGGATCACCGCCCTGAACAATCGGGGCGAGATCCAATACGGAAAAGGGTACGCGAGCCAACTCGGTCATGTAGAAAAACTCCAGAAGTAACGGGCGAGGCGCGCCGCTGGGCTACGCGTTTAACTAATATTTGGGGAGTGTATAGGCGAAATCAAGGGAAAACCCGATCAACCTTGCGGTCGATCGGGTTGATAGCTAACGTCAATCGGTGTTTTTGCCTTGGGGCGGCCCGGCGGCAAAAAGCCCAACCCTGGCTCGCGTCAGTCTTGATATGAGCGATCGCGACGGTCCAGCATGCGCAGCATCGCCGGCCATTCCATCACCCCATAGGGGCGTCGCGTTTCAGGTCTATACAAATGAGCGGTTTTTGCAATCACTTCTTTCGAGGGGTAACGCAGATCGGTATTGCACGCCATGGCGTCGATTTGGGCGCGGCAGGCCATCTCGAGCCAATACATCGTATTGAAGGCTTGTGCGATGTCCACCGCCGCGACGAGCAAGCCATGGTTTCGCAAGACCATGGCGTCATTTTTACCGAGATCTTTTGTCAACCGTACTTGCTCGTCGGTGTCTACCGCGGGACCCTCATATTCATGATAGGCAATGGCGCCAAAGCGCATCGCGGTTTGTGTTAACGGCAGCAAGCCACAGTCCAGCGCGGAAACCGCCATGCCGGCACGCGAGTGCGTATGAATCACGCACTGGACATCATGGCGGGCCCCGTGGACGGCGCTGTGAATAACATAGCCAGCCAAATTGACATCGTAATGGTCATGCGGATTCAGGAGCACATCCCCGGCCAGATTGATAGTGATCAGACTGGACGCCGTGATCTCTTCATACATGAATCCGTAGGGATTGATAAGCAGTCGGTCCTCATCGCCCGGCACGCGTGCCGTGATGTGGTTATAGACGAGGTCACTCATGCCGAACATGGGCATCAGGCGGTAGCAGGCGGCCAGGTTGACTCGAGTTTCCCATTCTGCGTCGGAAACCGAGGCACGTACGTTCAACTTCGAAGTGTTCATGACGAAACCCTTTGTTTAGCGGTCAATGAAGCGGGTATATAGCGGGCAAAACCAACGTGTCTCCGCGGCGCACATCAAGTGAGTCATCGGACGAAATACAAAGAAAATGCGGGAACATAGGTCACCAGGATCAGGACCAGAACCATCATCACGATCTGGGGCCAAATCGCTCTGGCTATGTTGATCAAGCGCTCTCCACTGATGGCGGCCCCGACGAAGAGGCAATATCCAATCGGGGGAGCCGCCATGCCGATGGCCACATTCGTGACGATCATCGCCCCGAAATGAATGGGGTCGATTCCAAATTGGTGGCCAATGGCAATGAGCATGGGCCCAAAAATCAGCATGAGTGCGATCTCGTCCATGACCGCGGCCAGCAAGAAAAATCCTAGATTGAGGATCATCAACATGATCCATTGCTGGTGAATCGACGCATTCAGAAAGGTCGCCAAACGGGTGGCAAATTGTTCCTGGGCCACCAGGACGCCCATACCCCCTGATACGGCAACAATGCCCATGACGATAGCGCTGATCGTCATGGCTTTCAGGAACACGGTGGGGAGTTGAGCAAAGCGCAGCCGCTTTTCAATAAAAAGGCCGACCACCAGGCTATATAGACAAACGACCGCGGCCGCTTCAGTGGGCGTAAAGATACCCCCGTAGATCCCGCCCAGCACAATGACGGGGGCCAGCAATGCCCAAACGCCTTTGCGCAATGCGCTCCTGACTTCGGCTGCGCTGGCGCGGGGGAGTCGCGGTATCTTGTCGCCATGAGCCCGCCACGCCACGAGCGCTGACAGTCCCAGCGCCATCAGCAGTCCCGGAATAATGCCCGCAAGGAAAAGCTTCGAGATGGATTGCTCCGCGATCACTCCCCAGATGATGAATGCAATGGAGGGGGGAATCAGAGGGGCCAATACGCCCGCGCTGACCGTTAGCGACGTGGCGTAGGATTTCGCATAGCCGCGCTCGGCCATCGCCGGGATCATGGTGCTACCAATGGCAGCGGTCGTGGCAGGCGCTGAGCCCGAGATCGCCGCAAAAATGCACGCCGCGACAATGGTGACGTGCCCGAGCCCACCCAGTAAATGTCGAACGCACACATCAGCGACGGCGATCAGCCGGCGTGACAATCCGCCTGCGGACATCAGCTCTCCCGCGAGCATGAAGAACGGGATACCCAAGAGACTGAACGATTGCGTACCCGCCACCATGGTCTGCGGAAGCAGCATGAGCGGAATGTCGGCGACAACAATGACTGCGGTCACCGCCAGGCCGATTGCAAAGACGAACGGGACGCCGAGCACCACCATGCCGGCAAAGCCCACTGTCAAAATCCAGGCGCTCGTGCTCATGCGCTGTCTCCCGGCGCGACGAAAGACAGCAACCTTTCAAGGCTGAACAGGCAGATCAATCCGCCACAGACGGGCGCCGCGCTATACAGCAACGCGATCGGATATCCCATCGCGGCAGAGCTGGATCCGCGCATTTCGCGTACATAATCAACGCCGGCTATTGCGAGATAGACGCCAAACGCTAACGTTGCGACGCAGATTAGAGATTCCAGCCACTGACGGCCACCTGCCGGCATTCGCTCAACGAGAATATCCATGCGGACATGAAATGCCTCTCTGACGCCCACCGCCAACATGAGCAACATCGACCAACTGAATAACAGCAGGGCGAATTCCTCTGTCCAGGAGGGAGGATCATTGAAGGCAAAACGCATCGCGACTTGCCAACAGATCGTGATCACCATCAGGAAGGCCAGGCCAACCACGACGGCTTTCACCACCTGGCTAATGATGGCGTTACATAGCTTCAGTACGCTGATCACGCCACGCACTTAGTTCACTTGCGCTAAGGCGGCATCAAGAATGTCGCTCCCTATGCGAGGCTTGAACTCTTCGTATACCGGCTGGACTTTCTTGCGGAACGCGGCGGGGTCGGTAATGGTGTTGAGCGTCATGCCTTTCTTTTCGAGAGCGGCCGCGAGTTTTTTCGAGTTTTCCTCCGTGACTTGCCGCTGTTCGAGCGTGGCTTTCCTTGCCGCGCTGATAACGGCATCACGCTGAGCAGGCTCCAGTTTGTCAAGCCACCGTTTGTTGAAAACAAACTCTATGATGGAGAACGTGTGCTGAGTCAGCGACAGGTACTTGGTGATCTCATAGGACTTCGTGGAGTCGATCACCGAAAGCGGGATTTCCAATCCGTCCAGCGCGCCCTGTTGTACTGCGGTATACGTCTCGCCCCATGCCATCGGAACGGGGCTGCCGCCTAGCGCCTTATACATGCCGATGTAGATGGGGCTTTGCATCACGCGATACTTGACGCCGACCACATCTTCGGGCGTTTTGACCGGTCGGACGTTGTTGATCATATTGCGAAAACCGCCGCCCATATAGCCCAACACCGCGATGCCCTTGTCTTCAAGCTTCTTGGTTAATTTTTTTCCGACTTCGCCCTCCATCAGTTGATAGGCTTGCTCGGAGGAGGAGTAAAGGAAGGGCAGATCATTGAGCTGATACGCAGGCTCGATCTGTGCCACTACCGCGTTAGTGATGATACCGGCCTGCGCCATTCCCATTCGAATCCCTTCTAGCAGCGGCTTTTCGTCTCCGAGCTGGCGATTGGGATAGAGCTGGACATCAAAGTTTTTTCCGTTTGGCTCCGCCTCAAGAGCGGCCTTGAACGCCCGGGCCCCAATGGCATAGGGATCCTCTACGCCATCCGTCGTGGTCCAACCGAGTTTGATGATTTGTTTGTCTTGTGCAAGGACTGGTGAAGCGGTAATCCAGCTGGCGAGAGCGATGCATGCAACTATCCAAGAGGCTCTCATTACCGAAGGTGAACAGGCGATAAGCATCGCCCGCAAGCTGTGGCTGCAGTTGCGCATCTATGTCTCCGATTTATCGTTATCGGGTCATTTTCAACGCAGTCGAAGTGCACTTCAATTAATCAATTTAGAACGCGGGGTTCCAGTCAGTGAAAGGGTCCCCGTCGTCGGCGTGAGAAGACAAGGTCGGGTTAACCCGGAAAAAACGCGTAGCGTATGACGAACAACACCGCCACCAGCCAAGTCGCGGGATGCACAACACGGATCTGGCCGGTGGCTGTTTTCAGGACGACATAGCTGATAAAGCCAAAGGCGAGGCCATCGGCGATGGAGTACGTGAAAGGCATGACCAGCGTGGTCAGGGCGGCCGGCGTCGCCTCGGAGACGTCGCTCCAGTCGATTTCGACCAGCTCGCGCATCATCAGGCCCGCGACATACAGCAACGCGGGTGCCGTGGCATAGCCCGGCACAGAACCCGCCAATGGCGAGATGAACAGGGCGGCCAGGAACAGCAGTGCCACCACCAGGGCGGTCAGCCCGGTGCGGCCGCCCGCCTGTACGCCCGAGGCGCTTTCGGCATAGGCGGTGGTGCTGCTGGTGCCCAGTAGCGAGCCCGCCACAATCGCCGTACTATCGGCGAACAAGGCGCGGCCCAGACGGTTGGGCTTGTTTTCGGGCACCAGGCCCGCACGCTTGGCAACCCCCATCAGGGTGCCCGTCGCGTCAAAGACCTCGACCAGGACAAAGACCAGAATGACGTGGACGAAGCCCGTATGCAGGGCGCCGAGGATATCCAGTTGCAGGAACGTTGGCACCAGGCTGGGCGGCGCCGAAAATACCCCGTGGAATTCGTTGTAGCCCAGGGCCATCGACAGCAGCGTGATGATCAGGATCCCGATCAGGATCGCGCCTCGCACACGCAGGGCATCCAACGACGCGATAATGAAGAAGCCCAAGATGGCAAACAAGGGCCCGGGTTCGCGCAGATCGCCCAGCGTTACCATCGTCGCCGGATGCGGGACGACGATCTTGGCGGTGGACAGCGCAATGATCGCGAGAAATAGCCCGATACCGGCCGCGATGGCGCTGCGCAACGAATGCGGAATGCCCTTGATCAGCCAGGAACGCACGCCGGTAACGGTCAACAGCAGGAAAATCACGCCCGAGATAAAGACCGCGCCCAGGGCTTGCTCCCAGGTGTAGCCCATGGTCTTGACGACTGTGAAGGCAAAGAAGGCGTTCAAGCCCATCCCTGGCGCCATGCCGATGGGCCAGTTGGCCGCCATGGCCATGATGAATGACCCCAGCGCCGCGGCCAGGCAGGTGGCCACGAAGACGGCGTTGCGATCCATGCCGGTGGACGACAGAATGTCCGGGTTGACGAAGATGATGTAGGACATCGTCAGGAATGTCGTTAAACCCGCAACGACTTCGGTACGGACGTTGGTACCGTGTTCGCGCAATTTAAATAGCTTCTCCAGCATCGTCTGACCCCGGTAGTTGATCTTGTGGGTGGATAACGCCGCCATTTTCGCACCAGATGTAAACTCGCGGCCATGATCATTCTAGGTTTTGAAAGCTCGTGCGACGAAACCGGCGTTGCCGTCGTGTGTACCGAGCGTGGCTTGCTTGCGCATGCCTTGCATTCTCAGATCGCCATGCACCAGGAATACGGGGGCGTGGTGCCGGAGCTCGCGTCGCGCGACCATATCCGCCGCGCGGTGCCGCTGGCGCGACAAGCGCTCGCCGAGGCGGGGTTGACGCTGCAGGATGTGAACGCCGTTGCCTATACCGCCGGCCCGGGGCTGGCGGGGGCCTTGTTGGTAGGCGCGAGCGTAGCCCAGGCATTTGCCTGGTCGCGCGGGCTGCCCGCCATTCCGATTCATCACCTCGAGGGGCACCTGCTGTCGCCCTTGCTGGACGATCCTCGGCCCAAGTTCCCGTTCGTTGCCCTGCTGGTGTCCGGCGGGCACACACAATTGATGCGGGTCGATGGCGTGGGGCAGTATGCCTTGTTGGGCGAGACACTGGATGACGCGGCGGGGGAGGCTTTTGATAAGTCGGCCAAGCTGTTGGGCCTGGGCTATCCCGGCGGTCCCGCGCTGTCGCGCATGGCGGCCCAGGGCGACGCACAGCGCTTTAGTTTGCCGCGTCCCATGTTGCACAGCGCGGATCTCGATTTCAGCTTTAGTGGCCTCAAAACGGCGGTATTGACCCGCGTCAGAGAGGCCGAGCGCTCAGGCTCGGGCTTGGACGAGCAAACACGCGCCGATTTGTCCGCCGCGACGCAGGCGGCGATTGTCGACGTGCTGGTCTCCAAGGCGGTCAAGGCGCTCCGGCAAACCGGCCTGAAAAGGTTGGTCGTCGCCGGTGGCGTGGGAGCCAATGCATTGCTGCGCGCCCAGTTGGCGCAGGCCATGCGGCCCTTGCGCGCGCAGGCTTATTTTCCGCCGCTGGCCTTGTGTACGGATAACGGCGCGATGATTGCGTTCGCAGCCTCCGAGCGCGTCAAAGCCGGACTGGTGTCATTACAGGCTGGTGACCATGCCTTTACCGTACGCCCGCGCTGGGATCTGGCCGATATCTGCGTGAGCACGCCGGCGTAGGCAGCGTGCCGCGAGGTGGACAGTAAGCCTACGGCGCCGCGTGGGGGCCTTTTTGCCGCCGGGCCGGCCCAAGGCAAAAAACGCCCCCTTGGGGGGCAGCAAGCCTACGGCGCCGCGTGGGGGCCCTTTTTCCCGCCGATGCGGCTTTCTTTGCCGGTCAATAAGCGGCCGATATTGGCGCGGTGGCGATAAAACAACAGCAGGCTGATGACGGCCAGGGCAATGCCTACGGGGGCCTGGGCATACCAGGCGACGCCCGAGCCAAACAGGTAATACACCGGCGCAAAAAAGGCTGCCACCAGAGCGGCGAGCGACGAGTAGCGCGAGAAAACGGCAATGATCACCCAGGTCAGCGCCGTGGCCAGCGCCAGCATCGGATGTATGGCCAAGAGGATGCCCAGCGCGGTGGCCACGCCCTTGCCGCCCTTGAATTTCAGGAAAATCGGGTACAAATGGCCCAGGAACACGGCCAGCGCCACGAAGGCGTAGCCATTCCACGATAGGCCCGGCGCCAGTTTGTGGGCCAGCCATAGCGCAAACCAGCCTTTGGCGGCATCGCCCACCAAGGTTAGCGCCGCGGCCACTTTATTGCCGCTGCGCAGCACATTCGTCGCGCCGGGATTTTTCGATCCGTAGCTGCGGGGGTCTTGCAACCCCATCAGCTTGCTGACGATAACGGCGAATGGAATCGAACCAATCAGATACGCCAGCGCAATCAGCGAGGCACTGAACAGGAACGAGGGAGCGGTCTGCACCATGAGAAAGCATCCATTGCATAAGGGTCGTGGCTGCGGATTCTACCGCGCGAGCGGCACGGGCGCGTCTGCGGGTTATCCATATGCGTCAAGACCAGGCACAATCCGCATGCCGCTTTCGGGCGGACATTCTCCAGCGGTACAATCGACGGCGTTTTACTTCGTGTGATTTTTTTGGATACACAATGCGAATTCTGGTGTCGAACGATGATGGTTATAGCGCCCCTGGGCTCGAAGCGCTGGTTGACGCGCTGCAAGGGCTAGGCGAGATCACCGTCGTCGCTCCCGAGACCAATCACAGTGGCGCGTCAAATTCCCTGACCCTTAACCGCCCCTTGACGGTGCGCACCGCCTCCAATGGCTTTGTCTGCGTCAATGGCACGCCCTCCGATTGCGTTCACGTGGCATTGACGGGGTTGGTAGATGCCCGGCCCGATCTGGTGGTATCGGGGATCAACAATGGCGCCAACATGGGCGACGACACCCTGTATTCGGGCACCGTTGCGGCCGCTGCCGAGGCCTATTTGTTCGGGATTCCCGCGATTGCCTTTTCGTTAGTTGAAAAAGGGTGGGAACACCTGGAATCTGCCGCGCGCGCCGCTCGTGTCGTGGTGGAACGACAAATCGCGCAGCCGCTGGCCGCGCCAGTCTTGCTTAACGTCAATATTCCGTGCCGGCCTTTCGAGCAGATGGGCGGCTTGCAAGTCACCCGCCTGGGCAAACGCCATCCGTCAGAGCCCGTCGTTCGCACAACGACACCCTATGGCGATACGGTGTACTGGATTGGCCCCGTCGGCTTGGCGGCTGACGCCTCGCCAGGAACGGATTTTCACGCGATTCTCCAGGGGCAAGTGTCGGTAACACCCTTGCGCCTGGACTTGACCCAACACAGCCAACTGGACGAGATCCGAGGCTGGGCGGAGCCACTATGCGCAAGCCTGTAATTCCGCCAGATCAGCCGGGTCGTCCCAGGACGACCGCGAGTTACAACAAGACGGGGTTGGCGCCCGGCTTTACCGCGACCAATAGCAACACGCGTATTTCGCCCGCCACCCTGGTTCGACCTGCGCCTGCCGGCCAACCTGCGGGCAAGGCCAGCAATCTGGGCCTGAATTCCGATCGTTTGCGCCAGGCCATGGTGCAACGCCTGCGCGATGGCGGGATCACCGACGAGCGTGTGCTCAACGCGATGGCGGCAGTGCCGCGCCATGTCTTTGTGGATGAGGCTTTGGCGAGTCGTGCTTACGAAGACGCCGCGTTGCCGATCGGGCACTCGCAAACGATTTCTCAACCGAAGATCGTGGCGCGGATGATCGCCGCCGTGTGCGAAGACCGCGAGCCGACCCGTGTGCTGGAGGTCGGTGCCGGTTGCGGCTATCAAGCAGCCGTTCTCGCCCAGTTTGTCCGGGAAGTGCACGCGATCGAACGCATTCGCGGGCTTTTTGAATTGGCTCGCAGCAATCTGCGTGCTTTGCGTTTGGCCACGCGCGTACGCTTGATTCACGGCGATGGCATGATAGGGTTACCCGGCATCGCGCCGTTCGATGCTATTGTTGTGGCTGCGGCCGGGCTGGCTATCCCCCAGGCGTTGTTGACACAGTTGGCGCCGGGCGGCCGTCTGATCGCTCCCGAGGGCACGTCCAACCAGAGATTGGTGTTGATTGAACGCACTGGTACTTCGGCTTGGAAGCGCACCGAGTTAGAGGCGGTACGTTTTGTACCGCTTCGGGCCGGAATACAATCTTGAGCAACCAGGAGAACTACATGCTCAACCGGCAGTTATCACTGACCAAACAATCATTTCCCCAGGTGTCGTTTGCTCGGCTGACGCGTCGCGCGGCATGGGTAGCCGGTGTCTTTGGCTTGGCGTTGATAGCGGGGTGCTCGAGCACCACGACGCGCGCGCCGGTCGTCGATTTGTCCAAGGGCGGATCGTCCGGCGGCGTCGGCACCGCGCAACCCGGCCAGACCTACGTGGTCAAGCCCGGCGATACGCTGTACCAGATCGCTCGCAGCTACAATCTCGACGTCAACACGCTCAAGAGCCTGAACAACATCAACGATGCGAATCAACTGAGCGTCGGACAGGTCCTCACGCTGACGGGCACGACGACCGCGAGCGCCGCGACCTCGACGACGCCATCGTCGTCCGCGCCGTCCTCGTCCACCACTACAAAGCCGGTGCCCCTGCCGGACAGTGCCACGGGCACGACGTCGCCGACCACTCCGTCCGATACGACACCCGGCACGACACCGCCGGATACGACGCCTCCTGTTGTGACGCCGCCCGCCACGGCGACGACACCCTCCACGCCGCCTGCCAGCACCGAACCCCCGCCTCCGCGTGCCGACGATGCCAACCTGATTAGCTGGGGATGGCCCGCCAGCGGCCCGATCACGCAATCCTTTACCACCGCCGCCAAGGGCATCGACATCGGCGGCTCGCTGGGCGCTCCCGTGGTCGCCGCGGCCGACGGCAAGGTGATGTACAGCGGCAACGGCGTGCGTGGTCTGGGTAACCTGATCATCATCAATCACCAAAATGGGTTTATTACCGCCTACGCACATAACCAGACTCTGTTGGTGAAGACGGGTGCGGCCGTCAAGCGCGGCTCCAAGATCGCCGAAATCGGCCAGAGCGACACCACGTCGCCGCGACTGCATTTCGAGATCCGCCGTCAGGGCACCCCGGTTGACCCGCTGAAGTACCTGCCGGCGCGATGACCCCGACACTCGTCTTTGACCTGGAAACGCTGCCCGACATAGACGGGTTGCGCAAGCTCAATGGATGGGGGCCCGACGTGCCCGACGATGAGGTCGCCGAGCGTGCCTTTCAGGCGCGCCGCGAGGCCGTCGGGCACGATTTTCTGCCACTGCATCTACAACGCATCGCCGTCATCGGCTGCGTGTTTCGCGATGACCAGGGCTTTCGTGTCAAAACCCTGGGGCAACCCGACGACCCCGAGGCCACCCTGATCAATGGCTTCTTTAAAACCATCGAGCGTTATACGCCCAGGCTGGTCAGCTGGAACGGCTCGGGGTTTGATTTGCCGGTGTTGCACTATCGTAGTCTGATTCATGGTGTGCCCGCGCCGCGCTATTGGGATACCGGTGACGAGGACCGCGACTTCAAGTACAACAACTACATCAGTCGTTATCACAACCGTCATATCGACCTGATGGACCTGCTGGCCAAGTACAACGGGCGTGCCAATGCGCCACTCGACGAGCTTGCCAAGCTTTGCGGTTTTCCCGGCAAACTGGGCATGGACGGCGGACAGGTATGGCCCGCGTGGCAAGCCGGTCGCGCAGACGAGGTCCGCGCGTATTGCGAAACCGACGTCGTCAACACCTGGCTCGTGTATTGCCGATTCCGTTTCTTGCGCGGCGAGCTCGACACAGCGTCCTATCAAGCCGAGATCGACCTGGTACGCGAGACCCTGCAGGCCAGCAATGCGCCGCACTGGCAGGAATACCTGGCGACCTGGGACGCGACGCCCTCGACGCCCTGAGCCTGCGCTGTGAGCCTGTCCTGAGACTGCGCTAGCGGGCAGGGCGGTACAGCGGGGTGGTGCCAGACCGCGGCGTTTTGTCAAAGCCGCGTGCCATGTCAAACCAAAGCGACTCTGCCGCGCAATCGACTGAAATATTCCCCGCCGATCCGAAATTCGCTTGTAACGGCTCAAACCGGACAATGGCTTCGCGTTCCACTCTTTCAGGAGTTCACAATATGTCCCGATACGCGATCCGTTCCTCTCTGGCTGCCCTGGGTTTCATCGTTGCCGCTACCGGCATGTCCGGTACCGTCATGGCCGCGTCCGAAACCGCACCGACTGCGGCTGAGACTAAACAAAATACCGACAAGCTTGGCGAGCGTCATGGTCATTATGGTGATAAACACGGCCATCGTCATGGTGGCAAGCATGGCTATCATCACCGTGCCGAAATGCGCGACGGGTTTTTTGTGCCTGGTGTAGGCCCGCTGTCCAAGACGCAGGTCGAGTCGCTTAAGCTCGATGCCAAGCAACAAGCGTCCTTTGACGAGGCCAAGCAAGCGCAGACCGACATGTTCAAAGCCATGCGCGAACATGGTGGCAAGCGTCACGAACTGCTGTCGACACAGCTCCAGGACGGCAAGCTCGATCCGCATGCCCTGATCGCCGACGAAGACGCTCGCCGCGAAAAATTCCGCGAGCAATCCACCGAAGTCCGCGGCAAATGGCTGGCTGCCTGGGATAGCCTCAACAGCACCCAGCATCAGCAAGTGACCGAGTGGGTCAAAGAGCGCCAAACCAAATTGGAAGCGCGCAAGGCCAAGCGGCAAGAGCGGCTGGCGCAACGCCAGGCCCGCCACGACGCCAAGGCGGCAGATGAAGCCAAACCCGCTCCGGCTACCTCAGCCAATTAATGCCTGATTAATTACCCTTGATCTGGTAGCCCGTACGGGGCAGTTGCTTAACAGCGACTGCCCCGTTTGTCGTGACTGCACGGGCCGTGGGGTATATGGGTGAAGGCAGCACTGATGTCGCAGCGATGGAGCTCATCCGTTCGGATTCTCATGTCCACGCCGGGAGTCGAAGAGGCATCGTTGTCAGTGCGTAGGACAGGTCTGATATTTTTATATAACTGGCTAAATATCCAGTATTTCGCCTGGCGACGATAGCATCAACGACATGAACATCAACACGGAACGCGGTCGCGACACCGATGCGGTAGGTAATGTTTTAGCGAGTAAGGTTTTAGCGAGTAAGCCTTCTGCCTGGTCTTCAGCCTATCCAGTAATTCGATCTGATTGACTGTTATTCGTTAATAAACGAAAATGACTTCCTACCGAATTGAACATTATCTGACCGCTAACGAGCAGCACGATCATTATTTGAATTGGGGCTGTGAGTTATTGGCAGGACTGGCAAGGGAGAAATGACGATGAGAAGCAGGGGACATGATGAGGCGATGGCCGAGCTGTATCGCAGCGATCCGGCCCTTGCTCTCGATGTGATCAATGGCGTGCTTGAAGACGACAATCAGGCGGAGTTGCTGACTGTGCTGCGACAGCTTGCGCAGGCGTTCGGCGGCGTACAGATGGTGGCGGAACAGGCACACCTGAACCCGACACAGCTTTATCGGACGCTATCACCCAAGGGGAATCCCGCCTTGAGTAGCCTGACGGCTATTCTCAAGGCGATGGGACTACGGTTGGCGGTGCGGCCGATACACTCATCGGCCGCTGCACACGCAACTTAAAAGCGCCACCGTGAGGAGGCCGCCTTCTTACTCTGACGGACGCGTGGCGGTCAGCCCCGTTGGGGCGCCGTCGATCGCTGTCCAGCCACCATCGACGGCCAGCGAAGTGCCGGTGATGTAGCTGGCCGCGTCCGATGCCAGGAAGGCCACGGCCGAACCAACTTCCGAGGCCTGGCCCCAACGGTTGAACACGGTATGGGATGCGTAGGTGTCGTAGATGTCGCGGCGTTCTTTCAGGGGCGCGGTGAGCCGTGTTTCGATAACGCCGGGCATGACGGCGTTGACCCGTACACCATAGGCGCCGGCTTCGGCGGCGAATCCCTTGATCATCTGGGCAATACCGGCCTTGGATGCCGCGTAGATGCCCAGGCCCGGCTCGATCGTGACTGCGCGCATCGACGAGCACAGCACCAGGCTGCCACTGCCCTGTTTCATCATCGGCGCGCCGAACGCGCGCAGAAAGCGAAACGCGCCTTTGAGATTCAGGTTCATGACCTGGTCGAATTCATCTTCGGTGTAGTCCACGATCAGTTTGCGGATATTCAGCGCCGGCGTGGTGACCGCAATGTCGACCCGGCCGTGCGCGGATAGCGTGCGCGAGGCCAGCTCGGCAATGTCGGCACCGCTGGCCCCGTCTGTCGTATGCCATTCGGCTGAACCCGATAGAGCGATTTGTTCCGCGGTGGCCTGCACGGCCTGCGCATCGCGATCGGCGCACACCACATGCGCACCCAGTGCACCCAGTGCATGGGCCGATGCTTGGCCGATGCCTGATCCGGCGCCCAGCACGACGGCAATCTTGCCGGTCAGATCAAAAAGTTGACGGTAGTTCTGCATGATCGATACTCGTATGGCGGATAAGGTAAGGAACGGGTAGCAGGCCTTGGACCTGGCCCGTTCGCGGTCAGGCTTTCGGGGTAAAGAAAGACACCGGCGTCATCAGTTGATTGCGCTGTGCCAACAGGCAACCGGCTTCGGCACTGCGGATCAGGTACTGGGCCCACTCGGGATCGGACTGCAGCGCGGCGCGCTTGCGCGCGCGATCGGCGGCGTCTTCGTAAACCCAGATGTGCACGTAGCTATTGACGTCGCCGGTTTCGGTCTGCATGTAGGCCAGGGGTTCGCCCAGATGGCGGCGTTGCACATCAAAGCCGTGCTCGGCATATAGCGCCAAGTGTTTCTTGATCTTGCCGGGATGGCACGTATAGGTTCTGACGTCGTAAAGCATAGAAACGCTCCGGTGTTGGGGGGATGAAATCGATCTGCGCCGGCTACTGCAGGCGTGTCTCGGTGACGGTTGGGGCTGGTTTGGGCGATGTGGCCCGAATGGCGAGCCAGACGTCGCGTAGTGCATATAGCGTCATCAGCAGGCCAGCGATCGGCAGGCAGGCATAGGCCCACGCCTGCGGTAACTCGAGTACGGGCGTCGTCGCGGCCGTGCGGGCAACGAAGCGGGCGCCATACACCAGCAGCACGCCGGCAAATAGCAGTCCCACCAGTGCGACGATCAGTCGATGCAGCCGTTGCCCGGACTTGCCGGCCAGATAGTCGGGTAGCAAGGTGATCGTGAAGTGATCACACTCACGCCAAAGCGCGCTGGCGCCGATAAAAACCATCCAGGCAAAAAGCGTGGTGACGACTTCGTCAAACCAGGCGATTCCGAACCAGCCGGTTGCACGGCCGATGATATTGATAGCCAGTAAAACTGTCAGGCTGACCAGGCAGGCGATGGTAAAGAGCCGTAGCGTCGCGCCGATGGCGCGATCCAGGCGAATGAGCAACGTGTCTTTCATAGCAGCGTCCTCGGCAGCCACAGTGAGACGGCGGGCCAATAGGCCACCATCAGAGTGATGGCCGCAATGGCGATCAACAGTGGCCACAATTCAGCCACGATCTCTCCCACTTTGACCCCCGACACACTGCTGACCGCAAACAGCAAAATACCGACCGGTGGTGTCAGCAGCCCGATCATCGAACACATGACCATCAACATGCCGAACTGAACTGGATCCATGCCGATCTGGGTGATGATGGGCATGAAAATGGGTACCGTGATGATGATGACGGCCACGCCCTCGAGGAACAGACCGAGGGCTATCAACACCAGGACGACCAGCGCAGTGATTTCCCAGGGTACCGTCGACACGGACATGATGGCCTGGATCATCGCGTCGGGAATGCGTTTATGCACCAGGAACCAGGTCAGGAAGCCGGCCGAGGCGATGATAAACAGCACGCGCAGCGTGTGCTGCAGCGCCGTCCAGATGATGCCTGGCAGATCGGACACGCGGAATTCTTTGTAGACGAACAGTCCCAGTGCCAGGCAATAAAGGACGGCGATGACGCCGCCTTCGGTGGGCGTGAAATAACCGCTGGCCAGACCACCGATGATGATGACCGGCGCCAGCATGGGAAGCAGCGCGCCCATGAACGATTCGCGCAATTCACGCAGACTGGCGCGGCGTTCAACGGGGTACCGCCGATGCCGCGAGATGAACCAGATCGCAATCATCAAGGCGGCAGTCAACAACAGGCCGGGTACGATGCCCGCAATAAACAGCTGCACGACCGAGACGCCCGTCAGGCCACCGAAGATCACCATGGGAACACTGGGCGGAAAGACTGGGCCGATCGTTGCCGACGCGGCCGTGACGGCGGCCGAGAACTTGGGCTCGAAGCCCGCATCGTTCATTGCCTTTATCTCGACCTGACCCATCCCGGCGGCATCGCCCACGGCGGTGCCCGACATGCCCGAGAAAATCAGGCTGCCCACGACATTGACCTGCGCCAGTCCACCGGTGAAGTGGCCAACGAGGGCATGTGCGAACCGGAATATCCGGTCGGTGATGCCGCCCGTGTTCATCAGCGAACCGGCCAGAATAAAGAACGGAATGGCCAGCAATGTAAAGCCCGATGAGGCAGAGTACATGCGCTGCGCAATCATGGTCAGGGCTTGTAGCTCGCCTGCCAGCATATAGCTGATGATCGCGGTGACACCCAGCGCCATCGCGATGGGCACTCCGAACATGATGAGGGCCAGGAGGCCGCCCACGACGAATACGGCTTGCATAGGATTTCCCTTTGTGTTGCGGCGAGGCGGATCGGCGCTGCGTGCGCCGTCCGCGCGACGCACTTATTTCGACAACATGTCCAGGAAAGTCTTCATGTTTTCTTGACCGGCGTAGTCGGCCACCCGGTCATAGGCGGGTTGCATGAGCGCACGGAACTTGGCGATGTCGGGGCGTGTGACCTTCACGCCCGCGGCCTCGATCTTGGCGATTTCGGCGGATTCTTGTTCGGCGACGAGCTTGCGCATGAGCAGGCCGGCGGATCGGCTTTCTTCACGCAGGATGGTTTGTTGCTCAGGTGTCAGCTTTTCCCAGCTTGAACGACTGATCACGTGTGTCATGCTGTTGTAGACATGCTGAGTCAGCGCCAGATTTTTCTGCACTTCGTAGAGCTTGAAGTGATAGATCACGCCGATGGGATTCTCCTGGCCGTCGACAACGCCCTGGTTCAGCGCCGCCACCAGTTCCGGAAAAGCGATCTGCGTGGTTGTGGCGCCTGCCGCCTCCAGTGCCGCCATGATCTGCAATTCCGGAGGGGTCCGCAGCTTCAGGCCTTTCATATCCTCGGGCGTATTGATCGGGTGCTTCGAATTGGTCACATTGCGAAAACCGTATTCCCAGGTCGACAGCAGCACCAAACCCTTTTTCTCGAGGCGCGGCGCGACCCAATTATAGAAGGGGCCATCCAGCACCCGGTGTGCATCGGCGTAGCTCGAGAATGCATACGGCGTCATGACGGTCGCGAAGGCTTTCTCGTACTTGTCCAGGGCGCCCTGCGTGGGCAGATTCATGTCAATGACGCCCATCGTGGTTTGCTCCAGTTGATCGGGCGGCGAACCTAATTGATTGGCGGGATACAGTTCGATCAATACGTCGCCGTTCGTGCGTGCCTCGACGTTTTTCTTCAGTTGCAGCGCGGCGGTATGGGCGGGATGTGATTCGGCCGCGAAATGGGCTAGCTTGAGTGTGGTGGCGGCCTGTGCCCCCGCCAGTGATGTCAACGCCAGACTTGCCGTCAGCATCAGACGGATAAGTGGGTGAGCTGAGGTCTTGTGCATTACTGTCTCCTTTTTTGTGGTGGTTATATGCCGCTTGTTACGGCTTTTCTACGGTGGCCCTGTGGGGGCGCACACGTTGTTTACACGGCGGCGCGCAACGCGCGTTCGCGAAGTTCGCTCAAGGTGGCGCGCGGCGTCAGGATCTCGGGCTCGATTTCAAGCTCTATCAAGGTTGCACCAGATGAGGCCAGCGCGCGCTGCAATGCCGGCGCGAACCCGGCGCTATGGCTCACCCGTTCGGCCTGTAGTCCGAACGATTGCGCGTACATGACGAAATCCGGGTTGCACAGATCGGTTCCGATGGGGCGGCCGGGGTAATTGTTCTCTTGATGCATGCGGATCGTGCCGTACATGCCGTTGTTGAAGACGATGAACACGATGGCCAGGCCATATCGGCGTACCGTAGCCAGTTCTTGCGAGGTCATCAAAAAACAGCCATCGCCCGCCAGACAGACGACCTGCCGATTGGGGTGATGCAACTTGGCAGCGATCGCCGCCGGCACACCATATCCCATGGCACCGCTGGTGGGAGCAAGCTGGCTGTGCGGGTGCGAGAATGGGTAGTAGCGATGTGCCCAGGCGCTGTAGTTGCCAGCGCCATTGGTCAGAATCGCATCCGGTGCCAGAGTATCGCGCAACGTCACGATGACCTCGGCCGGGTCCAGCCGCGCGTCGCGAGGCGTCGGTACGACATAGCGTTCGTAGTTGCCGCGCAACGTCTCGCGCCATGCCCGGCGCGGTGTCGAGTCGACCGAGGGCAGGGCGGCCGCGGCTTGTGCGAAGGCATTCATGTCACTTTGCACCAGGACTTCCGCCTGATAGACGCGGCCCAGTTCTTCGGCCGCCGTCAGCACATGGACGAGCCGCTGACGCGGCACAGGTACGTCGAGCAGCGTATAGCCGCTGGTCACCATTTCTCCCAGCCGCGTCCCGACGGCGATCAGGACATCGGCCTCGCGCACGGCATTGGCCAGCGCCGGATTGACGCCGATGCCAACCTCGCCGACGTAATGGGAATGACGGTTGTCAAACAGGTCTTGTCGACGGAATGCGCAGGCCACGGGCAGATCGTTCCGTATGGCAAATTGCGTGATGGCTTCGCGCCCGGACAGATCCCAGCCTGTGCCACCGAGCAGCAGTAATGGGCGCTGGGCCTGCGCCAGGCAGGCGTGCAGGCGTTGCATGGCGTCGGGCGCCGGATGTGCCTGCGGTACGATGGCCACCGCGGTGTCGATCGGGAATGCCGATTCCGTCAGCATGTCTTCGGGCAACGCCAGCACGACAGGCCCGGGCCGACCGGACTGCGCGACCGCGAATGCGCGGGCCATCAATTCAGGGACGCGCGCCGCATCGTCTATCTGGGCCACCCACTTCACAAAGGGGCCGAACATGCGCCGATAGTCGATTTCCTGAAAGGCCTCGCGTTCAATCATATCGCGGCCGACCTGGCCCACGAGCAGGATCATCGGCGTAGAGTCCTGGAAAGCGGTGTGCACGCCGATGCTGGCGTTCGTGGCGCCCGGTCCCCGGGTCACCATGCAGACGCCGGGCCGGCCCGTCAGTTTTCCGTGTGCCTCGGCCATGAAGGCGGCGGCGCCTTCGTGGCGGCAGGCGACGACACGTATCGCGTCCTGATGGGAATACAGCGCGTTCAGGACATCGAGATAGCTCTCGCCCGGCACGCAGAAGACCGTATCGGTATGTTGTGCAAGCAGGGCATCGACAATCAGTTGTCCGCCGGTGCGCAGTCTGGAATGGTCGCTCATTATTTATCCGTCAGTTGACCGAAGCGCCAGAGGCTTCTACCAGCGCGCGCCAGCGCTCCACTTCCTGTTCCACATAGGGTTGGAACGCGGCATGGCCGTCACCGATGGGATCGGCGCCCAGGCTCTTGAGTTTGTCTTGCACGGCGGGTGCGGCCACACTTTCGGTAATGGCGGTGGATAGGCGTTCGACGACATCGGGCGGTGTGCCGGCGCGCACGAACAGACCAAACCACGAGCGCGCCGTCATGTCAGCGAAGGGCGTTTCGCTGAAAGCGGGCACGTCAGGCAGTGCGGTGTGCCGCTGTTTGCCCGTTACGGCGATGGGCTTGAGGCGTCCCCCCTGTACCTGCGACAGGACTTCGGGCAGGTTGGCGAACATGAACTGGACCTGTCCGCCAATCAGATCATTGAGCGCGAGCGCGCCACCCTTGTAAGGAACGTGGATGGCGTGTCCATCGGACAGCGAATTGAATTGTGCGCCGGCCAGGTGCGCAGCCGTTCCGGTGCCTCCCGAGGCGTAGGCGATTTTGTCGCCCTGGGACTTCACGTAAGCCGACATCTCGGCGGCGGTGCCGGCGGGCACCTGGGTATTGACCACCAACAGCAAGGGAACGGACGCCAGGTTGGACAGGCCAGTCAGGTCTTTGGTCAGGCTGTAGTCCAGGTTACGGTACAGGGTGGCATTGATGGCGTGACTGGACGTCGCCATCAGTAGCGTATAGCCGTCCGCATCGGCACGGGCTGCCGCACTGGCACCTATATTGCCGTTGGCGCCCGCGCGGTTTTCCACAATAACGGGTTGTCCGAGCTTGTTGGCCATTTCGTCGGCCACGGTCCGGGCAATGACATCGGTGGCGCCACCGGCCGCGAACGGGACGATAATGCGAAGCGGTCGTTCAGGGAAGGCGGCGGCAGCAACACCGCAGGACATCGCCAGCGTCGTCGCCAGCAAGGGGCGCAACAGGCGCGCAAGGGTCTGGTTCATATATGTCTCCGATTGTGCCCGGCCATTCGAGGGTGGCCGTGGGTAAGCGGTCATGGATGCCACGCCGCGTGGCGGCAGGCATTCGGCTTGAAGACACTGTACGCAGGATAGGAAGATGACCGTTAGGACGGATCAGTGCTTGAATTGCACTTTTTCGCGGCGTCAGTCGCGCAGGCTGAGAAAGGTGCGGCGAAACTCGCCCGGCGTCAGCGACGTGTGCTTTTTAAAGAAGCGGGTGAAGTAGGCCGGATCCTCGAAATTCAGATGAAAGGCGACCTCGGCAATGCCGGCTTCGGTATTGCTCAGCAAGCGCTTGGCCTCGAGTACCACGCGATCCTGGATCAGTTGGCCGGCAGTGCGGCCCATCGTACGCTTGACGGCTTCGTTGAGCTGGCGTTCGCTGACAAACAGGGCATCAGCATAATCGCGGATGCTGCCGAATGTCAGATAACGTTCTTCGATCAGCAAGGTGAATCGCTTGACCAGCGAATAGCTGGGGCCGGCGGTGAGCGTGCGTTCATCCACCGGATACAAGCGGCGCAACTGAGTCAGCAAGATAAGCAGGTACGAGCGCACGACGTCATAGCGGCCCAATTGACGTGCTTGCACTTCCTGCTCCATGGCCTGCAACAGCGGCAACATGTCGTCGTGTTGTTCCGCGCTGAGATACAGCACCGGGTGGCCGCTGGTGGGGTGGAAAAAGGGAAACTTGGCGATATCGTCGGCACGCGGAAACATATGCGTAAAGAACGCCGTGCTGATATTCAAGACATAGCCTTGCGGCGCCACCGACGAACTCCAGGCGTGCAGTTGTCCCGGCGCCAGGAAAAATACCGAGCGATCACGCACATCGAGATGCTGAAAATCCAGCATGTGCGTACCGTGAGCCTGCGTCATCCACAAGATGTGATAGTAGGCGTGGCGGTGCGGAAAGCCGCGCGGGATCTCCGGTCGGCTTTGCAGTCTGACCAAATCGAAATAAAACGATCCTTCGCCCGCAAAATCCGTGGATTCGAATGTGGGAAAGTCCGCTGTGTGGCCATGGTCGGCATCAAGCGCCCGGGTCATATCGGTATAGGCTCAGGTTGATTATGGTCGTGCCTTCGAGGTGAAAACTTTACCACTGTCGTCGTGCACTGCGTCCCAAGGCGGTGCTATTCGTGCTGGTTTGCAGTGAATACACGCCGACGCGGTTATTGGCCGCGCGATCTGCGGGATTTACGCAGAATTTACGCAAAAAGCCCTTCCTTGAATAGAGAATTTACGGGACTTAGTTGAATACTTGAGCATGGCTATTTCGCCATTTATTAGCGAAGAACAAGCATGCTTTTCAAGAATACTCGGCCGGTTGGCCCTGGGGCATATGAACAGCGCGAGGCTCGGCGGCACCCACGGCGCCGATGTGCTGCGCCGCGCACGCCCATCCGGCACATAGGTGTCGACGGAGTTTCCCATCATGATTGAGTTCTTATTGTTTCTGGTGCTGGTGATTGTCCTGGGGTGGCCTCTGGGCCGCTACCTGGCGGCGGTCATGCGCGGCGCACCCATGCGCAGTGACTTCCTATTTCGCTGGATCGAGCGCCCCATTTATGGGCTGCTGGGCACTCGCTCTGAGACCGGCATGAGCTGGCGCGGCTATGCCAGCGCCTTTCTGTTGAGTAATTTGTTGCTTGCGCTGGCGGTCTGGGTGATTTTCATGACCCAAGCCTGGCTGCCGTTGAATCCGGACGGCATCCCCAACATGAGTTGGGACTTGGCGCTGCACACGATGGTGTCCTTTCTGACGAATACCAATCAGCAGCACTATTCTGGTCAAGCCCAACTCTCCTACTTCTCGCAGATGACGGGAATCGTCGGCCTGCAGGTCATCACGCCCGTGATGGGATTGGCGGTGGTCGCGGCTACCTTGCGTGGTTTATTCGGTGGTCGTCAAGCCGGCATGTCACAGGTTACGGGTGATTCCACTGTCGCGATCGATGTCGGCAACTACTGGACAGATGTGACGCGTGCGACGCTGCGCTTCGTGTTACCGCTGTGCCTGATTCTGTCGGTGCTGCTCACTTCCCAAGGCGTGCCGGCCACGCTGCAGGCGGGCCCCGTGGCCAGTCCGATCGATGCGCCCGCGGAGTTCAAGGAACAGAAAATCCCGCTCGGTCCGGTGGCGCCGATGGTGGCTATCAAGCAGTTGGGTAGCAATGGCGGGGGATGGTACGGCCCAAACAGTACGGTTCCCCTGGAAAACCCGACGCCGCTATCGAATTTTCTGGAACTGCTTGCCATCGCCCTCATTCCGGTATCGATCATTTTCATGATCGGCGCCTTTACCGGTCGCAAGAAGTTCGGCGCCATGGTTTTCGGGACGATGTTGACCCTATCCGTGGTCTCCATGGGATTGTCGCTGTGGTCGGAGGCTTACAACACCGCGTCGGACAGTGCCCTGATGGAGGGTAAGGAGGTGCGCCTGGGGGCGGATGCCTCCGCTTTGTGGGCCGCTGCCACCACCCAGGTCAACAACGGCTCGGTCAACCTGATGCTGGATTCGGCGGCGCCGCTGACGGGCATGGTGGCGATGTCCAATATGTTGATCAACGCCATTTGGGGCGGTGTCGGTTGCGGGCTGCAGCAATTCATCGTGTATCTGTTGCTGAGTGTGTTCATCGCGGGGTTGATGACGGGCCGAACGCCCGAGTTGTTCGGTCGAAAAATCGAGGGACCGGAAGTCAAGCTCCTTGCCGTCCTGGTGCTCTGGCAGCCATTGGTGATCCTGGGCTTTACCGCCGTCACGCTGGCGGTGCCCGGCCTGGCGGGCAATTCCAACCCCGGGTTCCATGGCATCAGCCAGGTGTTCTATGAATACACCTCTGCCTTTGCCAACAACGGCTCCGGCTTTGAAGGCCTCGGCGATGCGACCCTCTGGTGGAACGTCACCTGCGCCTTTGTGCTGGCCGCGGGGCGCTATCCCGCGCTGGTCATTCCACTGGCGATTGCCGCCATGCTGGCGCGCAAGCGTCGCGCACCCGAGAGTTCGGGCAGCCTGCAGGTGGAAACGCCCACCTTTGCCATCACGCTGATTGGCATTGTCGTCATTCTTACGCTGTTGCAGTTCATGCCCGTGCTGGTCCTTGGCCCCGTTGCCGACCATCTGGCCCTGATGCCGCTACTGGCACGTTGAAGGAACCCAAATTGAATACGACAAACGATAACGAACGCTTCAATCGTTCGGGTAAAACTATCGAGCCTAGTCTCAAACCGGCGTTGATCGACGCATTCGTGAAACTCGCCCCGCAGCACATCGTTAAAAATCCGGTGATGGCCCTGGTCTGGGCCGGTACGGTGCTGACGGCAGGTGCGACGTTGGCGGGTTTCGCGACGCCCGGTTTCGGTTGGGCGGTGACGGTCATTCTGTTCATCACGGTCTTGTTCGCCAACTTTGCCGAAGCGGTTGCCGAGGCTCGCGGTCGAGGCCAGGCGGCATCGCTGCGACGGGCGCGCAAAAACTTGATGGCGCGCCGCATCGACGAGTCGGGCAAAGAAACGAGTATTCCGGCGTCCGACTTGCGCGCGGGCGACCAGGTGCTGATCGAAGCGGGGCAATTGATCCCGGCCGATGGCGAGATTGTGGAAGGCCTGGCCACGATCAACGAAGCGGCCGTGACAGGTGAATCCGCCCCGGTGCTGCGCGAAGCTGGCACCGATCGCTCGGGCGTCATCGGCGGCACCACGGTGCTATCGGACCGCATCGTCGTGCGTATCACGGCCGAACCTGGCAACAGTTTTCTCGATCGCATGATCGCGCTGGTCGAAGGCTCTAATCGGCAAAAAACGCCTAACGAGATTGCGTTGGGCATCCTGCTGATGGTGATGACGCTGACTTTCACGATCGTGGTAGTGACATTACCGTTCATCGGTGGTTTTGTGGGCGTGGAGGTCAACATCGTGTTGCTGATCGCGCTGCTCGTCTGCCTGATACCCACGACCATCGGGGGCCTGCTGCCGGCCATAGGCATTGCGGGTATGAACCGCGCCCTCAAGGCCAATGTGCTGGCCAAGTCAGGCAAAGCCGTGGAAGTCGCGGGCGACGTGGATGTGCTGCTGCTGGACAAGACCGGCACTATCACCTACGGTGACCGCCAGGCCGTTGCCTTTCATGCATTGGCCGCAACGGATGCTTCCCAATTGCGCCAGGCCGCGCTGCTGGCGTCGCTGGCCGACCCTACGCCCGAGGGCAAGTCCGTCGTTAAGCTCGCCCGCGAGCAGGGCGAGCAGATCGCGGATCCGGACAACGCCCGCTTCGTGCCGTTCTCGGCCCAGACTCGCATGTCAGGCGTGGACCTACCGGGTGAGCGTGTGATCCGCAAGGGTTCTCTGGATGCGATTGCTCAACATGTGCAATCCCTGGATGGGCACATTCCCGCCGAACTGCAAGCTCGCGTGACGCAGGTTGCCCGCACCGGCGCCACGCCGCTGGTGGTCAGCGATGGTCGCCACGTACTGGGCGTCATCGAACTGTCCGACGTGATTAAACACGGCATCAAAGAGCGCTTTGCACGATTACGCGAGATGGGAATCAAGACGGTGATGATCACCGGCGACAATAAACTGACCGCGGCCAGTATTGCCGCCGAGGCGGGGGTGGACGACTATATCGCCGAGGCCCGGCCCGAGGACAAGCTCGGCCGTATTCGCGCCGAGCAAGCGAGCGGGCGACTTGTAGCCATGGTGGGCGACGGCACCAATGATGCACCGGCGCTCGCTCAGGCCGATATCGGTTTAGCGATGAACTCCGGCACACAGGCGGCCAAAGAGGCCGGCAACATGGTGGACTTGGATTCCGACCCGACCAAGCTGTTGGCGGTGGTCGAGATTGGCAAACAGCAACTAATTACCCGCGGCGCGTTGACCACCTTTTCGCTGGCCAATGATGTCTCAAAGTACTTCGCGATCCTGCCTGCCTTGTTCGCGGTCGCGATTCCGCAAATGGCCGTCCTGAACGTCATGCGCCTTTCCAGTCCGACCAGCGCAGTGTTATCCGCGTTGATCTTCAACGCCGTGATCATTCCGTTGCTGATTCCGCTGGCGCTACGCGGTGTGCGCTTCAAGCCCGCGAGCGCAACAGCGCTGCTGCGCAACAACATGTTGGTCTACGGTGTGGGTGGCATCCTGCTTCCCTTCATCGCCATCAAACTGATCGACGTCGTGCTGTCGGCGCTGTTCAATGTCTAAGGAGAATGTCATGACGACTTCAACGACTCCCACCGTGTTCACGGCTTCGTCAGCGGCGTCCGGCGTTTGCGACAAGGGTGTGCTTCGGGCCGCTATGGGGCTGACGGTGATTGTCCTCGTCGGATTCGGTTTCGTATATTCGCTCGTGGGTGTAGGGTTGGGCCAGGCATTTTTCCCCAACGCCGCCAACGGCAGCCTGATCGAACTTAATGGCAAGGTCATCGGCTCCGCTTTAGTGGCGCAGCCATTCACGAGCGATCGCTATTTTCAACCTCGTCCTTCCGCCTCCAGCTATAGTGCCATGTCGCTGGCGGGCAGCAACCAGGCGCGCACCAACCCCGATATGCGCAAGCGACTCGATGAGACCCGGGCTGCCGTTGCACAAAGGGATGGCGTGGCGCCGTCCGTCGTCCCCAGCGACCTGGTCACTCAGTCCGGCGCCGGGATCGATCCGCACGTAAGTCCGCAGGGCGCAGCCATCCAGATCGACCGCGTGGCACGTGCCCGAGGCATCAGTCCTGCGACGGTCGTGAAACTGGTCGGGCAGCACACCGAATCGCGCCAGCTTGGCGTGTTGGGTCAGCCGCGTGTGAATGTGCTCGAACTCAACATCGCACTGGATAGCCTGCCGGCCAATACGCCCGTCCGGTTACCGGCACGCACCCAATGAGCCCGCTGAGCGCATACTTGCCGTCACCTGTGGCGGCAAGACCTGCCTCGGGGCCCGTATCGTCGGCAAGGCGTAATCTATGGGTGATGAGGGGTTCGGTGAAAAAACCCCGGAACGCGGCAGCAAGGTGCAAGTGGCAACGGGTGAGAGGCGATGGGATCTGAACGTACAGAACAGGCGGATGCCTTGATCGGCGAGTTGCGCCGACAGGCGGCGGGCAGGCTTACCGTGTTTCTCGGCGCTTCGCCCGGGGTCGGGAAGACCTACGCCATGTTGACCCGTGCGCGCGAATTGCAACGCCAAGGCATGGACGTCGTCATCGGGATCGTCGAAACGCATGGGCGCAGTGAAACCCAGGCATTGATCGACGGTTTGCCTTCGATTTCAAGAAGGCAGATCGAGTATCAAGGCCGGCCTCTCGACGAAATGGACCTCGACGCGCTGCTGGCCCGCAGGCCCGCCGTGGCGCTGGTGGACGAGTTGGCGCATCGTAATGCGCCGGGCAGTCGCCATGAGCGGCGATGGCAGGATGTCGATGAACTACTCGACGCCGGCATCGATGTGTACACCACCGTTAATGTCCAGCATCTGGAGAGTCTGAACGATGTGGTGCACCAGATCACCGGCATCCGCGTCAGCGAGACCGTGCCGGACGCCGTATTCGAGCGGTTACGCGACATTCGGTTGGTGGACCTGCCCCCGCGTGAGCTGATTGAGCGCCTCAATCAGGGGAAAGTCTATATGCCGGAGCAGGCCAATCAGGCACTGCGGTCCTTCTTTTCACCGTCCAATCTGACTGCATTACGAGAGTTGGCTATGCAGACCGTGGCCGATCACGTTGATTTGGATCTGAGGGAAGCCCGCACAGCCCGAGGGCTAGATGACATTGCCATTCAGCGTCACGTGCTGGTGGCTATCGACGGTCGAGGCCAATCCGAATATCTGGTACGCGCCGGCTGGCGGATCGCGGAACGGCGGGGCGCACCGTGGTCGGTGGTCAACGTCGAGACAGGCAAGTCCGTGGCAGCCACACAACCCAGCGACCTCGATCAGATTTCCAGCCGTCGGAATACGGCCAAACGCGCCGCGCAGGCGCGCCAGATGGAGTTGGATAAGGCGTTCGCACTGGCTCGCAGCTTAGGAGGGGCTACCGAGATCCTGCACGGCACGGACATTGCGCAGGCACTGCTGGACGCGGCGGCGGCACGGGGAGCCCGCTCCATCGTGATCGGCCGCACTCGGGAGCGGCCGATCGCACGCATTTTCAATCGCACGCTCACGCAGCAACTGCTACAACGTGGCGCGCGCTACGAGCTGACGATCGTCAGCACGCCTCAGATCAAGCAGCGGTCATGGCATTTGCCTGATTTCAACCGTGAACGCCTGGCGCGCCGAGAGCCTGCTCTAGTGCTTCTCGCGACGGCGGGAGCCATTGGTGCCGCGGCGCTGGGCAAACGCTTCCTTGACCTGGAAGACCTGTCCATGGTGTTCTTGGTCGCGGTTCTGTTGGTTGCCTCCCGCACTCGAATGATCACGGCGTTTGCGACGGCGGTGCTCTGTTTCCTGGCGTATGACTTTTTTTTCATCGAACCTTTTTTTACGCTGTTCATCGGTGCGCAGCGCGGTGTGGCGACGGTTCTCTTGTTCCTCGCGGCAGCCCTCATCGCGGGCCGGCTCGCGTCTCGACTACGCATGCAGGTGGTGGCCCTGCGCGCGGCCAACACTCACGCGACGGCCATGCAGAACCTGGGCAGGCAGTTGTCCACGGCTGCCGATCTTGGGCAGGTCATCGGGGCAGGGGCCGCTGTCCTGCAAGCGACGTTGCAAGCAGAGGCGTGGATACGCATCAACGGCGAATCCGGCCCGCAGGCTTGCGAGCGGAACATCAGTGAGAAGGACAAGGCCGCGATCGACTGGACACAACGGCATGGCCAGCCCAGCGGTCGCTATACCGACACCCTCACGCAGTCGGCCTGGTGGTTTCTACCTGTGCTCTCGGGCCAGGACTCATTCGGTGTCGTGGCCTTGAGGTTTCCGTCGGCGATGACACGCCTGACCTTTGAGCAGCGACGTTTGGCTGAAAGCATGGTCGAGGACATCGGACAGGCCGCCCTGCGCACGCGTTTGGTCTCCGACCTCGAGGTGGCGCGGGTGACCGGCGAGACCGAGCGTCTGCGTTCAGCTCTGCTATCCTCGGTCTCACATGATCTGCGCTCCCCATTGTCATCAATGATCGGTGCGGCAGATAGTCTGGCTAGCTATGGCAAGGACATGAGCCAGGAAGATCGACAAAGCCTGTTGGAAACCATCAGTCTCGAGGGTGAACGACTGGATCGCTACATCCAGAATCTGTTGGACATGACACGCCTGGGCCAGCAAGGATTGACCTTGACACGCGACTGGATCGGCGTCGACGAACTGATCGGGGCCGCCTCTCGTCGTCTGCAACGTTACGTATCACATGCCAAGGTCGACGTCGACATTGCGCCAGACTTTCCTCTGGTACACGCGCATCCCGCTCTCATTGAGCAGGCGCTTTTCAATGTCATGGAGAACGCAGTCAAGTTCTCACCCGAAGGCGAAGCCATTCGGGTGGCTGTCCGGCGTAACGGCGAGGGGCAGCTTCAAATCGATGTCTCCGACAACGGTCCGGGTATTCCTGAAGACGAGCGACGCAGGATATTCGACATGTTCTACAGTGTCGAACGTGGCGACCGTGGGCGGCATGGAACCGGCTTGGGATTGACCATCGTACAAGGCATCGTCGGTGCGCACATGGGAAAAGTCGATGCCTTGCCGGGGCCAATGGGCCGGGGTACCACCATTCGCCTTACTCTCCCTTTGGCAGAACAGCCCACATTGAAGAGCACTTGAAATGCATCCCGTGAACGACTCATCGGTGACAACGCCAGCGGCGCGCGTGCTCATCATTGATGACGAGCCGCAGATCCGAAAATTCATCGACATCAGCGTGCGATCGCAAGGTTATAGAACCTTTTTGGCCGAAAACGGAGAGCAGGGGCTCTCCATTCTGGCCAGTCAGGGCGCCGATCTTGTGATTCTGGACCTGGGTCTGCCCGACCGAGATGGGCAGGACGTACTGAAGGAATTGCGGCAATGGTCCCGCGTCCCGGTCATTGTGCTGACCGTCCGATCGGACGAGCGGCAAAAGGTCGCGCTACTGGATTGTGGGGCAAACGACTATGTGACGAAGCCTTTCGGTATTGAAGAGCTGATGGCCCGCATCCGCGTCATTCTTCGTACTGCGGGTTTTAGCGGCGAAGCCACGCCGATCTACGATGACGGTGTCCTCAGAATAGACCTCGCAAAGCGAGCGGTGCATCTGAAAGGCGCGCCGGTGCAACTCACCCGCAAGGAGTTTTCGCTGTTGTCGTTGCTGGTCACGCAACCCGGCCGCCTCATCACACAGACGCAGCTCCTGCGAGAAATGTGGGGACCGACCCACGAGGAGGACGCGCATTACTTGCGCATCCTGGTGGGTAAGCTCAGACGCAAACTCGACGACGACGCCGCTGCGCCACGGTACATCATCACGGAGCCCGGGGTCGGACTACGATTTCTGTCCAGCGAACGGTAAAAAAAAGTCGTGATGAGCGTGACGCACGCTTAGGTGTATCCGGGTGCACGGTATTGCGCCCCAAGTTGGCGCCATCCTGAACCGACATTGCATCGAATGTGTGCCGACGTCCGTATTGGCTGCACATCAACGGTGCAGAATCCCGCCCCTACCGGGGCACATCAACGGCTGGGCATCACCTCGGAAATCTTGGCACGAAAAGTGCTTGATGAGAAGTGCGCTGCTGTCATCTTTTTGAAATGACCCGGCTCGACACACCGGCAGTCCTCCTAATCGTTCCTTTCCCGCACAGGATTTTCATCATGAAACGCACGCTGCTTGCTTTGCCTCTCGTGTTGTCTACCGCTCTTACCACGACTGCACAGGCTGAACCGACGGAGTTGGGGGCCGGGTTCTCGCTGAGCGGCAATGCCGCCATCGTCAGCGATTACCGGTTTCGTGGGTACTCCCAAACCAACTTCCGGCCCGCCATCCAGGTAGGCTTTGACTTGTCGCATACGTCCGGCTTTTATCTAGGTAACTGGAATTCGAATGTTTCGGACTTCGTCTTTCCGGAAGGCAATCTGGAAATGGACTTTTACGGTGGTTGGAAAGGGGATATCGGCGGTGGGTTTGGCCTGGATGTCGGTGCCTTGTATTACTACTATCCCGGTTCGGATTCGCCCAAAGACGGCAACTACAACAATACCGACCTTTACGTTGGCCTGAGCTATGACAGTTATTCACTGAAGTATTCGTATACCCCCAGCGATTTCTTTAGTACGCCAGACAGCAAAGGTACTTGGTACCTGGACGGCACCGCGAATTTTGACCTGGGCGACGGCTGGGGCCTGGTGGCGCACGTGGGTTACCAAAAACTCAAGAAGCAGGTAGACATGGACGGCGATGACATTGGTCATTACGTGGATTACAAACTGGGCGTGACCAAGGACCTGAGCGGCTGGGTATTGGGTATAGCGGCTGTCGGGGCCTCGAAAGACAACTGGCTACCCACCAAAAATGGCCATCCGTCCGGCCGCCTCGGGGCTGTTTTCTCGGTCGCGCGGGCATTCTGAGGCTGCACGGCAGGCGTGCTTTGCATTCCTCTTTTACAATGCCCGGTTGCCCGTATCAGCCTGGATTGCTAAAAAATGGCCGAAGTACTGAATATCGAGTCCCTGGACCTAGAGGCCCGGGGAATCGCCCGCCGCGACGGCAAAGTCGTCTTTGTCGAGGGCGCATTGCCCGCCGAGCGCGTGACCGCGCACACTGTGCGCCGTAAACCGTCGTATGAAATCGCTCGCGTCGAAGAAATCTTGCACCCGTCGCCCCTGCGCGTGACGCCGCGCTGCCCGCATTTTGGCGTCTGCGGCGGCTGTGCCATGCAGCACCTGGAGCCCAGCGCGCAGGTCGCGATCAAACAGCGTTCATTGGAAGACACGCTATGGCATGTGGGCAAGCAGCGGCCGCAACGCGTGTTGCCCCCGCTGCATGGCCCCACCTGGGGCTATCGATTCCGCGCGCGCCTGTCAGTGCGCGTTGTCCCCAAAAAGGGCGGGGTCCTCGTCGGCTTTCACGAACGCAAAAGCAGTTACGTCGCCGACATGCGTGAGTGCCATGTCTTGCCCCGTCATGTCAGCGATTTGTTGCTGCCCCTGCGCGAGATGATCGGCGCCATGTCCCAGCCCACGCGCTTGCCGCAAATCGAAGTCGCGCTGGGCGAGGGCGTGACGGCGCTGGTGCTGCGCCATATGGAGCCTTTGACGGACGGCGATATTGCGATCCTGCGGCAATTCGCCGCTAAACACGATGTGCAATGGTGGTTGCAATCCAAGGGCCCCGAGACCGTCCACACGCTCGAGCCCGAGCATGCCGATGCGCTGGCCTACACCTTGCCCGAATTTGGTCTGCGCATGCCTTATCGGCCCACTGACTTTACCCAAGTCAACCACGACATCAATCGCGCCATGGTGTCGCGCGCATTGATGCTGCTGGACGTGCAGCCGACCGATCGTGTCGCGGACCTGTTCTGTGGACTGGGCAACTTCACCCTGCCACTGGCCACCAAGGGCCGCGAGGCCGTCGGCGTGGAGGGCAGCAAGGCCCTGACCGATCGCGCCCTCGAGGCCGCCGAGCGCCACGGCCTGGCCGATCGCACAAGCTTTGCGACGTTGAACTTGTTCGAGGTCGACGTCCAGTGGTTGCGGGGCCTGGGATACTTTGATCGCATGTTGATCGATCCGCCTCGCGAGGGCGCGCAGGCCGTGTCCCAGGCACTATCGCTCTTAACGCCCGAGGAACGTCCGCAACGCATCGTCTACGTATCCTGTAATCCCGCGACGTTGGCGCGCGACGCTTCTATTCTGGCTCAGGAAGGCGGTTACGTACTCAAGAGCGCGGGCGTCATCAATATGTTCCCGCACACCGGGCATGTGGAGTCGATCGCGGTGTTTGAGTCGCTGCCAGCCGAGCAAGTGCTGGCGGCGCAAGAACAAACACGTCTGGCGAAAGCGCTGGCCGCCGAGGAGGCCGCGGCGGCGTTGCGCGCTAAACAGGCAGCGGCTGCGGCTAGCGCGTCAGAGACGACCTAACGGCTAATGGTTATCGCAAACAGGAGAATGCGGCGCTTAAGGTCGAGGCGGGCGTTAGACTGGCGGCGCGGGAGTTAATCTGTCAGCGCCACACCTGCAACGTTCTCAGTGTGAAGACACATAAATAGAAGCTGCATGCGCGGGCGGCACGGCGAACTCCGCCTTCATCCGCCTCACTTCTTCAACCGGACTGCGTCCGAAGAGGCGCTTGAATTCCCGGCTGAATTGCGACGGGCTGTCATAGCCCACTTCGGCACTGGCCGCCGCGGCTGTCACGCCGTTGCGCACCATATGCAAGCGTGCCTGGTGCAGGCGTATCGATTTCACGTACTGCACGGGGGATGCCTTCGTGACCGACTTGAAGTGCGTATGGAATGTGGGCACGCTCATTCCGGCTTCCCGCGCCAACTGCTCGACACTGAAATCGGCATTGAATGATGCATGAATGCGACGAAGCGCACGAGCAATTTTGCCAAACTGTCCGTGCATGGCCAGCGCCGCCCGCATCGATGCGCCCTGTTCTCCGGTGAGCACATGGAAATAGATTTCCCGAACCAGTGCCGGCCCGAGTACTTGGGCCTCGAGAGGGTCGCTCATGGCCTCCAGAAAACGAACCAGAGATTCGCATAACCGGTCGTCCATCGGCGTGGACATCAGGCCGCGTGGTTGGGCGGGTTCCATCCCGCCATGCTGGTCGATCTGCAACATCAAATCCGCGGCCAGCTTGAAGTCCAGGTGCATATAGATCGCCAGCAGTGGCTCGTCGGCGCTGGCGTCTGTCTCCATGGTGAACGGTACAGGAACGGAGACCGCCAGATAGTGCTGGTCGTCGTAAACGTAAAGCTGGTCACCAAAAAACCCGCGCTTTCTGCCCTGGCAAACGAACACGATGCCGGGATCGTACAGCACCGGGACGGCGGACAACGGGCGGTTCGAGCGCAAGAACCTGACGTCGGGTAGGGCAGTCAGGTTGTATCCCTCGCAAGGCGCCAGGCGTTCCAGGATTGGCACCATTCGCCCTTTCAGCGCACGCGTGCTGCGCGCCGCATCATTGTCAGTGGCATCCAAGACGACATCCTTTGTGTGAAACGTCTGACAGCTTACTCGTGTCACGTCAGATTATGGCAGGTCATAGGATCAGGCAAGAATATGAGGCTAGTAGCCATGGATACGTCGGTCACATTATATCTATTATTCAATGACCGGGCCCAGCCTCATTTCTGATGGCCCAAGTATGAAAATCCACAGGAGTCACCCTCATCATGATCAACGTCATTAATCCTGCCGACGGATCCGTCGTCGGGCAAGCCCCCGAAATGGACGCCGCTCAGGTAAAGACAGCGATAGACAGGACGTGCAGCGCCTTTCCCGCTTGGTCGCGCAAACTGGCGAAGGAACGCGGCGACATACTGCGCCGCTGGTTCGATCTCGTAAAAGCCGACAAGCAAATCTTCGCTGAGATCATGGTCAGCGAAAACGGCAAGTGCCTTGCCGAAGCGCTGGGCGAAATTGACTACGGGCTTGGTTTCATCGAGTGGTACGCCGAGGAAGCCAAACGCGTGTATGGCGACACCATTCCGTCGCACGCGGGCAACGCCGCCATTCTGGTCACGAAAGAGCCCGCCGGTCCGACCGCGGCCATCACGCCCTGGAATTTTCCTTTCATGATGATCACGCGCAAAGTGGCAACCGCGTTGGCGGCGGGTTGCACGATGGTGATCAAGCCGTCTGAAGAAACACCGCTGACGGCATACAAGCTGTTGGAATACGCACGCAAAGCGGGCATTCCTGAAGGGGTTTTCGAGATGGTGACAGGCAATCCGCAGGCTATCGGAACGCTGTTCACCCAAGACGACCGCATCCGTAAGATCTCTTTCACGGGGTCGACCGCGGTGGGCAAGTTGCTGGCCGCTGCCAGCGGCCGGGCGCTCAAGAAAATGACGCTTGAGCTGGGTGGCAACGCGCCATTCATCGTCTGCGATGATGCGGATTTGGACCAGGCCGTGGCAGGCCTGCTGGCCGCCAAGTTGCGAAATTCCGGGCAAGTGTGTATTTCGCCTAACCGCATCTATGTGCAAGAGGGCATATACGACCGCTTTGTTGCCGCCGTGGTTGAAAAGGTTGCTCAAGTCCGCGTGGATCACGGAATGCAACAGGCGTTCGTCGTGGGCCCGCTCATTAACCAGACCGGCTTTGACAAGGTGGTGCAGCTGGTTGATGACACCAAACGGCAGGGCGCGTCGGTGCTGTTGGGAGGCAAACCGCACGCCCTGGGCGGGCTATTTTATGAGCCCACCGTCCTGAGTGAACTCAACGACGATATGGCGATCGCCAAGACCGAAATCTTCGGGCCTGTCTTTCCCATCTACCGCTTCCGTGACGAGGCGGAGGTAGTGGAGAGAGCAAACAACACCGAGTACGGGTTGGTGGCTTATGCTTATACGCGAGATGTCGGGCGGGCGTTTCGTCTCTCGCGCGATATCCAGGCAGGCATGGTGATCCTGAACGCCGGTTCGGTGGGCACGGCCTCGGTGCCATTCGGCGGTGTTAAACAATCCGGCTATGGGCGCGAGGGCAGCTATTACGGAATCGAGGAATACGTAGAAGTGAAGTACGTCCTGATGGGCGGCCTGGACACCTGAGTCGATCGACGAGTGCGGCGTTATAGTAGCGCTGCATCCGCGTACGACTCTACGAACCATGGCCCGCCGCGATTTACTTCCGCCACTGTTTCTCATCCCTATTGCCGAACCGCGTCTCCCTCTAACTCCTGAATAATCGGGCAATCGGGCCGGTTATTCCCTTTGCAATGCTGCGCCAGATGCCGCAGCGTATCCGCCATTTGTTGTAGCTCTGCCGCCTTGCGTTCCAACCCCTCGACGTGGCTGAGCGCGATGCGTTTGACGTCGGCGCTGGCGCGATCACGGTCGCGCCAGAGAGCCAGCAACTCATGCATTTTCTCGACCGAAAACCCCAGATCACGTGCCCGGCGGACAAAGCGCAGCGTGTGCAATTCCTTGTCGCCATAGACGCGGTAACCCGCCTCGGTGCGCGTGGCCGAATCGATCAAGCCAATACTTTCGTAATAGCGAATCATCTTGGCCGAGATGCCCGTCGCGCGGGCGGCTTCTCCAATATTCATGATGAAAATCTCCTAGGCATTGGCCAAGCGCGGGGTCGGATGAAAACGCCGCAAGCGTAGCGCATTGCCCAACACAAACACGCTCGACATGGCCATCGCGGCTGCTGCAAAAATGGGCGACAGCGAAATCCCGAATGCGGGATATAGCGCCCCGGCCGCCAGCGGAATCAGCGCGACGTTATAAGCGAAAGCCCAAAACAGGTTCTGGCGAATATTGGTCAACGTCGCGCGGCTGAGTGCCATCGCGTCGGCCACGGCATGCAGATCGTCCGCCATGAGAACGACTGAGGCGGCTTCGATCGCCACGTCCGTGCCCGTCCCAATCGCAATCCCGACGTCCGCCGCGGCGAGGGCGGGCGCATCGTTAATGCCATCGCCCACAAACGCCAGCCGGCGTCCCCCTTTGCGCAAGTCATGGATCGCCGCCACCTTGCCATCGGGCAGCACCTCCGCGCGGACTTCGGCGATCCCGAGTTGGCGTGCCACACCCCGCGCCGTGTGCGGGTTGTCGCCGGTAATCATCGCGGTTTCGATGCCCTGGCGATGCAATGCTTCGATGGCATGGATGGCCGACGGCTTGATCGGATCGCTCACCGCCATGATGGCGGCGGCCTTGCCGTCTATTGCCACATACACGGGTGTCTTGCCCGCTTCACCCCACGCCGTGACGCGATCACTCAATGCCGCGACGTCCACGCCGTGTTGGGCCATCAGGCGACCGCTGCCGGCCAGGATCGCGTGTCCCTCGACCATGGCTTGCACGCCCGCGCCCGTAATGGCGTCGAAATTCTCTGCCGAAGGGATGTTCAGGCCGCGTTCGTTCGCCGCGGCGACAATCGCTAGCGCGATAGGGTGTTCTGAACGTGTTTGTACGGCGGCCAGCCAGCGCAAAACCTGCGTCTCTTCAAATGGCGCCACCGCATGGCTATCCGTCAGCGCGGGTTTGCCCAGCGTCAACGTACCCGTCTTGTCGAACGCGACAACGTCGACATCACGCAGTCCCTGCAACGCATCGCCCTGACGAAAGAGAACGCCCAGTTCCGCCGCGCGGCCAGTACCCACCATGATCGACGTTGGCGTGGCCAGGCCCATCGCGCAAGGGCACGCAATAATCAACACCGCGACAGCATGAACAATCGCCATTGGCAACACCGGAGCACTACCCCAGATCAACCACGCCCCAAAAGTCAGCAGCGCCGCCGCCATGACTGCCGGTACAAACCACGCCGTTACTTGATCCACGAGAGCCTGTATCGGCAAACGGGCACCCTGGGCCGCCTCGACCATACTGATAATGCGCGCCAACATCGTGTCGGCGCCCGTGTGCGTCACGCGCGACGTAAAACTGCCCGACGTATTCAGCGTGCCACCGGTGGTTTGCATGCCCACGGTTTTTTCCACGGGGACGGGCTCGCCGGTCAGCATCGACTCGTCCACAAACGACCGGCCCTCAATGATCTCGCCATCAATGGGGATCTTTTCCCCGGGACGCACGACCACGTGATCGCCGGCCTGGACTTGCTCAATGGCGATGTCTTGCAATTGGCCCTGGCGCAGCACACGCGCCGTGCGCGGTTGCAGGCCGATCAGGCGTTTGATCGCGGCCCCCGTACGTCCCTTGGCGCGGGCCTCCAGCATGCGTCCCAACAAGATCAGCGTGACGATGACCGCCGCCGCCTCGAAATACACATAGCGCGCATTCTCGGGCAACCAGTCCGGCATAAACGTCGCGACCGTCGAGTACGCCCACGCCGTTCCCGCGCCCATGGCCACCAGCGAATTCATCTCGGGCGCGCGCCGCCACAACGCTGTCAGTCCCTTCACGAAAAACACTCGGCCTGGCCATGCCAGTACCAGCGTCGTCAACACGAACTGCAGTAACCAACTGTTCTGCGTGCCCAGATTGGCAGTAATCCAATGATGAAACGCCGGAATCATGTGCGAGCCCATCTCCAGCACAAACACCGGCAACGTCAGGAGGAGGGCGATCGTAAACGAACGACGCAGCGCCTGCGCCTCGTCCGCACGCGACTGCGCCTGCCGCGCCTGATGTCCATCATCCACGGTGATCGGCGTCGCCTCATAGCCCACACGCGCCACCGCCGCGACCAACGCCTGTGCGTCCGCCGACCCCAAGTCATACGCCACCCGCGCCCGCTCCGTGGCCAGGTTCACACTGGCCTCATTCACGCCAGGTACGGCGGACAATGCCTTCTCGACACGCTTGACGCACGACGCACACGTCATGCCGCTAATAGCGAACTCAGTTTGGGTAAGGGCAGGGACACTCATCTCGAACTCCGACAAAATCGATCACAGCCCATAGTCTCATCCTTGACATCATGGGAAGGTCAAGCTTAATTGTAGGCTTTACTTTCCCATGATGGGAAGGTTTATGCTGGTCATAAGTTCTGTGAATTCAGCAGGTTATAAAGACTGCTGACGCAACAGACCGCATATGCTGTGAACTCAGCATCTCTTTTCCCATACGACTCAGGAGCATCTATGTCTATCCAATTCAACGTCCCCGACATGACTTGTGGTCACTGCGTAAGCACGATCACCAAAGCGATCCAGCAGGCCGTGCCGGGCGCCAACGTGACTACCGACCTACCAGGCCACCGTGTGATGGTCGAGGGCACCTCCGACCTCGAAGTCGTGCGCCAGGCTATCGCCGACGCTGGCTACGAGGCGCAAGTCGGCTGATCTACGTTACCCGATCCCTCTGACCGCCTCCTGCGGGTCTGATCGAATGACCAATCTATACGATCAGATCCCAGTGATCCGTCCCTGGTGAACTTTTTCATCAAAACAATGGCTGAGTGTTATTCGGCTATTGTTTTTATATTTTCTAAATTTCAATTTGATTGAATTTAACTATCAATCAATTAAAATAATTAAATTAGACTTATTAATAGTAAATATTTATCATCTTTACATGGTCGCTCGAGACCACCCACTACATCAGGAGATGATTGAATGTTGCAAAATCGTGAAGGCCAACGTGTTCCTAACGCCACTTTTCCCGTTCGTGAAGGCAATGAATGGAAGCAAGTGACGACCGATGATATCTTCAAGAACAAGACCGTTGTTGTCTTCTCCCTGCCGGGCGCGTTCACGCCCACCTGCTCGTCCACCCACCTGCCGCGTTATAACGAACTGGCTCCCGCCTTCCGTGCCGCCGGCGTCGACAGCATCGTTTGTGTCTCGGTCAACGATACCTTCGTCATGAACGAATGGGCCAAGGACCAAGAATCCGCCAACATCACCTTGCTGCCCGACGGCAATGGCGACTTCACCGAAGGCATGGGCATGCTGGTCGACAAGCGCGACCTTGGCTTTGGCAAGCGCAGCTGGCGCTACTCCATGCTCGTCAAGGACGGCGTGGTTCAAAAGATGTTCATCGAGCCGGAAAAAGACGGCGATCCGTTTGAAGTCTCCGACGCCGACACCATGCTGGCCTACTTCGCCCCGGACGCCAAGAAACCCGACCAGGTCGTGGTGTTTTCCAAGCCCGGTTGCCCCTTCTGCATAGAAGCCAAGGAACTGCTGACCGCCAAGGGCTACGACGCAGTTGAAATCCCCCTGGAACACAAAGTTCGTGGCCGTGTCATCGGCGCCGTCGCTGGCAAAGCCACCGCTCCCCAGGTATTCATCAACGGCCAACTGATCGGCGGCCTGGAAGACCTGAAGGCGCACTTCGCCTAACGTGCCGGCGAGTCTCGGGGAAATATCCCGAGACGGCCAAGACACCATTCGTCTGTATCACCACGCCCGCGCTGCCCATCATGGCGGCTGTGCGGGCGTTTGTTTTCGGCGCGCCTGCGTCATGCGTGCGGCGCCTGTCTCGTAGCAGGAGAAAAAATGAAAATTCAACATACCGACATCGCCGTCATTGGCGCTGGCACCGCCGGGCTGGCGGCCTATCGTGCGGCACGCGCCGCCGGCAAACGCGCCTTGTTGATCGAAGGCGGCCCCTACGGTACGACATGTGCCCGCGTAGGATGCATGCCCTCCAAATTGCTGATCGCTGCCGCCGAAGCCGCCCACAGCGCTGCCCACACAGCACCCTTCGGCGTTCACGTCGACGGCGCCATCCGCGTAGACGGCCGCGAAGTCATGGCCCGGGTGCGCAGCGAACGTGATCGCTTTGTTGGCTTCGTACTCGAAGGCGTCGAAAATATCCCCGCCGAAGACAAGATCCCCGGCTACGCAAAATTCGTCTCCGACACGGTCTTGCGCGTCGATGACACGCTCGAAATCCACGCCCATAGCATCGTCATCGCCACCGGCTCGCGCCCGGCCATCCCGCAGCCATTCCTGGCCCTCGGTGACCGCCTTGTCGTCAACGACGATGTCTTTTCCTGGGACGACCTGCCGCGTAGCGTCGCTGTATTCGGCCCCGGCGTGATCGGCCTCGAACTCGGCCAGGCCCTCGCACGTCTGGGCGTCAACGTCCGCGTATTCGGTGTCAGCGGCAGCCTCGGTGGCCTGAGCGATCCCGCCGTACGCCAACGCGCACGCCGCACTTTCCAGGACGAGTTCTACCTCGATCCCGACGCTCGCGTTCTCTCCACCACTCGCGTTGGCGATCAAGTCGAAATCCGCTACATCGCCCTCGACAACACGGAGCGCACCGAGCGCTTCGACTACGCTCTCATCGCCACCGGCCGCCGTCCTAACGTCGATCATCTGGACCTGCAAAATACCAGCCTCGTGCGAGACGCCCGTGGCATCCCCGAGTTCGACCGCAACACCCTGCAAGCAGGCAATTCGTCGATCTTTATCGCCGGCGACGCCAACGCAGATGTGCCCCTGTTGCATGAAGCCGCTGACGAAGGGCGTATTGCAGGCCAAAACGCCGCCCAATATCCCAACGTACAACCCGGTCTGCGTCGCGCCCCACTTGGCGTCGTTTTCTCCGACCCGCAGATTGCTCTCGTCGGTACGCCCTATACCCGCCTGCCCAAAAACAATTACGTCACCGGCGAAGTCGACTTTGGCGACCAGGGCCGCTCACGCGTCATGCTTAAAAACAAAGGCATGCTGCACGTCTACGCCGCCGTCGATACCGGTCGATTCCTCGGCGCCGAAATGGTCGGCCCCGCTGCGGAACACATCGGCCACTTACTCGCCTGGGCCGTCCAACAAGAACTCACCGTCGCGCAGATGCTCGACATGCCGTTCTACCATCCCGTCATCGAAGAAGGCCTGCGCACCGCACTGCGCGACGCCGCGGCACGACTGCAGCGTGCGAAGCATGAAGCACCGTTGAAAGCCGTGGCGTAAACACCGGCAGTATTTGCTGATGGGGGGCGCTTTCTATTGAGACGTCCCTGCGATGTGCCGGGTAGGCCCCGCCGGGTGGATCGCGACGGCTCGGCCCATGACCAGGGGCCGAGGTCCCGCTGTGCGGGACTTCCCGCCGCTCTAACCACCCGGCGGGGCCTACCCGGCACATCGCAGGGACTCACATTAGTGCATTGCCCCGACGACCATAGGCTGACGTCCAGCTCTCTAGGGAGCACCCGTAGTGATAGGCTCAATGCAGCCCGCGTCCGGTGTGTGTAGGCGAGGCTGGCCAATTTGAGCGCCGGGCAGTCCCGCGCAGCGGGACCTCGGCCCCTGATCATGGGCCGAGCCGGTGCGATATGGCCAGCCTCGCCTACACACACCGGACGCGGGCGTCAATAGAACTACACACCCTCCCGCAACAGCAAATGCCCCCACCTACAACCGCATATTCTGCGGCAGCCAAGTCGCAATCCCTGGCACAAGATAAAGCAGGAACACCGCCACGATCATCAGAAAGAACATCGGCAACGACACCCGCGCGATGTACGGCAACTCGCGGCCGGTCATGCCCGATAACACGAACAGGTTGAACCCCACCGGTGGCGTTATCTGCGCCATTTCCACAACGAAGACGACGAAGATACCGAACCAGATCAGATCGATGCCTGCTGCCTGTACCGTGGGCAACAACACTCCCATGGTGAGTACCACGATCGAAATGCCGTCCAGGAACGCACCGAGCACGATGAAGAACACCATCAGCGCCATGATCAGGCCGAGCTGAGACAGCCCGAGGCCGCCGATCCATTCCGCTAGTGCGCGGGGCAGACCGATGTAGCCCATTGATAGCGTCAAGAACTGTGCACCCGCCAGAATCAGCGCAATCATGCAGTACAAGCGCGTCGCGCCCATCAGCGATTGGTAAAAACTGCTTTTTGTCAGCGAGCCTTGCAGTCCTGATAGGACGAGTGCGCCGACTACGCCGATCGCGGCCGCTTCCGTTGCGGTTGCAACGCCGGCGTAAATCGAGCCGAGTACCGCGGCGATCAAGATGAGCACGGGAATCAAATGCCGGGACTGTTTTAGCTTTTGTGTGAATGTTAAATGCTCGTCGGCGATCGGTACTTCCTTGGGATTGCGCAACGCCCACCACATGATGTAGCCCATGAACAGCGCCGCCAGCATAATGCCGGGGATGACGCCCGCGATGAACAGGCGGGCGATCGAGACGTTCGCCGATACGCCATATACGATCATGATGATGGATGGCGGAATCAAGAGCCCGAGCGTTCCCGCGCCTGACAGGGTGCCCAAGATCTTGCTTTCTGGATAGCCGCGTCTCGTCAGTTCGGGAATCGTCATTTTGCCTACTGTCGCGCAGGTCGCGGCTGACGAGCCAGATACTGCGGCGAAAATTGCGCAGCCAATCACATTGGTGTGCAATAAGCGGCCTGGCAGGCGGTTCAACCACGGTGCCAATCCTTTGAACAAGTCCTCCGATAGGCGCGTGCGAAACAGGATTTCGCCCATCCACAAGAATAGAGGCAGGGCGGTCAGCGTCCAGCTCGAGGCAGCCCCCCAGATGGTGACTGCCATTGCGTCGCCAGCGGGTCGACTGGAAAAGATTTCCATGCCGATCCATGCGGTGCCCGCCAGTGTCAAACCTACCCAGACACCGCAGCCCAGCAGTGTGAAAATCGAGATGACCAAGAGGGTAATAACGAGAACTTCATTCATGGGTTTGCTGTGAGGAGGGGGCGGGCAGGCCGCGCAGACGACGGAACAGTTCATCGACCAGCGAAACCAGGAATAACACCGTACCGACTGCCATGCTGATCTGTGGAATCCACAGCGGCGTCGCGTCGTTGGCGGTCGAGACATCGTTATACGTATGCGAATCGAGCATCAGCTTGATGCTGAAAAACGCAAACGCGGCAGCCAGCAAGGTGCCGGCGCACAGCGCGAAAACATCCAGTCGCTGGCTGCTGCGCTTTGCGAGTGAGTTCAGCAGCAGCGTGACGCGGATGTGTTCGCCGTGTTTAAACGTGCTGGCCAACGCCAGAAAGCCTGCCGCGGCCATGAAATAGCCGGCATAGGCATCCGTGCCAGGCACATTCCATCCCAGTTGGCGGGCAATGATGGCGGCCAGTACAGAAACCAGCACGCCTATCATGCACAAGCCGGCCAACAGGCCGGCCGCGCCGTACAAAGTATCAAGAAAACGGCGCATGGAGCTTACATCTTGCGGTAAGAGTCGAGGATGGCTTTACCGTCATCGCCCGCGCGCTCTTCCCATTCCTTGATCATCGTTTCGCCCAGCTTGGTCATGCCGGATTGCAGCTCGGGCGTGGGCTTGATGATTTGCATGCCGTTCTTGGTCAGCTCGGCCTGATACCACTTGCTCTTTTCTTGCGAGAGCGCCCAACCGCGTTTCTCGGCTTCGGCGCCGGCTTTTTTCAGGGCTTCCTGGGCGGCCGGGTCTAGCGCGTCAAACGCTTTCTTGTTGACGATGATGGCGTTCTTGGGCAACCAGGCTTCGGTGTCGTACCATTTTTTGATGTACTCGTAGGTCTTGGTGTCATAGCCCGTCGAGGCCGACGACATGTACGAATCGATCACGCCGGTGGCCATGGCTTGCGACAGTTCGGCCGCTTGTACCGTCACCGGTTGTGCGCCCGCCAGTTCGGCGATCTTGGCCGTCACGGGGCTATAGGCGCGCCACTTCAGGCCCTTGAGGTCCGCGACGGTCTTCAGGTCCTTGTTGGCGTAGATTCCTTGAGGAGGCCAGGCCACCGTAAACAACAGGGTCATGCCTTGTGCGGCCAGTTTCTTTTCCAGGTACGGTTTTTGTGCCTGATACAGCTTGAACGCGGCATCGTAGCCCGTGGCCAGGAACGGCAGGCCGTCCAGTGCATAAATCGGATCTTCGTTGGCGTAGTTCGTCAGCAGGATTTCGCCGATCTGGGCCTGGTTGCCTTGTACGGCGCGCTTGATTTCGGGGGCCTTGTACAGCGACGCATTGTTGTGCAGTGTGATTTTCAGTTTGCCCTTCGACAGCGACTCGACGTCTTTCGCGAACGTGGTCAGGTTCTCGACGTGGAAGTTGCTGGCGGGATAGGCGCTGGGCAAATCCCACGTGGTTTGTGCCATGGCGCTCGTGCTGAAGGCCAGGACAAAGCTGCCGGCGAGCAAGGGGAGGGTCTTTTTCATGAGAGATCCTTCTTGGTGTAAAGGAGGGCGAGTAGCCCCGCATATCACAGAAACACAGCGAGCAAGCTTTGCGGTGCCATAAGGGTTGCAATTCTACGGGTCTGAACGCCCTCCGATACTCGAGAACACCCTACATACGGGAAAGTCCTAGTGTGACGCTAACGCGTCTGTCCCGGCATACACGGCCGCCGCGCCTAACTCTCGCTCGATTCTCAGCAGCCGGTTGTACTTTGCCGTGCGCTCGGAGCGCGACATCGAACCCGTTTTGATCAGTCCCGCATTGCACGCCACCGCAAGATCGGCGATGAAGGTATCTTCGGTTTCGCCCGAGCGATGCGAAATCACGGTGCGATAACCGTGCCGGGTCGCCAGGCGCAACACTTGCTGCGTTTCCGTCAAGGTGCCAATCTGGTTGATCTTCACTAGGATCGCGTTGCCGGTGCCTTGCTCAATGCCCTGTTGGAAGAGGGCGGGGTTCGTACAAAACACGTCGTCACCGACCAATTGGCAATCCGCGCCGAGTCGTTCGGTAAGCAGGCGCCAACCCGTCGGATCATTCTCGGCCATTCCGTCCTCGATCGAGACGATCGAGTACGCCCGTGTGAGGGCGGCGAGATACTCGACCTGTTCTTCGGAATTCAGATGGCGATTCTGCCCTGCATAAAAATAGCCTGCCGTGCTGTGCAATTCGCTCGCGGCGGGGTCCAGCGCCAGCGCTATATCCTGCACGGGTTTTAGGCCCGCCTGTTCGATCGCGGCCAAGAGAAAGTCCAACGCATCCTCGGCCGAACGCAAATCCGGCGCAAAGCCTCCCTCATCGCCCACATTGATGGCATGGCCCGCCCGTTTCAGTCCGTCCTTGAGCGCGTGAAAGACCTCCGCGCCCATGCGCATGGCGTCGGCGAAGGTATCGGCTCCCACCGGCAAGATCATGAATTCCTGAAAATCCAGCGGATTATCCGCATGGGCGCCGCCGTTGATCACATTGATCATGGGCACGGGCAACACGCAAGCCTGCGACCCGCCCAGGTAATGCCAAAGCGGACGCCGCAGGCTATCGGCTGCGGCGCGCGCCACGGCCAGCGATACGCCCAGAATGGCATTGGCGCCGAGGCGATGTTTATTGTCCGTGCCGTCCAGGGCAATCATGGCGTGATCAATGGCGGCTTGTTGATCCGCATGCATGCCGATCAACGTGTCGCGGACTTCCGTGTTGACGCTATGGACAGCGCCCAGCACACCCCGTCCGGTCAACCGGCCAGGATCGCCGTCACGCCGTTCGCACGCTTCTCGAGCGCCTGTCGAGGCGCCGGACGGCACCAGGGCGATCGCTTGGGTACCGTCGGATAGGGAGACTTCGACTTCAACTGTTGGGTTGCCGCGGCTATCGAGCGCTTCATGGGCCTGGATGTCGACGATATGCATGCCGGATTCCTTTATGTGAGTTAATTAAACGAAGATCGTCTGAGATTTCGATGTGGTATTTCTGAAAATAGCTAAAACAGAGAGAAATTCTAAAAATATTGTTAGCATTCGAATATCGATTTATTTTGGCCATTAGTCAGTTTTTCTGACAATGTCCCTGGCGATATTTCTGACAGCGATCCCTGATGAGAAAACTTCCTCCGCTGGCCGCTTTGCGTGCGTTCGAGGCCGTTGCCCGCACGGGGTCCGTGACACGCGCGGCCGACGAGTTGGCTCGCACGCATGGCGCGGTCAGCCGGCATATCAAACTGTTAAGTGACGATGCGGGGACGGCGTTGTTTGAGCGGGACGGCACCGGCCTGCGGATGACGCCCGCGGCCGTTGATTTCTATGGCACGACGCGGTCCGCATTTGACCAGCTGGAAAGCGCTTACCAGCGCTTGGTGAATCACACGGCGGGGCCGGGCGTACATGTCGCGTGCAGCGCCACATTTGCCATGCGTTGGTTAGTGCCGCAGTTGGCGGTGTTTTACCGACAACATCCGCAGATCCAGATCCGGCTCTCCATGACGTCCGCGCGCGAGATGCGCAACGAAGGGGCGGATATCCTGGTGGCGTGGGACATGTCCCACTACGCGCAGGCGGATCGACAGCGCGCGATTTTCCTGGCGCCGGTGCGTTTTGCGGCGGTGTGCGCGCCTGCCTGCGCCAAGCTGCCGGCCACCAAGCGCGTGCGCATCGCCCATGAGTACACTTCTAGCGCCTGGAATCAGTGGGAAATCAAAACGGGCAAGTCAGTGGCACGCGCAGACGTTCTGGAGTTCCCGCACAGCCATCTATGCATCGAGGCGGCATTGTCTGGTCTGGGTGTCGCTCTGGTCGAGCAGCGCCTGATCGCGCGTGAGCTGGCCGAGGGTACCTTGGTCGCGCCATTTGGCACCGTCGAGTTCGACGGTGGCCTGTGCGCGTTACCCGCGGCGGGCCGACGCCTGAGCGATCAGGCGGTCGCCTTTGTCGATTGGTTGCGCGGCGCACTTTCCGACGGTGGTACCTGAACGTGGTGATTGCCGTGCGGGTTAGGCCGGGCTTGCACCCGTGCGGTGAGATTGTGTCGCGACAAAGAGCGTCACGGCGCTGCGGGATGTGTTGTCAACGATAAACAAAGCCACGCGGCGCGCCGTCAGGATCTCACTTGATGGCGATGCGTTGTGCCACGGTTTTCTTGCGGTCATAGATCCGCAGGTTGACGTGTTCGTCGTCCAGTTCAAACACTGCCGTGGCCAAGGTGTTTTCCTCGTCGGGATCATTGGCCGCACAGCGCAGGATGGGCAGTGGGCCGTCAGTGTCGTGCAGTGCCGCGACAATATGTGTTTCGTCGGCTCCGCTATGCCAGCCATCGAGCAGGCCATCGACACGGGTCTGGCGCGCGCGTGACGAGTCGGTGATGATCTGGGCGACGTCCTGGGACGCGTCGTGAATCATGTGATTGGCGTGTCCGTAGCGGCGCGCGATGGGTTTCATCGAGCACAACCCCGGCATGGCTTCGATGCTGAATAGACGTTCGTCGCCCGATGCGCCCAGCATGTGATGAAACGAGCCGGCACGCGGCGTATCGCGCAACAACTCAACCGCCTGATCCAGGGTCTCGCAATCCAGCACCGCGCGCGCCAAAAACATGCGCGGCACGCCGGTGCGTCGAGCGCGCGTGCGCAGATTGTTGATCGTCTGCACGATCCCGCTGCGGTTCGCTGCAAAGGTATGGCCAGGCAACGAGCCGGGGTAATAAAAGCTGACATAGCCCGGCGCATCATCGGGCCGCACGTCAACGATGGGGCAGCGGCCATACAGATAGGGATCGCCATCCTCGTTGTGCGCGATCCAGCGCACGCCCTCGGCACCCTGTATCGTGATCGAGGTGCAGCCATCCGTGGTCTGGTGCAGCAGGTCGCCCCGGCAATTCCACAGCAGCAGATCGTCGGCGGGCAATCGTAGGCCTTCGGCCATGCCTTCGAACTCTTCCCAGAGCTCGGGCAAATAGTGCTGGATATTTCCTGCCAGTTCTTGCAGGTAGACGTGGCCACGCCACGGGCGTAACGTTCGCCAGGTCGTACTTTGATCCAGATAGGCCGACATTAACGGGCGGGCCAGTTTGCCCAGGGCCACGCCCACTTGCCGGCGGGTACCGGTGATAGCGACAGGTTTAAACGACATCAGAGGCCTCCTGCGTGAATCCCTATTGTAGATTCCCGTTTTTCCGTTTTGATGACTAAGGATATATCAGGGACGGATTCACGGGCAGGGTTGCCGCGTATACGCCTATGGGGACGCATGGGTTAAGATAAATTACCGGCTTCGGGTTTACCGGAGCTCGTTGCCTCTACAGGAGCATATCGATGATGAAACGCAAGTTTGCCGCCGTACTGGTGGGCTTGAGCCTGATCGGCGCCGTCACGACCGCCGCAGCCCAGGACAAGGAATTGGTCGTCGCGACCGACACGGCCTTTATCCCTTTTGAGTTCAAAAAAGGTAATACCTATACCGGATTCGATATCGATCTGTGGGATGCCATTGCCAAAGAGCTCAAGGTCAAATACAAGCTGCAACCGATGGATTTCAACGGCATTATCCCGGGCCTGCAAACCAAAAACATCGACGTCGCCCTGGCGGGTATCACCATCCGTGACGATCGCAAAAAAGTCATCGATTTCTCTGATCCCTATTACGAAAGCGGTCTGGCCATCCTGGTCCCCGAGAGCAATACCGATATCAAGACCGCAGCCGACCTGGCGGGCAAGGATGTCGCGGTCAAGACCGGTACGGCCACGGTGGACTTCATGAAAAAAGAAGTCCCGGACGCCAAGCTGCGCTTGTTCCCCAACATCGACAACGCCTATCTCGAATTGGCCACCGGCCGGGTCGATGCCGCCGTGCATGACACTCCCAATGTCCAGTACTACGCCAACACGGCCGGCAAGGGCCGGGTCAAAGTCACCGGCGCACTCAAGAGCGGTGACTTTTACGGCATCGCATTCCCCAAGGGTAGCGACCTGGTTCCCCAGGTTAACAAGGCCCTCGCGACGCTCAAGTCCAACGGTCAGTACGACGCCATCTATACCAAGTGGTTTGGTAAACAGCCCTGAGAGTGGCCCCGCCCATCATGGGTAGGGTGTTGACGCGAGCCCACGCTCGCGTCAACACCCGCATCAGCATCGCTTGCGCCTGGCAGAGTGTGCCCCGCACAAGTCAATCACCGAGGGGAAGACCGTGGATATCGACTGGTCTGTCGTTCTAGACGCCTGGCCCAATCTGATGGATGGCATGTTCATGACCATCCAGATCACCCTGGCGGGCCTGGCGGGTGGCTTTGTCCTGGGGGCGCTGGCGGGCGTGGCGCGTGCCTATGGGCACGTCGTGTTATCGATCATTGCACAAGTCTATATCGGGGTCATTCGCGGCACGCCGATCGTGGTGCAGGTCATGTTCATCTACTTTGCCTTGCCCCTGCTTGTGCCCGGCTTGCGGGTCGATCCGGTGTGGGCGGCGATCGCGACATTGATCATCAACTCGGGCGCCTATATCGCCGAGATCGTGCGCGGCTCGCTGCTCTCGGTGCACAAGGGCCTGAAAGAGGCCGGGCAGGCGATGGGCCTGCCGTTCTACAAAATTTTGCTGCATATCATCGGGCCCGTCGCATTTCGGCGCATGATCCCGCCGTTGGGTAACCAGTGCATCATCAGCCTGAAAGACTCCTCGCTGTTTATCGTCATCGGGGTTGCCGAGCTCACCCGCCAGGGTCAGGAAATCATGGCGGCCAATTTCCGTGCCGTCGAGATCTGGTCCGCGGTCGCCCTCATCTATCTGGCGCTGACGGGGGCGATGGCTCTGGGGCTGCGCTGGGTTGAAAAAAGGATGCGCATACTATGAGCATGGTCGAATTTCACGAGGTCACCAAGCGCTTTGGTGACGCGACGGTGCTCAATGGCATCACCCTGAATATCGACGCCGGCGAGGTCGTTGTTGTGGTCGGGCCATCGGGGTCGGGCAAGTCCACCTTCCTGCGTTGCATCAACGTCCTTGAAACCATCGAGGGCGGCGACCTGCTGGTCGATGGCGTCAGTGTCAAGGGTAGCCCCGCCCAGGTGCGCGAAATCCGCCGAGAGGCCGGGATGGTGTTTCAACAGTTCAATCTGTTTCCACAGATGACCGCGCTCGAAAACGTCATGTTCGGCCCGCGCCACACGCGTGGTGTATCGCGTGCCGAAGCCCGAGCGCTCGCCGAAGAAATCCTGCGCAAGGTCGGGCTGGCCGACCGCATGAACCACTATCCCGCCGAGCTATCGGGTGGCCAGCAGCAGCGCGTTGCCATCGCGCGCGCCTTGGCGATCAAGCCAAAACTGATGCTGTTCGACGAGCCGACCTCAGCGTTGGATCCCGAGCTGCGCCACGAGGTGCTCAAGGTCATGCGCGACTTGGCCGAGGAGGGCATGACCATGGTGGTGGTAACCCACGAAATGGAATTCGCGCGCAAGGTCGGCAGTCGATTGATCTTCATCGACGGTGGCGTCGTCGCACATGACGGGCCACCCCAGGAATTGCTGTTGAATCCACCCAGCCAGCGGTTGAAAGACTTTTTGCAGCACGTGAGCTGAATACTTCGAACCCCTGCAAAGAGACGCCCCAAAAGTTGGATATCTATCCTGACTTTTGGGGCGCAGCGCACCGTGGATGTCGGGGCGCTTTTATGGCGATCAGCTATTGACCTCGGCATTCAGCTGTTCCGCTGTTAGACCGTAGTCCTTCAGCAGGTCGGCCTCGTCAATATAGCCATTGGCCAAGTCGTGGCGAAGCGATTCGCGATCACGCTCGGCCGGCGCACCAAACCCCCCGCCACCGGGTAATTCCAGCACCAGACGTTCACCCGGCGGGACATGCTGCGTGCCCTTGCCGCGCAAGATGGTGCCGTCGCTAAGCGAGACCTTACCCGGTTTACCCGATTGGCCGTTGGCCCGGCCACGTGCTGGATTACCGATGCGGTCGAACATGGCATTGAAGCGAAAGACATAGCCGTCGCGCGGACCCAGCTCCATTACTTGGCCCAGGCCGCCACGGTACCGGCCGGCGCCACTGGAATGCTCGCGCAATTCCTTGCGCCAGACGACGATGGGTCCCGTCTGCTCGGTGGCCTCGGCCGACATTGCGTGCACGCCACTGGGAAACGCGGTGGACGACAAACCGTCCAGCGTCGGACGGGCGCCGGTGCCGCCGCTGTTGAACATCAGAATCTCGGCCGGTGGAAGGTTCGCGTCGGGGTTTGCGGCGCGCGCGCTGACGTGCAGGTTCCATAGCGCGCCGGATCCTTCGGCAGGGATGCGTTCGGGCAGGAAATGGTGAAGCGCGCCCAGCACCAGGTCCGGCACGAAATGGCCCAAAACATGGCGTACCGCGACGGGGCTAGGGCGTTGCGCGTTCAGGATGCAACCCTCCGGCGCAATGGCGGAGAAGGGTGCCAGGGAGGCGGTGTTATTCGGCACCTCGGGTGCAATGACACACTTCAGACCGTAGCAGGCGTACGCCTTGGCATAGGCGAGAGGCACGTTAATACCGAAAGGGCTGGCGGGCGACGTGCCGTCGAAGTTCGCGACCAGGCCGTCGGCACCGACCTCCAGTTCGACCTTGAGGGTCACGGGCTGATCGTAGCCGTCCAGCGTCATTTCATTGGCGTATTTGCCTTTCGGCAGCGCCGCGATGCGCTCCAGCGTGGCGCTCAGGCTGCGTTCGAGGATAAAGCTGCCGATGCCTTCGAGATCGTTCAGCTCGAATTCGCGCAGCATCTCGAGCAGGCGGCGATGGCCGGTATCGTTGCACGCGGCCAGGGCATACAGGTCACCCACCACCTTGTCGGCCTCGCGGACATTGCTGCGCAGTATGGTGACCAGGTCACGGTTGATTTCGCCGCGCGTGGCGAATTTCATGATCGGTATGCATATGCCTTCCTCGTAAACCTCGCGGGCATCCGGTCCAAAACCTCGCCCACCGACGTCGACGACGTGTGCCGTCGCGGCGAAGTAGCCGATCAATTGGCCATTGAAAAAAGAGGGCGTGACGACGGTGAAGTCATGGAGATGGCCCGTGCCTTTCCAGGGGTCGTTGGTCAGGTAGACATCGCCTTCGAAGATGTTGTCGGGGCCGATGTCGGTGATAAAGGTGGGTACGGCGTCGGCCATCGTGTTGACGTGGCCCGGCGTGCCTGTCACGGCCTGCGCCAGCATGCGTCCCTGTTGGTCGAAGATCCCGGCCGACAGGTCGCCGGCCTCGCGTACGCTGGTGCTGAAGGCCGTTCGTATCAGTGCCAACGCCTGTTCTTCCACGACCGAGATAAGGCGGTTCCACATGACTTGCATGTGGATATTCTGCAGATTGTCGGTGCTCATGATCGGCTCCTTAGGCGGCGGTGTGTTTGCTTGAAACCAGGAGGCATCCGTCCGCTTGGACGATGGCTTCGAAAGACGCGGTGATCAACGTCGAGGTTTCACGCTCCACGACGATGGCCGGGCCGGCGATGCGCGTGCCGGGCAACAGGCCTGCGCGCTCAACGATGGCGGCATCCACCATTTGACGCAGCTTGGCATCGAAGATACGGCGCTGGCCGATGACGGTAGCCGTGGCGTTCGCATCGAGCAGCGCCAGGCGCTCAACCGGCGGCAGCGGCGAGCTGGCCTTGACCGCCCAACTGATGGCTTCGATGTCCAGTCCATCGATCGGGCGCCCAAAATAGCGGGTATAGGCAGCCTCGAAATCGGTGCGAAGCTGTGCCACATCATGTTCGGCAAATTCCGTGGTGTGCAGCATCACGGGGATTTCCCAACCCTGTCCGACATAGCGCATGTAGACCTTGGCCTCGACCACGGGGGACTCACTGGAGTCGCCTTGCCGCGCGAAGGTCATGGCCTCGTCGCGCAATTGCGCCAGCAGTTGATTGACGGCGGCGCAATCAAATTGCGTCAGGCGAACATTGGCGCTGCGTACGCTTTCATAACCGAAGGGTGATCGCAGAAAGCCAATGGCGGAGCCCACGCCCGCGCCAGGCGGCACCAGAAAGCGCTCAATGCCGGTCTTTTCGCACAAACGGGCGGCGTGCAGCGGACCCGCGCCGCCGAAGGTGATCATCGTGTACTTGGAGATCTCTCGGCCGCTTTCCACCGTGTGCACGCGTGCGGCATTGCTCATGTTCTCGTCCACGACCTCGGCGATACCGTACGCGCCGTCCTGAGCGGACAGCCCAAGCGGTTGCGCGACGCTGTTCAGCACGGCGGTCTGCGCGAATTCTGTCGACAAGGAAAACGATCCGCCGGCAAAGTTGTCGGGATCCAGTCGCCCCAGCAACAAGTCAGCGTCGGTGACAGTGGGATGTTCGCCACCGCGTTGGTAGCAGGCCGGGCCGGGCTCGGAGCCCGCACTTTGCGGACCCACGCGGATCTGGCGCATCACGTCCAATCCGGCGATGGACCCGCCACCCGCGCCGATCTCCACCATTTCGACGACGGGAATGGAGATTGGCATACCGCTGCCCTTTTTAAAGCGGTAGGTGCGCGCGACCTCAAAGGTGTTGGCGGTCTTGGGCGTCTGATCGTCGATCAGGCAGATTTTGGCAGTGGTGCCTCCCATATCGAAAGACAGTACCGAATCGAGCTGATAGCGTGCGGCAATGTGGGCGGCAAAGATGGCACCGCCAGCGGGGCCCGACTCCACCAAACGCACCGGAAAGCGCGACGCACTATCCACGGAAATGATGCCGCCGCCGGAATGCATGATAAAGACGGGGCAAGTGGCGCCGGCTTCGTGGATCTTGTGTACCAGCCGGTCCAGATAGGACTGCATCAGGGGCCGCACATAGGCGTTGGCGCAAACGGTATTAAAGCGTTCGAATTCGCGTAGCTGCGGTGATACCTCGGACGAGATCGAGATCGACAAGTGCGGCAGGCGCCGACTGAGCGCCTCGCGCATGAGATGTTCGTGCGCATCGTTGACATAGGCATGGATGAAGCCGATCGCCACGCTCTCGTAGCCGCCGGCCTCGATCCGCTCGACCAAAGCCTGGACGTCGGCCTCGGCAGGCGCGATCAACACATTACCGGATGCGTCGATGCGTTCGCGCAGCGTCAAGCGATCACGACGGTCGATCAGCGCAGGCGGCAGCTTGATATCCAGATCGTATTGTTCGAAACGGCTTTCCGAGCGCATCTCCAGCACATCGCGAAAACCTTCGGTCGTGATAAAAGCGGTGCGGGCACCACGACGCTCGATCAGCGCATTGGTCGCGAGGGTCGTACCGTGAATAATCAATCCCATATCCGACAGCGAGATGCCTGCGGCCTCGGCCACGTCTCGCAGGCCTTGAACGATAGCGCGCTCGGGGGCTTCGTAGTCGGTCAAGATCTTCGTGGAGTAGAGCTTGCCTGCAAGCTCGAGGGCAACATCCGTAAACGTACCCCCGATATCGACCCCCACACGGGCTTTCTGTTGCTGTGATGACACTGCGTTCTCCTGTGCACACAAGAAATTATGGCCATGGCACCGGCGCGGGCGTCCCGGGTCGGATGACATGAGCAGACACTAAAGCGACACTACATATGATGATACCTGTCATACAGGTGGTCAATCGGCGATTGTCTGAAAACAGAAAACGCCCTACGTTTCACCTTCGGCTTGCGGGTGGGCTGCTTGTCAAGGCTTGGTGGTCAGTCGCTTGCGGTAGCGGGCAACGCTTTCGCCGAGATGGCGGGCCATGGCGGTGCGTGCCGCCGTCGTATCGCCGCGCATGATGGCGGACATGATGGTGCCGTGCTCGCGGGCCGCGCGCTTTTCGTAATCACGCAGCTCTTGCTCGGATTTTCCCCGGTGCTTGATCTTCATGTCCAGTTCCATTTCTTTGACCGCGGATTTCAGCAGATGTGCGAAGTGCGGATTATTCGAGGCGCGAGCGATGGCCAGATGGAAATTGACATCCGCCTGCACGGCGCACGCAGAGTCATTTTCCGCGGCATTGAATTCGTCGAATGCCCGCACGATATCGGCCATATCCGTTGGGGTACGTCGTTCCGCAGCCAATCCGGCGGCCTCTACCTCCAGGCCGACCCGGACTTCCATGATGTGCAGCGCACGGCGATTGTCGGCGGGGCTTTGAATATCAAAGTGGATCGGCGGGTCATGGTCTTCGGCAACAAACACGCCCAGGCCTGGGCTGCTGATGACGCGGCCACCCAATCGCAGCGACGACATGGCCTCGCGGATCACCGTCCGGCTGACGTTGAACTCTTGGCATAGCGCTTGCTCGGAGGGTAGGCGCTCGCCGGGGCGGTAGGTCTGTGTGTCCAAGCGTTCAGACAGGGCCCGGATAACGACGTCGGTGAGTCGTGTGCGGGGCTTGCTTTGCTTTTTGCTATTCAAGTCACGGGCTCCGTGAATGCGGCGAAAAAGTACCCACTATAGGGAAAAACATGGTGCATTAAATCCTAAATTTGCACCAAACAAGTGATGTTAATTTTGAGTTGTATGACGGGAGGTGTATGAATACAATGAATCGCGAGTCGCGTTCAGCGCGCTGGGCGGCACATTGGAAACAGTATCTGTTCAAGATCAACTCATAAGGGGATTTCCATGCAGTTCTTACGCAAGCTCTTGGCCGTGGCACTCTGCGCTGCGCCCATGGTGGCCGCTTCCGCGGCAACGACCTGGACCATGGCCTCCGGCTATCCGGAGTCCAGTTTCCTGACCCAGAATATCCGCCAGTTCATCAAAGAGGTGGAAACCGAAAGCCAGGGCCAACTGAAGATCGACTTGCGCTCGAACGACACCCTGATCAAGCACGATGCGATCAAGCGCGCGGTTCAGGCGGGCCAGATCCAGGCTGGCGAAGTCCGCCTGGGTGTGTACGGCAATGAAAACCCGATGTATGCATTGGATGGACTGCCCAATATCGCCGCCAATTACGAAGAAGCTGCATTACTGACCGAAGCGCAGAAGCCGTACTTCGACAAACTGCTCAAGAAAAATGGTCTGCGCGCCATCACCTATGTGGCGTGGCCGGGGCAGGGCTTTTACACCAAGACACCGATATCGGGCCCTGAGGACTTCAAAGGGAAAAAGCTGCGCATCTATTCGCCGCCCACACAAAAAATGGGCGAAATGCTCGGCTTTCAGGCCACTATTCTGCCGTTCGCCGAGATATCGCAGGCATTTGCCACTGGGCTGATCGATTCGCTGTTCACCAGTGCACAAACCGGAATCGATACCCAGGTATGGGACAACTGCAAATACTTCATGTACACAGGTACCTTGCATAACAAGAACGTCATTCTCGTGAACGAGCGTGCGTTCCGTGCGCTGGATCCAGAGCTGCGCAAGATCGTGTTGGCAGCCGGCGAGCGCGCCACCAAACGCGGCTTCGAAATGAGCGAAAAGGCCGGCAAGGAAACGGTTGAAACGTTAAGCAAGAACGGCATGACAGTGACTGAGGCCGGCCCGGAGGTCCAGAAGGTATTGGCCGACGTGGGCAAGACCATGATGGACGATTGGCGCAAGAACGCCAGCCCCGAGGAACAAGAGGTGCTGGACAATTATTTGGCGGCCAAGGCCAAGGCGGCCAAATAGACCCATAGATGTTAAGCCCTGCCTGCGGCCCATTAACGGCACGCAGGGCTTAACAGCATGCGAAGCGCCATGCTTCGCTCGTCCCGCATCTTCTGGAGCTGTACAAGATTATGTTGAGGAAAATACTAGACGGCCTGTATACGGCTAGCGGCGTACTGGCCGCCGCGTTCCTGGCCGGCATCGGCATCTCCATCATTACGCAGATCGTCGGTCGCTCGCTCGGCTACACGGTCGATTCGACAGAGCTGTCGGGATTGTTCATGGCGGCTTCCACTTTCCTGGGGCTGGGCTATACATTCAAGGACGGTGGCCACGTACGTGTTGGCCTGATCATCAGTCGTCTGACCGGTGGTACGCGCAAAGCACTTGAGCTGTGGTGTTGCGTGGGTACCGCTTTGCTGATGGCGTTTATCGCGTGGCAGGCCGTGCTGTTTACCTGGCAATCGTACGAGTTTGACGATGTCAGTCCGGGGTTGCTTGCCATTCCGTTCTGGATCCCGCAATCCGCACTGGCGCTGGGGCTCATCATTCTGACGATTGCGCTCGTTGATGCCGCACTGGCTGTTGCTCGCGGCGAAGAGCCGAGCTACGACAAGAACAGTGACGCGGCGCTGGAATAGCGCATTCGCGGCCCTTGGTCGCGCGACCTGGCTCACACTCTTCACGCGGGAATAAAGCATGGATCAATATTCGACGGTGATCGCATCCGGGACGCTGCTGGTGGTGTTACTGGCGCTCTTGGCTAGCGGTGTTTGGGTAGCGGTTGCGCTATTGGCAATCGGCGTGGTGGGCCTGGCGGTATTTACTACCGCGCCAGTGGGGTCGCTGATCGTCTCCTCGATGTGGGACGCCAGCTGGGGTTGGCCGATGACTGCGTTGCCGCTCTTTATCTGGATGGGGGAAATCCTGTTCCGCACGCGCCTGTCCGAAGATATGTTCAAGGGGCTCGGCCCCTGGGTCAGTTGGCTGCCGGGCCGCCTGTTGCACGTGAATATCCTGGGCTGCGGCATCATGGCGGCGGTGGCCGGGTCTTCGGCTGTGACCTGCGCCACGGTGGCACGAATGAGCCTGCCCGAGCTAAAGAAACGGGGCTACGACGAGAAAATGATGATTGGCACCCTGGCCGGTTCCGGCACACTGGGCCTGATGATTCCGCCCTCCATCATCATGATTGTCTACGGCGTCACGGCCCAGCAATCGGTGGCGCGTCTGTTCATGGCCGGCATCCTGCCGGGCCTGTTGCTGATCGCCCTGTTCATGGGTTATGTGATGGTGTGGTCGTTGCTGAATCCGTCCAAGATTCCGCCGCGCGACCCCGCGCTGAGCCTTGGCGCCAAGCTACGGAACTCGCGCCGACTGATCCCCGTGATGCTGCTGATCGTCGCGGTTATTGGTGCGATCTACGGCGGGGTGGCCACACCCACAGAGGCCGCTACGGTCGGTGTGCTAGGTGCGATGGCATTGGCGAAACTGGGTGGCACCTTGTCACTCAAAAGCCTGGGCGACAGTCTGATGTCGGCGATGAAGATTTCGTGCATGATCTCCTTCATCGTGGCCTGCGCCGCCGTGCTGTCGATTTCGGTGGGATACCTGAACATCCCGCAGGTGCTGGCCGCCAAGGTCGAAAGCATGGCATTGTCGCCCTATATGCTGCTGGCCGTGCTGACGCTGTTCTTCCTCGTACTGGGCTGCTTTCTGGAAGGGATATCCATCCTCGTGCTGAGCAGTGCCGTGATCTTGCCGATGGTGCAGGCCGCTGGTATTGATCTGATCTGGTTCGGTATCTACATCGTCATCATCATCGAGATCGCGCAGATCACGCCACCCCTGGGTTTCAACCTGTTTGTGCTGCAGTCCATGACAGGGCGCGATATCTGGCAGGTTACCAAGGCATCTATACCGTTCTGCCTGCTCCTGGTGATCGCGATTTCGTTGATCACGATCTTTCCGGGCATCGTTACGTATCTGCCGAGCCTGATGCAACACGGCTGATCGATGAAATAAGGCTGACGCCTGAGACCCAGGCTGTCAGCCGCGGCCCAAGCGTCAACCTTTGACGCGAACGATCTTTTGCACCTGTGGCACGTGCCGGATGGCACGAATAACTTGCGCCAGGTGCTTGCGACTTTCGACCTGGACGGTCAGGTGCAGCGATACGGTGGAGACCGCATCGTCGTGCATGGTGATCTGCACGATGTTGGCATCGGTGGCCGTGACCTCGGCGGCCAGTCGGCCGAGCACGCCGCGCTCGTTGCGGGTGATGATATCCAGTCGCGTCGAGAAGTGCTTGGCCGTGTGGACATCCCAGGCCACGTTGACCCAGCGCTCGGGTTCCCGGGCACGCAGACGCACCGCAGTGGGGCAATCGGTCGTATGGACGACCAGGCCTTGACCCAGGCGCAAGCCGGCGATGATGGGGTCTCCCGGCAGGGGGCCGCAGCATGACGCCAATTGCACCGCCTGGCCCTCGCTGCCCTTGATCAGGATCGGGGCGCTGCGAGCCGAGGTGATTTCATCGACCGCGGCGGCCGTGGTCGCGACGATCTGATGTTCGGGTGCAAAGCGGCGCGCGACGACAGCGGCCAGGCGTTTGCCCAGGCCGATATCCGCCAGGATCTCTTCGCGCGAGGTCGCGCCCGTGCTGCGGGCGAGTTTCTGCCAGGCCGGGTCGTCCTTGGATGGCAGATTCAGATGCAGCTCTTGCAGGGCGTGCTCGAGGAGACGCTCGCCAAAGGCGACCGATTCTTCGTATTTGACCGTGCGCAGGTAATGACGAATCTCCGAGCGCGCACGACCGGTGCGGACGTAGTTCAGCCATTGCGCATTGGGTCGTGATGCGGGCGACGTGACGATCTCGACCACATCGCCGCTACTGAGCTCGGTGCGCAGGGGCACGAACTCGTTGTTGACCTTGGTGGCGACAGCCTGATTGCCGATGTCGGTGTGAATCGCATATGCAAAATCCACCGGTGTCGCGCCGCGCGGCAGCGAGATGATCTTGCCACGCGGGGTGAACACATAGACTGCGTCGGGAAACAGATCGACCTTGACGTGCTCCAGGAACTCGCCCGAGTCGCCGGTCTGGCTCTGGATGTCCAGCAGCGACTGCAACCATTGGTGCGTGCGCTTTTGCAGATCGTTGAGTGTGATGTCGACACCCTTGTACAACCAGTGCGACGCCACACCTGCCTCGGCGATGTGATGCATATCGCGTGTACGAAACTGGAATTCGACGGGCGTGCCATACGGACCCACCAGTGTCGTGTGCAGCGACTGATAGCCGTTGACCTTGGGGATCGCGATATAGTCTTTGAACTTGCCCGGCACCGGGCGGTACAACTGATGCAGGGCGCCCAACGCCAGATAACATTCGGGCAGCGTATGCACGATGACCCGGAATCCGTAGATGTCGAGCACTTCGGAAAACGATTTTTTCTGGTCGACCATCTTGTGATAGATGCCGAACAGGGTTTTCTCACGACCCGAGACCTCTGCCTCGATACCGGCAGCGGGCAGGGCGGCACGCACAGCATCGCTGATCTTGCCGATGACCTCGCGCCGATTGCCGCGCGCGGCAAGCACCGCTTTGTAAAGCACCTGATAGCGGTTGGGGTACATGGCCGCGAAGCAAAGATCCTGCAGTTCGCGAAACAGCACATTCAGGCCCAAACGATGTGCAATGGGTGCGTAGATCTCGAGGGTCTCACGCGCCACGCGGCGGCGCTTTTCCGGATTGACTGCTTCCAGCGTGCGCATGTTGTGCAGGCGGTCGGCCAGCTTGATCAGGATGACGCGGACGTCGCGCGCCATGGCCAACAGCATCTTGCGAAAGCTCTCGGCCTGCTGGTCGGCCTTGGTCGCGAAATCGAGGCGGTCCAGTTTGGATAGCCCGTCAACCAGCTCGGCCACCTCAGGGCTGAATTTTTCGGCCAGTTCGTGTTTGGGGACGTCCTGGTCTTCCATGACGTCATGCAGCAGCGCCGCGCATAGCGCGTTAGCGTCGAGTTTCCAGCCCGCGCAGATTTCCGTGACGGCGATCGGGTGTGAGATATAGGGTGCGCCGCTCGAGCGGAATTGACCCAGATGGGCCTGGTCGGCAAAGCGGTAGGCTTCGCGGACGAGCTCAACGTCTTTTTTGTCGAGATAGCTGCCGAGGATCTCGGTCAGGGGGGCGAACGAGGCGACGATCGAGGTCGGATCGGCCAGACTGACGTCGCCTCTCGTGTGGGAGAGTTCGACGGGTGAGTTTTTCTTGTCGGAGCGGCGTCCGAGTCGCGACCCTGCTCGCAACGCGGCGAGCAGGCCCGAAGAAGCGTACTTCAGCCGGGGAAAAGCCATATTGCTGCCCCCCAGGCCTGGATCAGCTCGGGACTTTACGCAGCATTTCCAGGCCGGTGTGACCGCTTGCGATTTCGCGCAAGGCGGTGACCGTGGGCTTGTCTTTGCTGTCGACACGCGGCGCGTGGCCTTGTGCGAGCTCGCGGGCGCGATAGGTCGCAGCCAGAGTGAGCTTGAAGCGATTGGGAATTCTATTCAGACAGTCTTCGACAGTGATGCGAGCCATGAATTACACCTGAAACGTGCTGTGAAAAGGGACGACTCAGTGGTCACCCGAAATGCCGAGCTGGGCAAACAGCTTTGCATGGCGGACAGTCTGAGACGAAAAACGTAGCCGGGCGGCGCTGATAATCTGAGACAACTCCGCCAAGGCTACGCTAAATTCTTGATTAATAATAACATATTCGCATTCAGGCGCATGGGCGATTTCCCCGCCTGCCGCCAGCAATCGGCGCGCGATAACGTGGGGTTCGTCCTGGCCACGCGCCTTGAGGCGATGCTCGAGTTCCTCGATGGAGGGCGGCAGAATAAAGATGCCGATGGCCTTGGGATAGCGCTGCCTGACCTGGCGCGCGCCTTGCCAGTCGATCTCAAGCAGGACGTCGTTGCCGAGTTGCGTGGCCTGATCGATGCGGTCGCGGGGCGTGCCGTAAAAATTGCCATGTACCTCAGCCCATTCCAGCAGAGCGTCGTCCGCGCGCAGTTGTTCGAATTGCTCGACAGTGATAAAGCGGTATTCGCGGCCATCGACCTCGCCGTTGCGCGGCGGTCGGGTCGTGCACGAGACTGACAAAACGATCGCGCTGTCACGGTCGAGCAGGGCCTTGACCAGGCTCGATTTGCCAGCGCCGCTGGGCGCTACCACCATGAACACATTGCCGGGGTGTTTTGACATAAATCGGTCACGCAAGCTGAGTAGGGAACGAAGAATAACAAATTCGCTCTATTATATTGACTCTCTGAGGCCGAGTCCCTGTGCCTGCGGACTTGGAGACTAATACGGAGAACAATATGCAGTCGAATGATCAGACAAGCGTTTCACCAGTCGCGTTGGTCACCGGAGCAGGCAGCGGTATTGGCCGTGCGGTCGCGCTCGAGTTTTTAGCGCAAGGCTTTCGGGTGGTGTTGGCGGGTCGCCGACGCGAGCAACTCGAGCAGACGCGTACCGCGGCGGGCGAAGATAGCGCGCGCGCGCTGGTTGTACCCACCGATGTCACCGACGAGCAGGCGGTGCGCGAGTTGTTTGACGAAACCCAGCGAGAGTATGGCCGGCTGGACGTGTTGTTCAACAACGCCGGTCGCAATTCTCCCGCCGTCCCCATCGAGGACCTGTCCGTGGAGCACTGGCGCGAGGTCGTCGATGTCAACCTGACGGGCATGTTCCTGTGCGCCCAGGCCGCCATTCGGTTGATGAAAGCCCAGCAGCCCGGCGGTGGACGCATCATCAACAATGGCTCGATTTCGGCGACGGCGCCAAGGCCGTTTTCGATCGCCTACACCGCGACCAAGCACGCCGTGACGGGCCTGACCAAATCCATTTCGCTGGACTGCCGCAGCTATGGCATTGCGTGCGGCCAGATCGACATCGGCAACGCGGCCACCGAAATGACGCAGCGCATGGCCGATGGCGTATTGCAGGCCGACGGTACGCGTCGCGCCGAGCCGCGCATGGATGTCTCGCATGTCGCGCATGCGGTCGTGTCGATGGCGAAACTGCCGCTGGATGCCAACGTGCAGTTCATGACCATCATGGCGACCAACATGCCGTTTGTGGGACGAGGCTGAGTTTCGCGTCGGGGCGCATCAGGCGCCAGAAACCCATCAGGGAGCCGATGGCTCCCTGATGGGTTTTTATGGCAAACAACTGGCGCGTCGCATGACGCGCGGGGTCGTTATTGATCGAATTACTGATCGATATTGACGTTTGCAACCAGACGGCCGACCGGCGCGGGTATCGGCGTATCGGGCGAAATCGCCTCGTCCATCTCGATATAACGGCGCGCCGTCACGTAGTGGCGTGACCAGTATTTATTGTCCAGGCTGTCGACGCGAACGGTAGAGCCACGCGTGGGGGCATGCACAAACTGGTTTTGACCAATATAGATGCCGACATGCGACACGCCACGACGACCGCGTGTCGCAAAAAACACCAGGTCGCCGGGCTGCAGTTCTTTTTTATTGATGTTCGAGCCCTCGCGGCGCTGTTCGCGCGCGGTGCGGGGTAATTCCAGACCCGTGATCTCTCGATACACAAACTGGGTCAGACCACTGCAATCAAAACCTGACTCCGGATCCTCGCCACCCCAAACATACGGGGTGCCCAAGGTGTCCAGGCCCGCGCGCACGACCATGTCGGGCAGGCTGGGCACCGTCAAGGGGTCGACCATGCGCAAACCCTGCACCGAAGCAAGAGCCTCGAGAGGCGTGCTGGCATGAGCGGGGGGGAGCCAAGACAGGCCAAGCGCTAAAAGCGGCGCGGCCAGGAATGAGGATAGAGCGGATAAATTCGGATGGATTTTTCGCGTCGGTGGAGTCATTGCGACACTTCAACTTTCGGAGTGGGGCGGGATGGCTGAGGGCATCAAGCCGGCGGAAAATGTGGTACGCAAACAACGCGACCGTGTGGCATTGTAACGCATTAACGGTTTTTTGCATTCCAGGGTTATTACTAACAAAATGCAGAAAGATTAAAGAAAAATGACAGCGGCTTCGCGGAGGATTGCGCTGTCATGGCACTTCTGAATTGTCGGCGTATGCTGTGTTCAGCATGCGATTTTCGGGAAAATGAAAAAAATGACAGTTGACTTTTCGATTGGCCTTCATAAATCTCCGCCGCCGCTGGCGTTTGAATCCTTTGATCAGGCTCAGGCCGCCGTTGATCGTTTGATGGAGATTTATGGGCGAAATACCGCCTATCTTCGAGCCGCATTCCAAGACGTTGTGAACGGTCGCGATTTACCCGGGCCCGTGCGGGCCTGCTATCCCGCCATTCGCATCCGGGTGACGACCTACGATCTTATTGATACCCGGCTCTCGTTCGGGCATGTGGCCGAGCCGGGTGTGTACCAGACCACGGTGACCCAGCCGACGCTATTTCGCGAGTATTACCTGGCGCAGATCGGCCTGTTGATCCAGAACCACCACGTGGCGGTCGAGGTGGGCGAGTCGGAGGTGCCGATTCCTTTGCATTTTGCATTCCCCGAAGGCGCCTATGTCGAGGGCGAGCGTCTGGAAGGAATGCGGCGGCCGTTGCGCGACCTGTTTGATGTACCCGCTCTGGCCGTGACTGACGACGCCATTGTGAATGGCTCGTGGCGCGGCCGGGAGGGCGAGCCGCGCCCCCTGGCGCCGTTTACCGCGCAGCGCGTGGACTATTCCCTGCATCGCCTGCAGCACTATACGGCGACGGCGCCCACGCATTTTCAGAACTACGTCCTGTTTACGAACTACCAGTTCTATGTGGATGAATTCTGCGCGCGCGCCCGGGCGCTGATAGCCGACGGCACAGGCGACTACGATGCGCTGGTCGAGCCTGGCAATCGCATCACGCGTCGAGGCGAGGCCGCCGCCAACCCGCCTTCGGGCGGGGCGCGGTTACCGCAAATGCCCGCGTACCACCTGGTGCGCCCCGATCATGCCGGCATTACCTTGGTGAATATCGGGGTAGGGCCGTCCAATGCGAAAACCATTACGGACCACATTGCCGTGCTGCGCCCCCACGCCTGGCTAATGCTCGGGCATTGCGCCGGGCTGCGCGATTCCCAGCGCCTGGGCGACTACGTGCTGGCGCACGGGTACGTGCGCGAAGACCACGTGCTGGACGACGATTTGCCCACCTGGGTGCCCGTGCCGCCGCTGGCAGAGGTACAGGTGGCGCTGGAACAGGCCGTCGAAGAGGTCGCAGGTCTGTCGGGCTGGGAGCTCAAGCGCATCATGCGCACGGGCACCGTTGCCAGTATCGACAACCGCAACTGGGAGCTGCGCGACCACACTGAGCTCGTGCAGCGGTTTACCCAGTCGCGCGCGATCGCGCTCGATATGGAGTCGGCCACCATTGCGGCGAACGGATTCCGGTTTCGCGTCCCGTACGGGACCTTGCTGTGCGTGTCAGACAAGCCTCTGCACGGCGAGTTGAAACTCCCCGGCATGGCTAGCGCGTTTTACCGGGATCAGGTCAACCAACATCTGGAAATCGGAATTCGGGCATTGGAGCTCCTGCGAGAGATGCCGCCCGAGCGCTTGCATTCACGCAAGCTGCGCACATTTATGGAAACCGCTTTCCAGTAAATAATTGGCACTTAAGTAGTATTATTAGTTAATAAACTACTTTAGTGCCATTTTTATATTCTTGTTTATGGCAAAATAATACCTATATTAGTTATTACACTACTTTGGTGCTATAACGATAGCTATCTCTCTATAGTGAGCCTCTCGTGACTCACAAAAGGTGACACGATGAACAGCCTATCCGACATTGCCGCCACACTGCGGGCGCGTTTACGTCAACAGGGCCAGACCCAAGCCGGCTTGCGCGAATCCGCGGGCATTGCGCAGCGCACCTTGACCAACGTCCTCAGCGGTGAGCAGGATTTCAAGGTCAGCACTTTGCTCGCCCTGGCTGACCGCCTGGGCCTGGAAATGATGCTCGTCCCCAAGGGGGCGGTGGTCGGCATGGACGCAGGGGGCGCCGCCAAGGCCAAGATCCCCACCCGTATCGAGGTCGCGCGGCGACAACTGAGCGACGCCTCCTCAGAATGACCCTGAACGGAGCCACCTCATGAATGTTCAAGCATTAGCGATTTTCGTCGGCACGCAGCGCGTGGGCGTGCTGTTTCAATACAGCATGCCGGGTGCGGATGTCGTCACGCGTTTCGTCGCCGACGATACCTTTGCCCGGCAGGCCGCGGCCCCTGTCGTCTCAGTGTCCTATTTGGCCGACTCCGCCGAAGACCAGGCCGCATTCTGGGCCGACGTGCGCAGCGAACCGCTCAACGGCCGCCATTCCTCGCAGAATGGCTGGCTGTTGCCGGCATTTTTCCAGAACCTGTTGCCCGAGGGCGTGTTCCGCGATCATGTCGCCCGGGTGCGCGGTTGCGATCCCAAAGATCATTTCGAAATGCTGGCCGCGTGCGGCGGCGATCTGCCGGGCAACGTCTACGCGCGGCCCGTCGAGCTCTCGCGCAACGAACTCGCGCACTATGTGACCCAAGATCAGGACGCCCTGGAGATGACCGTCACGGCGGATCCCATGGAGCAGGGCGTTTCCCTCTCGGGCGTGCAGCCCAAGCTGGGCGTGATTAAGCAAGGCCAACGCTACGTCGGGCGAACTCGCGAGCACGACACCCATATCATTGCCAAGTTGCCTGTCGTCGGCCAGCCCCTGCTACCCGAGCTCGAAGCGCTCTCCCTCCAACTGGCACAGGCAGCGGGCGCCACCGTTTGCCAGGCCTATCTCGAGCCCCTGGAAAACCTCGTCGCCGAGCACGGCTACGACCTGGGTGACGCCGATGCGCGCACGCAGTTTCTGGCCGTCGTGCGCTACGATCGTCAACCCGGCAAACGTATTCATTGCGAAGACTTCGCGCAAATACTCGGCGCCATGCCCGAGGAAAAATACCGCGCCGCGACCTATCTCGACGTGGCCGCCGTCCTCATGGCCTTTCCGTCATTGGGCGAGCCCGCCGTGCACGAGCTTTTACGCCGCATGACGGTCAACGAAATGCTCGGCAACCCGGACATGCATCTGAAAAACCTGGGCCTGATCTATCCCGATGGCCGGACGCCGCAGTTCGCGCCCGCCTACGATATCGTTGGCTACGCGGCCTACCATCCGTGTCAGGGTCATGCCTTGCGCATCATGCCCGAGAGCATGGAGCCACGCCGTACCTCGCGAGCGGACGGTGCCCAGGCTGATGGAAAATCCACGATAAAACCCGCACTATCGCCCGCCATGCTGCGCGCCTTTTGTGCCCAACTGCGTATTCCCGAAAAACCCGCTGCCAAGGCCGTGAGCGACTGCGTCAAAGCCGCCCATGCGCAGTGGCCCGCCTTGATCGAACACGCTAAACTCACCGACCGCCAACGGCAGAATCTGCTGACGCATTTTCACTCGCATCCGATGGTGCAATCCGTGCGTGTGAAATAGCCATCCAATCACAGGAATCGACATGAAAATAATAGCTGCGTTAGCCGTTGGTCTGATGTTGACCGCTTGCACCTCTCTGGACGAAACCGTTGCCTCCGCACCCTCGACCACCGTCCAGTCCGCCAAACCGGTCAGCGACGTTCTCGACTGCATCAATAGTGCGTGGGTTCTGCAAGCTACCGTGCGCACCGAGCAGATACCCGGCGGTCACCGCTTATACACCGACGACTCCCGATTCCGCGGCCCGGCCCATGTCGTCGAAATTGTCCAAAACAGCAAAGGGACAACGGTCCGTTATTGGGAGAACACCCAATGGAACACGCAGGAATTTCAGGGTCCTGTGATGGCTTGTACCAGAGGGTAAGTGCCGCTCCTAGTGGCGGCAATGAAGCGGGCTTGGGAAAAATAGGACGTCAGAGCGTTTTCGAACGGCTTGCCTAATGATCTTCGTCACGTGCCAACTGCCATACGATCTAAGGGCGTCAACAATCGTGCCGCCTCAGGATCCCCTCGAGTATCAGGCTACTCAATATTCTGCGCCTGCTCGCGCATTTGCTCGATCAGCAGTTTCAAGTCCATCGCCGCGCGGGTGACGTCCATGCTGCCGGCCTTGGAGCCCAGTGTGTTGGCTTCGCGGTTCATCTCCTGGAACAGGAAATCGAGCCGCTTACCCGCGCTGCCTTTGGCGCTGCCGCGTTTGCTGTCGGCCTTGCCTCCATTGTTCTCAGCACCGCCCAGCAGATGACGTAGTTCTTCCAAATGCGAACGCAATCGTGCGAGTTCTTCGGCGACATCGATGCGCAGGGCGAACAGGTTGGCTTCGTGCGCCAGGCGTTCCGATAGCTCGGTCCCCGAAATGTGATTAAAGCCGCCCGGAAACGCCGTTTCCACGGATTCGCGCAGTTTGTTGGCGAGCTTCTCGCGATGGTCGGTCAATAGTTGGGGCAGATGAGTTTCCACCGATTCGACGATGCGGGCGACGCCGTCGGCGCACTCCATCATGATCGCGGCCAGGCGTTGGCCTTCGCGTTCGCGGCCTTCTTTTAGCTGCGTCAGTGCTTGTTGCCCGGCCTGTACACAGGCGGCGCTCCAGGCTTGGGGATCGAGGGCATCGTTGCCGCGTTGGCCGGGCCAGTTAAACAGCTCGGCCAGACGAGGGGCTTCGACTTCGGGCAGGACAGTGCGCGCGGCCTCGAGTTGCGTGGCCAGGTGTTGCAGCCAGACGGGGTCGAGCTTGCTCAATTCGGTGCCGACGCTACGGGTGTAGGACGCGCGCACTTCGACTTTGCCGCGGCCCAGATTGGCGGTCAGTAGTTCGCGCAGCGGTGTTTCCGCGTGACGCAGTTCGTCGGGCAGACGGAAATACAAGTCCAGATAACGGCTGTTGACGCTGCGCACTTCGAGCGCCAAGGTGCCTTGTTCGATATCGACACGGGCGTTGCCGAAGGCGGTCATGCTGCGAATCATGGGGAATGTCCTGAACGTAATCTGAAAGATGGCAGGGCTGCGTGGGCCCTTGTTTCCAGCAGGATACCGCAAGCCTGTAGGTGATGCTGTAAATGCGCGTTGGCTGCCGATCCGACATTCTGGGTTCCGTAGCCATGCGGGTATGCATCGCATCACAACGCAAGACAACGTCGCGCCACACGCGCCTCGATCCGTCGCAACGATGGCTGCTATGGGGCGTTGACAATGGTGTCGTCACCAAGGCTGACGGGTAACCCCCGTACAATGCCGCGAAACCCTCTCTTTTCAGGAGTCTTCTGTGTCCACATCACCCGTTATCTCTCGTCCTTCGGGCCGCGCCGTCGACGAACTGCGTCCGTTCAGCCTGGAGCGCGGCTTTACGCGTTATGCCGAGGGGTCGGTGCTGGTGCGCGCCGGCAATACGCACGTGCTGTGCACGGCGAGCGTGCTGGAAAAGGTGCCGCCGTTTCTTAAGGGGCGCGGTGAAGGCTGGGTCACGGCGGAATACGGCATGCTGCCGCGCGCCACGCATACGCGCGGCGATCGCGAGGCTGCCCGGGGCAAACAAAGTGGCCGCACGCAGGAAATCCAGCGCCTGATCGGTCGCAGTCTGCGCGCGGTGTTTGATATGCAGGCGCTGGGCGAGCGCACGCTGCATCTGGATTGCGATGTGCTGCAGGCCGATGGCGGCACGCGCTGCGCCAGTATTACGGGCGCCTGGGTCGCAGCGGCGGATGCCGTGGCCTTGTTGATCAAGCGCGGCGATCTCACCATGAACCCCATTCGCGATACGGTCGCGGCGGTGTCCGTCGGGATGGTCAGCGGCCGTCCTGTGCTGGACCTGGATTATGAGGAAGATTCGGCCTGCGATGCGGACGTGAACGTGGTGATGACGGGGGCGGGCGCTTTTGTGGAAGTGCAAGGCACAGGCGAGGGGGCGACGTTTGCGCGTTCGGAACTGGATGCCATGCTGGGCCTGGCGGAGCACGGGATCGCACAATTAGTGCAAGCGCAGCACGCTGCGATGCAGTCTGTGCGCTAAGGCCCGGCCGCAACTAAAAAAGTCACAAGAGTGTTGCGAAGGGTCACGATGTAAAAGATAGCATTGCGTGCGCGGTCGCAAGTCAATCTCTGTTGATATAACCCTGTTGTTTGGGTAACCAGGGGTATAAATAAGATGATCGGCTTGCGTACGTTGTCATGCGCGGTGGCTTTGCTCTGTCTCGCGGGCTGTTCCAGCGGCCGTTATTATTCTCACCCCGACTTGATGGTGCCGGTCTCGGCTGCCGATTCGGCTGCGGCGCTATCGGCCAGCTTGACCGAAGGCACTTGCCCAGTGCCAATGGCGCAGACGGTATCGAATGACGGCGCCGTGACGAATAACAAGAAGAACACTATCTTCGTGCATCCAGGCATGTTGTCATCGAGCGCCCGCTGGGATCAAGGGTTGGCCGTAGACGGCGGGAAATGGCTGGTGCAGCGCGGCTATGCCGCCCGAATTCTGGAAGTACACGGCCGCGATCCGGAGCGTATTTCGCAGGTCATGGTTGGTGATCCGGGGACGCATTTCATAGGCCTGCACTACAGTTTGGGAGGCCGTGCGGATCTGGTGGTGCGCAGTGTCGCTGCCACGGCGCGAGCATCAAAGCGCTCGGGCCGGCAGTTGTCCTATTTTCCTGTCGTGATCGATCCCGCGTCGTTCTCCTCGGTGGGCGACGAGCTGGATATGAATTCGCCCTATTTAGGGCAACTGTTCTTGCTTGTGTCCGAAGAAGGCGCTGCATTTCGGACCAGCATTACCTCGGTGTCACGAAAAGTGCTGGACCATGCCAAGACGCATCTTTTGTATGCCGAGGATTTTGGCCTGACTTGGGGCCATTTTGATGTACTGGAAGGCTTGATCGCAGAGCAGCCCACCGATGAGCAGCAGCGAGTGCAAGATGTGTTTGAGGTGATCGCGCGCGGGATTGATGCGGGAACCGACGCGAATCAAATCGAGGGGCAGTTGGATGCGTTGAAAATCGACTATGCACGCGCTGACAAGCGGCCAATATTACGGGCGTGGTTGCAGCATACGCGCGGTGCTTGTGGCAGTCAGCGAACCGCGCAGCAGGCTTGCGAGAGCTCGACGCCACAGAGCACGTGCGGCGTCGAAACGGTCAACGTAGACCGATTTTAAGCTGCTGCGGCCACGGCGCAAAAGATGGGCACGTAATTACATTACGTGCCCATCAACCAGAAAACATAACCTTTAGCGCCGAACTAGGATCTCAGCCAGGACTTCAACGGTTCGGTAATAGTGTCCCCATACGGGCGATGTTTTCCAAATCCCATATGGTGTTGATCAAATCGCGAATTTCCCCTTCGCTCGCCGCCTGTGCATACATCCCCAGGCGCATTACCTTTTCCTCGATTTCTTCGCGGCTCAGCGTATTGCCAGGATCACCTTTCGGCTCATCCACGCGTCCCTGCAGGATGCGCCCATCGGTGGTATGGACCGTGACCTTGCCGATCCAGCGCTCGGGATAGGCAGCATCGACTTCGGGGTCCAGCTCCATACGAACCTTGGTGCGTAGCGCGGCCACGTCGGCGTTGCCCAATGCCGCATCGAACTCGGCCAGACCCGCACGATCTTCGCGGGCGATCAGTGCCAACACGGTGCCCATCGAAAACTTCGATTGGTGCACGGTTTTGGGATCCACCACGGGGCCCAACACGTCGATGGCCCCTTGATGCACATGCGTAATCACTTCGGCGAGATCGGTGTCGCGCAGTTTGTATTCACGCATGACCTGTTGCAGCGCGTCGGCGGCCGGATGAGTGTGACGGCACGACGCGTGATACTTGAACGAGGTCTCCGACAGCGCCCAGCGTTCGCCTAGTCGATCAACGAGCCTGGCGGGATCGGCGTCCGTGGACATGCCGGCGGCCAGGCCTTGCTCGCCTTCCAGAATATGGCTTGCGCCGGTAAAGCCCTCTTTGGCCAAGTAGGCCGCCGTCAGGCCATCGGCCGCGGCTTTGGCGGTATGCAGTTGCTTGGAGTCCGCGGCATCGCGCAGAAATTCCCACAAGCCCGCCGCTTGCGTGCCCGCCGAGCCCAGTGCGTGCAGCATTTGCTCGGCATTCAAATTCAGCAAGCGACCCACGGTCACGGCCGCGGCCAGGGTGCCAGCGGTGCCGGTGGTATGGAAAATCTTGTAGTGCGAGCGGCCCAGGTATTCACCGATACGGATGCCGACCTCGTAGCCGGCTACGGACGCGACCAGCAGGTCCTTGCCGGATCGGCCCAGGGCCTGCGCGACGGCCAGGGCAGGGGGGAAGACGACGGCGGCGGGATGAAACACCGAGCCGTTGTGTACGTCGTCTTGCTCCACGACGTGCGCGGCGGCGGCGTTGACCATCGCCGCGAATAACGGCGAGGTTTTCCGCCGGGAGATCAGGACTTCGGCTGCGCCATCGGTCGGGCCCATGGCGGCGGCATAGCGCTCCATCGCCTGGATCGGGCGCATATTGGCGCCGGCCAGAATCGACGCCAGGCAGTCGATCAACAGATCTTCGGCGCGGCGCAGAACGGGTGCCGGAATGTCTTCAAAGCGCAGGTTGGCGGCAAACTCCGCGAGGGCGGCGCTGGGGTGCGGATGAGGGGTGGCAGTCATGATAAGTGTGTGAATTTCTGCGGATAACGCTGCGATTAAAACGAGCGCGGCATGCCCAATACATGCTCGGCCACGTACGACAGAATCAGGTTGGTCGAGATCGGCGCCACCTGATACAAGCGGGTCTCGCGGAACTTGCGCTCGACGTCATACTCGTTGGCAAAGCCAAACCCGCCGTGGAATTGCAGGCACGCGTTGGCGGCTTCCCACGAGGCATCGGCGGCCAGCAGCTTGGCCATATTGGCTTGCGCGCCGCAGGGCTCGTGCGCATCAAACAGGCGGCAGGCCTCGTAACGCATCAGGCTGGCGGCCTCGACGTTGATGTGCGCGCGCGCGATCGGAAACTGCACGCCCTGATTTTGTCCGATGGGGCGGCCGAACACGATACGCTCTTTGGCGTACGCGCTGACCTTGTCGACAAACCAGTACCCATCGCCAATACACTCGGCGGCGATCAGGGTGCGTTCGGCGTTCAGGCCATCCAGAATATATTTGAAACCCTTTCCTTCCTCGCCGATCAGGTTCTCGGCGGGGATTTCCAGGTTGTCGAAAAACAATTCATTGGTCTCGTGATTGACCATGTTGGGGATCGGGCGCACTGCCATGCCGTGCTTGACGGCATGATGCAGATCGACCAAAAAGATCGACATGCCTTCGGATTTGCGAGTGACCTGCTCCAGCGGCGTGGTGCGGGCCAGCAAAATCATCAGGTCCGAGTGCTGGATACGCGAGATCCAGACCTTTTGCCCGTTGATAACGTAGCGGTCGCCCTTGCGCACGGCCGTGGTTTTGATCTTGGTGGTGTCGGTGCCCGTCGTCGGCTCCGTCACGCCCATCGATTGCAGGCGCAGTTCACCATTTGCGATGCGGGGCAGGTATTCGCGTTTCTGCGCTTCCGAGCCATGGCGCAGCAACGTGCCCATGTTGTACATCTGGCCGTGGCAGGCGCCGGAATTCCCGCCACTGCGATTGATTTCTTCCATGATGACCGAGGCCTCGGTCAGGCCCAGGCCCGAGCCACCATATTCCTGCGGAATCAAGGCGGCCAGCCAACCGGCTTCGGTCAGCGCTTTGACGAATTCCTCGGGGTAACCGCGTTGCTCGTCGATTTTGCGGAAGTACTCACCAGGAAATTGCGAACACAAGTCGCGTACGGCTTCGCGGATATCCTGATAATCGTGATTAGTGCTGGGCATGGTTCGGTTCTATGATGAGGCCAATAAATAACAACGGCACTTTGCCTCAATCCGGGTGGACTTGCCAATTTACGATTAGTTAATACCGGGTTAGCAATAGCCGAAGAACAGAGGAATACATGGCAGGGCACTTTGATCTGACAGATCTGCAACTGATTGTGCATATCGGCGATCGCCAAAGTTTGACACGCGCTGCTGAAAAAACGCACTTGTCCTTGCCGGCGGCCAGTACGCGCATCAAAAACCTGGAAGAGCACTTTGGCACGCAATTACTGTATCGCACCAGCCAAGGCGTGACCTTGACCCCCTCGGGTGAGGCCCTGACGCGTCATGCCCGTACGGTCATGCGGCAGGTCGAGCAGTTGCGCGGCGACATGCAAGAGTTTGCCCGCGGGGTAAAAGGCCATGTGCGCGTGCTGGCCAACACCACCGCCATGACCGAGTTCATGCCCGCCGTGCTGGGGAAGTTTCTGGCCGCGCACCCGGATGTGAACGTCGAGCTGCGCGAGCGACTGAGCTATCTGATCATGCGGGCCGTGGCCGAGGGCTCGGCCGATCTCGGCATCGTGGCGGGCTACACCGCCGACCCAAAGCTGGAATTCATCCCATACCGTAAAGACCGGCTCGTACTGGTGGCGGCCAGCGGTCATCCCCTGGCCAAAGAGAGCGCCGTGGCCTTTGCGGACACGCTGAACAACGACTACGTGGGCCTGTCCGAGTGGAGCGCCATCCATCCGTTTTTAGTGCAAGCCGCCGAGGCCCTCGGGCGGACGTTCAAATTCCGGATCGAGGTCGGTAATTTCGACGCCGTCTGCCGCATGATCGAGCGGGGCGTGGGCATCGGGGTGATCCCCGAGTCCGTCGCACAGCGTTTCGTGCGCGTGCACAAGATCTCCATCGTGCCTCTGACCGACGAATGGGCCATACGCAAATTGCAGATTTGCGTGCGTAGCCGCGAGGCCTTGCCGGCCTTTGCGAGGGAACTGGTCGACATGCTGGTGGCGGACGTCCCCGAGGACGAACGCGAGGAAACGCCGGGGACGAGTTAAAAAGGCGTTAAAACGCTAAGGGACGGATGCGCCAAGACATCAAGGCGAATCTCCCAGATTACGCAACATTGTCGGGTGCAACGACGCACCTGGCCCGCGCCAAGTCGTGCACTCTGTCGTTACGGCGCCCCCATTATCAACCAGTAGCCATCATCCAGACGGACGTCCCCGTCTACAATCTCCGTCATGACCTCTGCATCTATTGATTCCTCTCTGCGCCGCGTGGTGCTGGCCTCGAACAACGTCGGCAAATTGCGCGAATTCTCAGCCCTGTTTGCCCCGCTGGGGATCGAACTCATCCCGCAAAGCGAGCTTGGCGTGCCTGAGGCCGAAGAACCGCACGTCACCTTTGTTGAAAATGCGCTCGCGAAGGCCCGTCACGCTAGTCAACTGACGGGCTTGCCGGCATTGGCCGATGATTCCGGCCTGTGCGTCGCCGCCCTGGATGGCGCGCCCGGCGTGTATTCCGCGCGTTATGCACAGCTAATCGATCCGGACGCGCCTCGAAGCGATGCCGCCAATAACGCCTTGCTGGTCAGTAATCTGGTGGGCGTGGCCGATCGCAGCGCCTGGTACGTGGCCCTGCTGGTGCTCGTGCGTGCGCATGACGACCCGCAGCCACTGATCGGCGAGGGGCTGTGGCACGGTGAAATCATCGATACGCCACGCGGCGATCACGGATTTGGCTACGACCCGTATTTTTTGCTGACCGACCTGGGGCGCACGGCGGCCGAGCTTGAGCCCGCCGAGAAAAACGGCCAGAGCCATCGTGCCCGGGCGTTGCAACAACTCCTGGCCAAACTGGCGCCGCAATAAATGGCCATTACCATTCCCATCCGGCAGGCCGGCGCACCCACCCAGACCCGCCTGAAAACGCCGGCCGGCGCGACCCTGACCAGCCTGCCGCCGCTGTCGGTCTATATTCATGTGCCCTGGTGCGTGCGCAAGTGCCCCTATTGCGACTTTAACTCGCATGCCGTGCCCGCCGAGCTGCCCGAACGCGCCTATCTGGATGCCTTGCGCGCGGATCTGGAGCAGGCCTTGCCCTCGATCTGGGGCCGGCAGGTCATTTCTGTGTTTCTCGGCGGAGGGACACCCAGCCTGCTGTCCGCGGCCGCGCTGGACGAAATCCTGGCCATGCTGCGGGCTTATCTCAACCTCTGGCCCGATGCGGAAATCACGATGGAGGCCAATCCTGGCACGGCCGAGGCAGGGCGCTTTCGGGATTACGCGGCCAGTGGCGTCAATCGACTGTCCCTGGGCATTCAGAGCTTTGACGACGCCCAGCTCAAAAAACTGGGGCGCATCCACGACGCCGCCCAGGCGCGCGCCGCGATTGAAATGGCGCAGCGCGCCGTGTCGCGCGTGAACCTGGACGTCATGTTTGCCCTGCCCGGGCAGGACATGGCCGCCTGTATGGACGATGTGCAGCAGGCGCTGTCGTTTGGTACCGAGCACTTGTCGCTGTACCACCTGACGCTCGAGCCCAATACCGTATTCGCCAAATATCCGCCCACGCTCCCCGACGACGACACCAGCGCCGCCATGCAAGACGCCATCGAGGTCGCGCTCGACACCGCCGGACTGCAGCGCTACGAGGTCTCGGCCTATGCCAAACCCGGTGCTCGCAGCCGCCATAACCTGAATTACTGGGAGTTCGGCGACTATCTGGGCCTGGGACCGGGCGCGCACGGCAAGCTCTCCTTTCATGACCGGATCGTGCGCGAGGCCCGCCTGCGCAGCCCCGACACCTGGATGGCCGGCGCCATGGCGCGCGACGGCAGCCATATTGCCGAGACGCGTTCGGTTGGCCCTGATGAGCTGCCATTTGAGTTCATGCTCAACGCCTTGCGCCTGAAAGAGGGTGTGGCGGCGACGACGTTTAGCGAGCGCACGGGGCTCTCGCTCGCGGCGATTTCTCGTGCGCTACAAGCCGCGACCGCGCGTGGCCTGCTGGACTCCGATCCCACGCGCCTGCGCGCGACTCCACTGGGCTGGCGCTTCCTGAATGATCTGCAGGAAATGTTCCTGTAATCCGATCCGCAATAGATTTGCACTAAATTGGTGCGTTTGTGCACCATAATATGCACTATTATGGGGCGTTGATGCCCCTTATGCATGCGTTTCGCTCGCCATGCCCCGTGATGGATCCTGGCACGCATCTTGCTTTCTACTGTTTATGCCAGCCGGAACGTGGCTTCGTCCCCCGGCGCTTTTATCTAATGGAGATGACATGGCAAGCCCGAAAGACATCCTGAAACAGATCGCCGACAACGAAGTCAAATTCCTGGACTTCCGCTTTACCGACACGATGGGCCGTGAGCACCACGTCTCGGTGCCTACGAGTGCCGTGGACGAAGACAAGCTCGAAAGCGGTCAGGCCTTTGATGGTTCGTCGATTCCGGGGTGGAAGGGCATCGAAGCATCCGACATGTTGCTGATTCCTGACCTGGATACCGCCAACCTGGATCCGTTCCGCGAAGAGCCCACCCTGATCCTGAGCTGCGACGTCGTTGAGCCGTCCGACCTCAAAGGTTACGACCGCGACCCGCGTTCGCTGGCCAAGCGCGCCGAAGCCTACCTGAAGTCCTCCGGCCTGGGCGATACCGCCTACTTTGGTCCGGAACCCGAATTCTTCGTGTTCGACGGCGTGACCTGGAATACCGACATGTCCGGCACCTTCGTCAAGATCAAGTCCGAAGAAGCCCCGTGGTCCTCCGGCCTCGAAATGGAAGGCGGCAACCTCGGCCATCGTCCCTCCGTCAAGGGTGGCTACTTCCCCGTGCCGCCGGTCGACTCGTTCCAGGACATGCGTTCCGAAATGTGCCTGCTGCTCGAGCAAATGGGCGTGCCCGTCGAAGTGCACCACCACGAAGTCGCCGGCGCCGGCCAGTTGGAAATCGGTACCAAGTTCAGCACGCTGGTCAAGCGCGCCGACTGGACCCAGATCATGAAATACGTCGTGCACAACGTGGCCCACGCCTACGGCAAAACCGCGACCTTCATGCCTAAGCCCATCGTTGGCGACAACGGCTCTGGCATGCACGTGCACCAGTCCATCTGGAAAGACGGCCAGAACCTGTTCGCGGGCAACGGCTACGCCGGCCTGTCCGAATTCGCCCTGTACTACATCGGCGGCATCATCAAGCACGCGCGTGCACTGAACGCCATCACCAACCCGGGCACCAACTCGTACAAGCGTCTGGTTCCTCACTACGAAGCCCCGGTCAAGCTGGCGTACTCGGCTCGCAACCGCTCGGCCTCGATCCGTATTCCGTATGTGGGCAACCCCAAGGGCCGTCGCGTCGAAACGCGCTTCCCGGATCCCCTGGCCAACCCGTACCTGGCTTTCTCGGCCTTGATGATGGCCGGTCTGGATGGCGTGCAAAACAAGATCCATCCGGGCGATCCCGCCGACAAAAACCTGTACGACCTGCCGCCCGAAGAGGATGCAAAGATCCCGACCGTCTGCGCCTCGCTCGATCAGGCGCTGGAAGCCCTGGACCAGGACCGCGAGTTCCTGACCCGTGGCGGCGTGTTCAGCAACGAAATGATCGACGCCTATCTGGCACTGAAAGAAGGCGAAGTTCAACGTCTGCGCATGACCACGCACCCGATCGAGTTCGACATGTATTACAGCCTGTGATGTCCATGGCTTAGTGGGGCGGACGGGACGGCCCGCCAGCCCGTCCACCCCGGTGCTGCAAATGATAAATGTTGATGCGTTTGATCTATTGGCCACGGCTGTCCTGCTTCTGAACGAACGCGGGCACGTCGAACAAGCCAACGCTGCGGCCGAAGACCTGTTTGGCCGATCCCGCAAGCAATTGCAAGGGCTATCAGCCGCTACATTATTTGGTCACCCAGAGACCGTACAGTCCTCCATCGATCGTGCCGTAGGCGGTCAGTTTGCCGACGTACGACAGTTATCCTCATTACGTCGCGCGGGCGAATCCGTCGAAGTCACCGTCACGACCGTGTCACTCACCGGCCAAACCTGGCCCGTGCTCATCGAAGCGCGCGAGATCGAACAGCGCGTGCTGGCCGATCGTAACCATCGATTAGTCGAAGAAATCACGGCGCATCGTGAGCTGTTGCGCAACCTCGCGCACGAGGTCAAGAATCCGCTGGGTGGCTTGCGCGGCGCCGCGCAGTTACTCGAGGCCGAGTTGCCCGACGCGGCGCTCACCGAGTACACCCAAGTCATAATTTCCGAAGCTGATCGCCTGCAAGTCCTGGTCGATCGGTTAAGTGGTCCGCAGCGTGTCCCGTTGTCCGCGCGTCCCGTGAATATTCACGAAGTCTGCGAACGCGTGTGCGCGTTGATCCAGGCCGAATTTCGCGACAAGGTCACGCTGGTGCGCGACTACGACGCATCCATGCCCGACCTTGAGGGTGATGCCGCCAGGTTGATGCAGGCCGTGCTGAACGTTACGCGTAACGCCGCCCAGGAGCTCGCTGTGCAGCGCGTGAGCGCGGACACGCCAGCCCCTCAAATCACGCTGCGCACCCGTGTCGCTCGGCAAGTGATGCTGGCGCATCGTCAGCATCGACTGGCGCTGGTATTGGCCATCATCGACAACGGGCCGGGTGTCCCAGAAGCAATACGCGACCGCATTTTCCATCCCCTGGTCACCGCCCGGCCCGGCGGCACGGGGCTGGGCCTGAGTCTTGCCCAGGATTTCGTGCAGCAGCACGGTGGCATTATCGAATTCGAATCACGTCCCAGGCATACTGAATTCCGTCTGGTCTTACCGATGGAGCAGAGACCGTGAACAAACCTGTTTGGATCGTTGATGATGACCAGGCCATCCGTTGGGTCCTGGAAAAAGCCCTGGCTCGTGCCGAAATACCGACGCGTAGCTTTGCCCAAGCCTCGGACGTGCTCGAGGCCCTGGAGGGGGATACGCCCGCCGCGCTGGTCTCCGATATACGCATGCCCGGTGGCAGCGGCCTGGACTTGCTGCGCCAAATCAAAGAGCGCCATCCCCGTCTGGCCGTCATCGTCATGACCGCCTATGCGGATCTGGACAGCACCGTCTCTGCCTTTCAGGGTGGGGCTTTTGATTATCTGGCCAAGCCCTTTGACGTTAACGAAGCCGTCGCGCTGATCGAACGTGCCGTGGTCGAATCCGGCCCCCAGGAAAAGCCAGCCGAAGGCGAGGGCGACACCGCACTGAACAGCGAGCGGATGATGACGCAGTCCGCGTCCACCGCCATGCAAGAGGTATTTCGCGCGATCGGGCGCCTGTCCCAATCCAAAGTCACCGTCTTGATCACCGGCGAATCGGGTACCGGTAAAGAGCTCGTTGCGCGGGCCTTGCACGGCCACGGCGCACGGGCGGGTGGCCCGTTTGTGGCGCTGAACGCCGCCGCCATCCCCCGCGACTTGCTCGAAGCCGAACTCTTTGGTCACGAGCGCGGCGCCTTTACCGGCGCCAACTCCTTGCGCCGCGGCCGCTTCGAAGAAGCCAACGGCGGTACCTTGTTCCTCGACGAAATCGGCGACATGCCGATCGAGTTGCAAACCCGCTTGCTGCGCGTGTTGGCCGAGGGCAGTTTTTATCGCGTGGGTGGCGCGCAACCCGTACGCGTTGACGTGCGTATTGTCGCGGCCACCCACCAACCCCTGGAGCAGCGCGTCGAGCAAGGCCTGTTTCGCGAAGACCTGTTTCACCGTCTCAATGTCATTCGACTGCGCTTGCCGCCGCTGCGCGAGCGCGTGGAAGACATCCCCGCACTGGCCAACCATTTTCTGGCGCTTAGCGCACGCTCGTTGGGCGTGCCCGTCAAGCGCCTGACCCCTGACGCCATCGCTGTTCTGACGCGTTTTGACTTTCCCGGTAATGTTCGGCAGTTGGAGAATTTCTGCCATTGGCTCACGGTCATGGCGCCCGGCCAGATTGTCGAGCGCGCTGATCTGCCGCCCGAAATCCGGGCAATGGAATTGCAACAGCACGACGTCTCACAGGGTGGGAGAGTCGTCTCCGGCACCATGAGTGGCGGTCAGTCCTACGCCGTCGGCACGTCACCCAATACGGTTAACAGCGGTGGTTTTCCGGCCGCGGCGCCCGCGTTCGGCTCACCGAACAGCGGCGCTCGTGTCGATTCGGGCACCCCGGATTGGCAGGGCGCGCTGCTGCGCGAAGCCCAGTATCGACTCGAGCGCGGCGAGCCCGCCGTCATGGCCACGCTGACGCGGCAGTTCGAACGAGTCCTGCTGCAAACCGCGTTGGACGCCAGTCGCGGCCGCCGCGTCGAGGCCGCGACGCGTTTGGGCATCGGCCGCAACACCATCACTCGCAAGCTCAGAGAACTGGGTATCGAGGACTAATCCATTTCGGCCCGCACGTGTAGAAACCCGGTCCTACCCGTGCGGTGCCGACTGCTACACGCAGAGCGCCGTATACATTTCGCTGCAAAAAAATGGGTATAAAAACGCCGCTGTAACCTTGGGAACCTAAGCTCATTGTGTTGAAATAAACACCTAGACCGTTGGGAGTCCGCAGTGTCCGCAGCCAGGCGCAAAAAGCTCGAAGAAGTCGCTACCGATACCAAGGCTAAACCGAAAGGCCCCAAAGCCCGAAAATCGAAAGAAGCCAAGGCTACGGCGCCAAAGATCAAAGAGCCCAAAGTCAAACCTTCCAAGTCCACGGGCGCCGACGCAAAGAAAAAGCGCCCCCCCAAGGCTGTCGAACCTCCCCAGTGGTCACCCGAGACCATTCCCAGCATCCCGCATATGGAAGACGCGGGTATCGCCTTACTCGCCGAGCGCTTGAAAGGCGTAAAGATATTCCTGGAATATGGATCCGGCGGCAGCTCGATCATGGCCGCTCAAGCCGGCATACGCCGCATCTATTCCGTTGATTCGGATTTGATGTTCTTGCAGTCCGTGCAAAAGCGCCTGATTGCCGACGGGATCCCGCGCCGGCGTTATGTGCCCGTCTATGTCGATATTGGCAGGACTGGCAACTGGGGTCGGCCCGTCAACGAAAATCACGCCAAGGATTGGCCAAACTACTGCAGCGCTCCCTGGGTCAGGCTGGAGCAGGCCGGCGAGAAGCCCTCGTTGGTGTTGATCGACGGCCGATTCCGCGTCGCTTCATTTCTGGTCACCGCCATGTTGGCGCCGCCGGGTTGCGTGATCCTGTTTGACGACTATGTCGATCGGCCGGAATATCACATCGTCGAACAGCACCTGAAACCCGTCCGATTCGAGGGCAGGATGGCCGAGTTCATTGTCGCGCCGTTGCTCGACGCCAAGGCCGCGTTGTTCGACCTGCTGCAATACAGCACCGAGTCGCGCTGATCACAATCCGGCGGGCTTTCGCTTATTGGCCGTCACGGCCAGGTTCTCGCACATTGGCCGCGCGCTCGCATACCGGCCAGGTTCTCGTACATTGGTCACGCGCTCGCACACCGGGCAGGATCTTGCCTATCGGCGTTCACATACCGAGTAGGCTCTCGCTCAGCCGTGGCGAACGCAGTTTTTCCAGCCACCATGTCAGGGCTTGCCCAGGGGCTTGCTCGCGCCAGGCATAGACGAGTTGCTCCGTCATGGGTACCACGTCGTCCGTTACGCATTGGACGAGTTGCCCTTGCGAGATATGGGGCGCGGCCAGGCTCAGTGGCAAATACCCGCAACCCACACCACGTATCTGCGCCTCGATCTTGGCCTGCATCGTCGGCATGACGATCAAGGGTTGCTGGTTCAGCAAACCTCGCGTACGGGGCGGTAGATCACGTGACGTATCGGCCACGACTACCGCGCAGTAGCTCGCAATATCGGCGGCCGTCAACGGCCGGTTCAACGCCGCCAGAGGGTGGCGCGGCGAGACGCAAAATCCAAATTGCAGTTCGCCCAGCGGCTGCGACCGATAGGCGCCCGATGGCGCGCCCGCGGCATCCGCGCCGATGACCAGATCCGCGCGTCCGCTAGACAGGGCGTCCCACGTGCCGCTCAAAACCTCGGTAGATAACCGTAGCGTTGTCACCGATGCGCATCCCCGAAATCCTTCGATCAGGTCATACATCGGCGGCCACGGCAGCACCGCGCTCACCGCCACCCGCAGCTCCAGTTCCCAACCCGTTGCCACCCGTTTTACTCGGCCCGCCAGGGCATCCAGCGACTGCAACACCTGCCGGCCGTCCTGTAAGAGCGTCTGGCCCGCCGGCGTCAAACGTGCACGATGCCCGCTGCGGTCAAACAGCAGCACATCCAGCGCGTCCTCGAGCTTACGCACCGAATACGTCACCGCCGAGGGGACTTTGCCCAACTCGCGCGCTGCCTTGGCAAAACTGCCATGGCGCGCAATCGCGTCGATGATGTAGAGCAATTCTGGAGTAATCGCTTGCATGGCGAGGGCTCAGTGAAGGCATGAAGTAAATATTCAAATTAATTGAATGATCTCATCAAATCCGTTCAGCCTCAAGAGACCCTGAAACGCGCAAAATATCATTCATCAGCAGTACAAAGACCGAAACGTCCCAGTCCTGCATATTCAATATTCTGAAAGGAGATAACCATGCTGACCCTGCGCCGTAGCGAAGAACGTGGCCACGCCAACCACGGCTGGCTCGATAGCCATCACACCTTTTCGTTCGCCAATTACTATGATCCGGACCACATGGGCTTTGGTTCGCTGCGCGTCATCAACGATGACCGCATCGCGGCCGGTCGCGGCTTTGGCACGCACGGCCACCGTGACATGGAGATCATCACCTACGTGCTGGACGGTGCCATCGCGCACAAAGACAGCATGGGCAGCGGATCCACCATTCGGCCGGGCGATGTCCAGCGCATGAGCGCCGGGCGGGGCGTACTGCACTCCGAGTTCAACCCGCTATCGGACCAAGGCACGCACCTGTTGCAGATCTGGATCGAGCCCGACGTTACCGGCATCGAGCCCGAATACGAAGAGCTACCCGTGCCAGAAGCCGAAAAGCGCGGCCGCTTGCGTCAGGTCGTCTCGCCCGATGGCGCCGAAGGGTCCATGCGCATCCACCAGGACGCGCGCCTGTATGTCGGCCTGTTCGACGGTGCGGAAACCGCCGAGTTGCCGCTAGCCACCGGCCGCAAAGCCTGGGTGCACGTGGCGCGTGGCCAGGTACAGGTCAACGGTCAGTCCTTGTCGGCCGGCGATGCCGTCGCCCTCACCGACGAAACCACTGTGCGCCTGAGCGACGGCCAACAGGCCGAAATCCTGGTCTTTGACCTGTCCTGACCGGCAAGGCCGGCGTTCCGAGCAACATCCTGAACGCCGGCCATTGACGGGCCATTGACTGGTCATTGGCGGATCAGTCACCGGCCATGCATAGGCGATTCACTGGTCATTCACAGATCATTCACCGGCCATGCGTAGGCGATTCACAGACCATGCAGTGGCTAGTTAATGGCCATTTAGCGATCCTCACCCGGCATACGCCGGGACAATTTGCCCCGGCACCTGCCAGAATGTCGTAAAACAGAACCCACGACGCCCACCACGGAGAACTCCATGCCCCACGTAGAAACTCTCATCGTTCCACGCACCAGCGATTTAGGTGACGGCGTCCACGTACGCCGCGCCTTGCCCTCCGCGCAGCGGCGCACCGTCGGCCCGTTTGTATTCCTCGACGAAATGGGACCGATCTTGTTCGAACCCGGCAAGGGCATGGACGTCAGGCCGCATCCGCACATCGGCCTGTCCACCGTCACCTATCTCTACGAAGGCGCCATGATGCACCGCGACGGCGTAGGTCATGTGCAGGAAATCCTGCCCGGTGAAGTCAACTGGATGACGGCGGGGCGGGGCATCGTGCACTCGGAGCGCAGCCCCAGCGCCGAACGCGGCGCCGGCCACCGATTGGCGGGCCTGCAGTTCTGGGTTGGCCTGCCCAGCCAGCACGAAGAAACCGACCCGGGCTTTGTCCATTACGGCCTGGACGCGCAACCCACCCTCGAAGGTGATGGCGTGCGCGCCCAAATCGTGGCGGGCTCATTGTTTGGTAAAACCTCCTCCGTGCAGACACTATCGCCCTTGTTCCTGGGCGACATCATGATGCAACCCGGCTCGACCGTCGTCATTCCCGCCGAATACGAAGAACGCGCCGCCTATCTCAGTCGCGGTACCGTCGAGATCGAGGGTCAGACCTATCAACCCGGCCAACTGCTTGTTCTCCAGGCCGGCCAACCCGTCACCATTCGCGCCATTGATGACGTACGCTTTGCCATTCTGGGCGGTGAGCCCCTGGACGGCCCGCGATTCGTCTGGTGGAACTTCGTCTCCAGCCGCAAAGACCGCATCGAACAAGCCAAACAAGACTGGCAACGCGATCGCTTCGACCAGGTTGTCCCGGGTGACGAAACCGAATACATCCCGTTGCCGCCACCGAAGGCATGAGGGCGCCGCGTTAGAGTTTGAGGCTTGCGCGCATGACGTGTTGATCGCACCTTGCGGCCATTACGCATGGACATAAGCATTCACCGAGGCTGACGTCAGTTGGCTCTGGGGCCGATAGTAGAGGGCTCGCTTAACAGCCCTCACGAAATGCTTTATGGCCCAACGCCCGGACTACGATAGTGCCTGGAAAGACGCCTTGTCTGCGTATTTCCCCGAATTCATGCTGATGCTGCGCCCAGACACGCATGCCCATATCGATTGGACACATCCGCCGAAATTCATGGACAAGGAATTGCAGGCGCTTATGCGCAGCACCGCGCGTGGGCGTCGGCATGTCGACAAGCTGGTTTCCGTGCGCATGCTCGACGGCCAGGACAAGATGCTGTTGATCCACGTGGAGGTTCAAACGCGATGTGATTCGACGTTTTCGGCACGTATGTTTGATTATCACATTCGGCTGAAATCGAAATATCCTGGTGATCGGCTGCTCAACCTGGTCGTGCTCACGGGACGAAGCGGCAGTCGGGGTGAGGATCGCGCCGTGCGGGCATCAAACCTGATGTCTTACGCCTATCAGGACGAGGGCTGTGGTTTGTGCTTTACCTTTCCCGTGGTCTGGCTGGAAAGTTGGCGCCCGCGCATGGTCGAGCTGCACGAACTCGCGCCGCGCAACCCCTTTGCGGTGATCGTGCTGGTCCAACTGGAAGCCAGCGCGCTGCGCCACGGTCACGACCGTTTGGCACGCAAGATCGAGCTCGTTCGGCATTTGGAACAATGGGGATTCACGCGCGATAATAGGCGTACGCTATTTCGGGTCATCGATGCCATGCTGTATCTGCCAGATGACCTAGAACCCGTATTCGAAGCCGCCGTCATTCAAATCGAAGAGGAACACCAGATGACTTACGTGACCAGTATCGAGCGCGTGCGGCTCAAGCGCGAACGCGCTGAGGGCTTGGAAGAAGGTCGAGAACAAGGCCTGCAGAAAGGCAAAATTACAGGCGCTGCCGAATTGCTGACGACACTAATTACCAGTAAATTCGGCATGCTGCCGGATTGGGCGCACGCTCGCATCGTCGAGGCTGATGAAGTCACGCTGAACCAGTGGGCGCTGCGTATTCTGCAGGCTGAACGTCTCGAAGACGTGTTTGCCTGAGTCGAGATTGGGTCGTTTGGTGGCGGTTTGGAGATGAGCGCGGCTTAGCTTCTACCGCCCGCGCGCGTATGCCTGTTGGCGTTGCTCGACCAGCGTTTCGCGACGGATAAACTCGTGTACGAAGTCGTCAGCGGGGTGGTGATGCAGGTTGTAGGGGGTGTCCCACTGCATGACCTGACCATTGTTCATCACGCCGATGCGGTCGGCGATGGCGAAGGCTTCCGCCTGATTGTGCGTGACGAGGATGGCCGTGTGTCCCGTGGATTTAAGGATGTCGCGCACTTCGAAGGCGAGGCGTTCGCGCGTATCCACATCCAGATTCGAAAACGGCTCGTCCAGCAGCAACAAATCAGGAGAGGGCGCCAATGCACGGGCCAGCGCGACCCGTTGTTGCTGTCCGCCGGACATCTCATGCGGATAGCTATCCGCCGACGCAGATAGTCCCACCAGATCCAGCATTTCCTTCACCCGCGCGGCGCGTTCAGGCTTGTTCATCAGCTTGCGCAATCCAAACGCCACATTCTGTGCCGCGGTCAGATGCGGAAACAGGGCATAGTCCTGGAACATCATGCCGACGTGGCGCTGTTCGGGCGCGACTTGCGTCGTTGAGGATGAAATGGTCTTGCCGTCCAGTGCAATATGTCCCGCGCGTACCGGTTCAAATCCCGCAATCGCCCGCAAAATGGTGGTTTTGCCGCAGCCCGACTGGCCCAGCAGACAACCAATATGGCCCGCAGGCAAGGCCAACGACAGATCTTCCACGATGGAACGCAGGCCTTGCGGCGTGTCGTAGGCCAGGGAAATGCGATCGAGTTCTAACAGATCGGCCACCGTATTAATGTCCCATTTTCAAATTCGTACGTGCCAGCAAAATCACCGGCAACAATCCCGCGACCACAATCGCCAACGCTGCGACCGCACCTTCTTCGTAGGTGCCGCGTGCGGCTTCGGCATAAAGCCACGTTGCCAGCGTTTCAAAATTCAGCGGCCGCAACAACAGCGTGGCGGGCAATTCCTTCATCGCATCCACAAATACTAGCAACGCGGCTGTCGCCAGCGCGGGCTTGAGCAGAGGCAGATGGACGCGGCGCAGCGTGCCGCCGGCGCTTTCATTCAACAACCGCGACGCTTGCTCCAGCGACGGTGGAATGCGCGACAGACCCGCCTCGATACCACCTACCGAGATCGCCAGAAAACGCATCGTATAGGCACATACCAGCGCGCCCACCGATCCCATCAAGATCAAGCCTTGTGTCCCAAACACCGAACCCAGTTGCCGATCGATCCAGGTAAACGGCATCAGCAATCCAATCGCCAGCACCGTCCCCGGCACCGCATAGCCCAGGCTCGCGATTCGTGCGCAAGCGCGTCCCGGATTAACGTGCGCGCTTTCACGTAACGTGCGACCCGCCCACGCCACAATCAGCCCGCAGACCAGCGTCACCACCGTGGCTGCGAACGCCACGGTGACCGTGTTCTTCAGGCCATTGATCAACTGATCAGATACCCCACCCACCAGATGCAGGCGCTTGTAAGTCTCGACCACGAGATAGCCCGCCGGCGCCAAAAACCCCAGCAACACCGGAATCCAGCCCAACACCACCGCTAACAACGCGGCACCGCCACGCAAACGACGCGCCTGCATCGGCCGCATCCGCTGCGTATTCGCAAAGCGTTGCCGTTTGCGACCGTGGCGCTCCAGCAAAATCAAGGCCACCACAATCGCCAGCATCGTCAGCGCGATCTGCGCGGCACTGGCCAAATCAGACCGGGTCACCCATGTCGTATACACCGACACTGTCAGCGTCTGCACGCCCAGGAACTCCGAGGCGCCGATATCGTTCAGCGTTTCCAGCAAGGCCAGGCTGGCGCCGACCGCGATCGCGGGCCGCGCCAGCGGCAACGCCACCCGCACAAACACCCCTACGCGCCCCGCACCCAGCGTACGCGCGGCCTCGAGCAAACTCGCCGCCTGCGTCATAAACATGACGCGCGTGCTCAGGTACACATACGGGTACAACACAAAGCCCAGCACAAAAATCGCGCCGTAAATCGAGCGCAGGTCCGGCAATCGAAACTCGCGCGGGCTGCTATAGCCCAGCAGCGCGCGGATCGCCGTCTGGATCGGTCCGATAGGGTGCAGCAAATCCAGATAGGCAAACGCAATGATGTACGTCGGCACCGCCAGTGGCAGCAACAACGCCCACGTCAGGATCTTGCGACTGGGAAAATCATACGCCGTCACCAGCCAGGCAGCCCCGGTGCCCAACATCGTGACCAGGACACCGACACCCGCCAGCAAGATCGCGGTGTTGGCCAGCGCCTGCGGCAACACGTACGTCGCCAAGTGCGACCAATGAGAAAAATCAGCGTCCAGCGCCCGCCACGCCAGCGCGCCCAGCGGCAACAGCACAGCCAGCGCAATCAGGAAAGCGCCCGCCAGCCAGCCCGCGCCGCGCTCGGCGCTACGCAGTCGCCAGGGGCGGGGTAATGTATCTGCTTGCATGCTTCAAAAAAAGTTGGTGTCAGGTCCCTTGCGGCGCCTGACACCCGGTTACTGCCTGCGCCGCGTACGGGGTCGGCGCCAGCGTATGGAATTGTCGCATCTCAGACAAGATCAGGCTGATGGCCAGCGCTTGTCGAGTTTTGCCAACCCCAGCGGTTTAATTGTCGAAGCCGACCTTGTCAACCAATTCACTCGCCTGCTTGCGGTGTTTCGCGATTTCCGCCACGGGCAGAGAATCGATCTTCAGCTCACCAAAGCTCGCCACGACCGGGTCCAGTTTCACGCCCTTGCGGATCGGGTATTCATAGTTAGCCTGCGCGTACAGCGTCTGGGCGGGCTCCGACACCAGGAACTCCATCAACTTGACCGCGTTTTCCTTGTGAGGCGCATGGGCCGCCACGGCCGCACCACTGATATTGACGTGCGTACCCGTGCCGCCATTCTTGAACGTCGGGCGCACGACCTTGATCGCGTCGCCCCATTTACGAGCATCCGTGCCGGGTTCGGCGTTTTTCATGTGGCCCACATAATAGGCATTGGCGATACCGATATCGCAGATGCCGCCCAAAATGTCGCGCGCCACGTCGCGATCACCGCCGGTCGCCTTGCGGCCCAGATTGGCCTTGACGCCCGTCAGCCATTTCTCCGTCGTCTCGGCGCCATCATGCGCGATCATCGCCGCGATCAGCCCGGTGTTGTACGGGTGCTGGCCCGAGCGAATGCAGACCTTGCCCTTCCATTTCGGATCGGCCAGGTCCTCATAGTGAAAGCTGTCCAGCTTGATGTCGTTGGCCGCGTACAACACGCGATCGCGCAGCGACAGGGCATACCACTTGCCATCGGCGCCGCGCAGATTCTGCGGAATGACCGAATTCAGCGTCTCGGACTTGATCGCCTGCGTAATGCCGCCATCAACCAGGTCGATCAGATTCCCGATATCCACCGTCATCAGCACATCAGCCGGCGACTGCGCACCCTCGGCTTTTACGCGCTCGAGCAGGCCATCTTTCACAAAAACGGTATTGACCTTGATCCCCGATTCCTTCGTAAACGCGTCCAGCATCGGCTGGATCAGCTTGGGCTCGCGGGTCGTGTACAGGCTGACTTCCTCCGCAGCCAAGGTCGGCGCTGCGACTACCGCACCGGCCAGCGCCAGGGCGCCGATCAGAGGGGACAAGAAAAAGCGTCGGGTCGACATAGGGGTGCTCCGGTGGAATGTTAACGAAAACGATTATCAAGTAAGTGGGTGCGACAATAACAGGAAGCCGCAACCCCTTCAACTACCTGTCAGGACAGTTTTCTCCACCCGGGGCGAACCCGTGTTCTACCCGAAAGTTATAAGGGCATTACGGATTAATGAGATGAGCTATCAAGAAGACAGGGTAAAATCGGGAAAACCCTGAGCCCCGCGCCGGCCTATTGCGAACTTTTTTGCACAGCGCGGCACTTTACCTGGCGCACCTGGTGCGTTGCACTGACTCAACGACATGGCAGCTTTTAATACTGAACGCGTACTTAGCGTGCGCCACTGGAACGATTCGCTTTTTTCCTTTACCACCACGCGCGACGCGGCCCTGCGATTCCACAACGGCCACTTTGTCATGATCGGCCTCGAGGTCGAGGGCAAGCCCCTGGTACGCGCCTATAGCATCGCCAGCGCCAACTACGAAGAAAACCTCGAATTCCTCAGCATCAAGGTCCAGGACGGCCCGTTGACCTCGCGCCTGCAGCACCTGAAAGAGGGTGACACCATCCTCGTCAGCCGCAAGCCCGTCGGTACCCTGATCGTCGATGACCTCAAGCCCGGCAAAAACCTGTTCCTGTTCGGTACCGGTACCGGCCTGGCGCCATTCATGAGCATCATCAAAGACCCCGACGTCTACGAGAAATTCGAAAAAATCGTGCTCGTGCACGGCGTGCGCTGGGCCAGCGAGCTGGCCTATGCCGACTTCATCGAAAAAGAACTCCCCAATAATGAGTTTTTTGGCGATATCGTTCGCAGCAAGCTCGTCTACTATCCCACCGTCACGCGCGAGCCGTTCCGTAATCAGGGCCGTATCACCCACCTGATCGAAAACGGCAAACTCTGCCAAGACGTCGGCCTGCCGCAAATCAACCCCGAAACCGACCGTGCCATGCTCTGCGGCAGCCCCCATATGCTGGCCGACATCAGCGGCATGCTGGATGCCCGCGGTTTCCAGGTATCGCCGGGCGTCGGCGAGCCGGGCGATTATGTCGTCGAACGGGCGTTCGTAGAGAAATAATCCGCGGAAACGTGGATTCTCGCTTGATAGGCCGATAGGCCTAGTTGCTGCGTTTGACCATGGCCAAGATGGTCTGCAGTAGTTCGTCTCGAGCTTGTTCTTCGGTAATTTCGCCAGCGGCGGCGGCATTCGATAATGCATCGGCCGCGCCGAGCATGGCCCACAAGCTCGCGGTTGAAACGCCTTGAGGCCCGGAGAACGGCGCCAGAATGGTCTGGCATTTCTCGATGAAAGCGTGTTGATACTGCCTTTTTATCGCGGTGAGTTCCGGTGATCCGTTCAGCGCGGCAAGTACGCCGGGGATCTCGCGGCCTTGCGTAAGCACGCATTCGACATAGCAGGATGTGATGACGCGCGCCTTGTCCTTTAACGTCGGCTTGCTAGCGGCGATGGCGGCGTCGATGATCGCGGTCTGCCGCACATCGAAGTCCTGATACAGTGCGGCCAACAGCCCATTGCGTGTGCCGAAATGGTCATACACGACAGGCTTGGCGACACCCGCTGCCTTGGCAAGCTGGCCTAGTGTCAGCGCATCTGTGCCCTCACCACCAATGAGCTTCCAGGCGACATCCAGAAGCTGTCGCGTTCTTTCCTGTCGCGGCAGACGGCGTCGCGGCGGCGTACCAGAGCTAGGGGCTATCAATATTCGTTTTCCTGCATTGCGTTACTGCGCCGACGCAAAAATCTTGCCGCCTATCGCATAGGCCGCATCGAGATGGGACGCCGGGAATCCGGAATCGGAGGCAAGCAGCAATTCGGATGTCGCCACGCGTGCGCCGCAGTAACCGAAGATCCCGTGATCGATCTGTGTTTTCATTGCACCAAAGTAGCCGTGTCGGGCATAGGTTCGCATATCAGCACCGCCAATGGCGATCAGATGCACCTGGAGGTGCTGCAGCTTTTTCATCACCTTACCATCCGGGTTTTCATCGTAGGCCCAGCCATTGGTAAATACCCGGTCGATCCATCCTTTTAACAAGCCGGGAAATGACCACCAGTAAATAGGATAGACCAGCACCAGCGCGTCCGCACGGTCGAGTCGGGTATGTTCGGCTGCGACATCGGGTAATGGCTCGGCTTTCTTGAGTTGCAGGGCTACATCGGTCGGTGTAAACCTGGGATCGAAACCTTCCGCAGCAAGATCCGCGATTTCGAATGAATGCTGTGTGTTGGATTCGCTGATCCCTTGTGCCACCTGGGCAGCGACGGCGTGGGTGAGGGACGCCGAATCGGGGTGACTAGTAACGATGAGTGCGTGCATGATCGGTGTGACTCTCGGATTGGATTGATAACCTACTTATCGTAGCCTACCTTTAGTAGGTTATTGTTTTCCAATCACGAATTCACTGTTCACGGCACGCCGCCCCACCGCCGGCGGCTTCATTTTCGAGGCCACCGGCTCCAAGCATTTACTCCGCCGTAATCCCGGCCTTTTTAATAATGTCGCCCCATTTCTTCGATTCGGCACTCTGGAATTCGGCTAGTTCTTTGGGTGTCGATGTGGCCGGGGCTGTACCAGTGGTTTGATAGAACTGCTTGGCCGCTTTGCGTTCGGTGGCGTTGACCAACAGATCGTGCAGTTTGGCGACGACGTCGTCGGGCGTGCCGGCAGGCACATACGCGGCGAACCAATAACCCATTTCGTAACCCGGCACGCCAGCTTCGGCGATGGTGGGCACGTCGGGGGCCAGGGGAGAGCGCTCGCTGCCGGTAAAGCCCAGTGCGCGTAGCTTGCCGGCCGAGACTTGCGGCAAGCCGGTGGCAGTGTCGGTGATCATCGTATCGATTTGCCCGCCGAGCAGGTCGGTGATGCCGAGCGGGTTGCTCTTGTAGGGCACGTGCAGCAGTTTGACGTTTGCCATTTGCTGCAGCAGTTCACCCGCGATGCGGCTGCTGGAGCTGCCGCTGCCAAAGCTCAGCTTACCCGGCGATTCTTTTGCGAGCGCCAGAAATTCCGATACGGTTTTGGCCGACGATTTTGGATTGACCACCATGATCTGGCCGCCTTTGCCCAACAGCGTGATCGGCGAAAAGTCCTTTACGGGATCGTAGGACAAGCTTTTGTACAAGTGCTCGTTTGCAGCGTGCGTCGTATTGGTCGTGATCAATACGGTGTAGCCATCCGGTGCGGCACGCGCGCCGGCCTGAGCGCCGATCATGGCGCTGGCGCCGGGCTTGTTCTCAATGACGACGGATTGATTGATTTGCTCGGCCACGCCCTGGCCGATCGCGCGGCCAAGTTGATCCGTCGCGCTGCCTGCGGCGAACGGAACAATAAACGTAATCGGCTTATTCGGAAAATCTTGTGCCGCCACCGTTAACGGCAATGCGGTGCATAGGGCGGCAAGCAAACGTAAAGGGGTCAAGCGCATTTGAGTCTCCTGTGTTGTTATAGAAAATGAAAATAGGTACTACGCAACTACGTGATGCATCCCAAGGGTGAGGCGAAAATATCACCTGGAACATCCGGCAAACGCGCCGCCAATTCCGCGCTGACATCCACCTGCAGATCCAGCAAGTGAAACGACAAACTCTTGCCGTGGGTATCCAGATTCAGCGCATCATTCACGCCGCCATCGAGGACGCCCTCCAGCACAAAATTCATCGCCTCCAAACTCGGAATCACATATCGTGTCACGCGCGTGGGGTGACGATAGCTGAACCATTGCGCGACGCGCGCTTCGGTGACTTGGCCGACCATCACCGCGTAACACTCGGGATCCCACGCAATCAAGCTGAGATTGGAAATATCCCCCTTGTCGCCCGAGCGACTGTGCGCCAGGCGATAGAGCGGGACAGAGACAGTGGGTGAGGGCGCGTGCATCGTCGTGGATGAGGACGCAGTTGCTTCCGATGCCGAATTCATGGTCGTCATTGCGCGGCCTCCATCAAACTCCAGCCGCTTTTCACCGCATCGCGCGGGATCGTGCACGACACCATATTCAAACGCGAGCGCAGCGACGTACGTACCCCGCCGCCGCCGGCGGGCCCACAGCAATAGAGCGCCGTGACCTCGCGCAGCAGCTGTTGTGCGATGTCGGCGTCGGCGTGTTCCGCGGCTAGCCGCAGACGTACGTCGCGGGCGTGGCCGGCGGATTTCGTATGCAGCAGGTTGCCGCGATCGTCACCCAGAATACTCGTCACCCCGATCAGATCCGTGCGTACCTTTAGCGCCGAGCCCAGGCGCCGTTGCACGATATCCGCCGCCAGGCGGGCGCGTGCCTCAGCCTGTACGCCTGCATAAGAAATCTCGGCCTCGGCCAACCAGCCGCCGCGATGGCACACATTGACCTTTAATTCGTCAGGCCGCGCGTGTCCGGTGATGCCCGTCACGGCTACGCGATCCGGTCCCAGTACCCGCACTGTTGCCTGGCTTAAATCCGCCACCACGTCTGGTGTCAAATAGCGCGCGGGATCGTGTACTTCGTATAACAGTTGTTCTTTGACCGTGCGCGCATCGACCGCGCCGCCCGTCCCATCCGGTTTGGTAATCACAAACCCGCCATCCGCATCGATCTCGGCAATGGGGTAGCCGGCCACATGCACATCGGGGACTTCTTTGAGGCCCGGCACGCAGAAATAGCCCCCCGTGACCTGCAGGCCGCATTCGAGCATATGCCCGGCCATTGTGGCGCGGCCCAGTCGCTGCCAATCGTCTAGTGCCCAACCGTAATGCGCCAAGGCAGGGCCAACCGTTAATGAGGGGTCCGCCACGCGTCCGGCCACCACGATCTGTGCGCCGGCGCGCAACGCCTCGGCAATCTCGTTCGCCCCCAGATAGACCGTGGCACTGACGACGTCCATCTCGTCAAACGTCGCGCCGATTCGTTCGCGCAATAACGCACGTTGCTCCGGCGTCGTCAACGCATCGCCATGCACCACGGCAATACGCGGAGCGGGCAACCCCTGTTCTCGCGCCAATGCCGCAATCGCCCGCGCGGCAGCCGGCGGATTGGCCGCGCCAAAATTGCTCACGATCCGGATATCGTGCCGCAAACAATCCGCCAACACCGGCGCGAGCAACTCCCGCAGCAGCGGCTCATAGCCACTTTCCGGATCGGCGTTGCGCGCCAGTTGGGCCAGGGCCAACGTCCGCTCGGCCAGCGTTTCGAAAATCAATGTCCCGCCGCCACGTGCGGCCAACGCCTGCACGACCGGCAGCGCGCCATCCGTGCGGTCGCCAGAAAAACCCGTGGCGCAGCCGATCAAAAAGGGGGAAGCCATTGTGTTTGTCTCTTTACTGAATCCACGGCGGGGACAGGCCATTGACCGACATATTCCACCCGCGTGTACTTGTCATAGTCCCCACTATAAGTACGCTTGCTTCATAAGTGAAATAGAAATATAAGATTGATTCATCCAAAGTTTCTATGAATCTATCTAGCCGCCAACTCCGTGCATTCGTGGCCCTGGCCGACGAAAAACACTTCACTCGTGCCGCCCAGCGCTGTCACCTGACGCAGCCCGCCTTCAGCGCATTGATTCGCGCGCTAGAGGAGTCCGCCGGCGTGCGCCTGTTCGACCGTAACACGCGCAATGTCGAGCTCACCGCCGAGGGCAGGGTGCTGGATGCCTCCGCGCGCCGCTTGCTAGGGGAGTTTGATCTGGTCGTCGAAGACCTGCGCGACCACGCCGCCCGTCGGCGCGGGCACGTTACCGTCGCGGCATTGCCATCATTGGCGGCCGGTTGGTTGCCGGGCCTATTGGCACAGTTTCACCAGGACTATCCCGGCATCACGCTGCAACTGCGCGATGCCTTGCTGGATCCCTGTCTAGACCTGGTGCAAAGCGGCGCGGCGGATTTCGCGGTCGCCGCGCAGCGTGCCGACATGTCGGACCTGGACAGCGAGTTCCTGCACGCGGACCGGTTTTTCCTGGTGTGTCGCAAAGATCATCCCCTGGCTACACGCGACCGGATACGGCTGCGCGACCTGGGACGCTGGCCCATGATCCAGCTCGCCCGCGGCAGCAGCGTGCGGCGCCATCTGGACGATGCCATGGGCGCGATCCCCGCCCAACCCTTACTCGAAGTCGAGCACCTCGCCACCGTCACTGGCCTGGTGTCCGCGGGTCTGGGTATCACCATCGTTCCCGCCATGACTCTGTTTCACTTTCGTCGCGGCGACCTTGTCATCAAACCCCTGGCGGGCAAGGCGCTCACCCGTCCGCTATACCTCGTCCGCCGCCAGGGCCGCACCCTGTCCACCGCCGCCCAAACCCTGTATGACCTGCTAAAGGAACATCGCGGACAGATTGGCGAGGCATAGTCCGGTAATAGAAGCGATCGCATCTATTACGTGAAATTTCGGTCTGATTTACCCAAAAAAGATGCAACTGCATCTTTTTTTTGCCGCTGGGCCGCCCCAAGGCAAAAGCCCCCTGGAGGGCAGCAAGCCGAAGGTGCCGCGTGGGGGCATTTTTTCTTACCCTCAACACAGCCAACCTTTCGCAAATACCTATAGCCAGATAAACTCTAATAGTCCAGTCTATCAAGATTGATTTTTCTTCAAGGATACGGCCCATGAGCAAGCAAATCATCCATACCGATGCGGCCCCGGCAGCGGTCGGCCCTTACTCGCAAGCAGTCTCTGCCACGGGCAGCAAGACCGTATTTCTCTCGGGCCAGATCGGCCTGGAGCCCAGCTCCGGCGAGCTCGTGTCGGAAAACTTCGAAGCCCAGGTTCGTCAGGCCTTTACCAATATGACCGCGGTCATCGAAGAGGCGGGCGGTACATTGAGCGACATCGTCAAACTGACCCTGTTCCTGACCGACCTGAACAAGTTCACCGCCGCCAACGCCATCATGGCCGAATTGATCCCGCAACCGTTTCCGGCGCGCTCCACCATCGGTGTGGCCAGCCTGCCCAAGGAAGCGCAGTTCGAGGTCGAAGCCATCCTGGTTCTGCCCTAACGCATTGGACGTACGCTTGAGTCAAGCGTCCTGATTGATTGCCTATGTCGTCGGCCACCGCCGCCGCCCGTCCTCGTGCCAATGCCTCGCCCGGCGCTAAACCCAGCGCCAAGCGGGGTGCCAAACCAGGCCCCAATGCAGGCCCGAATGCAGGCCCTACAGCAGGTCCTAAAGCAGGCACCGGACTGACAGACGTGCAGCGCAAGCTGCACAGTCTGGGATTGGCAACGCCCGGCGACTGTATTCTGCATTTACCGCTGCGCTACGAAGACGAGACGCGCATCGTGCCCATCGGCGCGTTGCGCCCCGGCGCGCCTGCCCAGGTCGAGGGCGAGATCCTGCGCAGCGAAGTCCTGTTTCGGCCCCGCCGTCAGCTCACCGCCGTCATCGCCGACGACACGGGTGAGCTGCAACTGCGCTGGCTGAATTTCTATCCTAGTCAACAAAAACAGCTCACCCCTGGGCGCCGTTTGCGAGCGCGCGGCGAGGTCAGGGGCGGCCTGTTTGGCCGCGAGATGGTTCACCCTCGCATGACCAGCGCCGATGCGGCGCTGCCCGAGGCGTTGACCCCCGTTTATCCCAGCACCGACGGGCTGTCTCAGCCGTCCCTGCGCAAGGCCATCGCCCAGGCGCTAAACGAGGCCGACCTGAGCGACACGTTGCCCCCTGTCGCACTGGCGCGTTACGACCTGATGTCGTTCGAACCCGCGATCCGGTTCCTGCACGCGCCACCACCAGGCGTTTCTGAACAAGACCTGATCGAACGCGGCCATCCCGCCTGGCATCGCATCAAGTTTGACGAACTGCTGGCCCAGCAGTTATCGCTGGCCGCCGCGCGCGCTGCCCGTCGCACGATCCGGGCGGTGCCATTGCCGCCTCAGCCAGACGGCGTATTGTCGGCTGCGCCAGTGATGGAAACTCCCGCGCCTATCACCATACGTAAATCGGCTGCCAAACAGGCCCCGACCGCCTCCGCCATTCCTCGCGATCTGGTCTCTCGCCTATACCAAACGCTGCCATTCAAGCTTACCGCCGCCCAGCAGCGCGTCGTCCGCGAAATCTCCGCCGATCTTGCGCAACCGTACCCCATGCATCGTCTCTTGCAAGGCGACGTGGGCAGTGGCAAAACCGTGGTCGCCGCTGTCGCTGCCGCGCAGGCCATCGCCTGTGGTGCGCAGGTGGCATTGATGGCGCCTACGGAAATCCTGGCTGAACAGCATTTCCATAAATTGGTCGCGTGGCTGCAGCCCCTGGGCGTGAACGTGGCTTGGCTGACAGGCAGTCAGTCCGCGAAAGCACGCCGTGCCGCCGCCGCGGGTGCGGCCGACGGCACGATACAGTTGCTGGTTGGCACTCAGGCCCTCATTCAAGATCACGTCGAATTTCAACGCCTGGGCCTTTCCATCGTCGACGAACAACATCGCTTCGGCGTCGGCCAACGCCTGGCCCTGACCCGCAAAGGCGAGACGCCGATAGGGGGCAAACTAAGCGACGCTAACGACCCCAATGTACCGAGCGACCTCGACGCACCGAACGACGTCAACGCCACCAAGGTAGCCAACGCGGCCAACGCAACTGGCGTAATCAAGGCAACCAAGGTAGCCAGCGTAGCCGAGGCAGCCGGTGCAACCAAGGTGGCCGGTGTACCCAACGCACCCAGCCCTTCATCCCCAACCATCCCGCATCAACTCAACATGAGCGCGACGCCGATTCCGCGTACGCTGGCCATGACGTTTTTCGCGGACCTCGATGTCTCCGTCATTGACGAACTCCCGCCGGGTCGCACGCCCGTTGTCACGAAGCTCGTCTCCGACAACCGTCGCGAAGAAGTCATCGCGCACATTGCCAATGCCGTGCGCGAAGGTCAGCAAGCCTATTGGGTCTGCCCTCTGGTCGAAGAAAGCGAAGCACTGCAATTGCAGACCGCCGTCGATACCTACGAGGCCATGTGCGTAGATTTACCCGATCTGCGAATCGGTCTTGTGCATGGCCGTCTTCCGCAGGCCGACAAGGCCGCCGTCATGCAGTCCTTTCGGGACGGCGAGATCGATCTGCTGGTCGCCACCACCGTGATCGAGGTTGGTGTCGACGTGCCCAAGGCCTCGCTCATGGTGATCGAGCACGCCGAGCGTTTTGGTCTCGCCCAACTGCACCAATTGCGCGGCCGAGTAGGGCGGGGCAGCACCGAATCCGTTTGCGTATTGCTGTATCAAACGCCCTTGTCGCAAATCGCGCGTCAGCGATTGCGCGCCATGTTTGAAACGTCCGACGGTTTCGAGATCGCGCGTCGCGATCTCGAGCAGCGCGGGCCCGGCGAATTTCTCGGCACGCGCCAATCCGGTATGGCGCTGCTGCGATTTGCCGATCTCGACAGTGATGTTGGTATTGCCGAACAAGCGCGCGACGCCGCCACGTGGTTGCGCGCCGAGCATCCGGGTGCCGTTGATGCCCACCTCACGCGTTGGATGCGTGGCCGCGAAGATTTTCTGCGTTCATGAAGATCCCTTTTAGCCGCCGCCCTAATAAGTCGGCCCACCGCAGGTACGATTCACTATGACTCTGACCGAACTCAAATACATCGTTGCCGTCGCGCGCGAACGGCATTTCGGCCGCGCGGCCGAGGCCTGCTTTGTCAGCCAGCCGACCTTGTCCGTTGCCATTCGCAAGCTGGAAGACGAACTCGGTGTCACGTTGTTTGAACGCGGTGGCGCAGAGGTGGGTGTGACGGCCATCGGCCAGCGCATCGTGACCCAGGCCCAAAAGGTCCTCGAAGAGAGCGCCAGCATCAAGGAAATCGCGCGCCAGGGCCACGACCCGCTGGCCGGCCCGCTACGCGTCGGGGTGATCCACACTATCGGCCCGTATCTGCTGCCCAAGCTCGTTCCCACGCAGATCGCGCGCACCCCGCAGATGCCGCTCTTGCTGCAGGAAAACTTCACCCTGCGTCTGGTCGAACTGCTGCGCCAGGGCGAAATCGACTGTGCGATCATGGCTTTGCCTCTGCCCGAAGCGGGCCTGGTGACGCAGCCTCTCTACGACGAATCCTTCATCGTGGCCGTGCCCCGCGATCACGAATGGGTCAATCGCGAGAGCGTCAGTTCCGAAGACCTGAAACAGCAAACCATGTTGCTGCTGGGGTCGGGGCATTGCTTTCGGGATCAAGTCCTCGAAGTCTGTCCCGAGCTCTCGCGCTTTTCCGCGGCGAGCGATGGCATCCAACGTACCTTCGAAGGGTCTTCGCTAGAGACCATCCGCCACATGGTCGCCGCCGGGATCGGCATCACCGTCCTGCCCGTCACCGCCATCCCGGAAAACCCACCGGCCAAATCCCTGCTGCGCTACTTGCCCTTTGAAGGCCGTCCTCCCGAACGCCGCGTCGTGCTCGCCTGGCGTCGCAGCTTCCCGCGCCTGGCCGCCATCGAGGCCCTGGCCGAGGCCGTTTACGCCTGCGAGTTGGCCAACGTCACCATGCTCGATCACGAGCCTGCAGTCATCTCCAAGTCACTCGATACCGTCTAATCTGGTGGTATCCTAGATACATCTCTTTCACCTACCAGGAGCGCTATATGGCAAAGTCGTCCAAGGCAGATAACACCGCCGGTACTCGTATCAATATTGGCATCTCCGACAAAGACCGTGGCGCGATCAGCGCCGAGCTGTCCAAGGTGTTGGCAGACTCGTACACCCTGTACCTGATGACGCACAATTTCCACTGGAACGTCACCGGCCCGCTGTTCAATACCCTGCATCTGATGTTCATGACGCAGTACACCGAGGAATGGAACGCGCTGGACGACATCGCCGAGCGTATTCGTGCACTGGGCGTTCACGCCCCCGGCACCTATCGCGAGTTCGCCAAGCTCTCGTCGATCTCCGAGCCGCAAAACGTACCGGACGCCCTGGAAATGGTGCGTCTGCTCGTCAAAGGCAACGAGGCCGTCTCCAAGACCGCCCGTGCCGCGTTCAGCATTGCCGACGACGCTAACGATCAGCCCACGGCCGACTTGTTGACCCAACGCATGGACATCCACGAAAAGAACGCCTGGATGCTGCGCAGCCTGCTCGAATAAGCAGACCTGCCCACGCATGCATTGCATTGCCTGGCGCGACACAGGCCTGGGTCTACACCCATTGTCCACCGTCCGCCAGCCCCGCCGGCTTCCCCTTGGGGTCTTTAAACGACCCCTGGCGAGGCCGGCGTCGTATTCATCTCTGCCGACACCCGAATGACTCCTTCCGCTACCCCGTCCGCCAACGTTCCCGCGTGCGTCCTGATTACCGGCGCGACAGGGGGCATCGGCGGTGCGCTGGCCATGGAATATGCTCGGGCCGGCACGCAGACGCTAATCTTGCAGGGCCGCAACCGCGCGCGTCTGGACGAGCTCGCCCAGGCCTGTGGCACGCTCGGCGTCCGTGTCGTCCTGCACGAGCTGGATGTCCGCGATCACGACGCCCTGCGGCAATGGCTGGCCGAGATGGGTGACACCGAAGCCCCCGATCTCGTCGTTGCCAACGCCGGCGTCAATATCAACATCGGCCCCCAGCAGCAGGGTGAAACCTGGGACGACATGCATCGTCTGTTCGACGTCAACATCAAAGCCGCGATGGCCACCTTGCATGCCAGCCTGCCTGCCATGCAGGCGCGGCGCGGCGGACAAATCGCGCTGGTCAGTTCCCTGGCCGCCTGGCGCGGCCTGCCCGAAACCCCCAGCTACAGTGCCAGCAAATCCGCCGTCAAAGTCTATGGCGAAGCCATGCGCGATCTGCTGGCGGGGCAGGGCATCAAGGTCAACGTCATCATGCCCGGCTACGTCGAATCGCAAATGTGCTTTGACATGCCTGGCCCCAAACCTTTTTTGTGGCCCGCGGACAAAGCCGCTCGCGTCATCCGGCAGGGCCTGGCCCGCAATCGCGCGCGCATCAGCTTTCCGTTTCCGCTGAACCTGGGATGTTTCTTGCTGTCCGTCCTGCACCCTGCGGTATCGGGCAAGATCCTGAAATGGCTGGGCTACGAGTAGGCGACTACGCCGCCGTCAACAACGTCTGCATGAGCGTCGGCGTCTCGATGACAGGCGTCGAATGCCGCGCATGCGCGGCTGTGCGCAATGCATTTAGCCGCGCGCGATTTTCCACCAGCTCCGCAATCGTCTGCACCCACAAATCGGGCTCGTTTTTCAGTAGCAAGCCGTCTTCGCCGTGCACGATCGCATTGGTATAGGCACTGGGCGTCGAATAAACTCCGATCGCCCCGCAACGCGTAATGTCGTAAATCTTGCTGTGCGATCGACCTTCATTAAAAGACGAGGGCAGCAATGGGGCCAAACCAATATGGCCATTAATCGTTTGGCAATGGCTGATATAGCTATGCCACGACATCGGATGTAAAACCCGCGTCCGGGGCAGATCGCGAAATTGCAGATTGACCGCGTGATTGCCGATCACTTCAAAATGTAGATCCGGGCACTGATACAGCAGTCTTTCGACGATCGGGTGCAGCCAGTCGAGCTCGGCCTGATGGGTTGCCGAGCCGTGATAAAACATCTGGACGGGACTTTGCACATCCAACGGGCGCAAGGGCAGCGGCGTATTATCCACGCCCAACGGCAGCGGCCGGGGCGGTATGACCTGCATCACCTTGAACTGATAGCGGTCTTGCAGTGTCTGCGTCGAAAACCAATACGCCGACGCCAACGCGCGAATATCCGGAATAAATGCACCGCAATATTTTTGCAGTTTCTTGATATAACTACGTGGTAATCCCGCCCAGTGTTTGGGATGCAGCAAATCATCATCCATAAAATACGCCACATAGCTCAGTTGGCTACGGTGCGTACGCAGGGCGGCGACCCATCGCGCATTCAAATAACGCACGATCACTACGCCCGTCCCGGGCGCCAGATCGCCAAAATGCGGCGTATCTTGATCCAGATCCTTATATGACACGGGGAGCCCCGTTTCTTCCAGACGAGAGCGGATGTAATAATCGGTAGACGGATTGTTATTTTGTTGCAGAACCAGCCAACGACTTACCGTATTCTGCGGCCAAATAGCTTGGCCGCGACTCGAAGGCTTGAAACGGTGAAGTATGCGAGACAGCGGCGCCATCATTCCCTGGGTGCAAAGATTTATACTGGTGTGTTGAATGGTACATTACCCGCCGAAATGTCGGGGAATGTTCATTTGCGGTACGGCACCCAAGCTTTTGCCTGACTATGTGATAGCTGATTGAAAGATGACAATACTCGTAACGGGCGGTGCCGGGTTTATTGGTGGCAATTTTGTCCTGGATTGGCTTGCCCAGTCGGACGAGGCCATTATCAATCTGGATAAACTGACCTACGCAGGCAACCGCCAGACCCTGGCGTCACTGCGGGATGATCCCCGGCATGTCTTTGTGCAGGGCGATATTGCCGACCGCGCTTGTATTGATCGCCTCTTGGTCGAGCACAGTCCCCGGGCCGTGGTGAACTTCGCAGCGGAATCCCATGTCGATCGTTCCATTGACGGACCGGCGCCTTTTATTCAGACCAACGTCGTCGGCGTATTCACGCTGCTCGAGGCCGTGCGGGCGTTTTATGGCACGCTCAGTGGTTCGCCGCGTGAGCAGTTCCGCTTTCTGCACGTCTCCACCGACGAGGTCTATGGTTCGTTGTCCCCATCCGATGCGCCGTTTGCGGAATCCCATCCGTATCAGCCCAACAGCCCTTATTCCGCCTCAAAAGCCGCGTCCGATCATTTGATCCGGGCCTGGCATCACACCTACGACCTGCCGGTACTGACGACCAACTGTTCCAACAACTACGGTCCCTATCATTTCCCGGAAAAACTCATCCCGCTGACGATCCTGAACGCACTCGCGGGCAAGGACCTGCCCGTCTATGGCGATGGTCAGCAAGTGCGCGATTGGCTCTACGTCAAAGACCACTGCCATGCACTGCGCCGTGTCCTGCAAGACGGCCGGGTGGGGCAGACCTATAACGTCGGCGGCAATAGCGAGCGCACCAACCTGCAAGTCGTCCATGCAATTTGCGCCTTGCTCGACGATATGCATCCGCGCGCGGACAGCCAGTCTTATGCGCGGCAGATCACGCACGTCCAGGATCGCCCGGGCCACGACCGGCGCTATGCCATCGACGCGGCCAAGATCGCGCGGGAATTAGGCTGGTCGCCCGCCGAGACCTTTGACTCAGGGTTGCGGCAGACCGTACGGTGGTACCTCGATCACGCCGACTGGGTGCAGGGCGTCGTCAGCGGGGACTACCGGCAGTGGGTCGCGCGGCAATACGGATCCGCAGGGGACGCTGCGTGAAAATACTGATCGCAGGAAAAAATGGCCAGGTCGGCCATGCGTTGCAACATCGTCTGGCCGGGATGGGCGAGATCATCGCCGTCGACCGCCAGCGTTGCGACCTGGCGCTGCCTGACGCCATCAAGGCCACGCTGGACGCCGAGCAGCCCGACATCATCATCAACGCCGCCGCCTACACCGCGGTGGATCGGGCCGAGCAAGAGCCCGATCTAGCCATGCAGATCAATGGTGTTGCCCCCGAGATCCTGGCCCAAGAGGCCCAGGCATCCGGCGCGCTGCTCGTGCACTATTCCACCGACTATGTCTTTAGCGGCGACAAGGCCGGCGCGTACCTCGAGTCCGACCCTGTTGCACCGCAATCCAGCTATGGCCGCAGCAAACTCGCGGGCGAGCAGGGCATCGCGCGTCATTTATCCCGGCACCTGATCCTGCGCACCAGCTGGGTCCACAGCGAACACGGCGGCAATTTCATCAAGACGATATTGCGCGCTGCACAACAGCGCGACGAATTAAACATCGTGGCCGATCAGGTCGGGGCGCCGACCAGCGCCGCCTTAATTGCTGACATCACGGCACAGTTGCTCATACGCTATCAGCAGCACAATCAACTAGGTGAAACACCACCGTCGGGTTTCCCGTATGGCTGCTATCATCTGGCCGCATCAGGCTACACATCCTGGTACGAGTACGCTCGTCTGCTGGTTCGACTGGCCGGCGACGCTGGAATAACACTAAAAGCGACACCGGAGACTGTCCTGCCGATTCCTACCGCCGCCTATCCATTGCCAGCCCGTCGGCCCGCCAATTCCCGCCTGGACACCGCAAAACTGCGGACAACATTTGGGTTGTCGCTGGCAACGTGGGAAGATGGCGTTCAGCAAACGGTTGCGCGGTTAGCGCGGTAATAACAAAACGCAAGGGAAACACCTGAATGACGAGGCGTAAGGGCATTATCTTGGCCGGTGGCTCAGGCACCCGGCTTTACCCCGCTACACTGGCTGTGTCTAAACAGCTGCTGCCTGTCTATGACAAGCCCATGATCTATTACCCGCTCAGTGTGCTTATGCTGGCGGGTATTCAGGATATCCTGGTTATCTCCACGCCCCAGGACATGCCGCGGTTTCAGCTACTGCTGGGCAACGGCAGCCAATGGGGCCTGAATCTGCAATACGCCATCCAGCCCAATCCCGAAGGGCTGGCCCAGGCCTTCTTGATCGGCGACGCCTTCCTCGACGGCGCACCGTCCGCGCTGGTGTTGGGTGACAACATCTTCTACGGTCACGACTTTTCCAAACTGCTGCACCAGACGGCCGAACAGCAAGCCGGGGCCACCATCTTTGCCTATCACGTACACGACCCGCAGCGTTATGGCGTCGTCGAGTTCGACAAGCAAGGCAAGGCCCTCAGCCTCGAAGAAAAGCCCTTGCGTCCGCGTTCCCACTACGCCATCACCGGGCTTTACTTCTACGACCACCAGGCCGTCGACATCGCCAAGACCATCAAGCCCTCGATCCGGGGCGAGCTGGAAATCACCGATCTCAATCGTGCCTACCTCGCGCAAAATGCGCTGGACGTCGTCATGATGGGGCGCGGCTATGCGTGGCTGGACACCGGCACGCACCAATCCATGCTCGAGGCCAGCCAGTTCATCGCCACCATCGAGGCCCGTCAGGGCCTGAAGGTCGCGTGTCCCGAAGAAATCGCCTATCGCCTGGGTTATATCAACGCCGAGCAATTGGTTCGACTCGCTGAACCTTTACGCAAAAATGGTTATGGTCAGTACTTGATGAATATCGTCACCGAAATCTGACCGATGAAATCCACCGCTACCGCGATTCCCGACGTACGCCTGTTCGAGCCGCAAGTGTTCGAAGACGCACGGGGATTCTTCTACGAAAGCTTCAACCAGCAATGCGTCGACGAGGCCCTCGGGCGGTCCGTGGCTTTCGTCCAGGACAACCACTCGCGCTCCGCGCGCGGCGTCGTGCGCGGCCTGCATTACCAGTTGGCCCCGCGCGCCCAGGGCAAACTCGTGCGCGTCCTCGCGGGCGAAATCTACGATGTGGCCGTCGATCTGCGTCGCGGCTCGGATACCTTCGGGCTGTGGGTAGGTGAAATCCTGTCCGAACAAAACCGTCGCCAACTCTGGATCCCCGAGGGTTTCGCCCACGGCTTCGTTGCCTTGTCCGAGACGGCAGACGTGCTCTACAAAACCACCGACTATTGGGACAAGAGCCTCGAGCGCTCCATCATCTGGAACGACCCCCAGCTGAACATCGACTGGCCCACGACCCCAGAGCTGATCCTGTCCGAAAAAGACCTTCAGGCCGGCCCCTTTGCCCGGGCCGATCTGTTTGACTGATCGTCGTCGCCCATGACGCTGCCCAGGTTAATCATCTGCTCTGCCGGTGTACGGAAAATCGCGACCCTGGCCGCCTTGCTGGATGATCATGAGCTCGTGCGTCAATCCGCCCAGCCCCAGCCGGGTGACAGCGTTGTTGCCTGGGGCCAGCGCCCCAGCGCACTGCGTGCCCAGCGATATGCCGAGCGCCATGGACTGGGCGTTCGTCACATCGAGGATGGCTTTCTTCGCTCCGTCGGCCTCGGTTACATGGATGCCCCCTTATCCATCGTCTATGACGACCAGGGGCTCTATCTGGATGCCAATCACCCCGCACGACTCGAGACCCTGGTCCGACAACCGCTAGACACCGCCCAACAGCAGCGGACCCACGCCCTGATCACCGCGTGGCGAGAAGGGCGGGTCTCCAAATACAACCACACCCGCGACGCCCATCCCGACCTGCCCGCCGGTTATATCCTGGTCGTCGACCAGACGTACGGCGACGCCTCGGTCACCGCCGGCGCCGCCGGGCCCGACGCCTTTACCCGCATGCTCGCCGCCGCACTCGACGAGCATCCCGATCGCACCATCGCCCTCAAAATCCATCCCGACGTCGTCTCGGGCCGCAAGCGCGGCTACTTCAACGTCGATCAGGTTCGCGCCACCCCCCGCGTCGTCCTGCTGGACCAGGACATGCATCCCGCCGGCCTGCTGGCCGATGCCCATGCCGTTTACACCGTGACCTCGCAGTTGGGTTTCGAGGCCCTGCTGTGGGGCAAACCCGTCCGCACCTTCGGCATGCCGTTCTACGCTGGCTGGGGCCTGACGCAGGACGACTTGCCCGCGCCCGCGCGACGCCAGCCAGTGCCGCTGCAGCAACTCGTCCACGCCGCCCTGATCGGCTATTGCCGCTACGCCGATCCCGAGACCGGCCAGCGCTGCGAAGTCGAAACCGTCCTGGCCTGGCTCGCCCTGCAGCGCCGGATGCGCCAGCGCTTTCCCGAACGCATCACCGCCGTGGGTTTCTCTGGGTGGAAACACGGCTACGTACGGGAATTCTTCGACGGCAGCCGCGTGCATTTTGCCTGGTTCGCCAAACGCGCCAGCCAGGACGACACCGTCGCCAGCTGGGGCCGCAAGAAAGACGCCGCCCTACAGCACCGTCCATCGGACAAGCCCGTCATCCGTGTCGAAGACGGCTTTCTGCGCTCCGTCGGCCTGGGCGCCGACCTGATTCGGCCCGTCTCCTGGGTACAAGACGACCTAGGTATTTATTACGACGCCACTCGGCCATCCCGGCTCGAACACCTGCTCGCGCACACCGATTTTCCGCCCGCCGTGCTGGCCCGTGCCGCCGCGTTACGACAGACCATCTGCGACGCCGGCATCACTAAATACAACCTGACGGGGCAGGTCGCCTGGACGCGTCCCGCCGAGGCCCAGCGGGTCTTGCTCGTCGTTGGCCAGGTCGAAACCGACGCCTCGATTCGCTACGGCGCCAGCACCATCCGGCGCAATATCGACCTGCTGCGTGCCGTGCGCCGGGCCTATCCCGACGAATACGTCCTGTACAAACCGCATCCCGACGTCCTGGCCGGGCTGCGCTCATCCGGCGAAGGCGAGGGCGAGGCACTGGCCGACTGCGATGAAATCATCGGCGACACCTCGTTAGAGCAGATCCTGCCCCTCGTCGACGAGGTCCATGTCCTGACCTCCCTGGCCGGTTTCGAGGCCCTGCTGCGCCACAAACCCGTCGTGACCTACGGCCAGCCGTTTTACGCCGGCTGGGGGTTGACTGACGACAGGGGGCTCACCCCCGATGTCCGGCGCCGGCGCAGCCGCACCCTCACGCTCGACGAACTGGTCGCCGGGACTCTGATGTTGTATCCGACCTACGTCAGTCGGGTCACCCATCGGTTCACCACCCCCGAGAGGGTGTTACAAGAACTGATCACCTGGCGTGAAATGCCTCGACAGAGCAGCCGTTGGCGACACGGTATCGCCAAATTATTTCGTGAGAAATGAGACACAATATTGCCGAACCCGCGCTTTGATGTGTATTTGTCACTTTACTGTAGATTTATGTTACATCAGTGATGTATCGTTGCAGTCCGCATGACATTAGTTCTTCAAAATGCCCGGCTAATATTCTTGTAGCGCAGTTTGCTTTTGTTTGCAGACTTGCCAGTGGCCTTCCTTCATACTCGCGTTTTCTCGTAGGTAGCTATGAAACCAATCCGTAAAGCCGTATTTCCTGTAGCGGGCCTGGGCACCCGTTTTTTGCCCGCCACCAAAGCGATGCCCAAAGAGATGCTGCCCGTCGTGGACAAGCCTCTTATTCAATACGCCGCTGAAGAGGCCGTCGCCGCAGGAATTACCGAGCTTATCTTCGTCACGGGCCGCAACAAGCGCTCGATCGAAGACCATTTCGACACGATGCCCGAGCTCGAGGCCGAACTGGAAGCCAAAAACAAACTGCAGCAGTTGCAAGCCATACGCAGCATCCTGCCCGCGCACGTCAACTGCGTCTATATCCGCCAATCGGCCCCGCTAGGCCTGGGCCACGCCGTGCTGTGCGCCGCTCCCGTCGTCGGCAACGAGCCGTTCGCCGTCCTACTGGCCGATGACCTGATCGACGCCGACATCCCCGTCACCCGCCAACTGGTACAGGTCGCTCACTCGTGCGAGGGCAGCGTCTTGGGTATCCAGAACGTCGAGCGTCACGAAACCAACAAGTACGGCATTATCGCCGGCACGCAGTTGGACGACGAAACGTGGCGTCTGACCTCCATGGTCGAAAAACCCGAACCCGCGCTGGCGCCGTCCACCCAGGCCGTAGTGGGGCGCTATGTGCTAGAGCCGGAGATTTTTGAATATCTGCGCCAAACCACCCCCGGCGCCGGCGGAGAAATCCAGCTGACCGACGGTATCGCCGCCATGCTGCGCGATCGTGCGGTGTTCGGTTATCAATATGAGGGTACGCGCTACGACTGCGGTAACAAGCAGGGCTTCTTCTCCGCCACGCTGGCGTTGGGCAAGAAGTACCACGGCTTTACCGAATAAGCGCCGCGGCATCTGATAACGAGCTCTAGCGGTCATTTTGATCCAACATCCTTTGACTGCTCCCTTCCCTGAAGGAAAGGGATTCCCACTTCACAGAACCGAGCCGTTGCGCATCAACACTCATGCACTCAGGTCTTACCGTTTCTCCATGGGCTAACACCGCCAGCCCGGCGGCTAATACGTTATGCGCTGCGTTGATGTCGCGATCGTGGTCTGTGCCGCATGCTGGACAGGACCACCGTCGCATACTCAGCGGCAGCTTAGGTAATACGTACCCACAAGTGTGGCAACGCTTGCTGGAGGGATACCAGCGATCCACGCGCACAAACTCACGCCCAACCCAACGCGCTTTGTACTCAAGCTGTCTCACGAACTCCGCCCACCCGGCATCACCGATGGATTTAGCAAGACGGCGGTTTTTCTGCATATTTGATACAGACAAGCTTTCCACGGCAATCACTTGGTTTTCGTGGATCAACCGGGCAGAAAGCTGGTGCAGGAAATCTCTGCGGGTGTCTGTGATCTTGGCATGCAGCTTGGCGACTTTTAGCCTCGCCTTGGCACGGCGAGCCGAGCCGCGTTGTTTCCTGGCCAGATGGCGTTGCAGCTTGGCCAACTTGGCTTCATGCTTACGAAAGACCTGCAGCGCATTGATTTTTTCTCCTGTTGAGAATGTCGCAAAATGAGACAACCCCAGATCAATGCCGACGCAGTCCGAGACGGGCGCCTGCTGCGCCACGACGTCATCGCACAGCAGGCTGACGAAGTATCGTCCTGCGGGGTCTTTGCTGACGGTGACTGTGGTGACCTTGGCCGCCTTGGGAATCTGACGGGACCAACGAATCGGGAGCGCCTCGCGCATCTTCGCCAATTTGAGCGACCGGCCATCCCAGCGAAAGGCACTGGCGGTGTATTCGGCCGATTGCGGGCCGTCTTTCCGTTTGAATCGCGCGTATCCGGAGCGTTTCGCGAAGAAATTAACAAACGCCGTTTGCAAATGGCGCAGCGCTTGTTGCAACGGAACACTACTGACCTCGTTCAACCAGATGTGGTCTGGCGTCTTTTTCAGCGCCGTCAGCGCAGCCGAGGTCGCGTGATACCCCAGACGTTCTTGCCGCTGGGCCCAAGCCGTCGAACGAAGACTAAGCATGTGGTTATAGACCACGCGTACGCACCCAAACGTGCGAGCCAGCGTGATCGCTTGCTCGGGCGTGGGATAGAACCGGAATCGGTAGGCACGTTTGGTTTGCATGGGCCAAAGACTATCCAAACCAAACCCAATGACTGGATATTTATCCAGTCATTGGGTCAAGTCAGACCAATCCTACAACCTGACGGCCGCGCTCCTTTCCTCCCCGGCATGAATGCCGAGGTTTCTCGGAGCAAATGATGAAGTTTGCAGTGGGTGCGATCTTCAAGAACGAAGACGCCTATGTATTGGAATGGCTGGCGTTCCACAAGATCGTCGGATTCAGTCATTTTCTGATTGCCGACAACGATAGTACAGACCTGACCCGTCAGATCCTGTCGATCTTGCAGCGACACGAGCCCATTACGCTGGTGGACTATCCGGACGAACCGGACGTCCGCCCGCAGTTGGGTGCCTACAATTTGCTCTCGCGCGAGTGCCCGGACGACATCGACGCCATCGCATTCATCGATGCCGATGAGTTCATCACGCCGATGGATGGTGCGAACTCGGTTGTCCCGAAACTGACCGAGCTGTTCTCGGATCCGGACGTGGGCGGGGTCGCGCTGAACTGGGCGTGCTTTGGCTCCGGCGGCGAGCGTTTTTGGGAAGACGGCTTGGTGATTGAGCGATTTTTACGCCGATCGCTGATCAAGTTTTCCGTTAATCAGCATTACAAGGCCGTGGTCAGGCCCACCAGCGTGGATCACTGGGCGACGCCGCACCATGCCGTGCTGACCCAGGGGCGTTACGTAGACGCAACGGGAACTGATCTGATTTTTCGTGATGGCCGGCAAGACAGCTTGAGCAAAGCCGTGATCTGGTCGAACATGCGTATTAATCATTATGTCGTGAAATCATTCGAAGAATTTGTGCTGCGCAAAAGCCCCAAGGGCAGTGCGACCAAAGCCGGGCGCATCAAGCATCGCAAATACTTTGAGTTGCACGATAAAAACAACGAACAGTGCGACGATATGTTGACTTTTGTACCCGCAGTTAAAGCCGAAGTAGCTCGTTTAGAGGCCCTGATCGCCCCTGAACTGGAAGCACGAGCGCCAGGATCGCCCTGGCGGCAGTGGTTGCATAGCCTGAAATCAGGCTTGCAACGGGGCTAATCGGGCATGTTTTTTGAAAATACCGTATTTACGCAGCAGACTCCCGATACCTGGTTGACGCCGTCCAGGCAGGGAGACGGCGCGTCGGCTGGCGGCGTGTACTTGATCCAGGGCAGGGCTGTTGGACATGATCGTGCCTATAGTGCCGTCCTGACGCTGAGCCTGGTGGATGGTCAAACGGCAAACGTGGATGTCCTGGTGACGCGGCGCGGACAGATACAAGAGATGGTCGATGTGCCCGTTGGTATTCGAGCTATCAGGGTCAAACCCGCATCCGACTCAACGACGCCAGGCGATGTCACCGTGTCATTGCGTCGGTTGTCTTGGCCGGAATATCGGTTTCGCCAGTTGCGGCGGATCGTGCCCGTCTTTTTTCGGCAAACACAGCAGCGCCGTGCCCGGGCAGGCCTGAAGCTGCACACCCTGTTTACGAATCTGAACCACGCGTATTCCGTGTCTTGCCGGTTCAGGGCGAACGCGTATATGCGTAGCTATGCCGATTGGCATGCCGAGTTTTATAGTGTGTCTCCTGAAGACCGCCATTTAATGCTGAAGCATTTGCGCCATTGGCAGCAGCCTCCCCATTTTCAGGTCGTCATCCTGGCGGGTGAGGGCGATGATGTGGCGGTGGATCCGTTCATTGACGAGACGCTGGACAACCAGATCTACCCGCATTTTTCAAGAATCCGCTTACCGTACGAGGGCTGGGTTCAGGCATTGGCTGACTTGTCTCAGGTGACCCCGCTAGGTTCGGCATCTGCAGGCGCCAAAGACACCAGGCTTGGTGCAGACTGGACGATCGTCCTGCGCCATGGCACACAGCTGTCCGAAGCGGCCCTATATTGGCTGGCGCACAGTACGACGGATGCCAGTCAACCTGCGGTCGTTTATGCAGACCACGATAGCATCGATGCTGACGGACGCTTGTCACAGCCCGCTTTCAAACCGGACTGGTCGCCCGAGTTACTACGTGCGACCAACTATATTGGCGACGCCTTTGCCTGGCGCACTCGACCGTTGGCCCCCATCTGGGATGTAGCACAGGCTGCAACTTACAGTACAGACGGTGCACTGCATAGTCTATTGCTGGCCCTGACAGCCGATACACCCCGAGTGGCGCATGCGCCCGCGCCACTGTGGCACGTAAACGAAGAATTAGTACAGGTTGATCGTAGTTCCAGCACCGAAACGCGCGATGTCGTTGCTGCCGATTTGCAGAGACGGGGTATTCATGCGTCGGTAGAGGCAACCGGCACAGGCCGTTGTCATGTGCGCTATGCCTTACCAGTGCCCCCACCGCTGGTCACCATCGTGATTCCTACGCGAGACGGCTTGGCTCATCTGCAGTGCTGCATCGATCGTCTTTTGCAAAAAACTTCGTATTCCGCGTACGAAATCATCGTCATGGACAATCAAAGCGTCCAACCTGAGACATTGGCGTATCTGCGGACGATTGAGGCCAGGCCGAATATTCGTATTTTGCCATTTGATGAGGCATTCAATTATTCCAAAATTAACAACCTTGCGGTTCAGCAGGCGCGAGGGGATTTGATTTGTTTGCTGAACAACGATACCGAGGTCATTTCACCCGAGTGGCTAGAGGAAATGGTCAGCTTGTTGATGCAGGAGGGTACCGGCGTCGTCGGCGCCAAGCTACTGTATGGTGACAACACTGTTCAGCATGGTGGGGATACGGTCGGTCCCGGAGGATGCGCAAACCATCTACACACCGGCATAGACAGAGACGATCCGGGCTACTGTGGGCGCGCCTTGGTGTCACAAGACTTGTCCGCAGTGACGGCCGCTTGTCTACTGACGCACAAGTCCCTGTATCAGTCCCTAGGCGGCTTGAACGAGATCCAACTGACTGTTGCTTTTAACGACGTAGATTTTTGTTTACGTGTACGAGATGTGGGACAGCGGGTAGTGTGGACTCCTCATGCGTTACTCTATCACCACGAATCGATCACTAGAGGAAAGGACACGAGTCCGGCACAGACTCTGCGCGCGCGGGCCGAGGTGGAGTATATGCGTACGAGCTGGGCTCATTTGATGCACCATGATCCATTCTATAACCCGAATCTCAACTATCAATATCCTGACTTTAGTTTGAGTGGCATGCCACACGTGATGTTGCCTTGGGGTAGAAAGTAGGCTGTGTTTGAGCGGAATCCCATTATTTGTTTAGCAGCTTGCAACATTCGCTAAGTTTATTCGCATGTTTTCATAGGTATACTGCGATGCAATATCGATCTACCAGAGTTTCGTCCCTATGACGCCACGCACTCCGTTTCAAATCACTCGTGCGGTTATTTTTGCACTGTTGTTGCGCGAAATGCGCACGCGCTTTGGTCAGCGACGGATGGGGGCATTTTGGATGTTGGCTGAGCCAGTTATTCAACTGATAATTATGGTCGTCGTGATGGGGGTCATTCGTGGTCGAGGGCCTACTCAAGGTATTCCATTTGCCATGTTTTTGTTGACGGGTATTGCGCCCTTTATCATGTTTAGAGGCGTTGCGACGCTGATTATGGAGGGGCTAGCCGCTAACCGAGGGCTATTTGCGTACAAGCAATTGACTCCGATGGATACTTTCGTGGCTAGAACGATAATGCAATGCTGTATTGCCAGCATTTCATACTTGTTTGTTTTAGCGGCGTTCGCATGGTATGGCTATGATGTAAGCATTCATAGACCGTTGGAGTGGCTCGGCTTATTGCTAGTAGGGATTGCTTTGGCTTTCGGCATGGGTATGGTGCTCGCTGTGATTGTAGATGCCATTCCTGAAGTACGCACTTTCGTCCGTTTCTTTTTTATGGTGCTTTATTTTTCGTCAGGTGCGATTTTTCCAGTGGCCAGTTTTCCCAGCTATGTGTTGCCATATATAGCTTGGAATCCATTTCTGCATATGATGGAGTTGATACGGGAGGCCGTATTTCCGTTTTACGTTGTCTTGGATTTAGTGTCTTTTCCCTATGTACTAATTTGCACGGCTGTCTTGCTAAGTGCCGGTCTGGGACTATTTAGAATCAGAAAATCGAAAATGTTGGCTATTAAAGGAATTACTTAGCTGATGTTTACCCTCGATAATATTACGAAATCGTATCTCACGACGAGTGGGCGAAGGTATATTTTCCGAAATCTGTCCATGGTGGTGCCACCGGATAAAAATATTGGACTGATCGGCAAAAACGGTGCGGGAAAATCTACATTAATGCGATTGCTATCGGGGGTAGATACCCCTGATTCAGGCGTGATTCGCACTGATAAAAGCATTTCCTGGCCTGTTGGCCAGTCAGGCGGATTTCAAGGGAGCTTAAGTGCACGAGACAATGTAAAGTTTGTTTGTCGTGTCTATGGCTTCGTCGGCGAGGAAATGACGCGTAGAGTGCGTTATGTTCAGGAGTTTGCAGAGATCGGCTCATGGTTTGATGAGCCTGTCCGTACGTATTCCTCTGGGATGCGTTCGCGTATAGCGTTTGGTCTGAGCATGGCCTTCGACTTTGATTATTATTTGATCGATGAAGTGATGGCCGCCGGAGATAACACTTTTAGAAGAAAATGCGAGGAGGTATTCCGTGAAAAACTGGGAAAATCAAAAATTTTCCTCACGACGCATAATATGAAAGAAGTTGAACGCCTCTGTGATACGGTGCTTCTGGTGGATAACGGGGAGCTAAAGGTTTATGAAGATGTCGCAGAGGGTGTCGCGATGTATCGAACAAAATAATGCGTGGAAATAAATAATGAGCCGGAATAACAAACGACGAAATAAACTTCTTCTGCTATTTATTGTTGTGGTTCCTATGGTCCTTGCAATAATTTACTATGCATTTTTTTCGGTTAATCGCTATGCCAGTACTGCGCAGGTCGTAGTGGTTGATTCAACTGGGGCGTCCAGTTTGACTCAACAAACGGCTGGAGCCGCGATATTAGCCTCTAGCGCCAAGCAGATATCGAGGCAAGAAACTATTTTCTTGTTGTCTTATTTGACTTCGCCGGATTTACTCGCAGTGCTGGAAGATAAGCTCAAATGGCATAAGCATTTCGCGGAGCAGTTATCTGATCCATTCTATTGGATCGCGGACGAGGTATCGCGCGAGGACTTGTTCGAATACTACCAGCGCTTAATAACAGTTCATGTAAATGAGTTGACGGGTCTTTTGACGATCGAAGTACAGGGTTTAACGCCTGAGTTTGCGCATTCAACTCTGACGGAAATGTTAGGGCAGAGTCAGAGATTCATTAATGATTTGTCGCGTCAACTAGCAACCGATCAAGTGAGTTTTGCAGAGGATGAGTTAGTCAAGGCGCGTAGTGACTACGAGGATAAACGGGCTGCATTAATTGATTTTCAAAGCAAGAATAGTATATTGGATGCTGAGGCGGCAGCTAAATCGCAGGCAGGAATCATTGCTACGCTCGAAGCTACATTGGCGACAGAGCAGGCCAATTTAAAAGTATTGCTGGCAACGCTTAATCCCAATTCTCCACAAGTACGCCAACAAAAGAACCGTGTAAACGCAATCGAAAAGCAACTGGGTTTTGAGAAAAAGGCACTAGTTTCGTCATCAGTAGACGGTCATCTCAATGTGGTCGCCGCTGATTTTCGAAAACTGACGGTCGACGCTGAGGTTGCCGAAGAAGCATATAAGCTTAGTGTGTCTGCTTTACAAAACGCAAAAATTGAGGCGAATAAAAACATACATAGTTTGATCACAGTGGTTCAACCGAATATGCCGGAAGATTACACTTATCCACAAAAAATTTATAATTTATTTACATTTCTGATTATTCTTATATTTATCTACGGTATTACTCGATTCATAATTGCCAGCATTGAGGATCATCGTGACTAGTCATGTCTTTTCTTTCAGATATCCCTCTCGGCTTTCTGTCGCGCTGGCGGTATTAGTAATGCTTTCTGGTTGTGCCGGGGGAATCCTATCGGGTGCCGGGCCACGTATGACGACCATTGTCTCGACTGATCCGGAAGATCAGACAATTCAATATGACTTGATTGAGCTTGGGCCCGAGACCATAGCCCCTTACGCTCGACCTATTGATGTGCCAGTTGCCACGACGGTATCCCCGACGAAAGCCTTTGAGATTCGTTTGGTACCCGGTGACGTGCTGCAGATCATCATCGCGGATATCGGTGAGGAAAATGCCATGTTTGCGCCGTTGGCAACGGGGGGCACAAAGTTCGAGGCCCGTGTTGATTCCGCAGGAAAAATTTCGTTGCCCTACGCCGGGCGATTTTCGGTAGCCGGGAAGACGCCGGATGGGGTAGGAAGCGAAATTCAGCGCCGATTGCGAGACGTGGCGACCGACCCGCAGGTGATGGTCAGCCTGCTTGGTGATGTGTCCGGTTCGGTGTTGGTTGCGGGGGCCGTAAAGGCGCCTGGCAGATTTTCTGCTCTTCAAGGGCCGTTGACATTGCTGGATGCCATTAATTTGGCAGGTGGCCCAGTGTTAGAACCTCATCTTGTTGACGTGACCGTGCGAAATGGTAAAGAGGCACAAGTCTACTCTTACCAAAGTCTATTGAATGGACTGAATCGACCGGTTTCCCCGCGTTCGGAAATTGTCGTTTCCAGGTCGAAGAAGCGTTTCGTCGCTATGGGAGCTGTGGGCCAACCGGGTTTGCACGACCTTCCGTCCGATCAGTCCAGTTTGTTAGAGGTGCTTGGGACGGCGGGATGGCTGGATGAGTCCAAGGCTGATCCTCATGGAGTTTTTGTATTCCGCCTATCGCGTATGCCAGGTGCGGCAGAGGCTACCCCGGAGGTTTTCGCCCTCAATATGCGTGACCCTGCAGCTGTATTCTTGGCAAAACAGTTTCTAGTACAGCCCGAAGATGCTATCTATGTAACAAATGCCGCTGTCTATGAATGGCAGAAGATCATCACGCCTATCGTCCAGGCCATAGCGGCTGGAAGAACGTTGCAAAATGGGTTCTAACCTGCTCGGTAGGCTTGAATATAGGACTGTCATTTTCATGTATGTCTAATAGGGTATCGTGATGTCGTACCTTTGTTCATACGGAGCTCCTTAAACTATAGGTCAATAGCCTATTGACGTTCTTTTGAGCTAGACAGTTGCTATATCACATTATTAGCACAAAGCGATGATTTTGGGGCACTGCAATCAGATTGCTTCAGTGCGAAATTAATCGTGTGAAATTTGATATGGGTAGTGATTTTTGATGCTATTCGGTATTTTAATCAAGACACCGGGTGTTGCAGGTTGGGTTCACTTTACAGTAATCCGTAACAGTCCGGATTTTCGATGAGCATTGAATGTCCTATCAGAATTGATGGTTGGTTGACAATTTTTAAGTAATTTGTGCTTGGCAAGACACTTCGATAATGTAGCGACGAATTGTTAGGCCTGGTTTCGAGCGATTGAGGGTATTTAATGAAAATTGCTATTGCAGGTACAGGTTATGTTGGGTTATCCAACGGCATATTGCTCGCTCAGAACCACGAGGTTGTAGCACTGGATATTATCCCAGAAAAAGTTGAAATGCTTGAACGCAAAGAGTCTCCGATCGTAGATTCGGAAATTGAGTTTTATCTGAAAAATAAGCCACTTAATTTTCGGGCTACTCTTGACAAGCATGAAGCGTATGTTGATTCTGATTATGTAATTATTGCTACACCTACGGATTATGATCCTGAAACGGATTATTTTAATACCAACTCTATTGAGGTGGTGATTCGTGATGTTATGGCCATCAATCCGCAATCGATTATGGTCATAAAATCAACGGTGCCAGTTGGCTATACGCAGAGAATAAGTCAAGAATTGGGTTGTGAGAACTTATTTTTTTCACCAGAGTTTTTGCGTGAAGGAAAAGCGCTTTATGATAATTTACATCCGTCTCGAATCGTGATTGGTGAAATATCGGATCGAGCTAGAGTGTTCGCAGAATTACTGTGTCAGGGCGCTGTGAGACAGGACGTTCCTGTGCTTTACACGGATTCTACCGAAGCGGAAGCAATTAAATTATTTGCGAATACTTACTTGGCTATGCGAGTCTCATTTTTTAATGAGTTAGATACCTACGCAGCTATTCATGGCTTAGATACTAAGCAAATTATCGACGGAGTGTGTTTAGATCCTCGTATCGCTAGTGGGTACAACAATCCTTCCTTTGGTTATGGTGGTTATTGTTTGCCAAAGGATACAAAGCAGCTTCTTGCTAACTATAGATTGGTGCCGCAAAATTTAATTCAAGCTATTGTTGCATCTAACACCACACGCAAGGATTTTATCGCTGAAGATATTTTGCAGCGGAACCCAACTGTGGTTGGCATTCATCGACTTATCATGAAGAGTGGGTCCGACAATTTCCGATCGTCTAGCATTCAAGGCGTGATGAAACGTCTTAAAGCCAAGGGTGTAGAGATCATTGTTTATGAACCTACGATCGATAGTAGTGAATTTTATCGCTCTCGCGTGATAAAGGATCTGGAGGAATTTAAGAGAATGTCTGATGTGATTATAAGTAATCGCATGACTGATGCACTCGAAAATGTGGCTGATAAAGTTTATACCAGGGATATTTTTGGTAGTGACTAAATAGATTTGTAGTTTTAAAAGGCTTCAGTGTAACTTTATACAATGATATAAGGTTAATTCAGGCAGGATTTTTAAAGGCAGGCGACGGATATTTTTTCAGATATTAGCGCATGATTGATGGGGTCTCTGTAAGTACCGAGTTATAAATACTGTTTTAAGGTATTTTTGATCAACGTAATCCGTTTTAGTTATGGATTATTTGAATATGTACTAGTATCTAGAGCCTTATTGTAAAGGGGAATTTCGTGAGAAAACTCTGTAGCGTAGAAGCCGAGCCCCTATTTTGAAAACATAAAAATATTTTTTTATAATATTTCGTCGTAATGAAATGTATTGTTTTTTTGTTTATCATAAAACCAGCGCAGTAATTTTGTAGTATTTTTTAAAAATATTCTAGGTTTTCGATTTAGATATATAAGCGGCCTCATGCGTGATGGCTACGATGAATTTCGGATGTAAATTTCGAATGTTCATCAAATGAACGAGGTATTCGGCGAATGGGCACTTCACATGGTCGTAGGGAGCGAAATTCTGATCACTCCAATGACTCTTCAAACGATAAGGCGCTTCGAGCGCGTGCGGAGGGTAATCGGGTACAGCCTGAGGCATACATTTCGCCCCTAGGGGAATCTCTGGACTCTGGAAATAGTCAAGTTGAACGATTGCAGAGACAACTTCAGGAGATGGCGTGTCAGCAACAGGATTTCACCGCTAAACTCGATGAGCGCAATCGTGAGATTGCTGATTTAATTGTAATGCTTGAGGCCAGAGATGCCGCTGTAGGGCGCTTGCTTAAACAAGAAGAGTTCGCGGAGAATTTAGCCTCTACAACCGAGCATGAAGATGCAGTATATGCGGAGCGTCCAGCAGATAAATCTAGTGCTCTGTCTCACAGTGAAGCAGAGCATGATACGCTGGGAATATACGAACAGACTATTATCGAACTTTCAAAAGAGACTGAAAGTTTGAATGCTGAAATAGCGTTTGTGCGCAACGAACTTTTAGCCGCACGTAAACAGATCGTCCAAATTGAACGCGAGAGAAATAAAGCTAAGCAGGAGCTACAAGCTCATTTTACTGAAACGGCAAATTTAACCTCCCAACTCGAGGATGCGTCGCAAGAGATTCAGCTTCTTCGGCAAGAATGGTCGAGCGCAAAAAGCGAGGTAACAGCTGCGAGCGTTACAGGAACAACTGTTAAACCTTCGACGAAGAAGTTGTTTCGATCATTGAAGTCTTGGGTGAACGGTAACGACGGTGGAAGAAAAGTGAAGAAAGCTTTGACGGCTGAGATAGAAATAGTGCAGGGTTCAGAGTATTTTAATGCGACTTGGTATCTTGAAACCTATCCCGACGTTGCGAAAAGTGGTATGGAACCAGCCATGCATTATGTGAAATTTGGTGCAATGGAAGGACGTGACCCCGGCCCCAGGTTCTCAACAATGGGGTATATCCGCGAGTATCCTGCCGTGTTAGATCAAAAGATGAATCCCTTAGTTCACTATATGACGTTTGGGAAAGTTAAGTAATTGTCTTCTATTAATGTTGCTAGAGAAAAATGGGTTTCTGTAAGAATTCAAGGGATTGCAATGGCGCATCTGATGATCAATGAGAATCATATTAAAGCTATAGAAAATTCAGGTTTATTTGATAAGGAGTGGTACCTTAATGAGTATCCTGATGTCGCTCTATCGGGCTTGGACCCGATAGTTCATTACTATAAATATGGTGCGTCGTTGGGAAGAAATCCTGGACCGGAATTCGATAGTAAATTTTATCTTGCCAGTAATCCTGACGTCCAATCAGCTGGTGTAAATCCATTGTTACATTACACGCAATTCGGGCAGAAGGAAAATCGAGAGATTAAACCATCTAGTGCATTGACTAATTCTGTTTCCATGTTTAATGACTCTACCGGTGTTTACACTGATTTCGATCTTTCACGGGAGGCTGAATTCCTGCAAGAAATAGCAAGTCGTTTCAGTGCTTTAGCCACATCTTCACTTCCATTGGTATCTGTTGTGATGCCAACATGGAATCGAGGGGATCGTATTCAGAAGGCGATTGAGTCGGTACTGGAACAGAACTATCCGAAATTTGAGATTCTAGTTTGTGATGATGGTAGTCGTGACGATACCGCTCGTATCGTGGCTGCAATGGCAAAGAAAGACCCCCGTATTCGCTATTTTCTTTTGAGCCATCAGGGTGTGTCGGCGGCTCGCAACCATGGATTGTCGAATGCAGAAGGGGGCTTGATAGCTTACTTGGATAGCGACAATACATGGCGCCCATCCTTTCTTTCGACAATGGTCACCTATATGATGACCGAGAAATTGGATTGTGCTTATTCTGGAATGCGGATTTCCGGTCTCAAATATCGCGGACAGTCTTTTGACCGAGAAGCTCTGTTATCGAGAAACTATATAGATTTAAATACTTTTGTGCATCGACGCTCATTGGCTATTAATCGGGGCGGCTTTGATGAATCTCTGCGCCGAATGGTGGACTGGGATTTAATTTTTCGTTATACCAAAGATTCGGTAACCGAATATGCTGCATTCGTGGGCGTCGAATATGATGATAGATGGGGCCGTGATCGCATTACATCGACTGAAAGCGGGGCTTGGGAGCATGTGGTTCGCAGCAAGCTGCTAATTGATTGGAATGAGATTAAACAAGGGCTTCAGGCTCGTAGAAAAGCTAGGCTCTCGATTGTTATTTCCGTTGGTGAGCAAAGTAGCGCAGGTGAACTGGCGCAAGCTATCGAAAATTGGCGCGCGGAAATTGGCGCGAAGGTCCGCGATCTGGAATTCGTGTTAGTGTCATCGGCGAATGAGTTACAGACACGTACTTTATTGGAGGCTCGTACTCCGGATAATATTTTGCTTGTAGATGTGCCGGCTCGAGCTAATCTCGCTTTCCGATTTAATCGGGGCGTTGCTACCAGTTCCGGTAGCGTCATCGTCTTGACACAACCGAACGTTATTCCCTCTGCAGAATGGGGTGACAGCATTGGCCAGATGTTGGATCACAAATTAGATGCTAGTGTTTTGTACGCGCAATATGTCAAAGATGATTGTGGCGAGGCGAGTGTGCGTCAAGGCAGCGTTCTTAGAGACGTTCACCATTCTATTGAAGAGACTCATGACAGATATTGCTTATTGGCAAGTACTGCTGAAGATTATGTCTTCGCACAAGGACTAGAAGCGGGTTGCGCAGATAACTTAGTATTTTCCGAGTTGATTGAACGTGGTAAGGAGCTTGGATGGGAAGCTATTTGGCTGGATGGATTCAGTCAGGCTGTGGTTGACACAGAACACATCGTTGCGCGGGCCTTGGCGGAGCAAAATCAAGAACATAGTCTGCCAAATTTTGTTGATCCTTTTGATGAGAGAGTAAGGCGTCAGCTTCGTGCTTTGGCTGAGGGTAAGGCCGAAGATTTGGTTGCATTTCAGGCACCTGGTTTGACAGGTGCTTGGCATTTCACTACTCCGTATACCGTCAGTGGTTGGTGCATGGATTTAAGTAATCCAGGCGCGCCAGTATCGGTTACGTTAACGTCAGATGGACATCCAATCGCGACGATAGTAGCCAACCAAAAGACCATCGCAAGGGAAACGGGTTTATCGCTGGTTGTGCCAATTGGTTTTCGATTTGACCTTTCTGAAATTGAGGGTATGAAAGGAGAGCAACGGTTAAATGTCCTGCCGACAAATGGCGGTCTTTTGCTCCCTGGTCAAGCCCGAACTGTGCAGCTTCCGGAGTCGGGGGCTAACCCAGAATTATTAGTCACCATTGACGAGAAAGCGAATAGCGGGGATTTAGCCTCCGCCTATTTATTAGCTCGAAGAGCCGTTTTTGACGGTGTATATGGAGTAGCCGAGCGTTTCTTGGTACTTGATTTTGCGCTGAGACAGGACTGGCATTGCTATCCCGATTTTTTAGCAAGCGTGACAGGAATCGTACGGCCACAGTTAGCAGGTACGGTTCAGCACCTTTATGAAATTAACGTATTGGGTACGGCATACACGAATAGTGTGGCACCACCTATATCTGGCTTACCTAAAAAATATATAGAGTTGTTATCCGACTATCCTAGAAATCGCAGTTCGAAATTGGAAGAACAGATAGAACAAGCAGCGTTGTGGCATACGTTAGACGCGATTCCTCGCAATCTTAGCATTGAGCGAGATTATGCTGCCATAGAGATAGTATTGGCATACCCAGAACAAAAAGAGCCATCCGTTGTTGCGTCTCAGTGGCAATCGCTCTCGGAACTTGGCTGCCGTATCGTACGTCTAGAAGACAAGTCGAACGGATATCACACTGCTCGATGGCAGTTACGCATGAGCGAGCCACGGTATATCGGCGTCGGCTCCATTGGATATTTGGCTGGCCTACTCGATTCCGGTGCGCAGGTACGACACTCAGTGTCCGTTTTGGACGTACACGATAGCTTTGCGAGCATGGATTTAATTGCTCGTGCAACGGACACTGTCGTGTCAACACAAGCGTTAGAACGTGTGCACCATATTACGACGATTTCTGATTCATCAGCCGTTCGAATCGAATGTCGAGGGTATAAAATTGCTGATGAAACTCCTTGGCAGAAGGCTCGCAATAGTTGCTTGGTATTTCATGACCTCCCCCACGATGCGTCACTACAACCTTTGCCAAGAGGTGCTGTTACGGTCAGCATGCGGCAATCGTCGGATGCCTCTTCCGTAGATCTAGCATCTGGCGGTACGGGCTATCCGTTGTTGCAAATAGCTAAGTATTTAGAGGCTCATCAAGTTCCTGATGAAACGGTTGTTTTTGTGCTGTTAGAGGCGTTCAAATATCCGACAGGGTACGTAGAAGATTTTGTTCGAAAATCTGTCGCGAACGGTAATCGCTCTGTTGTTTTGGTGCCAGTGGCATATCAACGCACGGAGGCAGAATTTCGAGTAAGTCTTGCAAGTGGTGGTGATGTTTCCTATCTCGGCATGCTCCCATTGGGCGGTTATACGGTTCACGATATTAAGGAAAGTTTGAATCAGTTTTCGAACTACGCTTCCTATGTGGTCGCAGCTACTCGATTGCCTTTCATAGTTGAAGGGAGCGCTGACGCTGAGCATGCTTCTAATAATGCATTGAAAGCCAACCGCCTGTTAGGCGGAAGCTACGCTAACTCCGCTGAGCACAATAAGGGCTTCGTCAGCGATGTGCGCGCGCATTGGTATGGAGCAGCCGAGACTTTCGATCAGGTTCGTATCGGAGGGTCTTGGGAAGGATTGGCTGAACTGGACCGCGTCGCAGCAGCTCAACCGGGGACGCCGCTGAAATTGGATAAGTTCCCTACGGAACTGCTGCGAAAAGCTGCAACGACAGGGCAAGAGTTAGTCGCGCAAACTTATTTGAGGCGCTACATGGAGGATCCTGAAACGCCCAAGCGTATGAGCGAGGAGGATTTGTCTGGTGTTGTAGATATGTGCAAATTTCTTGGATGTCAGGAAGATTTTGCGCGCGTATTTTCACACAATGCTCCAGCCCTGATCAAGCGGTTCCCCAACCATATCATCCCCATTTTCGAGATGTTTGCAATCAGTCTGCCGCCAGGTGATTTGAATGCAATTGTGTTGGCAATCGCTCCAATGATTCTACAAGCCTCTGCTAAGCGGATTGTCTTTAGGCTAGTGGACATGTGCCGGAAGTATTGTTCGGCTCGTACGCTTTTCTTGTTAATTGGAATGATTGAACAGTCTTCTCATAAGGAGCTTTTGACTTCCTCCAACTTATCCAGAGAGATCGGCGAGGCTTTATTTTCTGCACAGTTAGATCCGGACGAATTTAAGTACGTTCCAAACATACAGTTTTATTTATCACATGCACCTCTTTTACCGCGTATTGTTGATGCGGTAATTCGTCATCAACGTGACGACTTTGTGCAATTGATAAAGATCTATTTTGCTGAGCAACATGAACCTCAAGCGCTGTTGCGGACATTGAGAATTTACTCCAGTGAGATTAGTCAATTGGGACTGAGTTCCGGAGAAATTCCATACCCTGCCAAGATTGCGCGCATGGATTTGTTAGGTTTGGCAATTCTATTTGGCGATACCGATATTGTGCGTAAGTATGTGCCTGTTCAACAGGACACGGAGTCCAGTATCATCGATGACGTCGGTATTGTGGCTGCAAGTTATGATCGTAATAACCATTTGATTCAGGCCGCATTCGAACGTTGGGGTGACGTGCATGATGTGGCGACTATGCCTTTTATTGGTGAGTCTATTCACAGTTTGTTCGAGGGCTTTGCCAATCAGGCACCTCTTCCTCCTGTGTCAGGAGAATCGGGTCGAGTGAGCGCAATAGTTACCGTTTACAACCCCGATCTGGACTTGATGAGGTTGGCAGTTGTTTCTTTGTTGAAACAGACTTACGACGACGTTGAGGTCATAGTCGTGGATGATGGCAGCGACCTTGTCGATTCGAAAGCCATCGAAGACATTGCATTGTTAGACTCCCGAATCAAATTCATTCGTATGGTAAAAAATTCCGGTCCTTATGTGTGTCGTAATCGGGCACTGGAGATCGCTACAGGTGAATTTATTGCAATTCAAGATGGGGATGATTATGCTCATCCGCAGCGCTTTGAAAAGCAAGTTGCAGCTTTTTTGCAGGATCCATTGCTCAGATTGTGCACTGCGTCGCACGTCCGCGTGGACAGTATGGCAAGGTTTCAATTCGAACACAGTCTTGAACTACGTGGTGACGGTACTATGACATCGATGTTCCGGCGTGATGTGTTCAACGCATTGGGTGGTTTTGCGCAAGTTCGCTCGCGCGGCGATGTAGAGTTTCGTGAGCGGCTAAAAGCATCTTATGGCAAACATACATATACTCATATCGATTATCCCTTACTTTATTGTTTTGCAACTGCCGCCAGTTTGTCGAATCGTACTGCGCGCAATAACTTGGCGTTCCTTTCTCTATTCAGAGACGCTTTTGGTAAACGTATGAGAGTGCCAGTGATTAATGATCGACAGCTTTGTGCTACAACCCCTGTTGTGGTTCCTTACCCTTTGCGCCCGGAATGCTAAATGGAAAAAGTGATCATTAGTCTGGCTGCGATTAGCAGTCGTATGGCAAATTTGCATTTGACTTTAGTGTCTTTGTTAGAACAGGATTTTACCGATTTCGAGATACGAGTTCACGTATCACCGGATGCGTTCTTACTGGATGAGGGAGTCGTTGACATTCCTGTTGAGTGTCAAAAATTGCTTGAGCGCACTGATAAAATCAAATGGCTATATACACGAAATATTGGATCGTATCGCAAGCTATTACCTGTGTTGGCTGACCCATTGGTTAATAATGCGTTGATCGTTACTGCTGATGATGATACCGTTTATCCGGCAGATTGGCTGTCGACGTTAGTCTATTATTATCGACGCTATCATTGCATTATAAGTTACCGAGGTCATAACATGAGGCGAGACGCTAATGGATTTGTGCCATACCGTCGCTGGATGAAAGCTAAGATCGGCAAAAATCCTAGCCTCTTTTTATTGCCAACCGGAAAGGATGGTGTTCTTTATCACACGTCGTTCTTTGATAGAGATGTATTGAATGTTCACCAAGCGATGCGTTTAGCTCGTACGGCAGACGATCTATGGTTTAAATGGCATACAGCGATTAATGATATACCAGTTTATATGGTGCATACGGACTATTCAGCTAATACATTGGTTGCCACAGACGACAATGGCCCGTCACTTTATTTAATGTTTAATGAAAAAGGTGGCAACGACAAGGCTATACATTCGTTAGAGTCTTATCTCGATTCAAGGGGGCAGGCTCGATTAGCTTCACTTCAAGAGTGATGCTGCTGACTATAAACTTAAAAGGTTTTTGATAATATGCATTGCGTCCCGACCAGAGTGCTATTGGCCTTCTTTCTTGTATTTGTGGCGGGTGGTGCTGCAGCAAAAGATGAACCCGCGCGCTCGAATAAGGCTACACATGCTAGGGCGTCAGCTGATTATAATCAATCAGCTGTGGCTCGCAGTAAGGCATGCGGCCCAGTAAACTCAAAAACGATGGTTTATGAGGTGAAGGACTACTGGCACGGTTTGACGCAGTGCATGAGACAATTACGTGATGTATGGAATCATGGGGGACCAGATACGCTACGCACAATTAGCGGTAAGAAAGTTCGAATTCAAGATCTCGTGCGCAACCAAATTGTTTCTGAGCTTCAGAAACCTTATGTACGCTTTTATTCGAATAAAGATAAAGGAAATGCTAAGGGGTTGACGTATGCAGAGGTTGTAGATGCTGAGTTTAAAATAAAGCCTGGTATTGAACGTGTAGCGCTGACCAATTCAATTGGGGTTCCATACAATGGTATGGGACAGTCTGGAATGGCTTATTTTCTCAGTCAGTTTGCGAGATTGTCGAAGAAGGCTGGTGGAGAAATTGGCATGAGAGATGCCGCTTTTTATAGATCCATCGCTATGCTTTCTGTCAATACTTTGCTGACAGACACTACTGAAGGTGGCCTCGCCACTTCAGTCAAATGTGATAAATCTCCGGAATTGCAGTGCACTTGGTTTCATTCAGTGACACGACGAGATCTTCCTTCCATAGCGGGTGGCACGCTAAATCAGAATTTACACGTTGTACGTGATTTGGGTTTAATCGCGGACTCCATGAATGATACGTCTACTGAAAAAAAGCGGATTAATAATGCCGTTCGCGCAGGAGTTAATCAACTCGTATTCTCTAACGGCCACGTTGGTGCGAATACCTCTCCAAATTTTGCAGATTTCCTGAGCGCTCCAGTAGGTATTGGCAAAGTGCACTGGCTTTACTACGGAGTAAGGGTCGATAACGATAAGAAGGGCGGGTATTTTTTAAATAGTAAAGGTAAAGATTGCGGCTATCAGATGCATGTATTGGATTTGCTTAGTAGCATACTAGCAAGAGCTGAGAAGCTAAATGAGTTGCCTGACGAATTTAAAAGTTGCTCGGCTTCCGCCGCTTCAGCATATCAAACTATACTTGCTGTAGATGCAACACCTAATGTACAAAAGAACTGGTCCGCGAACGACGGACGGGATTATCAATGTAATGATGTTACCCGTAAGGCGACACGAAAAAGTAAATTTCTGAATAAATTATACGGCTCCTGCGCTTGGAATGAGAGTCTAGATAAAGAGCTGACTAAATCGCCTAGTGGCCCGTAAAATTAAAAGTAGTAAGCGCTGCTCCATTTCTATTCGGAGAAGTGCTTACGATTCTCATGACACATTGCCGTTCGTCTTCGTGCTAAAAAAAAGAAAAGACATTCCGATACCATCGATGCTCCATTGGTACATAGAGATATCGGCTCTCACTCTACTTGTCGCCAGCATCAGCTGTGTCGGCTTTGTCGTCTGCCGTCTCTAATGCGCTCATAATATTTTTATAGAGCCGAACAGCGTACGCACCGTCTAAGCGCGCCTGTTCGATCGTGAATTTATTGACGTCTTTCTTGGTATTATTGAGAATCAAATCGGCAGACACAGTTGATCGGGTGACATTGCTAGCTAATGTCGCTATCGCAAACTCAACCGCTAAGTGCTGATTAGAAAGCGCAGCTGAATCCGATTTAGTTTCATTGATTACCATTGCCATATCCTCTGATATCAATCGGAAGAGCAATGGTGGAAGATGTTGGGGTGCAATGCGGTCTCGACTCGCCTGTCTTTGGTCTTGTAATGAAATCGGCGTCTCGTTTGGGAAAATATCAACGAACGGCGCGTGTATAGCGGTTATAGATGAGTGGCCCTCATTACCTCCTGTCAATCCCAGCAATTCGTCATAAATTTCACCGAGTATCTTACTTATCAGTTCTGGACGAATAGCAAGCGCTTTCTTAATGCAGTCCTGAGCTATCCGCATCCGCGTCTCTGCGGACATATCCACGAGCGTCAGGACCGCACGGCGAAGATCCTTTGTTGAGCGTGGGTTAAATAGCAAAATATATGACGATTCAGGAAATAGCTCCCGCATTGCCGAAGTATCAGGCGCCACGATGGGCACTCCCAACGTTAACGCCAGGATGGCTACACCGGAGGTAAGCACTTTGTGATACGGTAATATCAACCCCGCGTGAGATCTTAGAAGCTCGGCAACTTCCGCAACAGGCACGTTATCAAGACTATATTTGATATCCGAACGACTTTGCGTTTGAGCTAGCAGATCATTTAAAAAGCTATCTGCCCGTACGGGTTTGCCGCAAATATGCAAGGTTAATTGATGAGCCACCATAAATTCTTCAGGTAGCTTCTGTACTAAGTCGGGGATACCTTTATAAGCGCGCACCAAGCCAAAATGCAAAAGCATGCGCGGATGCTTCGGTGGCCGTCCGGCGAGTGCGATAGTTTGATCCGCCGGCTCGTAGACGTCAAAATATGCGGGATGTGGCAAAACTCTGACTGTGGATAAACTGGTAAGCCCAGTTTGAGCTTGCAATGTCGATAGCGCCGTCTGGTTATGTACCAGAATACGATGAGACAACGCTGCGAGTTCTTTGCGTAGAGATACAAGCGTCTGGACGAATCGCCATTCATGGGGCTTGACGTTGTGCAACGTCCAGATTACCTTTCCTCCCAAAGCAACATAGTGCTTTAACTTCCTCACATACTCTTGCCGTACACGAACTGCTCGTGCAGTCGTCGTGCACCGTGCAAAAAGAGACTCCTCCCAGTGAATATGATACAGCGAGTGCTTATGGAGCCGTTGCAGAGTAATTGCCTGACTTAGAGATCCCGAAGCGAGCTGATATCTAGATTCGATCGCAGTGTAAAGTAATTTTTGATAAGGATTGCTGTAGACTTGTGAGTTAAAGACTTTAATCGCCATGACGAGCTGCTCCGGCCTGGGGTTACTCCACTTCCTCTCAGTGAACTGAAAATTGGCATACTGCGCGGCAATGCGCTCGCCAGACGTGGCGGTGCGTACACAACACCCTTTGGTTCGTTTACTAAGTTATTCATTACTCGGCGCAAATTTCCCGGCAAGTATAAAATTCGCCTTCTGGTTGATAAAACGAACCATCGACCTGAAGCACTGGGCTTGCTCTGTCCTTCCGGACAGGTTGTTTAATCTAACAAGCCACCGTCTCAAACTGCATGGAGTTTACGTAGCTCAGCGTTGAATGCTGGCATCGTGCATTGTAAAACCTTTCTATATAGTCGAGTACCGCGGCCCAGTGTCGGCTATCAACAGTCAGATCATGTCGGCTTGCGTTGAGCAGTCCCGATGTGACGTGAGGAAAAGTCCATCATTACTGTGACGTAGGGCTTGCCTTCGACGGTTCAGACAGAAGTGAAGTCGTCTACCGACGTCCGATTGAGTGCTTTAACCGTAATAAAGCCTCTGCCCGGTAATTCGCGGCGACTGTGCGTGCTGAACGGGATCCGTATCCGGCGGATGACGGCGGCGCTTGTTCAGCGCCACAAGTTTGGTTCCGATTCAATTGTGCCTCGCGATGTCTATCATAATGTTCCCACCATTTGCGCAGATCGCGCCATGCGGGGGGCTGCCATACGTCCTATCGCTGGTGTCAGTGGTCGTTCAATAATCCTCAACGGGGGAATTGGGTGATTCTTGACAAATTTCTCGACTTCTTACTGTTGGATGCGCTTGAGCGATTTGCTAGGCGTCGTCTCCCAACTACTCTCGCGGATCTGTCCAACCTAGCGCCTATGGCGCTAGGAACCAGACAAGATTCCGTGCGACGTGCGATACGTTGTTGTTGGGCTGTTCAGCCGACCGAAATGTTTCGTGCTTGAGCCCGTACATGAAATGCCTTCCGCCTCGCGCTATCGCTTCTCTCTCGATGCATGATCATGCTGTCTGGCCCGTCTGGAAAGGGAGGCAAGCCCAGCAATTAATAGGTAATATTAGGTGATGCTAGCCCAGAATTAATAGGTAAATTATAGGTAGTTAAATTCACAATTATCTATGCTAACATCAGCCAACATTAAACTTCTTGTGGTTAACAATGGCTCTCAAAGGTAGAAAAAAAGCTGTCGTGGTCGGCCCCTACCGGGTTCACAATTTCGGTGATGACTTGGTCGGTGCGATTCTAGCGAAGCACTTACAGCGGGAGGGATACAATGTCTCGGTGCCGCGACTTGGTAAGAGCAACGCTGAATGGCTGGGGACTAGCTTCACCGAGACATACGATGGGTTGCTTAAGAGCGCAGATCTTATTGTTGTGGGCGGTGGCGGAATTATGTCTGACACCTCTGGTTCGAAACCTGGCGCGTCATATCTGGATATTGTTGCTCGCGCGGCCATTGCTGGCGAGCTGACAGGCAAGAAGGTTGTTGTCACCAGCGTTGGTGCTGGCCCCTGGATTCTTGAACGCTCCAAAATGCTCGCTTTTGGAGTGTCATTGATTGCACAAAAAATCGGCGTCCGAGACCAGCAGTCCTTGGATCACCTTGCGAGCATCGGTGTGAGTGGTGAGAAGGTCGTGCTAGGAGCGGATTGTGCGCTGCTTAGTTCTGATTACCTGGACTTCGCGGCCAAACCTAGCGGCAAGATCGGCCTCCAGTTTGATATAGCGCAGTTTAAGGACGTACAAGAGAATCCCGATCTTGAGTTGATTGCTGAGGCCGTGAGGACTTACGCAAACACTCATGCGTCGAATGTTGTTTTGGTGGCGAATGGTTGGCGTCAGCCTACGCTCGCTGCCCACGCTCCGTCCAGCGAGACTCTTACGTACCAACACTTGCAAGAGTTTCTTCCCCGTCTTGCTGGACTGAAAGCGCTTTTTACTTCTCATCTGCACTTGGCTATTACGTCGTATTCGCAGCGTATTCCGACGTTCTCTCTTTATGTGCGTGAGAAGACAAAACGGTTCTATGACCAAATTGGCCATCCGGAACGCGCTATTGATCTTCGTACTGCTAAGCTTGAGGACTTCAAGCGGTTCATTGCAGCTACCGAGGCTGCGGTCTGGACTGATGAGGATGAGGCCACGCTGCAGAGACTACAGGGACAAGCCAGATCATTGCTCGCGTTCGTGGATTAGCCCGAGCCATTGTTTCGAGAACGTTGTCGATCGTTGCTTCGTTCATCGAAACGAATAGCTGTTGCCTACTTTTTGGGGCAACGGTGAGGAGCAGCAGAACGAGGTAACTGGGTGAACTCGTTTTGCGACCAAGTTTCTGTTTTGGTGTCGCGTTGGGCGTGAGTGGCGGGGCGATAGGCCGCCATTCCAACATCATTCTCAGCGGATGAGTTTGGCGTTGCTACCATAGCGAATGTTTTTCGGGGTACGTTGTTGTTACTCGAAAATCTGATGCAGGGCGCGCGGGTCACATGCTCGGCGGGGAAGGGAAGCTCCCCCCATGCTCAGCCCAAGCGATTGTAGTTATTCGCTACATTGAGCAGCCGAATACTACTGTCGTCGGCCAATTGGTTGTGCATGAAATCAATGGATCGGGCTTGGTTAACATCCATAGCGGGTCTTGAAGGCTCTGGCCTTTCGGACATGATCCCACCCTTGAAGCGTTCTCCAACATGCATCGTTCGGCTGTCAGGTTGTTTCCTCCAATTCCTTGAGCCGGACTATGATCTGGCCGTCCGTGTAATGGGACGCCTTCATCATGTTGAATCTCAAGATCATGGAAATCCTACTTCTGCTCACTACAGATATTTTGAAGGATTAGCGGATACTGGCGATTGCACCCGATACGTCGTTTATGAGGGAACCGTACCAAGAGTCATTACATCATTTGCTATTTGATCCACGCTCCGGCGACGGATCTGCGGCATGCTCGTCGCAGTCACGGTGGGAGTCATGTAGCCGCGGAGTCGTATTCTTTAAAAATCAACGATAGACAACGTTTGGTGACATAACAGTCCAGTCTCGTGTACCGTTTCTTTTCCAATTAATATCAGAAGGCGCAACGATGGCAACTCGTGTATCTAAAGCTGCTGCGGCAGAACTCTCCAATCAGCAATTAGCGCTAGAGCTTGTGAAAGCAACGTTAGTAGGTAATGTCGCCAGATCCGCTGTGTTAGATGAGTTGATCATGAATAACACCAAGAAAGACGTCAGTAAATTTACTGTTGAACGAGCGCGTTTGGACGCTGCCTATGCCGTGCGGCTTTATCGAAACATTCTGAGCCGGTTGGAACCGCCGATAGAAGCGCTGGCGACGCCGGGGTCCGCCAACGTAAAGTAGGGACGTGCTAGGTATCGAATCTATTGCGGCCCGGGATGATCGGCGGCCGTGCCTCTAACCTGGCTGAGTTCACTGTGCAGCGATGGCTCTAGTCGCCACCGCGATCTACGTGTCCGCTCTCAGACACTGAGGCACGATTTCCGTCCCTAAGACCTGCAAGAATGGGCGTAAGTACGCCGAGAATGTTATTGGTCTTCCTCATATCTGCAGATCTGCAGCAGCTGAATTTAAGAATGGAAAGTGGCGTAGGGTCACGATTTCGTGCTCAAACACTTGCATCCCCGTTCCTACAGGTTCGTCCACATTTTTCGGCGGGGTGGGTTCCATTTAGCTTAGTTGCGTGATTCTAGAGCAGATGGGTGCAGAGCGAAAATGATTGCCATTCGCTCCCGAGCCTCTGCGCGACCATCACAATGTACTGCGTCTGGATCAAGACGAACCAATCGTACTTTGTTTGAAGCGTATTTCGTTAACTTCGAGAGATGACATGGGATGTTGGTATGTCGTCTATTAGGTGGTGCCCAAAGTTGGCGCGCCACCTATCTCTTGTAATATGGTGGAAGAGGATTGAAGCGGCCGTTCATTTCACGAAAGACGTTGCGGTTGTCTGGAGATTTCGGATAACTCAATCAGTAAGATCGAAGAGCCAGTAGTTGCTACAGTCAACGTTGCATAGAGGACCTCGCAGATCGCTTTGCATCACTCAGATATATAACGCCGTTCACCATCGAACCGCAGTTGGAGTCGATATGCAGTCCCGGTGTTTGTGGGGTCGCGTTGTCCTCAATCAAACATTTCGAAGAGGAATGGCTAATCTTCGACCTTGATTTTGTACACCATCAGTTGGTATATCGGGCGGTGCAACTGGGACAGTACGCCCTGACTACGTCTGCGCAGCCACGGACGATACTGCATAAAAAAATGAGTGGGTATGGAGTGCTGTACGTGTTACTTCCGCCGAATTCACTGAGCAGAATAATATTTGAGTACTGCGGAAATGCAGGCGGGATTTCCGCTTATCGTTAAGTTGCTTGTGTACTTCTCGGTGCTTCTGCTTAAGTCCACGGATATTCGAGATAGGAATGTTTAATGATACAGCCCCGGCCCGGGCAAGGCGATCAGCTTTACTTTCGGAATGTGTTTTGGCGCGCTTTTCGATGAGGTGAATGTTGCCTGAGATCACTTCAAGCGCATTGTTAAATTACCGGCTGGATAATTTCAGCGTAGCAATCTCCTCGATTAATGATCATACTTCGACTTTGAATGCAGGACGGTAGTCATAGTTAATGACTGGCAATAGGTTGAGTTTGCTCATGCGATATCTCGAATCTGATCTTACGGCCGCCAGTTTATGGGTCAAAGGCGACGGGCCTTCGTCCGCGCAAATTTAATGACATGAATTTATTACCGTGGCTCAGTAATAGATCAATTCTATATGTAGGCATTACCTCGAGCGTCAGCGCGGCTGATAGGCTGTAATCGGCCTAGCATTTTTATCCAAACGTTTGCTGTGCAAGTCTGATAATTCGTAAGCACCCGGTAAACACACCTTGCCGCCAGACCGACACCAATAGATAGTGTCCGCCTAATTTAGGCGGACGCGATGACAAGAGTGGAATTGGAGATTAAGCTCACCCGACGGTCCTACTCAAAACAGTTCAAGAGAGAGGTAGTGGCGGAGTGCCAACAAGGTCAGTCGGTTTCAAGCGTGGCGCTCAAGCACAACATGATTGCCAACATCGCGTGCATAAATGGCTTCGTTTGGCGAAGTCCGGACAATTAGTCCCGCCGGCGCCATCATTCATTCCAATTCCGACAATTCGGGCCGCCGCTACGCCAGCGACTGACTCCGACATTCGTATCGAGATCGTCCACGGCGACACGAGGGTGAGCGTGTACTGGCCCACGCAAGAGGCTGCGAGATGTGCGGCCTCGCTTTCCGAGTGGTTGCGGTGATCCGCATCGACGTGATTTGGTTGGCGACGGAGCCGCTAGACATGCGTGCGGGAACGGAGACAGCGTTGAGCCGGGTGGTGAAGGTCTTTGGCCGTGCACGACCTCACCATGCCTATGTATTTGCTAATCGGCGAGCCAATCGGATCAAGGTGCTGATCCATGACGGTATTGGTGTGTGGTTAGCGGCAAGGCGCCGGAATAAAGGTCGCTTCGAATGGGCCAATAGCCTGGCTACTCCGGGCCTGTCTATCAGTTCAGAACAACTGAATGCACTGGTTTTGGGCTTACCTTGGCGGCACGTCGGAGATGAAGGAATCATCACGGTGCTGTAGAACTCCCGCACACCTGGTGCCAATTGGGAAATGCGCCAATTGAGGACGTCGTAGGGGTCTGGCACCCTGCGCGACATGAATACGACTGTTCCGGATCTGGCCCAACTCGACGCGCAAGCTCTGCGCGAGTTTGCGGCCGACTTGATGGCACAGTTGAGCGAGAGAGATCGGGAGTTGAAATACCACCAGACCCGCATCGATCAATTGACGCACGAAATGGCGATGCTCAAACGCTACCAATTCGGTAAGCGCAGCGAGCAGCTCGACGGCACGCAGTCCAGTCTGTTGGGAGAAATGATCGATGCCGATATGGCCGAGAAGCTGGACTACATGCCTGGCGTGTTCACGGTAGAACGCCATGTTCGGGGCAAGTGGGTCTGCGCGACGTGCGAGACATTGGTGCAGGCGCCCGTGCCCGCCCAGGTGATCGACAAAGGGATCTCGACCTCGGGCTTGTTGCCGCGGGTATTGATGGCCAAATACGCAGACTACCGTAAGCGTCCGGCTAACACACCTTGAGGCAGGTCGGAGGTCGTAAGACCATACGTGTCCACTAAAAAATGATGGACACGTATGCACTATGGAGCAGCCCGAACAGCCGACTCGTCGACGCCGACGCACACATAGCCCAGAATTCAAGGCTGAGCTAATAGCTAGCCGCCAGCAGCCCGGTGTATCGGTGACCGCAATTGCCATGGACCACGGCATTAATCCCAATCTGTTGCGTCGATGGATGATCGAACATGAGCGGCTGGGCCGGCATGAGCTTGCAGAAACGTCACTGACTCAGTGTGATGTCGCCGCTCAATTTATTCCGCTACGGCTACCGAAGTCTGAGGCAACGCCAGTCGCTGCTCCGCAGCAGCAGGAGATTCTGATCGATTTGCAGCGCGGCAATCTGAGCGCATCGATACGTTGGCCGATGGCCCAGTCGGATCGGTGTGCCGCCTGGCTACGCGAAGTCATGCGATGATCCGCATCGACCAGATCTGACTGGCGGTCGAGCCGATGGATATGCGAGCCGGTACCGAGACGACACTGGCCCGGGTGGTCAAGGTATTCGGTGCTGCACATCCACACCATGCTTATCTGTTTGCAAACCGCCGTGCTAATCGCATGAAGGTGTCGGTGCACGATGGCATTGGCGTCTGGCTGGCGGCCAGACGCTTAAATCAAGGCCGTTTTACGTGGCCACACCTGACAAGCCCAGACATGGAATTGACCAAGGAACAGTTACGGGCCTTGGTCATTGGACTGTCCTGGCACCGGATCGGGGCAGGCGGGATCATCGATATTCTGTGAGCGGCATCACGCAATCGGGGCATGCTCCAATAACGTGACAGAGGCAGGCGTGGCACACTCATGGCCATGATCACGCCTGCCGCTACCGACCTCGCGAACCTGGACGCTGACGCCTTGCGTCAGTTGCTGCAGGACAGTTGGGCTGAGCGTCAGGCGCTTGAGGATAAGATCCTCTTCAAGGACACCAAGATCGCGCAGTTGACGCACGAGATCACTGCGTTGCGCCGTTACCAGTTTGGTAAGAAGGGAGAACAACTCTCTGGCGTGCAAGGTAGCTTGCTGGAGGAAGCGGTCTGCGCGGATATCGCCGCGATCGAAGTCGAGTTGGAGCAATTGACCGAGACGACGTCCTCCAAGCCGAAACAGCAACCGAAACGTAAACCGTTGCCCGAGAGCTTGCCGCGTATCGAGTTCCGTCATGAACCGCAGAATACGGCCTGCCGATGTGGCTGCCAATTACAGCGCATAGGCGAGGACATCAGTGAGAAGCTGGACTATGTCCCTGGTGTGGCCAGTGTCGAACGCCATATCCGACGTAAATGGGTGTGTCGTAACTGCGAGACGCTCATCCAAGCACCGGTTCCGGCCCACGTCATTGACAAGGGCTTAGCGACCACGGGCTTGCTGGCCTATGTGCTGGTTGCTAAATACCTGGATCATCTGCCGCTGTACCGGCTGGAACAGATCTTCGATCGTGCCGGGATATCCCTATCGAGATCAACCCTGGCCCAATGGGTGGGCGTGTGTGGTGTGCAACTGCAGCCGTTGGTTGATGCCTTGCGCCAAGCGATTCTGGCGCATCGCGTCGTCCATGCCGACGAGACGCCCGTGCAGGTGCTCAAGCCCGGCAGCAAAAGTACGCACCGAGCCTATCTCTGGGTCTATGCGCCAGGGGCGTTCGAGGACCTGAAGGCGGTGGTGTATGACTTTACAGAAGGTCGCGCTGGTGAACACGCGCGTACCTTCCTGGGCGACTGGCACGATAGCCTCGTCTGTGACGACTACAGCGGATACAAGGCGTGTTTTACACAAGGCATGACCGAGATCGGTTGTATGGCGCATGCGAGACGAAAATTCTTCGACCTGCATGCCTCGAGCAAGAGTCCGCTAGCTGAGCAGGCGCTGCAATACATTGGTCAACCGTATGAGGTTGAACGCCAAGTCGAAGATCTCGACCCCGATGATCGAAGACAAATCCGCTTGGAAAAAGCGAAGCCTCTGGTTGACGCACTACGCGCCTGGATGCAGGCACAACGCACGCGTGTGCCTGACGGGTCGGCCACGGCCAAAGCCTTCGATTACAGCCTCAAACGCTGGGTCGCGCTCACGCGCTATCTAGATGATGGGCAGTTGCCGATCGATAACAACCACATAGAGCAGCGAATCAGGCCGATTGCCCTCGGACGGGCGAACTGGTTGTTCGCCGGCTCATTGCGCGCCGGAAAACGAGCGGCTCCCGTCATGACGCTGGTGCAATCGGCCAAACTCAACGGCCACGATCCGTACGCCTATCTGAAGGACGTGCTCACGCGTCTGCCTACGCAGCCGGCCAGCCGGATCGATCAATTATTGCCGCATAACTGGCAACCGCAAACACCATAAACAGCAACGCCCGCTTATGCGGGCGTGTCAATATGGGATGGCCGGACGCTTACAGACCACCTTCCCCTGCATCGCCAGGAAAGCATCTTTGCGCGCGCAGGCTTGGCGCTGCCGCGTTCGAGGTTAGGCGAATGGGCGGGTGTATGCGGTGTTCGATTGCAGCCATTGGTCGACGCGCTACGCGATGAGTTGCTCGAGCACAACGTACTGCATGCTGATGAGACGCCCGTGCAGATGCTGGATCCGGGAAAGAAGAAAACACATCGGGCCTATCTGTGGGCCTACTGTCCGACAAGTTATGAAGCCATCAGGGGTGTGGTGTACGACTTCGCGCCCAGCCGAGCCGGCGAACATGCTCGCGCGTTCCTAGCTGACTGGAAAGGGAAGCGGGTCTGTGACGATTATGCTGGCTACAAAGCGAGCTTCAGCACCGGTGTGGCCGAGATCAGTTGCATGGCATATGCACGTCGCAAACTCTATGAACTGCTCGCCAATAATCAAAGCCAGCCGGCCGAGCGCGCTGACGTGCATCGGTTCACTTTACGACGTCGAGCGCGAAACGGCGACATTTAGCGCTGACGAACGACATCGTGTCCGTCAGATCAAATCCAACCCTGTTATCAAGACCTTGCACAAGCGGATGTTGGCGTGTGTGCCCGAAGGATCTGCGATCGCTCGCGCGTTGGACTACAGCCTAAAGCGATGGGTGGCACTGACGCGCTACCTGGACGACGGGGCTGTACCTATAGGCAACAACTGGGTCGAAAACCAAATCCGACCGTAGGCGATTGGCCGCTCGAACTGGTTGTTCGTGGGCTCGTTGCGAGCGAGATCGGCGAGCTCTTGCCGCAGAGCTGATGTCTGCGGTCTAGCTGCCCCCAACGTTGTTACGTCTACACGATTTGACCGGCCGCTTACCTATTTCTAGCATATTACGGTAAATTTCCATAGTGTCGAGCCAGAATTGGCGATGAAAATCGCAACTGATCCAGAAAAGCTTAGGTACAGGGAGCTGAGTTCGGTGATCCGCCTTGCTTTTTGCAGGGAACTCCAATCGAGAGTGAGGATGAGGCAGCTACCGTTGAAAACATTAAGGTAGGACAGAAGGTTCACGCTTCTATTGGTTGGCGAGAAGGTCGATAGATTGGCAATCACCATACCTGGATAAACAATATTCCATTTGGAAAGCGTGGTAGGTATGATCCCGTGCAAATTAAACGGAATGCCGTTAGTGACGACGTTACGCAATAAGGACATCAAGGTATCTCCCTGGCATCGTCTCTATATCGATGACGTATTGGTTCGCGCAAATGATCTGGCCAATAACTTAATCGTTGTTGCCGACAACACTCTAGGACGTAGTTCCTATTATCACATCGTATTGAATTAGTTTGATGTAATTTTAACGTATGGTATTTTTTCGAGTTATATGTCGATGGCCGTAATTGGGATTTTTCCAAATGTGAATATTACCATGTTACGCTCTAAGGACATGCAACGACGCCGCGCCAAGCGGACAGGGTTTATCATTGTCCGACTTGGCGATGCTCGTTTTTCAACTTTAAAATCGCTTGAAATTTCGAGCTGCTCAACTCGAAGTGACCTTGCCCATCCCGCAGATCATGTGATTCAGATGATACTTTTAGGATAGTAATCGTAGTGTAATCCTTTGTAGGTTCAAATAATAAACCCCAGCTGACTACCACATTCGGAAAGTCAAATCTTAGAGTCTGGATTTTTTGAGTTCTTAACTCTCTCTTACAGGGGGCGTATCACGATGTGAGGTATGCACTTAGATAGAAATTCTCAATGATCGCATTTTGACGCCCAAAAATGTTCTGACTTATATCCTCGAATATAGATAAAAAATCGCTTACGGATGGCAACAAATTTATATTTGGCACTGATGGTGGCATTGATGATGGAGTGTCACCACATTATAAGATTGAGCTACACCTTACAGTGACTAATATAATGCTTAGAGAGGCAACGAAGGCATAGTTAACAAGAATGCTTGCATTTTAAATTTCCCATCTCTTTGAACTTAAATATTTAATAAATTCAAAAAATGCTACCGAAAGAAAATCAAATTGAAATTATTGCTTCGTCTGAAATTTCGCATCCTAAGTTTGGAAAAAAACCATGGACTATTAACCGCAGTAATGATTTTATATTTCATACTGAAGCAGAAGATCCGATGCCTGAAGTGGTTATTCGGTTTTCTGAGAATGCGATCTCGACAGAGGGTGTGATTTATTTATATAACCGGTACGGTACTGTCGAAATGGCAGAGCGCCTGCGCGGTGTGCAATTTGCCGTTTCTGGCGACGGTGTGTTCTGGGAAAAAATAGATGTAGATATTGGTGATGATAATATTTATAACGGCGCTCCGATTGAAGTTGGAATGATAGGAAAAAATTACTTAAAAATTTTCCGACATAAATCAGGGCCACCTATCCATTTGTCGCAAATAACGATTGGTATTGCATTGCATGAAAAACGGGAGTTTGATGCTGATCTGACACGCAAATTAGCAAATGAATACCAGTTGCCAGTCGATCCAAATGGGCACATAATTGAGAATAGAAAGCGTAAGCACTATATTAGTATTCGAAGTTCAATTTATGACGCAAAAAGTATAGTTGGAATTTCGGACATCTCTGCTTTAGAGATTGTGCATCTAGGTCGTTTTTCTAATGCTTTAATACAACTTTGCAATGCCTTAAATATTGCAAAGAAGTTAGGGGTAAAAAAGATTTATTTGCCACAAGGAGCCAGGGCTGAACAAATGTTTGCTACTGGATTCCCGGTAATATGCCAGGATGCAGGAGTGGAGATATGTATTCCTGCTCATGGGGCGGAACGTATTGCAGAAACTATTCTTACAGGACATTTTTTTTACTCAGAAAAACATAAATATTTGATGAGTTCAAGGTTAAATAATATTGATGCTGCGAAGTTATTTAAGCATGGACTGGGATTTGATTATGGCCCAAGTGATGTTATCAAAGAAGATGAACTCGTAATTCACGTAAGGTCGGGAGATATTTTTAATAAAAATAAAACACCACATCGTGCATATGGGCAGCCACCATTTTCTTATTATAAAAAAATAATAGATCTGGTGAAACCTAGAGTTGTTCATATTGTATTTGAGGACGAAGGGAATCCAGTTATAGGTGCGCTCAAAATATTCCTGTTTGAAAAGCGCATTCCTATGGTTTTGCAAAATAGTTCATTGCGTGAAGATATACAAAAAATCCTAAAGGCAAGGTCCTTGGTGGCTGGACGAGGGACTTTCATTGCAGGAATAGTTTCGCTCAGCGAAAATATAAAAACAGTATATTCTTTTCAGAATGATATTAAGGTTCCGAAGGGTGCGAACAATATTATTTTAGACGATGTGGTAGGAGAGTTTGTTGAAAATATTCTGAGGGATAATTGGAGTAACTCTGAAGAGCAAAGAAAGCTGATGCTTGAATATCCTGTCTCGGCACTAGCAATACGCCAAAAAAAAACGCTGCCTGAGCTGGACGGGGAGAGTTTTTTAAAAAAAAAAATTAGATATATTTATCAACGATTGACGGATTATTTAGTGTGAAGAAAGTGCTTGTCACTCGCATCACCAGCCACGGTTGTTCTTACCTTGTCGAGTTCCTGCTTACTCACGGGTGCAAAGTGCACTGACAACGGCTCAGCCGCAGCCTGCTTGATAGGCCTATTCTGATTAGCAAACATTGTTATCACCTGCTCCTATGCTCAGATATGAGCGCATACGGCGCGTCGATGAAACATAAGCGGCGGCGGCCTCGTTTGGATACGCCCGCATAAAGCGGGTTTTGTTGGCTCGTGTGTAAGGCTCTGATGAATACCGTGCTTGCAAGCGTTACCCAATACCGGTGTATCCGGTTCTCTCAAATTTCCGTCCACAAATAATTTATGGATAGAAATTTGAGGTTTCGAGCATTAGCGTGTAAGCGTCCTGCTCTACGATCTAGTGCATGAGCTCAAGGTGGTCTAGCGAACGTATACGGGAAAACCCCGGGCCGTTATCCTAACCGCCCGTTGAATCCAAATGATACATTTGGAATATAAATTTACGTGACGAGGCGGAGATGGCAACTTTATCGGCAACTTATGTATATGAAACCACATACGACATGTGGGACACCGGGGATATCTACGTTTATTTCGGTGCCACTCCCCTTGTCGACCCGACTACGACTCTGACAGAAACGAGTGAGGCGACTCCCGAGTTCGACCCCAATCCAGGCGATGACCTAATGTGGGGGGAAACTGCTGTGAAGTACGTTGGGTATCATTGGGCTGACGCGCTTTTTCAAGACCCTGCGACCGGTAAATATTACGTACTCTCCAGCGAGCAATACGGTGATGCAGAAACCTTTGTTGTATGGGAAAAGCAGTACACCGATGACCCGCTGCCGCCCGGGTGTTTTGTCAAAGGCTCGTTGATCGAAACCTCCAAGGGCGCCTCGCCGATTGAGAATCTGCGACCAGGCGATAAAGTGAAATGCTTATCGGGCTGGCGTGAAGTGAAATGGCTTGGTTGGCGCACCTTTGGCGCTGCTGCATTTCGTACTGACAAGTATCGCGCTGCGCACTGCCCCGTTACGATCAAAGCGCATGCCGTAGACGAGAATGTGCCGACACATGACATTCGAGTCTCCCCATGGCACCATCTATTCGTTAGTGGCCTGCTCATACGTGCGATGGACTTGCTTAATGGCAGCAGTATCGTCCAAGACCTGACAGTCCGAGAGATATCCTACTTTCACGTGGAACTCGATCAATTCGATGTCATGACCGCGCATGGCATCTACTCGGAATCTTGGGCTGACGGCGGGAATCGTGACTTTTTTCAGAACGTTGACGTGCCGACGCTGTGCCCGGAAGACCAGATGCGTCGGCGCGCCTCCCGCCCCGGCTTTGATCACTTGGTAATACGAGGTGGTAAAAAATTAGCAGCAATCCGCGCTCGCATTGCTAAGCGTGCTGACAACTTTTTTTCAAAAAAAAGTCCATCTGAAAAAGTAGCCTAATCGTGAGGGTGCTCAGCGTGATCCAATTGTTCTGGCGTATCTCCGAAACCTAGCATCTGCTTCTTGCTCAAGCGTTTCGATCCACACAGCCTAGCGCCCGTCTCGGATCAGCAAGCCGTTGGTGGGATCTCTGACCGGCAATGCTCCTAGCTAACCTAAGATCAAGCTCGTGGATGGATAACCGTCTTCTGATCATCTTGGGACGATCGCCAGCAAACGCCGGCCAGCGTCTAGATACACATCGTCTCAGAAGAAGAAAAGGCGACCATTACCTAATTATTTACAACTGCTAGCTGTATGCCTTGCTTGGGAGACTCTAGGTAACGTCATAAACATTCGGAGTTTCGGCTTTAGCCCAGCCGCAAGTGCGGTCACGAACACTACCCCGTTCACCCAAGCAATCACGCACGCCAAAGGCCAGCCTATCATCATTGAGTCCGATGAGGACTACGAGATGAATCAGCTTTCGATCCAAGATTTAACGAACGACGTAAATCTCCATTTCAAGGGCCCCGGCTATGTCAAGAAGTTGATTGGCAACGGCAGTGTTTCAGCGCCTATGCGCATACGTACGGGATTTAGAGCGTGACGGCCATCATCGACACAACAACGTCCATTAACAATGTGGTCGAGGAAGTGACGCGTCTGACTGTGGCGGACACTGGCGGGTATTCTGCAGGAGACACAATCAACCGGCCCGCCGGCTCGATGAACTGCTGCCGCATAACTGGCAGCCGTATAGACAACGACGCCCGCTTACGCGGGCGTGTCAATATGGGATGGCCGGACGCTTACCGCGGGACTGCAGTAAGTCGGTACCATTTGGGGTTTCGCAAGCCGTAGAGGGGTGAATTGAGCCGCGCGACATCGCGCTGTGGGGGTGAATCACTTGCCAGTTCATGATGCCCGAGCCGCTCATGTTCAATCGTCCAACAGCGCAACAAATTGGGATTGATGCCGTGGTCCAGGGCAATCGCCGTTAGCGACACGCCGGGCTGTGGGCAACTGGCGACTAACTCTGCCTTGAACTCAGCGCTATGCGTACGCCGACGTCGGCGCCCAGACTGCTCTAGTGAATCCATAGTATGTACGTGCCCACTAACTTAATGGACACGTATAGTCTTACGGACTGCGGGCTATCTCAAGGTGGGTTCGCCAGACGCTTACGGCTATCTGGTGCAGACGCATGATCCACCTCCGAGCAACTTGATTATCTGGAGAGGCATGGGTCGGCTTAGCGATTTGCTATTGGGCGCGGAGCTCGTCAAGAATTGTGGGTAATTGCAAGCTGCGGAACACACATTGAGGTAGTTGGCAACCGGTAAAAACAGGGAAACCCCAATCTCCAGTTGAACCTGCGTGGTCATTGGTGGCGTCACTATGGTACCTGTGCGACATCGCCTTCAAAATTAAGGACTGTTGCTCCAGCGAGGGTCGACCATCACGGTACAGCTTGAGCCACGGTCTAACTTTGGTTGTGGCGTATAGACCAGGCTCCAGTGCTAAATGTGTGACCGACATTCCGGACTTCAGTGAGACTTGAACGACCTCACGCTTGAACGCAATGGGATGATCATGGAATTTACGCCGCCTGTCGGTCCCATCAATTTTATGTCCACAAAATCGTTTTATGGGCAGAAAGTTGTGGGTACCCGGAGGAACAAGTTCTCCGGCGATCCACGGGAAGCGCTAGATGCTATGGGCCGGATGCTTACTTACAAGGTGTAATTTGGCCGCGTATGCATCTGGCAAGTTCTAACCGCTCAAAGCCACGCTGTACGACTTCCACGAGGGCCGTGTTGATGAGTTTTCTTACCAGATTCTGAGAGGATTGCAACGTAAATTGGCCGTCGACGGATTACTCTGGCTATAAAGCATCATTCCCTCAGGGAATAACTGAAATTGGGTGTATGGCGCAACATCAAGAGATCAAGTTGACGTATAAAGTGCGAAGTGTACTCCATCGTGTAACCATAATGTGGTAAGTTTGCGCTGCAGTATAGACAAGCTGTCTATCGTGTCCTCATCGAGGAAATTTTGGAGCATATATGTCTAAAAGAGCGTTATTAACGGGAGTGACTGGTCAGGACGGCTCCTACCTAGCCGAGTTCTTGCTTGATAAGGGATATGAAGTGCATGGCATCAAGCGCCGCGCTTCCTCTTTTAATACACAAAGAGTCGATCATATTTTCCAAGATCCTCATGAAAAAAATCCCAGATTTTTTTTACACTATGGAGATCTCAGCGACTCATCAAATCTGACGCGCATAATCGGTGACGTTAAACCTGATGAAATATATAACCTCGGTGCCCAATCTCATGTTGCGGTAAGTTTTGAGGCACCTGAATATACGGCCGATGTTGATGCTATGGGCACGCTACGTATATTAGAGGCCATACGGCTGCTAGGTTTTGAAAAAAACACTCGTTTCTATCAAGCGTCAACATCAGAATTGTACGGTTTAGTGCAAGAAATTCCCCAAAAAGAAACCACTCCATTTTATCCTCGATCACCATATGCCGTAGCAAAATTATATGCTTATTGGATTACGGTGAATTACCGTGAGGCATATGGTATGTATGCATGCAATGGTATTCTTTTTAATCACGAGTCCCCTAGACGTGGTGAAACGTTCGTTACAAGAAAAATAACACGTGGATTGGCAAATATAGGCCAAGGGATCGAGCATTGTTTGTACATGGGAAACTTAGGGGCATTACGGGATTGGGGGCATGCAAGAGATTATGTGCGTATGCAATGGTTGATGTTGCAGCAAGATACGCCTGATGACTATGTAATTGCGACTGGCGTGCAACACTCGGTACGTGATTTTATTCAATGGTCAGCAGAGGAGTTAGGTCTGCAATTGAGGTTTGAGGGTGACGGCGTAGACGAGATAGGCGTGGTGGAGTCTATTACTGGTGATTCAGCGCCTGCGTTGAAAGTTGGTGACGTTGTTGTGCGTGTGGACAAGCGGTATTTTCGCCCTGCGGAGGTTGAGACCCTGCTAGGTGATCCAAGCAAGGCCAAAAACCAACTAGGCTGGACTCCAGAAATATCGGTTCGAGATATGTGTAAAGAAATGGTGATGAACGATCTCGAGCAAGCAAAACAACACGCATTACTTAAGAAACATGGTTTTGATGTGCATATTGGTGTTGAGCGCTAATACGAACAGGCTTGGAAAATGAAAATATTGCTAACGGGCAGTACTGGCATGGTTGGGCGTAATCTGCTTGAACATCCACATGCTGTCAAATTTCAATGGTTGACCCCGTCTCATGCGGAACTTGATTTATCCGTCTTTTCATCGGTGTCTGATTACATTGGAGTGGAGCGACCCGATGCGATCGTGCATGCTGCCGGTAAGGTCGGTGGAATTCATGCAAATATGCGTGAGCCTGTACGCTTTCTTATAGATAACCTAGATATGGGGCGTAATGTATTGCTCGCCGCGGCGCAACATTCCATACCTCGTCTAATCAATTTGGCGAGTTCTTGTATCTATCCACGGAATCGCCAAGATGCTCTTCGCGAAGAGGATATTCTGACAGGAGAGTTAGAGCCCACAAACGAGGGCTATGCTCTAGCAAAGATTGCCGTTGCGCGACTTGCTGAGTATATTTCTCGAGAACGCCCTGAACTTTGTTATCGTTCCCTTATCCCTTGCAATTTGTATGGAAGGTACGACAATTTTGATCCTATCAGATCACATCTAATCCCCGCAATCATACATAAAACGCATCAGGCTAAGGTACAGGGAATAGACGAGATAGAAATATGGGGAGATGGTTTAGCCCGACGCGAGTTTCTATACGCGCAAGATCTCGCAGGTGCAGTGTTAGCCGCAGTCGAGAATGCCGATAGTCTACCGAATATGCTGAATATTGGCCTGGGTGTAGATTATACGATCAATGAATACTATCAGGCAGCTGCTGAAGTCATTGGCTTTACCGGTTCTTTTAGGCATGATCTCACTAAACCAGTTGGCATGAGCAAGAAACTCACAAGTATTGAAAAGGCAAAAAATTGGGGCTGGCTTCCTACCACTACACTTAAAACAGGATTGGAAGCCACATACGAATTCTATATTAAGGAGATCGGAAAAAATGGATAATCGTTACCCTCTGGCGACTACCACTTGGGATGATGCTGAATATGCTGCAATTCAGCGGGTCGTTAAATCTGGCATGTTTACTATGGGCAAGGAGGTCCAAGAGTTTGAGCAGCGGTTTGCTAACTTCGTGGGAAGTAGATATGCGGTGATGGTCAATTCAGGATCATCTGCCAATTTGTTGATGATTGCAGCAATGTTCTTCAAGAAGGACTCGCCTTTAAAACGAGGCGATGAGGTGATTGTTCCCGCAGTATCTTGGAGCACAACTTATTACCCGCTTCAGCAATATGGTTTGAAAGTAAAATTCGTGGACGTTGATAAGGCCACTCTGAATTTTAACTTGACCGATTTACGTGAGGCGGTTAACGAGAACACGCGAGCTATTCTTGCAGTAAACCTATTGGGTAATCCAAATGATTTTTCGGCTATTAAGGAAATTATAGGTGACCGAAATATCGTTCTGCTCGAAGATAATTGTGAATCGCTAGGCGCGACTTTTGGCGGCAAACAAGCCGGCACGTTTGGATTGATGGGTACATTTAGTAGTTTCTTTAGCCATCACATTGCGACAATGGAGGGCGGAGTACTGGTCACTGATGATGACGAGCTATACCATATCTCGCTATGTCTTCGCGCCCATGGATGGACTCGAAATTTGCCGAAGAATAATTTGGTATGCGGAACGAAGAGCGACAATGCTTTCGAAGAGTCATTCCGTTTTGTACTGCCGGGATATAACTTTCGCCCGCTTGAGATGAGCGGTGCTATTGGGATAGAGCAATTACAAAAATTGCCGAACATTATTACCGGCCGTAGAAAGAATGCTGAAAAATTTCAGGTACTTTTTAAAAATCACCCATGGCTCGATATACAGGAAGAGGTAGGCGAAAGCAGTTGGTTTGGTTTCGCACTAGTTATAAAGCCTGACGCAACTATTAATCGTTTAGAGCTAATGCAAAAATTGGGGAATGCGCACATAGATGTTCGCCCTATCGTAGCTGGCAACTTCGCTAAAAATGAAGTTCTACGGTGGTTTGACTATACAACGGTGGGAAATCTTGAGGCAGCTAGCTATATAGATGAGAAAGGTTTTTTTATCGGTAATCATCACTACGATGTATCCAAAGAGCTCGAGTACGTGAGAAGTTTATGCGACTGAGTTGAGAAATAAGTATGCTAGGGGTGTGATGTGTATTTAAGTGACGACCATTTTCAGCACGTGATTTCTTCTGCACCCCTTATATCTATCGACCTAATCGTTGAACAAAATGGCGAGAAGATTTTGTTGGGTAAACGAATTAATCGTCCTGCCAAAGGATATTGGTTTGTGCCTGGTGGTCGGGTTCAAAAAAATGAACGATTAGATGACGCTTTTTTTAGGATTACTAGAGCGGAATTGGGTATTTCTTACGAGCGTGGCAACGCCACTTTCTTAGGAGTATTCGAACATTTTTATTCCGACAGCATGTTTAGTGATTTCGTTGACACTCATTATTTGGCGCTTGCATATCGTTTTTCGATGGATGCAATTCGAGAGTTGCCATTGACTCAACACGAACATTTTTCGTGGTGGTCTATAGTAGATATATGCGAGTCTGATTCCGTTCACCCTAATACTCAAACGTATGGTCGTTTCCTTCTATAGTCCAATGGTCACTCTAAATATCAATGAGGACTTATAATATGCTCTGCCCAGTAATTATTGCGGGAGGAGCTGGCACAAGACTCTGGCCGGCTTCTAGGCAACAGTATCCTAAGCAGTTTTTGAACCTGGAGGGTTCATCAACAATGCTTCAGGCTACGCTAGGGCGATTGAAGGGCTTGAGTACCATAAGGCCGACTGTCATTTGCAATGAACAGCATCGTTTTTTGGTTGCAGAGCAACTGCGAGTCCTCGGTATTTCAAATCCGCATATTCTTCTGGAGCCAGAGGGGCGCAATACCGCTCCTGCTATCGCTCTCGCGGCTTTAGAAGCTAGGATGAACGGCGATGATCCACTGCTCTTGGTGCTAGCTGCTGACCATTTGATCCGGGATATTGGTGCATTTCATGCTGCCATAAACACCGCTATTCCCATCGCTGAAGCCGGAAGATTGGTCACATTTGGAATTGTTCCTGAACGAGCTGAAACTGGATATGGCTACATACAGCGCGGTGAGGAGTTGGAATGTGGTGGATTTGGAATTTCTCGTTTTTTTGAGAAACCGAGTAAAGAGATTGCCGAAGAGTATTTAGAGAGTGGGGACTATTTTTGGAATAGCGGAATGTTCATGTTCAGAGCAGGCCGTTATCTCGAGGAGTTGGAGAAATATTGTCCTGAGGTACTACAGGCCTGCCAGGCCGCGCTTTCCACCCCTAGTTTAGATTCTGATTTTATCCGAATTACTGAAACTGATTTTTTGGCGAGCCCGAATATTTCTATCGATTATGCAGTTATGGAGCACACTACTAATGGTGCCGTTGTCCCATTGTCGGCAGGTTGGAGCGATATCGGCTCGTGGCAAACTCTATGGCAAGTCAGTGAGAAAGATAGCAATGATAATGTCCTAATGGGAGATGTAATCGCACTGAAATCCAAGAATAATTTGATTCGAGCAGAAGATCGCTTGGTGTCAGTATTGGGTGTAGATGGCTTAGTGGTAGTTGAAACTAAAGATGCTGTTTTAGTAACAACTTTGGAGCATGCACAGAATATAAAAGAAGTAGTAGCTGAAATAAAAAATAAAAATCGTTCTGAACATCTGCTTCATCGTGAAGTATACAGACCGTGGGGATCATACGACTCTATTAGCAATGGAGATCGATACCAAGTTAAAAAAATTACTGTAAAACCGGGCGCGAAACTTTCCGTTCAAATGCATCACCACCGCGCCGAACATTGGGTGGTTGTAAGTGGCACAGCAAAGGTAACAAAAGGGGAGAATACGTATTTGGTCAGCGAAAATCAGTCGACATATATTTCGATTGGCGAAGTGCATGCATTGGAGAACCCGGGCAAGATTCCGTTGCATCTTATCGAAATTCAATCTGGTACGTATTTGGCTGAAGACGATATCGTTCGATTCGAAGATAAATATGGGCGTGTGTAGATACTTTATCCAAATTTAATTGGAATTTTTATGTGCGTCATATATAGATCATCAACCCAGCAACATTGATTATAGCTATAGATGACATTTTGATTACAAGACAAAGAAAAAAGCTCGCTTGTTTGCGAGCCTTATGATGTTTTTAGCACCTACCAAAAAAATGGGAACATCACGATCAAGGACTACGAGAATTCTACTTCTATACCGTATTTTTCTGCCGAAAACGTTGAGTTAGTGCATACCAGCGAGATGTGGCTGTTGATTTTTTTTCAGGCTGGCTCAATGTAGCTTCAATCAGTTCTCTTAGTTTTTCATGTTCCGCGAGAACTGCTTGGCTTAATTGTTTTGCAATGAAACATTCCTCTTCATTGCGGTCATGACTAAGAAAGTACTTTTTATGCTTGACGCGTGCTTTCTTCGTAGCGCTACCTCGACGGCTTTTCCCGACGAAAAATTCCTCGAGCGATTTGGTCGCGTAATGATTGATGCGCGCGCCGCTCCAGACGATCTCGCTACTTAACCCCTTGCCATGTTTAGGATGTGGCGTGATATCGGCACCCGTGGCGTCCACGTATCGTCCTTCGGACAAATACACGAAATGGGGATTGGCAAATTTCACCCCCCGTTCGGGGCGTAGCATCGTCTTGATGTGGAAATTGACTCCAAAACTTTGCTTTGCCCGCTTGGTAAAGCGTTCAATGACTAGCCCATCCTCGGCAAACAGTGCACCGCCGGATCCAAAGTTTGCCCAGTTCAACCCCACGGCACTAACATCCGGGCTGACAAACAGTTGATCGATCAACGGGAGTAGGGATGTGCTGCCATCCATCGGTAGCAAATATTCATCTGCATCAATGAACGCTAGGACATCGCATTTCCCGCATGCATACGCTAGCAGCGCTGCGTACGCGGGCATTTGGGCATTGCCGGCCTCGGGGGTCGGAAAGCGCATCCGATGCACGATGCCATGTTCGGCGAGCGCTTCCAGTATTTCACTCGTGCCGTCGCTACTATCGTTATCGGCAATAAAGAAACTCTGTACGCCGATAACGCGGTGAAAGGCAATCCATTCCAGCAAAGAGTCGGCCTCGTTTTTAACGATGGCCGCGATACTTAATTTCAAGGACACTCGCAATCTTTTTTATTGTTGGACAGCAAACGAGTATAGCTCGATCAGATATCTTGCTGGACCGACGGAGGGGCGAAGCGTTGTAACCAATGCTGAGTCGAGACGTCATGAGATGCCGCCGATACAGCCTTGCCTTCGGCCATATTTTGCCAATCTTTGCGTATTTGCGACGTGAGTGTTTTACCTAGCTCTACGCCCCATTGGTCAAACGGATTAATGCCCCAGATCAATGCCTGGACGAAGACTTTATGCTCATACAAGGCAATCAAGGAACCCAGGGTATAGGGGCTGAGGCGGGGCAATACAATCAGGTTGGACGGGCGGCCACCTTCGTAGACTTTGTGCTTGGCCAGCCATTCCGCGTATTCACGGTCGCTGGTTTTGCCGATCTCGCTCAGGACTTCGTCGTACGATTTGCCGCGCAGCAAGGCCTCGCGTTGCGCCAGGCAATTGGCGACCAATTGCTGATGGTGATCAGGCCAGCGGTGATCGGCCTGCTGGCAGACGATGAAGTCGACCGCGGCGCCGTCGCCCTGGTGCAGCCATTGGAAAAAGGTGTGCTGGGCATCGGTACCGGGCATGCCCCAGACGGCGGGGCCGGTGGGTACGCCGACCGGTTCGCCGGCCAGGGTGACGGACTTGCCCAGGGATTCCATTTCCAGCTGCTGCAGGTAGGGCACCAAGTGGAACAGTCGTGAATCGTAGACCGAGACATTCAGCGAGCTGAACCCGAGTACGCTGCGGTTGGCGACACCGGCCAGGGCCAGCTGTACCGGGGCGTTGCGATGAATAGGCGCTGTACGGAAATGCTCGTCCATCGAGTGGGCGCCGGCCAGCATGCCGGCCATGACGTCGGTGCCGACGGTTAGCGCCGTGGATACGCAGACTGACGACCAAAACGAGAACCGACCGCCGACCCAGTCCCAAAACGGAAAGATCTGGTCTTTGGGGACGCCGAATTTACGCGCGATCGCGGGGCGGGCGGTGACGGCGACGAGCTGGCGTTCCGGGTACTTGACCCCGGCGGCGCGCAGCCATTCCAGGGCGCGCTGGGCATTTTCCAGGGTTTCCGCGGTGGTGAATGATTTCGACGCGATTACCACGACGGTTTCGTGGGGATTTAGCCCGGACAGGCCGCCCTCGATGGCGTGGCCGTCGATGTTGGCGACAAAGCGAATGTCGCGCCAGGTGCCGGTATAGCCGAACGCGGCCACTGTCAGACGCAAGCCCCAGTCGCTGCCGCCGATACCGATATGCAGCACGTGGCGCCAGCGGCGCTCGCTATCAGCGCGTTGCACGAATTGCAGCAGCCGGGTGCGCTCGTGGGCGACCTCGGGGGTGGGCGACGGCTCGCGCAGCATGGTGTGCCAGGCGGCGCGGTCTTCGGTGTGATTGACGATGCCACCCTCTAGCAGGTCGCGGCGCATTTGCTTGAAATTGCGCACACGCAGCAGGGCGTGTGAGGCCTCGGTAAAGGCGTCTGAATGCGGTTGGGCACTCAGGTCGATGCTCATGCCCGCCGCCTCGATGACGCGCAGCGTGCCGCCTTTGCGGTCTGCGGTTTCGGCCGCGTCCTTAAACTGCTGCCATTCGGGTAGCGCGGACAGGGCGGGTACGTCGTTCACAGGTACTGCGGCCGGGCGTGTGGCTGAGTCTTTCATTGTGTGCGCAATCGGGGCGGGTAATTAATAAGTTGAACTGATTAACGCGGATGTCGCGTTAAAGCCGGCGTAGCCATGGGCTACATAGCACTTGGAACCATACGCTCTTTCTCTGGGAGTAATGTAACGGGTCTTTATCGTTTTGTGATCACGATATTCACGGTGCCGCTTGATATATAGCAATAATGCGCAAACTTCACAGAGAGAATAGCCGACGGAATATTGCGATGCAACATATAAGCTAATTGCGCTGGTACGGTTGGTAACAGATGCGCGCCCAACTGCCGGATGAGCAGGGCGTTGTGCTGCCCGAGGCACCAGGGTGGCTGGTACAATCATCGGCTTTTGGTGTCGACGTTTTGGCCTCGTCTAGCGGATACGAATGATAGCTGATTCCCAGCGCAGAATATTATTTTTGCAGGGCCCTCCGTCGACGTTTTGGCGCCAGCTCTGTGATCAGTTCGAGGCAGCGGGCGCCACGACGCGCCGCATCAATTTTTCGATGGGCGATTGGGTTTATTGGCGCAAACCCGGCGCCGATAATTATCGCGGTCGCTTCAGTAAATGGGGCGCGTATTTACGGAAATATCTGGTTGAACATCAGATTACCGATATTTTGTATTACGCGGATCGTTTGCCATACCACGCCGTCGCGCGTGAGTTGGGCGCCGCCCTGGGGATACGTACCTACGCGGTCGAATTTGGTTATTTACGTCCGGATTGGCTGACGCTGGAGCGCGGAGCGATGGGTGCGTTGTCGCATTTTCCCAGCGACCCAGAGGTGATTCGGCAGATTGCGCGCCAGGTGCGTACCTTTTCGCAGCCCAAAGAGCATTTTACGCACCGGTTTGCACAGGAAGCCACGAACGAGGTGGTTTATAACCTGCTGACGTCGTTGGTGCCGTATGGGTATCCGCTGTATCGCGCGGATAAATATTATCACCCGATTATTGATTATTTAAGCTGGCTGCCCAGTGCGTTGCGCAAGATGTTTACGGAACGCGCACGCACGATTGCGGCGACACGTCTCCGTACGGAACGCAAGCGTTATTGGATGCTGGCGCTGCAGATCCAGGCGGATTATCAGCTGCGGGTGAATTCCAGCTATCGGCGTCAGGCCGATATGATCGCCGAGGTGATCGCGTCGTTTGCGCAGCATGCGCATCCGGATGGGCATTTGATCGTAAAGTTGCATCCCCTGGACAATGGCGTCGAGTGCTGGGAAAGGCGGGTCAAGCGTCTGGCCAAGCAGCACGGTGTTGAAAAACGTGTGCTGGCGGTGAGTAATTGCGATCTGAAGCGCACGATACGGCGTAGTCGCGGGGTGATCACGATTAACTCGACGGTCGGTCTGCATAGTTTGCGGGCGGGCACCCCGGTCAAGGTCTTGGGCATGGCGGTGTATGACATCGTCGGCCTGACGCATCAAGGGTCGTTGGATACGTTTTGGGTCAAGCCTCAGCGCGTCGATAAAACCCTGCGTAACGCGTTGGTCAGTGCGTTGGCGGCGACGATCCAGGTGCACGGATCGTTTTATCACCCAGAGGGGCGAGAGTATGCCTGCCGCGAGATTGTGCGACGGGTGATGAATGATCAGGTGAACGAGCCGGGCGGATTTGTGGATCCGCCCCCGCGTCTGGCACAGGCGCTGGAGCGCAATGTGCCGATTTTCAAGTCGCTGGAGGGCAGTGGGGTGACGCCGGGCGGTCAATGACCCGGCGGGTGATCCGGCGGACTATTTTGGGCCGGGCATGAGCTCGTTCAGGCTCTTTACGGCGTGGCTGAGCTGCTCTTCGGTGTGCAGGCACGAGATGAAGAACCGCAGGCGGGCCGATTGTTCGGCCACGGCGGGGTACAGAATCGGCTGCACGTTGATGCCGCGTTCGAATAGCGCCGCCGAGAGGCGTGCCGCCTTGAGTGAGCTGGCGGTAATGGCCGGTACCACGGCCAGGCCGGTGCTGGTGCCCGTATCGATGCCGGCGGCCTGGGCCGTCTCTAGAAAATAGCGACCGCGGGCCTGCAGGGTGGCGACACGCTCGGGCAGCTCTTGCATGCGGCGCAGGGCGGCCAGCGAGGCGGCGGCGACGCTGGGGGGCATGCCGACGCTATACAGAAAGCCGGGGGCCAGGAATTTCAGGTGTTCGATCAGGGCGGTCTCGCCGGCGATGTACCCACCGCAACCCGCGAGGGTTTTGCTGAGGGTGCCCATCCAGATGTCGACGTCTTTGCCCGACAAACCGAAGTGCTCGCGGATGCCATAGCCGCGTTTGCCCATGACGCCTAGCGAGTGGGCTTCGTCGACCATCAGAAAGGCTTTGTGGCGGCGCTTGATCTCGATAAAGCGTGGCAGGTCGGGATAGTCACCGTCCATGCTGTAGATGCCCTCCAGCACGATGAGCACGCGTTCGAACTGGTGGCGTTGTTCGTTCAGGATGGCGTCTAGCGCGGCACTGTCGTTGTGCGGAAACGGCAGGCGTCGCGCGCCGGATAGCTGGGCGCCTTGCAGGATGCTGTTGTGGATGAACTCGTCGTGCAGGATCAGGTCGCGCGGGCCAAACAGATAACCAATGGTGGAGACGTTCGTCGCGTGGCCGCTGACGAAGCTGATGGCGTCGTCGGTCTCGTACAGGTCGGCCAGCGCGCGTTCCAGTTCGCGATGGATGGGGCGCTCGCCCGAGACTAGACGGCTGGCGGACACCGAGGTGCCGTAGCGTTCCATGGCCTGCCGGGCGGCGGCCTGTACGACGGGGTCGCCGGACATGCCCAGGTAGTTGTAGCTGGCGTAGTTGGCGTAGAGCTTGCCGCCGATGCGCGTGTCTGCCCCGGCGGTGCCTTCGTGCATTTTGAAGAACGGGCTGCGCACGCCCATGCGGGCGGCGCCTTCGTTCATGATCTGCAGTTGCCGATAGCCGGGGTGCTGGTCAAACCGGTAAAACGCCTCTGGAATGGCGCTTTTACGCGTGGACGACTGGAACATCGTGCGTGACGAGGGTTCCTGGCCGGCTTGGCGCAATTTGCGCTCCAGGGCCTGTTGGATCAGCTTGTCTTTGATGCTGGCCGACAGGCCCGGTAGACCTTTTTTGGTAATGCTCACAGCGTCCCGTCTAGTGAATCATGCGTTTGGCGTTGATATTGCCGGATTTTAGATCATCGGCAAATTTTGCCATTGCTTCGGCCGGAATTTCGTCGGTGTGTTGCGAGACGACTTGTTCGACTTGGGCCAGCATGGTGTCGGATTCACTATGGTCACTGTCGCCACGCAACAGCAGGATGAGGCGATCCGCCAGCTTGGACAGGGTGGGGCTCTCGTTCAGGGCCATGACGGGCAGGCGGATGCCGAAACGGCTTTCCAGGGCGACGACGAGCTCGACACCCATCAGCGAGTCCAGGCCCATGTCGTAGACGGAGACGTCCGGGTTGATCTTGTCGCCGGGCACGCGCAGGATCTCGCTGACTTCGTTGCGCAACATGTCGACAAAGACGGGATGCAGGGCCTCGTCGTCCAGGGTGGCGAGCAGGTGGGCGATGTCGCCGGTGTCACCGTCGTCGTCGCCGTTGTCGCTGCTGCGGCGGGCCAGGAGACTGAATTTGGGCGTGGCGGCGGTGGGCAGAAAACGCCGTAAGGCGCGCCAATCCAGTTCCAGTACGCCCAGGCCGCTGACGTCGGCGAGCAGCATGTCTTCGAGCGCCTGCAGGGCGGCCTCGGAGGCGAGTGCGGCGCCGCCCATGCGGCTTTGCAGGGCATCCTTGATTTTTTTGTTGCGGGCAAGGAAACCGACATCGTCGATCGCGCCCCAGCGCGCGCAGGTCGCAGTCAGGCCCTGAGCGCGGCGACGGCGCGCCAGGCCCTCGAGCCACATGTTGGCAGCGACGTAATTAGCCTGGCCAGGGTTGCCGAATAGGGTGGTGCCGGACGAATACATGATGAAGAAGTCCAGCACCTGGCCTTGGGCCTGGGTCGCGGCGTCCAGGTTCGAGGCGCCCAGGACTTTGGGCGCCAGGACGCGTTGGATCTGCTCGGCGGTGGCGCTGCGGATCAGGCCGTCCTCGATGACCATGGCGGCGTGCACGATACCTTTGAGAGGCGGCATCGTGTCGTGGATGTGTTGCAAGAGGGTGTTGACGGCCTGGCTGTCGGTGACATCGCAGGCGGTGGCGTGCACGGTGACGCCGCGTGCCTCGAGTTCGGCGATGGCCTGTTGCGCGGGTTCGGCGGTCGGGCCGCTGCGGCTGACCAGGACCAGATGGCGCGCGCCCTTGTCGGCGAGCCATTGCGCGGTGCGCAGGCCAAAGCCGCTCAGGCCACCGGTGACGAGATAGGTGGCTTGTTCGGGCAGGGTCAGGGGCGTGGGTGTCGCGGTGACGTGACGCACGGCTTGCGTATGACGAATGCCATTGCGATACGTGATGACGATTTTGCCGATCTGGCGTGCCTGCTGCATGAAGCGGAAGGCATCGATGATGTCGTTGGCGTCGAATTCCTGATACGGCAGGGGACGCAGTACGCCTTGTTCGAACAACGCCATCATTTCACCGAACAGGCGGCGGGTGAGGGTGGGGCGTTCGCGCATGAGCTGATCTGCATCAATACCAAAATAGCTGATGTTGTTGCGGAACGGGCGCAGGCCGATGCGGGTGTTTTCGTAGAAGTCGCGTTTGCCGAGTTCGAGGAATCGCCCAAAGGGCTTCAACACGCGCAGGTTGCGGTTGATGGCTTCGCCGGCGAGCGAGTTCAGCACGATGTCCACGCCCTGGCCATGGGTGTCGGCGAGGATTTCGTCGGCGTAGGCGAGCGAGCGCGAGTCGTAGATGTGTTGTACGCCTAGCAGGCGCAGGAAGTCGCGCTTTTCGTCGGAGCCGGCGGTGGCGTAGATGTCGGCGCCACGCGATTGCGCGAATTGAATCGCGGCAATACCCACGCCGCCCGCGGCGCCGTGGATCAGCACTTTTTCGCCTTCTTCGAGTTGCGCGAGATGATGCAACGCGTAGTACACGGTGAAGAAGGTGCTGGGGATGGTCGCGGCGGCTTCGAAGGAAATGTCGTTCGGGATGTGCGCGATCGCGTTTGATTGGGTCAGCACGCGGTTCGAGAAGCTGGCCGGTCCAAAGCCGACGACGGCGTCACCGGGTTGGTAGTCGCCCGCGGCGCTCGTACCCACGCGCAGCACGGTGCCGGCGAATTCCAGACCCAGGGTGGGGCCGGAGAAGCCGTTTTCGATGGCTTCGTCGGACAACAGGCCCAGGGCGTACATGACGTCGCGGAAGTTCAGGCCGGTCGCGTGGACCTCGACTTCGAGTTCGTCGTCGGCGAGTTCATTGGCGGGGCCACGTTCCCAACGCAGGTTGCGCAACTGGCCCGGGAATTCAAAGCCCAGGCTGATGTGGTCGGCGCTGTGCTCGGGCGCCTGGACGCTGACGGGACGTGGCTGGATGTGCAGGCGTGGCGCGTAGCGCTCGCCTCGTGCGGTGAGTGCGGCCTCTTGTTCGGCATCGGGCCAACGCAGTTCGCGTTCCAGGGCGTCGAGCACGGGGTCGCTGAAGTCAGTGTTGGGCAGATCGAGCAGGCGCACGCCAAACTGGGCGGCCTCGTTCATCAGGGTGCGGCCGTAGCCCCACAACGCGGTGTCGTTCAGGCTAAAGGGCTCGGCATCCGGGGTGGCCAGGTGCTGGGCGGCGCCGATGGTCAACAGCCACAAGGTGGCCTTGCTGCTGTGATGTTCCAGGGTCTGGGCGGCCGCGGCGGTCAGGGCGCAACGGCGCACCTGGGTTTGCAGGGCGGCGTCGTTGGTCTGGGCGGCGGGCGCTTGGGCCAAGCCATCGAGATGGATGATGCCATCCAGTTTGGCCAGATGTTGCTTGGCCTGGGCGTACACCGCTTCAAAGTCGGCGGGATCCGCGTCGTACTGGATCAGTGTGCGATGACCGGCGGCGTTCAGACGAGTGGACACGGCCTGCGCCAGGACGCGATCGGCGTTTTGCGAGCCGGCCAAGAGCAGCCAGCCCGGTGGGATGGCCTGTGCGTCAACGGGCGAATGGGTCGCCCGGGTGGCGGTGTTCGCGGTGGCGTTGACGGCGCCGTTCTTGGCTCCGTTTGCCGAGGCATTGACGGCTGCATGAGGGGTGGCGTTGACTGTCGTGACGCTCGCGGCGATATTCGCGGCGGCGTTGGCTTGCGCGGCCTGCACCGCCCGCGTGGTGGCGAGCGTCGAGGCGGGTGCGGCGGCAACGGCGCTGAGCAGGTACGGACCGGTGAGGCTGTTGGGGACGAATTCCTGGATGGGGCCGCAGGTGCAGCCCTGTTGGGTCAGCAGGTCTTGCCATGTGCGAGCGGAATACTGGCTCGACGCTCGCGGATTTTCGCCGTCGGCCGGGATCCACCAGTTGGGGTTGCCACCGGCGACAAAGTCCAGCCAGGCCACGGGATGGTGGCCGAGCAACAGTAGCGTGCCACCTGTTTTCAGGTGGGCGCGGGCATATTCCAGCGCGCGCAACGTGTCATCGGGACTGTCGGCGTCGGCGTGCAGGATGATCAGATCATGGTCGGCGAGGTCGGTCTCGTCGCCAATCAGGCCGTGCGAGGCGTCGGGATGGCTGTCCAGCAGGCGTTGGGCGTGTTCCAGCGCCTGCGGCTGCGTCGAGACGTAGCGGTAGTCGGCCAGATCGAAGTCTAGTGCGGTGCAGCAGTGCACGGCAAAGGCCGGCGAATGCGCGCTGATTTCCAGAACGCTCAATCGCGACCCGGCGGGCAACGCCGCCTGGGCTTGCGTCAGCAGGGTCTGCAGTGTGGCGCCCATGCGTTCGCGCGCTTCGGTACCCAAAATCTGGCGGGTCAGCGCGCTGGCGGATGCGTCGTCGGGGCAGATGGCATCCAGTGTGGTTTGACCCTGCAACAGCGGACCCAGATGCAAGCCGACGCGGCCCACCGCGTGCACGACGTGGGCGTAGTCCGGGTATTCGCGCAGGAGGCTATTCCAGATATCGATGACATCCGCGCCGTCGTCTTGGGCGTTGATGGTCCAGCCCGACGGGGCGCGTTCCAGCAGGCCCGAATCGGTCGCGCGCGCCAGCAGGTGATCCAGCAGCGCGGCGGACTCGGGCGAGGCCTGGCGGCAGCGCTCGGCGACGTCGTCGTACAGGTGATTGGTGTTGGGGGCCAGTGTGCCCAGCGCACGGATGAAGAAGTGATCGCACAGGCTATCGAGCAAGGGCTCGATTTCGTGGGCGTAGCGCGTGTGGGTCTCGTCCTGGGCGGCACGCGCGGCCATCGCGGCCCACGTGTCGGCGGCCGTGGCGGCATCCAGCGTGCTTTGATGGCTGCGCGGATCTTGGGCGTGCGGGCGGGGTACGCCCGCGTCGTCGACAAAGTCCAACGCATCGGCGGCCGTCTTGGACAGGCGAATGCTCTTGAAGCGGGCCTCGCGCACGGCGGCGATTTGTTCGCCCTCGGCGTTGTAAAGCGTGAACTCGGCGGTCAGGGAATGCGGCGCGCGGCGCAACAGGCGCGCGCGCACGTAGCGCGGCGTGCCGCCATCGGCGCGTAGCGCCAGGCGGCCAACCTTGGCGGGCACAAAGGCCACACCCCGATCAAAGGAGGGGTCATCGTGCAGCAGTTGGATGATCAACTGAAAGGAGCAGTCGAGCAACGCTGGATGCAGGTGGCTGCTGGACAACTGGTCTTGCAGGATCTGTGCGGGCTGCAACACGGCGAGCACGGATTCGTCGGACTCTTTCCAGCCGTGCTGGATAGCGCGGAAGGCCTCGCCGTAGTCCAGGCCGACTGCACGCGTCATGAGAGCATGGCTCTCAGTCGTAAAGTCGTACGGGCGATCCGGGCACTGTACCGGCGTGCTGGTCAGCAGGGCCGCGCTGGCTTCGCGCAGGACGCGGGTGGAGGCATGCAGGGTCCAGGGTTCCGTACTGCCCACGTCTTTGGCCTGGATACGCAAGCCGCCATCGGCGGTGTCCAGCGTGACGCGCACGCGCTTGGAGGGCGATGCCCCCAACAGCAGGGGTGAGCGGATTTCGAGTTCTTCGATTTCGGCCCAGGCGCCCGGTTGCCATTGCAGGGCGGCGGCCAGGGCGATCTCGACGAAACCGGTGCCAGGAAAGACGACGGCCTCGCCGACCACGTGATCGGCGAGCCACGGGCGGAGTTTGGTGTCGAGTTGGCTTTCCCACATGCCTTCGTGTTGGCGCAACGGGTAGCCCAACAGGGGATGCACGTTAGTGCGTTGCAACTGGCCCAGCGACTCGGGCGACATGGGATGCCAGTAACGTTCGCGCTGCCACGGATAGGCCGGCATGGCGATGTGACGTCCCACCCAGGGAAAGAGATCCTGCCAGTCAGTCTGCGCGCCACTGAGCAGGGCCTGGCCGGCCGCGTCGTGGATACGCGCGGGGTCATCATTGCCACGGCTGGCCGTCAACAGCACCACGCCCTTGCGTTCGGCGGCGTTGAGACTGTCGTTGACGTACGAACGCAGCACCGGATGCGGGCCGACCTCGATGAAAACGTTATTGCCTTGCGACACCAGCGTGTCGACGGCCTGATGAAAACGCACGGGTTCGCGGACGTTGCGCCACCAGTAATCGGCGTTCAGTAGCGTGCCGTCGAGCGGCTTGCCGTCGACCGAGGACAGGAACGGGATCTGGCAAGGCTGCGAGACCACGTTGGCCAGGGCTTGCTGCAGGTCGGCCTGAATCGGGTCCATGGCCGCACTGTGAAAGGCGTAGTCCAGGTCCAGACGTTTGTAGAACTCGCGTCGCTCGGCCAGTACGGCCTCGACGGTGGCCATGGCGGCCGGATCGCCCGCCAGTGTCGCGCCGCGCACGCTGTTGTAGCCCGCGACGCATACCGCGTCGGTGACCTGTAGCTCGGTCAGCAAGGCCTGTGCGGTAGCACCGTCGATGCCGACCGCGGTCATGCAGCCGCGGCCCTTGGTGGTGCCTTGCAGGCGGCTGCGATGGAAAATCACTTGGACGGCGTCGGCCATCGTCAGTGCGCCACTGGCCCAGGCTGCGGCGACTTCGCCCACGCTATGGCCAATCACCGACGTGGGGTGGATGCCGCGTTGCGCCAGCATCCGCGTGACGCCGACTTGTAGCGCAAAGAGGGCGGGTTGCGCGACCTCGGTGCGTTCGTATTGTTTGGCACTGTCGGTGCGCGCCAGCTCGTCGCCCAGGCTATAGCCTGCCAGCGGCGCGAACAAGGTATCGATCTCGTGGACGGCCTCGGCAAACACGGGGTCCGCCAGCAACTGACGGCCCATGCCATCCCATTGCGAGCCATTGCCCGAATACACAAAGACCGGGCCTTGCGCGTCGGCAACCGCGCTACCCGACGCCACGCTATAACGCGGCGCGTCGCCCTCGGCGAATTGGGCCAGGGCCTGCGCCACGTGTTCGCTGTCGGTGCCGTACACCACGGCACGCTCGGCGTGCCATTCACGGCGCATCGCCGCATGGTAGGCGACGTCATACAAGGCGCGAGCGGGCTGGCTTTGCAGCACGTCGGCCATGCTGCGCGCGGCGGCCTTCAGGGCCTCGGGCGTCTTGCCGGAAACGATCACCGGTACCGCCGCCGTATTGGCCAGCTTGTTGGCCGGGTCGTTGGACTTTACCGGCGGGCTTTGCAGAATCACGTGCGCATTCGCGCCACCAAAGCCGAACGAATTCACGCCGATTGTCAGCGTGCCCTTGCGGCGCAAGGGCGTGTTTTGCGTCGCGACCGAGATGTTCCAGTCGTCGAACTCGATTGCCGGATTCAGCGTCTGGATGCCGATCGTGGCGGGCACCATGCGATGCTGCAGGCTGTACACGGCCTTGACCAAACCCGCCACGCCAGACGCGGCCTCGAGGTGACCCATGTTGCTTTTGACCGAGCCGATGGTCAGCGGATTATCCGCGCCACGTGGCTGACCCAGCGCTGCGCCGATCGCGCGCGTTTCGATCGGGTCGCCAACCGCCGTACCCGTGCCGTGGGCCTCTAGATAATCAATGTCCGACACCGGAATGCCGGCGCGCTCGTACACCTGCTGCATCAACGAAATCTGCGCATTGGCATTCGGGACGGTCAGCCCCGACTTGCGCCCGTCCGTATTGACGGCACTGCCCGCAATCACGGCCAGAATATGATTGCCGTCGGCGACCGCCAGATCGTAATCCTTCAGCAAAAACAGGCCGCCGCCCTCGGAACGCACATAACCATCGCCCGACGCGTCAAAGACCTTGCAGCGCCCACCGGGCGACAGCATCGATGCCTTGGAAAACGTAATAAACCCATAGGGATGCAGGTGCAGGCTGACGCCCCCCGCAATCGCATGCGTCGTCTCACCCGTGACAATCGCGCGGCACGCCTGGTGAAATGCCACCAGCGCCGACGAGCACGCGGTATCCACCGCCATGCTCGGGCCATGCAAGTCAAACAGATAAGACAGCCGGTTCGCCGCAATGCTCGACGTATTGCCGGTCGCCATCGAGGCGTCAACGGCACTCATGTCATCCGACATGCGATACGAATAATCAGCGCTCGCGATACCGATATACACGCCACAATCACTGCCGCGCAGACTCGACGGCTTGACCCCGGCGTTCTCGATCGCCTCCCAGCAGAGCTCCAGCAATAGACGCTGCTGCGGATCCATCAACGACGCTTCGCGCGGTGAAATACCAAAAAACTGCGCATCAAAACCCGACACGTCCCCAATCGACCCGGCCGCAAACGTGTATGCGGTGCCTGGGTGATCTTTCGCGGGATGCAGGTAGGCGTCTTGCTGCCAACGATTGGCTTCGACCTCCGTAACGAGGTCACGTCCGGCCATCAGGTCGTTCCAATATTGCTCAGTATCCGTTTGCGGAAACCGGAACGAGAGCCCTACGACGGCAACACGCTTTGCCATAAATGAATTCCTTCGAACAACTACTCTTGAGAGTTTTTTGGTCTTGTATTGTTATTAGCTACGCATACGAGCCGGTCAGACAACCACCACGCTCGCAGATCACATCGGTTAACACTGACTTAGCAATAAGGCATTAGTACCTGCGCCAAAAAAAGAGGCTCAGTCATTAGAAAGGGCTACCCGTAGAGTTCGAATTGGCAAATTTTACTGTTTATATGGCGTTTGTAAGCTTTCCGCGTGCCGGCCGGCAAAACGCAGATACAAACCGCCCCTAATATCCATCGTTCCGCACACAAAAATCTCAAATCTCCTACAAAAGAAAGCCTCAACCTAAGCGGAGTATCCTGGCAATAGAGGCTATATTATTAAGTAAATGAAAGTTTTATAACAAAAGTTAATATTTCAGTGCTGAAACGCCTCTTTCTGAAGTATTTTGTATCTTGATGTCGTTTTTTCGCGAAGCTCAGAAAATAATTGTCAAGACCCTTATTTCCTAAGCAAAACCACCGTGAAAAGCCCCCAAAACCCCACAGATCGCCGATAGAAGACTGCAAAACGCCCCAAAATCGTCACCCTAATCGGCCGCGCATTCCGTTTTTGATACCAATCAATCGGCAGCGTTACTTCTGAGTTACGCAAAGGAAGTCAGCCTGCGGCCTTTTTAACCCTCGGTGATTGAGGCATCAGCAATGGCACAAGCAAAGCACGGGCAACCGGCATGGGCTAGCTAGCGGTGCAGGCCGCCAGACAAAGGCACAAACCGCTAATTGACGCGGTCTGTGCCTCGTGCGACATCACTTATAGGCCGTCTTGCTGCCGTCCTTGTGCCAGGTAAAGACCTCGAACTCAAAGTCCGTCAGATCGCCTTGCTTGTTCCACGCCGTCTTGCCGATCGGCGTATCGAAGGTATTGGCATGCAGATACGCCGCCACCTTGGTCGGATCCGTGCTGCCCGATCCCTTGATCGCATCCGCGATTACCTGCGTTGCCGCATAGGCCGTCATCTGGAACGCGCCGCTGGCATTACGCTTTTTAGCCTCGAAGGCCTTGACGATGTCGGCGTTCGCCGGATTCTTCGTAAAGTCCGCCGGCAGCGTCAACAGCATTCCCTCGGCAGCCGGGCCCGCAATCGCATTAATGTCCGGATTGCCCACACCCTCGGGACCCATGAACTTCGCTTTCACGCCTTGTTCGGACGCTTGACGCAGCAACAAGCCCATCTCCGGGTGATAACCGCCGTAATACACAAAATCCACGTTATTCGACTTCAGCTTGGTAATCACCGCCGAGTAATCGCTATCGCCCGCATTGATCCCCTCAAAAATCGCGACCTTCGTCCCGGCCTTTTCGAGATCATTTTTCACCGCTGTCGCGATACCCTGGCCATACGACTGCTTGTCGTGCAGCACGGCTACCGTCTTGGGCTTGATCTTGTCCAGAATGAACTTCGCCGCCGCGGGACCCTGCTGATCATCACGACCAATCGTGCGGAAAATAAACTCGTAGTCCTTGCCATCCGTCACGGCGGGGGCCGTCGCCGAAGGCGTCACCATCACCACGCCTTCATTGTTGTAGACATCCGCCGCCGCAATCGTCGCGCCCGAACACACGTGCCCGACCACAAACCCGATCTCATCATTGACCACGCGGTTCGCCGCGACAGGACCTTGCTTGGGCTCGCACCCATCATCAATCACCACCGCCTCGAGCTTTTTGCCATCAACACCGCCCGCGGCATTGATCACCTCGATCGCCGTATCCACACCCTCGCGGACCATCGCGCCATACTGCGTCACAGGGCCTGTCGTCGGCCCCACCACGCCAATCTTGATGCTTTGCGCCTGCACACCCGCCGACACGGCCAAACCCGCCGCCAAACTCAGTGCAGCCAGCACAGGGCTAAGACGAAATGCTTGCTTCATAGCCGATCTCCTTAACGTTCGATTTCGTTATCCAGGCAGGGTAGACCGTCCACGCGACACGCGCGCGACAAGATCCAGACCCCACACAGTGCACGCCAAGCATACCCGAAAGGTACCCCGGAAAAACCCGTGCTCCATCCCGAGAAACCCTCAGATCAGACGGATTCCCATATACCTATACCGATATATACAAAAGAGAATTAGTTCGTTTACCTTCATAAAGCAGCGCGGCATCATATCTGCCATGAGATTCCAACCGATCCTCGTCCCGGGCTGGAAAAATTCCGCCCCCGGTCACTGGCAAGCCCGCTGGGCCGAATGCGTGCCACACGCCCAAACCGTACAGCAGCCCGACTGGGATAACCCCGACCCCGCGATCTGGCACGCCACCGTTGCCGCCCACGTAGACCGAGCCGCTTGCCCGGTCCTCCTCATCGCCCACAGTCTCGGCTGCCTGTCCTGCGTCAGCCTGCCCGTCCCGCTACGCGCCAAAATCGCGGGCGCACTCTTGGTCGCTCCCGCCGATGTAGAGCGCCACAGCGCCCCCGATTGCCTGCAAGCATTCGGCCCCGTCCCACTGCACTCACTCTCATTTCAATCCGTCGTCGTCGCCAGCGACAACGACCCGTACTGCAGGCTGGAACGTGCAGCGCAGTTCGCAGACGCCTGGGGAAGCCGCCTGGAAATCATCCCCAACGCCGGCCACATCAACGCCGACAGCGGCTTTGGAGACTGGCCCCAAGGACTAAAAATCCTGACCGCCCTGCGGCGCAGAGCCATCTGGCGCGTCACAGCGCCATTACCGAGAGTGTCTCCAGTACAGGAGTCGGTTGTGTTGCCTTGAGGGGGAGGGGGGGCTTGCTGGCGGGGTTGGTTCTTGAGGCGCCAGGGTTCAGCGTATTGGGCCCCGCCGGCCCATCGACTCGGCTCGGGCGCATGCAGGCGCCCTCGGTCCCGCTGGCGCGGGACTGCCCGAGCCTCAAAGGGCCGGCGGGGCCCAATACGCTGAACCCTGGCTCGCAATGTCTCCAAGCCTTCCGGATACCAGTCATGCAGCATCCAGCGCTACAGGCACACCCGTAAGTAAGTCGAGACCCAACACCCTCAAGCGGCCCAAGTCAACGACCCAGACTGATAACTAACCGCAAGTCGTGGCATCGAGGCAAGCCGAGGCGGCGGGCCTTTTGAAAAACGGGCAGTCCCCGTAGGGGACCGAGGCCCCTGGTCGGGCCGAGCCGTTTTGATTAGGCCCGCCGCCTCGGCTTGCCTCGATGCCACGACGCGTTTAGAACCCAGCCCGTCGCAAAACGCCCTCCGCGACAACAGCAAACGCTGCCACAACAAACGCTCAAGACCGAGCCGACTTACGCAACCACGGAAAACTGAGCAAGCGCGCCAGTTCAACCAAAAGCATCCCCACCACAATGCCGTCCAATCGATCGATGCCTCTTTCCACATTAATGTGGGCGTACGAATCGGGCACCATCAGTACCAGATACACCAGAGAGAACTGCGTGCCGACATACGCAAAACTGCGCCCACTGTTTTCGATATGCCTGCCGAACAAAACGCCTAGCGACATTCCCAACGTGAACGTGATCCAACTGGGTCCAAACACCAGCACCATGATCCCGGCGACCATAGCGCCCGCAAGGCAACCCAGAAAACGGTGAATATTTTTCGTGCGTACGGTTTTGCCGAGTGGCATGGGCGAACTCAGCGGCACCATCATCACGACAATGATCGTAATCGCCGCCTGGCTGAAAGACTGCACATCCATCCAACGCCCCAGAAAAGGCGTCAACGCCAAAGCTAAACCCGCCTGCGCCGCATGAGATATCGCGTTCTGCGAGGGCAGTGGTTGCAGAGTAGGGTCAACCTTTGGCGGTTCGGAAGACACACGAGATGCGGGCACAGCGGAAGGCGTCGCTGCCGCTGCCGCCAAACGAGAGCGTACGGTCAGCGTAGACAACATGCTGACAATCACGCTCGCACACGTCCCCGCCGTTACCTCCAGAATGCGCGTCGTCGCAAAAACAAAAACATCCACCGCAGGATGCTGTAGCGCATCAAGCGCCACCATGGCAAACGTCAGACTCGCCAGCAGCCACGCATAACTATAGACGCGTGTCATCGCACAATAAAGCGTAGCCGTTCCGACCAATGCTATCGACAAACTCACCCACAGATCAGAGTTCTCGACCACGCCGGCCAAAAGACAAGCGGCACCCGCTCCGACCAGCGTACCCAAGACGCGCAAAGCCCCACGGGTCAATGTCGCCCGTAGCTGTGATCGCATCACCAGATAGCCACTGAATGCCGCCCAGCCCGCATTATGCGCACCAAGCAGATGCGCAAAGGCAATAGCCAGACACACGGAAGCCAGCATCTCAATCTCGTCCAAAAACCGCGGCAACGATCGCGACGGTCTCAAGAAATCATGAGTAAGCTCGCCAAGCAGTGTCCTGAAACGAAGAAAAAAATCGGCAACAAACCTCACAGTCGGCGCACCCCACTTGGAAAAGCGGATCATCACAGACGGCAAACACCGCAACGAAAAAACCAACTCTGCCACTAAAGAACCGCCAACCCACGCAAGAACCGCGCTAAATCCGACGCCCCGTTTCAACGTCGAACCAATGCAGATCATGCTTGCCATCGCTGCCGAACTGAAGCCTATCGCCAGGATTCACCGGAGTACCCGCCAAGAGATTCGTCGGACAGCGGACAACCATCGGGGCCTGACCGCAGCGCGCATGCAAGAGTTGCTCCGAGCCCAGTGTTTCCAGCATCTCCACTTCAACAGGAAACCCCGCCGTATTCAGCGTGATGTGCTCCGGGCGGATGCCCAGAATCACTGACGTACCACGAACGGAGGCGGGCACCTGATCGCCCGCGATTTGTAATAAGACGCCATCTTGCGTCTGGATCGTGCCCTCGGCCGAAATATTGACCGTCAATAGATTCATCGGCGGCGAACCAATAAAGCTCGCCACAAACGTCGACGCCGGCTTTTCGAAAACCTCCATCGGCGTGCCGATTTGCTCTGGGATGCCCTGGTTCATCACAATCATTCGGTGCGCCAGCGTCATCGCCTCCACCTGATCGTGCGTCACATACAGGCTCGTCGTGCCCAGACGGCGGTGCAGCTTCATGATCTCCAGGCGCATCGCCACACGTAGCTTCGCATCCAGATTCGACAACGGCTCGTCGAACAAAAATACCTTCGGCTCGCGCACAATCGCGCGGCCCATCGCCACGCGTTGGCGTTGGCCACCCGACAATTGGCGCGGGCGGCGATCCAGCAAATGCTCCAATTCCAGAATGCGGGCCGCGGCCTGCACGCGCTGGCGGATATCCTCCTTCGACAGCCTGCGGATCTTTAGCCCGTACGCCATGTTGTCGAACACACTCATGTGTGGATACAGCGCATAGTTCTGGAACACCATCGCGATATCGCGTTCCGCCGGCTCCAGGTGATTCACCACCTGGCCATCGATCAGGATCTCGCCGCTCGTCACCGTCTCCAGGCCTGCGACCATGCGCATCAGCGTTGACTTGCCGCAGCCCGACGGGCCGACGATCACAATAAACTCGCCGTCCTCGACATCCACATCGACGCCGTGGATCACCGCCACATTGCCGGCGTAGGTCTTCTTGATATTGCGAAAGCTCAGGGTTGCCATGGATGTTCTTTGCGTAAGCGGTTGCCAGAGAGGGCAGCACGGTTATTTTTCGGTATCGACCAAGCCTTTGACGAACCATTTTTGCATCAGGATGACCACCAGCACCGGCGGAATCATCGCCAACAGCGCCGTCGCCATCGTGATATTCCACTCCGTCACACTGTCGCCACCCGCGATCATGCGTTTAATGCCGATCACCACCGGGTACATATCTTCTTTTGTCGTGATCAACAGCGGCCAGAGATACTGATTCCAGCCATAAATAAACTGAATCACAAACAGCGCCGCGATACTCGTGCGCGACAGCGGAAGCAGCACATCGCGGAAAAACCGCATCGGCCCCGCGCCATCAATCCGGGCCGCCTCCACCAATTCGTCCGGGATCGTCAGAAAAAACTGTCGGAACAAAAACGTTGCCGTCGCCGACGCGATCAGCGGTAGGGTCAGGCCCGCATAGCTATTGAGCAGACCCAAGTCCGCCACGACCTTGTATGTGGGGGCAATACGCACCTCGACCGGCAGCATCAGCGTGACGAAAATCATCCAGAAGAAAAACATGCGGCCGGGAAAGCGAAAGTACACCACCGCAAACGCCGAGAGCAGCGAGATCGCGATCTTGCCGATCGCAATCGCCAGCGCCATGATCAAACTGACCATCAGCATTTTGCCTACGCCTTCGCCCATCAGCGCGCGCGTATAGTTGTCCACGAGATGCGGTCCGGGCAACAGTGACATCGGCGCCGACGCGACCTCTTGGGCCGTCTGCGTCGACGCCACAAACGTCACGTACAGCGGAAAGGCGACGATCGCGACACCGCACAGCAGGATGAGGTGGGCCAGGATGTCCAGCCAGGGACGGCGTTCAACCATAATGCTCTACCTTTTCAGTACTGGACCTTGCGGTCGATATAGCGGAACTGCATGACCGTCAGCGCGACGACGATGAACATCAGGATGACCGACTGCGCGGCCGACGAACCCAGGTCCAGGCCGTTAAATGCATCGCTATAGACCTTGTAGACCAGGATGGAGGTCGACGTGCCGGGGCCGCCTTGCGTGGTTGTGTCGATCACGGCAAAGGTGTCAAAGAACGCGTAAATCACGTTGACGACCAGCAAGAAGAACGTCGTGGGCGATAGCAGCGGAAAGACAATTGTCCAGAATCGTCGGGCGGGCGACGCGCCGTCAATAGCGGCGGCCTCGATCAGCGAGCGCGGGATCGACTGCAGGCCAGCCAGGAAAAACAGGAAGTTATATGAGATCTGTTTCCAGACGGCGGCAATCAGTACCAGGATCATGGCCTGATCGCCGTCCAGGCGCGGATTCCAGTGGATGCTGAGTTGCCCGAGCGCGACCGCCAGGATGCCAACCGACGGCGAAAACAGAAACAACCACAGCACGCCGACCACGGCCGGCGCCACGGCGTACGGCCAGATCAGCATCGTCTTGTACAGACCGGCGGCGCGGATGACGCGGTTGGCCATGACGGCCAGCACGAGCGAGACGGCCAGCCCGACAAACGCCACCAGCGCGGAAAACATCGCGGTGACGCGGAACGAGTCGAGATACGCGTCTTGATTGAACAGATCAATAAAGTTGTCCAGGCCAACGAACTCGGTGGATAAGCCGAAGACGTCTTGGAGTTGGGTCGATTGCCACAGGGCCTGGCCCGCGGGCCAAAAGAAAAATATCAGCGTGATCGCGATTTGAGGCGCTAGCAGCAGATAGGGTAGGGTCTTGTGCCGAAAGACAACGCGTTTTTCCATGGGGCAAGACCCTGATCAATTGATAACGAGGCGTGGCAATAAAAACGGCGGTCTTTGGTGAAAAAGACCGCCGTTCAACGAGATTACTTCACGCTTTTTTCGAACTTTTCGAGCAACTCGTTGCCGCGTGTGACCATGGTCTTGATGCCGTCTTGGGCACTGGTCTTGCCGGCCATGATGCGTTCGATTTCTTGATCTTCGATTTCACGGATTTGCGGCAAAAAGCCCAGGCGCACGCCGCGCGATTGCGCGGTGGTGGCGACGTTCAGCTGTTGCACGCCGATTTCGGTGCCGGGGTTTTTGTCGTAAAAGCCGGATTTCTTGGTCTGCTCGTAGGCGGCCACGGTGACGGGCACGTAGCCGGTTTGCTGGTGCCAGCGAGCGGCGATTTCCGGGCTGGCCAGGAAATGGAAGAACTTGGTCACGCCCTTGTAGACCTCGGGCGATTTCTTGGCGAACACCCATAGCGACGCGCCGCCGATGATGGTGTTTTGCGGTGCGCCCTTGACGTCCGCGTAGTAGGGCAGGGTCGAGGTGCCGAATTCGAACTTGGCGTTCTTGGCGATGTTGGCGCGCATGCCGCTTGATCCCGTGATCATTGCGCATTTGCCGCTGATGAACAGCGAGTTGGGCTGATCGCCGCGTCCACCATACGTAAAGATGCCTTCCTTGGCGAGCTTGGCCAGGTTATCCAGGTGTCTGACGTGCAGTGGGGTGTCGATGGCCAGACGCGCGTCCACACCGCCAAAGCCGTTGTCTTTGGTGGCATAGGGCACGTTATGCCAGGCGGAGAAGGTTTCCAACTGTGCCCAGGACGGCCAGGACGTGGTGTAGCCGCACTCTTGGCCGGCGGCCTTGAGTTTCTGGCCTACGTCGGCGAGCTCTTCCCAGGTCTTGGGGGCTTTTTCGGGATCCAGGCCGGCTTTTTTGAAGGCGTCTTTGTTGTAGTAGAAGACGACGGTCGAGCTGTTGAACGGCATGGAGATCAGCTTGCCCTCTTGGGACGAGTAGTAGCCCGCGACCGCGCCGATGAAGGCTTTGGGGTCGAGCGGCTTGCCGGCTTCTTCGGACATCTCCTGGACCGGCTTGATCGCGCCCTTGGCGTACATCATGGTGGCGGTGCCGACCTCGAAGACCTGCAGCACGTCCGGCGCATTGCCGGCGCGAAAGGCGGCGATACCGGCGTTCATCGATTCGCCGTAGGTCCCCTTGTAGACCGCGTTGACGTTGTAGTCGGGGTTCTTTTCGTTGAATTCTTTGACGAGCTCGTTGACGCGCTCACCCAGAGCGCCTTCCATGGAGTGCCAGAACTGGATGTCGGTGGCGGCATAGACCGATGAGGTGGCCAGGGCCGTCAGGACGGCGGCAAAAGTGAGGGCTAGGTGTTGCGGTCTCATGGATAATTCTCCGGTTTGCGTGTAGATGTGGCCGAGGATTGTGGCCGCAAGAAACACGACACCTTATGTAGAGGACATGACAGAAGCGTGACTTTTACATCACGAACTGGCACTGTCAAATACACGTCGCATTTCGTGAGGCAATGTCAGGTCTTGTTGCGGCTGAGCGACAAGGGGGGACTTCATTTCACCCAGGTGGATTTTGTCTCGGGTTTTAGGTTTTATATCGGGCGCTGTATCGGGCCATGTTGCGATCATGGCCGGTTCGGGTCAATCCGGCCTGATCTGTCAGGTGATGGTCAGTCGGGATTTAGCCGACCCGGGCGTCGTCAACCCCGATCGAAGACATATTACGCGCGTTGGTTGACAGAAGGCGTATCGAGGGGCTCGGGGCGCGCCAGATTCCACATCAATGCACGAAATGGGGCCAGCATCGTCAAATTGACGGCCAGCTTGATAGCGAGGTCGCCGAGCATCCAGGTGACCCAGGGCGTGCCGGTGGCCGCAAAGGCCACGCTAAAGAATATGGCGGTGTCGAGCAGTGCGCCCACGGTACCGGACAACATGGGCGCGACCCACCAGCGCTGGTCGCGCAGGCGATCAAAGACCTGGATATCGGCCAACTGGGCGCAGATATAGGCCAGACCCGAGGCCATGGCGATACGCGGCGAGGCAACCCAGATGGAGACAATCAGGGCGAGCGCGAAGCCCACCCAGGCGACGCGGCGCGCGGCGCCTGGCCCAAAGCGGCGATTAAGAACATCGGTGACGAGGAACGCGATGGGATACGACAGGCCGCCCCAGGTCAGCCAGTCGTTGAGCGGAACCTGGACGAGGATGTTGGATCCCACCACGATCAGGCCCATGCAAAAAACGGCCATGGCGAATTGGCCGGGCGTCATGGCCTGGAAGGCGCGGAATTTTTGGTGGCCTGGCTCAATCGGGTGAGTGGGCGTGGGAGGGGACTGGGGATTGCTGGCGTTCATGGCGGAGGTTGCGGGTTTGTCTACTGGCCGAATTCGTCGGCGAGCTCGCGCGAGCGTTGCGCGGCGGCTTGCATGGCCTGCTGTACGGTGTCGCGCAGGTTGGCCTGCTCGAAGACTTGCAAGGCGGCGTACGTGGTGCCGCCTTTGGAGGTGACGCGTTCGCGCAGCACCGAGGGGGGCTCGGCGGCTTGCTCGGCGAGCTTGGTGGCGCCGGCCAGGGTGCCCAGGGCCAACTGGCGAGCCTGGTCGGGAGTCAGGCCGACGGCGACGCCGCCCGCGATGAGGGATTCGATAAATAGGAAGACATAGGCGGGGCCACTGCCCGAGAGGGCGGTGACGGCATCCAGGCCGGCATCGTCGGCGACCCAGACGACTTGGCCGACGGAGGCAAGCAGGCTTTCTGCAAGCGCGCGACCAGCCGCATCGACGCCGGGCAGCGCGATCAGGCCCGAGACGCCCGCGCCGACGAGGGCAGGGGTGTTGGGCATGCAGCGCACCAGGTTTTGCCAGGGCGCGCCGGGCTCGCCCAGCCAGTCGGCCAGGGTGCCGGCGCGGATGCCGGCGGCGACGCTGATGATCAGGGTGTCGGGTTGCAGCCAAGACCGAGTAGCGGCGACGACCTCGCGCATTTGCTGGGGCTTGACAGCGTAAAGCCAGATCTTGCAGGCCCTTAGGGCGGCATCGGGCGCGGCGGCGGCGGTAGCGCCGCGCTGGCGCCAGGCGTCCTGGACTGCAGCGTTCGGATCAACGACGTGCAGGTTACCCGCCGGGCAGATGTTGTCGGCGAGACCGGTGGCCAGGGCGGTGGCCATATTGCCGCCGCCAATGAAAGCAATAGAGAGGTCGGGATTCATAGCGTGATTGTAGCCGTCGGCGCCGGTATTAGCCGGACGGGCCTGCGCGTTTTCCCTTGTTTGACGGGGTTTGACAGCTTCGCGTAAGTAACCGGGCAGATACTTGCGCGCCACTTTGTCCTTTGTGATGTGTCCCTGGATAGGATGCTTTGCATCATATTGGGGAATACTCGAAGTGACAGGGTCTGGGGCAGCTTTCAGAATACCGCCCACGCAGTACTTTTGCCCAAGAAGCCGGCAATGTGCGTCCAGGTTCCCCGGGTATCCCCCACAGGGGCTTGTGCCGTACAAAGCTGTCCATCCCTATCGCCGGAGAATATCGAATGAAGCTTCTGCACCGTGTGAACCCCATCGCCCTGGCGATTGGCTCGTTGTTGTTGGTGGGAGCTGCCCATGCGGCCGACACCATCAAGATCGGCATGCCTCAGCCCATGACTGGGCCAAATACCCAATATGGCACCCAGATCCAGGCCGGCGCCTTGACCGCGATTGAGACGATCAACGCGAAAGGCGGCGTCAAAGGCAAGAAACTCGAAGCCATTCTGATTGATGATGGCTGCGAGCCCAAGCAGGCCGTTCCGGCGGCCAACCGTGTGGTCAACTCTGGCGCCAAGTTCGCCGTCGCCCACGCGTGCTCGGGTGTGACCGTGCCTGCCGTGAACGTCTACGAACAAGAAGGCATCGTGGCCATCACCCCGGGTGCTACGTCGCCACTGGTGACGGACACGACCAAGCCGCATTTCTTCTTTCGCACGATTGGTCGCGATGATCAGCAGGGCCCGTACGCGGCGAACTACATCGCCAAGACGCTCAAGCCCAAGAAGGTCGCCGTGCTGCACGACAAGCAGACTTACGGTTCGGGCGTGGCCACGCAGGTCAAGAGCAGCCTTGAAAAAGAGGGCGTGAACGTCGCCCTGTTCGAAGGCATCAACGTGGGCGACAGCGACTATTCGGCCGTGATCACCAAGCTCAAGTCCTCGGGCGTGGACCTGGTGTATTTCGGTGGCTATCACCCCGAACTGGGTTTGCTGTTGCGTCAGTCGCGCGAACAGGGCCTGGACGTTCAGTTTATGGGCCCCGAGGGCACGGCCAACCAGGATCTGGTGGCGATTGCCGGTCCGGCCATCGAGGGTTTGCTGGTCACGTTGCCGGCTGACTTTACCAAGATGCCCGGCAATGAAGGCATTGTGAAGGCCTTCAAGGACGCCAAGCGCGATCCGGACGGCGCATTCCAGATGCCGGCTTATGCGGCGGTGCAGATCTTGGCCCAGAGCATCGAGGCCGTGGGCGAGGATCCCGAAAAGGTCGCTGACTATATGCACAGCAACACGTTCAACACCGGTATCGGCAAGGTCGAATACGACGAAAAGGGTGACTTGAAGGACTTTGAGTTTGCCGTCTACAAGTGGGACAAAGACGGTAAGAAAACCCAGCTGTAAACACGCGATGCCCCGGCTATCCGCCGGGGCTTTATCGTACGCCCAGGTTTCCGGCTCCGGGTTCATTCAACCGGGGCCGGAACTATTTGGAGCATAGGTAATATCCATGTCAGACTTTATCCCCCAACTTACCCAGCAGATCTTTAACGGTCTGTCTCTGGGCGCGATCTACGCGTTGATCGCCATCGGCTACACAATGGTCTACGGCATCATCGGTATGATCAACTTTGCTCACGGCGAGATCTATATGATCGGCGCGTATGTGGGCCTGGTCACCCTGACCGCGATTGGCACCGGTAGCGGTTTGCCTTTGCCGTTCATGGTGGCTGCCATGTTGCTGGTGGCGATTGCGGTGACCGGCGTCTATGGTTTCAGTGTCGAACGCGTGGCCTACCGGCCGGTACGCGGCAGCCAACGGCTGGTGGCGCTGATTTCCGCTATTGGTATGTCGATTTTTCTGCAGAACTGGGTGGCCCTAGGGCAGGGCGCGCGCGATATGGCCGTGCCCTCGCTGATATCCGGGTCCGTGCAGTTTCATATGGGCTCGGCTTTTGACGTCACGCTGCCGTATTCCCGGATCATGATTATCGTGGTGACGGTGTTGTTGATGGTGGCGCTGGCGCTGTTTATCAAACACTCGCGCATGGGTCGTGCGTCGCGGGCATGCTCGCAAGACATGCACATGGCCAATCTGCTGGGTATTGATACGAACCGCGTGATTTCGTTTACCTTCATTCTGGGTGCGATGCTGGCGGCGGTGGGCGGTGTGTTGATCGCGATCACGATCGGCAAGCTCAATCCGTTTATCGGTTTTCTGGCCGGGATCAAGGCGTTTACGGCGGCGGTGCTGGGCGGCATTGGCAGCATCCCCGGCGCGATGTTGGGCGGTGTGCTGCTGGGCTTGGCGGAGACGCTGGCAGCGGCCTATATCTCGTCTCAGTACAAGGACATCGTGGCCTTTGGGCTGCTGGTCTTGATTCTGCTGTTCCGCCCGTCGGGACTGCTCGGCAAACCTGAAGTGGAAAAAGTCTGATGGCCAAGCACACCCTTAAAAATGCGGTGATGGCGGCCTTGATGACGGCCGTAATCATGATGCCTGTGTTTGGGCTGAAACTGGTACGCCAGGGCGCTCAAACCCATATTGACCCCCGCTGGGATCTGGTGGCCTGGGCTGCCGCGGCGGTTTTTGTTTTTCAATTGCTTCGCCCGTGGCTGGCGATTCCGTTCCGGCGCTTGAAGACCAGTATTCCGGTGTTGCCGGCCGCGCCGACCAAGGGACGTAAATGGCTGATCGTGCTGCTGATCGCGGTGGCGGTGATCTGGCCGTTTTTCAGCGGCCGCAGCTCGGTGGATATCGCGACGCTGGTGCTGATCTATGTGATGCTGGGCCTGGGGCTGAACATCGTGGTGGGCTTTGCGGGCCTGCTGGATTTGGGCTTTGTGGGTTTTTACGCGGTGGGCGCCTATACCTATGCGTTGCTCTATCACTGGGCGGGCTGGGGTTTCTGGGAGGCGCTGCCTTTCTCCGGCCTGGTGGCGGCGCTGTTCGGCTTTGTGCTGGGCTTCCCGGTGTTGCGTTTGCGCGGGGATTATCTGGCGATTGTGACGCTGGGCTTTGGTGAAATTATCCGCTTGTTGTTGATCAACCTGAATTTCCTGACGGGTGGTCCGGACGGGATTTCGGGTATTCCCAAGCCAACGGTGTTCGGTTTCGAAATGACGCGCCGTCCGAGCGAGGAGGGCACGCAGACGTTTCACCAGTTGATGGGCTGGACGTTTGATAACCAGCACATGGTCAACTATCTGTATTTGATGGCGCTGGCGTTGGCGTTGGTGACGTTGTTTGTGTCGACGCGCCTGATTCGGATGCCGGTGGGTCGCGCGTGGGAGGCGTTGCGCGAGGATGAGATTGCGTGCCGTTCGCTGGGGCTGAATCCGACGCGCATCAAGCTGTCGGCATTTACGCTGGGGGCGATGTTCGCGGGCTTTGGTGGCGCATTTTTTGCGGCGCGCCAGGGGATGGTGAACCCGGAGTCGTTTACGTTTATCGAGTCGGCGCTGATTCTGGCGATTGTGGTGCTGGGCGGTATGGGTTCGCAGGTCGGGGTGATTCTGGCGGCGATTGTGCTGACGGTGTTGCCTGAGGTGGCGCGCGAGTTTGCCGAGTACCGGATGCTGTTGTTCGGCTTGGTGATGGTGTTGATGATGATGTGGCGTCCGCAAGGGTTGTTGCCGATGAAACGTCCCCATGTGGAGTTGACCAAATGAGTGAAGCCTTGTTGAAAGTTTCGGGCCTCACGATGCGGTTCGGCGGTTTGCTGGCCGTCGATAGTGTGGGTTTCGATGTCCATCGCGATGAGGTGTTTGCGATTATTGGACCGAATGGTGCGGGCAAGACGACGGTGTTTAACTGCGTGGGCGGCTTTTATAAGCCGACGGGCGGCGACATCATGATGGATGGCAAGTCGATCAACGGTTTGCCGAGCCACAAGGTGGCGCGCCACGGTTTGGTGCGCACTTTTCAGAATGTGCGTTTGTTCAAGCAGTTGACGGTGCTGGAAAATTTGCTGGTGGCTCAGCATACGCAGGTGGAGTCGCGTTTGTTGCCGGGCCTGTTAAAGCTGGGGTCGTATCGACGATCTGAGGCCGAGGCGCTGGATCGCGCGGCGCAATGGCTGGATTTTATGGGCCTGCGCCAGTATGCGAACCGGGAGGCGGGCAATCTGGCGTATGGTCACCAGCGTCGTCTGGAGATCGCGCGCTGCATGATTACGAAGCCGCGTTTGTTGATGCTGGATGAGCCGGCGGCGGGCCTGAATCCCCATGAGAAGCGCGATCTGCAGCAGTTGATTGATCAGTTGCGTCGGGAGTTTGGCGTGGCGGTCTTGTTGATCGAGCACGATATGAGTTTGATTATGGGCATTTCCGACCGGATCCTGGTGATGGAACACGGCAAGCCGATCACGACGGGTACGCCGGAGCAGGTACGTAGTGATGAGCGCGTGATTAAAGCGTACCTGGGGGAAGAGTGATGCTGAAGCTGGAGAATATTCATACTTTTTACGGTGCGATTCAGGCGCTCAATGGTGTGTCTGTGGAGGTGAATCAGGGCGAGATCGTGACGCTGATTGGCGCGAATGGCGCGGGCAAGACGACGCTGCTGATGACGGCTTGCGGGAATCCGCGGGCCAAGGAGGGCACGATTACATTCGAGGGCGAGGATATTACTCACAAGGATACGCATCACATTATGCGTAGTGGGATTGCGATTTCGCCTGAGGGTCGTCGTGTGTTCAAGGATTTGACGGTTGCGGAAAATCTGATGATGGGCGGCTTTTTTTTGAGCCGCCAGGAGATCGAGGCGGGCCTGGATCATGTGTATACGCTGTTCCCTCGATTGAAGGAACGGGCGTCGCAACGTGCGGGGACGATGTCGGGCGGAGAGCAACAGATGCTGGCGATTGGCCGGGCGTTGATGACGCAGCCGAAGCTGTTGTTGCTGGATGAGCCGACGCTGGGTTTGGCGCCGCTGATCATTGCGCAGATTTTCGACATTATCCGCACGATCCGCGAGCAGGGAGTGACGGTGTTTCTGGTGGAGCAGAACGCGAATAAGGCGCTGCAGGTGGCGGATCGCGGTTATGTGCTGGAGAACGGTCGCGTGGTGCTTCAGGATACGGGGGCCAACTTGCTGGTTAACGATGACGTGCGTAAGGCTTATCTGGGGGCTTAGGTAGGTGGGTTTTTGCGTGGCGTTGTGGGTTCTTTCGTTGCGGCGTTTGCTGTTGTCGCGGGACTGCGTTTTGCGACGGGCTGGGTTCTAAACACGTCGTGGCATCGAGGCAAGCCGAGGCGGCGGGCCTAATCAAAACGGCTCGGCCCAACCAGGGGCCTCGGTCCCGCTGCGCGGGACTTCCCGTTTTTCAAAAGGCCCGCCGCCTCGGCTTGCCTCGATGCCACGACTGGTCGTTAGTTATCAGACTGGGTCGTTGACTTGGGGCGCTTGAGGGTGTGGGGCCTCGACTTATTTACGGGTGTGCCTGTAGCGCGGGATGCTGTATTACCAGCATGCGTGATGTTGGGAACATTGCGAGCCAGGGGTCAGCGTATTGGGCCCCGCCGGCCCTTTGAGGCTCGGGAAGTCCCGCGCAGCGGGACCGAGGACGCCCGCATGCGCCCGAGCCGAGGCGATGGGCCGGCGGGGCCCAATACGCTGACCCCTGGCGTCGAAAGAACCAACACCCCCACCCAAGCAAACTACTGCTTACAACCCTTCGGCTTTGAGGGCGCTCTGGACGCCTTTGTCGGATTGCATACGGGCGAAGAAGGTGCTCAGGTTGTCTAGGCCTGAGAGGTCGATTTCTTTTGCGTGGGCCCAGCGCAGGACGACATACAGGTATGGGTCGGCGATGGTGGGTTTGTCGCCGGTTAGGTATTGTTTGCCGTCGAGTTGGGTGTTGAGGATGGTGAACATGTTGCGCAGGGCGGCTGCGGCGTTGGTGCGGATTTCGGCTTGGGCGGCTTCGTCGGCGGTGTAGCGGGCCGCGCCGAAGATGAGGGAGAAGGTGCGGTGTACGTCTGCGTTGATGAAGGCGAGCCAGCGGCGGACTTGGGCGCGGGATTGTGGGGTGTCGTCGCCGAGTAGCTGGAGTTGCGGGGCGCGTTCGGCCAGGTATTCGAGGATGGCGACGTTTTGGGTGAGGGTCATGTCACCGTCTTGTAGCGCGGGTACTGCCCCCATGGGGTTGATGTCCAGGTAGGCGGGCTGTTTGAGCGCGTCGCGGGCGACAAGCTGGGCTTCGTAGGGTTCGCCCATCCATTCCAGGGTGATGTGGGCGGCGATCGAGCAGGCGCCGGGCATGTAGTAGAGTTTCATGGTGATGAGTCTCCGGTTGGTCGCTGTGGGTGTGCGTTATTACGATGGCGCATGTCTATATTGCCATTTGTACTTGTTATGGTACGCCTGTCTGGTTGCTTTTTTGGCGTCCGTTCTTTCCTCCTTTTCTTCCTGTCTTCGGCGCTGTTGGTTTGGCTCAGTGGGGATTTACATGTCTGAAATATTTGCGGGTGTTGCGCGACGGTCTGTGGTGATGGCTTTGGGCCGAGTGGGTGCGGTGTTGGTGGCGATGGGAACTGGGCTGTCTCAGGCTGAGGTTTCTATTGAGGCGCCGGCGCCGACGAAGGGTGAGGTTGAGGTGACGGAGGTCGCGACGGGGCTGGAGCATCCCTGGTCGGTGGCGTTTTTGCCGGATGGGGGGATGTTGATTACGGAGCGGCCGGGGCGGTTGCGTCGGTTGGATGGGCAGGGCAAGTTGTCTGAGCCGTTGGCGGGTGTGCCAAAGGTGTGGGCGAATGGGCAGGGCGGGTTGTTGGATGTGGTGTTGTCGCCGGATTTTGGGTCTGACCGTTTGGTGTATTTGTCTTATGCGGAGGTCGGCGATGACGGTAAGGCGGGGACGGCGGTGGGGCGTGGTCGGTTGTCGGAGGATGGGCGGGGGCTGGAGGATTTTGGGGTGATTTTCCGGCAACAACCGAAGTTGTCGACGGGGAATCATTTTGGTGGCCGGATGGTGTTTGGTCGTGATGGGTTGTTGTTTGTGGCTTTGGGAGAAAACAATCAACGGCCGACGGCGCAGGATTTGGATAAGCACCAAGGCAAGATTGTGCGGATTGGGGCGGATGGGTCGGTGCCGAAGGACAATCCGTTTGTGGGGCGTGCTGATGTGTTGCCCGAGATCTGGACGTACGGGATGCGTAATCCTCAAGGGATGGCGCTGAATCCGTGGACGGGTGAGCTTTGGGAGAGTGAGCACGGGCCGCGCGGCGGGGATGAGGTGAACGTCATTGCGCCGGGGAAGAATTACGGTTGGCCGTTGGCGACGTATGGGATTAATTATTCGGGTTTGCCCATTCCGGAGGCGAAGGGCAAGACGTTGAGTGGTGGGCAGGGGCCGTTGTATTGGTGGAAGAAGTCGCCGGCAATTAGCGGGATGGCGTTTTATGATGCGGACCGTTTTGCGGCGTGGCAGGGGTCGCTGTTTATTGGGGCGCTGGCGGACGAAACGTTGATTCGGCTGCAGCTAAAGGATGGGAAGGTGGTGGGCGAGGAGCGTTTGCTGCAGGATGAGGATGCGCGGATTCGCGATGTCCGTCAGGGGCCGGATGGCTATGTGTATGTGTTGACGGATGAGGATGACGGCAAGCTGTTGCGGCTGGCCCCGGCGGAGGTGAAGTAGGCTGCTGCGCGCTGTTAGGATCGAGATGATCGGTACTGCGGTTGTCAGTGCTGTGATTGTTGGCGTAGCGAGGGCTGAGGCGGCGATTGCAATCGCCGCCTAGGCGTCAGGAAGGTGCAATTTACGCCGCGCGCCAGGCGGCCCAGGCGACTAATGCCCAGGACACAAGGAAGGCGACGCCGCCAATCGGGGTGACGATGCCTAGCCAGCGCGTGCCGGTGAGGGCCAGGATGTACAGGCTGCCGCTGAAGAGAACGATGCCGACGAACATGATGAGGCCCGCAGTAGTAAAGAGGCTTGCGCCGTAGCGGGCGGCGAGTAGGGCGACGATGAATAGGCCGAGGGCGTGGATCAGGTGATAGAGCACGCCGGTTTGCCAGACGGCGAGCAGGTCGGCGCTGATCATTTGTTTGAGGCCGTGCGCGCCAAAGGCGCCCGCGCCGACGGCGGCGATCATGTTGAGGGCGGCCAGGATGATGAGCTGGCGGTCGGTCATGGGGGCGTCCTTAGTGATGTCGAGATGATGATGCCGAAGTGGAACCGGTTGTTGGTGACCGATGGCTGATTGTCGGTCGCTGATAAGCGATTATCGGTGATAAGGGAAAATAAAGTCTGTCGACAGCACTTGAAGCCTGTATTTACTGTTTCATCAGAAGGATTCATCGCCCGAGGTACTACGGGTTCAGGGCGTATCGTAGAGGGCTCGCTTAACCGCCCTCACGAAATGCTTTATGGCCCAACGCCCGGACTACGATAGTGTCTGGAAAGACGCCTTGTCTGCGTATTTCCCCGAATTCATGCAGATGCTTCGTCCGGATACGCATGCCCAAATGGGGATTCACGCGCGATAATAGGCGTACGCTATTTCGGGTCATCGATGCCATGCTGTATCTGCCAGATGACCTAGAACCCGTATTCGAAGCCGCTGTCATTCAAATCGAAGAGGAACACCAGATGACTTACGTGACCAGTATCGAGCGCGTGCGGCTCAAGCGCGAACGCGCTGAGGGCTTGGAAAAAGGCCGGGAAGAAGGCCAAATTAAAGGCGCTTCTGGGCTGCTGACAATGCAAATCACCAGTAAATTTGGCATGCTGCCAGATTGGGCGCGCGCTCGCATCGTCGAGGCCGATGAAGTCACGTTGAACCAGTGGGCACTGCGTATTCTGCAAGCTGAACGTCTCGAGGATGTGTTTTCCTGAGTCGAGATTGCGCCCGTCGCTAGGCGGGCTTGGATGTCATCGTCAGGCTATGGCGTACCCGTTCGGACCCCATGTGCCGGTCTTGTCGACGTAGCTGCACGATCAACTCATTGCTGAACTGAGATCATCTCTATTGTGACGCGTCGACCGTAGATCGTGGATATGTCCTCCCTTTAGTATTCCTGCAATAGCGAGTCTCGCTCGCATGGCGGCTACCCGTGTTCGACGCTTATGTCTACGTGGCCCTGTCAATGCGATCGAATGCGCTATGGAATCTAATCAGGGTCACAGCATGGGGCCCGCAGCTGGAGTATCTGGTGTGGACGATTTGGACTCGTGGAAGGTGCTTGCACGCGAACATCGCGGCATTACTCAGGAACTTGCCGCTTTTATCGCAGGGCTCCAAGCGTCGGACGTAACGTCGCAAAGTCGCGACGTGTTGTCGAAGGCCTTGATCGACGCATTGGGCTGTGGTCTGTATGGGTTGACTACGCCGTGGGGCCGAATCATGGCCGATTTCGCGCGCGAGCAGCAAGGGCCCGCCGAGGCGGCGTTGTGGGGCGGCGGCGTACGGGTCAGTGTGGGTAACAGCGTATTGTCCGGCGGCACGGCAATACACAGTTTCGACTTTGATGATCATAGCCGTGCGAAGATTCATCCAGGCGCACTGGTCGTGCCGGTGGCGTTGGCCCTGGGTGAGCGCGAACGGGTGACCGGGAACGTGATTCTGGCGGCCATGGCCGCGGGTTATGAGACGATGAATCGCGTTAGCCAAGCAGCCAATCCGAGCCGGACACGCATGCGTGGCTGGCATCTTACCGGAACCACCGGCACGCTCGCCGCCGCGGCGACCGCGAGTGTCATTCTTGGACTGGACGCGACCACAACGGCGAGTGCGCTGGGCTTGGCGGGCACTCAGTCCGCAGGTACGTGGGCATTTACCGCTGATGGGGGTATGAGCAAGCGCATGCATCCGGGTAGATCGGCCCAGGCGGGTGTCATGGCGGCACTGTTGGCGCAGCGTGGCTTCGAGGGGCCTCGCTACATCCTGGAGGCGGAAGATGGGGGGCTGCTGTTTGGCATGTCCGATACACCACGGCCGGCTTTATTGACTGAGGGGCTGGGTACCCGCTGGCATACCGACGAAACCTGCTTCAAGCCACATGCGTGTTGCGGTAGCAACCACGCCTGCGTCGATGCGGCACTGGCGCTGATGCGAGAGCATAAGCTCGATTTAGCCGATATCGATCGCATCGTGGCGGGTGTCGCGAGGGTGGTGAACACGCAGACGGGTTTTGTTTATAGAGCCGATTCGGTACTGAATGCGCAGATGAGTCTGCAGTACAACATCGCCGTGGCATTGTGTGATGGCCAGGCTTATCTGGAGCAATTTACGCCCGAACGTATTGTCGAGAAACAGGTTGTCGCGCTGGCGAGTCGGGTCGAGATTGAGATCGATCCCGCCATTGATCAGGCCTATCCCGAGATCTACGGGGGCAAGGTGACGCTTGTGACGCGTCAGGGTCAGACGCTGGTGCGCCAGGTCGATTATTCGCGGGGCATGCCGGAGAATCCGATGTCGCACGCGGAGATCGAGAGCAAGTATTTGTCGTTGGCAACGGCGGCGATTGGGGCTGATGCCGCCGCCGATATTTTGGCGCTGGCCAATACGCTCTTTGACGCGGCGTCGGTGAATCCGTTGGCAAAGCTGCTGGCGCAAGCGTCGGTGACGCCAAGTACGGAATCGTTCGTTGCTGCGTGATCCTGTAACGGATACGTCTATTGCGGCGTGATCCGACAATGACTCCATTCACTGTAATGTGATTTTGTCCCAGTCGGGATCGCTGGGAATCAGGTCGCGCAGAAAGTCGACAAAGGCGCGAACCTTTGGCGATAGATTTCGTCCGGGCAAGTAGACGACCGAGACAGGTGGGCCGATGCCAGCGTAGTCGGTCAGGACGCACTGTAGTTTGCCTTCACGAATCGCCTCGGCGGCGATGAAGTTGCTGATCATGGCGATGCCCAGGCCGGATGTGGCGGCTTCGAGCAGGGATTCCGCATTGTTGAAGTTGAGGCGGCCGGACACGGTTTTGCTGAAGGGTTTTCCGTCGTGGACGAATTGCCATTCGCGATAGCGTCCCGTATGCATCAGGACGTAGGCGAGGCAATGGTGCCGGTCGAGTTCGTCCGGCGTGAGGGGTGCGCCGTGACGCGCGAGGTATTCGGGCGAGGCGCAGGCGACGAAACGCAGGTTGCACAGTCTGCGTGCGATGAGGCGGGCGTCGGCCGGCTCGCCGATGTGTACAGCTGCGTCGATGCCTTCGTAGGCGAGATCGACCGTCCGGTCGCTGAGTTCGGCGTCCAACACCAGGGCGGGATGCTGTTCGATGAATTGACTGAGCGCGGGCACGATGACGCGCCGGCCGAAGCCCACAGGCATATGCACGCGTAGCCGGCCGTGTGGGCTGGATGTGGCGCGATTCAACACGTTTTCGGCATCTTCGATCTGCGCCAATACCTGCAAGCAATGCTCGAAGAAGCTGGCGCCATCGTTGGTCAAGCCCACCGAGCGTGTCGTGCGGTGAAGCAGCCGTACGTTGAGTTCTTGCTCTAACCGCGTGATTGCTTTGCTGACCGCGGATGACGTCAGGCCGAGCCGTTTGGCGGCCTCGGTAAAGCTTCGAGTTTCGGCGACTCGCACAAAGACGCGCAAAGCGTTCAGGTTTTCCACGCGGTTGTCTCCTGGTTTTCTGGTGAACTAGTTTAGTGAATTTGATTCACTAGTATTTTGAATTTTTAGTAATTGATCTGTTTTTATAGCGTAATTAGACTGCAGACATCAATAAATACTTAAACGCGCAAGCACTGCAGGCACGTGTTAATCGGGAGACAAAAGTGGTGTGTGGATCCGGAACCAAGAGCACGGCCTCCTTGATGTGGGCGGGGCGAGCCCTCATCGCCGCATTGGCGCTATTCCTGTGCGGCGGCGCCGCGCAGGCGGCGGCAGAGTCGGCAGGATCCTTTCCGGCTCGTCCCGTGACGCTGATTGTGCCGTTTCCGCCGGGCGGCGGTACCGACATTTTGGCGCGGCCCCTGGCGCAGCGGTTGGGCGAATACTGGGGTCAGTCGATGGTGATCGAAAACCGCGGCGGAGCAGGGGGCAACGTAGGTGCCGCGACTGCGGCACGGTCCGCATCGGACGGCTACACCTTGCTGTTCACCCCGGTCATCACGCTCGCCGCCAACCAGAGCCTGTACAAATCGGCTGGGTACGACGCCGTGCGCGATTTCACCGCCGTCACGATGTTGGTCAGCACCCCGAATATCCTGGCAGTGCCGTCGTCTCTGCCGATCAAAACCGTGAAGGAATTGCTGGACTATGCCCGTGCCCATCCCGATGAGTTGAACTTCGCTTCGCCGGGCAACGGTACGCCACCCCACCTGGCCATGGAGATACTCAAGCGCATGGCCAACGTCAAGATCACACACGTGCCTTATAAGGGTACCGGTCCCGCCGTCACCGATCTGATCGCCGGACGGGTTCAGGCGATGATGGTCAACGCCCCGGTGGCACTGCCGTATATGAAATCCGGCCAATTGCGCGGACTGGCCACCACCAGCGCGAAGCGACCGTCTTCGGTCGGCGATCTACCCACACTGGACGAAAGTGGCCTGAAGGGCTATGAGGCTGACACATGGTATGGCCTATTCGCGCCGGCCGGCACGCCACACGCCATCGTTGCAAAAATCAACGCCGACGTAGCCCGAGCATTGAATTCGCCTGACATCAAGACGCTTTTCGCCGAGCAGGGCGCTGAGGTGGTGGGCGATAGCCCCGAGTCGGCTTCCGCACGGGTGAGCGACGACGTGATCAAGTGGCGCGATGTCATCAATGCCATCGGCCTTCAGGTGGATTGATCGTGCAGGCTTTATCCACAGTTTCCCGCAAAGCAGACACATCTCCACTGACCGTGGTCCTGGGACGTTTCGTCGCCGATGTGCGGGCCGAACACCTGCCTTCGGATGTGACGCGGGCTGCATCTTTGCGCGTGCTGGACACATTGGCGGCAGCCGCCAGCGGTGTGCAACAGGGCACTCATCTGGGGCTGTTGGCACTACTGCCTGGCGATGGCCCGAGTCCTATCTGGGGTACCGCAGTCGGACGCAGCCTGCGCGATGCCGTCATCATCAATAGCGCGGTGTCGCATTCCACCTATTTCGAGGATGGTTGCCGTTACACCGGCGGGCATCCCTCATCGGCGCTGATCCCGGCGGCGTTCGCGCTGGCCTGTGAGCGCGGGGTGTGTGGCGCAGAGCTCGTCGCTGCCATCGTCGCGGGATACGAGGTCTTCCTGCGCCTGGGGCGTGCCATCTATCCGTCTACGGTCGAGCGCGGCTTCCAGAGCACGGCAATTCTGGCGGCGCCCGCGACGGCGGCGGCTGCCGCCGTGTTGCTGCGCCTGCCCGCTGACCGGGCCGCGCATGCCATCGCCATCGCTTGCAGCCACGGCGCGGGCCTGAAGATGGCATTGAAGAATGCGGGCAGCCAACCTCTGCAAGTCGGCCGCAGCAGCGAAGGCGGCTTGCTGTCGGCTTTGTACGCCGCGCAGGGAGCCGACGGCGTCCCCGAGGTGATCGAGCAAGGCTTCTTCAAGGCCTACGCGGCCAACGCGCGAGCTGACCTCGTAACCCATGAGTTGGGTCTGGAATGGGGCATCGGACAGACCTACCTGAAGATGCATGGCGGCTGCCGCGGCAACCACGCGCCGGTGGATACGGCGGTGGCCTTGACGCGTGAGTACGGCGTGGTGCCACGGGACATCGTGTCCATGGATGTGCGGGTGGATACCGTCACGTTGGCTGCCGAGGTAGCCGCGCCGGCCAACGCCGACCAGGCCAGGTTTTCTATCGCGTTTTCCATCGCGGTGAGGCTGCTCAAGGGCGACGCCATGCCCGCGCGCTACACCGATGCCACGCTGCAAGACCCCCAGGTGCGCGCGTTGATGGCACGCATCCGGGTGAGCGCCGACACCGCTCTGGATGCCGGGTTTCCTGACAGGCGCGGCGCGGTGATCCGTGTGTGCACTACCACTGGAAACCAACTGGAATACGCGCTGGACCGTGCGCTGGGCGAGCCGGAGCAGCCCTATGCGAACGATGACGTTGAACGCAAGTTCGACCTGACTGCGGGCACGCTGTACGGCGCATCCGCGGACCGGATCAAGGCGCTCGCGATGTCACTGCCGTCGCTGCAGGACGTCAAGGCACTGAACGACCTGTTGCAAGCCAACCCTACCTGATGAAGACACAGATGAGCCATACGACATTGCCCGACTACGAGGTTTATGCCATTCGCTACGGCACGCGCGATGCCAAGCGAACCAATAACTTTATTGGCGGCGATCCGCACGATGCGCCGATGCCCATGGACTATTACCTGTGGCTGGTGCGCGGCGACGGCCGGGAGTTCGTGGTCGATACGGGCTTCGGCGCCGAGGTCGCGAAAAAGCGCGGCCGCACGCTGTTGCGCCATCCGGCCGAAGGCCTGGCCCTGCTGGATGTGGACGTGGACACGGTCGAGGACGTGATCATCACGCATCTGCATTATGACCACGTGGGTACGTTCGACAGTTTCCCGGCCGCGCGTTTTCATTTGCAAGACGACGAAATGTACTACGCCACCGGCCGTCATATGCGCTATCGGCAGTTCAATCACGGTTATGAGGCGGACGAGGTAATTGGCATGGTGCGTCTGGTCTACAAAGACCGAGTGTGCTTTCACAAGGGAAGCGCCGACCTGGCTCCGGGGCTCAGCATTCACCGCATCGGCGGCCACACGCATGGCCTGCAATGCGTGCGCGTGCACACCAAGCGCGGCTGGATCGTGCTGGCGTCGGACTGCAGCCACTACTACGAGCATTTCGAAAAGAAGCGCGCCTTCACCACCGTGTTCCATGTGGGTGAAGTGATCGACGGATACAACAAGCTCGACATGTTGGCCGACAGCCCGAAGCACATCGTGCCCGGCCATGATCCTCTGGTCATGCAGCGCTATCCCGCAGCCTCCGACAAGCTGGCCGGTATCGCCGTCCGCCTCGATGAAGAGCCTACTTACTGATGTATTCCCCGATCCGCAAACTTGTTCAATTAGCAAAGGCATTCCGATGAGTAGTTCGCAACCTCCGCTTCTAACAAACGCCACTCGCGACCTGGCTCGTTTCGCCGCGCAGCTGCGCTACGAGGATATTCCCACCGAGGCCGTGGACCGCATGAAGACCAGTCTGCTCGACAGCATCGGCTGCTGCCTGTACGGGGCGACTCTGCCGTGGACCCAGCGTGTGCAGGCCATGGCCGAGGCCGAACAAGCAGCGCCCGTGGCCAGCCTGTGGGGCAGCGGCCGCAAGACGTCGATTGCCAACGCAGTACTGGTCAATGGCACAGCGGGGCATGCTTTCGAGCTGGACGACATCCATAAGGAATCGATCGTGCACGCGGGCTCGATCGCCGTGCCGGTGGCCTTGGCCTATGCCGAGCGCGACGGCAACTGGAACGGGCGCGACCTTATTGTTTCCCTGGTGGCCGGCTACGAAATCGGCACGCGTGTAGGCAATGCCGCCACCATGAGTCTGTTCTACCGCGGCTTTCATCCGCAAGGCACCTCCGGCGTGTTTGTGGCGGCGGCATCAGCGGGCAAGGCGCTCAAGCTCGACGCGGACCCCATGCAGCATGCCCTTGGCATTGCGGGCTCGCAGGCCGGCGGCCTGATGGCCGCGCAGGAAGGCGCCATGGTCAAACGTTTCCACGCCGGGCGCGCCGCGCAGAGCGGCGTGTATTCGGCGGAACTTGCCAATCGCGACTTCACCGGCATCGTCGATGTCCTGGAGGCCAGCTATGGCGGCTACCTCAGCTCGTATTCCGACAAGCCTAACGCCGCGCGCCTGACCGATGGCCTGGGCGACGTCTGGGAAACCGCAAAAGTGGGCTATAAGCCGCACGCCAGTGTGACCAGTATCCACGCCGCGCTGGACGCACTGACGCATATCATGCGGTCCAACGACTTGAAGGCGGCTGACTTGGCCTCGATCCGAGTCGGGGTCAGTCACATGACCTATGTGCACTGCGCCTGGGAATACAAGGCGCAAGGCGTGACGGCCGCGCAGATGAACCTGTACTACGGTCTGGCCGTGATCGCGCACGATGGCGTGGCCTTCGTCGATCAGTACGACGAGAAGCGCCTCTCCGATCCAGTGCTGCTGGACCTGGTTGCGCGCATCCAGGCCTACGAAGACGCGGAGATCGAGGCCATGGGTCCGGCGTTTCGTCATGCCGCCACGGTCACGGTAAAGACGCGCGACGGTCGCGAGTTGACCCACCGCATCTTGAACCGGCGCGGCAGCCCCGAGAACCCGATCTCTGCCGACGACGTGGAATACAAGTTTCGCAATGTCGTCCGTTCCTGTCTGTCGGCGGACAAAATCGATCGCCTGGTGGAGTTGGCCAGGCGGCTGGACACGCTGTCCAACCTGGACGATTTGATTTCCATCGTGAGCGCGCCCCGCGCCTGACTTTTTCTTCTATTACTGCCCTTCAACACATCACAAAACCACCATGCCAAAAACGATCGCTGAACAACTCGCCTCACATTTCTTCAAATTCAACTACGACGCCCTGACGCCGGCGACCCGTACAGCGGTCAAGCGCCTGTTGCTGGACTACCTGGGAGTGGGTGTGGCGGGCAGCCAGACCGGTAGTGGCAAGGTTGCGCGCGAGTTCGCTACGTCTACCGGCGGGTTCGAACAGGCCACCCTGATCGGCGACGGCCGCCGCGTACCGGCCATGCAGGCCGCGCTGGCCAATGCGATTTCCTCTCACAGCGTCGAACTGGACGACATTGACGTCCTGGCGCTGTTTCATTTCAGCCCCCCCGTGTATTCGGCGGCGCTGGCCACGGCCGAGCAGAAGGGCAAGGACGGCCGCGCCCTGGTGACTGCGTTAGCGGCCGGCTGCGAAATGATGGAACGCCTGAGCAAGGCGGCCAACAATTCTCTGCGCAATCGCGCCTACCACACCACGCCCACTTGCGGAATCTTCGGTGCCACGATTGCTTCCGGCCTGTTGCTGGACAATAGGGAAGAACAGATCGTGTCGTCGCTAGGCCTGGCGGGCGCGCAATCGGGTGGCCTGATGGAAATGTACGGCCCTTCGATGCAGAAACGATTTAACCCCGGCCCAGCCTCGCGCAGTGGCGTGACCGCTGCCGCCATGGCCAATCTGGGTTTTACCGGCGCGGCCACCATTTTTGAAGGTGAGCGCGGCTGGCTGGCGGCCTTTACCGATACGAGCGACGCTGCACAACTGACACTCGACCTGGACAAGCCTTACCAGTTGGACATCGAGTTCAAGCCCTACTCGTGCGCGCGTCCGATCCATAACGCCATCGACTGCGCGCTCGATATCCGCAAGAAGCATGCGCCCGACCTGAACCGCATCAAGAGCATGACCATGGCGCGTCATTCCGACTGGGCGCTGTACCACCAGAATACCCAGCCTCAGACTTATCATGAGGCGCAGGTAAGCCTGCCGTACTCGGTGGCGGTTGCTTTCACCGATGGTCAAGCACTGTTCCCGCAGTACAACAACGCGCGCTTGAAAGAGCCCATGCTGATCAGGCTTTCCGAAATGCTCAAGATCACTGTGGACGACACGCTGCCGCGCGGCGTGTCGTGCAAGCTGACAGTGGAAATGGAAGATGGCGCCAAGTACGTGTCGCAGGTCGACTATCCCAAGGGCTCGATCCAGAATTCCATGTCCGACGACGAACTACGAATCAAGTTCGACAGCCTGACGATCCCGGTGATCGGCGCGTCGCGCTCGGCCGAGGCGGCCGATATGGTGGCGAATATCGAACAGTGCAAGGATATCGGCCTGTTGATGCGCCTGCTGGCGCCGGCGGGAAACTGACATGAGCCAGGTTCGGACGGCCGGGGAACTGCCCTTGTACGAGGTGTACGCGCTGAAGTACGCGACACGGGCGGCTCGGCGTTGCGCGAATTTCGTTGGGGGAGATCCCCACGACGCGCCCATGCCGCTGGATTACTACGTCTGGGTCGTGCGCAATCGCGAGCGCCTGGTCTTGGTGGACACCGGCTTTTTCCAGGACATGGCCGACAAACGCCATCGCACCCTGTTGCGCACGCCGACCCAGGCGCTGGAACTGATCGGTATCAAAGCGGCCGATGTGCGTGACATCGTCATCACCCATATGCACAACGACCACGTTGGCACGTTCGACGCCTGGCCCAGTGCGCGCTTCCATTTGCAGGACGCCGAGATGGATTATGCGACGGGCCGACACATGGCGTGCGAGGTGCACAAACGAGCCTACGAGCCTGACCACGTAGCGGGTTTGGTCCGGCTGGTCTACGGCGATCGCGTCGCGTTTCACGACGGCGACGACGACATCGCCCCCGGCATCAGCGTGCACCGCGTGGGCGGCCACACGGCAGGGTTGCAGGTGGTGCGAGTGCATACGGCGCGGGGCTGGGTCGTGCTGGCGTCCGACGCCAGCCATTTCTATGAGCATATCCAGCAGCGCCGCAGCTTCACGTTGGTGTTCCACATGGGCGATCTGTTCCAGGGCTACGCGCGTATCGAGGCGCTGGCGCAGTCACCCGACCACATCATTCCCGGCCATGACCCGCTGGTGATGGAGAAGTATCCGCCCGCAAGCCAGGAACTAGCCGGGATCGTAGCGAGGCTGGACGTGCCGCCGATAAAACAGTAGCCACTGGATTCGGCCGGCAATCAACCATAAAAAAATCAGGAGACATGCGATGAAAAAGTTGGCTTTGGTGTTTTGCTGGGCATTGGCGTTGGCTTTACCTTTGGCCGCCCAGGCGGATTATCCCGATCGGCCTATCAAGCTCATTGTCCCGTTCCCTGCGGGCAGCGGCACAGATACGGTGGCAAGGGAATTGGCCGAAGAAATGGCGAAGGATCTGCGTCAGCCGATCGTGGTGGACAACAAACCAGGCGCGCAGGGCATCATCGGCGTGAATGCGGCTGTGGATTCGCCACCGGATGGTTATACCTTGGTCATGCTGGGCGTGACGACCGGGGCCAGCAACGTCACGCTGTTCAAGAAATTGCCCTATGACCCGATGCGTGACCTGACTCCCATTGGCATGATCGCGGAGTCGCCTATCGTGCTGGTGGCGGCCCCTCAATTCGGGCCGGACAGTACGAAAGAGTTGTTCGAGCTTGGACGCAAAGAGCCAGGCAAGCTGACCTATGCCTATGGGTCGGGCAGCGCGCAGATCGCGGCCGCGAAGCTGGTCGACATGGGAGGGATCGAGACGGTCGGCGTGGCGTACAAGGGGTCGCCGCAAGCGCTGACGGACGTGATGTCCAGGCAGGTGGATTTCATGTTCGTCGATCTGTCCTTGGCCATCCCTCAGATTCAAGGCGGGAAACTGAAGGCCCTGGGGGTCACGACAGCGTCGCGGTTCTCGATAGTGCCTGACATTCCGGCCATCAATGAGTCTGGTGCGCCAGGGTATGAGCTAGTCGTCTGGTTCGCCCTGGGCGGGCCCGCGAACATGCCGAAACCGGTGGTCGATCGTCTTTCGGAATCACTGAAGCAGGCGCTGTCCAGCAAAAAGCTCCAAGGCAAGTATGCGAACCATGGCTTGGCGGTAAAGCTGTCCACGCCGGACGAGTTCGGAAAATTTCTAAAGAGCGAAATCAGCAATTGGGGCGACTTGATCCGTAAAGCCGGAATTACGCCTCAGGGTTGAGACCATTTTCAAACATCACGTAGACAGGGACAAAGGCCATGGAAATTTCTGGAGGTCGGTTCGCCATTACCGGTGGGGTCAGTCTGATTGGCTCGCACATCACTGAAGCGTTGTTGTCGCGCGGTGCGGAACAAATCATTCTGTTCGACAATTATTCCCTGAGCACGCCGGAAACAGTCGGTGATTTGCTCAAGAACCCCCGAGTCAGGGTCGTGCGGGGAGACATCCTTCGTATCGGCGAACTCTATGACGCCTTCGAGGGCGTGCAAGGGGTGTTTTCTGTCGCGGCTTTCTTGACTTTGCCGTTGTCGAACAATCCCGCGCTCGGTCTGGCCGTGAATGTGCAAGGACAGAACAACGTCCTCGAGGCGTGTCGTTACCAGGGCGTGAAGAAGATGGTCTTCTCATCGTCCACGGCGGTATACGGCGAGCCGATCCAAGGGGTCATGGACGAAACCACGGCGTCCAATCTGGCGCCTTTCCAACCCGCGGCGGCGTTGTATTCGGCATCCAAGCTCATCGGCGAGCATCTGAACAGGTATTACCACCAGAAACAGGGGCTGCAGACGATCTCACTGCGTTATGCCACGGTGTACGGCGAACGCCAGCACTACCGTGGCGTCAACGCCCTGTACATCGTGGAGAACTACGACAGGATCAAGCGAGGAGAGCGTCCCATCATTCCCGACGACGGAAAAGAAGTCCATGACTACATTCATGTTGCGGATGTGGCCCGCGCCAATGTTCTGGCCATGGGGTCCGATGTTTCGGGTGAAAGCATGAACGTGTGCACCGGGGTCGCCACGACCTTGAATGACGTGGTGAACACGCTGCTCAAGGTCATGAAGTCCGACCTGAGGCCTGAATACCGTACGCCGACGCAAGGGGTACGCGCTTCGGTGGGTACGCACCTGGCGTTCAGCCGAGAAAAAATCGAGCGCCTGCTGGGTTGGAAGCCCGAGGTGTTGCTTGAAGAGGGCATTCGCCGTCTGGTGGCTTGGTGCGAACAACGGGATGCTGCCAAGAGGAACGGATGATGGACAAGCTGACCGTGGCGGTGGTTGGCATGGGCCAGATGGGCTCGGCCGTGGCGCTCAATCTGAAAGATAAAGGATTTGACGTTATCGGCTGGGACATTGTGCCGGCTGTGCGCAAGCGCGTTGCATCGCAAGGCATGCAGGTCGAAGAAACGCTGTCAGACGCGTTGAAGGGACGTACCTATGTGCTGAGCAGCTTGCCGAACGGCGCCGTCGTCAGGGAAAGCTGGTTGGGCAAGGCGGGATTGGTCGAACTGGCTGATGCGGGCGCAACCCTTATCGACCTGAGCACGGTGGAGCCGTCTGCGATGCGAGAGGTCGCCAACGGCGCCAAGGGCCGTGGGTTGAAGGTCTTGGATTGTCCGGTCAGCGGTGGTCCGGTCGAGGCACGCGCGGGAAAGCTCATCGTGATGGTGGGTGGCGAGACCACGGTGATGGAGCAAGCGTTGCCCTTGTTGGAAGCCTTGGGTCCGACGATCCGGCACACAGGAGATGTGGGGTCGGCCAAGGTAGTCAAGCTGATCAATAACACCATGGCAATGGGAAATCTGTTGGTCGCCTGCGAGGCCTTTTCGCTGGGTGAGGCCTTGGGCGTGGATTCGGCAACCTTGTTTGATGTCCTGTCGGAAAGCGGTGGCCGCTCGATGACATTCACCAAGCGGTTTCCACTCGCACTGAAGGGAGATTTCGAACCGCGTTTCAAGTTGGCGTTGGCGGAAAAAGATTTGGCACTGGGCTTGTCGATGGCCAAGGATTTGGGAGTGCAAGTTCCGACAGCCACTTTGGCGCGGGATATGTTTGGCCAGGCGTTGGAAGAAGGGTACGGAGAAAAGGACGCAGTGGCACTGCTTGCCATGTACCGAAACAGAATTGGACAGCAAGCCGGGAAATGAACAAGACGACCAGGAGATGAAAGCAATGGGCAAGCATGCGGTGGTTACAGGCGCGGCGTCGGGCATCGGGGCGGATTGCTGCCGGGATTTGTTCGAGCGCGGTTATACGGTCTTTGGGCTGGATAGGGACGAGCAGAAACTGAACCAGGTGGAGGAAACGGCAAAAGGTACGTCGGGGAAATTCATTCCTATTGTCTGCGACACCTCGAGCAGCGCGTCCGTGGCGCAGGCCTTTGAACACATCCGTGCCGCGACGAGTGCGGTGGATGTACTGGTGTGCTCGGCCGGTGTATTCCGAACCGGCGCGTTGATGGAACTTTCGGAATCGGATTACGACGCCTTGTTCGACATCAACACCAAGGGATGTTGGCTGACGGCGAAGGCCGCCCATCCTTTGCTCAGGCGCGCGGCGACTCCGGATGCGCCAGCCCGAGTGGTATTCGTGGCATCCGCCGCGGCGTTTCGGCCCAAGACGGGAGGCGGCGCCTATGCCGCGTCGAAAGTCGCATTGACCTACATCACGCGGGTGCTCGCGGTGGAGTTGGCGAATCAGTCGATTCTGGTGAATGCCGTGGCGCCGGCGACCGTGGATACCCCGCTCGTGCATCAATTGGTGGCCGATGCCGCGACTAGCGGCTATCAGGTTTCGGGCGTTTCGCCCTTGGGTAGGGTCGCGCAGCCATCCGATGTCACGTCGGTGATTCGCTTCTTGCTTGGTGATGATTCGCGCTATATGACGGGCACGATCATTCCCATAGACGGAGGTTCGGTCGCAGCGGTTTTATCAAAATAAAAATGACGGAAGGAGGAGAAAACGATGAAAAAATTGATATTCACGATTCTGGCTGGTGCGGCCGCGTTTTGTGCCAATGCGCAAGACACCTTGAAAATTGGTGTGCTCGCGAGCCTTTCGGGCCCTGGCGCGCCTTGGGGGCAGGCCATTCTATATGGCACGCAATTCGCCGCGGACGATGTCAATGCCAAGGGCGGCCTGAAGGTGGGCGACAAGTCCTACAAGATCGAGATCGTTGCATACGACGACAAATATCAGGCCAGCGAGGCTGTTACCGCCGCCAACCGGCTGATCTTCGAGGACAAGGTCAAGTTCATCATGGGGCCCATGGGTGGCGCCACCGCCTTGGCGATCGGGCCCACCGTCGAGAAGCATGGGGTGTTGACGACCACCATGGCTTTCACGCCGCTGGCGCTGGGTCCCGACAAGCCGCTGACGTTCCGGCCGGTTCTCACGACATCCGAAACGGCCGGTGTGCAGGTGGCCTGGGCCGTCAAGAAATACGGCCTGAAGAAAGTCGGCGGCCTGTTCCCGAATGACGAGACGGGCCAAAAGATCGTTGTCGACCTGGAGCAAGCCTATGCCAAGGCTGGCGTGCCATTGGCGGCCAAGGAAATGTTCGAGCGCGACCGGCTGGATATGGTTCCGCTTCTGACCCGTCTGATGGCCCAAGGCGTAGATGCCATCGATCTGGACGGCAACGCACCCGCGACGGCCGGCCTGATTGTCAAGCAAGCCCGCGAGCTCGGATTCAAAGGGTTGATCATCCGCAGCGGCGGTCCGGCCACACCCGAAATTGTCAAGGTCGCAGGGACGCAGGCCACCGAAGGCATGGTGGTCTATGCACCGATCGATCCGTCGAACAAGGCGGTTGCCGATTACGCACAACGCTACCTCAAGGCCCACAACAAACCCATGAATGGGTTCAGCCCCTCGTACTACGACAGCGCCAACATGGTGTTCCAGGCCATTTCCGCAGCCGGCACCATTACCGACACGAAAAAGGTGGCAGACGCCCTGGCCGCCATGCGCGATTACCAGGGCATCCTCGGCACGCTTAATTGGACCGGCAAGCAGGCCTACGGTATCGACAGGCAGGTAGCCATGCCTTTCTATGTGGCGGAAGTTCACTCAGGCAAGGAAGTCATAGTCGCGAACTGCACGCTCGCAGGCTGCGAATAATTAAAAGCATAAAGGGAGACAACCATGTTGAAGAGATCATTGATGTTGGCTGGTTTGCTGGCGATGACGGGAATGGCCCATGCGCAGGAGACGCTGAAGATCGGCGCGGTTCTGGCTTTGTCCGGCCCCGGCGCTGCCTGGGGACAGGGTATGCAGTACGCCGCACAATTCGCGGCAGACGACGTCAACGCCAAGGGCGGACTCGAGGTAGGCGGCAAGAAGTACAAGGTGGAAATCGTCGCTTATGACGATAAGTACCAGGCCAACGAGGCAGTGACGGCGGTGAATCGCCTGATCTTCGAGGACAAAGTGCAGTATGTCATCGGCCCGACGGGGTCCGCGCCGGCATTGGCCATACAGCCGGTGACGGAAAAGAACAAGGTCATCATCATGACCCTGGCCTTTACCGCGAAGGCCATGGGAGCCGACAAGCCTTACACTTTCCGCCCCGTGCTTACCACGGTGGAAACGGCTGGCCCCCAGGTCGCATGGATCTCTCAGGTTCTCGGTATCAAGAAAGTAGGCGGGTTGTTCGTCAGCGACGAATCCGGGCAGCAGCAGCATGAATGGCTCACCAAAGCCTATAGCGGAGCGGGCATTCCGCTGGTCGCCAGCGAGTTCTTCGATCGGGACCGTCTCGACATGATGCCGCTGATCACGCGGTTGATGGCCAAGGGCGTGGAGGCAATTGAACTGAATGGGATATCGCCCACCACGGCCGGCCTGATCGCCAAACAGGCGCGTGAGCTCGGCTTCAAGGGCAGGTTTATTCGCAGTGGTGGTCCGGCTACTGCGGAAATCCTCAATGTCGCGGGTGCCAAGGCGGTCGAGGGCATGATCGTCTATACCCAGTTCGATCCGAACGATCCCAAAGTCAAGGCCTATTCCAAGCGCTATAGCGATAAGTATCACAAGCCCATGAACGGTTTCAGTCCGTCTTTCTACGACGGAACGCATATGTTGTTCCAGGCCATGGCAGATGCGGGAACCGTGACCGACACCGACAAGGTCCGCGCGGCACTCGAATCCCTCAAGGATTATCCGGGCATATTGGGCACTACTAACTGGAGCGGACAGCAGACGTACGGGATCAATCATCAGGTCGATACGCCGTTCTATCTTTCCGAGGTCATCGCAGGTCAGGAAGTCATCCGTGCGCGCTGCACGATGGCCGGTTGCAAGTAAAGGAGGCGTCGTGGATATCTTCTTTCTGCTGGGCCAGGCGCTGATGAACGGGCTCATTATTGGATTGCTTTATTTACTGATGGCCATCGGCTTTACGCTGGTCTTCGGCGTGATGCGTATCGCCAATTTCGCGCATGGCGAGTTCTACATGCTGGGGGCCTTCATTGCGTTCATCTGCGTGACGCAATTAGGGCTGCCGTATATGTTGTCGGTGCTGATTGCGTTTGTCCTGACGCTTGTGCTCGGATGGATTCTGGAAATCGTCGTGCTGAAACCCTTTCGGGGCGACGAATTGAATGGACTTATCGCGACGCTCGGGTTGGGTATGGTCATACAGAATGTGGCCCTTATGGCCTTTGGACCTGATCCGCAATCCATGCCGCCGGCGGCTGAAGGGGTCGTCTCGCTGGGGAAAATCGTCATGCCGCTTTCCCGCTTGTACGTGGTGGCGTTTTCGGCGGTGGTGCTGGTGGCACTGTATGTATTCCTGATGCACAGCAAGGCAGGGCGTGCGTTGCGAGCCGTCGTCCAGGACATGGAAATCGCTTCGTCCTATGGAATCCGTTCGGGTGCGGCTTACCCGTTGGGCTTTGCACTGGGCATTGCGTTGGCGGCGATCGCGGGCGCATTGATGGCACCGGTGTTCTCCGTTTCACCTTTCATTGGGGCCACGCCGCTATTCAAGGCTTTCATCGTGGTTGTCCTGGGCGGCCTGGGCAGTATCGGCGGGGCCGTGCTTGCCAGTCTGCTGTTGGGTATATCGGAAAGCCTGGGGGGCACGTTCTTCGATGGAAGTACGGCCGACATGTTGATATTCGCTCTGGTGATTCTGGTTCTGGTCATCAGACCAACCGGCTTGCTCGGGCGTGCGGAGCATTGATAAATGACGCGCGACTCCATTTCTTCCTTCGCGAATCCCTCGCTCGATAAGCAGAAACGCAAGTCCTCGAGCTATCCCGTGCTGGCGTGGATGCTGCTTGCTGCGCTGATGATCGTGCCGCTGGGATTCAGTAGTGCGTTCTATGTGCATCTGGCGGTCCTGATATGCCTGAACACCTTCATTGTCAGCGGCTTGGCGTTGTTGACCCGTACAGGGCAGTTGTCGTTGTGCCATGCGGCATTCGTCGGTATTGGCGCCTATGTCTCCGTTCTGGCAGAAATGCGGTTGGGGCTGCCTTTCTTGGTGGCAGCCGCCCTGGGAACGATGGCGGCATCGCTAGTGGCGTACCTGCTGGGCTCTGCGATACTGCGATTGCGTGGCGTGTATTTCGTGCTGATCACGTTCGCGTTCGGCGAATTGTTTCGTCTCTTCATGCTGGATGCCGCCTCGGTGACAGGCGGGGCGAATGGCATCGCGAAGATACCGGCGGTAGATTTGCTGGGCTTTGCGCTTGATACCCGCAAGGCATTTTATTGTCTGGTCGCGCCCTTGGCCGCTACTTCGATCATATTCCTTGTCGCGTTCTTCAGGACGCCCAAAGGGCATGCTCTGGACGCCGTGGGGGAACAGCCCGGTCTGGCGGAATCGTCCGGTATCAGTGTACGTAAAGCCCAACTATTTGCATTCACCGTGGGCAGCGGCATGGCCGGACTAGGCGGTGTGCTGCTATCGCGCTATGTGGGGTATATCTCGCCCGAGTCCTTTTCCGCTCAGGTTTCGATCGCCGCCATCATCATGCTGGTCGTCGGTGGCCGAGTGTCGGTCGCCGGACCGATCATCGGCGCGCTCATCATGACGCCCCTGCCCGAATTGTTCCGCGGCGCTGTGCAGTCTCAGAACATCTTCTACGGGATGAGCCTGATTCTTATCCTGCGGTTTCTGCCCAAGGGAATCGCTAGCTTGGGCCTGTTGCGACGCTTGACGGGAGAACGGCTATGACGGTGTTTTTGCGGGTAACGAATCTCTCCAAGACATTCGGCGGTCTGAAGGCCGTGCGCGATCTCAGCTTTGATATCAACGAGGGCGAGATCGTCGGCTTGATAGGCCCGAACGGCGCCGGCAAGAGCACGGCGTTCAATCTCATCACCGGCACGCAGCCAGCCACGTCGGGAAGCGTGTGCTTCAACGGCAAGGAGATACTGGGCATGACGCCCAGCCAGGTGGTTCAGCAAGGTCTGGCGCGAACCTTTCAATCGGCCTCGGTCTATGGCAACGCGACCGTACGCGAGAACGTCTTTCGTGGCGCGATATCCAAGTTAGGCGTGCCTTTCTTCCATCAGCTGTTCGGCACGCAAGCCTATCTTGAAAAATTGCGGGAGCTCGATACGGAGATCGACGAGATCCTGGATATCGCGAGCTTGAATTCCGTCCGGGATCAATTGGCGGGCGGCCTGGCGTATGGATATCAGAAACGGCTCGGCGTCGCGATCGGGTTGGCCACCAAGCCGCGTCTGCTCTTGCTGGATGAGCCGGCCGCAGGCCTGAACGCCGAGGAATGCGCGGAATTCAGCAGGTTCCTGCAGCGTGTGCGCTCCCACTATCGTCTGACGCTCTTGTTCGTCGAGCACCATATGGCACTGGTCATGGGTACCTGCGAACGCATCGTCGTTCTGGTGCAGGGGCAGAAGATCGCCGATGGCACGCCAGCCGAAATACAGGCCAATCCAGCGGTAATCGAGGCCTACCTGGGAGAAACCGAACATGCCGGTGCTTGAAGCAAAGGAAATCGTGGTGCGCTATGGGCCGTTGGAGGCCGTGCGCCACGCGTCGTTCAGTATCGGAGACGGAGAAATCGTCGCGCTGATTGGATCGAATGGCGCAGGCAAGAGCACGACCCTGAAATCGCTGATGGGATTGATGCGCCTGACATCGGGCGAGCTGACGCTGGACGGCCAGCGGATTTCGGGCAGCGGCGCGGCACAACGCGTACGCATGGGAATCGCCTTGTCGCCCGAGGGTCGGCGGCTGTTTCCGCGCATGACCGTATGGGAGAACCTGCAGATAGGCGCTCATACGGTGGGCGATGGCGCACGCAAGCGCAACGCGCAGGACTTGGTCTGCTCGCTGTTTCCCATCGTTGCGCAACGCCAGCACCAACAGGCGGGATCGCTGTCCGGCGGAGAACAGCAAATGGTTGCCATCGGCCGTGCACTGATGGCCTGCCCAAAGATCCTGATGCTGGACGAACCCTCGCTGGGTATTGCGCCCAAGATCGTGTCGGAAATACGGGCCGCCATCGAGCGTCTCAATCGCGAAACCGGGATTTCGGTTTTGCTGGTTGAACAAAATGCCGCTTTGGCCCTGCGCCTGGCCAGGCGCGCCTACGTGTTCGAGCAAGGGGAAATTATCCGCTCGGGCGCAGGGCAGGAACTATTGAACGATCCGTTTGTGCGGAAAGCCTACTTGGGGGTCTAGTGCCATGAATCAAACATTAGGATGCATCGGCGTCGGTGTGATGGGCGAGCCCATGTGCCGCCACCTGGCAAAAAAAGCGGTGTCTGCGTACGGGCCTGCGATCGCGATCCCGAACACCACGTCTTGCGCCATCCGTTCCGGTTCATGACGGGGCGACAGGCTTGGCCAGAAGAAAGACATGCACGGTTTTGGGCGATGGCGTTCATGGCTCGGCATGTCAGTCAGGACACATCAGTCCCGGTCTGAAAGTCCGAGGCTTGATGTGATGAAAATCAACTATTACACAACGGAGGCGGATCATCGACACGTTGCACGGGCAGGCCTTGCAATCCGAGATGGTCATATAGACAAACCATGTTCATCAAGAATTCTGAAATCGCTCGCCGTGGCCTGTTGAAGGTCTTCATTGCTGGCGCACTTGCGGTTACCGCGATACCGGCCCTTGCGGCCGACAACTATCCCTCCAAGCCCATCGCCATGGTGGTGGGCTTTCCGCCGGGCGGGTCGAACGACATCGTGGCCCGCATCATCGCACCCAAGCTCGGGGAAATCCTGGGCGTGTCGGTGGTGGTGGAGAACAAGCCCGGTGCCAACGCCACGATAGGCACCGAGTACGTGGCGCGTGCCAAGCCTGACGGCTATACGATCACCCTGGGCAGCGTGAGCCCGCTCTTGCTCAGCTATTACGTCTATCCCAACTTGCCCTACGATCCCTACAAGGATCTGTCGGGCATCACGACGGTAGCGTCCACGCCGGAATTGCTGGCGATCAACCCGAACGTACCGGCTAAGAATTTGGCCGAACTGATCGCGTTGTCGAAGAAGCAGGACGTTACGCTGGCGTCGGCCGGCAACGGCGGCCTGCCGCACCTGGCAATCGAACTGCTCAAGGCGGAATCGAAAGGGCGCATCGTGCACGTACCGTACAAGGGCGCAGGCCCGGGCATGGTGGACGCAGTGGGTGGCCACGTCGCGGGCATTATTGTCGACCTGCCGGCCCTGCACAAGCTCGTGATGGACGGCCGGCTGCGTGCAATCGCGGTGACCGACACCAAGCGCGCGTCCGTCATGCCCGACGTACCAACCACGGTCGAGAGTGGCCTGCCGTCGGTGCTTGCATTTAATTGGTTCGCGGTAATGGGCCCCCAGGGCATGCCCATGGACATCCGCCAGCGACTGCATGATGCGCTGGTCAAGACAGTGAACGATCCGGACACCAAGAGCAAACTGGAAAAACTGGGTATCGGGCCCTTTACGCAGGAATCCCCCGCAGCATTCGATGCCTTCCTGAAGCAAGAGGGTGAGCGCTGGAGCAAGCTGATCAAGGATGCCGGCGTCAAGTCGAATGGTTGATTCCAGGGTGTCCGACATGTTGCTGGCACAACCGGGGCGGGTGGGTAACCTGCGGCTGAAAAATCGCGTCGTGATGGCGCCCATGGGCACCAACTACAGCACGACGGATGGCCTATCGACAGAGCGCGACAAGCGTTACTACGAAGAGCGCGCCAAGGGTGGGGTGGGCATGATCATGACCGAGGCCATGGTTGTGACCGAGCATGCCCGTCCGCACCACAATTCGCTGTGTTGTTATCACGACCGGTTCATCCCCGGCCTGGCCAGCATTGTCGAGGCGATCAAGAAGCACGACTGCCACGTTTTTGGCCAACTGAATCATCGAGGTGGACTGCTGCGCCGCGCCGTGCTGAACATGGAGCCGGTCGGACCGTCTGCGTGGGTCAACCCGAACACGGGTGATAAGGTGCGGCCCCTGGCGGTGGACGAGATCATTGATATCCAGAAGCTGTTCGTGGCCAGTGCGCGCCGGCTGTGGCTAGCGGGCTACGATGGTGTCGAGATCCATGCCGCTAACGGCTACCTGTTCCAGCAATTCTTCAGCCCGCGCGTGAATCAGCGCACGGACGCCTATGGCGGATCGCTGGAGAACCGCACGCGGCTGCTGCTGGAGACCATCGTGCGCATGCGCGACGCGCTGCCTGACCTGTGCCTGGTGGTACGGCTGTCGGCCAGCGAGTTCGCCGAAGGCGGCTACACCCGCGAAGACATCATTGCGCTGGCCCAGGCGGTGGAGCATGCGGGGGTGGATGCTATTGACCTTTCCGGCGGCAGCAACGAAAGCCCGCAGCTGTCGAAGTTCTGCATTCAGCCGCCGTCGTTCCCGCGCGGCTGCCTGGCGCCGCATGCGAAGCCGATCAAGCAACAGGTGAAGATTCCGGTGTTTGCAGCCGGCCGCATGGTCGAGCCCCGGGACGCTGAGAACATGCTGTCGTCGGGCAGCGCCGATTTCGTATCTATCGGCCGCGCGCTATACGCTGACCCGCACTGGTGCGACAAGGCGTTTGGCAAGATCCAGGCGCCCATCCGAACGTGCATCGCATGCAACGTCTGCTTCGAGCGCCTGACGCTGGAAAAGGACGTTTCCTGTGTGCAAAATCCGATGATCGGCACCGAATTCGAAACCTTGGAATATGCCGAGCCACAGTTGTTCCCCGCCCCGACGAAAGGGCGTCTGCGTGTGCTGGTGCTGGGCGCCGGCGTGGCGGGCGTGGAGGCCGCGCGTGTGCTCAAGGGCCGCGGCCATGACGTCGAGATCTGGGAAAAGCGCGCCCAGCCTGGCGGCCAGATGCCGCTGGCGATGGCCTCGCCCGACAAGACCGAGGTCGAGCCCGTCTGGACCTGCCGCTGGAAAACCGTGCAGACGTTGGGTGTGCCGATACGCCTTGGCGTGCAGGCCGATGCCGGGCGCATCGGCGCGTTCGCGCCAGACCACATTATCGTCGCCACGGGCTCGCGCCCGGCAAAGCCGCCGCTGGACTTGTCGGCGCTGAACGCCAGCGTGCGCGTGTTGCACGCCTGGGACGTGCTGGCCGACCTGGATGCTGTCCAGCCCGGATTGCGAGTCACCATCGTGGGCGGTGGCATGGTGGGTGCGGAAGTGGCCGACGCGCTGCGGGTACGGGAGGCGCAGATCACGATCTTGGACCGTTTACCCATCATCGCCACGGGCATGGCGCGCAACAACCGATTCGAGCTGGTCGAGCGCCTGGAGGCCCACGGAGTCTCCATGGTCACTCACTGCCGCATCCTGGGTGTACAGGGTGACCAGATCGAGATCCAACAGGGCGACAAGTCCACCGAAAGCCTGCCTATCGGCAGCTGGCTGGTCTTTGCCACCGGTCCCAGGCCCGAGCTGGACGTCCTGGATGCGGTTGAGGCTAGTGGCGTTCCCTATACACGCATCGGCGACTGCAATGCGCCGGGCGACTTTCTGGCCGCCATCCGCGACGGCTGGATGACGGGGCTGTTGATGGATCGCATCACCCATCACGATGGGCAAGGCATCCGCCGCAGTCCATTCATACAAAAGGAGACAAACTCATGAAGAAGACGTTCAAGTCGCTGTGCGCCAGCCTGCTGGCCGCTGCCGCGCTGGCGCCGGCCGCCCAGGCTGCCGACAAGTATCCCAGCCGGCCGATACGTGTGGTGGTCATGTTCCCGGCTGGGGGCAGCGCCGATATTGTCAGCCGCCTGGTCACGCAGAAGGTTGGCGAAATGTCGGGCTTTAACTTCGTGGTTGAGAATCGCCCCGGCGCGGGCGGCAACCTGGCCCTGGATGCCGTGGCCACCGCGCCCGCCGATGGCTACACGGTGGTTTTTGCCACACCGGGTATCGCCATCAATCCCAGCTTGTACGCCAAGGTTCCGTACAAGCTCACGGATTTCAAGGCAATCTCGCTGGTTGGCGAGGCGCCCCTGATGCTCATGGCGCGTCCTTCGCTGGGTGTGAAATCGATTGATGACTTGGTAACGATGAGCAAGAAGGCTCCGGACGCCATTCGCTTTGGCAGCTCGGGAAACGGCAGTTCCTCGCATCTGGCCGCCGAAGTGCTGCGTTCCATGACCGGCCTGCAATACTTGCATGTGCCCTACAAGGGCGGCGGCGCTGCCATGACCGACGTGGTGGGCGGCCAGACCGACATCACCGTGCTGCCGATTGCCGAAAGCCTGCCATTCATCCGCGACAAGCGGCTGCAAGCCATGGGTCAGACGGGCCGAGTGCGCTCGCCCATCGCGCCGGACATTCCCACCATCGAGGAAGGTGGCGTGAAAGGCTATGCCTCTACGACCTGGTACATGCTGGCCGCGCCGGCTAAAGTGCCCCAGGAGGTGGTTGACACATTGGCCGAAAAATTCGACCAAGCCTTGCGCCAACCAGACTTGCGCGAAAAGCTTCAGAATATCGGTGTCACGACGATCAATGGCGACCCTCGACAGGCCGGCGAATTCCTGATGAGTGAAGCCGCTCGCTGGGATAAGCTGATCACGGCGGCCAAGATCCGGCTCGAATGACGCCATTTTCATACACGATGTGGGAGACCCCTAATGGAAAAATCGACGAAACAAGTCCTGCGTGAAAAAGTGGCCCGTCGCGACGGCCTGATTGTGGCCGGCGCTTTCAACGCGATGAGCGCCAAGATCGTCGCGGACCAGGGCTTCGAGGCCGTCTATCTGACGGGCGCCGGGCTGACCAATATGCACTACGGCGCGCCCGACCTGGGCATCATCGGCCTGCGCGACGTGGCCGATGCCGCCTCGCGCATCCGCGAGGCGGTAGAGCACCTGCCACTGATCGTCGACATCGACACAGGGTTTGGCAACGCAGTCAATGCCTGGCATACGGTGCGCGCGCTTGAGCGCGCCGGCGCCGACGCCGTCCAGATCGAGGACCAAGTCTTTCCGAAACGGTGCGGCCACTTCGCCGGCAAGGCAGTGGCGCCGCTGCAGGAAATGCTCGACAAAATCCGTGCGGCCACTGACGCGCGCAAAGATCCCGATTTCCAGATCATCGCACGCACAGACGCCCGAGCGGTGGAGGGTTTCGAAGGGGCGATCGAACGGGCGCAGAAATTCGCCGAGGCAGGCGCCGATATCTTGTTCGTCGAGGCCATGACCAGCCTGGAAGAAATCCGCAAGATTCCTCAGTTACTGAAGCAGCCGTTGTTGATCAACATCGTGGTAGGCGGCAAAACCCCCACGCTGACGGCGCAGGAACTGGGCGGCATGGGCTATAGCCTGGTGCTGTATGCAAACGCTGCACTTCAGGGCGCGGTGCTAGGCATGCAAACGGCCCTGTCCACGCTCAAGCGCGACGGCAAACTGGACGAAGACCCCACCTTGCTGGCGCCGTTTAACGAGCGCCAGCGCCTGGTCGATAAGCCCCTATACGACGAGTTGGAAAAACGCTACGCCGAGCGCTGACTGCCGAAAGCTTGGCGGACGTTCGCATGGGGAGCGATTCCCAAGAGCTGACCGCGAATCGCCTGAGACTGAAAGCCGTACGCCCATGACAGAGTAGCGGCCTCGCGCGCCCATCCTTGATCGTCTTCACGAACAAGATGGACGCGATTCCTCGGCAGCATTGACTCCGGATTTTTAGTTAGGCTTGATGCCGACCTCTTGCACGACTTTGGCCCAACGGCTGATTTCGCCTTGCACAAAACTGTTGGCTTCTTGGGGCGTGCTGGTTTTCACTTCTGCGCCCAGTTCGGCTAGCCTGCTAGCTAGGTCTTTTCCCTTCAGGACCGTGTTCAACTCTTGATTGAGTTCGTTCAGGATTGCGTCTGGTGTGTCCGCGGGGGCTAACAATAAAAACCAGCCAACGATATCGAAGCCTGGATAGCCACTTTCCGCGATGGTTGGCTGATCGGGCAGTAGCGATGATCGTTGGGCGGTGGTGACCGCGAGTGCCCTGACTTTGTCGCTTTTTATGTGGGGCAGCATGACCGCGACGTTGTCGAACATCATGCCTGTGCGTCCTGCCACCAGATCGGGCAATGCTGCTGAGCTGCCCTTGTAGGGCACATGCAAGATGTCGACTTGCGCGGCTTTCTTGAACACTTCACCGGCCAGGTGTTGGCCGGTCCCCGGACTGGCCGACGCGAAGGCGACTTCCCCTGGGTGTTGTTTCAGATAAGGAACGAGTTCGGCAACTGACGTGCTTGGTAGTTTGGGATTGACTACTAACACATAAGGCGTCGTGGCGACGAAGCCAACTGCGGTGAGATCGCGCACGGGATCAAAGGGCAGGTTGGTGTAGAGGGACGCATTCACTGCGTGGCTGCTGGGCACGAACAGCAGGGTGTTGCCGTCTGGTTTCGCCTGGGCCACAGCAGACGCGGCAATGTTGCCACTGGCGCCTGGGCGATTCTCCACCACGATATCGCGGCCGATTTGTGCGGAGAGCGCTTTGGCGACCAACCTCGCCATGACGTCTGTGGTGCCGCCGGGTGGAAATCCGACTTCAAGTCGGATGGGCGGTGCAGCGTACGCGGACATACAAGCGGTATTCAGGCAAACAAGCAGGGCGAGCGTACGTGCTCGACGAAAAAAATGGATGGGCATATCAGGTCTCCTCCAGGGAAATGCGACTGAGTTGTTTTTTTGAGCAGGTGGGCGCGCGTGTCAGGACACAGCGGCCAGCGCGCTCTTGAGCGATGCGTCGTCTTTGCTTTCTGGTTGAATGACGTAGCCCGATTTCTCGCCGCGCATGGAGCAACGCATCATATGTCTGGGTTGGCTCTGATCGAAGTCCTTTAGCGCGATATGCAAGGTGCAACGGTTGTCCCACATGACCACGTCGTTCAATGCCCATTGATGCCGGTATACGAACTCCGGCGCAGTGGCGTGATCATTCAGGAATCGCAGTAGCGGACGGCTTTCTTCTTCGGTCATGCCAACAAAGTTTCGAATCCGCTCGCTGATGAACAATAGCTTTCGTCCCGTTTCCGGGTGCGTGCGTACGACCGGATGGGCGATAGGCGGGTTGGCGCGTTTCATGTCGGCAATTTGGGCCGGGTCGCGGCGCTCAAACCCCTTGATCAGCGTGATGTCGTGGACAGCATCCAGTGTTTCGATGAAGTCGCGCAACACGGGACTGAGCGTTTCGTACGCCATATACATATTGGCAAACATGGTGTCGCCACCGATTGGTGGCTTTTCTTTGCACATTAGTACCGAGCCCTTGGCCGGACGGTCGGTGTAGGTGAGGTCGGCGTGCCAGTTTCGGCCGGTATTGCGAGTTTCCGAAGGTTTACCGTTTCGAGGCTTGTTCGACACCAGCAGGACTTCGGGGTAGTCGGGGTCACGGTAGTAGGGCACGTTGTCGTTGCGCTCGACTTCCCCCATTTGCGCAGTGAAGGCAATGAGTTGTGGCGCGGTGAGATCCTGATCGGGGAATGCCAGCACCAAATGGTCGTGCCAGGCGGCCTGCACAGTCGCAATTTGTTCGGGTGTCAGCGGTTTTCGTAGATCCAACCCTGTGACACGCGCCCCAGCCGCGTAGGCCTGCGCAGTGACGGTGATAGAAGTCATGAGAAATCTCCTTGATGCGGGCGGCAAACCGCCGCTCTCAAAAGCGAGTATATTAAGTCGATTGTCGTTTGTCGACAAAATATTATTTTGCGATGAGCCACCGTATTGACGCCTATTCCCGGGGGAGTCGAACGGTATACTGACCGTAATCTTTCCAGTATCTGAGAGCCATGACCGGCGCGTCCGCCTATTTCAATAAAGAATCGACACAGATTGGCCGCCTGGCCAAGTCGTTACCCGAACAAGTGGCGGAGTCTCTGCTGACGGCTATCCATGATGGCGCTATTTCTCCTGGCGAGCGCCTGAAAGAAGAAACCTATGCTGAGCTGTTTGCTGTAAGCCGCAGTACTGTGCGTGAGGCCATGGCGTTGCTCGAGAGGCGCGGTGTGGTCGAGCGCATTCCCCGTTATGGCGTACGCGTGATTGCGTTCAATGCAGAGGAAATCGAAGAAATATTCAACATACGGGCTCAGTTGCTCGGACTGGCTGCCCGACAGGCCGTGGAAAAGCCCACCTCAGTGAATTTTGCTCAGCTTTTGCTTGCGCGTTCGGTGCAGTTGCGTGCTTTGGCGGACGCGGAGGATACGACGCCGGCCGAGTATGCCAACTTGTCTATTGATACGCAGCATATGTTGATTGGCGCGTGTCAGGGTAAACGGTTGCGTGCCATCTACGAAGCACTCAGCGAGCAGGCGCTATGGCGTTATGCCATTCGTGGAAACTCGATCAGCTTTCGCACACAGAAAAGGCGCCGGGAGTCTGCTGAGGATTGGACGCGATTGGCGCAAGCGGTGGCCGATGGGAATGCCGACGAGGCCGAACGTGCCGCCAAGGTGCTATTACTCGCCTCATATCGGGCCGTCTCTGTCTACATGGCGAGTATCGAAGAGGCCTCTGTACCGGAGTGATCATCCCCGTGATCGGGACGGCCGCCGAATCAACGTGGATTTGCCGAACAGGCTTTGCACAAGCTCGGTGGCGAGCATGGCGGTTTTATTGCGGATGTCCAGCGCGGGATTGAGTTCGACGATGTCGAGCGAGGCGAGCCGGCCGGTGTCGGCGATCATCTCCATGCAGAGCTGTGCCTCCCGGTAGGTGGGGCCGCCGGGGATGCTGGTGGCGACGGCGGGAGCGATTTCAGGATCGAGAAAGTCGACGTCGAAGCTGACGTGCAGGTGGGTGTTCGGTGTCAGGTCCGCGAGGGCGGCTTCCATGACGGATCGCATGCCGATTTCGTCGATGGTGCGCATGTCATAGACTTCGATGCCGGCGGCGGCGATGAGGCGTTTTTCGCCGTCGTCGACACTACGGATGCCGATTTGGCGTATCCAGTCGGGATGCACGGCGGGGACTTCACCGGCCAGGGTGGTCAAGGCGTCGGGCCCCTGGCCGCAGAGGCAGGCGACGGGCATGCCGTGCAGGTTGCCGGAGGGCGTGAGGTCCTGGGTGTTGAAGTCGGTATGGGCGTCTAGCCACAGGATGCGCAGGGGTTTGCCGGTGTGATGACAGTGACGGGCGACAGCGCTGATCGAACCGATGCCCAGGCAATGGTCGCCGCCGAGGGTGACTGGGACGCGCTCGCGTTGTAGTTCGGCGTAGACGGCGTCGTGCAGGACCTGGTTCCAGGCGATGACGCCGTCCAGGTGGCGATAGCCTTGGTCGGGAGGCAGGTCGGGGTTGGCGGGGCCAGTCAGATTGCCGGCGTCGTGGACGTCATATCCCAGGGCCTGCAGGGCAGGGCCGAGCCCTGCGACGCGCAGGGCTTCGGGGCCCATCGAGGCGCCGCGAGAGCCGGCGCCGATGTCGGTGGGGGCACCGATGAGGGTCAACATGCGATTGGCGGGCAATGGATCGGAGATAAGCACGGTGCGATTCCCTGGGGGTGAGAAGGCCAGACCCTGCCGGCGAGGGGCGCAGAATCTGGGGGCGATGAGAGCATGTTTATCGATGTGGGCGGACGGCGCAAGGGGGCCGATGGGTAGCGCTACCCGTCTATAACAAGTAACATCCGTGCCCTGTGCCGTTCCTGCGGCGACGCCCTGTTGTTGTAACCGACTTCCATGCAAGTTAAAGATAAGATTTTCCTCGCGAGCCAGTACGCGTCTCCCCATCATTTGGTGTCGCGCTTGATGGGGGTGGCTTCTGATTGCCGCCATCCGTCGGTGAAGAACTGGATGATCTCGCGTTTTGTGCGTCGCTATGGCGTGGATATGACGCAGGCGCTGCAGGAAGACCCATTGGCGTATGAGACGTTTAATCAGTTTTTTACGCGTGGGCTGAAGCCGGATGCACGGCCGCTGGATGCAACGCCGCAAGGTATTGTGTGCCCGGCCGATGGTGCGATCAGTCAATTGGGCAGTATTGAGCATGGCCGCATTTTTCAGGCGAAGGGCCATTCGTATGGGCTGACGTCGCTGCTGGGCGGCGATATGGTGCGTGCCGAGCCGTTTGTCGGCGGTGAGTTTGCGACGATTTATTTGTCGCCGCGCGATTATCACCGGGTGCATATGCCGTGTGCGGGGACGCTGCGCGAGATGGTGCATGTGCCGGGCCGGTTGTTTTCGGTGAATCCGTTGACGGCGGGACATGTGCCGGAGCTATTCGCTCGCAATGAGCGGGTAGTCTGTATTTTTGATACGGAATACGGTCCGATGGCGCTGGTGTTGGTGGGCGCGATGATTGTGGCGTCGATCGAGACGGTGTGGGCGGGGCTGGTGACGCCGCACAAACGCAAGGTGCGTTCGGTACCGTATGACGCGGCGTCGCGTGGACCGGTTCAACTGGACAAGGGCGCTGAGATGGGGCGCTTTTTGCTGGGCTCGACAGTGATTGTGCTGTTTGGCCGAGATCGCGTTCGCTGGACGGATAGGTCGTCAGTGCGGGGGCCGGTGCGTATGGGTGAGTTGTTGGCGTTGCCTGCCTGAGATTGCGGTTGCTCGCGACGAGTCTGAGTTCTAAAGACGTTCCCGTCGTTGGTCAAGGCAATTCGGCGGGCCTTTTGAAAAACGGGCAGTCCCGCGCAGCGGGACCAAGGCCCCTGGTTGGGCCGAGCCGTTTTGATTAGGCCCGCCGCATTGCCTTGACCAACGACGGGGACTTCGGTTTTGAATTGCCCTGCGATCGGGCCCAAGTTACCAGGGGAATTCGATCAGGTCGCCGTATAGGTCGCGTAGTTTGGCTCTGACCTCAGGGGATTTTTGATAGATATCGATGAACTTGAGCAGCCGCGGATCGTGGGCGTGGTCGGGAGTGGTGACCCAGCGGATCGCATAGCGGCGGACGTTCTCGGGATCGGTGTTGTCGAAGGCCAACCCGTCCTTTTCGTCGATGCCGGCGTGTTTGGCGAACGTGGTGTAGGTGACGGATGCGGTGACGTCGTCGAACGCGCGGGCGGATTGCGAGCCTTCGATCTGGATGAGCTCGATCTGCTTGGGGTTGTCGACGATATCCTGAAGCGACGCTTCGTGGGTGGCGCCGGGGCGTAGTGTGAGCAGGCCGATGGACTGCAGGAAAAGCAAGGCCCGGCCTGTGTTGACGGGGTCGTTGGGAATCGCGATTTTGGCGCGTTGGGGGATGGCATCGCCTGGCTTGAGCTTCTTGGAGAACAGGCCAATGGTGGTCGAGTAGCCGTACGCGATGGGGGCGAGCTGGGTGCCGCGGCTTTGGTTGAACAGCAGCATGAAGGGTTCATGCTGAAAGAAATTCGCGTCCAATGCGCCTTCGGCGACACCAGTATTGGGCATGACCCAATCACTGAATTCAACGAGCTGGACCTGCAGGCCTTGTTTGGCGGCTTCGGCGATGGCGATTTCGGTGGCTTGATTGGCAACGCTGGGAATGACACCAATGCGCAACGGTTTTTCAGATGCGGAGTAGGCAGCGCCGGCCAGCATCATGAGGCCCAGCACACCGGCCAGCGGAAATTTCAGAAAACGGTTCATCGCGGGTAGGCCACCAGGGCAGCAATCAGCAAAGCGCCATTGTGCCCCAGGTCAATCGGTATCGTGCCTATGCCCCTGTCATCGACTTGGGCACCGAGCCTGTGGAGGCTGTCGCTTCGATATTAATGACCTACCGCATTGCCTTGATCACCGACGGGGACGTTTTTAGAACTCTACTGCTGTGACTTCGTCCCCCCCGCGAGCAACGAAACCAAATGCGGCAACGTCGTCTGTGGCGGGGTGTTTTGCGCGCCGTGTTTGAACAACTGCTCGATGGCGTCGGCGGCACCGTGTGCGGCGCCGGTTTCGTCGGCCATGGTGGTGTAGTAGCCCAGGTCCTTTTGTGCGTTGGATAGAGAAAAGCGAAGGCCGGAGTCGTCGCCGGATTCGATAAAGGGACGCAGGCGCTCGAGGGCGACGCCAGCGCCGCCGCCTTTGGCCAGGATGTCGGTCAGGACGCTGGCTTCGATGCCGGCGCGTTCGGCGCAGGCGGCGGCTTCGGCGATGACGGCGGCGCAGCCTAGCGAGACATAGTTGTGGATCAGCTTCATTCGGTGGCCGGCGCCGATGGGGCCGACGTGGCTGATGTTTTCGGCATAGCACCGCAACAGCGGCTGGCAGCGTTCGAAGAGGGCGCGGTCGCCGCCGACCAGCAGGTTCAGGCGGCCCTCGGCGGCTTCTTTGGGGGTGCGGGTCATCGGGGCATCCAGGAACTGGCCTCCGGCCTCGGTGACGGCCTGGGCGATGCGCACGGTCGAGGAGGGAATGGCAGTCGAGCAGTCGATGACGACGGTGCCTGGGCGCAGCCCCTGCAGCAGTCCGTCGGGGCTGAACAAGACGTCTTCCACTTGCGGGGTGCCCGTGACGCACAGGATCACGATATTGGATTGTCGGGCGACCTGGGCGGGGCTGGCGACCTTGGCGGCGCCGGCAGCCAAGAGCTGGTCAACGGGCTGGTTGCCGGGGTGATCCAGCAGCACCAGGGGGTAGCCATGTTTGACGATATTGCTGGCAATGCCGTGGCCCATGAGGCCCACGCCGATCATGCCAATGGAGTCTTTCCCGATATTCATGAAGTGGTTTCGCAAAAAAATGGTGACAGAGCAATCCGCGTTTACAGGGTCGGGGTTGCCGGATGTGGTTATCTTACAAGTTACCAAAAATTCAGTTTTTTGTAAGAATTGCCGTCAGGTGGTATTCAGGTTGCTGTAAGAAATGGTAAAACAGCGCTTTGCCGATTTTTCTTACGGAGATTGCATGCTCGAGTTTTTGCAGACCCTTAGCTGGGCCGCAGTGTTTCAGATAATTCTTATCGACATCCTTCTGGGTGGTGATAACGCGGTGGTGATTGCGCTGGCCTGCCGCAATCTGGAACGCAAACAGCGCATGCAGGGCATTCTGTGGGGAACCGCGGGCGCCATTTTCCTGCGCGTGGTGTTGATTGCCTTTGCCCTGACGTTGTTGACGATTCCTTATCTGAAGGTGGTTGGTGCACTGCTGTTGTTGTGGGTGGGTGTCAAGCTGCTGATCCCGGAGGAGGACGCGCATGGAAATATCAAGGGTAGTGCGTCGATATGGGCGGCGGTCAAGACGATCATCGTGGCGGACTTTGTGATGAGCCTGGATAACGTCATCGCGATTGCCGGCGCCGCGCAAATGGCGGACCCGGCGCATCAAATTGGTTTGGTGATCTTCGGCCTGGTGGTCAGTGTGCCCATCATCATCTGGGGTAGCACGCTGGTGCTGAAGTTGATCGATCGTTATCCGTTGGTGGTGACGTTTGGCGCGGCCTTGTTGGGCTGGATCGCGGGCGGCATGCTGGTGACCGATGTGGTAGTGGTTGAGCGTTTCGGCGAGGTTTCGGGCGCGGTCAAGATCGCTGCCGAAGTCATCGGCGCGCTGTTGGTGGTGGGCTTGGGTCGCTTTTTCGCGGCGCGTAAAAAGTCCACGGCATCGACCTCGGAGGTCAGCCGCCAGGAGGCTTGATTCATCGCGTCGTTCGACGCCGAGTAGCTGCTAGGCGGCTTCACTTCTCGGGTTGTTCGACATCGGAGATTAGCCGCCAGCAGGCTTTATTCATCCGGCTATTGTTGTAGGTTCATCAGGGCCTGAGTTCGGTATCACACCGAGCTCAGGCCCTTTTGTTTGGCGTTGATACGCGGGTGATGGTGCCGATCGTCGCGCGTGGCACGACGACGCATCGCGCACGAAACCGCATAACGACATATCGACTAAGTATTTTTCAGATCGGAATGAGAGCCCCAGAATGACTGCATCCCTGGTGGTATGAGATGGAGCAGTAGTCCCGATTATGACGATTCTGATGTTGGCCGGCAGTCCTTCGCAGCACTCGCGTTCAACGGCCTTATTACGTTATGCCGCGCAGCGATTAGCGGCGCGTGGTTTGTCGGGCAATGAGTTGGGTCTGCGCGATGTGCCGGCCGTGGATTTGATTGAGGGCAATTTCAATGGTGCGGCGGCGGGGGCATTGCGTAAACGCGTGAGCGACGCGCAGGCGCTGTTGATCGCGACACCTGTATACAAGGCTTCGTTTTCGGGCGGGCTGAAGGCGATTCTGGATTTGCTGGATGAGAAATCGTTGGCGGACAAGATTGTGCTGCCTATTGCAACAGGTGGCAGCGCGGCGCATTTGCTGGCGTTGGAATACAGTCTGAAGCCGGTGCTGTCGGCGCTGGGCGCCCGTCATATTTTGGCGGGCGTGTATGCGACGGATCGGCAGGTGGTCCTGCATCAGGGGCACGTCACGATCGATGACGATGTGCGCGAGCGACTGGATAGTGCGGTCGATCGGTTGGCTCGGCATGTGGCGACGGCGCCGCTGTCACAGGGCTATGACCTAGGGTATTTGGCGCTGAATGCGCGATTCAGTATCTGACGGTGCGATGACATTCAGTAATTGAACCTGCGTGTGACACCGCGATGTGCAGGTGTCATGGCTCGCACAATTTTTTCACACAACCATGATGGATCAGGAGCATCTCTATGCGAGGTTTGCATTCACGTTTGGTGGGCTTGTCGCGTTCACTGCGTATCGCGGTGACGGGGGTTGTGGTGTTGTGCGCGGTCGCATGGGCGTGCGCACCGGCGGCGGCGCAGGATGCGAAGACCTTGCGTATTGGTTTTCAGAAGTACGGCACGTTGACGATCCTGAAGGCGCTGGGGTCATTGGACAAGGCGTTGGGCGAGCAGGACATCACGATCAAGTGGGTGGAGTTTCCGGCGGGGCCGCAGCTGCTGGAAGGTCTGAACGTAGGCTCGATTGATTTTGGGACGGTGGGCGAGTCGCCTCCGATTTTTGCGCAGGCCGCGAGTGCGCCGTTGGTGTATGTAGGCAATGAGCCGCCAGCGCCGACGAGCGAGGCGATTTTGGTGCCCAAGGATTCGCCGATTCAATCGGTGGCGGACCTCAAGGGAAAGAAGGTCGCCTTGAACAAAGGCTCGAACGTGCATTACTTGCTGGTCAAGCTGCTGGAAAAGGCGGGTGTTCCGTACCAGGACGTCAAGGTGTCTTATCTGACGCCAGCGGATGCGCGGGCGGCGTTTGAGCGCGGCGCGGTGGATGCATGGGTCATCTGGGATCCGTTCCAGGCGGCGGCGGAAAAGCAGTTGGGCGCGCGGGTGCTGGCCGATGGTGTGGGTGTGGTCAATAACTATCAGTTCTTCCTGGCGTCGAAGGATTATCTGGCGGCGCATCCCGACGTGATCAAGACGGTGTTGGAGGAGATCCGCAAGGGTGATCTGTGGGCGAAGGATCATCCCAAGGAGTCGGTGGATCTCTTGCAACCGGTGTTGGGACTGGAGCGACCGGTGGTCGAGTTGGCCGCGGAACGCCTGGCGTACGGGGTGACGCCGGTGACACGCGAGGTGTTGCAACACCAGCAGGAGATCGCGGATGCGTTTTATGCGCTGAAGCTGATTCCGAAAAAGCTGGATGTGAATGAGGCCGCGCCGCCTGATCTTCGATAGGTCGTTGATCGAGTGGCTCGTGGGATCGTTTGTTCGATTGTTTGCTAGATCGTTTTCTAAACGCGGTGGTGCCATGAACGTATTTTGGTTTATTCCTACGCATGGGGATTCTCGTTATCTGGGGACGACGCAGGGCGCCCGGGCGGCGAGTCATGATTATTTTCGGCAGATTGCCGTGGCGGCGGACACGCTGGGTTATGACGGGGTGTTGTTGCCGACGGGCCGATCTTGCGAGGATGCCTGGGTGGTGGCGTCGAGCCTGATTGACGCGACGCGCCGGCTGAAGTTTCTGGTGGCGATCCGGCCGGGCGTGAGTTCGCCGCAGTTCGCCGCGCGGATGGCGGCGACATTTGATCGGATGTCGGGTGGGCGCTTGCTGGTGAATGTGGTGACGGGCGGTGATCCGTCCGAGCTAGCAGGCGATGGCGTGTTTGTCAGTCATGACGAACGCTATGCCATCACGGATGATTTTGTGAAAATCTGGCGCGGCATTTTGCAGGCAAGCCATGAGGGGCAGGGCTTTCATTACAAGGGTCCACAGTTGGTATCCGAGGGCGGCAAGGTGATTTACCCACCGGTGCAGCAACCGTACCCGCCTTTGTTTTTTGGTGGCTCGTCAGAGGCCGCGCATGCGCTGGCGGCCGATCAGGTCGATGTGTATCTCACCTGGGGTGAGCCGCCTCAGGCAGTGGCGGCCAAGATCGCCGATATGCGTCGCCGCGCCGCGCAGCAAGGGCGTACGCTGAAATTCGGGATTCGTTTGCATGTGATCGTACGAGAGACGGATGACGAAGCTTGGGCCGCGGCGGATGCACTGATTCAGCATTTGGACGAGGGCACGGTGGCTGCGGCTCAGGCGGCGTTTCAGCGCATGGATTCGGAGGGGCAGCGACGGATGGCGGCGTTGCACGGCGGGCAGTTGCGCGATGACCAGGGAGGCCGCTCGCATTTGGAGATTTCGCCGAATCTCTGGGCCGGTGTAGGCCTGGTCCGAGGCGGAGCGGGCACCGCGCTGGTGGGCAGCGCCGAGACGGTGGCTGAGCGCATGCGTGAGTATGCCGAGTTGGGCATCGAGACCTTTATTTTCTCGGGGTATCCGCATCTTGAAGAGTCGTATCGCTTTGCAGAGTTGGTATTTCCCTTGTTGCCGGGCAAGGGGCGGAAACAACAGACGGGTGGCTTGTTGAGTGGACCATTTGGCGAGGTGATGGCGACGGAGTTGGCGCCAACCCGCGCCGCAACAGTGGCGGAGCCGGTATGAGCGCGACGACTGGGATAGCGGCGACAACAGCGGCAGCAAGGACGGCAGCGGTGAGGACGGCAGCAACGACGACAGCGGCGGCCGCAACGACAGCAGCAGCGAGGACAACGGCGTCGACGACACAAACGGCGAGAGCGGCAACGACAAGGGCGGTAACAACAACGGCGGTAAACGTCGCGCGCCGCTTATTGCCCTGGTTGGTGCCGTTGTTGATTTTAGTCGTATGGCAGGTCTCGTCGGAGCTGGGATGGCTGTCGTCCCGAATTTTGCCGGCGCCGTGGGCCGTGGCCAAGGCGGGTTGGACGCTCGCGGCTACGGGAGAGTTGTGGGAGCACCTGCGTATTAGCGCTTTGCGCGCCTGGTGGGGCTTGCTGCTGGGCGGTGGATTGGGGCTGGCGTTGGGTTTGTTGAATGGCGCGTCGCGTCTGGCCGAAACGCTGCTGGATACGACGTTGCAGATGATCCGCAATATTCCGGTGCTGGCGCTGATTCCACTGGTGATTCTGTGGTTTGGAATCGAAGAGGTGGCAAAGCTGTCGTTGTTGTCGCTGGGCGTGTTTTTTCCCGTTTACCTGAACACCTTTCACGGTATTCGTTCGGTGGATCCGGCGTTGATCGAGATGGGGCGCTCGTACGGGTTGTCGGGCTGGGCGCTGTATCGCGATGTGATTTTTCCGGGCGCGCTGCCGTCGATCCTGGTGGGCCTGCGTTTTGCGTTGGGTCTGGTGTGGGTGATCTTGATCGTGACGGAAACGATTTCGGCGCAATCGGGTATTGGCTATATGACGATGAATGCGCGTGAGTTTTTGCAGACGGACATCGTGTTGCTGGGCATTCTGCTGTACGCGGCATTGGGCAAGGTGGCGGATGTTTGTGCCCGTGGGCTCGAGTCGCGTCTGCTGCGCTGGAATCCGGCGTATCGCCCCGCCTGATGTCAACCATGTCTTTGGGAGCCGAGGATGTTTTTGAATACGTATGAGTGGGAGTCGCCCGAGGCGTATATGACGTCTCGGATCAATGAGGCCGAGCGGGAACGCGAAGGCGAGGATACGGTCGCGGCGGCGCAGCCACCGGTGCGCGTCACGCTCAAGGACTTGAACAAGCATTACGGCGAGCGGCATGTCCTGAGGGGACTCAATTTGGCGTTCGCGCCGGGCGAGTTTGTCGCGATCGTCGGGCGTAGCGGTTGTGGAAAAAGTACGTTGCTGCGCTTGCTGGCGGGGCTGGAAAGCGCGACAGCCGCCGACGGTCATCGGCGCGCGAGCGGCGCGATCCGTCTTGATGATCAGGTACAGGATGGCGCGGATGACCGTGTCCGCATGATGTTTCAGGATCCACGACTGTTGCCGTGGAAGTCGATTTTGAGCAACGTCGCTATCGGTACACCGGCAAGTCAGCGCGGCGAGGCCGCATCGGTGTTGCGGCAGGTCGGGCTGGGCGAGCGGGGGCAAGAATGGCCCGCCGCGTTGTCCGGTGGCCAGAAGCAACGGGTGGCGCTGGCGCGTGCGCTGTTGCATCGACCCGGTTTGTTGTTGCTGGACGAGCCGTTGGGTGCACTGGATGCGTTGACGCGGCTAGAGATGCAACAGTTGATCGAAGACCTGTGGCAGCGCGATGGGTTTACCGCCGTCTTGGTGACGCACGATGTGAATGAGGCCATCGCCCTGGCGGACCGCGTCATTGTGATCGAAGAGGGCCGCGTGATCCTCGATCAGCGGATTGATCTGGCGCGACCGCGGCAACGCACGAGTCCGGCGTTTGCGGCCCTGGAGGCACGCGTGCTGAACGCGGTGCTGGATAAAGAACAGGAGCCGCAGGGCAACCGGCCGCTGGCGCCCGTGATTTCCATTGGCCATTTGCGGCTGGCGGTGTAGGTGGGGCGTCGACGCTGCTGTCCGGGCGCGGCAACGGCTCGCTAACTGAACACGTACGGGTTACGTACTGATAAACAAGGAGCAGGACAATGAGCATTCAATCGATCAACGCCCGCAATCAATTCCGCGGCCGTATCAAGGAGATCATTCTCGGACCGGTCGTGTCCGAGGTCGACGTGGAGACCCCGGCGGGTATCGTGACGTCAGTGATTACCACGCGCTCGGTCAAGGAGCTGGATCTACAAGTCGGCACCGAGGTACTGGCGTTCGTCAAAGCCACCGAGGTATCGGTCGCCAAACTGTAAGGCAGGCCAATGAAGCAGTCCTGGGTGTAGTGATGCCGCACGCATGTGTGGTTGTCTACCTGTTGCAATGACCTATATCATGCGGGAAACGCCCCAGTCATTGGGGCGTTGCGTTGTTGCGGCCGGCGCGTCAGTGGCCGCACACCGTCTCATTAAGGAGACCGCCACGTGGGTTCGCACGTCCGCACCACCCCATTCCTGGATATGAACAATAATCCGGCGCTATCGCGCGCACGGTGGGTCATACCCTGGTTGGTGCAGCTATGCTGCGCCGTGGGTTTGTTGTGGATCGTGGGCCTGGGCAATGCCGCGCAGGCGGTGACGCTCCCGGGGCTGTCGGCGGCGAAACCGGCGGCCGAGAGTCCGGCCAAGGCGACGCCTGCGACGGAGCTGACCCCCGCCGCCCTGGCGGATATGCTGGCCGATCCGGCGACTCGCGACAAGCTGATTGAACAATTACGGACGCAGGCTGCCCCGGCGGCGTCCGCCAATGCTGAACAGGAGGCGGCGGCGCAGCCGTCGCTGCCAACGCGTATCGCCCAGGGTACGCAGGACTTTGTCGCGGACATGAGCACGAATGCCCAGACCGCGGTGGATGAGCTACGAGGCGTGCTGGGGGGCCAGGGGATGGACCCCGGGAGACGCGAGCGGCTGATATCAACGCTATTGGGCCTGGCCATTGTTGCGGCGACGAGCGTGGTGGTGTTTGGTGTGCTGCGCGCGATCGCGTCCTATGCCTATGCCCGGATTGACCGTTGGGCGGCGCAACCGCCGCCGCCGCCGATTCAGGGGCCGTTGCGCGCAAAGGCCGGGATCGTGGTGGTTCGCCGTGCTGGCGCGATGTTCGGCGCGTTGCTGATTGATCTGGTCATTGTGCTGCTCGCCGGTCTGGCAGGGTATGGGATGGCGATGACGGTGGCCGAGCCGCGTGGCGGGATCACGACCGCCCAGTCGCTATTTGTGAATGCGTTTGTGGCGGTGGGGGTCACGCGGGCCTTGATCCGCGGCGTGTTTTCGACGCGTTACCCAACGTTGCGTCTGTTTACGATGGCCGACGATGTGGCCAGCTATTGGAACGCGCGGCTGGGTAATATCGCGGCCGTTATTGGCTATGGCTTGTTGGTGGTAGAGCCGCTGGCGCAGTCTCTGCTGTCGCCGGCACTCGGCAAGCTGATGGGGCTGATTATCATGGTGACGGCCTATGTCTATGCCGTACACATTATCTGGCGCAACCGCTTTGTTTTGCGGGATCATCTGAGGCAGCGTGCGCAGCGCATGTCGATCGGCTCGTTCGGGACGGGGTTGCGCCTCTTGGCGCGCACCTGGCATTTGCTGGCGATAGGCTATTTCACGGTGCTGCTGGTGGTCAGTCAGGTCGATACCGATGAGGCCCTGCCGTTCATGGTCAAGGCCACGGTGCAGTCGGCGATCGCGATCGGGGTGGGGACCTCGATCATCCTGGTGTTGGCCGGCCTGTTGTCGCGTCCTATCCGTTTGCCCGAAGACCTGCGCCGCAAGTTGCCTATGCTCGAGGCGCGGGTGAATGCTTATGTGCCGGCGACCCTGCGGGGTTTCGGGATATTAGTGCGTATCGTGGTCGTGCTGTTTGTGCTGGATGCGTGGCGGGTGTTTGATCTGTCGAACTGGATCGTGTCGCCGGCGGGAACGGCGGCGGTGCGGGTGGTGGTCAATGTGGCGATTGTGCTCGTGGTCGCCGCGATTGCCTGGACGGTGATCGCCAGCATCATTGAACACCGGCTCAGTATGCAAGAGGGCACTGCGGTGCCGACGGCGCGCGAGCGCACATTGCTGGCGCTGTTTCGCAATGCGGCGCTGATTTTGATCCTTACCATGACGGTGATGGTGGTGCTGTCGCAGATCGGCGTGGATATCGCCCCGTTGATCGCGGGCGCCGGGGTGGTAGGCCTGGCGATTGGTTTCGGGTCGCAGAAACTGGTGCAGGACATCATTACCGGGATTTTTATCCAGCTCGAAAATGGCATGAACCAGAATGACGTGGTTCAGGTCGCCGGGATTTTTGGCACGGTGGAAAAGATCACGATCCGCTCGGTGGGTATCCGTACGCTGGATGGCGGTTATCACCTGATTCCGTTTTCGTCGGTGGATGTGGTGTCGAACCACATGCGCGATTTTTCGTATCACTTGGGCGAATACACGATCTCGCATCGAGAGAGCGTGGACGATGCCGTACAGCACTTGCGTCATGCGTTTGACGAGATGATGCAAGACGAGCTGCTGGCCGCCGAGGTGCTGGAGGATATCAGTATCCCGGGCGTGACGGCGCTGAACGAAAAGGGCGCGACGATCCGTGTGCTGATCAAGACGACGCCGGGGATGCAGTGGGCGATACAGCGCGGCTACAACCGCCTGGTCAAGAAACACTTCAATGCCGCCGGCATCGAGATCCCGTACCCGCACACCGTGATGTACTTTGGCCAAGACAAGAACGGCTATGCGCCGCCGGCCAATGTATTCATGCAGACTGAACGCCCCGCGACGCACAATGCGCGCGCGGCGGGTCACACGCGGCGCCAGTTGTCGAAAGAGCAGGGCGAGGGATCGGAAGACGTGCTGGGTAATGAACTGGACCGGGTGGTCGAGGACCCGGACGCCGAGGGCGCATCGACCGACGGCGTGGATCCCAAGGCCCCCGGGGATTCGGGGCCGAAGCCGGCTTAGGTTGATTGGCGGGCAGGCGTGCCGCCGTCTCCCAGATCCCAGTACAGCCCGGTCATCAGCGTGAGTGCTTCACGCAGCAGTTCGGGCGGTAAATGCTCGTTGGGCGCGTGCTGCGAGCAGCCGGGGTACGAGTGAGGAACCCAGACGGTCTTCAGGCCCAGGACATCGGTAAAAATGTCGTTGGGCAGGGAGCCGCCCAGGTTCGGCAGGATGGCGATTTTTTTGCCACTGGTTTGTCCGAGCGACGCGACAGCCCATTTGACCCAGGGGTCTTCGGGGTCGATACGCGTGGCCTTGAACATGGTTTCGCGCGTGGTCTGGATCTTGACCATCGGAAAGCCCTGGCGATCCAGGTGACGGCGCAGGGCGGGCAGGAGGCCGTCGGGATCGACGCCCACGACAAAGCGCAACTGGCAACGCGCCCAGGCACGCGGCGGGATGGCGTTGACGGGCGTGTCGGGATTGCCGGTCTTGTAGGCGAGGACCTCGAAGGAGCACCAGCCAAAGACACGCTCGGCAGGAGACAGGCCGGGCTCGCCCCAGTCGGGTTCGATAGTGGGGCCGTCGGCGCCGCCGTCGACTTCGCAGTCGGCCAGGGCACGACGCACGGAGGCGGGTAGCTCGGCCGGCACCCATTCGGGGATGCGTATCTGGCCCGAGGACGACGAGATCGAGGCGATGGCGTGCGCCAATTGAATGCCGGGATTCGAGATCAGGCCGCCCCAGTTGCCGGAGTGATGGCCACCGTCGCGTGCCTCGATGGTGAGATCCACATTCAGGCTGCCACGTGCACCGAGAAAGACGGTGGGGCGCTGGGGACTGAGTCGAGGGCCGTCCGAGGCAATGAGCAGGTCGGCGCGAAAACGGTCTTTGTGCTGTTCGCATAGTTCGCGCAGGCCGGGCGAGCCGGTTTCCTCACCCATTTCGATCAGGTATTTGACGTTAAAGCCGAGCTTGCCGCGTGTTTCGAGTACGAGGCGCAGGGCTTCCATGTTGATGCTGTGCTGCCCCTTGTTGTCGGCAATGCCGCGCCCATACCAGCGACCGTCCCGCTCGGTAAGCTCCCAGGGCGAGAGGCCTTCGTGCCATTCCGGTTCGAGTCCGCGGATCACATCGCCGTGACCATAGCCCAACACCGTGGGCAAGGCGGGGTCTTCGATGCGCTCGGCATAGAGAAACGGCGCGCGCGCTTTGTCGTGGGTGAGCGTTTCACAGGTAAAGCCCATGGCCTCGAAGGCGGGCTGCATTTCGGCGGCCAAGTAGCGGGCCAGCATGTCGGCGCGCTCGGGATTCTGGCTTTCGGTGGGGATCGCCACGCGGCGGGCGATCACGGAACGAAAGGCGCCTGAATCAAAACAGTGCTCGGCGTTGGCAATGGCTTGTGTGCGGCTCATGGTGTCGGTGTTCCTTCGATGTTCGACGACGGGTAAAGATGGCAAGCGACTTGCGCCCGGCCTTGGACTTGCAGGACGGGTCGCTGTTGCTGGCACTGCGGCATAGCGTGCTTGCAGCGTGGGTGAAACGGACAGCCCGACGGGGGATTGATCGGATCGGGAAAGGATAACCCCAGACCCATATCGGGGATACCCAGGCCGGGTTCGGGCGTGAGCACTGAGGCGAGCAGGGCCTGGGTGTAGGGATGGCGCGGTTGATGAAAAAGTTCGGCGGCGGGCGCGGACTCGACGACGCGACCGAGATACATCACGGAGACATGCGTTGCGATGTGCTCGACGACAGCCAGGTTGTGGCTGATGAACACGTACGTCAGGTTGAACTCTTTTTGTAGCGCCATCAACAGATTCATGATCTGCGCCTGCACGGATACATCCAGCGCGGAGGTCGGCTCGTCACAGATGACGATCTCGGGATTCATGACCAGCGCCCGCGCAATGGCGACGCGTTGGCGCTGGCCACCGGAAAGCTGACCCGGTGTGTTATCGGCGAACCGGGCGGGCAGGCCTACCCGCTCGAGCATGTCGATGGCTTTGTGTTGGCGCGGGTTGGCGATGCCCTGGACTTCGAGGGGTAGCGACACGATCGAGGCGATGGTGCGCCGGGGGTTCAGCGAGGAGTAGGGGTCTTGAAAGACAGGCTGCACGCGACGGGCGAGTTCGCGCCGGGTCAGGGCGTGAATGTCCTGGCCCTCGATGGTGACGCTGCCTTGGGTGGCGGGTATTAGTCCCAGCAGGACGCGTGCCAGGGTGGATTTACCGCAACCGGATTCGCCCACGATGCCCAGCACGCCGCCGCGTTCCACATCGAGATCCACGCTGTTGACGGCGTGCAGGGTGCGGCGCGGCTGGAACATGCCGGTTTTGACGGTGAAGCTGCGGCTGACGTCTTGTGCCTGAAGCAAGGGTGGCATCAATGGGCCTCCGTACGAATACAACGCCATTGGCGATGGGGCGACTGATGCAGGGGAATGGTTTGCAGACAGTCGGGCTCGGCATGAGGGCAGCGGTCGTGGAACGAACAGCCCTGCAGGTCGCCCACCAGACTGGGTACCACGCCAGGGATAGTGCCCAATGGCGTACCGGGCGGCGTGCGTCCGGGTACGGGAATACAGGCCAGCAGGCCTTCGGTATAGGGATGGCGCGGCGCCGCGAAAAGATCGGCGACGGGACCTTGCTCGACGATCTGGCCGGCATACATCACGGCGACTTGACGGGCGGTGCGCGCTACCACGCCCAGATCGTGAGTGATCAACACCATGGCAATGCCGAGTTCAGCCTGCAGGTCGGCCAACAGGCGCAAGATCTGCGCCTGGATGGTGACGTCCAGCGCGGTGCTGGGTTCATCTGCGATCAGGAGCTCGGGGCCGCACATGAGCGCCATGGCAATCATGACGCGCTGACGCAGGCCGCCAGACAACTGATGGGGGTATTGACCCAGGCGTTGTCCGGCCGACGCGATGCCGACTTTTTCCAATAGCTCGATGGCCCGGTCGCGGGCCTGAGCGGCACTGGCGTGGCGATGGTGGCGATAGTGTTCGGTAAGTTGATCACCGATGGTGTAGGCGGGGTTCAGCGCGGTCATGGGTTCTTGAAAGATCATGGCCATTTTGTTGCCGCGCAGCGTGTTGATGCGTCCACGACTGGCGCGCGAGAGGTCTTCGCCCAGGACGGCCAGACGCGAGGTACTGCGCTTGGCGGTACGAGGCAGCAGGCCCATGATCGCCAGCGAGGTCATGGATTTGCCGCAACCGGATTCGCCGACCAGGCACAGGGTTTCACCGCGCCGCACCTGGAACGAGATACCGCGCACGGCATGCAGTGCGCCGCGGGGCGTGTCGATGTCGACACGCAGGTCTTGTACGTCCAGCACAATATCGGAGTCGCTCATGTCAGGCTTTGTCCTCGGGCGTCAGCCATTGATGCAGGCCATCGCCGGCCAGGTTGATGGCGAAAATCAGCAGCGCCAGGGCACTGCCCGGAATGGCGATCAGCCAGAACGAAAAGAACATATAGGCCTTGGCCTCGGAGATCATCAGGCCCCACGAGGGCAATGGCGGCTGCACGCCTAGACCCAGAAAAGACAGGGAGGCCTCCAGCAGAATGGCGCTGGCGGCCTCGAGGGTGGCGATCACGATCAGGTGCGGCACGACATTGGGCAGAACCTCGCCACGCACGATGCGCCAGGTCGAGGCGCCGGCCGCTTGTGCGGCCGAGACATATTCCAGCGAGCGAACCTGCTGCGTGGCGCTACGCATGACGACGGCGAAGCGATCCCATTTCAATAACCCCAGTACCAGGACCACGACCCAGAGCGATCCGCCGACGATAGCGACGGTGGCCAGCGCGACGAGGATCACCGGCATGGACAGGCGCGTCGTGACGAGAAAGGACACGACCATGTCGACGCGTCCGCCAAAATAGCCGGCGGCCATGCCGATCGCGGTGCCGATCAAGCCCGAGATCACGGCGACGCTGATGCCGATCAATAGTGATATCCGCGCGCCGTAAAACAGTCGTGACATGTAGTCGCGACCCAACTGGTCGGTGCCCAGGGGATGCAACCACGTGCCTTTCTCGTACCACACAGGCGGAGCGGTGCGATAGGCCAGATCCTGAAAATAAGGGTCGTGCGGCGAGATCCAGGGCGCCAGGAGGGCGATCAGTACGATCAGCAGCAAGATGCCGCCGCCGACCATCAAGGCCTTGTTCTTACGCGCCCGGCGCCATTTCAAGGCCGAGGCGGTCACGGTGACCGGAGGAGCTTCCGCGATGAGGGTCGAGGGTGAGAGCGCCATGATTTACGACACCCGGATGCGTGGGTCCAGCCACGCGTTGGCGATGTCGGACACGAGGGTCAGCAAGACGTACAGCACGGACAGCAACAGCACAATCAATTGCATGACGGGAAAGTCCTTGAAGGTGATGCTTTGATAAGCGAGATAGCCCAGACCATCCAGGGCGAAGACCGTCTCGATCACCACCGAGCCACCCAGCAAGTAGCCCAGTTGCACCGCGGCCAGCGCGACGACGGGAACGATGGCGTTACGCAGGGCGTGCTTGAAAATGACCTTGCCCGCGGGCAATCCTTTGGCGCGCGCCGTACGAATGTAATCCGCCGCCAGCACTTCGATCATGCCGGCGCGGATCAGTCGCATGAACGCGGGCGCGACGTAGTAGCCCAGTGCAATAGCCGGCATTACAAAGTGCTGCCACGTGCCGCTGCCCGATACGGGCAAGATCCGCAGCGAGATCGAAAAGAGCATGATCAGCATCAGGGCAAAGAAAAAGTTCGGCAATGCCTGGCCCAGGACGGCCACAGCCAAACAGATGCGATCCGCAATGCTGCCCTTGTAGAGCGCGGCAATCACGCCAAGCGGGATGGAGATGAGCAAGGCCACGCCCAGGGCACCGAGCCCCAGCATCAGTGTGGTTTTCAGCTTGGACAGGATCAGCGGCCCCGCCGCGGTCTTGAAATAAACCGAGTTACCGAACTCGCCGTTGACGATGTGCCAGAGCCAGTCGGCATATTGGACGACGACAGGGCGATCCAGCCCGTAGGTTTGGCGCACCATGTCGATGTCGGCCTGGCGGGCGCCTTCGCCCGCCAGGGCTACCGCCGGATCTCCCGACAGATGCAGCAGCATAAAGGCCAGGACGGAAACGGTCAGGGCGACCAATACCGCGAGTCCTAACCGCCGGATCATGAATGCAAGCATAGTGACGCTCCGTGTGCTGCCGCGTGGCCGAATGGGCGGTTGGGTTTACTTCCAGCTCATTTCCCAAAAACGAACCAGTTCATCGGGATAGGCCTTGAACTCCACGTCCTTGCTGGCGACGTAATACACCGGCAGCGACCAGAGGGGGACCGCGTACGCGTGCTCGGCGATCATTGTCAGCGCTTCCTTGTAGGCCGCGTTGCGTGCCTTGCTGTCGATGGTGGTGTCGCCCTTGTCCAGGAGTTCGCGTACCTTGGGATCGCGGGTGATATCGTCGTGGCCGAACGAGAAGTACACCGGCGTCGAGGCCGAGACGTCATTGACCAGGTTCGATCCCCAGGTCTGGTGGGTCAACGAGGCTTTGCCCTCGCGGATCAGGTCGCGCATGGCGGCGTATTGCAAGTAGTTCAGCTTGGCGCGTATGCCGACGGCCTGCAGGTAGTTGATGATGGCTTCGGTCTGGTTGCGTTCGCGATAGGCGACGATGCTTGTTTCAAACCCATCCGGATAGCCGGCTTCAGCCAGCAGCTTCTTTGATAACGCGGGGTCGTATTTGTAGACCGGGGCGCCCTCGTCGGTGCAGCCGACTTGGGACGGCGTGCAGATGGTGTTCAGGACTTCGGCGCCTTCGCCCACGATGTTTTTGACGATGGCTTCGCGGTCGATAGCGTGTCCAATGGCTTTGCGTACGCGTTCGTCCTTGAGTTGCGGGGTCGGCGTGTTGTCGAGGCTGTTGATATTGATGAACACGATACGCATCGTGTTCCCGCTCTTGACCTGCAATTGCGGCATGGACTTCAGTTGCTCGGCTTGATCTTTGGGCACATGCATGATGAAGTCTTCGCCGCCCGAGATCACCTCGGCCATCTGGGTCTGGCGATCGGGGATAAAACGGATCTCGACTTTACCGATCTTGGGCTGGGCCTTGGGCGAGTCTTTGAAATAGTCTTTGTTGGCTTCCAGCGTGATGGATTTGCCGGGGATGTATTCCACGACTTTGTAGGGGCCGGTGCCGACCGGCTTGGCGTTCATACCTTGCGGGCCGACTTCGGCGTAGTACTTGGCGGGGTGGATGGCCACGGTCGTGGACAGGTATTCCTTGGCGCCGGGAAAAGGCTCTTTGGTGGTGATCCGTACTTTGTACTTGCCCAGTTTTTCGACCTTGTCGATCCAACGGACGTTTTGTTGGGTGGTGGCTTTGTTTTTCGGGTCGGACACGAAGTTCAGGGTGTAGACCACCGAGTCGGCGTCAAACTCTTCGCCGTTATGAAATTTCACGCCCTCGCGCAGTTCGAATTCCAGGGTCTTGTCGTCGACCTGTTTCCAGCTCTTGGCGAGTTGACCCTTGTATTCGTTGGTCAATGGGTCGCGATACAGCAGCGTGTCCCAGACGTTGGCGGCGATGATGACGCCGATACGTACGTTGTTGTAATAGGGGTCGACGCTCTCGGGGGCCTGGTCGTAGGCCATGCGCAGCGTGTCATCTTGTTTGCCGGCGATGGCGGGCTGCAGGCCCAGTACGGAGCCAGCCAGCAAGAGGGCGGTGGCCAATGTCTTGAGGCGCGGCAACCCGGGACGAGTGGACGATGAACAGACAAAATCCAGCGGTGCAGCGAAACTAACGCGACGTTCAGCCATGATGAGCTCCTGTGAGCGTATCGGTTAAGCGGAAAACTGCGGGTATTGCTGAGACGATTGCCAGACGCCCGGCGTCGGGGGTGATCCGGCGTCGAAATACGTGCCATTAGGCGAAGGGGAAAGCGCTGCTCTACATTGGTTGGTATACCAAATGGTATTTGATTATGCGATCACTATAAGGCAATGAGCTGGGTTTTTTTTATGAGGGAATACCCAAAAGAAGCCTTGTTAGCCCGGAACGTTACGGGTTATCGATGATAGGGAAAATCTGCGTAGCCGTTGCCGGTCTATAGTGTGTTGCGTATGATTTAGTTGAAACGCTATTTTGGTATACCAATCGCGATGGGCGAGCACGCCGGTCGCCCGCCTTTACAAAGAGGGGTTCCATGCAAGACGCATTGATGCAGCAAGCCATCCAGTTTGCACAAGAACACGAGAGCAACTGGGACCGCTCGGTCGATGGTGTATGGGGCGTGCATCAGGGGGACCCCCCGCCATGGAATCGTCTGCTTGGGCCAGTGCACGATCGCGGTCCGAATACGGGTCTGGTGGTGGTCGATGGCAAGACGGTGGCGTCGTGGGGGGAGCCGCAGCGTGCGGATCTGACGTTTAGTGTGGCCAAGATGTATCTGGCGCTGGTGGCAGGTGTGGCGCATGACCGCGGCCTGTTGCCGGATGTCGATGAGCCCGTGCGCGCGCGGGTGCCGGGTATTGGTTTTGATGAGGGCAATAACGCGCAGATTACGTGGCGTCATCTGCTGCAGCAAACGAGTGAATGGGAGGGCGAGCGCTTTGGCGTGCCGGACCAGGTGGATCGCTATCGCGCGGTGACGTTCGGTGCGCCCCCGGGGGGCAAGAAGGGCGATGCGCGACCGCTGCAAAAGCCGGGGACGTATTGGGAATATAACGACGTACGGATTAATCAGTTGTCGTACGCGTTGCTGCATCTGTTTCGCAAGCCGCTGCCGGAGATTTTTCGCGAGGCGATCATGGGTCCGCTTGGTGCTAGCGACTCGTGGAATTGGGTGTCTTATGACAATGCTTGGGTCGAGATCGATGGCGAGTTGATGCCGTCGGTGCCGGGCGGTTCGCATTGGGGCGGAGGTATGTCGATCAGCAGCGAGGATCAGGCGCTGGTGGGTCAAATGCTGCTGAATAACGGACAGGCAGCGGATGGTCGGCAGGTGATTTCGAAGGAATGGCTAAAGGCAATGCGCACGCCTAGTGAGTTGGCGGCTTACTACGGTTATCTGATTTGGCTGAATGATGGCCAGCGTATGTTTCCCAGCGTGCCGGCGTCGAGTTTCTTTGGCGTGGGGGCAGGGAGCTCGTTTACGTGGGTGGAACCTGAGCGTCGTATGGTGGTGATTGTGCGCTGGTTGGATTCGGCGCATGCGGATGCGTTATTTGGGAAGATCTTGGCTGCTGTTGACGGGTGAGTGCTGTTGCAGCGGTGATTTTTTCTTGCTGAGAGGGTTGGCTGTTTAGGCGTTCGTGTCGGGGGCTTCAGGGGCTTGGCGGGGCGGGCCTAATCGAAACGGCTCGGCCCAACCAGGGGCCTCGGCTCCGCTGCGCGGAGCTGCCCGTTTCTCAAAAGGCCCGCCCCGCCAAGCCCCTGAAGCCCCCGACACGAACTCGCAGCGGTGGCATGCCTTTTAGCTGTGGGTTTTGATTTTATTTTGCTGATATACCCTCTGGTGAGTCGGAGGGTTTTTTCATCTTGGGGTTCGGTCGGGTTGTGTTGTTCAGTGTGGTTTGCTCATTATGTCGGTTTTAGCGAGCAGCCGCCTCGGGCTGCAATCGGCCAAATCGGACTTTAGATGGATGGCCCTAGATCGGTAACAATAGGGCGCAGTTGCAAAGCATTGTGGCGAACTCCTCACCTACTGCCGGAAGGCGAGTAATCAGCATCTTCGCAATATCGAGGAATCAGTGGAAAAACGAACCGCCGTTTCGATAGCCGTGTTTAGTGTCATATCCATTGGATTCTTTGCGGTCGGCGTCCATGTCGGCCTTAACGCGGAACAATGGGCTGCGTGGATACAGGCGATAGGAAGTATTGGCGCAATTTTGGCTGCGGTTGGCGTCGTTCAATATCAGCGCCAAAATGAAATCCGACGTGCCGCAGAAAGAGAGCGCCTCTCCTTTCAACGGAAAATGTATGCCATGAGAGCTCTATTCATGGAGATAGCTCAGCGCTGTCACACTGTCGCAGGAAAGGTATATGGCGATCACATTACTTGGGAACTAGAAAAAACCCATTTGCAAGAGGCACGGGCGATGCTGACTGCATTGCCAGTTTTCGATATACCGGACTCCGGCCTCGTCATGAGGATCATGACCATCGTCACCGGATTGCGGACAGCAGAGGCCATGGCAGAAGCAATGAAAACACCTAGGTCAAAATCGGTTCGAGATCACATCGCATCAATCTTGCTGACCCCACACGATCAGTGCTTAGAAGCGATCGTCGAAGTGACTAACCAGCTGGCGAGATGTAGTACAGAGAAAGAGCTTGAATTGGCTTGGCAGTCGTTCGAACGATTTAAAGACAATATGCAGCTAGCAAAAAAAGTGATGGCATCGCAACAGCAGAAATCTAAGAGTGAACCTTCAGATTCAGTTATCAAGGAGCCGTCAGATAAACAGAACGTCTCTTGAGGGTCGAATTCAGACAGTCGCGAAAGACTGCTTTCGACCCAAAGCTGACGATGGGGGCTAGTTCTCAAAATAGTCAATGATTTGCCGCCGCTTGCGCCTTGACAGAACCACGCCGTTAGAGAATCTAACCCCCGCCTCCTTTCGGGTTATAGTGCGTTCCGTTACTTAAAGTTTCATATTCCATATGGCGAAGGCACCGAGGGGCGAAAAGCGAAAGATCGAAGTTGCTGCGTCACTTTGGATTGATCTGCTAGGTTATGGCTCCATTCTCGAAGCGGCACAGTGGGATCCGACTTCCGAGCGGTCCGAAGCCGCGCTTGCGCGTATTGTGGAGTTCCAGCGCCTGATCACGAAACACTCCAACAGGCACTTTCCGACGTTCGTCATGAATGATGGAGCGATAGTCTTTCGGGATATGTCGCCGCGGAGTAGTGGAGTCACGTTCGACTTTCTTAAGCGCGCTATTGCCCTGCATCGTGAAGTCAACGATGTTGATCGTTCGGCGGGGTATCCCGGAGCTCGCGCAGTTCTAGCCGTTGGCTTCCGTGTTCGACGTAACATCAGCTTCGCGTCGCGCCTGCAAAGTGGTGAGGGCAAAAGAATCAAAGAGAAGCTTGCTGATGGCTCGATGGACTCCGAGCAAGCAATTAACCACGCGCTTAAGGTGCGGCATCATGCGGATTCAACTCCCGAACTCCAACATAATTACGCTATGACTAAAGCCTATCTGGCGGATTCTGGGGGGGCGAAGAAAGGCTTCAAGGGCCCAAACCTTTTCCTCGATCTGACTATGTTCCAAGACAAACTGCCGAACTGGATCACATTCACAGCGCAGACGAAATGGGCTGAGCGCGGGATGTCGGGAACATTCGGCACGTTCGAGTCGCTAGACACAGTGACCGCAAACCAAGAGGGGTTTTCGGGGATGCGCGATGCATTTGAGATTGCAGAAGCGCTATCACCAAATCCCGACATTGTTAAGCTCATCCGAATGACCCGAGTCGGCGACCTTCGAAAGAGGCATGCCGATAAGATTTAAAAAGTCGATCGGGGACGTCATAGCGCTCTGCTTGTCTAGCTTTAGGCGTAGCTCACTTTGATATTAGGCCTACATCACACACTGTCGGTAAAGTGGAGAATCATGGATTGGCTCACGTTCGTCAGCAAGGTAGTCGACTCTTTAGCATGGCCAGTAGCGGGTGTTCTCCTTGGCCTCATCTTCCGTAAGAAGCTACTTCACCTTATCCCATTGCTACGCAAGGTGAAAGCCGGTCCATTGGAAGCGGAATTTGAGATAGCAACAAAGCATGTGCTCGAAAGTACGGTTGATCTGGCCCCTAAGCAATCCACCCCAGAGATCCCTCAAACTGGAGCCAAACCAAGCGTTGAGGACCCAGCGGCGAAGTGGCTTACGGCAAGATCTGAGCCAACAGCAACGATCATCGAAGGTTGGTCAACACTGGATGGAGAACTGCACAAGCTTGGGCGGCAGACTGGACTTGTGGTCGATCCACTCGAGAGTCAACAAAAGGTCTATAACTCAATCCTGAGTTCGGACGTGCTTCCAGTCAGAACCAGGCAACTGATACAGAGTCTTCGACAGCTGCGAAATCAAGTGGCGCATGCCAACGTCATCCCCACCCCTGAATCCGCACAGGATTATCTGCTATCCGTCGAGCGTGTAGTCGAGCTCATACGCAACTATCGGAAGAATCTGCCTGGCTACACGGCCGATGTTCGCTAAGCCAAGCAGAAACTTGATGAGGTTCAATGTCAAATCGCGAAACCCGGCACAGCTCAAACGTTGATGGCTCTGCCTTCACTCGACCTCACTGGCTGTTGCTGGCGGGAAGCCGGTGCTGATGAAGGCGAGCTATCGACCCATAGCTGTCATTTCCAATGGCCTGTGCCGCGCGATTCGGTCAGAGGATCATCGAGCGCACTCACCTTAGCTCCCGCTTGCGAGATAATCATGAACGTAATGACCAGCCCCCTATCTGCCTTAAGTTAAATTGGCGCCAGCATAAAATTCCGGGAGCTTTGTTTTAAATCGATAAAGAGCTGCATCTTTCAATAACTTTCTTATCACACGCATGACTAAGCCAGTATATTCTCCCATTGCTCTTCTCGACGACGCCATCGCTAGCGCCGCATTCGCAATTGCACCGGAAAAGGCTACGGAGTTGGCAAACGATCCACGGGTCGCGGAATTTGGCCTAGTTCTATCTGCGGATTCCGGATGCACCATTAGAGTTGATATAGACACCAAAGAGGCAACTCTTCCTGTTTTTGCGATGGAATATCTCTGGTGTTTTTCATTTCTAGTTTTGGCGCTTGTTGAGGAATATCAGGGCGCCCAGTCAGGTGGGAAAGAAACGATTGACTTGCGCACTTCTCCGCAAGTATCTCAGGCGGTAGATATGTTGAATTGGTCGCATGCCCGGATGCGCCAGGGCGGCGGCTCTCCATGGCCTGAGGAATTTCCGAAGCCAGAGAAAAATCCTGCTCAGTCCGACATAGCGTACTCAGTTAACCAGATTTTTTTGTCCGCGATTGCCTGGATTATTCATCATGAAATTGCTCACATCCGCCTGGGACATGGGATCGAAACTACCTATTCCGTTCAAGAGGAGACAGCGGCGGACGACGAGGCAACAAAGAGGATATTTTCCGAAAATCTAAATGACGACGTTCTTTTGAAGCGGCAATTAGGCATGGCGGTGGCGCTGCTCTCCCTACAGTTCTTGGAAGAACCGCAAGGAAAAGATAGCAGAGTAGAGTCACACCCGCCCTCTGTGGACCGGCTATTTCGATGCTTTGATATAGCGGGCGTGGCCCAAGATGGTTTTATCTGCGCGTTGACGACCGTAGCACTTCAGTTTCAGTTGGCTAATTTGGATATCAAGACGCCATTAGACGGAAATTCTTGGAGCAACATAATGGCCGATGCCTTGATTTCGTTCACGACTGCCGGTCGAGATTGACATGCTGGCGGGCACGGATTTACGGAATCTTTCTTTCGAAATTTCTGAGAGTCTACGTCTGCTCATGGCCGAAAGGTGATACTGGATAGATGGTGGCATTCGACCCGTTGTGGCCGGTCGAGCCCCTCTCCCCCCGAATGAATAACTGGCTTAAAGCGTCAACGGATCAACGATGCGCTGCTCTATCAGCTCCTGCGATCCGAAGCAGATGAGATCTTCGCGCTGATTAGAGGGAAGATTCAATTTGGGTGCGTAAAAAGATGAGGGCAAGCAGTTTCTCAGTTCGATCGTGAATAGCTGGTTGCAGTACGCCGCAAGTGTGCCGCCTCCGTGAAAAAGAGGAAACGGGCCAAACCGTACGCTGAATAGCACTAAATTCGCAGCTACCGCTTGTAGACAGTTCCACAAAGTCGCGTCGGCGAAATTTGATCGCCGGTCATGTTTGGTTTTGTTGTATGCGTCGTACCACGGTAGAGACTTTGTCGGCGCCGTTGCTGACCAACTATCGAACGGGCATATCGCTGCTACGGCTGCATATCGTGGCAGCGAAATTTGGTATTCGGTAAGATGAAGCGGTCCCAACAGTTTCACGTAATCATTCGTTCTGAAATCCCCTCGTGCGGGCGTTGCAACATTTGCAATCCGCAGATATTCCATCCATGCGTTTTCCACTTCTGTGCATGCAAGGATCAGAAGTTCTCGAGCTTTATGACTATGTGTTTGTAGCGTGCTCGACGAGGGTTCAACGAAGTGGAGCAATTCATCCAGTCGTTGAATCAGCAGCAAAAGGGCCTGCTCTGCCACGCGAAGATCGTATACGGTTGCCGACAGACCCTGCAAGATTTCATCAGAGTAGTACAAACCTGGTCGCCAAACGCCGTGGACCGTGTGACCGACGTCACAATGTATTGGCTCAACGTCAATCGCACCAAAAGTTCTATCTATCCATTCGCCGAGAGTACCTGACTTGGCCTGAGTGACGGTAAGGCCGGTCGATACTACCCACAAGCCTTTATCCTTGCCGAAGAAATGGACGAAATGCGTGTCAGTTTCATATGCGATTCCTCGAGGCTCCTTGTGATGAAAGGGAACCCAGCCGGGAATTGTATGTTTAGTGATGCGATAGGTAAGCGCCTGCATGTCGTCCCTCAGGTTCAAGGAGTGGGCATCGTAACGACTAAGGTAATCCACGTCATATTCTGGCCATAGGGACAGCGTCCGTTTCTGGCTGGAAGCCGTCGGTGCTGGAAGATCGTTTCCGACCCATTGCCGCCATCCAGATGCAAGCCCTAAAGCAGTCATTCAGTCTAGCTACAAGCCGATTTCACAAACATGCGTACTCATTGCGCATAAGCCTGCTCGGAGGGTGGGCTATAGTGCTTAAACGAATTCGCTCACAGGCCTAATCAGCGGCCGCCTCCGGCGCAATACCGCCCCGCGCCGCCAACATTAGGCTTGATACTCAGATATATGAACTCGACACTCACGGAAGCATGCAGCAATTACCGCGCTTACATGGAGCGTATACTCCACCCAGTAGCCTCCGAATTCTTGAGCAAAATAAACAATAACTCTATTACTTTGCACGATGCCTTTGGAGTAAACCTATTTGTCGCCCATGCCGTTGACTATATACATGCAATCCGAAAAGCCGATGGCTTAAATGAAGGGCGCGCTGCCTTCGTAAAAGAGTTCGACCAACACTTTGGAGTAGCTGGAGCCCGCTTTCGCGACAGGAAGTTTGAACTTATTGACGCCATTAATAACTCGCTCAAGCATGTGCAACTCGACGAGAAGAGATACAAGAACATAGTCGATCAATACGGTTCAATTTCATTCAAATGCCTTGCTCCAGAAGATGGGCGGGTACTTTGTTTCCTTGATGGATATAGATTCGACTATGCTCGGTCGATCCTCCGTCCGGCAATTCGTGCACTTTCAGGATGGAATTTCGATGATAACTCCGAGGTCCTGGATTTTGCGCGCGGAAACATTCACATCGCGCATGACGAAAGTATGCCCTCTTATGATTACTGGGAGGATCCTATCGACCAGATGATTGAATACTGTAATCCGAATTGCGACGATTGTGAGGAGCCTGAGGGTACCTGCATGTGTGCCACCTACGTTTTTGACGGCAAGCAAGGGTCGTTCGAACCGCGCTTTGATTCAACGTTTAACTTTGATCACGTAATGTCCCGCATTTCTGGCGCATATAAAGCAGGTAGGTAGGTGCTGCGCTCATTAGCGGCAAGACGAATGATGGATGATTTCACACTAACTGGATGGTTAAGGTGAAGCTAAGATCCCTCGCTTTCGTCTCCGGCGCAGCTTACCTTTTGCATTGAGTGTCTGCGTCTTGATTACGCCAACGACGGTTTTTGGCCGCAAGCCGCCTTTGGTGATTGACGGCTCCCGGCCAAAAACGGCCATCAAGTTAAACTGCCAAATTGTGTCCTACGCCTACGATGAATAGCCCTTTACTCTTGATATCGATACGTCTATGAAGTCCTCATGTCCTGTTGCTCTCGTCACCGGTTCTACTTCAGGTATCGGTGCCGCCATCGCTCGACGGCTATCAAACGAGGGATTCGCTATCATCTTGCATTCGCGCAGCTCAGTCGATGCTGGACATGCGTTGGCCAGAGAGTTAACCACGGCCGCTTATGTGCAAGCCGACCTGGCTAATGAGGCGGACCGGCAGAGGCTCGTCCGCGAAGCAATTGCCATGTGGGGACGGCTCGACGTGTTGGTCAATAACGCTGGCGTCAGTCGCGTAATCCCGCATGCTGATATGTTGGCAGCCACGCCAGCTGCGTGGCAGGAACTGCATGAAGTAAATGTCGTTGCCCCATTTCGTTTGGTGGCGCATGCGGAATCTGCGCTCCGTGATGCTGCTGCGCGAGGAAAGCCTGGTTGCGTCATTAATGTTAGTTCGCATGCTGGCGTCAGACCAAAGGGCGCGTCCATTCCTTACGCGGCGACCAAGGCTGCGTTAAACCATGTGACCCGGTTACTTGCTCTTTCGCTTGCCCCGCATATCCGAGTGAACGCTGTCGCACCAGGCCTGGTCGATACGCCTATGACAGCGGACTGGACGCAGGCACAGCAAATTTGGAAAGAACAGGCGCCCATGCGTCGGGCGGCTAGCCCAGAAGACATTGGGCAGGCTGTTGCAATGCTGGTCGCCTCAGACTACCTGACGGGCGAGATCCTACTGTCGGATGGTGGCTTAAACCTCACATAGCCAACGCGTATCAATCGGCCAGCTGTTTTATTGATCGTCCGCTTCGGGTCGTGATCGCCTGCGAGCTGTTATCTCACTACTCCGCACCACCAAACCCCTACAGCATATTCTTAATCGACGTTACATAGCGCCGAGAAGTCGTCGCAATTTACGGAGAGATTGCGCGGTATTGAGACCGCTATCGCAGCGGATTAAATTTCGTCTGTGAATTCGTCCAGAAATCGCTGCAACCGGTCATGCCGAATCTTGGCCATACGTGCGCCAGTCGCCGTTTGGAAATTCGTCGCTAGTTTTAAAAGCTTCGTTCGGAAGTGATCGATCGCGTATCGCGTGTCATCAAGGGGCCGCTCCGATGCGTGTGGATCGGCCGGGTTATACAAAGCACTGCCCATCCGGCCGGCGACGTAAAAGCATCGCGCCACTCCTAACATTCCGATCGCGTCGAGTCGATCAGCATCTTGTAGCGTTTTTGCCTCCAATGTCGTCGGTACGAGATCGGCGGAAAAACTATGCGTCTTCACCGCATGCGCCACTGCCTGAATCTTGGTTTGCGGCCAATCGAGGGTGGTCAGTATTTCAGTAGCCTTTTCGGCTGATAGTTGCGATGCATGCGCGCGCAATGGTGAATTTTTCTCTACCGATACGCAGTCGTGGAGTATCGTTGCAGCAAACAACACTTCGGCATCTCCGCCTTCCTCTGCATGTATAGCCGCCGCGTTCTTCCAGACACGTTGTAGATGTGAGATGTCATGGGATCCGTCGCCACTAGGCTCGTTCGAATGAGCCAGCAAGGTCTTGGCCAAATCCTGAAATGGTACGAAGGCAACTGTCGTCACTGATGGATTCCGTTAAAAAGCGAGGTTTTGATTATCACCCAGGATTGATTTGGAAAAATCCGGCAATAGGGACTTCGAAACGCCTGTACTGCCTAAAGCAACTTGAGCAGACTCATTTCTAAGCGTTCAAACCGAGTTGTTCAACACAATAACTAGGCACGCATGTGCAAGCACATGCGTGGGAGGGCTATGCAGAGATTTCCCAACGGACTTGGCGGAATTTTAAACACTCATTAACACTGCTCCGGCAAGAAGCAGACCCGCTGCCGTCGTCCGCTGAAAGCTGAAGGGTTGTACTGCCATCTCAAACCAGCCAAGTCGATCCAATGCCATAGCGGCGATCACCTGCCCGGCCATGACCAACGCAATCATGTTGGCAGCGCCTATGCGCGGAGCGACGGCAGTGGTCGCAGACAGCACGACAGCTCCGCACAGCCCTCCGGTCCAGGCCCACCAAGGAAGACCGGTCATTTGCGATAGTCTTGGCCATGTTTTGCCGGACGCGAGCGCGACGCATGCGAGTATCGCTGCCACCAGCAATGCAGAGAGAGCTGCCGCCCAGAGAGGGCCTCCTATTGCGCGTCCTAAGCGAGCATTGACGAGCGCCTGTAAGGGAAGCATTACTCCGGCAGTCATAGCGAGGAGAAAGAAGAACCAAGACATCGCTATTTCCCTTGCTGCTTGCCGAAAAAATCCACCAGCAGCTCGGATACGTGATTTGAAGCTTCTTCTGGAAGGAAATGTCCGGCGTTCAAGATCACGTCACCTTGCACATCTTCCGCCAAAGACTGCAATGCATCTACGATACGATCCCCGACTCCTCGCTCTGCGCCTACAGCCAGCACTGGAATGTCGAGTCGCTTCTCAGCGCGAAGGCGGTTTGCGGCAATTCCTGTGGGTGAAAGTGCTGACTGGTAGTAACCAGTCACCGCTCGCAATGCACCGGGAGCCGCAAGCTGACGCGCGTAGATCGCGATGTCTTCGGCTGTAATTGTCCAGGGCTGAAGTGCTTTCGCGCGAAACAGCCAAGTGAGAAAAACCTCTTCGCGGCCGGCTATTAGTAACTGAGGAAGTTCGTCGAGTTGGTTGAAAGAAAAATGCCAACTGCGCAGGTTTGCCTCCTCGGCAGGCAGATCACTGCGCGGGGTTGAAAGTCCGGGTATTAGAGCGTCAAACATTGCGACGCGACGAATGTCCGAGCGCCAGTCAGCGGCCCATGCATAGGCGATCCAGCTGCCCACGTCGTGTCCGACGACGTCGATTGGTCCGTTCTCGAACAGCCCAATCTTCGCTGCAAAATGGTGCAGTTCAGTGGAGACTGTGGCCATATCGTAACTACCCACTGGCGCGTCACTTTCCCCCATACCCCGAGGATCGACTGCAATGACCCTATAACCTGCGTCAGCCAACTGGGGCATCACGTAGCGCCATGCATACCAGCTCTGTGGCCAGCCCGGAATCAGCAGAACGGGGGGGCCTTCGCCTCCCTCTAAGTAGTGAAGGTTAACGTCACCAACCCGAGTACTCGCATGGCGAAATCGTTGCCAGAAATCGGTACGCATCATGAAATCTGCACCGACATGCTCAGGTTGTCTTGAATGAACACTCATAACTGCTCCTTAAATGGAATTGAACGTTTCCTAATTGGTGAAATTTTTTAGAGCAGCCGCATTAACTCGGCAACCATTCCAACCATAGTGCTGGTTTCTGATCCGGTTTTCCCTAGTATCCGCATACCTTGTTGAAGTGTCAGGAGGAGCTTCGCCATGTTGGCGGCATTGACCTTCGTACGAATGGAACCGTCCATCTGTCCTTCTTCGATGAGACGCAGGAGCTGTTCTTCTTGCCTAGCCTGCTGTGCAGCGATCAGATCGGAAATCTCGTTGTCGGCCAGAGAAAGTTCAACCGCACTCTCGATGACTAAGCATCCCGTACGACCAGTACCCTCACTACTCAGTAGGGCATACTGAGTGAGTAAAGTTTCGATTTTTTTCTTGCCGGAACGCTCGCTCGCTAAGCAAGCAGCAATCGCCTCGCTGCGCTGTGTCATGTAGCGATCAAGCGCTGCTAGAAAAAGCCCTCGCTTGTCGCCCCATGCCTTGTAGATGCTGCCCGACGTCAACCCTAGGCATGCATTCAGGTCCGAGATAGAGGTGCCGTGGTACCCATACTCGCTAAAGCGAGTGATTGCTTTGTTCAGGGCTGCATCCGTATCAAACTCGCGAGGCCGACCAGGGCCGACAGGAACTTCCGTTTTTTGATTCATATCATCATTATAGGAAACAATCATTTCCTAATCAAGCGGCAGCAAATAACTAAGCATCCTTCTGCTCGAAGGGGCCACGAGGGTAACAATACAGAAAAGAGCGCCGCAGCTCTGAAAGCGTTCGCCAGATTTTCAGGCGTTTTGGGTCAACGGCTTCCATGCTTTACCTCTCCAACGTGAACCTGGTCAGCGCTGTGAGTGCGTCTCGCACACGCACGCGTTGGTCCGGGTTCAGGATATTCAGTGACTTGCCTGTTCGACGAAGTACACCACCATCCTGAGATGCCGGTGTTCATCGACCACCAGTGTTTCATGATGGAAATCCTGGCGGCCCTTATCGGCAGTCATGACAGATCCGATTCCGCGCCGAGCTTGCTCACTATCCGGTGTCTGCCACCAGCGCCGAAAGTCGGCCGACAGCTCCTTTAAGTTTTCGACCAATGCCAGCATGGACGGATCGTTCGGCGCCACGGCGAAGTCATAACGGAACTGCGCCAGCAATTTCGGCGCATCGTCTCGCCAGGCAGGAAGGCGCCGTCGCATGTCGGGGTCGGCAAACACCATGCGCAAGATGTTGCGTATCTGCGGTTCTCGTGCTGTTAACTCGAACAAATCATCGGCCGCCGCATTCCAGGCAATGACATCCCATCGCAAATTGAGCACATAGGCGGGCCTTGTGACCAGATCATCCATCAACTGTTGGACGAGTGGCTTGACCGATACCAAGTGATGGGCCTCCGGTGGCGGTGGCCGCTGGTGAGCCAGAAGAAACAAGTGACTGCATTCGGCGTCATCGAGCTTGAGCGCATGGGCCACACTTAGCAGGAATTTCTCCGACACCTGAATGTCCCGTCCCTGCTCGAACCACGTGTACCAGGTGAGTCCCACGCCAGCCAGTGCAGCGACTTCTTCTCTTCTCAGGCCCGGCGTTCGACGCGATCCGTGAGAGGGCAGGCCGACATCGGCTGGCGTCAGTTTTTTGCGGTGCCGAGTCAGAAACTCTGATAACTCGTTCTTGGTGCGGCTGAGGCTTCGCGCTATCACGGCTATTGCCATTAGTAATAGGATAAACACTTAAATTGTAATGTGATGATATTGCCTCAACAATGTGCCTTCCGCAACCAACCCGAGCGAACCGGGAGGCGACCTTTGACAACACTTGACGATTTATCCCCTATTACCGAAGGGCTTCAGACGCATGGTGCTGCGGGCGAGAGACGCGCAGGTGCTCGCGAATGGATCGCGCTGGCACTGCTTGCGCTGCCGACGATTCTGCTCGGGCTTGATCTGACGCTGTTGCACTTGGTGTTGCCAGCGCTGGCCGTCGATCTGCGCCCGACGAGTGCGCAGACACTCTGGATCGTCGATGCCTATGGCTTCATGATTGCCGGCCTTCTCATCACGATGGGAACGCTGGGGGATCGCATTGGGCGGCGCAAGTTGCTCATGATTGGCGCGGCCGCTTTTGGGGTGGCCTCCGTGATGGCGGCCTATTCGACTAGTGCCGCCATGCTGATTGCCGCGCGTGCCGTGCTGGGTGTGGCGGGCGCGACGCTGATGCCATCGACGCTGGCGCTGATCAGCAACATGTTTGTTCATCCTCATCAACGCGCGTTGGCCATTGGGGTGTGGGCGACGATGTTTGCGCTGGGCATGGCGGCTGGTCCCGTGGTGGGGGGCATCTTGCTTGAACATTACGGGTGGGGGGCTGCATTTCTCGTGGCACTGCCGGTCGTCGCGCTGTTGCTGATGGCTGCGCCGTTTCTCCTGCCAGAGTACCGTGCTCCGCAACAAGGGCGATTGGATTTGCCCAGTGTCGCGCTGTCGCTGCTGGCCTTGCTGCCGATCATTTACGGCATCAAGCAGTCCGCAAAGGATGGGATAGGGGCGGGTGCCACGTTGGTGATCTTGGGTGGGCTAGCGTTCTTGATGCTGTTCATCCGGCGGCAACGCCGATTGAGCAGTCCTTTGGTCGACCTCAGTCTGTTCTGTTGCCGGGCATTCAGTGTTGCCCTAGTGGTGCTTTTGGTGGGTCTGATCGGTGTTGGCGGAACGATGCTGCTGGTGACCCAGTACCTGCAACTGGTAGCGGGCTTGTCACCGTTGGCGGCGGGGTTGTGGATGGGTCCCCCGGCACTCGCCATGCTGGTGGCAGGTATTACTGCGCCATTGCTTGCGAGACGAATCCGACCCGGCTATGTGATCGCAGGAGCACTGGGGCTATCTGTAGTGGGCTATCTGATGTTGACTCAACTCGGTCACGCGCGTCACGGCATCGCACTGGTAACGGCATCGTTTTCTCTGGTGTATCTCGGTTTGGGCACGATTGCCGCGCTGGGAACAGATTTGGTGGTGGGGGCCGCACCGGCCGAAAAAGCGGGATCGGCCTCGGCCATGTCGGAGACGGTACAGGAGCTTGGATTGGCTGTAGGCATTGCCACGTTGGGCAGCCTGACAAGCGCCATCTATCGCATCAAGATGGCTGGTCAAGTCCATATCCCGATGGCACAGGACGTTCAACGTGCGGTATTGGACAGTCTGGCCGGTGCCATATCGGTGTCGCAGGAACTGCCTGCCGGTGTGTTGGAGCAGGCGCAAGCCGCTTTCATGACGGGACTCAACGCGGCGGCGCTAACCAGTGCCATCGGCGTTGCTATCCTGGCTGGGGTAGCAGCGGTCACATTGCGGTATATCGGCGTTGGGGGAGCGTAGTATGGAGGTCCGCACAGAGGAGTGTTATTGACTGCTCCCTTGCCTGAAGGCAAGGGATTCCCACTTCACAGAACCGAGCCGTTGCGCATCAACACTCATGCACTCAGGTCTTACCGTTTCTCCATGGGCTAACACCGCCAGCCCGGCGGCTAATACGTTATGGGCTGCGTTGAGGTCACGGTCGTGGTCTGTGCGGCATCCCGGGCAGGACCAACGTCGCACGCTCAACGGCAACTTGGCCAAGACATGCCCGCAATGGCTGCAACGCTTGGTGGAGGGATACCAGCGATCCACGCGCACGACGTCTCGTCCAACCCAACGCGCTTTGTATTCAAGCTGTCTCACGAACTCCGCCCACCCGGCATCGCCGATGGATTTAGCAAGGCAGCGGTTTTTCCGCATGGCTGACACAGACAAGCTTTCTACGGCGATCACTTGGTTTTCGTGGATCAACCGGGTGGAGAGCTGGTGCAGGAAATCCCTGCGGGTGTCTGCGATCTTGGCATGCAGTTTGGCCACTTTCAGCTTGGCCTTGGCACGGCGAGCCGAGCCGCGTTGTTTCCTGGCCAAGCGGCGTTGGAGCTTGGCCAACTTGGCTTCATGTTGTCGAAAGACCTGTGGCGCATCGACTTTTTCTCCTGTTGAGAGGGTTGCAAAATGAGACAGCCCCAGATCAATCCCGACACCAGTCGACGCGGGCGTTTTCTGCACCACAACGTCGTCACACAGCAGGCTGACGAAGTATCGTCCTGCGGGGTCTTTGCTGACGGTGACGGTGGTGACCTTCGCAGCCTTGGGAATTTGACGGGACCAACGAATCGGGAGCGCCTCGCGCATCTTCGCCAATTTGAGCGACCGGCCATCCCAGCGAAAGGCACTGGCGGTGTATTCGGCCGATTGCGGGCCGTCTTTGCGTTTGAATCGCGCGTATCCCGTGCGTTTCGCGAAGAAATTAACGAACGCCGTTTGCAAATGGCGCAGCGTTTGTTGCAGAGGAACACTACTGACCTCGTTCAACCAGGCATAGTCCGGCGTCTTTTTCAGCGCCGTCAGTGCAGCCGAGGTCGCGCGATATCCCAGACGCTCTTGCCGCTGGGCCCAGGCCGTCGAACGAAGATTAAGCATGTGGTTATAGACCATACGCACACAACCAAACGTGCGAGCCAGCGTCATCGCTTGCTCGGGCGTGGGATAGAACCGGAATCGGTAGGCACGTTTGGTTTGCATGCCCGAGATGTTATCGACGCCAAACCTAATAACTGGGTATTTACCCAGCTATCGACTCATATCAGACCAATCCTGCAGCCTGACGGCTGCCCCCCTTTCCTCCCCGGCAGGAATGCCGAGGTTTCTCCGAGCAAGTGATGAATCCCAAAATCAGAAACGAGAGATCCACTGATATAGATGCCATCGACGCAGTGACAACGGCTGCGTTTCTCACTGCGCGCCATACGGCTCATACCGAACAGTTCATCGTCAAGGCACTGCGCAAGACTGGCAAGTTGACGATATCGTTAGTCGCAGAGCTTGGCGCGGATGTGGTCGGTCATGTGGCGATATCGCCAGTGACTATTTCCGGCGCATTTTTGGGCTGGTATGGCCTTGGCCCCATTTCGGTAGTGCCGGCGCATCAAGGTCGAGGCATCGGCTCGCTTCTCGTCCTCGACGCCCTACGTGCGTTGCGTGAACGCCAAGCAGGCGGCTGCGTCGTTCTCGGCGAGCCTGCCTATTACGGTCGCTTTGGCTTTCGAACTGAGCCGGGTCTCGTCCTGCCGGATGTGCCACCAGAATACTTTCAAGCGCTTGCTTTCGCTGAAGTCATGCCGTCTGGTGTGGTCTCGTACGACGAATCGTTCAATGCGCGTACCTAGTGACACGACAAGCAGATCCTTGCGTTAGCTTGGTTCGGTTGGCGCCATCCGTTTGCGCCAACTTATCCAGACGACCACAAGTGACAATGTCGCTACGACCAGTGGTGGCACAGTGTGCCCGTATTCGCCGTGGATGATGACGGTCGCGAGGGCGGCCAGCATGACAAGGCAGCCGAGCGCCGAGCCTAACAGGCGGCTCGACGCCCGAAAAAGCAGAATGGCCGCAGTGAGTTCCAGCGATCCAGTCACGAAATGGAACCAGCCCGGATAACCCCATTTCAGATATTCCTCGTAGATGGGTTCCGGGGCGAAAATGTTGCTCAGTGAGCCCACGACGAAGAACGCCGCAAGAGCTAAGGGTAAGGCTTGGCGCCAAGAAATTTTAGACATGTGTCGACCCGTGGACCTACGCCGTAGCGGCCTGCTGGGCCGCCGAGAAGACATCGCGAGCGGAGGTCGCGCCTCGGACATGCTCCGTACCCGCGACCCCGAGGTCCATACAGCCCGAGTTGACGGCGTCATACATCGCTTCTGCCGGGCCTGTTTGGCCCTTCGGAATGCCGAATTGCTCAAACGCGGCCGACCAGTCGGCCCGTGGGATAGGAAGAGCTTTGACGTCGACCTTCAAGACTTCACCCCATTGGGCCGCTATTTCATCGGCGCTGACCATCGAACCGAGTTCGATGATCCGATGCTTCAACCATCCCGGCCCGGTCAGAAGTGCTGCAATCTCGGCACCGATATCATTGGTCGCGACCATGGTCGATTTCCGATCTGTCGGGTTGTAGTAGACGGGGAGCGTACCGCCCTGGGCAACATGCAGGCCGTAGAGGAAGTTCTCGAAAAACGCACCGGCACGCACATAGGCGGTGGGCAATTTCAGATCGCGAAATCCTTGTTCCAGAAGCGACAGAGCCGTGATTATCCCCAGCCCGCTGGTTCTATTTGCACCCATTGATGAGAGCGCGACGACCCGCGGCGGTGCCGCCTGGGCAAGCGCATCGAGGTAGTTTGCAATGACAGCCTTGGCTTCTGTGTAGTCAGGCGAAGGCGCCCATACAGGCGGCAGCATGAAAAATGCACCTTCGACATGTTTAAGCGCCATCGCAATAGCTACCGGATCATTCCAGTCGCCGTCCACCAGTTGCACGCCTTCGTCGGCCCACTTTGCTGCTTTTTCACGATTCCGGACGAGCGCGCGCACTTCTTTGCCTTGTGCTAACAGGTGTTTTGCCGTTGCACCGCCAACTTTTCCCGTAATTCCCATAACTAAAAACATGAGGGTTCTCCTGATCTTTAGGATTTCGTACATAAAGGTCAACTAACAGGCAGGAATTCCTGCCGATATGCTTTAGTTGAAGTAAGTGACTCCAAGCCCCAGTCCCGCTCAATCGCCGGACGGTGAAGCCGCTCCAGACGTGGTCCATGTGTATGCCGGAGCCTGTGACGAGAGGGCAGACGGAAACAGAGGGGGACATGGAGACTTTATGAGTGGAAGACTTCGGCTTAGGGTAGGTCTACTATAGAGACCTCTGCCGAGTACCGTAAGGAGGCAGTTTTTAGTAACCAGCAAATTTCGAGGGGTTCCCTATGAGTAATGCCTTGAAGGCGATCGAAAGATTCAGCCAATATCCATTAGGCGAATCCCAATCCGTGCATTGCCCGGTTCGAGACGTGCTCGACCGTATCGGCGACAAATGGAGCATGCTCATCATCATGGCTCTCGCGATGCGACCACACCGCTTCAGCGAGCTTCACCGCGCTGTCCATGACATTTCCAAGCGCATGCTCACCCAGACTTTGCGCGATTTAGAGCGCGATGGGCTGGTCACCCGTCATGTCTTTCCGACCAAGCCGCCGAGCGTTGAATATCGATTGGCGCCGCTGGGCCAATCGCTGCTGGAACCGATGGCGAGCCTCATCGATTGGGCGGATCGTTGCTATGGCGATATCCATGCTGCACGCGCCCGCTTTGACGGCACGCCCGATGATGCCCCACGGCAGGTTTTCCCTGCTGGGTCGAAAGCGCTGCCTGACAGCACCAACCTGCCAGGGTGACCTGCTGAAACCTGCATACTGTTCATGGTCTACCAGCCGGGACTCATCGCCGCGGCTTGCCCCGGGTGCTGGCTTATAATCCTGGGTTCGGCTTTTGCTTGGCCATTTCTCCTTCCTTACTTCCTGGCGCTTTTTAGCGCGTGACTCATCATGAAAAAATTGACCGCCGCTCTCCTGGTCTGCACGACTTCGCTTCTTGTGGCTTGTGGCCAAAAAGATGAACCGGCCCCTCAGGCGGCGGCTCCTGCGCCAGTTGCGCAAAAAGTGATCGTCGGGCTGGACGATAATTTCCCGCCGATGGGTTTTCGGGATGACAAGAACGAGCTGGTCGGTTTTGACATCGACATGGCCCGCGAGGCGGCCAAGCGGATGGGTGTTGAGGTCGAATTCAAGCCGATCGACTGGAGCGCCAAGGAGGCCGAGTTGAACGGCAAGCGCGTGGATGCGCTGTGGAATGGCCTGACCATCACCGAAGAGCGCAAGAAGAACATCGCGTTTACCGCGCCTTATATGGCGAACCATCAGATCATTGTGGTGGCAAAGGACTCGCCTGTGCAGACCAAGGCGGATCTGGCCGACCGCGTGGTGGGCGCGCAAGACGGCAGCAGCGCGGTGGATGCGATCAAGAAGGACGACGCCGTGGCCTCCAGCCTGAAAGAGATCAAGCTGTTTGGCGATAACGTGACGGCGCTAATGGATTTGTCGACGGGCCGTCTGGATGCGGTGGTGGTGGACGAGGTGGTGGGCCGTTATCTGGCCAGCAAGCGCGAAGGGCAATACCGTGTGCTAGAGGAAAATTTTGGCACGGAAGACTACGGTGTGGGTCTGCGCAAGGAAGACACCGCCTTGTTGGCCAAGCTCGACGAAACGCTGAATGCGATGAAAAAGGACGGCTCGGCTGCCAAGATTGCGCAGCAATGGTTCGGCGCCGACATTATCAAATAAGCTTGCGCGTTCGAGAGGGCTGACGAGAGCACCGCATGGATTACATTTTCTCCCTGCTGGGGCCGATGGCGCAGGGCGCGAAAACGACCCTGACGCTGTTTGTCATTACGCTGGTGCTGGCCGTGCCCCTGGGGCTGGTGCTGGCGCTGGCGCGTATTTCGCATTGGCGCTGGTTGAGCCAGTTGGTCAATGGTTATATCTGGCTGATGCGCGGTACGCCGCTGATGCTGCAGATGCTGTTCATCTATTTTGCGTTGCCTTTTGTGCCGGTGGTCGGCGTGCGGTTGCCCGATTTTCCGGCGGCGATTGTGGCCTTTGCGCTGAATTATGCGGCGTATTTTGCCGAGATTTTCCGCGCGGGCATTCAATCGGTCGATCGTGGGCAGTACGAGGGCAGCAAGGTCCTGGGCATGACGTATTTGCAAACGCTGCGGCGCATCGTGCTGCCACAGATGGTGCAACGCGTGTTGCCGCCGATGAGCAACGAAACGATTACGCTGGTCAAGGACACGTCGCTGATTTACGTGTTGGCGCTGAATGATATTTTGCGCACGGCACGCGGGATTGTGCAGCGGGATTTCACGACGACGCCTTTTTTGGTGGCGGCGGCGTTTTATCTGTTGATGACGCTGTTGTTGACCTGGTTGTTCCAGACGATGGAAAAACGTTATGCCAAGTACGATCAGTAATCCGTCGACGGCAATGGATGCGGCGCAGGACGGCAATGGGCGTCCGGTCATGATTGCCGCGCACCAGGTCAGCAAGTCGTTTGGGTCGGTACGGGTGCTGGACAATGTATCGTTGACGCTGCGCAAGGGCGAGGTGGTGGCGGTGATCGGCCCATCGGGCTCGGGCAAGAGCACGTTCTTGCGTTGCCTGATCCATCTGGAGACGATCGATCAGGGCAGCATCGAGATTGAGGGCGAGGCGATGGCGACGGCGGTGCCGAGCGGTCCGAGCCGCTATGCGCGCGACGCCGAGGTACGCCGAATCTGTCGCAAGATGGGGATGGTGTTTCAGTCGTTCAATCTCTTTGCGCACAAGACGGTGCTGGAAAATGTGATCGAGGCACCCATCACGGTGCAGGGCGTGGCGCGGGATCAGGCGATTGCCAAGGCCGAGGTTTTGCTGCGCAAGGTCGGCCTGCTGAACAAACGCGACAACTACCCCGCGCGTTTGTCGGGTGGGCAGAAGCAGCGGGTCGCGATTGCGCGCGCGCTGGCGATGGAGCCGGACATCATGCTGTTCGATGAGCCGACGTCTGCTCTGGACCCGGAGTTGACGGGCGAGGTGTTACGGACGATGCGCCAACTGGCGGACGAGCATATGACGATGCTGGTGGTGACGCACGAGATGGGATTTGCGCGCGAGGCGGCGCATCGTGTGATCTTTATGGACGAGGGTCGTATCGTCGAAGAGGCGTCGGCACAGGCGTTCTTTCTGGCACCGAAGCAGGAGCGCGCCCGAGCGTTCTTGGGACAGATGCTGTAGGGTTTTTGCCGGCAGGCTGGTCTGCACCTTGTCCGTGCGCGCTTGAGGTCTGGCGAGCGGCGTCGCCGCCCGCCACGATCATTTTTTGTGAGGGCCAGAGAGGGCCGCCACGACACCCAGCCCAATCAGCATGGCCCCACCCAGATAACGATCGATATTCAGATAGCTGCGGCTGGTGCGTAGCCATTGGCCTACGGCGCCGGCCGCGAACGCGTAGCAGGCATCGCTGATAAAGCCAAGGACGATGAGCAGCGCGCCCAGGATGAGGATCTGGGAGGCGATGTGGCCTTGGCTGGGGTCGGTGAATTGCGGCAAAAAGGCGAGGAAAAATAGCGCGGTCTTGGGATTCAGGAGATTGATGATGAATCCGTCGCGATAGAGTGCGCGCAGGCGCCGTTTGGGGATGGATGTGTTGGCGGCGGCCGCGGTGGGACGCGTGTAGATTTTCTTGAGGCCCAGCCAGATCAGGTAGGCCGCGCCCGCGTATTTGACGAGATTAAACGCCAGTGCCGAAGAGGCCAGCAGCGCGGAGAGACCGAGCGCGGCAGCGATGACGTGGACAAGGGTCGCCGTGTGGATGCCCAGGTCCGAGACCAAGCCGGCTTTTTTGCCTTGCTCTACGGATTGGGCAATGATGTAGAGCACTGCAGGGCCCGGGATGACCAGTAGTACGAGTGCGGAACCGGTGAAGAGCAACAGGTTTGCGGTACTGGGGACAACAAATTCCATGCTTGCCTCCGTCCACCCCGGCGCGGGATTAGCGCGAGCCCAGGGCGTCTTTGATTTTTTTGTCGGTGTTGTATTGGCTGAGGGCGTAGACGGCCCAGATGGCCGCCGGAATCCAGCCGATGAGGGTGATCTGCAAGATCAGGCAGATGATGCCGGCGATGGGACGGCCAATGGTGAAAAAGGCCAGCCAGGGCAGCAATAGGGCAATGAGTAAACGCATGATGATGGCACTTGGGTGTGAAAATTTCGAAAAGTGAGTTTACACGGCCAGCGAGGGGGTTCTGTTGCCAGACGTAGCCTTGCACGCAGTGTCTCATGCGACCGCAGAGGTATTTTCGTGATGATTCTCGCGTGAGTTTTACCGCGAAATGGCCTGTAGGCCTGTAAAATCCGGGCTCTTGCTTCAAAACTGGGGTCTTTTATGGCCGGTAGCAGCTTTTTTGCGTTGTTTGATGACATTGCGACCATTTTGGATGACGTATCCGTCATGACCAAGGTCGCGGCCAAGAAAACGGCCGGTGTATTGGGCGACGATCTGGCACTGAATGCGCAGCAGGTCTCGGGCGTATCGGTCAATCGCGAGCTGCCGGTGGTCTGGGCGGTATTCAAGGGGTCGTTGCGCAATAAGTGCATTTTGGTCCCCGCGGCGCTGTTGATCAGCGCCTTTGCGCCCTGGGCGGTGACCCCCTTGCTGATGGTGGGCGGGGCGTTTCTCTGTTTTGAGGGCGCCGAAAAGCTGATCCACAAATTTTTGCCGCATGACAGCACACCGGATGGTAATCATCAGGCACGCGCGCAGGCGCTGCAGGACGAGCGCGTGGATATGGTGGCGTTCGAGCGCGAGAAAATCAAAGGCGCGGTACGTACCGATTTTATTCTGTCGGCCGAAATCATCGCGATTACGCTGGGCGCTGTCGCGGGGGCAGACTTTACCCGTCAGGCGATTGTGGTGACGACGATTGCGTTGGCCATGACAGTGGGTGTGTACGGTTTGGTCGCGGGGATTGTCCGCCTCGACGATCTCGGGCTGTATCTGCGTAGCAAGGGTTCGGCTGCCGCCCGCGGTCTGGGCAGCATGATTGTGCAGGCCGCACCGTATTTGATGAAGACGCTATCCGTGGTAGGGACGGCCGCCATGTTTATGGTGGGCGGTTCTATTCTGACGCATGGTATCGGGCCCGTGCATCACGGGATCGAGTACGTCAGCCAACTCGCGTCATCGACGACGTGGGTGCAGGCCGTGGTGTCTACACTGCTGAATGCTGTGTTTGGCATCGCGGCGGGTGCGTTGCTGGTCGGTGTGATCTCGGTAGGCAAGCGACTGTTTCGGCGGCGGTGATTCGAAATCGATCGTATCCCATATTTACGTTTTGCCCAGAGGGACGGCGCTATGCTAGTCCGTAAATAATAAGAAATATTTTTACAGCAAGCGGTAGGGAGCAAGCGCATGTCAAATAATGATCGACATACCGGGCCCGACCAGAGAAAGCGTGATCTGCGTGATGCGGGCAGCGCTGTTCAATCGGCAGTGGAGCAGGGCCGAGAAATATATAACCGGGAGTCCGGCCAGTGGGGCGCGCATGAACCCGACTATGGGCGACCTTATGGCGAGCACCCGGAACATCAGCCTGTGTGCGGACCCAATCGTCATGGGCCGCAATACGAAGAAGGAGGGCGTTACCCCGGTACCCGAGAAAATGACGAGGAAATATCGCTGAGCGGTCGCCGCGAAGATTCAGGGTAGACCTACTCGGATCGGTATCCGCCGCGGCCTCAATGCGGTCTTGACGCAGCTTCAAGGTAGCGGATCTTGGAATAATGATTTGCCCAGACAGGAGAGCACGATGAACCTCAGCTTGCATGTTCCCCCGCCAAAGCCCAATCCAGATCCGCCCGTTATTCCTCCGGAAATCCCGCCCGAGGCGCCGCCGGAGGCTCCACCCGCCGATCCGCCTGCGGACCCGCCCATTGTGCCGCCCGAGCATCCCGATACGGATGAACCGGACGTTGATCTGCCTCCTGCAGAGCCGCCTGTCCGGCACAACACGGCGCTGGCGGGGTGCGCCCAATATTAAAATTCAGCATAGGCGGCAACCCCGGTTGCGCGATATCGCGAGTGAGTACGGGGAGTTGCAGCAAGGTCGTTTAGCTATTGCCGCCAAGTATTTTGGTGGCAGCCGTGACACCCCACCAAGACGCCTCTTCAAATACGGAGTATCCGGAGAGGTCCGCATGGGCAAACAGCACGGGGCCGTTGACTGCGCGTAGCGCGGCGAGTCCGGGATTATCGAGGTAACCAGGGACCGGCGTTGCCATGGCGTGTCCCCGTACCGTGATGTCCAGGCGATGCGCATGTTTCCAGAAGGTGTCGCCGTAGGCGGTCAGCAGGTCGCTGGACACCTCGTCGCGCAGCGCCTGCGGGCTGGCGTTGGTCAGCCATTGACGGGCCTCGTTGGGCGTGAAACGGCTGAGGGCGTGGTACGCCGTGAAGACGGTGCGCGGCGTGGGCGCGACGCGTAGCAACTGGTGGGTCGAGACGACGTAACCGAGCGCCTTGCCTTGGTAGACGACGTTATCCCAAGAAAGCGGTTCGCCGTGGATCTCTTGGGGGTAGCTGTTCATGTGGAAATTGGACACCAGCCAGGCGGCGCGCGGGCTGGCGTGCACGGCGGGATCGTAGCCATAGGCGCGGATGTCGGGCAGGACGTGTTGCGCCACGAATAGTGGCATGGCGCAGACGGCGCGCCGGGTTTGCAGTGCGTAGGCCGATGCGGTGCCGTTGATGCAGAGCACGCGCGGGCCGGCTGCGGTGTCCTCGAGACGGGCGGCGGTGCCGGGCAATAGCCAGTCGGCATGGCCGAGTTTGCGGGTGATGGCATCGCGCATCATGCGAGACAGCGAGGCCAGGCCGGCCGGCCACGTCAACACGGCGCCATCGGCGGCATTGGCTGCGTGGCCGTCGCGGCTGGCAAAGTAATGCAGGCCGGCCCAGGCGGAAACCGTATCGATGCCGGCGCCATAGTCGTCGCGACAGCAGTAGTCCAGATACCAGCGCAGGGCGGGTGAGGTGTAGTGTTCTTTATCCAGCCATTGCCGCAGGGTGAGTGTGTCGAGTGCGCGCCAGGCGGGGTCGTTTGATGACAGGGCGAGGGGGATGGCAAAGACATTACGGCCGTCTTGGCCGTGTGCCGTGCTCAGCGTCTGGGTATAGGCTAGAAACCGCCGGTGCTGGGCCACGTCGGCGTCCGGCAGGCCCGTCATGGGCAGCAGGCTGTCTTCCCAGCGACCATTGCGCAGCAGGCGCTCCTGGGGCGAATGAGCCAGTATCGTTTCGTCGTAATAGGGGTGGGTGGTATCGCCGCCGTGTTCGATGATGCCAAAGTCGGCCAGCATTTCCCGGACGTGGGTGGATTGCATCGAGGGCAGGGGCAGGTAGTGCGCGCCCAGCGGGTAGTCGAGGCCTTCGACGTGCCCGCCGGCGGCGTTGCCGGCGAACTCGGGCCCCTGGACCACCACGAATTGCCGGTACCCCTCGCGGGCGAGTTTCCAGGCGCAGGACAGGCCGGCGATCCCCGAGCCAAGGATGGCAACGTCGTGATGTCGCGTGGCGGTGGCTTGCGGCGTCGGCTCGGTGGCATCGCGCAGACGGTGACCCACGGACATGCCCGGGTAGTCGACGCGGGCGGGGATTTCGGTGACGCGGGACCGATAGTAGCCCGCGGCACCCGCGGCGGCAGCGATGGCCGTGGTGAGCAGGAAGCTGCGGCGGCGCACTAGCGAATGACCTTGCGCCAATCCTCGTCGAAGTAGCGTACGAGGGATTGTTCGTTGAGTCGATTCGGCGGCATGGCGAGCGCGGGCATGTCCGACGGGAAATGAAACAGCTCCTTGACGGTGGCGCTGTCCAGGTAGCGGGTGGGCACGGTGAGCGTGTCGGGCGGCGTGTAGTCGGCGCGTTTGCCTGCCAGGATAAATCCCCAGTCGCCGAACGACGGCACGTAGACGTGATAGGGCCAGGTGTGCAGGCCCGCTTCTTTCAGGGTGGCGTCGATGCTCCAGAATGAGCGCGGCGCAAAGTAGGGCGAGGTGGACTGGATCACCATATAGCCTTTCTCGGCCAGGTGCCGCGCCATCAGGTGATACACCGGTACAGAGTACAGGCGGCCCAAGCCGAAATTCGACGGGTCCGGAAAGTCGACCACGATGTAATCGTAGACTTCGGTGTGTGTTTCCAGCCAGCGGCCGGCGTCTTCGTTGATGACGGTGACGCGCGGGTCGTTGAGCGCGTTTTTGTTCAGGTCAACCAGAGGGGCGGACCGCTGGAACAGGCCCGTCATGGCGGGGTCGAGATCGACTAGGGTGATGTGCTCGACGTGCGGGTATTTCAGGAGCTCGCGCACGGCCAGGCCGTCGCCGCCACCCAGAACCAGGACGTTACGGGCCCAGGGCAGGGTTTGCAGGCCGGGATGCACCAGGGACTCGTGATAGCGGTGTTCGTCGCGTGAGGAAAACTGCAGGTTGCCGTTGATATACAGGCGCAAGTCGTCATTCCAGCGGGTGATGGCCAGACGCTGGTAGGGGGTGTTTTCTGCGTGGATGACTTCGTCGCCGTAGAGGCCTTTTTCGGCCCAGGTGGTCATTTTCCCGGAGTAAAGGAAACCCAGGCTCAGCAGACCCAAAATAACGGCGCAGCGCAGGGCGCGCTCGCCGGGGCGGCGCACCTCGGTCCGAAAGAGCCAGGTGGTCCACAAGGCGACGCCGGCATTGAGCATGCCAAACAGAAAGCTGGTGCGCAGCAGGCCCAGACGGGGCGCCAGGAGCAAGGGGAACACCAGTGAGACGGCCAGGGCGCCCAGATAGTCAAAGGTCAGCACGCGGCTGACGATCTCGCGGAACTCGGCTTTGCGCTGATTGAAAATGCGCATGACCAAGGGGATTTCCATGCCGACCATCAGGCCGATTATGAACACCCCGGCGTACAGGGCGGCGCGAAACGGGGCGGATAACCAGGCGAACACGAGAAAGAGTGCCGCGGCGGACACGCCCCCCAACAGCGCGACGAGCATTTCGACGTCGATAAATCGCGTCAGCACGTCTTCGTCCTTGATGTACTTGGATAGCCAGGAGCCGATGCCCATAGCAAACAAATAACAGCCAATGACGGACGAGAACTGCAGAATGGAATCACCCAGCAGATAGCTCGCCAGCGCGCTGCTGATGAGCTCGTAGCCTAGGCCGCAAGAGGCGACAATCAGTACCGATAAAATGAGAATGCGGTCGCGCATGGATTTTCCGGGCAAGGTGCGCGCAGTATATCGAACCATGCGGCGCGACCGTGCGTTTATACTGCGCGGACACCAAGACAAGGGAAGGGCTGGAATGCATCCTGTGCTGCTATATCTGATGTATATCGTCTCGGCGCTGATCATGCTCGGGATCTTTACCGTCATCTATACGACCGTCACCCGCTACAACGAGTTTTCGTTGATCCACGAGGGGAATATGGCCGCCATGTTGTCGTATGGCGGCGCGCTACTGGGATTCAGCCTGACCGTGTGCGTCAGTATCGCGGTGCACGCGACCTATGTGATGTTTCTGGCGTGGGGGCTGACCGCGATGGTGGTGCAGATCGTGGTGTACCTCGTCGTGTCGCGCGGCATTCCTGGAATGAACGACGCCATTGAAGAAAACAATGTCGCCATGGGTGGCCTGCTGGGCTTGTTCTCGTTGGCTGCCGGCGTGGTAAACGCCGGGTGCCTGACCTGAGTGTGATATTTGGAAAGGAGTCTCGTATGGGTCTCGGTTCGTTTATACGCAAGCAGTTTATTGATGTCCTGCAATGGAACGAAGACGGCGATGGCGTACTCGCCTGGCGTCATCCGATGGAGGATTTTGAAATCCAGTATGGCGCCAGCCTGACGGTGCGCGAGTCGCAGATGGCGGTGTTCGTCAACGAGGGCAAGGTGGCCGACGTGTTTGGTCCCGGCATGGTTAAGCTGACCACGCAGACGCTGCCTGTCCTGACGTACCTGAAAAACTGGGACAAGCTCTTTGAGTCGCCGTTCAAGTCGGACGTGATTTTCTTCAGCACTCGCCTGCAGTTGGGGCGGCGCTGGGGCACGGCGCAGCCGGTGACGGTGCGCGATAGCGAGTTCGGCATGGTGCGGCTGCGCGCGTTTGGCGTGTATTCGTACCAGATCAGCGATCCCGAGAAGTTTTATCGCGAGATTAGCGGCACGCGAGAGGTCTTTACGGTCGATGATCTCGAGTTGCAACTGCGCAATATGGTGGTCGCGAGCATGAGCACCGCGCTGGGTGGCTCGAATGTGGCGTTTTTGGATATGGCGGCCAATCAGGGCCTGATGTCGCAAAAGATCACCGAGCAGCTCGGGCCCGTCTTTGACCGCTATGGGGTCAAGCTCGATAACTTTACGGTCGAGAACGTGTCGGTCCCCGAGGAACTGCAAAAGGCCTTGGACCGCCGGATTTCGATGGGTATGGCGGGCGACCTGGGCAAATTCACTCAGTATCAAACCGCCACGGCGATTCCGATGGCGGCCCAGAACGAGGGCGGTATTGCGGGGGTCGGCGCGGGCTTGGCCGCGGGCGCGGCGTTGGGACAGACGATGGCCCAGGGCATGGTGCCGCCAGCGGGCGGCGCCGGTGCGGCAGCCGGCGCAGGGGCCGCGGCGGGCGCGGGTGCTGCCGCGGACAACGCCGATCCGGTGCAGCGTCTGCAGCAACTCAAAGACCTGCTGGACAAGGGTTTAATCACGATCGCGGACTACGACTCGGCCAAGGCCGAGGTGCTCAAGAAACTCACCAGCTAATTACACGATGCAGCAGGTTCTGTGTCCGCAATGCGGCGCGCCAGTCAAGTTCACGTCCACGGCTTCGGTCATGGCGGTGTGCGGCGCATGCCGCAGCACCTTGCTCAAGGATGCGGAATCGGTCAAGCATGTGGGCGAAATGGCCGATGTGCTGGAGGATTATTCGCCGATCTGCCTGGGCGCCTCGGGCATCTACGACAAGCGGCGTTTTACGGTCGTCGGGCGTATTCAACTACGCTATGACGACGGCTTTTGGAACGAGTGGTATATCTGGTTTGATGACGGCAGCGATGGCTGGCTATCGGATGCCTCGGGCCAGTATGCCGTGACGCACCGGCGTCGGGCCCAGAGTCCATTGGAGTTCCCGACGTTTTTCCAGATCGCGCCGGGCGCGGTGTTTGACCTGGATGGCCAGCATTTCATTGCCTCGGATATACGCTCCTGCCGCGCGACCGGCGTGCAGGGGGAGCTGCCCTTTGTGCCCGATACTGACGGCTGGGAGGCCCGGGTCGCGGACTATCGCAGCCTGGATGCGTTCCTGACCCTGGATTATTCCGATGGGGACACGCCCGAGGTCTATGTTGGGCACGCGTTCAAGATCGAGGGTATGGATGCGGCATCATTGCGCGGCGACGCCCTGATCGAGGAAACCGCCGGCCGCTTTCGTGGCCAGATCACGGCGCTGGATTGTCCGAATTGCGGTGCGCCCATCAGCTTTGTAGCCGCGATGGCGACTCAGGTGGTGTGCCCAACGTGCCAGGCCATGGTGGATTGCACCGAGGACACGGCTCGCGTGATCGAGCGACAGCGCAAGGTAAAGGCCACCCAAACGACGCTAGCGCTGGGTGCCGAGGCCACGATCGATGGGACGCCGTACACACTGATCGGCCTGCTCAAATGCGCTGACCCCGACCCCGATGAGCCGTCGGACTGGGTCGAGTATTTGCTGTTTAGCCCCAAAAAGGGCTTTTTGTGGCTGGTGGAGTCGGACGAGGGCTGGGAGCGCGTGCATGTCTGCGATACCTGGCCGAGTCGCAACAATAGCAACAGCTTTAATTGGCGGTCCAAGACGTATCGCAAGCTGTACGACTACACCTCCAAGGTAACGTTGGCCCTGGGGGCGTTTAATTGGCGCGTCAAGGTTGGGGACACGACGCAGATCAGTGATTATCAGTCAGGTAATCGCAAGTTGACGCGCGAGGAAGGCCTCAATGACCTGGGCTGGTCGGCGTCGGTGCCGGTCCAGCCATCCAGTCTGGCGCAATGGTTCGGGCAGCCCGAATTGGCCAGTGTGACAGCCTCGGCAACACGGTCTTCGGGCGACAAGGATACCTATCGTTCTTGGGCCATGCGGGCCTCGATTGCGATGCTGTTTCTCAATTTGTCGGACATCTTTAGTATCCGGATTCTCATGTTGATCGTCGGGTTGATCCTGCTATGGGTGCCCGCGAGCATGGCCGACAAATTCAATGGCGAAGGCGATTAACCGATGGGCAAGATTCTTTACATCATCTATGCGGCCATCGTCGTTCTCTCCATGACGGTTGGCTCGGGCGTGGGCGGATCGAGAGGCTGGGGCGGATCGTCCAGCAGTTCGGGATGGTCGTCGGGCGGCCATAAATGAGGGTGCATGCGACGCCGGGCTGCCACGTGCTGGCGGATCTGCGGGGTATCGAGGCGCGGTTATTAACGGATGCGAACGCACTGCGGGCGGTGCTGATCCAGGCTGCGGAGCACGCGGGCGCCCATGTGTTGGGCGCGCATTTTCATCATTTTGGCGAGCAGGCCGGTGTGACGGGCGTGGTCATGCTGAGCGAGTCGCACATCAGCATTCATACCTGGCCGGAGCATGGCTTTGCGGCGCTGGATATTTTTATGTGCGGGGCTGCAAAGCCCGAGTGGGCCTTGCAGCATGTGCGTGAGGCACTCAAGCCGGTTGATGCGCAGATCACGAGCGTCGACCGTGGCTAGCACCGACGCAGTGGGTTCAAGGACGCCGCGGGTTCACGGCGCCATAAGTTAGCCGCGCAGGCGCTCGTGTACCCAGGCAGCCGCGCGCAGCGTAGGCAAGTCGGCCCCGACCGGACCAATGACCTGCAGGCCCACCGGCAATCCGTGCGGCCCCTGATGAAAGGGCAGGTGGATGCAGGGGGCGCCCAGCAGCGTCCATAGACGACAGAACACGGCATCACCCGTGCCGCTGTCGGCCAACGGCGCCACGCCGGGCGCGCTGGGGGCCAGGATAATCTCCACATTCTTGAATTGGCTGGCCAACTGCGCACGAGCCTCGGCGGCCAGGGTCATCAGGGCTTGGTATCGTTCGTAGGGCAACTCCTGTCCCTGAGCCAGCATTTTTTGCAGCACCGGACCGAGTTGCTCCTCGTGACGGATCCGTTCGTCCGCCAGGGCACGGGCCGCTTCGAAGGCCATGATTTCGGCATGAATGTCCGTCAGTACGCCAAATGACGACGGCAATTCGATTTCGCGGATCTTGACGCCGGCGCCTTTTAAAACGCGTTCGGCTTGCGCCATGGCCTCGTGCACTTCCGGCTCCGCGTGATCCCACATCGGTGTGCGGCACAGGGCCACGCGCGGCGCGCGTGTTGAATCGGGATTCAGGAGGGCGCGATTGCCGCTCAGGGCGCTGACGAGCAAGGCGACGTCGTCAACGCTGCGGCCAAAGCCACCGACCGTGTCCAGCGATTCGCACAAGCTTTTCACGCCCGCGCGTGCCAGCATGCCGAAGCTGGGCTTGTAGCCTACGATCCCGCAATACGCAGCGGGACGGATGAGGGAGCCCGCCGTTTGGGTGCCAAGGGCAAGCGGCACCATGCCCGCGCCGACGGCGGCGGCGGAGCCACTGGACGATCCGCCCGGTGTAAAGGCCGGGTTGTGCGGGTTGCGCGTGGGCCCGGGTTCAAAGGTGGCAAACTCGGTCGTGATGGTCTTGCCGATCACCACCGCGCCGGCTTCGCGGCATACCGCCACGGCGGCGGCATCGTTGGCGGGCTGATGTCCTTTGTAAATCGGCGATCCGTAGGCGGTCGGCAGATCGTAGGTGTCGTAGATGTCTTTGACACCCAGCGGTAGCCCATGCAGCAACCCCTGTGTGGGGCCGCGGTCCAGTTCCTTGGCGCGTGCGATCGCCTGATCATGCCCGAGGACGGCCCAGGCATGTAGTTTGGGCTCGCGTTGCGCGATGCGTTCAAGGCAGGCGCGCGTCAGCGTTTCGGCTGAAATATCGCGTTGCTGGAGGCGGTGAGCCAGTGCGGCGGCTCCACTGTCTAACAGGCTGTCTATGTTCATCAGAGGTCCTGGGGAGTCAGATCTCGGGCTGAGTTGAGGGCTTCAAGCCTGAGGATACCAGTCACCAATGACATGGTGGAAAAAAGCGCCAGGCCGGTGCGAGTCGTTGGGGGCAGGCCACTGCATGCACGCCATCGGGCACCGCGTTGACGCCATTTGGCCGACATCGTGCAGTCATGTCTTAGGCCGTCGTTGTGCTCGCGCTATGACCCAGTAGACGGCTGATGATCTGCGCTTCTCTGCAAACGGCCTGGCCGACGACGCCTTCGGGCGACGGATTGAAGCCGCCGGTTGCGCCCAACGCTGTGAGCACCGCGCAGGGTCGGCCGGTGTAGTTGTATAAGGGCGCTGCGATCGCGCTGATACCCGGCAAGTTGGTGTCTCGCACGACGGCGCAGCCTGCTGCCAGGACGGATTGCTGCAAGGTCCCGATCGGATCTTGTGCGTCGAGTTGCGCACGCTGCTGCGGCGAGGCCGCCTGCAGCTCGGCGCGCGCCAGCGCCAGGACATTGCTGTCGTCCAGGGTGGCCAATAACGCGCGCCCCGTGGCGGACCACAACATGGGCAGGACCGAGCCCACGCGCACATTGAGGGTGACGGGAAGGCCAGGCTCTTCAAAGCGAATGATGGTCGGGCCTTTATTGCCCATCACAGCGACAAAACACGTGATCTCCAATTGCTCGCGCAAGCGAATCAACGAGGCCTCGGCTACGCGGATGGGATCAGCCTGCCGCATGGCCGACACGCCGAGTTGCAAGGTCTCCCAACCGAGGAAGTATTGTTGGGTCGCGCTGTCTTGATCGACGAGCCCGCCCTCGATCAGGCTGACCAGATAACGATGCACTTTGGCGGGGCTTTCGTCGATATGGGTAGCGATCAGGGTCAGGCTGGCACGCCCTCCCAGACTGCCCAGGGCCTTGAGCACCGCGATGCTGGTCTCGGCCGCCTGCACGCGCTGACGCCGTTCGCGTGGACGGGGGATGATGGGCGCAGAAGAGGGTGGGGTCATGGGCGTCGTTAAATAAAGGGGGCGGACCAAGGTCAGAGCTTATACCGGACCCGTCCTCACGGCGGCCCGTTGTCGACCTGCTTTCAGCCTGTTTTCGGGGTAAATCCTATTGATTAATTACGCATAGCGTATATTATTTACGCAAAATAGGATGCACAACACCTTTTCGCAAAAATAAGCCGGAGACAACCATGTCCGTTACCCGTATTGCGCGCGCACTTGCCTGTTCTGTATTCACCCTGACCGCGGCGACGACTGCCGTCGCCGCGGATAACTATCCATCCAAGCCCGTGCGCTGGATCGTGCCTTATGCCGCCGGCGGTGGCTCGGATTTCCTGGCGCGAACCGTCAGTCAGGGGCTGGCGCCGCGCTTGGGACAGACGGTCGTGGTCGACAACAAGCCAGGTGGCAATACGGCCATCGGTGCCTCAGAAACCGCGCGATCCGCCCCGGACGGCTACACGATGTTGTCGGCCGATAACGGCACCCTGGTGTTCAATCCGGCGCTGTATCAAAAGCTGTCGTATAACCCCGAAAAAGACTTGGCGCCGGTGACGTTGCTGGGGGTGTTTCCCATGATTCTGGTCGCCGGCCCGGCCCTGAAAGCCACCGACGTCAAAGGCTTCCTCGAGGAAGTCAAGACGTACAAGGACGGCATGAGCTACGCCTCCGCCGGTGCAGGCAGCCCCCATCATCTGGCGATGGAATTGCTCAAGGTCGAAACTGGCGTCAATCTGGTGCACGTTCCCTATAAGGGCGCCGCGCCGTCGCTGTCCGATGTGGCCGGTGGGCAGGTGCCCGTGATGATGGTGGACCTGGCCGCGGGAGCGGGCTTTATCAAGGGCGGTAAGGTGCGGCCACTGGCGGTTGCCAACGCGACGCGTTTGGCTCAATTGCCCGACGTGCCGACCTTTGCCGAACTGGGCTACAAAAATATCGAGGCCGCCGCACAGGTGGGCATCGTTGTGCCGGCCGCGACCCCGCAGCCCGTCATCGATACGCTCAACCGCCAGTTGGTCGCCACGATCAATGATCCGACGATCCACCAAAAACTGGTCGACTTCGGCATCGAGCCCGTGGGCAATACGCCCGCGCAATACCGCGATTTGCTGCAAGCCGAGCGTACGCGCTGGCACAAACTGATCGACGATCTGGGTATCAAGCTGGATTAAACGCGCCGCTTGTTTTTTGAATTGCTATCGGAGCGAAGTCATGTCTGCATCCGTCACCCCCGAGCCTGCGTCGGGTTGCCCCATCCATCACGCCGCGAGCGGCCAGGCCGCCGGCTGTCCGATGCATGTCAGTGCCGGCGCCGCCGAGTTTGATCCTTTTGGTGATAGTTATCAGCAGGATCCGCCGGAGTATGTACGATGGGCGCGTGAGCAGGAGCCGGTGTTTTACAGTCCGAAGCTCGGCTATTGGGTGGTGACGCGATACGATGACATCAAGGCGATTTTTCGGGATAACCAGACGTTCAGTCCGTCTATCGCGCTGGAGAAAATCACCCCGACGGGACCCGAAGCCAACGACGTCCTGGCCTCGTACGGTTATGCGATGAACCGGACGCTGGTCAACGAAGACGAGCCAGCCCACATGCCGCGTCGTCGCGCGTTGATGGAGCCCTTTACGCCCGAGGCGCTTAAGCATCACGAGCCCATGGTGCGCCGACTGACGCGCGAGTACGTGGACCGCTTTATCAACGACGGCCGCGCGGATCTGGTGGATCAGATGCTGTGGGAAGTGCCGTTGACGGTTGCCTTGCATTTTCTTGGGGTGCCCGAAGAGGACATGGATCTGCTGCGCAAATATTCGATTGCGCACACGGTCAATACCTGGGGACGCCCCAAGCCCGAAGAGCAAGTCGCCGTGGCCCATGCGGTGGGGAATTTCTGGCAATTGGCAGGCAAGATCCTGGACAAAATGCGCCAGGATCCGGACCAGCCCGGATGGATGCAGTACGGAATACGCAAGCAGCGCGAGGTCCCGGACGTGGTCACGGATTCGTATCTGCACTCGATGATGATGGCGGGAATTGTGGCGGCGCACGAGACCACGGCCAACGCCTCGGCCAACGCGATGAAACTGCTGCTGCAGCATCCCGATGCCTGGCGTGATATTTGCGAAGACCCATCGCTGATTCCCAATGCGGTGGAGGAATGCCTGCGCCACAATGGTTCGGTCGCGGCTTGGCGTCGGCTGGTGACGCGCGATACGCAGATCGCGGGCGTACCGATGGCGGCGGGGTCGAAATTGCTGATCGTCAGTTCGTCCGCGAATCACGATGAGCGCCATTTTTCCGATGCGGATCTGTTTGATATCCGTCGGGAAAACGCGAGCGATCAACTGACCTTTGGCTATGGGTCGCACCAATGCATGGGCAAGAACCTGGCGCGCATGGAGATGCAGATCTTCCTGGAGGAGTTCACGCGTCGGTTGCCGCATATGCGCTTGGCCGAGCAGGCCTTCAGCTACGTGCCCAACACATCGTTTCGTGGGCCGGAGCATGTCTGGGTCGAATGGGATCCCAGTCAGAACCCCGAGCGTCGTCAACCCGATATCTTGTCGGTGCGCCATCCGGTGCGTATCGGTGAACCCTCGACCCACGCGATTGCGCGAACGCTGGTGGTAGAACGCGCCGAGGCGGCGTCGCAGGGCGTGCTGATGGTGACGCTGGTCTCGCCCGATGGCAAGGATTTGCCGCGCTGGTCGCCGGGCGCGCATCTGGACGTAGAGTGCGGCGACACGGGCTTGTCGCGTCAATACTCCCTGTGCGGAGATCCCAACGATGCGGGCCGGTTGCGCATCGCGGTGCTGAGAGAATCCGAGGGCCGGGGCGGCTCGGCGTGGATGCATGATCATGTCACCCCTGGCGCGCGTCTGCGTGTCCGCGGGCCCCGCAATCATTTCCGTCTTGATGAAGAAACGCGTCGCGCGATTTTCATTGCGGGTGGCATCGGCATCACGCCGGTCAGCGCCATGGCGCGACGCGCCCAGGGGCTGGGGATCGATTACGAGCTGCATTACAGCGGCCGTTCACGCGCCTGTATGGCCTTGTTGCCAGAGTTGGTGGCGTTGCATGGCGACCGTCTGCATGTGTACGCCAGTGATGAAGGGCGGCGTAATGATTTTGCGGCCTTGCTGGCCGAGCCCGATGCGCAGACACAGGTCTATGCATGCGGCCCGGAACGCATGCTGGATGCACTGAAACAAGCCTGTGCGCATTGGCCGGACGATACGCTGCGCGTCGAGCATTTTCATTCGACACTGGGCACGCTGGATCCCGCGAAGGAGCATGCGTTCGAGGCGGAGCTAAAAGACTCGGGGCTGGTGATTACGGTGGCGGCGGATCAGACCTTGTTGACCGCATTGCGTGCCGCGAATATCGATGTGCAAAGCGATTGCGAAGAAGGTCTGTGCGGCTCTTGCGAGGTGCGAGTGCTGGCCGGCGATATCGACCATCGCGATGTCGTGCTGACACGCGCGGAGCGCGAGGCCAACGGCCAGATGATGAGCTGCTGCTCCCGGGCGAAAGGCAAAAGAATCGTTCTGGAATTGTGAGGACTTGATCTGTTGTCGGCGTCGACTTGATTAGTCGATTTCCCGACCTGATCTATCTGGTTTGCCGTTTACTTGCCCTCGGCGTCATATACGATGCCCACGCGTTCGAAGTTCGCACCGTATTGCTTGACGGCCACCTCAAAGGGCGCGCTGTCTCCGGGTTTCAGGACGGGCAGGCGCAGTTCGTCGAACTCGGCACCGGTTACGCGATCTTTGGCATCGTAGAGGCTGACCCAGACGTTGATCTTGCTGACGTCGTGGTCGGCGTCGTTGGTGACCCGACCGGACACGACCACGTATTTGTATTGATAGCGGTACGTGAAGTTCAGCGTGCCCCGTCCGATGCGCGCGTCGGTTTTGTCGATGCTGATGGTCAGCGCGGGGCGCGGGCCGGGCAAAGCGGCGCGCCGCATCGCCTGCCAGGCCGGCTTGAACTCGGTGATCTTGTCAAAGCCTTCGCCGCCGTACATGACGGGGACGCGTTCGCCGGGATAGAGCGTCTCGGGCAAGGCCCACGAGGGGTGCAGCTTGACGCCGCGAGCTTTCTCGAAAAAAGCCATGTCGAGCTTCGGGTCTATCGCGATATATTGCTCGCTGCGATTGACGAGCTCGGCGATCCATAGAGACCGGCCGATCTCGTTGGCGAGTCGACGCGGCTCGACGATTTCCAGCGCCTGCGCGTCGAATAGTGCGAAGTTTTCGTCAAGCAGTTCCTGGGTGGTGAGCGTGACGCCTTCGATCATGCGCACCTTGGCCGGTTTGACGCGGATGATGCGGGTGGCGGCGGCAGGCGCGCCGGTGGTTTTTGCATTGGCTGGCTCGGTTGTCGGGCTTCCCGCAGGCTCGGTTCGTGCTGGAGTGGGCGTGGGGGCCGCGGTTGACTCGGCGGCCGGCACCGGCACTGCAATCAGCAAGGCAATGAGGCCGGCCAGTAGCGCGGCGGCGTAGCGGCTAGCGGTCACTTTGCACCATATAGTCGTAATAGGCGATGTTGCCGTTGTCGAACATCTCGACATCGACATCGAACGGCGTGGCGGCGTTGGGCTCCAGCTCGCTTGCCACGCCGTAGCCGGAGCCGGCGCCCATCAGGCGACCGTCTTCGTCATAGGCCATGACGATGATCTTGGTGCCGTTGGCCGCGCGGCTGTCCTTGTTGCGCAGCAGGCCCACGAAGCGATAGCGGTCGTCATTGAGGACCAGTTGGGTTTTCTCGGCGGCGACGTCGCGGCCTTCGGTACGTGATGCCGTCACGCCTCGTTCGAGCGTCAAGGCATAGCGCGTATAGGATTGCGATGGCACCGAGATCCGTACGGGCGTGTATTCGCCGGGTAGCAACGAGCTCGCCAGTGGTGAGGCCGATTTGGACGTTAGCGTCAATTCATCCTGAAAAAAGGTGGCCTTGACGCTCGGCACCTGGATTTTCACGCCGGTCTCGTTACGCATCATCAACACGATTTCGCGACGGCCGTTGTCCTCGACTTCCTGCGTGTTCGTCAGCGTGACCAACGCGGGATCGATGGGTTTTTCAACAACGCGGGGGGCAGCAGCGCGGGATGGGGGCGTGTCACGGTTGCCGAGTATCGAGGTTACGACGGCCACCCCAATAATCGCGACGATGATGGCGAGGACTCCGATGATCCAGGAGGTCTTGATTTCCAGCGGAGCTTGTTGGGGCGCCTGCATGCCCCGGAGAATCTTCTCTAGCCGCTGGGCGACGTCGTCTTCGACGAGGGTGACGGCCTGGCAGTGATTGCAGCAATACTCGTTGGTCGCCAGTTTGGTGAACTGGCTGCTACCGCAGGTAGAGCACGTCAGCGTGACAGTGTTGATAGTGGTTCGTTTGGTGGGCATGCTCGCTGCCACGCATCGCGCGGGCGGGTGTTGGTCATCCTTGGGGCGCAAGGATACCGGGATGGTGGGCAGGGTGGGGTGCGGGGTCGCATCTGAATATTACAAAATGCGAGCAAAGGCCGCCGGCAGTGCTAAAAGATGAGTTGTCTTGGCAAGGTCGAAGCGTGACGGTTATAAGAAAAACTCAATGCCACCCACCCGTTTCGCTAGGAGCCCACGTTATGTTTACGCGCCGTCGCTTTGTCTATGGCTTGTCTGCATCGGTCATGGGGGCTCAACTGCCACGCGTCGCGTTGGCCGCCAGTGCCGCGACCCATGCGATGTCGTCCCGACGGATTCCGTCGTCTGGCCAAATGGTGCCTGTGATCGGCATGGGGACGGCTGACAGTTTTAATGTCGGGGCCTCCGAGGGCGATCGCGCACCGTTACGAGAGGTGATGCGCCGGTTTTTCGCGGCGGGCGCCTCGGTGATCGATACGGCGCCCAGCTATGGGCAATCGGAAACCGTCGTCGGCGACTTACTGGCCGAGTTGGGGCTAAGAGACAAGGCATTTCTCTGCACCAAGATCGGCGCTTCTGGGCGCGACAACGGTCAAGCCCAATTTCAAGAATCACTGCGACGTTTAAAAACAGACAAGGTCGAACTCTTGCAGGTGCACAATCTACTTGACTGGAAAACTCAACTCGCGCTCATCAACGAGCTGAAGGCGCAAGGCAAGGTGCGTTATTCTGGGTTAACGCATTATCACGAAGGCGGGCACGACGAGCTGGCCGATGTGGTGCAAGCAACGAGACCTGATTTTCTGCAGATCAATTATTCGGTGATTTCCACGGGCGCGGAAAAACGTCTGTTCCCGATGGCACAAGACCTGGGGGTGGCCGTGCTGATTAACCGCGCGTTTGACGATGGTCGATTATTTCGCGACGTCGGCGACAAGGCGTTACCGGGCTGGGCGGCAGAGGTCGGGATCACATCGTGGGCTCAGGCCTTTCTGCGTTTTGCCATCAGCCCGCCTGCAGTCACGGCGGTCATTCCGGCGACGAGCCGACCCGATCGCCAAAGTGATAATTTGAAGGCCGGGGGTGGGCCCGTCCTGACGGCCGAGCAACGTCGATCATTGCAAGCGCTGTTTGCCTGAACGCATGGCGATGATCCCATCGACGCGCGTAGAGGCGTGGCTTGTTCGGGCGTTCAACTTGCGTCAAGGCGAAGGGCTCGCTGTTGCGGCGGGCCTGGCGATGTTCTTTCTGCTGTTCTGCGCGTATTTCATGCTGCGGCCGGTACGCGAAACCATGGGCGTGGCGGGCGGCGTCGATAATCTGCAGTGGCTGTTTACGGGGACGTTCATCGTCACGCTCATTGCGATGCCCTTGTTTGGCTGGGTGGCATCCGTGGCGCCGCGGCGTCAGATCATGCCCTGGGTTTATGGCTTTTTTGTCTTGAATCTGCTGGGTTTCGCGGTGGTGTTGTGGACGCGGCCCGACAGTGTGTGGGCAGGGCGCGTGTTTTACATCTGGTTGTCGGTCTTTAACCTGATGGCGATTTCGCTGGCGTGGAGTGTGCTGGCGGATTTGTTCGTCGGAGAACAGGCCCGGCGCTTGTTTGCGCTGATAGCGGGAGGCGCCAGCCTGGGTGGGCTCGCGGGGCCATTGCTGGGAGCCGCATTGGTCCAGCCGTTGGGCCATGGCGGCCTATTGCTATTAGCGGCGATGTTGCTGACGGCCAGCGCCTGGATGTCGGCATGGCTACATCGCTGGCGTGATCAACATCCTGTCGATGAGGCCGACGCTGCCAGCGAAGCGCGGCGCCGTCGCCCATTGGGCGGCAATCCGTTTGCCGGCTTGTCCGAAGTGCTGGGTTCGCGTTATTTGCTGGGTGTCGCGTTGTTTGTGACGCTGTTGGCCAGTGTCAGCACGTTTCTGTACTTTGAGCAGGCGCGCATGGTGGCAGAACATTTTCCCGACCGCACGCGGCAGACACAGGTCTTTGGGCTGATTGACGCGGTGGTGCAGGGTTTGGCGATTCTGACCCAGGTTTTCTTTACGGGACGCATTGCGCAACGGCTCGGTGTCGGGGTGCTGTTGGTCGGTGTGCCGCTGTTGTTGGCGCTGGGCTTCCTATGGTTAGCGTTGTCACCGGTATTTGCGGTCTTCGTTGTGGTGATGGTCGCGCGTCGTGCCGGAGAGTACGCGCTGGTGCGGCCGGGCCGTGAAATGCTTTACACCGTGCTGCCCGCAGAACAAAAGTACAAGGCCAAAAATTTTAACGACACGGTCGTGTATCGCGGTGCTGATGCATTGAGTGGTTGGGTGAAGCGGGGGGTGGACCTGATCGCGGATCAGCCCTCCTTGGCGCTATGCCTGGGCGCGGGGATCGCGCTTGCATGGGCCGCCACAGGCGGGTGGCTGGCGCGGCAATATCGAAAGCTGGAGCCTGACGGTAGCTGACCCGAGATCTCTGCGGCATGCCGTTCAGAGCGGACGTCCAGGCACGCAAGTTGCTGGACCTTAGGGCGCGCAGGCCCGACGGGGTCCCTGGCATTGTTCCGCAGGAAGGGAGGTCGCTATGTCGACTATTTTATTTATCGTGTTGATTCTTTTACTGATTGGTGCCATTCCGGCGTGGCCCCATAGCCGGAGCTGGGGGTACTACCCGAGCGGGATCCTTGGCATTTTGCTCATCGTTCTCATCGTTATGCTGCTGACAGGGCACATATAAGGAGTTAGCCGTACTGAATCAAGGCGCTGGTAATATGCGTTGTTTCCATGATGATCCGGGGTCAAATAATGACGCAGGTTTCACGGCGCCCAGCTTGCTTGTTTCATGCGATTGTTGTCACGCTGGCGCTGGCATCGGCGCCTGTGACGGCGCAGCCTGTCGAACAATATCGACCGATCGTCGCCAAGGAACTCTATGACGGCATCATGTCGGGTGGCTTGGCATCCTGGGTTGAGGATCCGGCGCAACGTACGGCGCTTTCGACCTATATGGCGACCTCGTATATTTGGGCGGTCGCGGATAGCACTCAAGGCAAACAGTGGTGTTTGATGCCGCCTCTGGATCTCGTAAAGATGGCCGAGTCTGTACTGGCCTATCTGGATGAACTACCGGCGTCCAGGCAGTCCGAGGGGGCCGCGGTAATCGTCGCCGAATCTTTGGGCAAGACCTATCCGTGTCCACGTTAAATCATGCGCGGCTGTTTTGTCACGATACTTGCCGCGTAGCTTTTACGGTACATACCGCTATTCGGTAGGCTTTACCGATTCCTTCCGTATCGTGTTGCGTCGTCTCGCGGCGAGCGGCTATTTTCCCCATGCCAGCGTTCGGGAACGGCAGTTGCGCCTGTGTCTCAGCGGACTGGCTTTTCACTCGCGGTCCGCGGAGCTTTTTCCAAGTGCGTATCACGCCTCGTATGGGAGAATCGCAATGACCGGCACAAAAACACCCCCTTCAACGAATCGACCCGCATCGCCTCATACCCATCGAACGGCAACCGAGCCTACCGTTCCACCTACAGCCGAAGGCCCGCCTAACGGTGAGATAAATACCGACCCGAGCACAAACTCCGGATATCCTGCCGGCGGCTCTCAGGCCCCCAGAGGTAAGGATCCTTTCGGGCGTAAGAATAAAAAAGAAGATTGACGCACCGAGCCTGCCTATTAATGCGTGGAGAGCGGAACCGCCTATGGCGCAAGCGCCTACGAGTGTCAGGCATGGGAATTGCGATGGGGATGCCCACGACGAGGGGCCGACGTCTCTCGAATCGGCCGAGCCCGTTAGCGCACCCGTCTCGACTCAAGCGGTTTTACCAAAAGACAATCCTTGTCTCCGAGGACTAGCGGCGATATTGACTCATTGGAGAATGATATGGCATCAAAGAACAAAGGCGATATGAAGATGATTCACGACCTGCTTTATCAGGCATTGGAAACCGAGATCGGCGGAATCAATGTCTATACGGCAGCGTTGACCTGTGCCACCAACAAAGATTTGGCAAAGGAATGGGACGGCTACCTTGGCGAAACGAAGACGCATCGCCAAGTGCTGCTGACCGTGTTCGAGGAGCTCGGCCTGGACGCCGAAGTGCGCGTACCCAGCCGTGAGGTGGTGAAACACCACGGCGATTCGCTGGTCGCCGCGATCAAATTGGCGAAGAAGGCAGGCGACCCAGCCGGCGCTCAAATCGTAGCCGCCGAATGCGTGGTGCTTGCCGAAACCAAAGACCACCAAAATTGGGAGTTGATAGGCGCAGTGGCCGATAAGCTTGCCGGCAAGGAGGCTGCTGTTCTAAAGAAGGCGCACCAAGCCGTGGAAAAGGACGAGGACCATCACCTATACCATACCAAGGGCTGGACACGGGAGCTCTGGATTGACGCCTTGGGTTTTCCCGCTGTGCTTCCACCTCCAGAGGAAGTCAAGAAGGTAGAGACCGCTATCGGCGCCTCGAGGGCGGAACAGTCGCGCGAGAAAATGTTATGACGATGGATGCCAGCTTGCAGACGCTAGGTTCGATCGTGAATTCGTCGAGCTAAAACGCAGATTCGTCGAAAATCGATAGTGATTTCCTGAGGGCGCATTTATCGTTGATCCGCGCCCGAGGATCAACCTCAGATAGAGCGCGGATTCATCTCAGGAGATTGGCTGATGGCATTGCAGCGCTTTGTTGGTCCGATGGTTGTCGCGGGAGCCTTGTTGCTCGCCGGTTGTGCGTCGAGGGTCCCGGACTCTCACGAGTATTCGGGTTTTTTGGGTAATTACAGCAATTTGCAGCCATCGACGTCGGCGTCGGGCGCGCCGATACTGCGTTGGGTCGCGCCGAGCTTTAACCCCAAGAGTTATTCGGCCCTGGTCTATGAACCTGTCGTGTATTACCCCGAGGCGCATCCGTCCAGCCAGGTTGGTCAACGGGTGCTGGACGGTGTGTTGTCCTATACGAATACCAAGCTGAAGACCGCTGCGGAGCAAAGGATGCGGCTGGTGAGCAAGCCCGGGCCCGGGGTGTTGATATTTCGTGGCGCGATCACCGCTGTGAATACCAGTGACCAAGATCTGAAACCGCGCGAGTTGATTCCTTTCGCGTTGGTCGTGGCCGGCGCGCGTGCCGCGACGGGCATGCGCCCCAAGGATACAAATTTGTTTTTCGAAGGAGAGTTGCTTGATGGCGTGACCAGGCAGCCGCTCGTCAAGATCGTTCGTAAAGGCACCGGCATACAGGTGACCAATGCGGAGCAACAAGTCACCGCGGACGATCTGCGAACGGTGATCGACCAGTTGGGCGCCGATGCGGTCATGTTTGATGCGAGGGCGCAGCCCAAGCCGAATTGATCGCGGGCTTGAGCACCCGCGAAGGATCAAGGCGGCGAAGGGTCAAGGACGGGCGCCTGTCAGGGCGATGGGGTGCAAGCGCAACAACAGGGCGCCCAGTGAGGCGGCTATCGCCAGTACGACAACACCCGTCCACCCGAAATGGGCCAAGGCCAGAGTGCCGAGCGCGCCGCCAGCCGCCATGCCAACAAATATGCCTACCATCAAGATGGCATTCAAGCGGCTGCGCGCAGCGGGGTCCAGGCTATAGACCAGGCTTTGATGCGCAATCAATGACATCTGAATACCAAGATCAAAACCGATCGCGCTGATCGCGATCAGTCCTAATGCGACGTAGGGCGACAACATGGGAACGGCGATCATCAGCGCAAAGGACGCCGCAGCCAGGAGTGCACCTCGACGCGCGACGGTCGCCGGGCCGCGCCGATCCGCCGAACGCCCAGCCAGTGGCGCGGCCAAAGCGCCCGCTGCACCCGCCAGCCCGAACGCGCCCGCGGCACCAGCTCCCAACTGAAACGGCGCCGCATGCAGCATCACTGCCAGGGTCGACCAAAACGCGCTGAAGGCGAGCGACAGCAGACCCTGGGCGACTACCGCGCGTCGCAACGCCGCATGTTGCCGCCACAATGTCGCCAGTGATCCCAGCAATGCGCCGTACGATAAACGCGTCGTAGGCGCAAAGGCGGGCAGGCCGCGCCACAGTGCCGCTCCCAAAACCAGTATCGCCGCAGACGCCGCCATGAACATGGTGCGCCAGCCGAATTGCTCTGCCACCAGACCGCTTACCACGCGTGACAGCAAAATTCCCAACAATAGGCCGGTCATGACTGATCCCACGATGCGACCGCGGTGTTCGGGCGGCGCCAGCGTGGCGGCGGCGGGCACAATATCCTGCGCCAGCGTGGCGGCTAAGCCCAATGCAAAGCTGGCGCCCAACAGGGCTTCTATTCCTGGCGCCAGTCCGGCCAACAGCAACGCCAGTGCCAAGGCAATGATTTTGCCCAGGATGATGCGCTTGCGGTCATAGCGGTCGCCCAGCGGGGCCAGCAACAAAATGCCCACGGCATAGCCCAATTGCGTTAGCGCGGGGATCCAGCCCAGCGCGGCGTCGCTGGCGCCCAGCTCATGTCCCAAAATGCCCAACATGGGCTGGTTGTAATAGAGCGATGCGACGGCGAGTCCTGCGCCGCTGGCCAGCAACAGTACACGCCCGGAAGACAAGTCCGTCCGGGCAGGGGAAGAAGCAGAAGTCATAACGGCTGGCATGAGATTTGTCCTGGGTCATTGCTTAGTGTGAAAGGCATCGCCGCATTCTGGACTTGCGCCAAACGTATTGGTAGTAGCCTAAATGGAAGAATGGTTATACGATTTACGTATGACCGATTCGAATTTCGGGGCAGATCGCCTCCAATTGCTGGAAACCTACGTGCGCATCGTCGAAGCCGGCAGTCTGTCTGCCGCCGCCGTGCAGCTTGGCGCTACTCAGCCGACAGTGAGCCGTCGCCTGCAGGCGCTGGAACGGGCACTGGGCGTACGGCTGCTCCAGCGTTCGACGCATGCCATGGGTCTGACCGAGGATGGGCAGCGTTGTTACGAGCGCGCGCTTGAGCTACTCGGCGCCTGGCAAACGCTGGAAGGGGAGGTGCGTGGCGCCAGTCGGCAGCCCACGGGCATGCTGCGCGTCGTGGCACCCCATGCATTCGGCCAAGAGCAGTTCATCGAGCCTTTGGCACAGTACCTACGCCAGTATCCCGAGATGCGAGTTGAATGGTTGCTGCACGATCGACTTCCGGACTTCATTGGCGAAAATATCGATTGCGCCATCCGGGTCGGCGAGGTGGCTGATCCTTCTGTGGTGGCGATTAAGCTGGGGGACGTCCCGCGTTTTGTCGCTTGCGCGCCAGCGTTATTACATGGGCGCCCACTGCCACAACATCCGCAAGAGCTTGCCGATCTGCCGTGGTTGGCATTGCATATGTTTTATCGCGAGGAAGTTCAGTTGACGCATCGCCATACGGGCGAACAAGCGCGCGTGGAGATCGCACCGCGTTTGTCGACGGATGGCCTGCGCGCCTTGGCAAACGCGATGAAACTGGGCCTGGGCGTCGGTATCGCATCGTCGTGGGCGCTGACCGAAGATCTGGCTACTGGCGATCTCGTCCATCTCGTTCCCGAATGGAAAGCCGAGCCGTTGCCCGTGTATCTGATTTATGTTCCGTCCCGGCTGCAGCCCGCTCGCCTGCGCACGTTCATCGATATTATGAAGACGTATCTGCCTGCGGAATTGCAGGCGTCGCAAGGGGCCGCTTCAGTCGAGATACGTTAGTCGGTTTTGACAAACGGCACCCTTTATCTCCTATCGGACGATGGCGTAAAAGGGGCGTCCTCTAAAAGATATCCGGCTTTGGACGACAAGGCCGCACCCGCCCGGTGATAGCCGACCACACTGGCTACGCTGGCGTGATTGGTCATCGCCATGATTTCGCCTAATGGACGCCCCTGGCGCCCGGCCTCGGTGACAAAACCCGAGCGCAGACTGTGGGCCGTGTAATCCCCCTCTAGCCCTGCCTGCGCCGCGCGAGCCTGGACGATTTTGCGTACGGCTTCGGCGCTCAAGCATTCGCCGATGACGCCGCCGCGCCGTACCCGGCGAAACAGCGGGCCCGACGTGATCTTGGCGGCGGCCAGCCAAGCCTCGAGCGCGGTCGCGGCGCGTCCTACCACCGGCTTATAGCTATCGGCGGTTTCCTTGCCTTGCTGGTTGGTTTTGGAATAGCCCATGGTGTATAGAAAACCCTCCGGCACGCGGCGCGTGTTCTCCAGAGTGGCACGCACAACCTCCGAGCGGCGGCGTCCACCGCTGGCCCAGGCAAATAACAGCAGAGCGCGATCACGCAAACCGATGAGCGAGTCGTCGCAAGTGGCGAGCAACTGCTCGAGGGGTTCTTTGGTGAGGGCGTCTTTGCGGCCAGGGCGCTCACCGCGCTTGGCATAAGCGCTGCGGATGCGGGCGAGCAGAGTTTGCACGGCGCGGCTGCGGCACGGATTGGGCAGGTCCTGTGTTTCGTGGGCCTCGGAGAGGACGGCAAGGCGATGGCGCACCGTGGCGAGCTTGAATGGCCCGGTTCTGCGCTTGACCTTGGCCGCGACCAGCGCGGCGTCGATGTCGTCGGGCAAGTCGTGGGCGAGTCCGGTGCCAGTGGCGTGCTCGACATGGTCGGCGATGAATTGGAGGACGGTGCTGACGGGCACGGGCAGCACAAAGGGATGCCCCAGACGCCACTGATGCCACGCCGCCCAATATTGAATGGCCGAGCGATAAGAGGCGAGGGTGTTATCCGAGCCGCCCTCGCGCAATAGCGCCTGGATGGACGCATCGCTGGCACTCAGGCTTGCCGAGAGCGCGTTCGTAATCCCATCGTATTTTTTAACGGCACGAGAGGGGCTGGATTGTGGGTTTTTCATCAGGAAACCCCTTGTTTATCTATTGAATGTATTAAATAATATGTATGACGTATTAAATAATACGTAAATATCTAATTAGGTTGGATAACTTTTAATTATCCGTTCTAATTTGCCAGAAACCCGTGCCGGTGCCAAGCCCGGCACACTCAGTGAGCAAAACCATGGCGATAGGCGTGCAAGAGGCAGATGTCTGGGCGGCGGCCGATACGCTGCTGCAGGCAGGCGAACAGCCGACGATCGAGCGGGTGCGTCTGCAACTGGGGCGCGGTTCACCGAATACAGTGGGCCCCCATCTGAAGGCGTGGTTTCGCGGTTTGAGTGGGCGGCTGAACGCCACGGGGCAGGCCGAGGTGGCCGGACCCGCGCCGGATAGCGTGACGCAAGCGGCGCAACAGTTCTGGACGCTGGCTTTGGCCGCGGCCAAGGAGGAATGGCAGCAGGCGATCGCCATAGAGCGCCAGGCACTGACTAATGCCCAGGAAATCTTGGCCGCCGATCAACGCGTCCTGGCTCTCGAGCAAGAGCGTCTGAGCCAGCGAGAAACAGATTTGAAAGCCACCATCTATAGCCTGCGCGAGCAGGCGGCGGCTTTACGGGATCGCGCCGAGACTCTGGAAAAACAGTGCCAGCAAAGTGACGCCCGCGCCACCTCGCTGGAGGCACGTTTAACCGAGGTCACGGAACGCGAGCGCGCGCTGCAGGAGCGTCAGCACGAGGCCGAACAGCAGCATCGCCAGGCATTGGCGGCGGCAGAGCAACGGCATGCCAGCCATGAGCGCCGCTGGCTGAACGATCTGGATGTGCAGCGTCAGGCCACCAGGAAAGCTCAGGACGATCTGGAACAACATCGCAAAACCGCCACCACATCCCAGGCAGCGCATCAAGACGCGTTGGCGCGAGCCGCGGACGAACTCCGCGACGCCCATGACGAACTCGCCCAAGCCCGGCATGAGTCCCTCAACACAGAACGCACGATCGCCCAGCTAGAGCAGGCACAAGATGCGCTGCAGACGCAGCTCGCCATGGCGCAGACGTCCGCGGCGGCCGTTCACGACAGCCTGAAAGAACGCGTCGCCGACCTCAACCTGCGCTTGGCGGAGCAGAGCGACCAACTTCAGGTCAAAGACCAACAGATTGCCGCACAAGCACAAGTCCTGGCGCAAACCCAGGCACTGGCGCAGCAGCAGGTCGGGCATGCCACATCTTCGACACCGAAGGCCAAGCGCGTGCCCGAACGTTAGGCGAGGGTGACGTACCGACTGAAAGTCGAGGCAACTGAAGATCGGGTGACTGACGGTTAGCCAAGGGAAACCAGCCGAAGAAAATCAGTCGATGACAGTCAGTCGGCGGAAAATCATCAACGAAAGTCATCGAACGAAAGTCAGCCAAGTCCGTGCCAGACCAGATAGACCAGCAGGATTACCGCCATGGCCAGGTCCGATATCATGGCCGCGATCTCACCCCGGGTGGTCGCCCGGTTCCGGATATGCTGGATGCCCGCCAAACCAAAGAAAATGCAGCCCGCCAAGGCCAGCGCAGGCACCCAGGCTGGAAAATACAGGCTCGCGACGGCCGGGACGCCCAATGCGAGATTGCCAAGGCCGATTTCCAGCACCAGCTTGTTCGCCCCAGGATCCTCGATGCCAAAAATATCCTTGGCCGTAAAGCCGGGCCGCAACAGCTGGTGCACCCCCGCGCCGATCAATCGCCATCCCATGCCCCAAAACACGAACCATTTGCCCAAGGCCTCGGCCAAGAGCACCTGGCCGGTAGTCACGTCTTGAATGATCGCGATGATTGGGAGGACTCCCATCAACAAGACGATCGCAACGAGCTGCATGGCAGTCTCCCGTGCTAAAAATAACAGTGACAATAGTCGCGACAGCGTGGTTGTGCAATGCAGGCACCCGGCTTGGCGTGTCAAAATAATGGCTACGTCACCGATACCCCCATGCGGTGGCCCTGGAGAGTCGATGAGTAATCCCAATGAAAACGTCAGCATGGCGCTTTTCTGTGACTTCGAAAACGTAGCCCTAGGCGTGCGCGACACGAAGTACCAAAAATTCGATATTCGCCCCGTGCTCGAGCGGCTGCTGCTCAAGGGCAGCATCGTCGTCAAGAAAGCCTATTGCGACTGGGATCGTTACAAAGACTTCAAATCGCCCATGCACGAGGCGAACTTCGAGCTGATCGAGATTCCGCACGTGCGGCAGTCCGGCAAGAACTCAGCCGACATCCGCCTCGTCGTCGACGCGCTGGATTTCTGCTATACCAAATCGCACGTCAACACGTTTGTGATCATCAGCGGTGACTCTGATTTCTCGCCGCTGGTATCCAAGCTGCGCGAGAACAACAAGAAAGTGATCGGCGTGGGGGTGAAGCAGTCCACGTCGGACCTGTTGGTCGCCAACTGTGATGAATTCATTTTCTACGACGACCTGGCGCGAGAGATCCAGCGAGCGGCCGAATCCGGGCGCGACAGCCGCGGGCAGCAAAGCGCGCCGCAGCAACGTCGCACGCCTGACGAAGAGCACCGCCGCAAAGAAGAGTCCGAGGCCCGCAAGACCAAAGCCGTCAAGATGGTGGTCGAGACCTTCGAGGCCCTGACGGCCGAGCGTGGCGATAGCGGCAAGATCTGGGCGTCCGCCCTGAAAGACGCGCTCAAGCGACGCCGGCCCGACTTCAACGAGTCGTACTATGGCTTCCGGGCTTTTGGCAACTTGCTCGACGAGGCACAGTCGCGAGGTTTCCTGGAAGTAGGCCGTGAGGAAAATTCCAGTACCTATGTGTATCGCAGCGGCGCGGAGGTCGCACCGGCAGCGTCGTTGCCCGTAGCGCAAGAAGAGCCTCGCACGAAGCAAACCCGCAGAACGCGCGGTGGTCGGCGGTCGGAGGGGGCGGGCAGGGGCGCGAACCAGACGACCGGGCAGGAGGTTCAGGCGGAAAGTGTTGCCTCACCGCGCGAGGCTGTCTCGGTATCCGAGGTCGCGGTGGTGCGCGAGGCGGCCCCGGTCTTCGAAGCCACCCCACTGGCGCCTACACAGCCATCCGGCGATCTCCCGTCATCCCGCGACGTGGCTCCGTCCAAACAAGGCAGTCTGGCCACAACATCCGAGACGGAGCAGGCGACTATACAACCGGCGCCCGAGCAGAGCGAGAACGCTCCCGCCCCCGTCAAACGCAGCCGAACGCGTAGCCGCAGTCCCAGCAAGAAGGCAACTGAGAAGGCGACTGCAACCACGGGCGTTGCGTCCAAGGAGGCCGAGCCGACGGTTGCGTCGTCTGTCGCCCCCGACGTTCAACCCGCCGATGCGACGGTAGCGGCCCCCGCCAAAACCGCCAGAAAAACCACGCGCAGCACGACCCCACGCACCCGCCGTCCGCGCAAAACTGCGAGCACCGAATCGTGACGAAACTTTTTTACCATCCCGGCAACGCCAGCATGGCGCCGCATTGCGTACTCGAAGAAATCGGGCAATCTTTTGAACTCGCGTTTGTCGATCGCGCACAAAACACGCATAAATCCCCGGACTATCTTCGGCTCAATCCGAACGGGCTTATCCCCGTGCTGGTCGATGGTGACCTGGTGCTGTACGAGACCGCCGCCATTTGCCTATATCTGGCCGATAAGTATCCAGAAAGGCAATTGGCGCCAGAGCTGGGTACCCCGGAGCGTGCGCAGTTCTATAAGTGGTTGATGTGGCTGACCAACACCATGCAAGCTTCGCTGCTGCTTTACTTCTATCCGGAACGATGGGTCGACGCCGGCAATGCGTCCGGCGCGCAGCAGATAAAATCCCATGCCGAATCAAAGGTCGCCGGTCTGCTGGCGCAGCTAGAGGATCACTTGGCAGCAAGCAGCGGCCCGTGGTTTCTGGGGGAGCATTACACCGTGCTGGACCCCCTGGTCATGATGGTTTGTCGTTGGACGCGTGGGTTTTCCAGACCCGCACGGGACTTTGCGCAACTCGGCCCTTATTTGCAACGCGTCCTGGCGCGTCCTGCCGTTCAGCGTGCGCTGCAAACAGAAGGATTGGCGCACCCGTGGGTGTAATGCATGCCTCGGCATGGTGAGTAGGGAGTCTGACTCTCTTCGCCGTTAACGAGAGGCGATGGCACGGCAAGCTATTGATTTGAAGTCAGTGTGCGGACGCTCGAGCCCGCAGGCTATGGAAAAAAATACTCAGGCCGGGAAATCATACGGAATGGGCGAAGGCGCCGATCTGCGTGTGCAGGGCGATACTCTGGCTAATCCGGCGCGGACAGCGTCTTCAAAAATGCCGCGATATCGCGCGCATCCTGCTCGCTGATGCCCAGGTCCGGCATCGCGGTGCCGGGTTTGATTGTCGTGGGCGCCATCAGCCAACGCCGCATGTTTTCCGGGGTATTGGATAACACGCCGGCAATATACGGGCGTATGGCGATGCCGGCCAGCGACGGACCGACATGGGAAGACGCACCCACCACATCGGGGATGACGTGGCAGGTCACGCACATATATTGCTGTAATGCCTGGCGTCCCGCCATTGCATTGCCTATCCGCGGAGCGTCCAGAGGGATGGCCTGAGGTGTTGGCTGGGGGGAGCGCTCATCCCACTGTCGATAGTCGGTCGGCGACAGCGTAGGCAGTACGCGCATAAACGCGACAACATCCCATATTTGACCGTCTGTCAGGCGATATTGCCAAGCGGGCATGCCGGTCATCTTGATGCCTTGACGGATTAACCAGAAGACTTCGCCCGCGGAACGTTCGTGGGCGCTCTCGACCAGGGAGGCGGGGGCGGGATTCAAGCCCAAGGCATAGGGTTCGGGCGCTACGCCGGGCGCGCCATGACATTGCACGCAGTGCGCGCGGAACAGTCCAAATCCATCCCGAATATCGGCAGGGTCATTCAGGTCGGGGACCCGAATGGATTTGGCGCGCACGCTGACCGAGCGTGCCAGGGTAGTTTCTATCAATTGATTCACGGCAGCCGTATGCGGGCGGGTCGCACTGATGTCATACCAGCCGAAGTAGATCACCGAGCCTGCGACTAACAAGGCGGCGGTGGTCAGTCCTATAACTGTCCAGGCAGCAACCCGCTTGCAGCTTGTCATGTTCAACGCTCCTCAGTAGTCATCCGTCGGGCAACGCATAGAGGAATGCAGCAATGTCCTCGGCTTCAGTCTGCGTCAGTCCGACATTCGGCATCGCGGTGCGCGGATTGACCGCGGGCGGGTCCATCAACCAACGGATCAGGTTGGCGGGAGTATTGGCAAGCAGGCCATTCACGTACGCCTGGCGCCCCATGTTATTCAACGATGGACCGACTCTCGCGATCGGGGCACGTACGCGTGGCACCACGTGGCAGGCAACACATCCCTTTTCCATCATCAGGCGTCGGCCTCGATCGGGATCGGCTCGGTCGGAAAGACCAGTGGATACGTCTTGCGCAAGCGGCGCCCGAGCATCGCCACAGGCTGCCATACCGGCCAGCATGACGATACCTATCGAGGCGAGCGCGTTGCGGGTGGCGTGATGCAAGGTTTTCTTCTCCAAACCCTGTCGCCGACGCAATTTTTGTACCTTGGGTACGGTACATGCTGCTGAGGGAGCGTTCCTTCCTCACGACGCGTCTCATAGCGAAGTTATCAAAAGCATCTATTTACATTTATGGCCGCTTTTTTCTTGCGTCCGCATGCCAAGCAACCCGGGGGTGATAGGGTGACCCAGTTCGCTGACATCAGCAGTGTGTTGTTCCTTGGCGCGACGGTCATCTTCGCAGCAGTCGTGATACTGATCGCCGTTGCAATATTCGCGCCCAGACCTTGGCGTGATCGGTTGGCTCGGCCATCGCTGATTCTGCTGGCGGGTATTGCATTTCCTGTTGTCTGCCTGACGGTCCTGTTGATCTACGTCCTGGCTCTCCCGTCCTCGACGGCATCAGATGCAAAGCCGACGATTCGCGTCGAAATCACCGGGGAACTCTGGTGGTGGCGCGTGCGTTATCTCGACGAGTCGGGCGCGCTATTGGTCGAAACTGCCAATGAAATCAGCATTCCTGCGGGGCAGCTGGTCGAGTTCGTGCTGAAGTCCGACAACGTTATCCATAGCTTTTGGATACCTGAATTGGGAACCAAGCTGGACATGGTTCCGGGCCATGTCAATCGGATGCGCGTGCGGGCGCCCGCAGCGGGCGTTCTTTCAGGTCAATGCGCGGAATACTGCGGTGCACAACACACCAAGATGAAGTTCGCGGTGCACGTGCTTACGCCGGCGTCATTCAATGCCTGGTTGTCGGCGCAACGTCGGCCCGCCAGGATGGCGGGGCCCGAGCTTCAGCAGGGTGCGCAGCGGTTTCAGCAAGCCTGTTCGGCGTGCCATACCGTGCGGGGTACGCCGGCCACGGGAACATCAGGGCCGGATTTGACGCATGTGGCCAGCCGCTCAACGTTGGCGGCTGGCGTGCTGACGAATAACGTGGGCGCGCTGGCGGGATGGATCGCTGCCAGCCAAGACATTAAACCCGGTAACCGCATGCCTTCTTTTGATCAATGGTCCGGCGAGGAACTACGTGCCGTGGCCAACTATTTGGATAGTCTGAAGTGACGACAGATAAAGCGACGTCCAGCGTGCCGCCACCGCTTCCAAACCCGCTTGAGCGCCCCGAAGGGGAGCTTGAACAACTCAAAACGGTCTGGCGACGTCCGTCGGGCTATCGGGCCATCACGGTAGTGAACAACACCTACATTGGATTGCTCTACATCGCGACCGCGTTGCTGTTCTTTATCCTGGCCGGCGTACTGGCGCTGCTAATGCGTACGCAGTTGGCGGTACCGGAGAACGCGTTGATCGGCCATGATTTGTACAACCAGTTGTTTACGATGCATGGCACGGTGATGATGTTTCTATTCGCGGTGCCGGCGGTCGAGGCGGTGGCGGTGTTGCTCCTGCCAAACATGCTGGGTGCCCGCGACCTGCCGTTTCCTCGTTTGTCCGCTTATGCCTACTGGGCGTACGCCGTGGGCGGGGTTGTGTTCTTCTGCAGTCTGTTTTTTGGACTGGCGCCGGAGGGAGGCTGGTTCATGTACCCGCCGCTCACCAGCACTCAGTATTCGCCAGCATTGAATGCGGACCTGTGGTTGCTGGGGATCGGCTTTATCGAAATATCCGCTATTGCCGGCGCGATCGAGCTGGCCGTGGGCATCCTTCGTACGCGGGCACCGGGCATGAGCCTGGACAAGATGCCCATCTTTGCCTGGGTGATGTTGGTGTTCAGCGCCATGGTGCTTGTCGCGTTTCCGGCTGTCATCGTGGCGACCGCGCTATTGGAGCTGGAGCGCGCCTTTGACATGCCGTTTTTCATTGCGCAGCGAGGCGGCGACCCTTTGCTATGGCAGCACTTGTTTTGGTTTTTTGGCCATCCCGAGGTTTATATCATTTTCCTGCCGGCGGCCGGCATGGTATCCATGATCATCCCCGCGATGACGGGCGTGCCGCTGGTCGGCTACCGGTGGGTCGTCATGGCGGTGATCGGCGTCGCGTTTCTCAGTTTTGGGCTTTGGGTCCACCACATGTACGCCACGGGGATTCCGCCGATGTCCTTGAGCTTTGCATCGGCGGCCAGTATGGCGGTGACGATACCCACGGCGATTCAGGTATTCGCCTGGATCGCGACGATTGCCGCCGCGGTACGGCTGCGTCCGGTGAAGACGCCGATGCTGTTTATCCTGGGATTTTTCTTCATCTTTGTGTTGGGTGGATTGACCGGCGTCATGGTGGCCGCCATTCCTTTTGACCTACAGACGCACGACACGTATTTCATCGTTGCACACCTTCATTACGTGCTGTTCGGCGGCATGGTTTTTCCGCTATTCGCGGCGTTTTATTACTGGATGCCGTTCGTCAGTACGCGAGCACTGTCCGAGCGTAGCGGACGCTGGGCATTCTGGTTGATGTTCAGTGGCTTCAATCTGGCTTTTTTCCCGATGCATTTCACCGGCTTGGCTGGTATGCCCCGCCGCGTCTACACCTATGCCGAGAGCCAAGGTTTAGGGACGCTCAACATGATGTCCACCGTCGGCGCCTATCTCATCGCTGCCGGAGTGCTGATATTTTTATGGGATCTGGCGCGCAACTTTCGTCCCAGCAGCGAGAAGAACGCCGGCAACATCTGGCAAGCCGGTACGCTGGAATGGCTGCCCACCGGTAACTACGGTTTGCGCAGCATTCCCATCGTGACCGCCAGGGAACCCCTATGGGATCAGCCCGGTATTGTCGACGACGTCGACGCGGGCCGCTACTTTTTGCCCAACGCGCCCGCGGGCGTGCGCTCTACGCTGGTGACGAGCGCCCTGGATGCGCGGCCGGAGTATGTGTTGCCGCTGCCAGGGCCGGGGTGGTCTCCTTTCGTTGCCGCACTTGGCACTGCCGGCTTTTTTCTGTTGTTGACCTTCAAATTGGTGGGCCTCGCGGCAATTTGTGGCGTCGTGGCCGTGGCGGCGATCTGGCGTTGGCTATGGGATGCTGACACGGGGCCCGATCCGTCGGGTGTGGATATCGGCGCGGGCATTCGCCTGCCAATGCGAGCATCAGGCAGCACATCCCACGCTTGGTGGGCCATGATGCTGCTGCTCATTGTCTGTGTCAGCATCTTTGGGGCGGTCGTGTTCGCGTATTTGTTCTTATGGCTCACCTCTCCTGAGACGTGGCCCGCCACAACGGCGATTGCAGCGCCTACGTTGCCGTCGTTATCAGCGGGCTTGCTCGTCGGTGCCAGCATCCTGGGCGTTTGCGCCGTACGTGGACTGAAGCACGGAAAGAAAATGGCGGTGAACGGATGCTTGTTGAGTGGGATCGTGTTGATGATCGCCGCCAGTGGACTGGATCTTTACACACATTGGCAACACGGTTTGAGGCCGCAGGCATCCGCGTATAGCGCTGCCGTGTTTGCCTTGTCGGGTCTGCAAACCGTGTTCGTGATATTGACAGTGGTGATGAGCCTATTCACCATCGCGCGTCATCTCGCTGGCCGGCTAAGTGCTCGGCAACGTGCATGCCTGGACACCACCATGGTGATGTGGCAATACACCGTCGTTCAGGGTTTGCTAACCCTGGGCGTTATTCATGTCTTTCCGCGATTGGCGGCGGGGTAGTCATCATGCGATCACCGTTTTGGGTCGAACTGTGGTTCCTGATTGGCGGTCCGGTGATCTGGCTGCTGCATTACCTGTCTATCTATACGATCAATGCGTTGCACTGTGCCAGGCCGAGGGCCTGGTTGGGGACTATCTGGATAAGTCTGCCGATTTCTTCCTGGATGATCCTGATTTGCAGTGCGCTGGCATTGAGCGCCATGGCGTGGGTCGCGCAGCGCCAGCATAGGCGTCTGCACGCAGGCGACTCACGGAGGTTCCATACCAGGCTGACAGATTCGTTATGTCTGTTATCCGCTCTCGCGGTGGTCTGGGAAACCCTGCCGGTCTTTCTGGTTTCAAGGTGTGGGTGAGGGTGTTCAGTCGCCGGTGCACAAGTACGACTGTGACGTCCGAGCGCAAGATGATGGACTGCTTGAATCGCCTCGGTTACGACATCGGAATCAAGGTGCGGTCGGCAAATGAACCGCTCGGTCATCTGACACTCGCGTTCGCCTGACGAAACCATAGAAAAAGCCGGCAATCCGCGAGGGTCGCCGGCTTTGATTTGCCAGGTGGCGGGCTAGCCCGCCACACCGTGCCGTTCGATCAGCTGATCGAGGCCAGTGCCTGGTTTAGCGTCGGGCTAGGGCGCATGGCTGCGCTTGCCTTGGCTTCGTTGGGTTGGTAATAACCACCGATGTCCACGGGCTTGCCTTGAGCGGCCTTCAGTTCGTCCAGGATCTTGGCTTCGCCCTCTGCGAAAGCAGCGGCCAGAGCCTTGAACTGCGTGGCCAGTTCGGCGTCGTCGGTTTGCGCGGCCAGTGCTTCGGCCCAGTACATGGCCAGGTAGAAGTGGCTACCGCGGTTGTCCAGGCCACCCACCTTGCGATCCGGCGACTTGTTGTTGTCGAGGAACTTCGAGGTGGCTTCGTCCAGGGTGTTGGCCAGGACTGTGGCGCGCGGGTTGTTGTACGCGCGGCCGAGGTGATCCAGCGATGCGCCCAGGGCCATGAACTCGCCCAGCGAGTCCCAACGCAGGAAGCCTTCTTCCACGAATTGCTGCACGTGCTTGGGGGCCGAGCCGCCGGCACCGGTTTCAAACAGCTGGCCGCCGGCCATCAACGGCACGATCGACAGCATCTTGGCGCTGGTGCCCAGTTCCATGATGGGGAACAGGTCGGTCAGGTAGTCGCGCAGCACGTTGCCGGTCACCGAGATGGTGTCCTTGCCGGCACGGATGCGTTCCAGCGAGAAGCGCGTGGCGTCCACGGGATTCAGGATCTGCAGTTCCAGACCATTGGTGTCGTGGTCGGCCAGGTATTTCTTGACCTTGGCGATCACCTGGGCGTCGTGGGCGCGATTTTCGTCCAGCCAGAAAACGGCGGGCGTGTTGCTCAGGCGGGCGCGGGTGACGGCCAGCTTGACCCAGTCCTGTACCGCGGCGTCCTTGGTCTGGCACATGCGCCAGAGGTCGCCGGCCTGAACGACATGCTCGAGCAGCACGGCGCCGGAGGTGTCGGTGACGCGCACGGTGCCATCGGCGGGGATGACGAACGTCTTGTTGTGTGAACCGTATTCTTCGGCGGCCTGGGCCATCAGGCCGACGTTGGGCACGCTGCCCATGGTGACCGGATCAAAGGCACCGTTGGCCTTGCAGTCGTCGATGACGACCTGATAGACGTCGGCATAGCAGCGATCGGGGATCACAGCCTTGGTGTCTTGCAGTTCGCCAGCGGCGTTCCACATTTTGCCCGAGTCACGGATCATAGCCGGCATGGAGGCGTCCACGATCACGTCGCTGGGCACATGCAGGTTCGTGATGCCGCGGTCGGAGTTCACCATGGCCAGGGCGGGCAGTGTCTTGTAGGCTGCGTCGATGTCGGCTTTGATGGCCGTCTGCTGGTCAGCCGGCAGGGCGCCGAGCTTGGCGTACAGGTCGCCAATACCGTTGTTGGGATCAAAGCCGATTTGCTCGAGGGCGTCGGCATGGCGAGTCAGCACGTCGCGATAGAACACGGACACGACGTGACCAAAGATGACGGGGTCGGAGACCTTCATCATGGTGGCCTTGAGGTGCACCGAGAACAGCACGCCTTTGGCTTTGGCATCGGCGATCTGGGCTTGCAGGAAGCTGCTGAGCTTCGCGGCGGACAACACCGAGGCGTCGATGATTTCGCCGACCTTGACCGGGGTTTTTTCCTTGAGCACGGTCTTCGTGCCGTCGGTCGCGGTCAACTCGATCTTGACGTCGCCGGCCGCGGCCAGCGTGACGGATTTTTCGCTACCGTAGAAATCGCCGTCGTCCATGTGTGAGACATGCGACTTGGAATCCGCGCTCCACGCGCCCATCTTGTGGGGGTGTTTGCGGGCGTAGCTCTTCACCGAGGCCGGCGCGCGGCGGTCGGAGTTGCCTTCGCGCAGCACGGGGTTGACGGCGCTGCCCTTGATCTTGTCGTAGCGCGCCTTGACGTCGCGTTCGGTGTCGTTGGCAGGCTCATCCGGGTAATCCGGCAGCTTGTAGCCCTGGGTTTGCAGTTCCTTGATGGCCGCCTTGAGCTGGGGCATCGAGGCACTGATGTTGGGCAGCTTGATGATGTTGGCGTCCGGCGTCACGGCCAGGGCGCCGAGTTCAGCGAGTGCGTCGCCGATCTTCTGGCTATCGTCCAGGTAGTCGGGAAACGTGGCAATGATGCGGCCGGCCAGCGAGATATCGCGGGTCTCAACCGTAATGCCAGCGGATTTAGCAAAGGACTGGACGATAGGCAGCAGCGAACGAGTAGCGAGCGCGGGGGCTTCGTCGGTCAGGGTATAGATAATCTTGGGAGTGGGAGCCATAGTCATCAGTGTGCCCGGTTGCTTGCGCAATCCCGGACATGCGTTGCTGGACATCGTCGCCGATGCCATCGTAGAAGGGGGGTGTCTTTGGGCACACGCAATCAAGCGCCTGCCCACCACGACGGAAACCCTGCCTTTATGACTGCTTTGGCTAGGTGTGACCGCCATATGCCGTTGATTGTAACCCCGCGGGGGGCGAAATCGTCAAGTCTTATAGAAGACTTGGAGGTTTAATCCAGGACTCGGTATATTCTCTCTATGAAAAAAATCGATATTCCCGCGCTTGAGATCTTTGTCGCGGCGGTAGAGGAGAAAAGCCTGTCCAGGGCCGCCGAGCGCGAGAATCTCGTGACGTCGGCTGCCAGTAAACGGGTCGCCGAACTAGAACGGCAACTGGATCGCATTCTGTTGCTGCGCCATGGGCGCGGCGTTGAGCCGACGCCGGCGGGCGTATTGCTATACCACCGCGCCAAGGCGATTTTGCGCAGTCTGCATCTGACCGAACAGGCCGTCCAGGGGTTTTCGGTCAACGGGCAGGCCAAGATCAAGCTGGCTGCCAACCCGTCGAGTATTTTGCAGTTTCTGCCGACGGTAATGGGGCGCTTTCTGGCGGGGCGCAGCGATGTCAGTGTCGATTTGCTGGATCAGCATAGCTACGACATTCCGCGCCTGGTCGCCGAAGGGACCGTGGATATTGGCATTTATCACGCCGATTATCCGATGCCTGGCGTGGAGTCTTTTCCTTTTCGCCGTGATCGGGTCGGGCTGGTGGTGCCGATCGGGCATCCGCTGGCCGAGCGCAAGGCGCTCTATCTCGAAGACGCGCTCGATTACGATTTACTGGGTTTTTTCCCGCGTCATTCGCTGGATCAGTTTCTGGCCTACGTGGGGCAGACGGTCTCGCGCCCGCCCAACGTCAAGCTGCAAGTGTCGAATTTCGAGACGCGCTGCCGCATGATCCGCGAGGGGCTGGGCATTGGCGTGGTGCCCGAAGATATCGCACGCAATTATCTACAAAGCATGGGCTTGGTCCTGTTGCGCCTGCTGGATGTTTGGGCCGAACGGCAGTTCTTTGTGTGCGTGCGCTCGCCCCGTGAGCTAGGGAGCGCGGCCCGTGATCTGTTTGACGTCTTGCGCGGGGAAGGGGCCACGTCTAATCAAGAACGGTGAGTTTCCTTTTTTTCAATCCTGCCGGGTATCGGATTCGATACAGTAGGCTGGATATCAACGAGGAGACATCATGTTGCTGAAAACCCTGGCGGATTACGGTGCGCGCGACAGCGTGGCGACGTTATCGGACGATGTCCTGCATCATGCGAAACGCGCCTTTCTGGACTGGTTATCCGCGTTGTACCCGGGCACCCGCGTGGCGCCGTGCCGCCAATTGCTGGGCGCCCATCGCGCAGAACTAGGCTTTGGCACGAGCAGCCTGCCCGGTTGCGGGACCACGGCTTTCGCCCCGACAGCGGCTTGGATCAATGGCAGTACGTCGCATGCGGTGGAGTTTGACGATATCTTTCGTGATGCGGTGTATCACCCCGGCTGCCCGACGATCGCGGCGGCGCTCGCGCTGGCCGAAGACCGCCATGCCAGCGGCAGCGCGCTGTTGGCCGCAATCGTGGTGGGCTACGAAATCTCGACGCGCATCGGTGCGGCCGTTCAACCGTCGCACTATCGGTACTTTCATACGACGGGTACGGTAGGCAGTTTTGGCGCGGCGGCGGCGGGTGCGGCGCTGGTGGCGCCGGGCGACACGTCGGTCATGCTGCATGCGCTGGCGACATCGGGGACGTTGGCCAGCGGCTTGCAACAAGCGTTCCGTTCTGACGCGATGAGCAAGGCCCTGCATGCAGGGCATGCCGCCGAAGTCGGCGTGCGGGCCGCGCAAGGCGCCGCACATGGTCTGACCGGGGTGGCCGATATTCTGGAAGGCGAGGTGGGTTTTGGTGCGGCGCTTGCACACAAACCGAATTGGGCCATGGCCATCGACGCGTTGGGCGAGCGTTACAACATCACGCACATGACCCAGAAAAATCATGGCTGCTGCGGGCATACCTTTGCCGCGATCGATGCCATGCTGGCCTTGCGCGACGCCGGCTTGCGACCGGAAGACGTCGCGTCCGTCACGGTGAATACCTATCAGACCGCACTGGATGTCACCGGCAATTTCCAGCCGAATACCGCGTTCGAGGCCAAGTTCAGCCTGCCGTATGTGATCAGCCATGCACTGGTCTATGGCAGCGTCAGGCTGGATGCCTTTGAGCCCGCGCGTCTCACCGACGCCACCGTGCGGGGGCTCATGCCGCGCGTCGAGCTCATCGCGGATCCCGATCTGACGGCAAGCTTTCCGGGTCAGCGCGCCGCGCGCGTCACGGTGCGTACGACGGATGGCCGCGAACTGGAGCACTTTGCGCCGTATCGCAAGGGGGACCCCGAGGCGCCACTCTCGGATGCTGATCTGAATGACAAATTCGCCGAGTTGGCAGGCCCTGTACTGGGCGAATCCCGCATGCGTGAGTTGCGTGATGCCGTCTGGCAATTGGAAAAGCAGGATGACCTGCGCGCGCTGCGCCTGGCCACCGACGGCCCATCCACCTGAATCATTGAATCCATCATCATAAGTATGACGACCTTTGCTCAAGCATTGCTGACCCCGCGCACGATCGCCCTGGTGGGCGCCTCGGGTGACGTGAAAAAGAATACGGCCCGACCACTGCGCTTTATGCGTAAACATGGCTATGACGGCCACATTTATCCGATCAACCCCGCACGCGATGAGATTCTCGGTGAAAAAGCCTGGCCGTCACTCGCCGAGCTGCCCGAGCCGATTGATCACGTCTTTGTGATGATTCCGGGCGCGGGCGTCGAGGCCATCTTGCCGGACTGCGCGCGGGCCGGGGCCAAAGTCGTCACAATTTACTCCGACGGATTTGGCGAGGCGGGCCCGGAAGGGCAGGCGCGCCAACAGGCACTGGTCGCCAAGGCCAAGGAACTGGGCCTGCGTGTGCTGGGCCCCAATAGTATTGGCCTGGCGGATCTGCATTCGGGCTCGATTTTGTCCGTCAACGCGGCCTATGAGGCGTCTACCTTGCTGCCGGGCGAAGTCAGCATGGTGTCGCAAAGCGGTTCGATGATGGGTTCTTTGCTGTCACGGGCCGCGGCGCGCGGCTTTGGTTTTGCGAAGTCGGTGTCGGTGGGCAACGAAAGCGATATCAGTGTCGGCGAAGTCGTCGACGCCCTGGTGGATGATGCGCAGACACAGGTCATCCTGCTGTTTTTGGAAACGCTGCGGGCGGCACCCGTCCTTTCACGTGCGCTACAGCGGGCGCGAGCCGCGGGCAAGCCCGTGATTGCCTACAAGCTCGGCCGCTCTGAACTGGGCGATGCGCTGGCACAATCACATACTGGGGCGATGGCGGGTAATGACAAGGCGGTCGATGCCTTTTTGCGGGCGCACGGGGTGTTGCGAGTCCATCAGCTCGAAACCCTGTTCGAGATGGTGCCGCTGGCGCGTCGCTACGGGACTGCGCGCCCGGCGCAGCGTCGGGCGGCACCGCGTGTCGCCGTCATTACGACCACTGGCGGCGGCGCGGCCACCGTGGTCGATAACCTGGGGTTGCGCGGGCTGACCGCGGTGGCTCCGCCCGATGATTTTATCGATCTGATGGCCAGCCGTGGCCTGAAACTGCGCCAGACGCCGGTGATTGATCTGACCCTGGCCGCCACCCCCCCGCAGTACAAAGACCTCCTGGAACACCTGTTGCGGGCGGATTGGTGCGACGCGGTATTGAGCGTAGCGGGCTCCTCGGCGCAGTTTCATCCGGAATACGTTGTCAAGCCCTTGCTGGAGTCCGAGAAATCCGCCTCGAAGCCTCTCGCCATCTTTCTGGCACCCGAGGCGCCTGAGTCACTGCAGCTCCTGCAACAAGCCGGTATTGCCGCGTTTCGGACACCGGAAGCTTGCGCCGATGCGTTATCGGTGTTCTTTGATACGTCGGGCGGCGCCATGCCCGCGCCCGTGACAACGCGCGAATGGTCCGCCGAGTTTCCGACGCAGGGCCTGCTGAACGAGTACGAAGCCAGCCAGGTTTTTGAAACGCTGGGCGTACCCGTTGCGCCGCGCGCCTTGTTGACGCCTGGCCGGACCACGCATGATCTGGCATACCCCTTGGTTGCGAAGGTCTGCTCGCGCGACATCCCGCACAAGACCGAGGCGAATGCCGTGCGTATCGGTATCAAAGAGCAGGGTGGCCTAAGCCAGGCGTTGGAGGAACTGCCCGCCAATGCCCGGGCCTATAAAGCCGACGCGCATATTGACGGTGTGCTGGTGCAGGCGATGCAGGACCGGCTCGCCGAATTCATTCTGGGCTATCGCGATGATCCACTAGTGGGGCCGACCGTGTTGTTTGGCGCGGGCGGGATCACTGCGGAACTGACCCCCGACTTTGCGTTGCGCCTGGCGCCGGTCTCCGAGGACGAGGCCCGGGAAATGATCGCCGAGGTGCGCCACACGCAGTTGATCACCGGCTGGCGCGGCCTGCCGCGTGGCGATATCGATGCCCTGGCGCGCGCCATCGCGGCATTCTCGCAGTTGGCGGGACTGCGCGGCGCCCATGTGACCGAGGCCGAAATCAACCCGTTGTTTGTGCAAACACAAGGCGTCGTCGCCGTCGACGGCTTGATCCGCCTGGACTGAATTTTCGATAGAGACCGATAGAAAAATGGACTTTAAACTCACCCCCGAGCAAAGCGATTTCGAGACTGCGGTCACGCGTTTTGCGCAAAACGAATTGGCCGAAGGCGCCGTCGCCCGCGCGCACTCGCAAGAATATCCCTGGGATATCGCCCAGAAAATGGCCAAGCAGGGTCTGCTGGGCATCACCATGTCCGAGGCCGACGGCGGTGTGGGTGGCTCGCTGATGGATGCGGTTATCGCGATTCAGGCGGTGGCCTCGGTGTGCCCCCGCAGCGCGGACGTCGTGCAGGCCGGCAACTTTGGCGCCATCCGCGTGTTGGCCGAATATGGCAGCCCCTTGCAAAAGGAAAAATATTTGGCTCCGCTGTTGGCGGGCGAAGCGCTGATCGCCGTGGGTATGACCGAGCCGGACGCGGGGTCGGCCGTCACCGAGCTCAAGACCAGTGCCACGGCCGTGCCGGGTGGTTTTCGAATTAATGGCAGCAAGATTTTTACGACGCACGGCCCGCACGCGACCGTCATCCTGGCCTACGTGCGGTTCGGCCCCGGCACCAAGGGCATCGGCTCCGTGCTGATCGACACTAAAGCCGAAGGCGTACGACTGGGCAAGCGCTCGGCCTTTATGTCCGACGAAGAATGGGTCGAGATCTTCTTTGACAACGTCTTTGTGCCCGACGAACTGGTGGTGCTGGGCGAGGGCGGTTTCAAAAAGCAGATCGCCGGCTTTAACGTCGAACGCATTGGCAATACCTCGCGTTCCGTGGCGCTAGGACGTTATGCGTACGAGGAGGCCCGCCAGTGGGCCCTGCAACGCAAGCAGTTCGGCCGTCTGCTCTGCGAATTCCAGGGCCTGCAATGGAAATTCGCCGACATGCGCATCAAGCTCGATGCCGCGCAATTATTACTGTATCGGGCGGCCTCCAACGCTGATACGGGCTTTCCGTCGCCGACCGAGACTGCCATTGCCAAGGCGTACTGCAATCAAATCGGCTTTGAGGTCGCCAATGACGCGCTGCAGGTGATGGGCGGCATGGGCTACAGCCGCGAGTCGCTAGTCGAGTATTGCGTGCGCCGTTGCCGTGGCTGGATGATCGCGGGTGGATCGATCGAAATACTGAAAAACCGCATTGCCGAAGGCATATTCGAACGGAGTTTCTCGCAGCGGCCCAGCTAAACCGCTACGCAAAGCGTGCCTGTACGTCGCGTATAAAACAGGGCAGTATTGCGGCTGAGCAAGAATTGCTTGCAACTCGCCGGAGTCATACATGCCCGTCACAGCAGTCGCGACTGACCGCGTCTCCTCGGTAATCAAGTACGCTTTGATTCGTGTGCTGGCGCCGACTTACGCCATGATGCTTGCGGCGACTGCCATCGCTCAGCCGACTTCGTATACGGACCCGGAGGACGGCGCTTTCGATATGAGCGACTATCTGTTGAACCGCAAGGGTGTGTTCCCCGTACCGGTCATCATTACCGAGCCCGCTGTGGGCTTTGGTGGCGGGGCTATGCTCATGTATTTTTCGGAATCGCTCGCGGAAGCAGACGAAAAGGCTAAACAAGCAGGAGAGCCCGTCGCCCATCCCAATGTGACGGGGATAGGTGCGGTGGCGACCAGAAACGGCACGCGTGGCGGTGGCTTATTTCATACGCGTAGCTGGGACAACGATAGGTTCCGGTATATGGGGGCACTGGCACATGCCAAGGTCAACCTCGATTACTACGGGCCATTCAATCAAGGACGAGGCTACGAGCTGACGGGCACGTTCTTGGTACAGCAGCTCTTGACCCGGCTGGGTAAGTCGCGGTGGTACATCGGACCGCGCTACACGTATTTCAGATCCGATACCCGGGTTACCGGCCAACCCGCCGCCGAATTTGGGCTGGAGGACAAGAAACTCAGCGTGGGCAAGCTGGGTTTGGTGATCGACTACGACAGTCGAGACAACCTGTTTTATCCCACGAAAGGCAGCTATGCCGAAGTAGAAGCGCAGTTTGCCCGTGGCTGGCTGGGCGGCTCCAGATCGTTCGAAACCTATCGTGCGCGTGGCTTCACGTGGCTGCCGATTCACCCCAAATGGACACTCGGATTGCGTGTGGATGGCCAGACCACCCGCGGAGCAGTGCCGTTCTACGCGCAACCGTCGGTCAATCTGCGGGGTGTCTCAAGGGGCCGCTATCAGGACCAGACGGCCCTGGTGGCCGAGACGGAGCTGCGCTGGAACGTGACACCGCGCTGGTCGTTGCTGGGGTTTACCGGAATCGGTAAAGCCTACGGTCGATGGAAGTCATTCAGCGATGCTTCCAATGTATCCAGTGTCGGGGTGGGATTCCGGTATTTGATTGCCCGCAAATTGGGGCTGGCCGTCGGTATCGACGTCGCGCACAGCAAGGACCAGAACGCTTTTTATATCCAGATCGGCAGCGCCTGGCGGTAAGTCAGTGATATGGCCTATTAAGGGTAACGTTTATCGCACTGGGTGATGATTAGTTCACGCGGGAACGATTCAAGGTCTCGCTTGGCAATTCGCCAAATGTCTTTTGGTAATAGTGGGAAAACCGCGACATATGCCGAAAGCCCCATTTCATCGCCACCTCCGAAACGGTGCATGTTTGATCGCATGCCAGCAGGTCGCGTAACGCCCCATTTAGCCGTGCGGTCATAAACCAGCGGCCAGGTGTCATACCCACGCTGCGGCGAAAGATCAGTTGCAACGAACGCATGCTATATCCGCTACGTTTGGCGATATCCGCGAGGGCGACGTCGGCCTCCGTGCCGGCCAGTACCAGTCGCTCGCACGCGTTAATCAAATGATGATGACGCACCTCGATGGACGGCTTTCCTGATTTGCGCGAGGGTACTGCATCGAATAGGGCATCCACATAGCCGGCCAGTAGCGACCCGTATATCTCTTGGGCCAGATCAGACGTCATACCGCCAGTCGATTGAAGACGTCGCGCGAGATTCAGGGCATCGTCGGTAATACGGGTTAATGCGCGTCTTCCGCCGACGGGCAGACGTATTGAGTAGGCGGCGGCTCGCAATAGTGTTAACGAGCGCCCCGTTCGCTCGATGGCCATCTTCTGCAGGCGCTCTTCCGGAACGACGAAATTCACCCAGCGAGACAGGCTTGCCGCGTGATACAGGAGCTCCACGCCCGCCGGATAAATTTGTATTTCCTCCGTGGCAATTTGCGTGGTGTTGATTCTGGTCGCGTCTGCGCCTTCAGCCATGAAACCAATGCAGATCGCGGTTTTCGGCATGCTTCCCCGAGCAATAACGGGAAAGTTATACCAGCCTGTCTCCAGTCTGATATCACCTAAGGTCAAGCGCTGATGCTTCATCGAGGTGCGCTTGGCGGACAAGAGGCGGTGCTCAAAACTCGTGCCATACACAACGTCGAAAGCCTGAGAGGGCTCGAAACCCGAATAGTAATGCTGTAAATAACTATTCTGAAACAACATGGCACAAACTCCCAGAAAGATTTCGTTTTTTGGATATCGCGCTGGCAAAGTTCGTAATACTTTAACTGAAAACAGCCGCAAGAATAGGTTTCAGCTTATGGCGAAAGACTATCGGCAGGTGAAAGCGCGCATACGTACGCTGGAGGCGGAGGCGGAGCGATTGCGTCGACAGGAGTTAAGAGGGCTCCTGGTCGAGATGCGTCGAAAGATTCGGGAATATGACATTTTGCCCGAGCAATTGTTTGGCCCGGATTTATCTGATTTTGTGAGATATCGACACCCGGAAACGGGGCAAACCTGGAACGGCAAAGGTCGGCCGCCCAATTGGATTCGAGGAAAAAATCGAGAACTTTTCTACGTGGAGTAAATAGCGTCAAGTCAAAAGAGCGCGTTGCTAAATGCCGACACGGAGTCCGCAGGTCTATAGGCATGATCGACTCTCCGCCAGGCAGAAAATCGAAGAAGCGAAAGTCCGAGTTTTGAAAGTGTGTGTTTTTAGTCTTGCGCCGTGGCACAAGGCGCGCCAATCAACAATAGAGGGATTGACATGGCAACGAACATCAGCTTGACGACTGAAGAACCATCATGGGCCTGGGACGCGGCGAGCACGGATCCGGACAATGCGTACAATTTTCAAATGGCGGCTGACGACGTCTCGGCCAGCTTCATCGGTTCCCCTGACTCCACTGCCAGCTTTGACGGTGCACATACCTTTTCGGTCTATGTCGAAGATACCAATCTGGACATCGGCCAGATGAACGGCGGGGCGGGTGATAGACCCTTCACCGTGCTGGTAGGACCCAATTCGAACACCAGCTTTGCGACGCTCCAGTCGCAATGGGAGAAAAACTTAACGATCGACTTTAGCGATGCCGCGGGCACAGGTAATGTGTCGATGAACATCGACCAACTTACAAACAACCCCGGTGACCTCATCACTGTCGAGGGCGCGGAAGGTGGTGCCTCCTTTACGTTTACATCGAGCGCCGGGACCCCGGTTCTGGATTCGCAGGCTACGACGTTGAGTGATGGCGTCCTGACTTTCTACGATGACAACGATGAAGTGCTTATCCAGGTAAATGCCCCGGACCTCACCTCAGAGGACCTGGCAAATTTTGAATACAGTGGCAGTACCGTCACGTTCGCGTGTTTTGTCCGAGGTACGTTGATTGCGACGCCGGATGGCCAAAAACGCGTGGAAGATTTCCAGGCGGGTGACCAGGTGCTGACCGCTAGCGGCGGTATTCGCACGGTAAAGTGGATCGGCCATCGTACCTTGTATGGGGCCTATATCCCCAAGCAGCACGCGAACCGTGCGTTTCCCGTACGGATCACTGCGGGAGCGCTGGCGCCGGAGGTTCCTGTTCGCGATTTATATGTGTCCCCGTATCACCACATGTATTTTGACGGGAAATTGGTCCCGGCGATGTTGCTTGTGAACGGCAAGACGATTATTCAGGATTTCTCACAAAAGAAATTTGAGTATTTCCATTTGGAACTGGACCAGTTTGACATTTTGATGGCCGAAGGCGCGGCATCGGAGTCATATGTTGATACGGGTAATCGTTCTATGTTCCAGAATGTGAACACCGTCACCTTGTTGGCAGACTTTGGTCCGCCGGCGGGTCGTCAATCGATGGGTGATTTTGAATTGGTGCGCAAAGGCCCCAAGCTGGCCGAGATATGCGATCGCTTGCTCAAGCGTGCTGAGCAGATCGAGGAAATCGTGCGCGTATCCGATTCAGATCCGACTGAACAAACGAATGAGCAGGTCAGCCTGCGAAAACAAGCCTGACAACAGCTTCAGTCGCATACACGCGAGTGTCGGTTCCCTTATCGAAGGGGTCGACATTCGCGGTCTGACGGTCGAGTTCTGCACTAATTTTCGCTATCACCGCGTCATTTGATGACGCCGCGTTTCTGAAACGGATGTGGGGTGGGCAAGTGAAACAGCAATTGAAAATCGGATTAACGGTCGCCGCAATTCTTGTCGCGGCGGGCGCGCTGGGGGCCTATGTGGCTCAGACACCCGCCTCGGATTCATCGGCCCCCATCGCCAAGCTCGGCGATGGTAAGTCGGGTCCTGTCGGTATGGCCTGGATTCCCGATGCCGAGTTCCTGATGGGTAATGAGCACAAGCTCTCGCAACCAAATGAGCGACCGGCTCACGAAGTTCGTGTGAGCGGTTTTTGGATGGATGTGCATGACGTCACGAACTCGGAGTTCCGGCGTTTTGTCGAGGCGACGGGCTACGTCACCACAGCCGAACAGAAACCGCGTTGGGAAGATCTGAAGCCCCAGTTGCCACCTGGCACCCCACGTCCGGACGACAGCTTGCTGGTACCGGGCGCGATGGTTTTTGTGGGCAGCGAATCAGAAATCTCGCTACGCGACTACACGCGCTGGTGGCAGTTCGTCCCGGGCGCCAGTTGGCGCCATCCACAAGGTCCAGGCAGCGATATCGAAGGCAAGGACGACCATCCCGTCGTTCAAGTGTCATATGAAGATGCGCAGGCTTATGCCAAATGGGCGGGCAAGCGTCTACCCACCGAAGCCGAATGGGAGTTCGCGGCGCGCGGCGGGCTGAACCAGGCCACCTATAGCTGGGGCAATGACCTGAGTCCGCAAGGCAAGCCCATGGCCAATATCTGGGACACGCAGCAGCAGCAGCCATTTCCGGTCGTCAAAGACGAAAAAATCCAGGTCGGTACTACGCCGGTCGGCAGTTTTCCGGCTAATGGTTATGGCCTATATGACATGGCCGGCAATGTCTGGCAATGGACCGCTGACTGGTATCGGTCGGACGCCTTTGCCATTCAGGCGCAGTATCGCCAACCGCCGCTCGATCCGGCCGGGCCCGCGTCGAGCTTTGATCCCGACGACGGCAATGTACCGGCTTCGGCGCCCAAGCGGGTGACGCGTGGCGGCTCGTTCCTGTGTAGCGATACCTATTGCATCAGCTATCGGGCTAGTGCCCGACGCGGTGCCGACCCTCTGAACGGCATGTCACACCTGGGTTTTCGCACGGTGATGACGCCGGAGCAATGGAAGGTGGTGCAAGCCCGCAAGGGCAGTGTCGCGAGTCGTTGATGTCAGGTCAGCCACCTTGTGGTGGGTGCAGGCAACAGTCATAAATAGGGAAGGGTATGGCGAATCGCGACGGTATTCTGGCGCTGGAGCAGGCGGTTGGCGCAGCTGTGTTGGGGCAATCGGAGGTCATCCATCATGTGTTGGTCGCGTTGCTGGCCGACGGGCATGTTCTGCTTGAGAGTCTGCCAGGTCTAGCCAAGACGCGTACGGTCAAGGCGTTGGCCTCACATCTGGCCGCCACGATGAGTCGCATTCAGTTCACGCCCGATCTGCTGCCTTCGGACATTACGGGCGCGGAGGTGTTGCAACAGGATGCCGACGGACGTCATCACATCGAGTTCCAGCAGGGCCCGTTGTTTGGCAATTTGGTCCTCGCGGATGAAATCAACCGCGCGCCCGCGAAAGTCCAGTCCGCGCTATTGGAGGCCATGGAAGAGCGGCAGATCACGGTCGGTGGTGTGACCCGGCCCATGCCCGAGCTGTTCATGGTGTTGGCTACGCAGAATCCCATCGAGCAGGAAGGCACGTATCCGCTACCGGAGGCCCAGATGGACCGCTTTCTCATGAAAATCCGGTTGGACTACCCGGGCGCCGAAGACGAGATGGCGATGCTGGCCTTATTGCGTGAGGGTTCGTCTGCCAGCGGCGCGGATGCGATGCGCCTGTCGCAAGAGGAGCTGTTCGCTTGCCGACGGGAGGCCGAGGCCTTGTACGTCGCGCCAGCCGTCGATCGCTACGTGGTGGATCTGGTCAACGCTACGCGACGACCGGCTGATTATGACGCGGATCTGGGGCGGTGGATACAAATCGGCGCCAGTCCACGGGGCGCCATTTCGCTGGATCGCGCCGCGCGCGCGCATGCGTGGCTGGCGGGAGCCGACTTTAGTTCGCCCGACGATGTACGTGCCGTTGCGCACGCGGTATTGCGTCACCGGCTGCATCTGTCATACGACGCGGTGGCGGATGGTATCACCGCCGAGCAGGTGATCGACCGCTTGCTGGACGTGGTGGCTGTGCCGGCCTAGGAACCCTCATGATGCGCCCCACACATCCCGTTCACCCGTCATTACATGAGTTGATGGCATTGGAAGGTGCTGTGGGCGGGTTGTCATTTCTGGCGCGCCAGCCGTTGAGCAGCGTACTGGCCGGTCAACATGGTTCTCGGTTGCGTGGGCGGGGTCTGGATTTTTCGGAGCTACGGCGCTATGTACCAGGTGATGATCTCCGGCAGCTAGATCCCCGCGCATCCTTGCGCTATGGCAAGCCGTACGTTCGTTCCTATACTGAAGAGCGTGATCGGCCGGCCATGATCTTGGTGGATCAGCGTATGAGCATGTTTTTTGGGTCGGTGCGATCCTTTAAATGTGCGGTCGCCGCGAGATTGGGCGCCATGGCCGCGTGGATGGCTTATCGCGCCGGCGACCGCGTAGGCGGACTCGTCTTCGCTGATGACGGCGTCCGGTCGGTCAAACCCTTGCGAAGCCGCGACCGTGTACGCGCGCTGCTGGCCGAGGTGACGCGTGCCAACGCCCAGTTGTCGGCCCAGCGGCCGGAACAACCCGTCGGCGCGCTATTGAATGCCGCATTGCGAGGCGCGTCGGCACATGCGCCGCATGACTGCCTGATATGCATCATTAGCGATTTCGCCGGCGCTGATGACGAGACCTTACGCTTGCTGCGCCGGTTGGCTGCCCATAACGATGTGCTGGCCGTATTGGTGTATGACCCGATGGCGCAGAACCTGCCCAAGCGCGGGCGGTTGGTGGTCACGCAAGGCGAACTGCAGTTGGAAATTGCTACGGGGCGGCAGCGAGAGCGTCAACCGCTAGCGGATTTTTTTAGCGGCCGTCTGCGTGATGTCGCGGATTTGTTGCGACGCAGCCAAGTGCCCTTGCTGTCGATCGACACGGCCGACGACGAACTCGGGCAACTGCGGCGCGAGCTGGGTCGGCAATGGTCCGGAGCACGCCCATGAATGACGCACTGCCGGGCCTGGATCAACTGCGCGAGCTGCCTTTGCCGGCGGCTATCTCGTATTGGCCCGCCACTTGGGGATGGGCGGTGGTGGCGATCGTGCTGTTAGCGGGCGGGGTCTGGTCGGCCGTTGCCATTGGACGCCGTCATTGCCGCAACCGGTACCGGCGTCAAGCGTTGGCGGAATTGGACCGTCTGACCCGCATCGTGAGCAAGACACCCCTTGAGGCACGTGCCTTGCCCGCACTGCTCAAGCGTACGGCGCTTGCCGCACAAGTCGAGGGGCAACAAGCACGGGTGGCGCCATTGAGCGGTAACGCGTGGTTGGCATACCTGAACCAGGACGCTGCGTCTCACCCATTTACCGATGATGCCGCGCGTTTGCTCGCCACACTGGCCTATGGCACGGATGCGACGGTGCAGTCGGTCGATCCCGCCGCGCTCGGTCGGCTCTTGGCGGCCAGTCGTCAATGGATGGAGCGCCATCATGTGGCGGCTTGAGTATCCGTGGGTGTTAGCCGTCGCGCCACTGGCGTTGATTTCCTATCGTTTGCTGCCCGCGTATGTGCAGGGCAGGGCGGCGTTACGGCTGCCGTTCTTCGATACGATGGCGCAGCTCACCGGGAAATCTCCGTCTCGCCCGGGGGTGAGCGCCGGCGGCGCTCAGTTGTGGCTGAACGTACTTGTCTGGCTGTTGTTGGTGCTCGCCTTGGCACGCCCGCAATGGGTGGAACCCCCGTTGACGCATACGGAACCCGTTCGCGACATTCTGCTTGCGGTCGATATTTCGCAATCGATGAGCAGCGACGATTTTCGGGATGCGCAAGGTCAGCGCGTATCACGTTGGAATGTCGTCAAGGCAGCGGTGGCCGACTTTATCGACAAGCGTCCTGATGATCGGCTCGGGCTCATCGTGTTCGGCACCGGCGCTTATCCCCAGGCGCCCTTGACGCGCGACCACGCATCGCTGCAGTTGTTGCTGGATCAGACGGCTGTCGGCATGGCCGGTCCGAATACGGCGGTCGGTGATGCGATCGGCCTGGGTATCCGTATGCTGGACGAGGCCAAGGAGCAGGACAAGGTGTTGATCCTGTTGACCGACGGCAAAGACACGGGAAGCGCCGTACCGCCATCGCGCGCCGCTACGTTAGCGGCGCAACACCATGTCACCGTGCACACCATTGGGTTTGGCGATCCCGAGTCGGGCGGCGAAGATCGGGTGGATTTCGATGCCTTGCGCGAGATTGCGACCAAAGCAGGCGGGCAGTTTTTCCTCGCTCAGGATGGCGACGCGCTGCAGGATGTCTACGCCACGCTGGACCACATTACGCCTCACGAGGTCAAGACGCTGCAACATCAGCCCAAGCGTGATTATTTCTGGGCGCCACTCGGTATCGCGCTGTGCCTGCTGGCGCTGTGGCACGGTGTAGCCGCGTTGTTTTCCTTACGGAACGGGCGCCAACACGGTGCGGACGCGATGTCGGACACGAAGGAGGCGACGTGGACATCGACCTGAGCGCCTTTCATTTTCTGCGACCGTGGTGGTTGGTGGTTTTGCCCGTCGCTGCGCTGCTTTGGTGGATGCGGCGCGGCGAGCGTGCAATGCCCGGGCGCGATAGCCAGATTGCGCCCAGCCTGTTGCCCTATTTGCTGGTGCGGGCCCCTGGCAGCCGCGGCCCAAGACCTATTGATCTGCTGGCGTTGATGGTCGCCGCGAGCGGGATAGCCGCCGCCGGGCCCGCGTGGCAGCGCGACGAACCCGCCTTTCTGGACAATGTTGCGCCGCTGATCGTCGCCGTGGATCTGTCCGCGTCGATGGACCACGCCGATGTGCCGCCCTCCCGGCTTGAGGCGGCCAAACACACATTGCGCGACCTGGCAGTGCGCCGAGCCGGGGCGAAGACGGGCCTGATTGCCTATGCGGGCAGCAGCCACTTGGTATTGCCACCCACGGACGATACGAGTTTGCTGGATCTGTTTGCGCAGGCACTATCCATCGATCTGATCGACCGACAGGGCAGGGATGCGGCCGGCGCCATCGCGTTGGGCGCGCGTGTGCTGGCGGCGGAGCGCGCGGGCGGGACATTGCTGCTGCTGACCGACGGCGCCGACGCGCAACAGCTCGACGCGGTGCAAAAGCAGGCCCAGGCGGCGCGCGACATGCAGGTGCTGGTCATGGCGGTCGGCCAGACCGGCCGCGGTCAGGCGGGCATCGACGCCGATGCCTTGCGTGATTTGGCGCAAGCAGCGGGTGCACCGCTGGGCAGCCTGACGGGCGGGCCCGATGATCTGGACTGGATCACGCTGCATGCGCAACAGCATTTCCGCGTGGTGCAAGACGCACAGCCCGGCGCCATTCACTGGAAGGACGCGGGTTATTGGCTATGCTGGCCGCTGGCGCTGCTCGCGTTGTTCGCTGTGCGGCGCGGCTGGCGGGTGACATGGAGCGCCTGCCTGGTGGCGGCAGTGATGTCGGGGGCACCGTTGGACGCACACGCGGGCGCCTGGGCAGATGCATTTTTGACCCCCGATCAGCAGGGGCGTCGGGCATTTGAACACGGTCATTATGACGAGGCGGCACAGCATTTTCGTGATCTTTATTGGAAGGGGCGGGCCGCCTATGAGGCCGGCGACTACCCGGCGGCGTTAACCGCGTTTTCCGACCTGGATACCGCCGACGGCTACTTTTACGTTGGCAATACGCAAACTCGCCTGCGTCAATATGATGCGGCGCTGGCTGCCTACGATCAGGCCTTGTCTATCAAACCGGGCTGGGAACCGGCGGTCGTGAATCGCGGGATTGTCGCGCGCCTGCTCGAGGCGATGAGCCAGGAGGATCAGGGCGACCAAGCCGAACCGCCGGACCGCAGCATTCAGGACAAGACCGCGCACGGCGGAAAAATGACCAAAGTGCCGGTGGCGCAAGCGACGTCCGAAGACGTCTGGCTGCGTAATCTGACAATATCGCCGGCGCGCTTTCTGCGCGGAAAATTCGCTGCCGAGGATGCGGCCCGAGGAGCCAAGCCATGATGCGTTGGCAACGTCTCCTGCAGGCAATCGCCCTGACGCTCAGCATGACCACGATGGCGTGGGCAGACGACTCGCCGTCGTTGCGCGTCACGGCGCGCTTGCAGGATGCCGCGCAGGCACAGGTCGGCGGGACGGTGCAATTGGAACTGCAGGTCATGACCCCGACCTGGTTCACGCAACCGCCGCGGCTGCCGGAGCTGGAATTGCCGGGTGTGATTGTGACGCCCCCCTCGGGACACGGCGCGATCGTGCGAGACCAGCAGGACGGCGTGGCCTATAGCGGATTGCGCTACACCTATCTACTCAGCCCCACCGCCGCCGGAGCGTTGCACGTGCCGGCGCTGACCGTGAGTGCTCAAGTCGGACCCGGGGGCAGCGCTGTCACCGCCAGTAGCGAGCCCATGGATTTCAATGTAGGCGGGGGCAGCGGCGTGGCGGGTGACGTCGCCGCCGCTGAGTTGACCATTACCCAGGACTACGCGCTTGAGCCTGATCCTCTTGTCAAAGGCGGGCGCGTGACGCGCAGTATCACGCAACGGGCCCAAGGCATGCAGGCGATGCTACTGCCCGCCGCGCCCTTGGAGGACGTGGCCGGTTTCAAGCGCTATCCGCGCGAGCCTGAGGTCACCACCTTGACCGATACGCGTGGCGGCTTCATCGGCGGGCAGCGGATCGACCGCGCGGATTATGTGGCCGAGGAAACCGGCACGCTTCATTTGCCCGACGTGATCATGCAGTGGCGTGATGCGAGCAGCGGTCAGCGTGAACAGCAAGCATTGTCGGGACGCGAGTTTGTCGTGACGGTGAGTCCGCTGGTCGATCCGCCCTTTTCATTAACGGATGATCTTGCACAGTTGCGCCATGGCTTGCGTTGGGTGCTGCCTGTGGCGTGGCTGGCATGGGTGGTAGGAGGGGGGTTCGCCGCACTGATGATATGGCTGGGTTGGCCGTGGTGGCGGCGCGGTATACAAAAAATACGTCTACAGATCCAGCGGGCATCCGCGCGCAGAAAGGCCGGTGAGCCGTGGCATTGGCGCGTATGGCGTCGCGCGGCGAGCCGCGGCGCGGTTTCCGACACGGCATCCATCAGCGCCTTTTACCGGTGGTTGGGTGTCATCACCGGCGCCAGCGATATGCGTGCGGCCACCCGACAGCTGGATGCGCCGAATCGCCAGGCCGTTGAGACGGCATTACGCGCGGCCTACGGCAATCCGAATGGCGGGAAGCGGTGGCGGGCCGGTCTTGCCGCGGCTTCTCGACAATGGCGACGGCTATGGCGAACACGACAGAAACCTACGCCGGCCTATACGTTGCCCGCGGCAGTGAATCCGGTGCCCGTCGAGCAAACCGGTTCATTCAAGCAAACAGGAGCACGATGATGGGCAGATTCCCGACCGTAATGACGCGCCGATGGACGAAATGGCTAGGCGTCACCGCCATCGTGCTACTGATGACTGCGTGCGCGGGGCACGGTGCCCACTCGCGCCATGGCGAACTGCCATCCTGGAACGACGGCCCGTCGCGACAAGCGATCGTGGCGTTCGTGCAGGCCGTCACCGATGCCGATAGTCCGGATTTCGTCGAACCCGAAGAACGCATCGCCGTGTTCGACAACGACGGCACGCTTTGGAGCGAACAACCGTTGTACTTCCAGGTGATGTTCGCGCTGGATCGCGTCAAAGCCATGGCTCCCGCGCATCCCGAGTGGGCACGGCGCCAGCCATATAAGGCCGCGATCGCCGGAGATCAGGCCACGCTGGCTAAGTCCGGCCAGGCCGGGCTCATGAAGATCGTCGGTGTCACACACACCAATATGAGTGTCGGTGACTTTACGAAGAGCGTCACGGAATGGGCGAACGAGGCACGTCATCCTCGTTTCAATCAACGCTATGTCGACATGACGTACGCACCGATGCGTGAGCTGCTCACGTACTTGCGCGCCCGGGATTTCAAGACGTATATCGTGTCCGGCGGCGAAGTGGAGTTCATGCGCGCCTGGGCGCCGGCCGCCTACGGCATTCCACCCGAGCAGATTATCGGCACCACGTTTGTGACGACCTTCAATGATCAGAAGGGCACGCCCGTCCTGTGGCGGCAAGGCAAGCTTGAATTCAATGACGATGGGCCCGGAAAACCCGTGGCGATCCAGCGCTACATCGGTCGTCGCCCAATTCTGGCTTTCGGTAACTCCGATGGCGATTTGCAGATGCTGCAGTGGACGGTGGCGGGCGAGGGGCGGCGATTCGCGGGACTAGTGCATCACACCGATGCGCAGCGCGAATGGGCCTATGACAGGGAATCCAAAATCGGCCGCCTGGACAAGGCGCTGGACGAAGCCACGAGCAAAGGCTGGACAGTCGTAGACATGCAGACCGAATGGAATCAGGTGTACTCGTTCGAAAAAACGCAATAAGGCTTGATGTGGGACGTAACGCCCTTCGGGGTAAGGAGAGCAATGATGAGAGCACGACGATGGTTCGGAGCGGCAGTGGTGGCCGCGAGCGGACTGGTGATGATGGGAGGAGCGTCCGCGCAAACCCCGAGTTCACAGTCCAAACCGGCGGCGCAGGCTTCCGGCAAGAAACCCAATATTCTGGTGATATTTGGCGATGACATCGGCCAGACCAATATCAGTGCTTACGGCAAAGGTGTGGTTGGCTACACGACGCCCAACATTGACCGCATCGCCAAAGAAGGCATGATGTTTACCGATTACTACGCCGAGAACAGTTGCACGGCGGGGCGGTCGACATTCATCACCGGACAGGTACCCCGCCGTACGGGTCTGTCGAAAGTGGGCATGCCTGGTGCCCCGGTCGGCCTGCAAGATCGGGATATCACCATTGCCCAAGCCCTGAAGGGGCATGGCTATAACACCGCGCAGTTTGGCAAAAACCATCTGGGTGATCGCGATGAGTATCTGCCAACCAACCACGGGTTTGACGAGTTCTTTGGCAATCTGTATCACCTGAATGCCGAGGAGGAGCCAGAACGTCCGTACTGGCCCAAGGACTCGAAGGATCAGATCATCGCATCCTATCAACCGCGTGGCGTCATCAAGGCTTCCGCTGACGGCAAGATCGAGGATACAGGCGCGTTGACGAGCAAGCGGATGGAAACCATCGACGACGAGACCGTTGGCGCCGCCCTGGATTATCTGGACAAGCATGGCAAGGATGAAAAACCGTTCTTTGTGTGGATGAACACCACCCGCATGCACGTGTATACGCATATACGGAAGGAACATCAGGGCAAGAGCGGTATGCCGGGCAACGACTACGCCGATGGCATGTGGGAACATGACCAGGATGTCGGTAAATTACTGAAGAAGCTCGACGATCTGGGGATTGCGGACGATACCATCGTGGTTTACACGACAGACAACGGTCCCAATCAGTTCAGTTGGCCCGATGCGGCGACGACGCCATTCCGTAACGAGAAAAACTCGAACTGGGAAGGCGCCTATCGGGTCCCGGCCATGATCCGTTGGCCGGGGCACATACCGGAGGGTGTCGTCAAGACCGGGCTGATGTCGGGACTGGACTGGTTCCCGACTTTGTTGGCGGCGATCGGTGATACCGATGTCAAGGACCGACTATTGAAGGGGTGGACGCCAGACGGGGCCAGCAAGAGTTTTAAGGTACACCTGGACGGCTATAACCAACTCGACTACCTGACGGGCCAGAGCGACGATAGCGCGCGCAGGGAGTTCTATTACTTCAATGACGATGGCATGTTGGTCGCCATGCGTTACAACAACTGGAAGGCCGTTTTTTGCGAGCAGCGCGCACCGGGTGGATTCGATGTATGGAAAGACCCCTTCGTTTGCTTGCGCGTGCCGAAGTTGTTCAATCTGCGCATGGATCCCTACGAGCGCGCCGATACCGTTTCAAACCAATACTATGACTGGCTGGTGAAGAACGACTATCTGGTGCTCATGGCATCGATGAAGGCGGCGGAATTCTTGCAGACTTTCGTCGAATGGCCACCGAGCCAGCGTCCCGCTTCCTTTAGCGTCGACCAGGTGCAAGCCGAAGTCGATCGGAAAGTAGAGCAGTATTTCGAAGAGGCAGCGAAAAAGCAGGGTAAGTAAGTAGACACGGCGCGGGCGTGGCATCCGCCATGCCCGCTGCCTACGAATTTCTCTGGATGGATGCATGAGTAACAATATGAGCTTGTCCACGCGCGCGCCGGCGGATGTTCCCCAAGCCGGCACGCCACCGTTGTCGTCGACGGGACTTGCCGCGCCATCCCTTTTGCTGGCGCTGTCGGGTATGGCGGCGCTGATTTTCCAGATTCTCTGGATCAAACAACTGTCGTTGATTGTCGGCGTGGAAGTGCACGCTATCGCCGTCGCAGTCAGCGCGTTTTTTCTTGGGCTGGCCGCGGGTAGTTGGTGGCTGGGTCGTCGGGCCGATCGGGTTGAACGGCCTTTGCGCTTGTACGTCCTGATCGAAATTGGCATTGCGGCGGTTGCTGTCGTCGTAACCCAAGTGTTGGCGCACGGCGCGTTGCCCTTCGCGCGAGTCGAACAGACCAGTCCCGTGCTGGCCTGGCTTGCTGTATTCCTTATTATCGGTGCCGCGCCGTTTCTGATGGGGGGCACGCTACCCGTGTTGTTGCGTGCCACCGGCGCGGCGAGAGTCGGGCGGGCGGGTGCCATGTTGTATGCGGCTAACACCAGTGGCGCGATTATCGGCGCGCTATTACCCGCATTTGTCCTGATTCCCGCCGTGGGAGTACAGCGAACGGCGTGGGCAGCGGCGGGCTTGAATCTTGCGGCGGCCCTGGGTGCCTGGATATTGGATCGACACCATCGGTCGGCCAATGACATCCCCGCGGCATCCGTTGCAGGCCACGAGCGTCAGTCGTTACCCGCCCGCGCATGGCTGGCAATTGGGCTGTACACCGTGGCAGGCGCCATTGCCCTGGGCTACGAGGTGTTGTGGTCGCAAATGATCGTGCCCTTCATGAGCACGCGCGCCTTTGCTTTTTCTATCGTACTCGCCGTTTATTTGGCCGGGTTGGCCATCGGGTCAGCGCTGTATGGACGCTATGAATCGCGTTTAGGCAGTCCGTGGCGGGTATTCGGGCTGTTGATCGCATGTGCCGGTGTGTTTGCGCTGGCGGAGGCCGCTCTGCTGGGGCGCTGGCTGGTCGATGTCCAGAGCTATGCCGAAGTCTTGGTAGCCGGCCCAACGGGTGGCGGCCTGGCGGGCATGAGCGCGCGCTTTGCGGTGGCAGCCTGCACGATCGTGCTGCTGCCGACGCTATTGCTCGGCGCGGCGTTCCCGGCCGTGTTACGCATAGTCGTGCCCGCTGAGCAGCGTGGACGTGGGGCGGGCGCGGTATTGGCGGGCAATACGCTAGGCGGCATTGTCGGCACGGCGCTCACCGCCTTTGTCCTGCTGCCGCAGTTGGGCACCCTACGCAGTCTGGTGCTGCTGGCCGCCGCGGCCTGCGGCATCGGCGTGATCGCTGTCTGGCAGGCCCGGCCCGCCGTCACCATGGCGCGCGCGATGACGATCACATTGACCGTCGCCGTGTTGATCGTCGGCTGGTCGCTGCCCACAGACCATCTTGCACGCTTGCTCCCGGGCGCGCAGGGTAAGGATCTGGTTTTCTACGAAGAGAATCACGGTGGCACCGTGGCCGTGGTGGAAAGCGGGGAGGGCGATCATCGTTTTCGGCGGCTGTATATACAGGGCGTCTCGAACTCGGGCGACGCCATGCCCTCCTTGCGCTACATGCGCTTGCAGGCCTTGCTACCGCTCATCATGCATGCGGGTGAGCCACGCTCCGCATTGGTTATCGGCTACGGTACCGGCATTACCGCGGGCGCCTTGTCGCGCTTTCCGGGCTTGGAACACCGGGTCGTGGCAGAGCTTCTGCCCGGCGTGCTGCATGCCGCTCCTTTGTTCAGGGGGACGTACGATGCCGTACAGGATCCCGGTCTGGATATCCGCGTGCGCGACGGCCGGCGCGAGCTCCTGGTCAGCACGGACGCCTATGACCTGATCACTCTGGAGCCGCCACCACCCTCCGCTGCGGGTGTGGTGAATCTGTACTCCAGGGATTTCTATACTCTGGCCGCGTCCCGCCTGAATCCTCATGGCGTCGTGGCGCAATGGCTACCTCTACCCACCCAGAACCTGGACGATACCCGCGCCTTGGTGGCGAGCTTCATCGATGTTTTCCCGCATGCCTCGCTCTGGACGACCGAGCTGCATGAAATGCTATTGGTGGGGTCGATGGATCCCTTGCCGCTGGATGTGGCCCGTATCGCCGAAAGGTACGTCAAACCCGCGACACGATCCGCCTTGGCGGAAGTCGGGATTCTCTCGCCAGCGGCGCTACTGGCGACCTGGGTCACCGATCGTGACGGCCTGGTACGTTTTGCGGGACCGGCACCTTTGGTCACCGACGATTTTCCGGCGATCGAGTACGCCACGTGGGTACGGCCTCGCGAGATCGTCCGTACCTTACCCGCACTGCTCGAGTTACGTGACTTACCCCCGGTGCAAGGGGGGTCTGAAGCCTTGATGGCCGAGATTCGCGGTGAGCGCGAACAACTGGATTTGTTTTATCGCAGTGCCCTGGCGGCCTACCGAGGGGATCGTCAGGAGTGGGCGAGCCATGCCGCCACACTGGCGCAGGTGGGGCAGGGAAATCCGTATTTGCGGTGGTTTATCGGGAGTCAAGCCGAATAGTCGGCGACGGTATCAATCTGAAGTTCAATGACGAGGTGGATACGAGGCAAAAAAATCAAAAACCTGTTCTGTTTTCATGGCGTGTCTGGTTGTGAACCTCTTTGCGCGTGGTGATATATGAACTTCTCATTGATGCTTATTAGTTTGGCCGTATTGTTTTTCTTTCTGTTGTTTGGTGCCATCCACCTTGGGCGTTATCTCGGAAAGTCGCATGGTGATACGGAAGAAGACTCGGGTCGTGTGGGTGCGGCGGCCATCGAGGCCTCAGTCTTTGCTTTACTGGGTCTGTTGGTGGCGTTCACCTTTTCGGGCGCCGCCCAGCGTATGGCGGAACGGCGCAATCTGATTGTCGAGGAGGTCAACGCCGTCGGAACGGCGTGGCTGCGTGTCGATCTTGTCAATGCTTCTGATCAACCTCAATTGCGCGCGCAATTTCGCCAATATGTCGACGAACGCATCAACTACCTGCAGCATGTCGCCGACTTCGAGCGACGTGATCAGATCGCGAACACCATAGCGGCTATCCAGAAAGACCTGTGGGCTACCTCTATGCAAGCCGCGACACGCAGCACCCCAGCCTTTGCGGCGTCGTACGCGAGCGCCGTTAACGAAATGTTCGATGTCGCCACGAGCCTGACCGTCGCACAGAAAGTGCATCCGCCGACGGTGACCTATTTGTTTCTTTGCTTTTTGGCATTGGTTTGCGGCTGCTTTGTCGGCCTGAATCTCGCCAACACAAAGCAGGGCAGTCTGATCCATCAACTGCTGTATGCGTTGGTGATGACCACCGCCCTATACATCATCGTCGATTTCGAGTTTCCCCGTATTGGCACGATACGCATCGATCAAGGCGATGCATTGCTGATCGCTCAGCGGCAGGCGATGAACGATCCCGTGGGGGGTAGGTAAATAGTTTTTCGAAGGAAAGTGACTATTGCCTGAACGCTATGCGTATTTTGATTGCGAGGACGAGATGTTTGGCTGGCAAGCGATACCGGTAATGACAGCGACACGTGCTTTGACATGGCTGATTGCCTGGGTGGCGTCGACGATGGGGACGTCGGCGTTTGGGCAATCGGGTGTTCGATTGACGCAGGACGACCTGCAAAAACGCGCCAATGGGGTGCTTGCACTAATGTCCTTTTCGATTGTCCCCGACATCACGACCAGTGCGTTGAGCATCGGCAGCGGCGGGGGGACCGCAGGTTCCAGCGATTTTTTTATGACACAGCTCGGCGGTGGAGACACGATTTCCGACAGTGTGCCCATTTATCTGGAGGGCGTGCTGGCCGCCAGCCGGTACGACCCGACCTTTATTGCGACCCAGGGTGCGGAGAATCGGAGAATCCCGGCAAAGTGGAATAGCCTGTCCGCCACGGGGGGCATAGGTTGGGATTTCAAACTGACCGATGAGTTGAAATTGCGACCCATTTTCAACTTTGCGCTTGGCAACGTGACCAGCGACCTGCGCGCTGCCAGTTGGTATGTCGGCCGCAAGACGGACCAGGATGTGGCGTTTCTCGATAGAGGTTCACTCAATGCCTATGGCCTTGGTGGGTCGCTGATGCTGGATTGGGAACACTATCGCCCGGGCTATGAGGTCGATGTGGAGCTGCGGTATTCCGATATCCGCCTGCAAAGTTTCGATAGTTCCGCAGCAGTCAAGGGCAAGGCGGCGGCACGGTCGGCCAACCTCTGGGCCCGCTATCGGGCGCCCACTGGTATCACGCTATTGCAGCGGCCGCTGCGCTACGTCCTGGAATTGACCCATACAGAGTTTCTGGGCGACCAGCGCGGCGTGCTGGGCTTTGATCGCTTGACCGCTATTGGCGCGGGGTTGGAGTTGGATTCCAGCGCCTATAACGTCGTGGTGACGCGTACGCGGCTAGTGGGCCGCTATGTTTTTGGAACCAATGTTTCGGGTTTTTCGGTGGGGTTGGCGGTGAGTTTTTAAACGAGTAGTCGCCCCTCGGCCGTGGCGATGAGGTAACCGATTGTGCGATGCCGGTGAACCTGGCTAAAGGTGAAACATGAAATCGGGGCAATCTTATGACATCGATTCTCGATCATTCTCGCTGGTGCGCAATGATCCGTTCTATCGACTACAGCGCCGGATTGGACTCATACCAGCCCATGGCGATGGATGTAAACGGCGGGCTTTACTCTACGCGCTGGTGGCATGGTTGCCCCTGATGATCGCTTCTTGGGTGGCCGGGACAGTGGTCGAATCCGCCGGGATCACCGAGCCTTTGCTGGGTCATATCGGTATTCATGTGCGCTGTCTGGTTGCGATTCCGTTGTTGGTATTGGCTGAAGGACTCGCCCAGAAGAATATCCCCTTGTTTGTGCGGGAGTTCCGCCGCACGGGGCTGATCGGTGATGCGCAATCGCCGCAGTTTGAGCAAGTGTTGGCGGACATTCAGCGACTGCGTAATAAGGCGATTCCATGGGTCATCATCGCAGGCTTGCTCATCACCTGGACAGCTGCTTTCTTTCTGGCGCCCAATTCCGACGAAATTCAATGGGCCGACGCCGAAAGCCCTAGCCTGGCTTTTGGAGCCTGGTGGTTCTTGCTGGTCACGCGCCCCATTTTTTCAGTTCTGCTATTAGCCTGGATATGGCGTCTGGTACTGCTGGGTATCCTGTTATTGCGGATCGCCCGTCTGCCGCTGCAATTGGTTGTCATGCATCCGGATCGGGCTGGTGGCCTGGGTTTTCTGGACCGCGTCCCGCTGATTTACAGCCCATTCATTCTTTCTGTATCCGCCGTCCTGGCCGGGGCCTGGGCGCACAGTGTTTTCTACCACAACGTGCCGGTGCCATCCCTGTACATCCAAATGGTCACCTTATTGATTGTTCTGACGGCAGTGGGCCTGGCTCCGCTACTGGCTTTTTCTCCGAAACTGATGCACGCCAAGCGTCAGGCGCTATTGGATTATGGTGTCTTGCTCGCCCGCCATGGCAAGGAGGTCGACGACAAATGGATTGCACAAAAAGGGGTACCCGATTCGCCCATGTTGGGTGCGCCGGAGCTCGGGCCAGTGGCTGATATGCAGGCCCTATACCAAGCCGTCGCGTCAATGCGGCCAGCGGTTATCAGCAAATCCATATTAATCAAAATCGTGTTGCCCGCTGCACTGCCGTTGCTCGTGCTGGTTGCCACACAATGGCCGCTCAAGAGCACATTGAGCAAACTGTTGTTCACACTGCTGTAAAGAGGAGAACGCCATGAGATGGCTTCCAAGATACGTCCTTGCATTGTTGGCACTGTTGTGTTTGAGTTCGCCCAGTTTCGGTCAATCGAAACTGGGTAATGAACAGTTGGATCAGATGTTGGCGCCTATCGCTCTGTACCCGGATGCACTGCTATCACAGGTGCTGATGGCCTCGACCTATCCTGATGACGTGGTGGCGGTGGCTGCATGGTCCAAGCAGCATACGGATCTGAGCGGTGACGCCGCTGTGAATGCCGTACAGAATCAACCTTGGGACCCCAGCGTCATGTCGTTGGCCGCTTTTCCTTCGGTGGTGGACATGATGGGCAGGCAGCCCGATTGGGTACGGTCGCTGGGAGACGCCTTTCTGGACCAACCCGAGGACGTCATGGATTCGGTGCAACGGCTACGGCTACAAGCTCAGAAGGCGGGCAGCCTGGCCAGCAACACACAGCAAAAGGTCACCACCTCCGCAGATAGTGGCTCGACAGTGATCAGTATCGCGCCTGCCTCCCCGAGCGTAGTGTATGTACCTACCTACAATCCCACCACGGTCTATGGCACGTGGCCATATCCCACTTATCCTCCCGCGTATTACCCGCCACCCCCGGGATCGGTATTCGCGTCGGCATTGGTCAGCGGCCTGGCATTTGGTACCGGGATCGCGATTGCGGATTCGCTATGGGGCGGTTTTGACTGGGATGATCGAGACGTAGACATAGACGTCAACCGCTACAACAATATCAACGTCAACAAGAGGCTGGACGTCAACCGCAACAACGTGAAATGGAATCATGATCCGTCCCACCGTGGCAACACGCCTTATCGTGGCGCTGATACCCGGCAGCGTTTCGAGACGCAGCGTGTCGACTCGCAACGACGTCAGGCGGGGGGAAGAGCTGGCACGGCATCCGGACAAGGAGGGGGCCAGCAAGCCCGCCGCGAGCATGCGCAAGCCGTCGCGCGTCAGCACAGCGCCGCCGGTCCGGCTGCGCGTGGTGGTGGAAGTTCAGTACGCCCGCCGAGCGCTCGAACGGGCGCTGGCACACACTCAGCGACAGCTAACCGCAGCGCAAGTCGCGGCAGTGCCCAGGCCGCGGCGGTTACGCGTTCAAAGGCCGACAATCGCGATAATGCGCTACGCGGCGTCAATGGCCCCTCTCATACGCGAAGCGTGAGTGCGAATCATGGGGGTCAGACCAGGCCTGCGGTGCATCGGGAAAATCGGCGGACGGCGGCCCCGCCTCGTCCACATGGTGGCGGGCGTGGCGCAGGACAACATACGCGTGGGAGACGGTAATGAAACAGGAAAAACAGAATTTGATACGTACCGTTGTCGTTGGGCTGTTGGCAACCAGCATGATCTGGACGGGGGGCAAAGCGCTGGCCCAAGCGTCCTATCCCAGTCCCGAAGCCGCGGCGGATGCCTTCGTGTCGTCTCTTGCCACCGGCGACGATATCAAGTTAAAGCATGTACTGGGCGCCGACTTCAAGCGGTATGTACCGCCCGGCGCCATCACACAGGAAGACATCTATACGTTCCTCGCGGCTTGGTCAAAACATCATGAGGTCGTCATGTCTGGCCCCGCAACAGCTGCATTTATCGTTGGGCAGCATGATTGGTCCTTTCCCGCACCTCTTATAAAAGGAGCCAAAGGTTGGCACTTTGACGTGCGCGAAGGCGGGCGGGAAATGCTGCGACGACGGATGAACCGTCACGAGGAAGCCGCAATACATACCCTGCAAGACTTGTGCGACGCGCAGGAGCGCTATCGATCATTGGTGGGGCAGGGTAAGCCGGCGCAACGGATTGTCAGCCACGAAGGCCAGTATGACGGTCTTTATTGGGAGTCCGACGTCCAAGCCCCCGTACAGAGTTTGCTGACGGACGACGCACTCGTAATGGGTGCCGATGTACCCGTAGATGCGGCTTTGCATGGCTATCGATACGCTATCCTGCCATCTGCCGGCGATGAAACGGGATGCGCCTTTGCCGCGTGGCCGGCCGCCTACGGCAGTTCGGGTGAGTACAGTTTCTTGATCGGGCCGGGGGCAAACGTGATGGAACGCGATCTTGGCAAACAGTCCAGCAGAGCGGATTTCAGTCGCATTGGACCCGGTACGAACGCCAAGTGGACACCGGTCGTCCCTTAGAATAGCTTTTTAAAATAACCAATCGTATCGATACTGGAGAACGACGATGGCGATCATTAACCGACAGGTCTTTACCTCTTCGCTGGCACTGGCGCTGCTTTGCGCCTCGGGGACGGCCGGCGCACAGGCATATAGCGCGTTTTCCCCTGATTCCATTTACGGTTCCTTAAAGGGCGCCGAGTCCACATCTTTTAATCAGGCCGTTGCCAGCGTGATCGAAAACCCGCAGGACAATGTGGTGCAACTGTGGACCAGCCCTGTGAAGCGCCGTACACCCATCACAGGGCAAGTCTATGCCGATGGCTCACGACAGCAAAATGGCCTGCCATGCCGCGAGCTTCACGCTAAATTGGAACGGGGCCCGAACCACGAGAACTGGAAATTCCTGTTTTGCAAGGTAGATGACACCTGGAAAATCGCCTCTCAAACGCAGCAATGATGGGCGCGTGGATAGGGTTATAAATATAGACCACCGTCGAGCATGATTTCGGCGCCGGCGTCGTTTTGATCATCACCGGCTGACCGAAGTCCTTTAACTTGAAACAACACGATAAAAAATATCCCCAAGATTTCGCTTTTCGGATAGAAAATAGCTGAGATTCGTAATAGTTTAGATGTCATGGATCACGCCAGATCCGAGACTGAACTAATAGCGGACAACGATCGACAGATTGGTGCACCGTGTATACGCACGCTCGAGACGAGGAGATGATCGATGAATCGTTGGAGAGATGCAACTCTCGTTTTGGGGACTGTCGCGCTTTGCACCGATCTGACTTTTGCTCAGAGTGCGGATAATGCCGCCGCCCAGGCTAATAACCCGTTGGCCAACATGACGGCGTTCAATATCCAGAACTATTACATTGGTCGCCAGACCGAAACGGGAAAGTCTGCGAATCAATTTTGGCTGCGGTACGCACAGCCGTTCTCTGTGTCGAATACCAAGTGGCTGATGCGGGCCTCATTGCCTGTCAACACGTTGCCGGTGAGTAATCATCATGAAACGGGCATAGGTGACCTGAATCTCTTTACGGCTTACCTTATCGATACGGGCAACCCTGCGATCAGCTTCGGGATCGGTCCGCAAATCACGGCGCCCACTGCTACCAAGAAATCTGTCGGCAGCGAAAAATGGTCGGCTGGGCTGGTGAATGTGCTTTTCGATGCCAGTTCTCCAAAGTTCCAATATGGGTATTTGCTGTCGTGGCAAGACAGTTTTGCGGGTTCGAGCCACCGGGAAGATTCAAATTTCGTTGCCCTGCAGCCTTTCGCGATGTACCAGCTAGGGGGTGGCACATATCTGCGGGCAGCGCCAATCTGGACGTATAACTTGGAAAATGACGGCTACAGCGTGCCTTTGGGCGTGGGTATTGGCCAGGTCTTCAAGCGACAAAAGACCGTTTTCAACTTGTTCATCGAACCGCAATTCTCCGTTGCCAGTCGGGGTCCTGGCCAGCCCGATTGGCAGATATACATGGGTCTGAACATGCAATTTGCCAACTGACGCGAGTCGGGTTGGGCAGGAAAAGGGTTTTTTTGCTTTACCGGGCTGCCGCATCGACGGTCGTTCATCGTTTCACCCTATGGAGAGTTAGCCATGATGAAATCCGATTATCGTGTGAAATCCCGTCAAAATCCGGAACACTACGTCGCGACGCCGCCACTGCGCGCGCGGCTAGCACCATTGGCGCTAGCCATGTTCACGCTAGTCGCGTCGAATCAGACATGGGCCGCGGAAACGTCCAAGCCTGCCGAGGCCGCGACCAAGGAGGCCAACGCCGCGCTCTTGAAAGCACTGCCTTTTTCGGACAAGACCTCATTCGAGCTGGCCCACAAAGGTTTTATCGCGCCGCTGCCACAAACCATGATCAAGGGGGCTCAGGGCAACCTGGTGTGGGATCCAACCAAGTACAACTTTATCAAGGAAGGTTCGCAGGCCCCTGATACCGTCAATCCGAGCTTGTGGCGCCAGTCGCAGTTGCTGAACATATCGGGTTTGTTCGAAGTCACCGACGGCATTTATCAGGTACGCAATCAGGATCTGTCAAACATGACGATCGTCGAAGGCAAGGAAGGCCTGACGATCATGGATCCCCTCATTTCCACGGAAACTGCCAAGGCGGCGCTGGATTTGTATTACCAGCACCGTCCCAAGAAGCCCGTCGTGGCCGTGATCTACACGCATAGTCACGTTGACCATTACGGCGGTGTACGCGGGGTCGTGGACGAGGCCGACGTGAAAGCCGGCAAGGTCAAGATCTACGCGCCTTTGGGCTTTCTGGAACACGCTGTGGCCGAGAATGTCATGGCTGGGACGGCTATGAGCCGGCGCGCAAGCTATATGTATGGCAACTTGTTGCCGCCTGGCCCCACGGGCCAGGTCGGTGCCGGCCTGGGCACCACCACGTCGGCGGGGACGGTCACTCTGATTGCCCCGACAGACATCATTCAGAAAACCGGCGAAACGCACGTCATCGACGGCCTGACATACGAGTTCCTCTACGCGCCCGGCAGCGAAGCGCCCGCCGAGATGCTGTATTACATCAAGGAAAAGAAAGCGCTCAATACGGCAGAAGACTCCACGCACACGCTGCACAACACCTATTCGCTGCGCGGCGCAAAGATCCGCGACCCTCTCGCATGGTCGAAGTACCTGAACGAAGCTCTCGCTCTGTGGGGCGATGACGTTCAGGTGATGTACGCCATGCACCATTGGCCCGTATGGGGAAACAAGGAAGTCGACGAACAGTTGAGCCTGCAGCGCGATATGTATCGCTACATCAACGACGAAACGCTGCGCTTGGCCAACATGGGCTACAACAAAGAGGAAATCGCGGAGCAGATCAAACTGCCCGAGACGATCGCCACCAAGTTTTCGAACCGTGGGTACTACGGCTCGGTAAATCACAATGTGCGTGCGACTTACGTACTCTACTTGGGGTGGTTCAATGGCAATCCGGCCACGTTGCACACGTTGCCCATTGAAGAGGGCGCTAAGCGCTACGTGGAAATGATGGGTGGTACAGACGCCTTGTTGAAAAAGGCGCGCGAATACTACGCCAAGGGCGATTACCGCTGGGTGGCAGAGGTTGTCAATTACGCCGTGTTTGCCGACCCCAAAAACCAGGCCGCTCGCGATTTGCAGGCCGATGCGCTGGAGCAGATGGGGTATCAGGCCGAAAGCGGACCGTGGCGCAACTTCTATCTGACTGGCGCGAAGGAATTGCGTGAAGGCGTGAAGAAACTGCCAGTACCGGATACTGCCAGTCCAGATACGGTTCGAGCCATGACGCTGGACATGCTGTTTGATTACTTTGCGGTGCGCCTGAACCGCGAGAAGGCAGCGGGCAAGCATGTGGTCCTGAATGTGGATTTCACCGACACCAACCAGAAGTACATGCTGGAGATGAACAACAGCGTGTTGAATCACACAGAAGGCAAGCAGGCTAAGGAAGCGGACGCCAGTCTTTCGCTGACCCGCGAAACACTGAACAACATTATGCTAAAGCAGACCACATTGAAGGACGCGATGGCCAAAGGCGACGTCAAGCTGACCGGCGACCAGTCGAAGCTGAACGATGTGTTCGGGTCGCTTGACGACTTTGAGTTCTGGTTCAACATTGTGACGCCATGACGTGATGAGGGCAGGGCGGGGCTCTCGACCGGGAGCCCCGCCCCTTTTTTCGATTGATCAGTTGTGCGTGGCACACGATTTGCTGCTCGGTAGCCTTTTGCCAGACCTCTGTCGAACGAGATAGGCTTGTTTAGGACTATTGGCCATGAAATTTACAAAATCGACCGACGCTAGCGTCCAAGACGACGCGATCGTTTTCAATATGGAAATTTCTGGTGTGGTGCGATCTTTCGAGATTTCAGGAGACGTACTGCGTCAGCACTTCGGGGCGGCCGATGACACCGCGCCAGAGCTATTGCGAGCGTTTGAACGCGGTGCGGGTGCCGTGCAAGACGCTGCGCGTCGTCTCCGATCGGTGCCCACCGAAGGGACTATTCAGTTGGGCGAGGGTGACTTTGAGTGATCCAAGCTCTAGATATCGAGCACGATTTTGCCGAAATGCTGCCCGCTGGCTTCGTACTGGAACGCCGCGACGATCTCGTCCAACTGAAAGTGGCGGTCGATGATCGGCCGTAGCTTGGTGGTATTAATGGCGCGGACAAAATCCTGTTGGTGGCGACGGCTACCGACAATGAATGCGTGCAGTCTGACCTGTCGGGCGAGCGCCTGCCCGAGCGGCAGTTGGCTCGTGACGCCGCTTAGTACCCCTATAACGGCAATATGACCGCCCACCCGGCTAGCGATAATGGACTGGGCCAACGTCGCTGGGCCGCCCACCTCGATGACATGATCGACGCCACGGCCCTGGGTCAGGCCGCGAACGGTCTTTCCCCAGTCGGGGTCATTGCGGTAATTGATCACGGCGTCGGCGCCCAATGCCTTTAATTTATCCAGCTTTTCATCGCTGGAAGAGGTGGCAATGACTTGCGCGCCGGCAAGCTTGGCTAACTGCAACGCAAAGATAGAGACGCCGCCCGTGCCTTGCACCAGCACGGTGTCGCCCGATTTCAACTGACCGTTCTCGAATAAGGCACGCCAAGCCGTCAGGCCAGCCGTCGTCAAGGTAGCCGCCTCCGCATGGCTATAGTCCTGCGGGGCGTGCGTGAACGCGGTGGCAGGCAGGGTGACCTGTTCGCGCGCGAAACCATCGATGCCGTCGCCTGGCGTGCGCCCAAATCCGGCACGTTGCGGCTCGCCGTCCAACCAGTCGGGAAAGAAAGTGCTGACCACATGATCACCGACCGCGAATTCATCGACGCCTTCGCCCACGGCAATGACTTCGCCGGCACCGTCCGACATGGGGATACGCTGCTCACTGGGGGCCATCGCGCCGCTGACCACGCCCATGTCGTGATAATTGAGCGAACTGGCCCGGATACGCACGGTGATTTCGCCCTTGGTGGGCGCTTTGGGTTCGCTGGTGCCCACCACAACGTTGCCAAAGCCGCCACCCGCTGGCACGTAAATCGTCTTGATCGGCATGTTGTCTCCAAAAGTGGGTCGGCCCAGTGGACTACCGTTGGTAGCTTAGCGGGCATAGAAGTAAAAATGATACTCGCTCACGACGCATGACGGGAGTAACGCAAACTGATCTGGCTGAACAGGTGGGCATTGGCCTATCGACGCTTGTTGCAATCGAAAAGGGCGCTCCTGGCTCTGCAATCGGCGCTGTGGCCAGAGTACTGTGGGGGCTGAACGTGCTTTCAGACCTTGACGCTGTATCCGGTCTGGAAGAAAGCGATCCGCTCCTAATCGAGCGCATCGCGGAAGTACCAAAGCGCGTGCGCAGAAGGCACCGATCATGAAAAAACAAATGAAGCCTGTCTGGGTATGGCTACCGGGATCTAAGGAACCGGTCGTTGCCGGGGATTTTGAAGTGTGAATGGACGTAGCGCGATAAAAAGTTTGAACTCGCTCTTCGATCAAATTCCTGTCACATTGCTGTCTTACTCTCTCTGTCCACAACCCGCTGGGGCATAATGCTTCGCGCGAGGCTTGCCTTACAATGTGGACGGAGGGTGCGGTTGAAAAGGAATTCGTGGCGTGATGCGGTCAGGCGGGTCGCCTTTTGCGCGACCCTGCTGGCCATGGCGCCCATGATGGCGGCTCAGGCCGCAGGGACCAAGGCCCCGGGAAAGAAACAGCCCGCGGGCGCTTCGAGCATGCTCATCATCGAAAACGGACAAGTCGTCGCCGAGATCAACATCCACGACGGTGAACTCGTGTTGTCCCATCCCGTGCCCAAGACCGTCCAGGCATCGAAGATGTCCAAGATGTCTAAGACATCGAAAGCATCGAAAGTATCCGAGACATCCATGGTATCCAGGATGACCCGGACGTCCAGTATGCAAGCAGTGCAATCCCACGAGATATATGACCCCGCGCAGGTCTACGACATCATGGTCCAACAGGCCGCTCTACGTTACAGCATGGATCCCGACTTGCTCCATGCCGTCATCAAGGTCGAGTCGAACTACAAGCCTCTGGCCGTGTCCTCCAAAGGGGCCATCGGCCTGATGCAGATCATGCCTACGACAGGCGTGGAGCTTGGTTTCGCCAACCCAAGACGTGACCTATTGATCCCTATGAATAATATCGACGCGGGTACCCGGTATCTGGCGCGGATGATGCGACGCTTCGAGGGCGATCTGTCATTGGCGCTGGCCGCCTATAACGCGGGCCCGAGCGCCGTTTCCCGAAACGCGGCATTGTCCGATTATCCCGAGACACGCAAATACGTCCGGTCCGTGCTGGACTTGTATAGTCGATCCGCTTTTAAAGCTCTGCAATTGGAAGCACTTCGGGCGGGATTGAGTCGATAGCCATCGCCGTTGTATGCAACAATCGTTGCAAGATCGTTTCACCTGTTTTTCCAATGCCATCGAATTCCACTTCTTCCGCTTTCCATACGCTGGCTGATTTCCAGGCGCATTGCCGCGCGCATTTCTCCGAGTTGAGCGCTCAGTATCAGCAGAGCGTGCGTTACCTGATGGATCATCCGCAAGAGGTGCCCATTTCGTCGATGCGAACGATCGCAGGGCGTGCAAAGGTGCAGCCGGCTACGCTGGTCAGGCTGGCCCAGCATCTGGGCTTTGACGGCTGGCAGTCATTGCGCGCGTTGTTCGTGGATGACTTTCGTGGCGCTCACCAGCCCTATGCATCGCGTGCCGAGACGGTCGTGCGTAAGCGAGGCTCGTCCCGTCTGCTGGACGATATGGTCCAGGCCCAGCACCAGAACCTGGAAACCCTGCGCGTTGAGGCGCTGGAGGGTCTGGCAAATGCGGCCGAGATGCTCGGCGACGCGCAGAATGTGCATGTGGCGGGCTTTCGGGCGTGCTTTCCGGTGGCATTTTCCTTCCATTATCTATATCGGCTGTTTCGCAAGTCAGTCCATCTGGTGCGAGGCGATGCCGGCGCGCTGGAGATGGAGCTGCGCGCCTTCGATCGACAGGACGCCGTGCTAGCCATCAGTTTCGCGCCTTACTCGCAAGAGGTGTTGAGAGTCGTCGAGGCTGCCCGCGCCGCGGGATGCCGTGTGGTGGCGCTGACCGACAGTTCGGTTTCCCCGCTTGCGTTGCAGGCTGACTGCACGGTGCTTTTCTCAGTGGACAGCCCATCGTTTTTTCCGTCTATCACGGCCGGCGTTGCCGCCGTCGAGGCGCTGGTCGAACAACTGCTGGCGCGCGAGGGCAAGGGGGCGGTCAAGGCCCTCGAGGCGGCCGAGGGGCAGTTGCATAGCATGGGCGCGTACGTGCCTGCCCGACGCCGGTAAAAGCGCCAGCAGGCTTGCGCTTAAACTACGTCCGCATCATCGAAGGGATAGACGCCCCGCCGGTCGAGTTGACGGTAGTCCAGCAGCGTCAGATCGGCAGGGCCATGATCGGGCGTGTCCACAATGAGGATCTCTTGCGCAACGGGCTCGTAGAAATCACGGAAATGTGTCTTCGAGCGGAGCACGATCACGTCGAAGTCCTCGGGACGTTGGCCGAACAGATAGAACGGGTCGCCGTCCACGGCGAAGGCGAAGCGGCTGACCACGCTGATCGAAACACCGTCGATACGTAGCAGGGCCGTCATGCCCAGATCCACCGGCATGCCGCGTTGATAATTGCCCGTGACCCGGTATGAGATGGGACCAGCTCGTTCGACTGTGGCCGTGACCGTCAGGGGTGGGCCCGCCTGCGGCGAACTGTGCGCGCCCAGGCGCACGGTGATCGTGGCGCCCACCCCGGCCTCGTAGGCCGCCTGGGCAGCGGCGGGATCCAACAGAAAGGGCACGGCGACCTTTTGCATGCGGCGCTCCAGCACCGCCGCTAGGACATAGGTAGAGTCGTTCATGCGATCGGCGTGCTCCAGCAGCACGTATGGCCGCGATGCGCCCGGCAGGCCCGCGGCCACGCGATCGATGGCCTGCGAGACGGTGAACACGTCAAAAGGCCGGTACAGTGCATGGCGTTGCGCGCGAATGTCGTCTGCCAGTGTCTGTGCGATGTCTTGTGCCTCGGAGAGCGGCCCGTCCAGGACGCACAGCACAGAAAAACCTGTGTTGTAGGCATCGGCATACGAGAAGCCCGCCATGACGGAGATGTCCAAGTAGCGTTCGCTGGCGGCTTCTTTTGCGCGAGCCTCGGCAATCAAACTGGCCAGCGGCTCCAGATTGGTGGCGCTGAAGATGCTGGGCACCAGCACGCCCGGCTTGACCACCGCCAGACTGTGGTGGATCTCGCCCGCGATCGTGCGCGTCAGGCAGAGCGCGGCGCGGCGCCCCGTATCGCCCATGTCGATGTGCGGTGACTTGTGGTACGCGAAGGCGGCCGTGGCATCGGCAAACGTGTCGGCATCGACATTGCCGTGATAGTCCAGCGCCACGACGATGGGCAGATTCGGCCCCACGCTTTGGCGGGCGCGCTCGATGATGTGGCGCTCGACGTCGGGATAGGACGCCGCCACGCAGGCCCCGTGCAGGTACAGCAGTACGCCGTCCAGTTCGCCGGCCTGCGCTGCCAGCGCCGAGCAGATTTCCCCGGTATAAAACTCGACCGCTTCGTCTGTCGCCGGACCCAGCGCGCCCAGCAGGGTGTGGACGATGGGCACGATTTCGACCGCGCGCGATTCGCAGACGTCGATGACACCGCCGGCCACCGTGTTGGTGCCGCGTAGCTGTTCGATGATGGCGTTCCCGCGCAAAGCCACTTGCTCGAAGTCCTGCAGCGTAGAGGCCACGGGCAGAAAGCTCACGGATTCGGTATTGAAGGCGGCGAATGCCACGCGGGGCGGCTGGAATTGTCGATCGGGTTTCATGTCGGCTCTTCAGTTGGAAACAAATGTTGTGTAGTATCTTAAAGCGAATCGGTTGATTCTTTTTGTTTACGGTCGATGAGTCGGCCAAATCGTCACAATAACTATCCAAGGGAAAACTTATGGCTCAGCCTCTCCTGCAGCGCGTGTTGCGCCGAGTCGCCCTCTGCGGCGTCGCCTTCATCCTCGCTCCCGTATCGGCGCAGGCCGCCTTTCCGGAGCGGCCCATCACCATTGTCGTGCCGTCCGCCGCTGGCGGAACACCCGATACGCTCATCCGTTTCCTGGCGCAAAAGGCACAGGAGCGCTATCAACAAAGCTTCGTCGTCGACAATCGGCCCGGCGGATCAGGTATTCCCGGTATCAGTGCCGTCTATCGCGCCAAGCCGGACGGCTATACCGTCGGCTATGCCAATAACGTCACCTTGGCTATCAACCGCAGCGCTTTCAAGGAGTTGCCCTACGATCCACAGGCTTTGGTGCCGGTCGCGTACGTCTTGAAGGTGGCTAACGTGCTGGCGGTGAATCCGTCTCTGCCGGTCAAAACGCTGGACGAGTTCCTGGCCTATGCCAAAAACAATCCTGGCAAAGTGACGTTTGCCTCGCCGGGCGCGGGCACGTCGGGCCATCTTACCGGCGAGCTTCTGGCCAGCTCGTCGGGCGTGGAACTGTTGCACGTACCGTATCGCGGCAGCCCGCAGGCCACCACCGACGTTATCGCAGGGACCGTCGATGCGCTGTTCGACAACACCACCAGCATTAGCCCGCATATTCGCTCGGGCAAGCTGCGGGCTCTGGCGGTGACTAGCCTGGAGCGGTCCCCCAATTTTCCGGATCTGCCTACGGTTGCCGAGAACAAGTTGCCGGGCTTCGAGGGAGTGGCCTGGGGCGGTATCGTTGCGCCGCCGGGAACGCCGCCCGAGGTCGTCCAGGTCCTGACCAAGATGTTCAACGATCTGCTCGAAGACCCCGCCATTCGGGACCAACTGCTGAAGATGGGCATGGACGAAGTGATGGGCGGCCCGCCGCAGGCCATGGCCGATTATGCGGAGAAGGAAACCGCGAAGTGGGGCAAGGTCATCAAGGATGCGGGTATCGATGTCAAGTGATCGCCGGGTCGCCATTGAACCGTCTACACGCTCGGCGGCGCGCGAACAGGTCGTTCGTTGGTTCAGCGTGATGGCCAGCAATACGGCCGATCCCGTTGCCGGTATCACGCGCCCTTCATATGGTGAAGGCGAGCAGTTCGCTCACACCTTCCTACGAGAGGAGGCAACGGCACTGGGATTGCGCGTAACCGAGGATGCCGCGCTGAACAGCTACATGACGCTGCCGGGCCGCGATAGCGAGGCGCCGGCGATCATGATCGGCTCGCATCTGGATTCGGTGGCGCAGGGGGGCAATTTCGATGGTGCCGCGGGCGTGGTGGCAGGCCTGGCCGCGCTGTCCATGTTGCGGCGGCACGGGATATCGCCGCGCGGCGACATCACGGTTATGGGGGTGCGTGCCGAAGAAAGCGCGTGGTTCCAGACCTCGTACATCGGCAGCCGCGCCGCCCTGGGTCGCTTGTCGCCCGAGGCGTTGCAATGCCGGCGCGTCGATACGCAGGCGACGCTGGCCGAGCATATACGACAGTGCGGCGGTGATCCCGACGTTTTGCTGGCCGGGCAGCCATTCCTGGATCCCGGCCGAATTCGGGCTTTCATGGAGGTACATATCGAGCAGGCCCCCAGTTTAGTCGAGGCCGGTGTGCCCCTGGGTATCGGCACGAGCATTCCTGGAAATTTCCGTTATCCGGAGATCACGGTGACGGGCGAGACCGCCCACGTGGGCCTGCCACGCCGCTTTCGCCGGGATGCGCTGGTGGCGGCTGCGCGCTTCGTGGCACAACTGGATGCCCTGTGGCAACGCTGGGAGGACGCAGGCAAGGATATGGCCTTTACCGTCGGTCGCCTGCATACCGACGCAGCCAATGACGCAATGACCAAGGTCGCGGGCGAGGTTTGCTTCAGCCTGGATGTGCGAGCGTACGACGCGGCGGACGTGGCGCGCCTGCACGAGGACGTGCTGGGCATCGTTGCCACGCTGCAGGACGAGTGCGGCGTACGGTTCGAACTGGGACGCCAAACGCAGGCGCCAGTGGCGACGGCCGCGTCAGACATTCAGGCCGCGCTGACCGATCTGGCGCGCTCGCGCGGGATCGCCTCCATGCCCCTGGCTAGCCCTGCCTCCCATGACGCGGCGGTTTTTCACGAGGCGGGGGTGCCAATGGGGCTGCTTTTCGTGCGCAACCACCATGGCAGCCACAATCCGCACGAGGCGATGGATATCGACGATTTTATGCTGGCGGTCGATGTCTTGACCGATTGGTTGCTGGCCCAGGGCTAAAGCCGGAATTCGCGCGACAGGTGACCCAGTTTTCACGATGGTGACATGAGTGACTAGGGGAGGGTGCAGGCGTCTCGACGCAGGGGGCCACTGGCCCACTACAATGGGACATCATTTGCAGAGAGCAGAGAGGATTCAGCCATGTACATCGCTATGAACCGATTCAAGGTCGCCCTGGGATCCGAGAGTGAATTCGAAGAACTTTGGAAGAACCGCGATACGCATTTGAAGGAAGTCCCCGGCTTTGTTGAGTTCCATCTGCTCAGAGGTCCCCAGAAAGACGATCATGTCCTGTTTTCGAGCCACACAGTCTGGTCGAGTCAGGCGGCATTCGAGGACTGGACAAAGTCCGAGGCATTTCGGGCCGCGCACCGCAATGCGGGCGGCGGCACGCGTTCACTCTATCTTGGCCATCCAGAGTTTGAGGGGTTTGAAGTTATTCAAACCGTGTCGTAGTCGAGCTTAAACGACCTGGCTATGGAACTGCGCCAACTGCGCTATTTCGTCAAGACCGTGGAATTAGGCAGCCTGTCGCGTGCTGCGGAAGCCGTCCACGTTGCGCAGTCGGCGTTGAGCTCGCAGATCGCGCGTCTGGAGGAAGAGCTTGGCTGTCAGTTGCTTAGCCGTAGCTCGCGTGGTGCGGAGCCGACAGAGCACGGGATGCAACTGTATCGACGGGCTCGGGCGGTGTTGCAGCAGATCGAAGGCATGCGCGATATTGGCGGTGGCATTGGCGTTGAGATTCGTGGCAAGGTGACGTTGGGTTTGCCGGTCAGCGTTGCGCAGACCCTGGCCACGGAGCTGTTTGAAGCGTTGACGAAGCGCTGTCCCCATGTTTTGTTGCGGGTGATCGAATATCCCAGTTCCTATCTGGCCGAGCAGTTGCTTAATCATCGCATTGATGTGGCGCTGTTATTTGCCGAAGATGTGCCGCGTGGCGTGGATGCCCAGGCCATGATCAAAGAAGATTTTTACGCTATTGGCGTTCCGGCACCTGCTGAAGGCGATTTCCCTTTGACGGCGCTGGATGGCGTGCCCTTGATTCTGGCTGCACAGCCCAATAATGTGCGGGCTGTTCTGGATAGGGCGTGCTACGCGGCGGGCCTGACGCTGAATGTGGTCGTGGAATGTTCGAATCCGTTGACCATGCTGCGTTTGGCGCGGTCTGGGGTCGGCGCGACGGTGTTGCCATTGTCCGCGTTGCCGGATCAGGCTTCGCAGTCTACGCTGCCCACCCGCCTGATTACGCCACGACTGCAACGCGTGTTGGCATTATGTACCGCGATAGAGGCCCCTCAAGAGCCCGCGCTGCTGGCACTGCGCGGCGTATTGAGCGATCTGCTGCACGACATGCTGAAAAATGGCCGATGGCCGGGTGGCCACAAGCCTTGATCAGACGATAGGTACTAAGTGGTGTGTTCGACCGTGCCAGGTGCCTGCGGATGATCTTCTAGACCGTCCCAACTGGCACCGGCGTTCTTTAACGCAGTGATTTCATCGCCGCTAAAGCCCAATTCACGCAGCACGGTCTGGGTGTCTTGCCCCAAACGTGGTGCAGCCGAGCGGGCAGGGTGGTTGCTTCCGTCAAACAGTATAGGCAGGCCGATGGCCCTGGCATTACCGCCATTGGCGTCGGCGACGTCAATCACCATATCGAGCGAGCGGGTTTGAGGATGGAGCAATGCTTCGTCCACGGTTTGTACCGGACCACAGGGAACGCCGGCCGCGAGGAAGTCACGCTCCCATTCGGCCCGGGTGCGCTTGACCAAGACGGCGTTCAAGCATGCCGCCAGTTTTTCTCGGTTGTCCAGTCGGTCTTTCGGACTGCGAAAACTCGGATCGATCTCCCATTCGGGTTTGCCAACAATCTGCACGATGCGTTTCCAGATCGAGTCATTACCACCGCCCAGTGCCAGTTCGCCATCGGCGCACTGATAGGTTTGGTAGGGTGCGATGATGGGATGCGCCGTACCGAGCCGTTCGGGCAACTGGCCAGACGAAAAAAATAACGCCGCATACCAATAGAGTTGTTGGACCGATGCCTGCAGTAACGAGGTCTGTACCCACTGGCCTTTACCGCTTCGCAGTCGATGGATATAGGCGGCCAAAACACCCAATGTGGCCAATACCCCCGCATTGATATCCGCGATGGGAACGCCTGGTTTGACGCCACCGCGTCCAGGTTCTCCGGTTACGCTGATCAGACCGCTGAACGCCTGCAGAACCAGATCAAAGCCGCCGCGTGATTGCAGATCGCCCTTGGCGCCATAGCCGCTGACCGATACGCAGATGAGTGCCGGGTTCTCGCGCATCAGTACGTCGGGTCCCAGCCCCAATCGTTGCAAGGTACCGGGCCGGAAATTTTCGGTCAGCACATCCGTCTTCCTGACCATGCGTAATAGCGCTTGGCGCCCCGCATCCGTGCGGATATCCAATGCCACGGACTTCTTGCCGCGATTGATCATCTGGAATGACGCGGGCATCTCCCCAGGGGCCCCTGAGTTGTTGAACGCGCGTGCGTCGTCGCCGGCAGGGAATTTCTCGATCTTGATGACGTCCGCCCCCAGGTCTGCCAGCATCAGCCCGCAAATCGGGCCCGCCATGATCTGCGAAAGCTCCAGGACGCGTACACCGCGCAACGGCAATCGACCATCAAGCATTTCGGCGTTCATTAATCCCCCGTAAATCGCGACATACGTTCTTCAGCGCAATGCTTCAGCTCCATGGCGTCAGTTCACCTGCATGTTGACGCTCGTGACCAGTTTGCGCGCCGTCTCATAGTCGGCGTCTATAAATTGGGCGAAAGCATCGGCGCTCATGTCGCCGACCTGACCGCCCAGCGCGGCAACCTTGCTCTTGATCGCCGGGTCTTGCAGTACCGCCATGGTAGCGTCGCTGAGCTCGCGGACTTTTTCCGGAGGTGTTCCGCTAGGCGCGAACAGGCCCAGCCAAGTCATATGCTCGTAATTTGGCATGCCGAATTCTGATGCGGCGGGGATGGAATCCTGCCCGGGCCACCTCTTTAGCGATGTGACGGCCAATGGGCGCACTCGCTTGGCCTGGATCAACGGCGTGGCGGCTACTAACGATGAAATGACGACGGGGATCTGGCCGCCAGCAACGTCGTTCAATGACGGGCCGGACCCCCGGTACGGCGCATGGACCAGTTTTATTCCCGCCGCTTGTGCCAGTAGTTCGCCTGCCATGTGCGAGGGCGTGCCTACGCCTGCGCTGCCATACGTGATCGTACCCGGGTGTTTGCGGGCATCAGCCAAAAGATCCTCGAACGAGTTGTAGGGAGAATTGATCGGCACCACGACCACAGACGGTCCGCGCATCAGTTCGGCGATCGGAGCCAGATCCTTTAGCTCGTAGCCTGCGTCGGCGAAGAGGGTGGGATTGATCGTGTGGTTGTTAGCAGTGAGCAATAACGATGTACCGTCAGGTTCGGCGCGAGCCACTGTCTGAGTGGCCAAATTTCCGCCGGCGCCTGGCTTGTTTTCCACCACAACGGTGGTTTTCAGCCGTGGCCCCAGCTTTTCGCCAACGATGCGGGCCATGGCGTCGGCGCTGCCCCCTGGCGCGACGATGACAAACAGCCGAATCGTGTTTCCCTGTCCGTGGGCAAAGTTGACGGTGCCCAACAGCCCCAGCAATGCTAGCGTAGCGGCAAACCGCCTGCGGGTTTTGCTCATTTTCATTCTGTCTCCGTCCTTTATTACGGCATCGCTCTGATGGCGGTGCTTTCGCCACTCTAAAGTGTTGGCGGGGCGGGGGGAACCATGAATTTCAGACAGGGGTATATCTGAATGCGATGGGAGTATGTCACACCGATTCAAAACGCGTTAGTTTGCGGGACCGGCGGTTTTGATAGCTGTTATACACCCTCTGTCAGACGGGCGTGACCAACGGCTTACCCGCATAAAAGCACGCCGCATTTTCCAGAAATTTCCGCACGGAGGCGTCAATCGCCTGCGGTGAAATCCCCGCGATGTGGGGGGTCAACACTGCATTGTCCAAGTCGAGAAGGGGAGCAGGGGGAGTGGGCTCGTTCTCGTACACGTCTAGCGCGGCGGCCATCAGGCGCCCCTCTCGCAGGGCACGCGAAACGGCGTCGAGGTCGACGAGCGTGCCTCGGGCGATATTCACGAGCACACCCTGTGGGCCAATGCAATCGATGATCTTCTCGTTAATGATGTGATAGGTTTCTTTGCCGCCGGGGGCTGCAACGATGAGGAAGTCGCACCAGCGCGCGAGGCTTTCAAGATCCTCAAAATACTCGTAATCGACATCGTCGCGGCGCTGCCGGTTGTGATAGCCGATGGTCATGTGAAAGCCGAGGGCCCGATGCGCCACCTTTCTGCCGATGGCGCCCAACCCGAGGATGCCCAGTCGGCGGTACGACACGTGAGGGGGGCGTGGGATGTCGTCGCGCCACAGGCCATGCCTGACGCCCGTATTAAGAAACGGCAGGCGCCGTATCGCGGCCAGGAGAAGCATCATCGTATGGTCGGCCACACAATCATCATTGGTGCCCGCCGCGTTGGCGACCGCAATACCGCGGGCGCGCGCGGCCTCGATCGCCACGTTCTCGTATCCCACGCCTACCGTGCAGATTAATTCCAGCACGGGAAGACGATCTATTTCACTGGCGAGCAGGCCGTTTGTGCCATTCGTGAGCACGACCTTGATTTCGTGGCCGCGCGCGTTGATCTGTGCTTCACCGTTGGTTCGGTCCTTGCCCAGATGGGCATTGGGTGCATAGATCATGTCGAATTGCTCGCCAACGAGTGCACGATGCTCTTCGGACAAAAAGACCAGAACGAGTAATACGGGTTTCATCCATTGCTCCGAGAAACCTCGGCATCCATGCCGGGGAGGAAAGGGGCGCCGCCGTAAGGCTGCAGGATTGGTCTGATTTGAGCTGTTGTCTGGATGACTATCCAGTGATTTGGTTTGGTGTGGATAGACTTTCGGGCATGCAAACCAAACGTGCCTACCGATTCCGGTTCTATCCCACGCCCGAGCAAGCGATCACGCTGGCTCGCACGTCTGCATGCCAAGATCGCAGACATCCGCAGGGATTTCCTGCACCAGCTCTCCACCCGGTTGATCCACGAGAACCAAGTGATCGCCGTAGAAAGCTTGTCTGTGTCCAACATGCGGGAAAACCGCTGTCTTTCCAAATCCATCGGCGATGCCGGGTGGGCGGAGTTCGTGAGACAGCTTGAGTACAAAGCGCGTTGGGCAGGACGTAAGTTGGTGCGCGTGGATCGCTGGTACCCCTCCAGCAAGCGTTGCCACGCTTGCGGATATGTGTCACCGAAGCTGCCGTTGAGCGTGCGACGTTGGACTTGTTCGGCTTGCTGCACAGACCACGACCGCGACATCAACGCGGCGCATAACCTATTAGCCGCCGGGCTGGCGGTGTTAGCCCATGGAGAAACGGTAAGACCTGAGTGCATGAGTGTTGATGCGCAATGGCTCGGTTCTGTGAAGTGGGAATCCCTTTCCCTTTAGGGAAGGGAGCAGTCAAACGATGATTTTCTCCTGCCGTCGATCAGTTGACTTTTGCGCCAGACAATTTTACGAGTTCTCCCCATTTCTTGATTTCGGCATCAACGAGTGTTGCGAACTCCTCAGGTGTGTTGCCGGCCGCGGCGGAGCCTTGTGCGTTGAACGTCTTTTGTACTTCGTCCGTGGTAAGCACGGCATTGATGGCCTTGTTCATCCGGTCGACAATAGGTTTGGGCGTACCGGCGGGGGCCCACACGCCATTCCAGAGAACGATTTCGTAGCCGGGGAGGGTCTCGGCGACCGCGGGGACGTCGGGCAATCTGGGTGACCGTTCGGGTGTCGTGACGGCGAGCGGGCGTAGCTTTCCGCTATCTATAAACGGGAGGACTTCCACCATAGGAGAAAAGACCGCCTGGATCTGGCCCGCCAGCAGATCGGCATTCGCAGGCGCGCCGCCTTTGTACGGCACATGCGTCATTTCGGTTCCTGCCATTTGGTTAAGCAGCGAGCCGGATAAATGCTGCGATGTTCCCGTGCCAGCTGAGCCGTAGTTCACCGCGTTTTTGTTTTTCTTGGCATAGGCGATGAATTCCTGGAGCGTTTTTGCCGGAACGTCGTTGTTGACCATCAACACGTTCGGAATCAGCGAGACCCGTGACACAGGCGTCAAGTCTTTCTGTACGTCCAGCGGCATATTCGGTGCGTACAAGGTCACGTTCGTGGTCAATGTCGAGGTCGACAACAGGAATGTGTAGCCGTCCGGTTTCGCATTCGAGACATAGTCGGCGCCGATGTTGCCGCCCGCGCCGGCGCGGTTCTCAACAATGACGGGTTGGCCCAGCTCTTTTGACAGACCTTGGGCGATCAAGCGTGCCGTGGCATCCGTACTACCGCCGGGTGATAGGGGGACCACGAGTGTGACAGGGCGCTCCGGCCAGGTCGCCGCACCCGATGAGGCAGAGATTCCCAGGCTGAGGACGGCCGCTGCCGTCATAGTGAAAAATTTAATCATATTTGTCTCCGAGTCGATCCGGCATAGTTCGTAAAGGGCTATACCTGCGACGTTTTATTTTCAAAAAATCATTGGCGATATCGCTTGAGGTGATCGCCTGATGTCTATGCGCGTCGGCGGTATGACCGACGCCCAGTGGCCAGGATTTAGCGTTGACCGTCGCCGACCGTGAGTTGGTCAGCCCGCAGTCCGCCAAGCCGTTCATGAACGCGCGTCCCTGTGGAGACGACCAACGCATATAACAGCTCGTCAGGGCGGGGGCTGTCGATGGCCCCCACGTCCATGGTGGTGAAGTGGCTGCGCACATAGCAGGCTTCGATGTGATGCAACGGAATCTGCAGGCGCGTGCCTGCGGTGGCAACGACCTTGGCGGCAGGCACAATCGATTTCGCCTGAGGCAACTCGGCGCGCATGGACCAGCCGCCCGCTTCGTGCCAGATTGCGCCGTGTTCGAGCTCGCCGTTCAGGCCCACGATGGCGCCCTTGCCATAGGCCTGGACCTTGTCAGCGCCACCCACGGCCGCGAGGAGCTCGGGCACGATTTCCTTGGCCAAGACTTTCGAGTCTTCCACGAGCTGGGAAAGGTCCTCGACATATCTGCCCGCGTAGGGATTCTTGAGAACGATCGCGATAGATGCCATCACGATCGGCGTCTCGCGAACGGGGCCGTTTTCGTGATAGATGGACTCGATGTTCAATAGTTTTTTGCGAATCTGGACTGCCATGATGTAGTGCTCCTGATGGTTGAATTCAACGGTGAGTCATGATGCGGGTGCGCAGTGTCGCTACTGCGGTAATCCGGACAGATGTTTCGAGATAAACCCCCAAGCCATCATCGGGCGCGTGCACAGAAGAGCGAATAAACGACGTTTCATCTGGGTCTTGATCTCTGGGTATTTAAGAATTCGTGTCAAGGCTTTTTACCGAACTCGACCCCCGCCCATTGCTCAATGTGCCGAATGGGGAACACGTTGTCCCGATCTCCATCGCCCTGTGAAATCGCAAACGCGAGGAACTGCCGGGCCGCCGGATTGACAGACATGGGGACACCGAGTTTCTCGGCCTCGTCAATGCACATCTTGACGTCTTTATGCAGCAACGCCGTCGTAAAACGCACCGGAAAACTGCGGTCAAGGACGCATTGCGGGATGCGCTCCAGCGTCGCAAAAGATCGGCCGCTGGATACGTTGATCACATCCAGAAGCGTTTGTGGATCGAGTCCTGCCTTGACGCCGTAAACGAGCGCTTCGCAACTGGCGATCATGCTCGTGGCATAGAGCGTGTTGTTGATGATTTTGGTGGTCTGTCCCAGACTGGGGTCCGCACCCAGGTAGAACACGTTTTTGCCCAGCACTTTCAGGATAGGCTCGACTTCGTCGAACGTGGTTTTCGGGCCGGCGGCCATCACGGCCAGTGTCCCTTTTTCAGCCGCCACGGTGCCGCCGCTGACCGGTGCGCCGATCAGCGGGATACCCTGGGCGGAGAGCACGGCGTCGATGTCTTGGGTGACAGACGGTCCCGTCGTCGACAGGTCGAGCACAATCTTGACTCCTTTGACCTGGGCGATTTCGCGACATACGTCAGCGACGATGGCTGGCATGGGCAGGCATATCAGCACGATGGACACCTCGCTGGCTAAAGCCGTTACGCTGTCCGCGCCGGTGGCCCCGCGATCCACACTACGCTGTTGCGCGGCCGCTGATTTGTCGTGCACCACCAACTCGTGCCCGGCGGCCAGCAAGCGATTCGCGAAATGCTGGCCGATGTTACCTACGCCGATTAGTCCCAACTTCATTGCCGTCTCCTGGATTTCATTTGTTGCGAGGCAGAGCCATTCGCGCAACATGAAATCCTAAGGATTCGGGCGGATTTGGGCGAGTGCTTAAATCTAAGCAGGGTATGCCGTCAGGTTCATCACTCCTTGGTCAGCACATCAATAAATTTGTCCGCGTGGCTCTTTCCCGTATCGAACGCCGATCGCACGATGCTTGGGAAGAGGGGGATGGGATCGGTGAGAGGCACGACCTGCACATCGGGCCATCCCATGCTTTCAGCGGTAAATTGATCAATGATCGCCACGCCGGCGCCCGCGCGCACCAGGGCGCATGCAGTGTCGGTCTGATGGATGTACACAGAAGCCCGGTGGTCCACGCCGGCCTGTTTGATCGCCGTGGCGACGAGCTGTCCAAACGGAATACCCGGGTGATGGGCGATGAGAGGATACTGGGCGATGTCAGCGATATCGACGCTCTTTTTCCGAGCGAGCGCATGTCCCCTCGGGACCACGCAGACCATGCATCCCTCCATGAAGGGCATGACTTTCAGATTGGGATGGTCAATCGGCAGGACGGAAATGGCCAGGTCGACTTTGTTACTGATGACGTCCTGAGCCATGCTGTTGAGCATCGTCAGGTGGTAGTTCACCTGAATGTTGGGATAGCGCTTGATAAAACGTGTGATGGCGCTGGCGATGACGCCTCGGCTCAATGCCGGGCTGCAGGCGAGATTGAGCATCCCCGACGGCCCGCTTGCCAGTCCGCGCGCAAAATCGTCGATTCGAAGCAAGTGCTGATAGCACTGGTCGACTTCCTGGAACAGGGCTTCAGCGTCTGGCGTGGGAACGAGCTTGCCCTTGACCCGATTGAACAGCTTGAGTCCGAGCGTCAGTTCGGTATGGGCAACGATCCGGCTGAGCGCCGGCTGGGATGTGAAAAGCAAGCTCGATGCGCCTTTGATCGAACCGGTCAACATGACTGCTCTGAAAACTTCTATCTGGCGTAGGCTGAAGCGCATGTGAAAGTGGGATTGCCCAAGACGGTGTGCTATAGATCTGGCGGGCGGAGCCGGCCAGGGAGTCACTTTACTTATAAACGACCGGGAGGCGAAACGGCCCGCGAATGTCCCTGGCTGAGCCTGAGGACTGTCCGCGCTAATTTGTAATTTTACTCAGTCAGAATGTTTGTCTTTTAAGCTTGGGGGCCTTTATCTTTACCCGAGACTCGCCCAAGACGTACCCCAGCCATCACGCATCTACCAAATATCAATAAATTATCAAATATGTTAAGAACCGACGGACAACATCGTGACAGCGCCTGGCGTGTCTTTCTGGTGTTCCTGCGACTGGGGCTGACTTCGTTTGGTGGCCCGATCGCCCATTTGGGCTACTTCCGATCGGAATTCGTGGAGCGCCGCCAGTGGCTGGATGATCGGAGTTATTCCGACCTGGTTGCCCTGTGCCAGTTTTTGCCCGGGCCGGCCAGCAGTCAGGTCGGCATGGCGTTGGGCTTGGGTCGCGCGGGCTGGCCGGGACTGCTGGCGGCCTGGACGGGTTTTACCTTGCCGTCGGCGATCGCCCTGATCCTGTTTGCCTTTGGCATCGCCCAGTACCAGGATCTGGCCGAATATGGCTGGGTGAACGGACTGAAGGTCGTGGCCGTGGCCATCGTGGCACAGGCTGTCTGGGGAATGGCCAAGTCGTTGTGCCCGGATCGTCCCCGTGCCTGTCTCGCGATTTTGGCTGCGGTATTGACCCTGATCCTACCGTCAACGGCAGGGCAAGTGGCCGCCATCGCGGTGGCCGGACTACTGGGTTGGTGGATGCTGAAAAAGGGCACTCAACCCGCTGGCGGGCACGCCCATCGTTACCCCGTCTCACGCAAGCTCGGGGTCGTCGCGCTGTTGTTGTTCGTCGTCCTGCTTATCGGGCTGCCGCTCTGGGCGTCGGCCACGGGTTCATCGTCGGTTGCCTTGCTAGAAGGGGTTTATCGTTCTGGCGCGCTAGTCTTTGGCGGCGGCCATGTCGTGTTGCCGCTATTGCAGGAAGCGGTCGTGCCGCCTGGCACCGTGAGCAACGCCGATTTTCTGGCCGGCTACGGCGCCGCGCAAGCCGTACCGGGGCCGCTGTTCACGTTCGCCGCCTATCTGGGCGCGATCGCCAACAACCCGCTCCATGGCTGGGCGGGTGGTTTGGTTCTGCTGGGCACGATTTTCCTGCCCGCGGTGCTGATACTGGTCGCTGCATTGCCGTTCTGGGAGTGGCTGCGTCACCGAGAGGGGATTCAGACCGCCATGGCAGGCATCAATGCCGGCGTGGTCGGCATTCTGTTGTCGGCGCTGTACGACCCGGTATGGACGAGCGCCATCCACGACAAGGCCAATTTCGGGCTGGCGTTAGTCTTGTTCGGACTGTTGACGGTGGGACGCACGCCACCCGTGCTGGTGGTGCTGCTGGCCGCGCTGGCAGGTTGGGCCATGGCCTAGTACGCGGCCGACAACTGGCTAATCCCGCAATGCGTCGGTATCAGGGTAAATACGATATTGGCAACGTGGCAGTACTGCTGCAGCATTCAATCAAGCGCTTGCTTGGTAGAAAGCATAGGATAGCCTTGCGGGTGCCCGGCGGTAAAAAATAGCAGGGCGGCGGGATCTTCCCTGTACAAAAACGGAGACAATTGTGGCGGCTGGCAACCCTATCTTGCAGGTAGAGGGGCTGACGCTCGCCTTTGGCGGTGTCAAAGCGCTGAGCGGTGTCGATTTCAGCGTCGCGCCTGGTTCTATTACCACTGTCATAGGCCCCAACGGGGCAGGTAAGACCTCGCTGTTCAACACGATTTCCGGTTTTTACCGCCCCAGCCAAGGGGCCGTCACATTCAAGGGCCGCGATATTTCTCGGCTACCGGCCCCGCAACGGGCCAAGCTCGGATTGGCTCGCAGCTTCCAGAATATTGCCTTGTTCCGCGGCATGTCCGTGCTGGACAACATCAAGCTTGGCAGGCATTGCCACCTGAAAACCAATGTGTTCCAAGGCCTGTTTTACCTAGGCACGGCCAAGCGCGAAGAAATGGCTTTGCGCGCCGATATTGAAGAACGCATTATCGATTTCCTTGAGATCGACCATATTCGCCATGCGTCGGTGGCGGCTTTGCCCTATGGTTTGCAAAAGCGGGTGGAAATGGCACGCGCCTTGGCAATGCAACCCGAAGTATTGATGCTGGACGAGCCGGTTGCCGGCATGAATCGCGAAGAAACCGAGGATATGGCGCGATTCATCCTGGACGTTCGCAACGAGTGGGGCGTGACCGTGTTGATGGTCGAGCATGACATGGGTCTGGTCATGGATTTGTCCGATCACGTGGTGGTGCTTAATTTCGGGCAGGTGATTGCCGATGGTACGCCCGGGCAAGTGCAGGCCGATCCCGAGGTAATTCGCGCTTATCTGGGTGATAGTGATGTGTCCGATTTACGCCGCCGCTTGCGCGGGCAGCCGCAAGACGAGGCCGTATGATCGACTGGCTTTTCCTCTTTGAAGTCACCCTGGCCGGTATAGGCAGCGGCGGCCTGTACGCGCTGGCCGGTTTGGCTTTTGTCATCGTATACAAAGCCACCAAGGTGGTGAACCTGGCCATTGGCGAAATGCTGATGATGGGTGCGTATATTTTCTTTGCCTTTGCCGCGGGCCTGCAATGGCCGATATGGCTAGCGGTAGTGTTGGCGATTGTTTGCAGCGGTGTCATGGGTGGTGTGATCGAACGCTTGGCCATACGGCCTATGCTGGGCGAGTCCCCGATTTCAGTCTTCATGGTCACAGTCGGACTGGGCTCCATTTTGGTGGGGCTGGTCGAACTGATCTGGACGGCGGATCAGCGTCGATTGCCTGAGTTTCTGCCAACCGAACCGATCTTTATCGGCGAAGCATTCATCTCGTCCAAGGTGTTCTATGGCTTTTGGGTGGCGGTCGCGCTGGTAGCGATCGTTGTTGCGGTGTTCCGATACTGGCGCGGTGGGATTGCCCTGCGCGCCACCGCTTCCGACCAGGGGGCGGCCTACGCCATGGGCATCAATGTGCCGCGCGTCTTCTCGCTCGCGTGGACGGCCAGCGCCGCATTGGCCGCAGTGGCGGGCATCGTCGTCGGTGCCATAGGAGGGCTGTCTTCCTCCATGGGGGTCTTCGGGCTCTCCGTACTGGTGGTGGTGATTGTCGGCGGCCTCGACAGCGTCGTGGGCGCCTTGCTGGCCGGGCTGCTGATCGGTGTGCTTGAGGCCTGGGCCGGTGCCTATCTGGGAGGCGAGTACAAGTTGCTGGTCACTTTTATCGTGCTGGTGGCGGTCCTGATGCTCAGGCCATACGGCCTGTTCGGCACCCGTGAAATAGAAAGGCTCTGATCATGCGTATTGCGACCGCCAAGCAAAACTACGGGGCCGATGAGGCCTTGTTCGACACATCCACGCAGCGAGTGTGGATGGCTGTTTTACTGCTCGCGCTGGTCTTGTACCCATTCTTGGCCAATGATTACTGGCTTTACCTTGCTTGCCTGGTGGCCATTCATGCCGCCAGCGCGACCGGCCTGAATATCCTGACCGGCTATACCGGGTTGGTCAGTCTCGGACAGGCCGCATTCATGGGCCTGGGCGCGTATACCGTGGCCGTGCTGGAGCAGCGCTACGGCACGCCGTTCCTGCTTAATTTGGTCGCGGCCGGATTCGTAGCCATGCTGGGCGGGGTGGTTGTGGGTGTTCCATCACTGCGAGTCAAAGGCCTTTATCTGGCTATCGTGACCATCGCGGCGTCTTTCATTGCGCATTTCATATTCGGCAATTTGGCGTTTACGGGCGGTTCGGGCGGCATGACCGTGCCACCGCCCAGTCTGTTCGGTTTCGCGCTGGATACGTCTTTCAAAATTTACTGGCTCATTGTGCCGGTGACCCTGTTGATGGTGCTGGGGGCAGCCAACTTATTCCGCACGCGAGTAGGGCGGGCTTTCATCGCCATTCGCGACCGGGATATTTCCGCTGAAGTGCTGGGCATCCCCTTGTTGCGCTACAAGCTGCTTTCCTTTGGTTTGTCCTCCTTCTATGCGGGAGTGGCAGGCGGATTGTGGGCCTACTTTTTTCGTGTGGTAACGCCTGAAAGCTTTCCGCTGATTCTGTCTATTTTCTTCTTGGCCGCGATTATTGTCGGTGGCATGGGGTCGATACTGGGCGCGATACTGGGCGCGGTCTTCATGACCATGGTGCCCGAGGTGCTTCGTATCGGGATCGGGTTATTGCCTATCGAGGGGGACACCCTGCGTTACGTCTCACCGGTACGGACCATCGTGTTCGGTCTGTTGATCGTCGTATTCCTGATTTTCGAACCGCAAGGGCTAGCCGAAATGTGGCGGCGGGCGCGGCGTTTTTTTCACTTATGGCCATTTCGCACCTGAGTGCGCACGGCCTTGTTCATCGCCCCAGGAGACAAACCATGAAACGTACGTTCTTTTTGTCCAGCCTAGTCCGGCGGCTGGTTCTTCCCTTGTCGCTGGCGGCCGGGTTGGCCGTTGCCGGCGGGGCGATTGCGCAGCAGAAGGATGACATCGTGATTGGTGGCTCGATCCCGATGAGCGGGGTTTTTGCCTTTGCCGGCGTCGGCATCCATGCGGGTATGGGCGATTATGTGAAGATTCTGAACGAAGCAGGCGGCATCGATGGACGCCAGGTACGTTATGTACCCGAAGACACTGGCTACAAAGTGGATGTCTCGGTCGCCGCGTTCAAGAAAATTACCAGTCAGAACAAGGTCAATCTGTACTACGGGGACTCCACCGGTTTTTCAAAGACCATCAATCCCGAACTCAATCGACTGGGCAACATCCTCATGACGGGCGCCTCGTTCGCCACCGAGATCAATGACCCCGAGAAATTTCCCGCCCAGTTCCTGGTAGGGCCCGATTACACGGAAATGTTCGGCATCCTATTGCGCCACATCGCCAAGGAAAAACCGGGTGCGAAGGTCGCTTTTGTCTATTCCGATACCGAGTTCGGACGCGATCCCATTGATGAATCGCGTGAGGAGGCCAAGCGCCTGGGCTTGACTGTCGCCACCGAAATCATGACGCCGCCGGGCAGCGTAGACGTGTCCACAGAAGTCCTCAAGTTGCGCCGCGCCAACCCCGACTTCACGATATTCCATGGTTATGTGCTGGCGCCTATCCCGGAGTTCGTCGGACAGGGTCGCCAAATGGGTCTGAAAACCCGTTATATGGGGACTTTCTGGACCATGGACAACTCCACCATCATGAAAATGGGCGAGAACGCCGATGGTTTCATGGGCGTCATGCCTTTCCGTTATTACTATGACGAAGAAGGCGAGGCGCCCATGATGAAGAAAATCCGCGAAATGCGCCCCGAATACCAGAGTACGGCGTATACCCAGGGCTTCCTGGCTGCCATGCTGCTGACCGAGGCGGTTAAACGCACGCTGGCCAACGGCAAGGAACTGACTGCGGTCAACATGAAAGCAGGGCTGCAATCCATACAGGATTTCGATACCGGCGGCATTATCGGGGTACCTATCAGTATCAAGGGCAATTCGGTACCGGTGGGCCGCATTTACCGGGCGGACTATAGCCAGCGCAAGATGGTGCCGGCGTCCGACTGGATTGTGCTGGATTAAGCGATAGCCATGTTCAACGCAATGGAACAAGCACCGGTCGGCCAGCCTGTTCTCGATATCAACAATATCGAGGTGGTCTATAACAAGGTCGTCCAGGTATTGCGCGGCTTGTCACTATCGGTGCCGTCCGGACAGGTTGTTGCCCTGCTGGGCAGCAACGGCGCGGGCAAGTCGACGACGCTCAAGGCTATCTCGCGTCTGTTGTCGCTGGAAAACGGCGAGCTGGTCAAGGGTCAGATTGCGTTCAACGGGCAGGATATCGCTCAGATGGCACCCCAAGTACTGGTGCGCAGCGGCATGAGCCACGTCATGGAAGGCCGTCGGGTATTCGAGGACCTGACGGTGGAGGAAAACCTGGTGGCGGCAACCTATGCGTTGTCACACCGTCGTGCGACACGCGCCGATTTCGACCTGGTCTATGATTATTTCCCCCGGCTGCATGAGCGACGCAAGGGATTGGCGGGCTATCTGTCAGGCGGAGAGCAACAGATGCTGGCGATCGGCAGGGCATTACTGGCGCGCCCCAGGCTGATGTTGTTGGATGAGCCGTCGCTGGGGCTTTCTCCCATGCTGGTTGAAAACATTTTCACGATCATCGCACGCATCAACCGCGAGCAGGATACGGCCATGCTGCTGGTGGAGCAGAATGCATCGGTCGCGCTGGCCATTGCACACTACGGCTACATCATGGAGACGGGCAAGGTGATGATAGACGGCACGGCGGAAAAATTGTCTCAGGACCCAGATGTACGGGAGTTCTATCTGGGCGTGGGAGGCAGCGGCGAGGCGCGCAGCTTTCGTGACATCAAGCACTACAAGCGCAGAAAGCGCTGGCTTTCTTGAAGAGCATGAATATGCGCGCTTATACGCCAGAGCTACCGGAACTGACGCTACCGCAGATGCTGCGCGAGCAGGCGTCCAGGATGCCCGACCGCATCGCCATTCGACAAAAGGATTTCGGCATTTGGCGACCTTATTGCTGGCGTGATTACTGGCAAAGGGCGTGTCACGTAGGCATGGGGCTGCGCGCGCTGGGTGTTTCGCCAGGCGGCCACGTGGGAGTGCTGTCCGAGAACCGCATTGAATGGGTGTTGAGCCAGATGGGGGCCGGTGTGGTTGGCGCAGTGACCGTGGGTTTGTATCCCACGAGCCCCTCGGCCGAAATCGGCTATGTGATGAACCACGCCGATATCGAGCTGGTCGTGTGCGAAGACCAGGAGCAGCTCGAAAAGGTGCTGGAGGTACGCGATGCGTTGCCGCGCCTGCGTAGCATTGTCGTGATGGAAACCAAGGGCCTGAGCAGTTATACGGACCAAGTGCGTCAACTCATCCATACATTCGAGGAGTTAGAGCGACTAGGTACCGAGCGGCATGCCAGCGAACCAGATGTCGTCGGAGAGGTGCTTGCCGTTCAGCGTCTCAGTGATGTCGGCCTCATGATCTACACGTCCGGCTCAACGGGCAAGCCCAAAGGGGCGATGATTTCCTATCGCAATATGCGTGCCGTGGCGCCGGGCATCATGGAAAGGCTAGGTCTGGACGCCAGCGATTCCCATCTTTCGTACTTGCCGCTCTGTCACGTCGCTGAGCAAATGTTGACGACGTTCGTGCCCATTTATTCTGGCGCGATGGTCAATTTTGGCGAGTCCATCCGCACAGTGCAGGAAGACCTGCGCGAGGTGGGCCCCACGTTGTTCCTGGGCGTGCCACGCATATGGGAAAAGCTGCACGCCGCCATCACGATAAAAATGCAGGAAGCACGCCCCTGGGCGCAAGCCCTGTACCATCGCGCCATGCGTGCCTGCACGCCTTTTGCCCTCAAGTCAGCGTCACAGCGCACACTTGGCGAGAAACTCACCTATCTGTTTTGGTATTGGTTGGTACTGCGCGCGTTGTTGAATTTCATTGGATTGCGGCGTGCCAAGATTGCCTTGACCGGCGCTGCGCCTATCTCGACCACCATCGTGCATTATTTTCGTACCATGGGCTTGCCGTTGGTCGAGGTATACGGTCTGACCGAGAGTACCGGGATGATATTGGGCCAGCATCCCGACCGTATTCTTTCTGGCACGGTGGGTGAACCCATACTGGGCGTCGAGTATCGCCAGGGCGAGCACGACGAGCTTTGGGTGCGCGGCGATATGGTGTTCGAGGGCTACTACAAGGCGCCGGAACAGACAGAGGGAGTCCTTGACGGAGGATGGCTCAAGACGGGCGACGTTATAGCCGAGGAGGGCGGCATGTTGCGCATCGTCGATAGACTGAAAGACATCATGATCACCGCGGGCGGTAAAAACCTGACGCCCTCAGAAATCGAAAACAAGGTCAAGGCCAGCCCTTACGTCAAGGAATGCATCGTGATCGGCGATGGGCGTAAGTACGTCTCGGCACTGATACAGATCGAATTCGACACCGTTGCCAAGTGGGCGGAATCCCAAGGCATTGCCTTCACCCATTTCCGTTCTCTGGCCGAGCATGCGTCTGTGCGCGAACTGATAGAACGAGAGGTCGCTATGGCCAACCGGCAATTGGCCGACGTCTCGCATATCCGGCGCTTTCATGTATTGACCAAAGAGCTCGACCACGATGATGGCGAGGTGACGGCAACCATGAAAGTGCGGCGCGCCAGTATTTACAAGAGCTATGCCGAACAGATAGAGGCGCTGTACACGTGAAGCCTGCAACGTCTTCGCATTCGTCTATCTCCACCGCCGGCGACGGCCGTCGCGAAGCGGTGATCCTGACCGCCGCGCGATTGTTTCGGCACAACGGCTATGAACGTACCACAGTGCGCGAACTGGCCGACGCCGTGGGTTTGCAATCAGGTAGCCTGTTTCATTATTTCCGCACCAAAGAAGACATTCTGGTGGCGGTCATGGCTAATGGCATTCAGTCGGTCATCGATGAAGGGCAGGAAATTATGGCGCGCCATGAACAGCCGGCCAAGCGCCTGGAGCGGCTCTTCCGATTGCATATGGCCAGTCTGATCAGCGGCGTAGGTGGCGATGCCATGCATGCCATGATCTACGAATGGCGCAGCCTGTCGCCCCAGGGGCGCGCGCAGGTCCAGGAACTGAGCACGGCCTACGAGAAGCTGTGGCATCGCGCCATTGACGATGCCGTAACCTGCGGACTGGTGCAGGGCGATGCGGCCATTATTCGCAAGCACGTTCTGGGCGGCATGAACTTTACCGTGCGTTGGTATCAACCCGGCGGCCGACTGAGCGCCGACGAAGTCATCGAGCAGATGCTGCGCGCCGCCTTGCCGGGGCTGGCGCAACACCTTGGAATATAGCCTTATGACACAACCTGATTCCACATCCCCCTTGCAATTGAGCATCGCCCAAGCTGTGGCGTGCATCCGCTTTAATCGGCCCGACGCGCTTAACGCCGTCAACATCGATATGGCACGGGCATTTCTGGATGCGGTCACGACGATTGCGGCAACACCCGAAGTCAGGGCCGTGTTGCTGTGCGGCCAGGGCAGGGCCTTCATGGCCGGTGGCGACGTGGCGGAGCTAAGCCAGGGTGCCGCCACAGCCGCGCGGATTATCGAGCCGCTGCACGCAGGGCTCCTGATCATGACGGCGCTGCCTGTACCCGTGGTGGCGAGCGTGCGCGGAGCGGTCGCGGGCGCCGGCCTGAGCATGATGCTGGCCGCCGATTTAGCCATTGCCGCCGACGATAGTACCTTCAATATGGCGTACGCCAAGCTAGGCGCTAGCCCCGACGCATCGGGGTCGTGGCATTTGCCTCGCGTTGTCGGTTTGCGTAAAGCCATGGAGATCGCGTTGCTGTCGGAGTCGCTTGACGCAACCGAAGCCTTGCGTTTATCTGTGGTTAACCGTGTGGTGCCGGCTGCCGATCTGGACGCTGAAACCGATCAATTGATACGGCGTCTGGCCGATGGTCCGACCGCGTCGTTCGGTCGCATAAAAAGCCTGCTCCGGGCCGCCGAGACGCGCGATCTGGCGACGCAGCTGGATGCCGAGCGCGCGGCGTTCGAGGCGTGCGCGGCGACCGAGGATTTTCACGAAGGCGTGACGGCGTTTCTCCAGAAGCGCCGGCCCTCATATCACGGCCGTTAATACGCCAACGGATCAGGCGGCAGCGGGAAGGCCATTTGTCATTTCGACAGGGGCTTGGCAACGGTTGGGGCTGAATCGATTGTTGCCTGGCAAATAAGACATGTGTGCAAGCGTGCCACCCGTTGGTGCATGATGTCGCGTTGTCGCCCGAAATGAGATCAAACCCGCGCTTTTTCCGCCCCATCATGAAGCACTGGCGTAGTACACGGCTCGATTATTAGCGGGCGCAAATCAAATCATTAGGATTTTTCATTTGTTGGATCTTTTGGCTGACCGTCATAGTAACGACACATAGTGGCGGGGCATTGTCCCTTCGTCGTTCGTTCACGCACTTGATGGCGGTTACATGCATCCGACTTTTCGCCGATTTCTCGTCGCTGTCGCCTGTACGCTGGGCGCGGTGAGTACCGTCCCAGCCAAGGCCGCGGACGCTTATCCCACACGCCCCATCCGGATGGTGATCCCTTGGTCGGTAGGTGGATCCACCGATATATTGGGCCGAATCCTGGCCGAGAGCATGGGGCGTCGACTGGGCACGTCCATCGTGGTGGAGAACAAGCCCGGCGCCACCGGCACCATCGGCTATGCACAGGTGGCCCGTGCCGATCCCGACGGCTATACGCTGCTGCTGGGCACCAACAGCACATTCGCTATCGCCCCCCATTTCTATAGCAATCTGACCTACAACGTGGACACCGACTTCGTCCCGATCGGGATGATCGGCGGGAACCAGCAGGTGCTGTGCGCTGCCCCCGCCCTGGGAGTCGATACGATGGCGCAGTTGCTGACCCGCGCTAAGCAAAAGCCTGGCGAGATCACCTACGCGTCTTCCGGCGTGGGTGGATCCAGCCACCTAGCCACCGAACTGCTGATGTCGATCACCGGCATCAACATGCTGCACGTGCCGTACCGGGGCGGTGCGCCCGCGGTGCAGGCCATTCTGGGTGCCCAGACGCAAGTGGGCTTTGTGGATATCAGCGTGGCCGAGCCCCTGATCCGAGGCGGTAAGCTGAAAGCGCTGGGAACCAGTGGCACGGCGCGCGCGCCGTCGCTGCCCGATGTCCCTACGCTGGCCGAGGCCGGTGTGACGGGCTTCGATTCCCTGACCACGTTTGGCTTGTTCGCGCCGGCCGGTACACCCAAGTCGACGGTTGACCGCCTGAACCAGGTGCTCAATGCCGCACTGCAGGATCCCGCAGTCGTGGAGAAACTGGGTGCCATGGGTTACGAACTGAGCGGTGGTACACCCGATACTTACAAGGCTTATGCAGACGCGGAGACAAAAAAATGGGGCACACTGATCGAGCAGCGCAACATCAAGTTGCCATGAGCGACGAGGGGGGTGAAAAACCCTTGCTGCTGTCGCCAACGACATTGCGCGGATTGCGCTTGCGCAACCGGATTGTGGTTTCGCCCATGTGCCAGTATGCGTCACAGGATGGTGCGCCCAGCGACTGGCACCTGGTGCACCTGGGCAAATTCGCCCTGGGCGGGGCCGGTCTGGTGTTCGGTGAGGAAACAGCGGTGCAAGCCAGCGGACGCAAAACCTACGGCTGCGCGGGTATCTACACTCATGCACACGTTGCCGCGTATCGTCGCATCACCGATTTTATTCATGCGAGCGGCGCGGCTGCTGGCATCCAATTGGGTCATTCCGGCCGCAAGGCATCGTGCGGCCCGCCCTGGACCAACTTCAAGCCGCTGACCGAGGCCGACGCCCTGGAAGGCCGGCCCCCGTGGCGCGGGGTTTCAGCCAGTGAACTGGCAGCCAAGCCGGGCGCCCTGACGCCCGTGGCGCTGGACGAGTCGCAGATCCGCGTCATGATCCAGACTTGGCGCACCGCGGCTTTGCGTAGCCTGGACGCCGGTTTTGACGTCTGCGAGATTCACGGCGCGCACGGCTACTTGATCCATCAATTCCTGTCACCGTTGGCCAACTTGCGCACGGATGCCTGGGGCGGCGACCTGAATGGGCGCATGCGGCTCGCGCTGGAAATTACCGAGGCCATCCGCGACGTTTGGCCGCAAGACAAACCCGTGTTCTTCCGCGTGTCGGCGGTCGACGGCGATGGCGGTGTGTGGAATATGGATGACACAGTGGTGCTGGCTCGCGCCCTGGGCGAACGAGGCGTCGACGTTGTGACCTGTTCGTCCGGTGGCATCAACGGGCCGTTGAACATGGCCGTGGTGCCGCGCGTGCCCGGTTACCAGGTGCCATATGCAGAGCGGGTGCGCAAGGAAGCCGGCGTGGCCGCCTGTGCGGTGGGCCTCATCACCGAGCCGGCGCAAGCCGAACGCATCTTGCAGGACGGTCAGGCCGATCTGATCGCCTTGGCGCGCGAACTCATGGTGGAACCGAACTGGCCCGTGCGGGCTGGGCGTGAATTGGGGTTGGACAAGTACCTGGACCTGCTGCCCGCGGACTACGCGTGGTGGCTCAACCGTCGCGAGGATATCCGTGCGTTGAGTGTGGCAACGGCCTGATCGCGTCGTGTCAGGCGAGCGGCTCGACCAATTCCACACCTTGCGGCAGCGACGCGGCATGCAGGGTGTCAAGCAGCGCCTGCAATAGGGCCTGCGCGGTACGCGACATGGAACGCAGACTGCGTGTCACCAGACACAGCTCGCGGTACAGCACGGGTTCGGCCAGGGGCTGAAAGGGCAGCGTTTCCAACTGATGCGTCTTGGCGGTGAGCGTGGGTAGGACGCACAGGCGCTGGCCCAGTTGCAACATGGGATGCAGGGTGGCGGAACTGGACACCTCTTCGCGGTATTGCGTCAGTTGGTATTCCTGCAACGTGCGCCGGTGCATGCTGCCAACCAGCGTGTCGGAGGCCAGACCGACCAGGTCGTCCCGATGCGCGGACACCTGCGACCAGTGCAGCGGTCCTCGGAGCGCAGCCAGCGGATGGTCCTTGCTGCATACCACGCCATAGCGGTCTTTCAAGAGCGGGGTGTAGGTCAGCTCGGCGTAATCGGCCAGACGGCTCGTGATGGCGAAATCGACCTCGCCGTCGCGCACGCGCCGTTCGATCTCGGCCGATCCCGCCTCGCGTACCGACAGCGTGACGTTGGGGTAGTTTGCCTGAAAGCGCGGCAATGCGGGGATCAGCAGCCAGGCCACGATGGACGGCGCGGCGGCAATGCGCAGGTGACCATGCTGTTGCAGTGCCACGGCCTTCAGATCGCTCACGATGGCATCGAACTGCAGCAGCAGCGCCGCGGCCTGCTGGTGCAAATGGCGCGCGGTGGGCGTCAGGCTCACGCTACGCGTCGTGCGCTCGAAGAGCTTGACGCCCACGTCTTCTTCAAGCTGGCGAATGGTTGCGCTTAGCGACGATTGCGTCAGGAATAGGCGCTCGGCGGCGCGAGTGAATGACTCGGTATCGGCAACAGCGACAAAGCTGCGCAAGTGACGCAACGTAATGATGGTGGACATGGCGTGAGCTCCGGCAGCGACCGCGCAGCGCCAAGAATATATTGGTGCTACGAATGAATCAACCGGAATGTTTCATTTGTAGTGGTTAATAGACTTTTCTATCATTTTCTACATCCTCATCACCCAGAAAAAGCGAGCGGGATCTTGAAAAACACCTCTGAAACACAGCCATCCTCGGGGCTGCGCATCGCGGTCGATATTGGCGGCACGTTCACCGATGGCGTGGCTACGCGCCAGGCCGACGGCCGCATCTGGGTCGGCAAGGCGCTGACCACGCCCGACGATCCGGGCCGTGCGGTCTCCACCGTTGCCGAGGACCTGCTGCGCCAGGTGCGCGAAAGCGGCCAGGGCGCCTTGGGGCTGGACGAAGTGGTGCACGGCACCACGTTGGTCACCAACACGCTGATCGAACGCAAGGGCGTGCACACGGCCTTGGTGACGACCGAGGGCATGCGCGACGTACTCGACATCGGTCGTGAATGGCGCTACGACCTATACGACCTGGAACTGGCGTTGCCGCAGCCGTTGATCGCGGCGAAAGACCGCGTGGAGCTGCGCGAGCGTCTGGGCGCTAGCGGCCAGGTGCTCACGCCACTGGAGGCGGACGCGCTGGCCGGTGTGGCCGACGCCTTGCGCGCGCTTGGTGTGCGCTCCGTCGCGGTGTCGTTGCTGCACTCCTACGTCAACGATGCGCACGAGCGCGCTGTGAGCGCCTACCTGGGCGAAGCGTTGCCGGGCGTGGAGATATCGCTGTCCGCGGATCTGGCGCGCGAGGTCAAGGAGTTCGAACGCACCTCCACCGTGGCGGCCAACGCCTACGTCAAGCCCATCGTGGCCGACTATCTGCGTCAGTTGGAGTCGCGCATCGCGTCGCTGGGCGCGGACATTCCCTTGCGCGTCATGGTGTCGAGCGGCGGCTTCACCTCCGCGTCGGCCGCTGCGCATACGCCGATCTTCCTACTGGAGTCGGGTCCGGCCGCCGGCGTGCTGTCGGCGCTTAACACCGCGCGGGCCCAAGGCCTGACGCGCGTGCTGGCCTTCGACATGGGCGGCACCACCGCGAAAGCCTGTGTGGTGGCAGATGGCGAGCCGCCGGTGGCTTACAGCTTCGAGTGCGCTCGCGTGCACCGATTCAAGCGCGGCTCGGGGTTGCCCATTCTGATTCCCAGCATCGACCTGATCGAGATCGGCGCAGGTGGCGGTTCCATCGCCCATGTCAGCCGCTTGGGGCTGCTGAATATCGGCCCGGAGTCTGCCGGGTCCGTGCCGGGGCCGGCCTGCTATGGCACGGGCGGCACCGAGGTGACAGTAACGGACGCGGATCTGGTGCTGGGTTACCTGAATCCCGACAATTTCCTGGGCGGCGAGATGCGCTTGCAAAAGGAGGCCGCCATGGCCGGCCTGCAACGCCTGGCTGACCAACTGGGCATGGCCGCGCTGGATGTGGCCTGGGGCATTCACGACATGGTCAACGAGAACATGGCCAGCGCGGCGCGTATTCACATCGCGGAAAAAGGCCATGACCCACGCGACTTCACGTTTGTTGCGACCGGCGGCGCCGGACCCGTGCACGCGGCGGAAGTGGCACGAAAGCTGCGTATCCCTCGTCTGCTGACGTCCATCGCCGCGGGTGCTGGTTCCTGCCTGGGCATGCTGGCCGCGCCAGCGCGCGCCGACCGTTCCTGGTCGCAGCCGGCGCTGCTGGACGAAGTGCAATGGAACGAGGTGAACGCGCGTTTCGCCGCGCTGCGCACCGAGGCCCAGGCCGAACTGGACGCGGCGGGTGCGTCGCAGACGGCGCTGGAATGGGTGATCGGCGCCGAGATGCGGTACGACGGCCAGGGCGAGAACGTGCCTGTTTCCGTACCGATGCAGGTTTTCGGGACCGACGCACAATCCCTGATGCTGGACGCTTTCGAGGCTCGCTACCGCGAACTCTACGGCCATCTGGTGCCGGGCGCGCGTCCTCAGGTGTTGACCTGGCGGTTGACCGGTAGGTCCGTGAGCGAGGCGCACGGTTTCAACTGGGGCGAATCCCGCGAAAAGGCGGTCACCGCAGCGAGCCAGCGCGACATTTATCTGCCGCTCAAGCGTGCCTTTGGCCCGGTCAATGTCTACGAGCGCTACAGCTTGCCGGCCGGCACGCGGCTGCAAGGCCCGCTGGTGCTGGAAGAGCGCGAGTCAACACTGGTCGTGCCCGTGGCGGCCGACGTAGAGATACTGCCCGACCTGACGGTCTCCGTGACGATCAAGGAATTCGAATGACGCAAGCTTGCACTTCCCCCGCCGCCAAGTCCGTGGCCTGCCGTTTTGACCCCATTGAGCTGGAGATCCTCTGGCGGCGGTTGATCAGCATTGTCGACGAAGCCTCCACGGCATTCGTGCGCACCTGCTTCTCGACCTTGGTGCGCGACGCCAATGACTTCGCCGTGGTGCTGACGGATGCGCAAGGCCGCTCGCTAGCGCAGTCCACCATGAGCATCCCGTCGTTCATCGGCAGTCTGCCGGCCACTGTGAAGCACTTCCTGAAAAAATTCCCAGCTGACACGCTGCGCCCAGGCGACGTGCTGGTCACCAACGACCCCTGGATGGGCACGGGCCACATCCACGATGTCAACACCGTCATGCCGTTGTTCTTTCGGGGCAAGCTGGTCGCGTTCGCCGCGCTCGTGTCACATCTGCCGGACATAGGCGGGCGGCTGCGCAGCAATGCCAACCGGGAAATCTATGAAGAGGGGCTGCAGATCCCGATGCTCAAGCTGTTGGACGCGGGGCGAATCAATGAAACGCTGGTCGACATGATTCGCCAGAACATCCGCGTACCGGAGCAAGGCCTGGGTGATATCTGGGCGCAGGTCAGCGCATGCCGCATGATGGAAGAGCGCTTGGGGCCGCTGTTGGAGTCGGTCGATCTGGACGCGCTGGGCGCAGCCATTCGTCACCGCTCCGAAGCCGCTATGCGTCAGGCTATCTCCGGACTACCCGACGGCGTGTACGAATCGGAGGTCTACCACGATGGCTTCGAGGAGCCCATCCGCATCTGCTGCAAGCTGATCGTCAAGGGCGATGCGATCGCTATCGACTACGCCGGCTCCAGCCCGCAGCAACCGCGGGCGGTAAACGTGGTGCCGATCTACGCCTTCGCCTACTCAGCCTATCCGATCAAGGCCTTGCTGTGCCCGGATGTGCCGAACAACGAGGGCGGTTTTCTGCCGATCACCACAGACGCGCCACTGGGCTCGATCCTGAACCCGACGTATCCGGCGGCCTCGGGGGGCCGGGGTGCTATCGGGCATATGTTGTCGCCCGCCATTTTCATGGCCCTGTCCAAAGTGCTGCCCGACCGTGTCTGGGCCAGCGGCTCAGCCAATTCGTCGGTGACCATGTTCGGCCGCTATCGCGATCGTCCCTTCAACGTGGTGAATTTCATTAATGGCGGGCAGGGCGCGACCGCCAGGCGCAATGGTTTTTCGGCCTTGTCTTTTCCGGCCAACCTCGGCAACACGCCCGTCGAGATGATGGAGGCGCTAGCGCCGATTCTGGTGCATCGACGCGAGATCCGGCGCGGCAGCGGCGGCGCGGGCCGTCAGCGTGGCGGCGAGGGTCTGACCTTCGAGTTCGAGATCACGCAAGAAGCCTCGAGCGTGGCGACCTCATTTCTGATGACGCGGCTGAAGTTTCCTCCGCCAGGCCTGAATGGAGGGCAGGACGGCGCGCGAGGAAAACTGCTGATCAACGGCGAGCCCAGCGATCCTACCGAGCAACGCATTCTGAAACCGGGCGACCGGATCGTGATGGAGAGCGCGGGCGGCGGCGGCTATGGCCGGTGACGTCATCGACGGGCGGTAGTCCAGAGGGATTGAACAGCGAGCCATCAATGTTCGGCAGATCGACCTGACAGTCAGACAGGGCCGTCCCGCCTATGGGCCACGATACCCAACGTCTCTAACCCGTCGACCGGGCAGCGAGAATGAGATCGAGCTCGGGCTTCAAGTAGTGCATCAGGCGTTGCGGATTTTCAACCATGGGAAAGTGGCCCAGATCGGGCATGGTAGTGAAACGGGCGCCGGGAATCATCGCGGCGACGCGACGTGAATCTTCCGGGCTAGCCGAATAGTCGTACGCGCCCGTCAGCAGCGACACGCCGAACGTGCTGGTGTCCAAGCCGCTCAGGTGTTTGCCTGCGTCGAAGTCTTCGCTATAGAACCAGAGATCATTGGCATACACGTTGAATCCGCCTTGCGCGTAGATCCAGGCCGCCTCGCGGCGTGCTTGTAGCATGGACGACGGACCCATCAGCCCACGCACGTAAGCGGGGTTGTGAGCAGCCTGGTTGACCTGGGGATGGCACAGCATCGGGGTGCGTCGGCCGGTCGCCTTGAAAGGTGCCTCCAGTGCTACGACACCGGTCACGTCCGCGGGGTGGGTGGTGGCGATGACCAACGCCATCGCCGCGCCCATTGAGCAGCCCAGCAGAGCGGTGGGCGCGCCCACCACTTGGTGTATGACTGCGAGGCAAGTCTGCAGATAGGTGTCGCGGGTCAGCCCGGTTTCGGTCCAGGCCTGGCCGGGTAATGGCATGCTGCGGCCGTGGGCGGGCATGTCGAAGGCGATCATGCGCCATCGGCGGCGCAGGTCCGGGTCCGCCATCAGCGCGTGATACTGGCGGGAATCGGCGCCCGCGGTGTGCAGCATTAAAAGCGGCGGACCGTCGGCAAGGCCGCTGGTCTCGTAGTACAGAGAGGCCTGCGTCGTTCCGAGATCCAACGTGGCGTATTGGCCGGTAATCGCACTGCGGTCGAGCAAGGCGGGCGCGGCGTCGACTTGCCCGCGCAAGAGCTCAAATAGCCGTTCCAGGGCGTGTAGGGCCTGGGCGATGGACAAGGCGTCGCCCTTGACCTGCAAGCCTTGCGCATAGCGGTGTGCCGCAGTGAATGAGTGGTAGCCGACAGGAGGATTCGGATCCAGTAGCTTGCGCCATGTGTCAGGGGAGGCCATGATGACGATACGTTGCGAGGGCGCCGCGGGTTGGCCGACCCACGCACTGACTTTCTCGTTTGGGTCGGTGCCAACCTGCAGCCAAATGGCGCACGGCAGGCCTCTGGCCGCGGATTTGAATTCGCTATCCTGGTGCGCCAGGGTCACGCCGGCTTTCAGTTCCTGCACGATCGTGTTCACTTGTGGAGGTCTCCTCTTGTTGGCGTCTGAGCACATCGAGGGCGGTGCGTTGCGCGTTGACGATGTGACTCTGGGCAGCCGCTTGGGCGCCTTGTGGGTCCCGATTCAGGATGCGTTCGAAGATGTGATCGATCTCGGCCATACTTTCGGGCAGCCGCTCAGGCCGCGCAAAAGAGGTGGCGCGCAGCAAGTTGATGCGCGACAGCAGGCCGGGCAACATATCTTTGACCAGGTCGTTTTCGCAGCCCGATAACAGTACATCGTAGAAGTCGCGCTTGGCTGCGAGCAGGGCGGATTTATTGCTGCCCTTGGCCTGGCGGTTCAGGGCTTGAACGGCCTTTCGAAGCCGTTCGACGTCCGAGTCGCTGGCCAGCCGAGCGAATTCATGCGCGGCGAAACCTTCGAGCAGCGCACGCAGGGCGTACAGGTCGCGCGCCGCTTTCTCCGTGATGCGCACGACCGTCGGTCCACGGTGTGGTTCGATGGAGATCAGCCGTTCGGCTTCCAGTGTGCGCAGCGCCTCGCGCAACGTGCTGCGGCTGATGTTCAGTTGATCGCAGAGTTCAATTTCACGCAGGCGTTCACCGCCTTTGATACGGCCGTCCATGATGGACGCGCGCAGGAACTCCTCGACGCGAGTGCGCAACGTGGAAGGTTTCTCGAAGATTGCGCCGGTGCGGCTGGGCATGATGGGTGTTTCTCGCTTAGCTTGGCGGCGGGCTCAAACAGCCGTTCAGGCTTCTGCTTGGCCAGTGCAAACCGCCGGTTCAACGTAAAGACGCAATATATCTCGCCGGCGGATCATGTTCACAATCCCAGGTAAGCGGCACGCACTCGGCTGTCTTCCAGCAACTCGCCGCTGGGGCCCGACAGCACCATCGAACCAGACTGCAGCACATAAGCGTGTTCGGCTACCGATAGCGCCAGCCGTGTATTTTGCTCCACCAGCAATATCGTCAGCCCACTGCGATGGATGTCGATCATGGCCTGGTGCATTTCTTCGACCACCATGGGCGCCAAGCCGTGGCTGGGTTCATCCAGCAACAGCAGCCTGGGCTTGAGCATCAGTGCGCGACCAAAGGCCACCATTTGTTGTTCACCGCCAGACAGCGTGCCCGCTTGCTGCCGGCGGCGTTCCAGCAGTCGGGGAAACAGGGCATAGACCTGATCGAGGCCGTGCTTGAGGGCCGCGGCGTCCCGACGGCGGGTGTATCCGCCAATGGTGAGATTCTCCTCAACGGTCATCTCGGGGAAAACATGGCGGCCTTCTGGCACGTGGGCGATTCCCAGCTCTGGAATCCGGTGCGGCGGCAGACGCAGAATGTCCTGGCCATCGAAGACGATATTGCCGTCGACCTTGTCCAGCAGGCCCGATATACAGCGCAACAGCGTGCTCTTGCCCGCAGTGTTGGCGCCGACGACAGTGACGAAGCCGCCTTCTGGCACCTCTAGCGATACGTCATGAAGTACCGGGCTGCGGTCATAAGAAGCCGTCAACGCCCGAATCTGCAACAGACTCATGTCGTGGCCTCCGCCTGCTCCATCGATTTGCCGAGGTAGACCTCGATCACCGTGGGGTTCGCAGCGATTTCGGCGGGGCTGCCTTCGGCGATTTTCTGGCCGAATGAGAGCACCAGGATGCGATTGCACAGCCGCATGATGGCACGCATGTGATGCTCCACTACGATGAACGTGATGTCCGACTCATCGCGCAGCGCGCGGATCAGGTCTAGCAGCGCATCCATTTCGGATTCGTTCAGCGCTGCCATCACTTCGTCCAGCAGAAACACTTTAGGGTCGGTACATAGCGCGCGTGCCAACTCCACTCGCGCCTGCTCGGGAAACGATAGTTCGCCGGCCGGTTTGGCCGCGATGGCGGACAGGCCGACGCGATCCAGGTTGTCGCGGGCGATCTGACGGGCGCGCGACACATTATGGCGCAGCAGGCCGCCGACCAGCACGTTGTCCAGTACGGTCATTTCGGGAAACAGCGCCACGTTCTGGAAGGTCTTTGTCATGCCCAGTGCCGCGATCTGATGGGGCCGCAGCCCTCTGACGTCGCGGCCTTCGAGTTCGATGCTTCCGCCTTGGCTGGTATACAGGCCCACCAGCAGGTTGAACAGCGTCGTCTTGCCCGCGCCGTTGGGACCGATCAATCCCAGGATGTCGCCCCGAGCCACACTGAACGACACGTTGTCTACGGCCTTCAAGCCGCCGAAACGGCGTTGGATATTCGATACCGTCAGGATGTCAGGCATGCTGGCCCCGCGTCAGGTTGCGCAGCCGTGTCCACAGTGCCGACAGGCCACGTGGCTCGATCAGAATGATGGCGATCAGGATCAGGCCAAATGCCAGTTGGGACACGCCCGCCGTATGGCCCGATAGCAAGTCGTTAAACGCCTCTTCCAACAGAATGATGACCAGTGCACCGATCAACGGACCCGCCACCGTACCCACGCCGCCAATGATGCAAATCAGCGCCACGCGCACCGATATGCCCACCAGCGAGAACACCGTGTCCGGATCAAAGAAGTAGATGAACTGCGCATACAGCGTGCCGCAGGCGCCCATCAGCGCGGCTGAGATCACCGCGGCCAGGATGCGCGTTTGCGCGGTGTTCACGCCGATGACTTCCGCCGCTTGCGGGTTGGCTTTTACGGCACGTAGCCGGTAGCCCAGGCGCGAATGGCTGATCAGCGCGAACACGACCGATGTGACCAGCGCGGCGCCCAGCATCAGGTAGTAATACGGGATGCTGGACTTGAACTGCATCTGTGCAAAGCCTTCCGAGAACGGGATGGACAGGCCGACCGGCCCACCCGTGACCGACGCCCAGGTGTTAGCAATGGCGCGCAGCACTTCGCCGAACGCCAGCGTGGCAAGGGCGAAGTAATGCCCGCGCAGTCGCATGGTGGGCAGGCTGAGCAGCGCGCCCGCCACGGCCGCCACCGCCATCGCGGCCACGATACCCAGCCACGGCGAAATACCGTAGCGCATCAGCAGCAGGGTAGAGGTATAGGCGCCCAGCCCAAAAAAAGCAGCATGACCGAGCGAGATCTGATTAGCCAAACCACCGACGATGTTCCAGGACTGGCCCATCGCTGCGAACAACAGCACCAGCGTCAGGACACGGATGCCATAGCCTTGATCTTCCAGCATCCAAGGCGCGGCCAAGGCGATCATCAGCAGTATTACCCACGGAAGAGATTGCCGAGCCCACGTCATGATGCTGCCCTTTTCAAGAGACCTTCCGGGCGCACTGCCAGGACAAGAATAAAGATGACGAATAGGACCAGGTTCTGAAGTTGCATGGGCAGCACCAGCGAGGACAGCGACTGGATCACGCCGACAGCCACGCCGCCCACGACCGCGCCCATCACGCTACCCAGTCCGCCCAGCACCACTGCCGTGAACATCAACACACTGAATTGCGCACCGACGGTGGTCGATGCGGTGAGATAGGGCAAGATGATGCCACCGCCCAACGCGGTCAGACCGACACCCAGCCCGAAGGCTAGTTGGTGCACGCGATGAGTCGAGATACCCGATAGCCGGGCGGCCATCGGGTCTTGCGCGGTGGCTCGCACCGCCATGCCCCACCAGGTTTTCTTCAGTACCCACCACAGCGTCAGTCCAGCCACCGCCGCCACCACGAATGCCAGTAAATACGGCGCGCTCAACAAGAGTGGACCGACCTGGAAAGCCATCATCTGATAGGGCGTTTGCACCGAGCGGAACTCCGATCCGAATAGAATCAGCGCCAGGTTCTCCATGACGATGAGCAGCCCCACCGTCAGGAAAATTTGCGCCACCGCTGGCGCCTTCAGCACCCGATTGATCAGGAATTTCTGCGTCAGCACCCCAAGCACGAAGGCCACGGCGAACGACAGTAACGACCCCAGCAACGGGTCCAGCCCCAGCAATTTCCAAGCGAAGTACGCCACGAACATGCCCACCATCAGGAATTCGGCCTGGGCGAAATTGATAATGGAGATCACCCCGAAGACGAGCGTCAGCCCGATCGAAATGACCGCGTAAACTCCGCCCAGCAAAATGCCGTCCACCAGTGCCTGCAAGAATTGCATCACAGTCCTCCGTATCGCACGCGTGGCACGCTCAGCTAGCGGTGATGACGGGGCCCTTGGCCAGCGCCTTCGGCCACACCGAGACCAGTTCGTTGTTCTGCCACTGGACCATGATGGGCTGAGCCAAAGTGTTCAGGCCACTGGCGTCGAAATGCACGCCGCCGCCGGACATCACACTAGACCAGCCCTGGTCGTACTTCTGCGCGCGTAGCGCCGTGGTTACCGCCTCGGGTTTATCCGATGCTGCGACTTCAAGGGCCTGGGCCAGCACGCCCAGGCAGACGGCGTGCTCTAGCGCCTCGTGCGGCATGAAGGTGCCAAAACGTTTGCGGTAGCGTTCGGTATATTCCGGCGCCTGGTCGTAATTGGCCGGCGCGATTGACAGCACGGCTTCGGCATACTGGCCCAGTGCCTTGGCAAAGTCGGGAATCACATAGCCCGCCGCGCCGCCCACCACGGGTACGGTCAACTTCTGCTGACGCATCACACGGATAATCAGCAAGCTGTCGTTCAGATACGAGATCGGGAATACGATCTGCGCGTCCGAGCCGCGTAGCTTGCTGATCAGCGGCGTGACGTCGGTGATACCCAGCGGATAAGCTTCATCCAGCACGATCTGGGCCCCCGCGGCCTTGGCGGCGTTGCGCACACCCACGGCCTGCGAGGTCCCGTAGGCCGTATCCTCGTACAGCAGCGCTATCTTCTTGATGTCAGATGCGCCCGCCACGACCGAGGCCGCGTAGTTGTATTGCGCCTTGCCCAGCACGGAGCCCTTGGACACCACCTGGAAGATATGTTTGAAGCCACGTTCGGTCAGCACGTCCGAGAACGACATGGTAAGCAAGGGGATGCCGCGGCGTTCGGTCACCTCAGAGACAGCGAGCGTCAGCGACGACGCATAAGCCCCGATGATGGCCACGCAGCGATTTTGCGTAATCAGTCGTTGTGCCACCGTGGCAGCCGTCGTCGGTTGCGAGGTGGCGTCCGCGATGATCAGCTTGAGTTTGGCGCCGCCCAGCGACTTGATGCCCCCCGCAGCGTTGATCTCGTCGGCGGCCAATTCCAGCCCCTGGCGCGAATTGATGCCGAATTGCGCATTGGCGCCAGACAGCGGCAAGATAACGCCGACATTGAGCTCCGCCGGGGCGGCGAGTACGCGAGCGGGTAGGGAAGCCGCCAGCGCGACTGTGCCCAGTCCCGCAACAAATTCCCGACGCCCGTGGCGTACGACCTGTTTGGATTGTTTTTCCATGCTTGTCTCCTGGCTTTTGTGGGTGTGGGCGCACGGCAGCCAGCCCGGCGCTTTGCGGCATTATTGTGCTCAAGTTTTTAATCCGTCAAGCATATTGTCTGACAAACAGATTGTTGGCGATTCGCAAGCTACCACTCGACAATCGGACGAACGACAGCCAGCGGCTTAGGCGCCTTCAAAGTGGTCAGTCAAGTGCTGGAACACGAGGGTTACGTACTGGAAGAAGAGGGGCCTTCAAGAAGCCACTTCCACCACGAATCCTTCGCGGAAGGTTTCTTGCTCGCCTTTGCTGTCGTACCCCAGTGGGTTCGCGACGATCCTGCATGCAAAATCCTGCCCTTGCGCGACGCCGTGCACCGTATAGTCGTTGATGCAATGCAGATGACCGTGCATCCACACCTGCGCGTGGGGTAGCAAATCGTCCAGGTCATTGCAGAAGCCCGCCGTTCCTGGCGTCAGCCCATAGCGGGGATCGGCGCTTCGCAGCGTTGGCGCGAAATGCGTCACAGCGACGGTTGTCCCATCAAAGGGTGTGGCCAGCGCATCACGCAACCATTCCTGACATTCCTGAAACAGGTCCCGAATGGTTTGGGCGAGCATCGGCTCGCCTTGACGGAGGGTGGTGTTCTTGCGCAGGTAGAAGTTGGCAGCTCGATAGGCCTTATCCCTTTGCCGCATCTGCTTCGTGAGATTGGGCTCAATCCGGGCAAGTGCTTCGAAGTCACTCCACAACGTGGTGCCAACAAACCGAACCGTACCCAACGTGACGGTCTGCCGTTCCAACCACGTGATCCCCAGGCGGGCACACACATCCTGCAACCGCCGGTACGCCACCTCGTACTCCAATGAGTCAAATTCATGATTGCCGGGAACATAAAGGACCGTTGGCCAGGGAGCGCCGGGTTTCAGCGGTGAAAACCGCGCGAGGCCGAAGTCGTCATCGACCAGCCTTGAGCCGGATTGGTATGAGCCGATGTCTCCTGCCAGGACCAGTACATCCACATTGCTTGCGGCTCTGGGTTGGAAGTCAGGGTGTTGCTCAAGATGAAGATCGGAAAGGAGCTGTATGCGCATGGAGTCTACATAGAAGAGCAGGGCAGGCGTACGCCCATCCCGCTACCACCGGCAATGACAAGGGCAACTTTATCTGCTGTCATGGTGACTCCGTTCAACTTCGTGTGGCGTTGATCCTAGACTAAAAACGGATATCGTTGTGGGAAGGCGTGCGGATTGACATGGTTTCCTATGCTTGAACGTCACGCGGATTGCCGTCAAGCGTTCCTGATGTGCCAGGTGCAAGAAGGGCTGCCGCACCAGGAGACCGCGTCGCGCCTGGGCATCTCGCGCACGATATGATGGGATACTGATTATGCTGTGGTTGGCCCCCTGGGCACTGGCTTGTCATACGCGCAGTGCCGCTGTTATGCGTATCCGTTTGGGGTGAGCCGACATCGAATTTCTCAAGAGGAGTCATTGATGGGAACTATGATCGAATTCAAACGTCCAGACGGGCAAACGCTTCAGGGCTACCTGGCCGAACCCGCCGCAGGGCCAAGTACGGCCGCAATCGTCGTGATCCAGGAATGGTGGGGGCTGAACGGGCAAATCCGTGGTGTCGCGGATCGTCTTGCGCAAGCGGGCTACCTTGTCCTGGTGCCGGACCTTTACCGGGGACAGTCGACTGTCGAACAAGAAGAGGCGAGCCACCTCATGAACGGACTCGATTTCGCTGACGCATCCAACGAGGACATCCGTGGAGCCATTCAATTCTTGAAGTCACGCTCGGCGAAGGTTGGCTGCGTCGGATTCTGCATGGGCGGAGCGCTGACGCTGCTGACCGCGGCAAACAACCCGGATCTGGACGCCGCCGTCACGTTCTATGGGTTTCCGCCTCTGGACTACCTCGACGTGGCGAACATCGCGACGCCGCTGCAAGGCCACTGGGCGACGCAGGATCCGCATTTTGACATCAACGTTGTCGATGAATTAGAAAAGCGTCTCGTTGATGCAGGTACGGCATTCAAGTTCTATCGGTACCTCGCGCTGCATGGATTTGCCAACGAGGACGCGACCGGGCCAAATCGTTTGCCGACCACGCAATACGATCCGATATGGGCACAGCAGGCTTGGGACCGCACGTTGACATTCTTTGGTCGGCATCTCGTGGCCTGATGCCGAATCCGCGATCAGCATCGTTGACCCATTGTCGATCAACTGCGTGCGTTGCCGTATCGCTATAAATCGAGTGCTCAGATGGATTGTTGATTCAGTCGCTTTGAGAGCTCATTGGGGGTTCCGTTACGCTCGCTATAACGGTCCAACAAATACGGCTCGATATTGCGTGTGAGCAAGGTGAACTTCATCAATTCCTCCACGACCTCGACGATCCGGTCATAGTACGGGGACGGCTTCATCCGCCCGGTGTCATCGAACTCTTTATGACATTACCGAGTATCGGTAAAGTTCAATAGCCGCTGCGGATTATCGGGATCTAGATGCTCCCAATACGAGCCTTCCTTGCGGGCGATATGACTCACCAGCACGCGTGTCGCTTTACTCAGATCACGTTCCCGAATGGCATTGGCGATCTCGATGTGTTCGCGTTTCGATTTTTTCATGTGATGGGGATCTCGCCCCAAACGATTGCGCAATGCGGCCATCTTGGCACTAATGAGTGCATAGGCGCTGGTGATATAGGGATTGTTTGCCGCCGCGATAATCGTCTCGTGGAACTCTGTGTCGAGCGCCAGATAGTCCTGCACGCGATTCTCCGAATGGGCCGTCTCCATCTTTTTCACGATAGTGGCCAGGCTGGCTGCCAATCCCGATTGCGGATCGTCCAACGCCAATTGAATCGCAGCCGGCTCCAACGCGAAACGTAGTTCACAAAGCTGCTCCAACTCTCCTGGTTGCAGCTCAAAAACGTAAGTCCCCGACTGGGGTTGAACCGTGACCAGGCCTTCCTTTCTGAGCAAGGCAATCGCTTCTCGCACGGGGGTAGTGGAAACCCCTAGTTCATTGGCCAGGGCATTTTCCGACAGCCGTTCGCCCGGTAGCACGCGCCCCTCGACGATCATCCCGCGAATCGCACGTATGACTTCATCGACGAGCAGCTTGGGACGCGCGATACGGTTGACGCCTTTTGCGTTCTGCATAGTTGTTTTCATCCTCGACGACGAATGCTCCGTTGATCCCATCGCACACCCTTTACAACGCCGGCCAAAATGCTATTCTAATCTCATTGATGCCTAAGGTAGCAGTTTGGCATCAGGAGAGGAAGACATTTCCCGTAAGGGAAAACATTAAAAAATCAAGACGGTATAGGCGGCTATCGGCGCAATGCCTGGTTTGGCACTGCATAGTGGTCGTCCCGACGATAAGGTCCGTCTGGAGGAGACACTTGCATGCTTGCGCGAATCGATAGCGCTTTAATCTGGCTGAATAAATTCATCCTTGGCACGCTAGTGCTAGGGATGACTCTGCTGGTGTTTGCCAACGTGGTGCTACGTTACTTGGGCGGCTCTTCGCTGTCCTGGGTCGAAGAGCTCACTCGCTACATGATGATCTGGTGCGTGTATCTGGGAGCCGGCTTAGCGTTACGCAACGGCTCTCATGTCGCGGTCGAGCTCTTGCAGGACGCACTGCCCAAGCGCGCAATGCACGCGCTACGGGTTGCCGTAGCAATGGCCATTTTGGCGTTTCTGTTGACCATCGCCTGGTACGGATTCGCGTACTCAAGCAGGACCATGATGCAATCCTCAGCCGTCATGAGTCTGCCACTGGGCCTGGTTTATCTCGCTGTGCCGGTGGGCTGTGTGCTGTCGACCGTGCACCTGTTGTTCGGATTTCGCCGCTACGTCACCCGTCAGTTTGATTCGGAGACCCCAGACGAGACGGTAGACGGCCCCGTGCCGCTGATGACCGCGCCAGAAGGTGGTCGGCCATGACTGCAATACTGGTATTGGTCTTTGCTGCCACGCTCGTGGCCGGCGTGCCGGTGGCCATGTCGATGGGTGGGGCAGGGCTCGCCGCCCTGCTATGGGGCGGCACGACGTCTCCCATGTTGGTTGCACAGCGACTGTTCAGCGGTCTGGACAGCTTTCCCATGATGGCCATTCCGTTTTTTATCTTGGCTGCGGAATTGATGACAGGCGGGCGCCTGACCGATCTGCTGGTCAAGTTCGCCTGCCAATTGATTGGTAACGTACGTGGCGGGCTAGGCTACGCCAACGTCGGCATGGCGATTTTCATGGCGGGTCTCAGCGGGTCGGCGCTGGCCGACGCTGCCGGCCCCGGGTCCGTCGTGATTCGGATGATGCGACAAGCAGGCTATCCACTGAGCTACGCAGCCGGGTTGACCGCGGCTGGCGCCATCATCGCACCCATCATTCCACCATCTATCATCATGGTGATTTATGCGTTGACGGATAACAGCGTCAGCGTCATGGGCTTGTTCATGGCCGGCATCGTGCCGGGGATAATGCTCGGCGCGTCGTTGCTCATTCTGAATTGGTGGATCGCCAAGCGCGAAAACTTCACCTTCCCGCTGCCGCGTCCCTCGTGGGGAATCTTTCTGTTGTCATCATGGAAAGTACTCCCAGCCGCGCTGATGCCGATCATTATTCTCGGCGGCATCCATGGCGGCCTGTTTACCCCTACCGAGGCCGCCGCCGTGGCTGCTGTGTATGCGTTCATCGTGGGGCGCTTCATTATCGGCACGCTAACAGTGAAACAGATTCCACGGATCCTCGTGACAACGGCGTTGATGTCCTCGGTTGTCTTGCTTGTCATCTCGATGGCGACCGTGTTTGCCTACATGCTGACCGTGCTGCAGATTCCACAGTCGGTGAGCCAGGCGATTGTGGGCTTGGGCCTGCCACCTTTGGGTTTGCTGATCGCAGTGTCATTGTTCTTGCTCGCCTGCGGCTTGTTCCTCGATACGCTACCCGCAGTCATTATTCTGGTACCGATCTTGGCGCCCGTCGCCCAGGCCGCTGGCATCGATCCACTGCATTTCGCCATGGTCGTCATTCTGAATCTAACGATAGGGATGATCACGCCGCCAGTAGGGGGCGTGCTGTTCGTCGTCTCGGTCATTACGAAGCTGCCATTGTTCACACTGGCGCGCGCCATCATGCCCATGTTGATCGTGGAGCTGATCGTTTTCGCATTAATTGTTCTATTCCCAGGGCTGAGCACTTGGTTGCCTAATCTTGCCGGATACACCCACTGACTTCGCGCACAAATGAAGGACAAAAAATGGAGAAGAGACATATGTTCGGAAAGTTTCTACTGGCTGCGTCGACCGTTCTCTCGCTAGGCAGCGCGCCGGCGATGGCCGCCCCAAAGGTAATGAAGTACGCGCATTTCCAGCCCGCTCGCGAAGACCAACCCATGCATGCGGCCGCGCTGAAGTTCAAGGCGTGTATGGAGCAAGCCACCAGTGGCTCCGTCACGGTACAAATCTTTCCGGCAGGGCAGTTAGGCAGCGCGACCAACGCGTTAGAGGGACTGAAATTCGGCACTGTCGAAATGGTCGTCTCGCACGACGGGGGCATATCGAGCGTTTATCGTCCGTTCGATGTCTTTGCGATACCGTATTTGTTTCCCGACCATGCGACCGCCTACAAAGTGCTGGACGGCAAATTTGGAAAGGATTTCGCCGATGAGATGCTGAAACAAACCGGGATACGGTTACTGGCCTATGCAGACAATGGCATCCGCCATTTCACCAACAGCAAGCACCCGATCAAGACCCCCGCAGACCTCAAGGGATTAAAAATCCGCGTACAGCCGGCACCTGTCTTTTTGACCATGATAGAGGCATTAGGGGGGAGCGCCTCTGCGATAGATTGGGGCGAACTACCGGCCGCGCTTTCACAGGGTACGGTAGATGGGCAGGAAAACAGCGTCACCAACATCATGGCGGGCAGCCTTTATCAGAGCCAGAAATATGCGACCCTGGACGGACACGTATATAGCCTGCATGCCTATCTGGTCAGCGACACTTTTTACCAGTCGCTGACCGACACCGAGAAAAAGGCAATTGACGATTGCGTGATCCCAGCTCGCGACATACACCGGGATATGACGCGTGCACAGGACCTCTCTGCACAAAAGGTGCTCACAGGCGTTGGCATGGAAGTTTATGTCCCCACTGCTGCAGAAATAGAACAATTCCGCTCGGCTGCTCAGCCCACTGTCGTATCGCAACTCAAAAAGTCCGCGGGCGAAAAATGGGTCGACGGACTGCTACAGGCGGTTAAAGAAGCGAAAGGGCAATAGTTGATGCGTGTCATGAATACCGTCGCGAAGCAGCCTCTATCGACGTCCCCGCGCGTTGTCATCCTGGACGAAGGATATGGTGGGACCGATGTCGAAGCACGTACGCTGGCGTCGTTTGGCGCACAGGTTATCGAGATGCCCTGTAGAGGTTCTGCCGACGTCGTTCGTCGGGCGGTGGTGAACGCGGATGCGGTCTTAGTGCGCGAAAGCCCCGTCGACGCCGTCGCGATAGACGCCATGCCGAATTGTCGTGCCATCGTGCGCTACGGCGTGGGGGTAGACAATATCGATCGCGTTCATGCCGCAGCTTGTGGCGTCTATGTGGCCAACGTGCCAGATTACGGGGTAGAAGAGGTTAGCGACCATGCGCTGGCGTTGCTTTTCGCCGTCGCGCGTCGCATCGTGACGCGCGACAACGCCGTGCGGCAGGGGGCCTGGAACGTAGCGCGCACAGAGCCGATGTATCGCATGCGCGGTGGAACCCTGGGATTGATCGGCTACGGCCGCATTGCCCGCGCCTTGCATCGCAAGGCCCAAGGTCTCGGTTACGGGCGATGCTTGATTTTCGATCCGTATTTGCAGGCAATCCCAGAGGGTGCCGAGCAGGTTGACCTGACGCGTCTAGCGGCCGAGTCAGACGTCGTGTCGGTGCATGCGCCGCTTACGCCCGATACGCACCGCATCGTGGACGCTGAGTTTGTTTCCCGTATGAAGCCGACCGCCATTCTCATCAATACGTCTCGCGGCGGCCTCGTTGATAGCGTGGCATTGGCAAGCGCGTTGCATGACAACCGGATTTTCGGTGCCGGCCTGGACGTTTTTGAACATGAACCTCCAGGCACTGACAATCCGTTCTTTTCTCTCGATAATGTCGTCGTCAGCGACCACACCGGTTGGTATTCGGAGCAATCCGTTGAGGACCTGCGACGCAAAGCCAGCGAGGAAATCGCGCGCGTATTCTCTGGGCAGGCGCCGCTCAATTGGGTGAATCGCTGGGGCGATTAGTGCATTTTTAGTGCCCCCATAGTCCCGCGGAGCGGGCGGGCTGAATCCTGGCCATGCCAGCGACGCAGGGTGCCCAACAGAACCGGTCAGGTTGGCAAGGCTGGTGAACGTCAATCCATTACTTTACATAATACACATTATGCGGTTATTTAAAGTATCAGGCTGCCCCCCTGTGGCCATATGAAATGATCCGCTAATGCGTCGTCATGGCCCGGTATCAAGAACTGAACGTTGCGTCGTGCACGGTTAGCAACTCGGCATAATCATCAAACGCCAAGGCCTGAGGATGCTCGTGCACCAACTCGCCACCATAACCTGCCCGGAACCACACGAACGGCACGCCGGCGTTGTGGGCGCTGATCGCATCCACGTGCGTGTCGCCGACGTACGCGCCCTGCGCGGGGGCCACGCCCATCGCCTCAAAGGCCTTCAGTAATGGCTCGGCGTCAGGCTTGGGCCGGCTGACCGAATCACTGCCCAACACAACCGAAAAATACGGCATCAGGCCTTTTTGCTCCAGTGCCTTTAGCGCCGAGGCGTGCAATTTATTGGTGCAAACGGCCAGTTTCACCCCCCGGGATTGGCAATCCTCTAGGAAGTCCACCACACCAGGATACGGTTGCGAATTGCGGTGAGCCAAGTGCGCATAATGCTTCGCATAGGCCTTTATCACCGCATCCAACACGGACAACGGTACGTTCCGGTCCTGCATGACGGCCACCAGCACGGCGGGAAATGCCCCATGCAGATTGGGCATGCGATAGTCCTCGGGCAATTCGCCGTAGCCACAATCGCGTAGCGCCACACTGACGGATGCGCGAATGTCTTGCATCGTATCGAGCAACGTGCCGTCCAGGTCGAAAGCAATGGCTTTGCAGTCAGCGAGCAGAAAAGGTGCAGTCATGGTCGGGATATTCAGGCAAATGAAAGTTAAACGTGTCGATTGGAACACGTCTACAAGACGAGCGCATTGCACGGGAATAACCCGCAGTGCCAGCGCCCGGTCAGCAGAGGACAGAGCCTCGGCGGCGGGATTCGTATAGGTCACTTTCGATGCCGGAAGCCAGACAGAAAGGCGCACGACCCAGGGGCACTATAAAAAACCGATCCAACGTCCCGCCACGATGGCGCCCAGCCAGAGAAGCAGCGACATCGCCGCGTGCAGCTTGATTCTTGTTGGTGTCGACTCGCCTTGCAAGGCTCTGTTCCACTGGCCCCGACAGTGCAGCCACAGGACATTAACAACGCCTAAGGCCAGCAATCCCAGTTTGGTGAGAAACGCAGGGTTATCCAGGTAGTCCTGAGGGTTCACGGCGAACAGGCACGCCCCCGTTAGCAGCGCCAGTATGAGTCCCACAGCCGCCAGGCGCGACAGATATGGCCCTGCCGCCGCCAGCGGCAAGGCGCGTGCGGCTCCCAGCAAGCGCAAATCCAGCGCCGTGATAGCACCAAAAAGCAGACCAATTGACGCGATGTGTCCTGCGTTGACCAGCAAATAGGCGGTGCCGGAATGCCGCAGCAAACCGGCCAGAGGCCAGCCAGCAATCCAGTCGAGCATTATTTTTTAATGCGGTCCGGATAGATATCGTAGGTTTTGTCACCTACGGTGATTTGCACGGCTTTCATGCGTTTTTCCGCATGGTCCTGGGCGCGGTTACCTGTCGCGGTAATCGTATCGCCCGGTTTGGCGGAAGACTCATCAAATCCGGCACGGCTGGTCTGGTTGGGATTGCCCAGCTCTACCCGCCACAGACCGTCCTGCGTTTCGACATCCAGCCAAGGGTGCGGCGGCGCGACCTGCACTTGCTTAATCGTGCCCTCAAGCTTGATTTGCTCGGCGTCGGCCCATGACCAGCCGTGGTGGGCGACGGCCTGGGGCATGGCAATGAAGACAGAGGCGGCCGCGCACAGAGTGCTGGCTGCGATGATGCGGTGGGACATGACGACACCTTTGACGTTGCGCTTCACTATCCATCAGCTGGCGATGATCGCCACCAGCCAGCATGTGAGTGACTATAGCGCAGCCTCTTCCCGGATCAAACAAACACGTCTTCGACACGCTTGGCATCCAGGATGCGTAATAGCCATTGATTCAACGTGGCCTCGTCTGCCTGCTCCATACGCGCCTTTGCCCAATCAGGAAGCACGCCGAACTTGAGTACTGTCAATTCTGTCAAGGATTTAGCAATGCCTCTGAGTTGGCCCTCCTCTCTGCCCTCCTCTCTGCCCTCCTCTCGCCCCTTCTTTCGTCCTTTGTCTTTCGCGCGCCGCAGCTCCACGCGTTCGACGCTAGTCACATAAGTCATTTCATGTTCCTGTTCAATTTTCTTTAGAGCGGTCGCAAATGCCCGCTCTAAATGCTGGGGTAAAGACATCATCGCGTCGATTACTCGAAATAGCATTCGTCTATTATCGCGCTTGATTCCCCATTGCTCAAAATGCCTGACCAACTCGACTTTGCGGGCCAATCGTTCCTCGGGATGCGTTCTACTGGTCGCCTCCAACTGCGCCATTACCACCACGGCAAACGGGTTACTCGACGCCAAGCCACTCAGTTCAACTATACGCGGACGCCACCATTCCAAATGCATCACGGGAAACTTGAAAGTCAGCCCGCAATCCTCTTCTTCGTATGTATAGGACATCAAATCAGCGCCTAAACAGCCGTAATCCAGGCCGCGACGGCTACGTCCCGTCAGTACTGCTAGATCCAGCAATCGACTGCCAGGATAATTCGCTTTCAGCCGTACGTGATAATCCAGCATACGCATCGCAAAATCAGGGTCGCATTTCGTCTGAATCTCGACGTGAATCAGCAGCAACGCATCCTGGCCATCCTGTAGCCGAACCGCTACCAGCTTGTCAACGAGCAATCGCCCTCGTGCCGAGCTACGGATCAACGCCTGCAGCTCTTTGTCTAGAAATTTCGGTGGATGTGTCCAATCAATCCGTGCGTGCGTCTGGGGGCGCAACATTTGCAAAAACTCGGGAAAGTACACGGCCAATGCGTCTTTCCAAGCGCTGTCATAATCCGAACGCGTTGCCATAAAGAGAATTCGCGAGCCTGTTAAAACGAATCCTCTACTATCGGCATCATCACTTTTCAACGAAAGATGCAGTGAACGCTTATATCCATGCGTGGTTGCCGCAAGGTTGAATCTGCCTTGCAGCGTAGGATCGACGGCCCATAATGCACTGCATCAAACTTCGTATAGTTTGTATCGGCCCGCGAAATCGGCCAAGCAATGCTTTGGCTCTCAATAGCAGCGACAAAGCTTGCTTAGCGTCTATCTGGGTGACTCGGGATGCTGGCTACTCACGCAAACGCACCACACGCAATTTACCGCTAGCGCCGCCACCGCAAAACAACTGGCCATGTCCGTCGGTCTCCAGGCCGGACACACCTGTGCCAACCGGCATCTCTATCGTTTCGAGAGTCTCGCCTGTTTCCGGATCGATGCGTCTCAGGTCACTTTCTTCGCCTTCCCACGTTCCGTGCCAGAGCTGGCCGTGAACCCACGTTACCCCGGTGACGACACGCCTGGATTCAATGGTTCGCAGGATTTTTCCCGTGTCCGGATCAATCTGATAAATTTTCCGATCGCGATATTGGCCGACCCAGAGCGTGCCTTCGGCCCAGGCTAACCCCGAATTGTTGCCCCTGCCCCCCGGTGATGGAATCGTGGCGAGCACATCACCGGTCGCTACGTCGATTTTGTGAATCTGGTCGCCGGTGATCTGAAAGAGATGCTTGCCATCGAATGCCGTCCCCGCGTCTCCTTTGACATCGACCTGACGCAGCATCGTGCCCGTGTCGGGATCGAACGCATTGAGTTTGTCTCCCGAGGCGAACCAGACATGTTGCCCGTCGTAGGTGACCCCATGGACTTCGCCTGCGCCCTCGAAGGGACCGTATTCGCGGATAATTTCTGCGTTGGAATGTTTCATCTGTGGCTCCGGATTCCGCCCGCTCAGGTAACAGCTGCCCCATGAGCCGCGCTGGTTGATTAGATTCTGACCAACATAGTCTACCCATCGTGTAACAAATCGGGGAGTAACAAGGCTGTCGGGAATCCTGGCACGGAGGCAACCGTCCAGCGGCGCGCTCGGCCGTCTCCGTAGGCTTGGACTTTGCCCTCGGCGCGTAGCGGTTCAAGCGCCCGCTGTACGGTGCGCGCGCTCATACCAAGCGCGATCGCCAGGGCCGAGCTCGACCACGCCTCGCCGTCGGCGAGTAGCGCCAAAATGGCGACGTTTCGCTCGTCGACGAGCGGTGCCAAGACCACCACGGCTTGTCCGTCGCGAGGCGCCAGAACAAAGCCTCGTTTGGTCGCGCGTACTTTGGCTACATCACCTAGCGCCACGCGCAAGCGCCCTATTTCCACGCGCAATCGCGCGCGGTGTGATTCATCGCTGTGTTTTGCCCGAAATGCCCGCAGCATTAGGGTTTCTCTGGGTACGTCGCTCGGGGATGCTTCGCCTAGACAGCGCACCAGGGTGAACAAGACTGGACGTTTGGCCAGCCGAACTGTCGTGTCATCGCCGCGTACGAGGCCGCGGCATGCATCGATGACGAGCGCCCCTGATGTCAGGAGTGATTCGACTTCGTCGAGTAAAACGACACGCTCCGCGCCGCAAGTGATCGCGCGTGCGGCGGGCTGGTCCAGAATGCCGGTCGCGCTCTCAACCTCTGCTGTCAGTGCGGGGATATCCGCCCGCCGGGCGGCTTCGGTTGCATGGGCAAACGCCGAACGCGCGGCGGCCGTGTCCAGGCGACGGATGGCGATGCCCGCCATCGTCAACTCGACTGCGGCGCGCAACGCAGGCGCAAGCCGGGTGGGATCCACGCCGGAAAGCGCCTGCGCCGCCTCGTCCACCCGGCCGATCAACAACAGGCGACGGGCAGCGAGATTGCGCGCATGAGCGGCGTTCATGAGGTCGCCATGCATTTCGAGCGTCGCGCACGCGGCGTCTAGCGTCTGGGCGGGCCAGTTCAGGTCGCGCGAGACCAACGCGATCTCGGCCTCGGCGACAACGCAACGCGCGCGGGCGACCTCGTCGGTCTGACCAAATGCCGTCGCGGCGCGCTTGAGCAACACCTTGGCGCGGCTGAGCTCGCCCAGTTGCGCCATGGCGATGCCGCGTAGCGCCAGGGCTGCCGGTTCGTCACGCAGTGCGACGTGCTTGAGCGCATCAAGGACATCGCCTTTGGCTAGGGCTTGCGCCGCCGCCCGGATCAACGCGTCCATTGGATTCCCGTCACATTTGTCACTCCCATGGTGTCAAGGCCTGGTGCGAATATGGTATCCAGCCCTGCCCTGACGGTCGATGATGCAGCGCAGTTTGTCAATAAGCGAACGAGGAATCAAACCATGAATGAGATCACAGCCAATCAGGTCGAAAGCGCCAAAATCAATGCCGGCGACCATCGCATTGTTTCCCGAGAGGAATGGATTGCCGAACGTAAAGCCTTGCTGGCGCACGAAAAAGAACTGACGCGTCTACGCGATCAGCTCGCGGCCGAACGGCGTACCCTGCCCTGGGTCCGTGTCGAGAAGGACTATGTTTTCAATACCAGTAAAGGCCCCCGCCGGCTGATAGAGTTATTTGACGGCCGCCATCAGCTGATTGTCCAACACTTTATGTTCGCGCCCGGGTGGGAGCAAGGCTGCCGGAGTTGTTCCTATATGGCCGACCATAGTGACGGGATGACGGCGCATCTGGCGCAGCGTGATGTGACATTTGTCGCGATTTCGCGTGCGCCGCTGGCGGATATCGAACGTTTTCGTGAACGCATGGGATGGAAATTTAACTGGGTGTCATCCCATGGCAGCCCGTTTAATTACGATTTCGGCGTGAGTTTTTCGCCGGAAGACGTCGCACGAGGAACGCTGCAGTACAACTATGGCGATTGGCCCTATGCGTCCGAGGAATGGCCGGGAATCAGTGCCTTTCTAAAAAGCGACACAGGCGAAGTTTTCCATACGTACTCCTGCTATACCCGCGGCGTGGAGATCATGATGGGCACGTATAACCTGCTGGACATCACACCCAAGGGACGCGATGAACGAGAGGGGGTCGAGAACAAAATGGAGTGGGTGCGGCATCATGATCGCTATCAAATGGAGTCGGCGAAAACGACCCCGTCCAATGGTACGGTCGCGGAGTTGCTCGATACCGTCAAATCGGCGTGTTGCCACGCCGACCTCGCCACTGAAGCGAAACAATGAGCGGGATCAGCCAAGACGAATGGACGAACGCGCGCCGTGCAAAGGGCGTGCGCGAGGCTGCGCTGGGAGCGGTCCGTTGGTTACACCTGGCCGCCGCCCCGATCTTTGCGCTCATGGCGGGGTTGACGTTTGCGCTGGGCGGCGAGGCGCAGCCGATGACGTGTCTGGGTGGCGGCGATGCCTCGCCTATTAGCGGCATGGGTCTGATGTATTTGCTCATGAGCGTATTTCACGCGGCGCCCTGGCTGAAGTTCGTTGCGTACCGTCGGTAAGCCGGACGCCATTGACGCACGACGATCTACGCTTTCTCTGAACACGCCAAATAGGTTTCCACCAAACGGCTCCAATAGGCGGCCCCGATGACCAGATTGTTGTCATTGAAATCGTATTTGGGGTTATGCAGCCCGCGACCGTCAGTGGCGGGACCGTTGCCCAGACGCACGAGCGCGCCGGGGCAACGCTGCAGCATGTAGGCGAAATCCTCGCTGCCCATCAATCGCTTGGTTTCAGCTACGACTTGATCGGCCGGCAGCAGTTCGCGCGCGACCGAGATGGCTAGTTCATTTGCTGCCGCGTCGTTGACCAACACGGGATAGCCTTCGACGTAATCGATGTCGGCGCTGACGCCATGGGCTGCCGCCGTCGATTCGACGATTTCATTAATGCGTTTCTTTAGCAGCACGCGGACTTCTGTGCTGAATGACCGCACGCTAATACCGATCTCGGCAGAGTCCGGGATGACATTGAGCGCCTGCCCCGCCAGCAACCGACCGACGGTAACGACAGCGGCCTCGTCAGGATCGACATTCCGGGACACCACGGTCTGCAGTGCTACGACGATGTGCGCCGCGGCGACCAGCGGGTCGGCAGCCTGATGAGGCCTGGCCGCATGCCCGCCCACGCCTTTCACTTTAATGAACACTCGGTCGCCCGCAGCCATGAACGGCCCTTCGCGAAACAGCATCTGGCCCAGGGGCATGCCAGGGTGATTGTGAATGGCAAAGACATAGTCGCAAGGAAATTTCTCGAACAAGCCGTCGTCCAACATGGCTGTCGCGCCGCTATCAAATCCTCGCTCTTCTGCGGGTTGGAAAATGAGATGTAGGGTGCCGTCAAAGCGGCGGGTCTGCGCCAAATGCCTGGCCGCACCCAACAACATCGTTGTGTGGCCATCATGACCGCAGGCGTGCATCACGCCCTGATGTTGGCTCGCGTAGTCGAGACCGGTTTCCTCCAGGATGGGTAACGCATCCATGTCGGCACGAATACCAATGCTGCGCCGGCCAGCGCCCACCCGCAACGAGCCCACCACGCCGGTCTGCCCGATCCCGGTAGTGACCTCGTATCCCCAGTCCTTTAGCTTGTCTGCCACGAACGACGCCGTTGCTTGCTCGTTAAAGGCAAGCTCCGGATGCTGGTGAATATGATGACGGATCGCGCGCAGATCTTCATCAAACGCGTGCAAGTCGGAAAGTTCGGTTGGATTCGCGGTGTAAGCCATACGTGAGACTCTGTAAAAGGACGCTCGAGGGTAAATCATTCTAGACTGCATTGCGGGGCAAGCGCCGATACGCCCGTCGCTACGCGACTGGCAGCCCTCAAATGCGGTAAAACTTACCTAACATGCAAGTGAATGACGAATTTTGGAAATTGACTGACAGTGCTTCACCCTTGGATCATTCGTAGTACAACTCTACGACTTATTGCCTTCAGGAAGGAACGATGTCCCAAGACCGCCTCAGCAGCGACACCCCCCTACTCTTTCAGCCCATCTCCATCAACCGGCTAACGCTGGCCAATAGAATTACCGTTGCGCCGATGTGTCAATACTCTGCCATCGACGGCTGTGCCGGTGATTGGCATCGCATGCATCTCGGCATGCTCGGCAGCAATGGCGCGGGCCTGGTCATGATCGAGGCCACGGCCGTCACCAAGGACGGTAGGATCAGCCCGGGATGTCTGGGCATTTGGGGCGACGATCAACACCGCGCCCTGACCGCTACGATCGAAGCCACTAGAACCTTTTCGACCGGCGCCCTGGGCATTCAGTTGTCCCATGCGGGGCGCAAGGGTTCTACACAGGCGCCTTTTCATGGCGGCGCGCGGCTATCCGACGCACAAGGCGGTTGGGACACGTTGGCGCCTAGTGCGATCGCTTCCAGACCGTCCGATACGGTGCTGCCTGTCGCGATGACGGCTGACGACATCGCAGACGTGCGAAACGCCTTTGTCCAAGCCGCCCATCGCGCAGTGGCGGCAGGCATTGATCTCATCGAGATCCACATGGCTCACGGATATCTGCTGCATCAGTTCTTATCTCCTCTTGCTAATCAGCGACAGGACAACTACGGCGGGTCGCTGGAAAATCGGATGAGATTTCCGCTGGAAGTCTTTGACGCGGTACGACAAGCGCTTCCAACCGATTTCCCTCTGGGCGTACGCGTGTCGGCCACCGACTGGGTCGACGGTGGTTGGAACGAGGACGAAACAGAGGCCCTGTGCCAGCGACTGCAGTCCATCGGCTGCGACTTCTTTGACATTTCAAGTGGTGGGCTATCTGCTGCACAGAAAATTGCCGTCCGCCCCGGATACCAAGTTCCCTTCGCCGCGCGGATCAAGAAAGCCGTCACCGCACCGGTCATTGTTGTGGGCATGATCACCGAACCAGACCAAGCAGAGCAGATACTTAAAGAAGGCAGCGCCGATATGATCGCGCTCGCACGCCAAATGCTGTTTGAACCCCATTGGGCGTGGCGAGCCGCTCAGGTCTTGAACGGAAAACTGCAGATTCCCCAGCAATACCTGCGTTCACTGCCTGCTTCACCCGACATCGCATTGGCTTAAACCATAGCGTCGACACCGGATCGCAGCCTTGCTCTTGCGATCCGGTTTATCGAAGTCTGGGCTGCGCATACGGCGAATGCTTACGAGACTCTCGTGGCCCCGACCAGCTTTACCAATTCGCCCCACTTTTCATACTCGTTCGCAAAGAAGGTACGCGTCTCTTCGGCCGTCATGGGCGCGTAGGCGGGAACGCCCTCGTTTTCGAGGCGCGCGTTAATGGTCGGATCCTTGAGTGCCGCCTGGATAGCCTCTCGCAACTGTGCCGCGATTTCCGTCGGCAAGCCGCTGGGAGCAACATAGGCATTCCATGTCACGACGCCGAAATCCGTATTCAACAATTCGTCGATCGTCGGGACATCCGGCGCGGCCTTTAGACGTTCCTTGCTGGACACGGCCAGTGCCACAAGACGCCCCGACCTGACTTGCGGCCCAACCACCGACCACGCATCGAAAGCATAGGTCAACTGCTTCCCTACCAGATCCGTCAGGACTTGAGGCCCTTGTTTGTAGGGCACGTGCACAGCTTTGGGTACACCTAGCTTTTGCGCCAGTACGTGGCATGCGATGTGGCTAGATGTCCCCGTGCCACTAGATCCATAGGCTGCGGTGTCAGGATTTTCGCGCAAATGCGCCGCCAACTCGTCAAGCGTCTTGATGCCAGATTCGGCAGTAACGACCAGCACCACCGGGACTTGGATCGTGACCGCCAGCGGCTCGAACGCCGTGCGAGGATCGAAGGGCAAGCTCGAATAAACGTGCGGGTTGATGGCGAACGAGCTCGCCGTGCTGTAGAGCAGCGTGTATCCATCTGGTCTAGCCCGGGCGACCGCAGCAGCCCCGATATTGCCCCCTGCCCCGGCTTTATTCTCAATCACGAGATTGGCGTCAAGCTGCTTGGACAGCGTCGTTCCGATCATCCGCGCAATGATGTCCGTATTACCGCCCGGTGCGAATGGAACAATAATGGACATAGGTTTATTAGGATAAGTAGAGGCGGCTTGCGCACCACGCCAGGGCGCGATTACGCCGGCGCCAACCGCTGACAGCAACGGCACGCTGGCTAATTGCGCACAAAAGGCGCGACGATTTTGGTTCATGGATTCCCCTTTTATTGGTTATTTAGTCACGCTGGGGGCAAAACGCCCCACATGCGCGCTCACATCAAAGAGCCCCGCGTTGATAGACGAGCGGTGATAGTCGGCTATCTGCATGGGCGTCGCCCACCAGACGTCTTTCGCCGCCGAGAGATGGGCAAAGAACTTGTCCAGCAGGCGCAGTCGTTGTGGTCGGCCCGAGATCCAGTCGTGGACCGTAATCATGCAGAGCCCGCCCCATTCTCGTACGCCCTCGAACTCCTCGATCCAGGTTTCCAGGACAGCATTGGGATTTGCAGGGTGCGTCTTGTCGCGAGGGCTATTGGTATAGCGAAAGTACAACGCATCGTCGATCGTCCATGTGACCGGTACCTGCACGAGGCCATTGATCGTGTACGGATGATCGAACCCCATTAACGAACTGTCATAGGCGATTCCTGCGCGCGCCAGGGCAGCCAGGCTTTTCGGTGAATGTTCAAAGGACGGTGCACGATAGCCTCGAATAGCCTCGCCCGTCTGCGCTCGAAACACGTCAATGCTGCGTTGCAGATAGTCATCCAACAGCGCATCGTCTAGCGTGTCTAGCCGCTCGTGAAAATAGCCGTGGTAACCGACCTCATGCCCTGCCGCCAATAACGTGGGAAGCAAATCGGGGTAGGTCGCCGCCACCACGCCGGGTACGTAGAAAGCCCCTTTGATATTCCACTTGTCTAACAATGCCAGAATCCGTGCGACCCCTTGCCTAGGACCGTAGCGACGCTGTTCCAGCTCTCCGAGCGACTCTGCCTGCTGCTGACGCGTGACCCAGAAATACGGCGATTCCGCATCCAGATCGAGCGTAAAGGCGACCGCACTACGCTTGCCCTCCGGCCACTGATAGGTTGGAAAGGAAATGCGACGGTCCTCGTGCATGCTCACGCTGGGCGGTGTGTTGTTCATAGGTTGACTCCTAGAGGATTAGATCTGGGCGCGTCGATTGATGCCGCCGCCGCCGTCCACGGACAGTATCTGGCCCGTTGTAAACGATGCCGCGTCGCCCGCAAGAAACAGCACGGCGTTGCTCAGTTCACCCGGAGCAATCATGCGGCCCAATGGAATCGCCGCAGAGAGCGATTTCAGATGTTCCGGCGGCAGCTCAGGGCTATTCTGACCCTGAGCCAATCCGGGGCGCACGGCGTTGACGCGAATCCCATGTGGTGCCAGCTTCAATGCCAAGATACGAGTCATTTGCTCGAGCGCGGCCTTCGATGGCCCATAGATCGCGCCGTTGGTCCGTGCGACCTCTGCCGACGCTGAGCTGACATTGACCACTGCTCCTGAAATGCCCGCAGCGATCCAGCGTTTGGCCAACGCCTGCGTCAACGCCAAAGGCCCCAGGACATTCACCGCCAGGATGCGATGACACAATTCGGCCGACGCATCCAGAATGTCCACGAACGGGAAGATTCCTGCGTTATTCACCAACACGCGCGGCAACTCCTCGTCTGTCCAGCTCGAGATCAATTGCTGCACAGCGGTTTCATCAGTGACGTCCAGTACCACAGGATGAATACCCGCGTCTGACCGTTCGGATGGCCCACGGTCGACACTCGTGATGACAGCACCCGCGTGCAGAAAAGCGTTCGCCAGCTCTTGGCCGAAGTGACCATTGCCCCCCGTTAACAGGACGTGCTGCCCCTGATAGGAATTCTGTTTCACTGGATACCCTCCATGAGTTCGTCGAGATTGGCGAGACCAAAGTCGCGAGTCCCGGCTTCCATCTCGCGAATCATCGCGATCATGCGCGCGACCGTCGGCGTTTGAATATTGGATGCCTGACCATGAGCGACGATGTCGGTGATCTGGGGATCGACCTCCGTGCGGCGCTTGCGCACTGCCAAGTCACGCCATACGCCGCTACGTGGTTTTCCCACCCAGCGGCGGCAGTGATCCACGATGTGCTGCATCTGTAGGCACGCATCCGCGACGCTCGCCTCTGATGAAAATGCCTCGGGTGCAAATCCATCAAACGGGACAGGCTTTACACCGCTCGCATAGGCCACCCGCACGACCTCTTGGCATAGCGCACGCCACAGCGGCAAATACTTGCGGTTGCCCAACTGCTCGACAATGGTGTCATTCGATAGCGCCGTCGTGAACAACAGCGCGCCGATGGCCACCTTGCTCCACTTATAGCCCAGCAGTTGCGCTGTCCAGCTCGATTCTGGATCGACCAGCCGTACCAGGGACTCCGCCTCACGAGAGCGAGCCGTGTCGCGGCCGTCCAGTTCGCCGACGCGAATACACCCTACCCCACCAAACTGAATCCGCCCGGGGCCAACATAATCCGAGGCGAAATTGACCAATGCGCCCATGGTGCGCTCCGCGCCCACCAGCTTCGCAATGATGGATTCTGTCAGGCCATTCTGCAGCGCCAGCACCCAGCCGTCGCTGCGCAGATGCGGGCGCAACATGGTGACCGCCTGCTCGGTATGCTGGCCTTTGACCGAAAGCAGGATACGTCCGTACTGCCCCTGGATTTCGGTGGGTAAACAAGCGTCCATGCGAGAAAACGCGCTATTGCCGTCTGGGCCGATAATCTCCAACCCATTGGCTCGCACGGTCTGCACGTGCGCCGGCACTACATCTACCAGCAATACAGCTTTACCTGCGTCGGCCAGCTTTGCCGCCACGACACCGCCAATGGCGCCGCCGCCCCAGACAACAATCGGTTCCTCAGTCACTGCGTTACCACTCCTACATTTCAATCGTGCACCGACGGCGCGTCTCAGACCGAAATTTTGGGGCGGACCAACATATAATTCAATTTCTTAATTTGGCCGAATACTTGTGAAAAACGCAAGTAATGACATTGGAATTTCGACATGAATTACCGCGCGTTCGAGGCCCTTCACGCCTTTGTCGAAGGAGGCAGCATCGCGCAAGCCGCCTTGCGTCTAAACCGTACGCAACCTCAGGTCAGTCGACTCCTGAGTCAACTGGAAGAAGACGCAGGCTTTGAAATCTTTACCAAAGTCGGTCGGCGGCTGGAATTAACGGAAGACGGCCAGGCACTTTATCAGCGGGTATACGGGCTACTACGTGCTCAGGATGCCGTGCACGACTTCGCGGAAGACATGCGCCACGGTCGGCGAGATCGTGTGCGTATCATCGCCGCCAACCACATCATTGACGGAATGGCGGCCGAAGCACTAGGGCATTGCCGCCTGCAAACGCCCGATTTTTCAGCCGCGCTGACCGCTCGTATGCCCGCGGAACTGCAGTGGTGGCTGGCTCAGCAGCAATTTGATGTCGCTTTGGTGCAGCTCCCACTTGAACATCCAGCCATCGAGACCGAGCTATTCTGCCAGAGTGAAATCGTAGCCGTGATGCACCCCGATCATCCCTACGCGGGTCGTGCCCAGATCGAGCCGAAAGACGTTCAGAAAGAGTCCTACATCAGTCTAGGCCGTCGCAGCATTCTGGAGCAGCGCTGTTTGGCCTCGTTTGAGGCGACCAATGCCAGCGCCAACAGCGACTTGGAGGTGTCATTCAGCACCACCGCGATCCAATTGGCGGCAATGGGTTGCGGCATTGCGCTCGCAGAGCCCATGGCCGCCCTCGCGCAGCGGCATTTGGACATTGTCATCAAGCCATTCCGTCCGATCACCAAACTGCATTACGGTATGGTGTTTCCCAAAGGAAAGCGCCGCAGCCCTGCCACTGAACAATTTGTGCAAGCGCTGCGACGCTGCGCGGATCAAAAGGCGAAAGAGATGCAAGAGGTGCTGGCGACCGCCTCGTGAATCTGCATCCTGTTGCCCCATTACCTGTACTCGGGCAGGCCTATTCCCCTACGCAGCTTCGGTTCAGGGACGATTTTTGTTCTAGCACTGGTCGGCATTGTGGCGCTGTGCAGCACCCTCTATTTTGTTTATTGAATCTACCGCATACAGGGTGAATTGGGATCGCCTGTTGTGTAAATCGCTGCTTTCACGATGGTGTCTTCGTTCGATGCACGCGTGTCGATGGGGTCAATGGGATCACACGACGCGTTTCAACAGATGCGCGAACTCCGCTTTCTCGACGTTGTTCATGCCATTGGCATGGAAGTACTGGACGTGCGGACTATGCTCGTGATGTCGGGTGCGCGTCTCGAGGGACGACCATTCCTCCACAAACACGAATCGTCCAGGTTCGTCCTGGTCCCCGAGCAGCTCATAGCGGATACTGCCCTCCTCCCTACGCGACGCCTCGGCGACCACGGATAGATCGCGGCGTAGCTCGTCCTCTTTGCCAGCCTTGGCCTTGAGGCTCACGACAATGAATAGTTCGCTCATTCGTGTTTTCTCTTTGTAGGATTGGTGGCGGCGATATTCACAATCGCCGCCACCATCATCATCATCGGAAATCAGCCTTTCGCTGACCTTTTTGCCGCTTCATTGGCTTTCTCGGGGTTGAAGCCGTCGGCGCTCTCAAAGACGTCCATGAAACCGGGGACAGTCGCCTCTCGTGCCCAGTCGCGTTGGAGCTCGCAGTACATCTGAACGCGACTGATGAGCTTGCCCCCGGCCTGCTCGATTCGGCGCAGCGCGGCCTCGTGTGCGGCGGACGACGTGCCGCCAACCGCATCCACTGGCACATAGACCTCAAAACCCTCTTGGATCGCGTCCAACGCGGGGAACGTCAGGCATGCTTCGGTCCAGAGCGCGGTCATGATGAGTTTGCGTCGCCCGATCGCCTTGACCGCTTCCTTGAACTCGGTGTCCTCCCAACTGTTGATCGAGGTGCGGTCATAGGTCGGCAAGTGGCCGAGCACGTCTTGCAACTCTTGGATCGGCGGCTTGTTGCGACCGGTCGCCACGTTGACTGTCGAATGGATAATCGGCAGGTTGTAGTTGAGGGCCGCTTTGGCAACGCCCGTGATGTTGAACACCAACTCATCACGCGGCATCGAGCGGATCGATGACACTTGGATCGGCTGGTAGTCGATAACGATGAGTGCCGAATTCTCGGGCGTCAGAAGCTGGTCTGTCTGGGGATTGCGGATCGTTTCGCTTGTCATAATGCTCTGCTGTGATGAGTAAATGGGATTGCATTCCCAGAAAAAACGTCTGTGAAGCGGCGTTTGGAGCGCGGTATTGTGCGGTTTCCTGCGTGATGAGGTAGAGCCATCTCGTGTTGAACTGTGTCGCAAAAAGAGCAACGCGGAATCAACGTCGAACACGCTACCCGTCCCCATGGAAGCTACCGACCGAGCAGGTAATATGATGTATTCACAGTCAGTCAGAAACAATGGCTGAGCGCGCCATCCCTATGACTGAAAGCGCCATCATCGGTCGAGCTTCTATGCCTAGCGACGAAACAGCCCCTATTTTTCGTTGGAATACGGATGAAATTCCGATTCACCATCGTTTCGATCAATATGTCGAGATGGTGAGAAAGAACCTCATCTGCGTGACAACCTATTGTGATGATCCACGCGATTTCATAACCGACATGCAAATGACCCAGTTGGGCCGTTTGCGTATCGCATCGATCGGTGGTTCAGCCAAACAGTCAGCCCGGACATCGCAAAACATCAAGGCCAGTGGCGACAGGGCTTTTCATCTGGTGTCGGGACGCACGGGCTGGGACTTTCAGTGCAAGGAGCAGCGGATCAAGCTCAATAGCACAGATCTTGTTCTCATCGATACCGAGCTTGAATATGCGTCGCAATTGCCCGATGCATTTCGCAACCACACGATTTCAATTCCTCCCGATGTCGTCCGGAAATGGTTGCCGGACCCAGACCGAGCCGTGGGAATGAGACTAGAGGGCGACAACGGCTGGGGACGGGTTCTGTCCGCCTACGTTGATCAATTGATTCATCTCGATGAGGCTCAACTGCCCTTGCCTGTCGCTGTCCTCGAAGATCACCTCGGCGCGCTTATTACGTTGGCGGTCCCTGGTGGCGCTGAAGACAGCGTGATAAAAAAGTCGACACACGAGGACTTGCGTAACAGAATCGTCGAATCGCTACGCCAACGCTGCACGGAACCGGGTCTGACGGCGGCACAAGTCGCCGCCGACGCCAGAATCTCCCCGCGTACATTGCACAGGGTATTATCGGCGGGCAAGGAAACCTTCGGTACCCTGCTGATCGCAGCCAGAAGCGATGTCGCGTATCGACTGCTGCTCTCGCCACAGTTCGACGCATTCATCATCGCTGACATCGGATTCCGTGCGGGCTTTGCCGATGAGTCGCATTTCAGCAGGACAATGCGCGCGCGCTATGGGTATCCTCCCGCGCAATTGCGACGCATGCGATCATAAATTTGCTGTTTTCCCGTCGCCTTGGTACCGAGTGATCTACCCCCGCCCTTCGCCCAACCGTTGAGGCGACATCGCAGACATAACCAACCACCGGCCATGAAGAGATTGAGCACTTGCCGCCTGGCGCCAATAGATCGCCTCGGCGGTGTTTGCCGCATTCGCGGCGCGTCGACGGCAGTACATCCGGCCGGGCCAAGCCAACACATGTTCCAACGCGTGCTTGGGCTTGGGTTCATCGACATCGTGGAGGGTTATGTTTTCGAACCCATAACGCTGCAGCAGCAGATGCAATTGCGGGAACGAAAATGGGAAATAAGTGATGTAGTCACCGCGCTGCTTCCCGATCATTGGGCTAAAGCCGGAATGGAACCCCCTGAGCAGGAACTGCCCACGTGAGCGCGAAAACCAGGTATTGGGCGTGGTGATAATCAGCTTTCCCCCTGGGTTCAAGACATCACGAAAACCCTTGATCAATAGGCCAGGATTCGTCACCAAATGAATGGCCTCGCCGCAGACGACGGCATCGTATTTTTTCCCCAAATCCGGAAGAGGCTCGTCAAGATCATGTTCCTTGACCGACTGATAAATGGGAACGTCTTCGGGGAATTCCCATAGGCCGACACCGTCCAAATGAACCTCGGGCTTTACGCTTTGAAGCGCATGCCCGAGCCATCCATGGCCGCAAGGCGCGTCAAGAATGCTGCTGACACCGCTTTCGGCCAGTATTGCGAGCACAACGGAATGGTACGGCTTCGTTTTAGGGGACATCTAATCAGCTTCGCATTGATGAATGAATTCAACGTGAATTCTGGCCTTTCCTCTCTGTCATAAGCGTGACAATGTCCTGACAAAAGTGACAGCAATGCAAAAACTGTTGCCTTCTTGTATTCAGCGTCCCTCAGCCCTGCGGGACCGATCCCGATCGCTTTGACGTTTCTTGAACGGAAGGCTCATTCATCGCTATAGCGTGCCTACTGAGGTAGACTTAAAAAGTCAAGCGAAAGGTATGCAATTGGGTTTTACACGGTATGTTGTCCGTGCCCGACTGGACCGTTCACAACGACGCGTCCTATGACGACTATGGTTATGAGCTGATGGTGCAGGACCAACCGCTAAATATCTTCATGGAGTCACTTTCGTGGACAGAAAGCCTGCATCATCCTATCGAAGTGCCAGGCAAGCAGGACGGCCTAACCACCAAACGCAAGGTCGCCTGAGCCTTCAAGGCAAGACAACGCCTGGTCGGTTAGGCCTCGTACCGCAATGACCACGATCTCCTTCTCATCGGTTCCCCCTCTGCCGGAACGGGGCGAGGACGCATCGGCCAATGCTGGTTATGCGTCAATCGCAACACAGGAGAAGGATCTGCCTTCGCTTGGCGATTATATCGGGGCCGCAGAAGCGATGGCCGTGCTAAAAGTAAGGCCACAGACCTTGTACGCGTACGTAAGCCGTGGTTGGATTTGCAGTGTGGCGCAACCTGGCCAAAAAGAAAAGCTCTACCGCCGAATCGACGTTGACCGCCTCAGGAAGCGTTCGCAAGCCAGATCAGGTCATGGCGCAGTTGCGGCCTCGGCAATGGATTGGGGCGAGCCAATACTCGCCACTTCCATCACCGAGATCACTCCCCAAGGGCCGCGATACCGAGGCAGATTGGCCGCAGATCTTGTGAATTCCGGCGAGTCATTTGAAGCCGTCGCCGAATTGCTTTGGACTGGCCAGTTGCCCCCTGAACCTCCCCGTTGGTCCGTGCGCCGGCAAGAAACTGCCCTGTTAGCGCTGACTCAGGCCATGTCTACTTCGAATCCTCGAAGCAATGTTTTGGAGGTCTTTGCCATTGTCGTGTTGATGCTGGGGCTGAATCAGGGATCGACCGAACAGCGCCTAGCTCGGAACAGCACCTTGTCTGCGGCCCGGGAGATTATTCAGGCGATGGTGTCTTGCTGCGGATTTATAGGACCCACTCAATGCTATCGACCGATGCAACGTGGCGAAACAATCCTGGAGGCGCTTACGCGATCGTTGGGAATGGTCGCAACCGCGGAGAACATTGACGCGCTGCGCGCCCTATTGATCCTCCTCGCCGATCACGAATTGCCTCCCGGAACCCTTAGTGCCCGTATCGTAGCGTCCGCGGGAGGTTCATTACAAAGCTGCCTGGCGTCTGCATTCTGCGCAACATCCGGGATTGAGGTAGGACGTATGTACGAGCGTGTCCAGGACTTCCTCGGACATTGGAAATCGCGCGCCGCACTCATGCGACGTGCGCATGAGCGGCTGTCACAGGGCTTGGATGTACCGGGCTTTCATCATCCCTTGTATCCGGATGGAGATCCTCGAGCCGCGCAGTTGCTCGACATGGTGCGCGGTCGTCGTACCCAGACGCGAGAATCACGCGCAATATTCGGCTTTCTTGATGAAATGCGAACGCGTTTAGGTCAGCATCCCAGGCAGGAGCTTGCACTAGTGATGTTGACACGTGCGATCGAACTCCCTGCCCAAGCCGCTCCAGCTCTGTTTGCCTTGGCTCGTTTAGCAGGCTGGGTCGCGCACGTGCGCGAGCAACACGCCAACGGATCCCTCCTGCGTCCGAGAGCTAAGTTCGTGCCCTAAGCCCGGTCCCTAAAGGGCCTGCGTGTTTGCAAGCTCATAAATCGCCCTGCCAGAACACACTTTCTCCCGCAATTGAGGGTCAATTCCCATTGCGTACCGATCGTTGCTAGCTGACCTCACATTGATTCAATGATCAAGATTGAAGGAGTTTGGCGTTCTCAATAGGATGCACTCTCAGCCTATAAAACAACGGAGACAAGGATGAGACATCAACGCCGCACCCTGTTGGGCGCAATATGCGCAGCCGCAGCTGCAGCCAGCTTTTCGCCCTTAGTTCGAGCCGATAGCTTCCCAAGCAAACCCATACGGATCATCGTGCCACTTCCGCCTGGAGGTTCCAACGATGTGCTCGCACGAGTTCTTGGGCAGAAGATGTCGGAGACTTTTGGCCAGCCCGTCATCGTTGAGAACAAGCCTGGTGCTGCAGGCAATATCGCCACAGACTATTTGGTGAAATCGGAAGCTGACGGTTACACCATTGCGATTGCACCCAATCAGACGGTATCGGTCAATCCGGTGCTGTATCCCACACTCCCGTTCGACGTCTTAAAAGATATTCAAGGGATATCGATGCTCGGTCGCGTTCCTATGGTCCTACTCGTATCTCCAAACATCAAAGCCGCGTCCGTCAGCGAACTTATCGCGCTGGCCAAGGCAAGCACCGAGGAGCTGTCGTATGCCTCTGCAGGATCGGGCAGCCCTCAGCATATGGCCGCCGAGGTTTTTAAATCGATGACGGATGTCAATTTGATGCATGTTCCGTACCGGGGTACGGCGCCTGCGATGGTTGATGTGCTGGCCGGCACCGTTGACATGATGTTTTGCCCATTGAATTCCGCGTTGCCCCATATCCGCAGCGGGAAATTGCGTGCCCTAGGGGCTAGCGGCCAGAGCCGCATCCCCTTGTTGCCCGATGTCCCCACCGTTGGAGAAACGGTCAAGGGTTTTGAAAGCGATATCTGGATAGGCATGGTGGCACCGGCCGGAACGCCGCCGGCAGTTGTGAACAAGCTCAACGCCGAATTGCGACGCGCACTGGATCTGCCGGATGTAAGGGAGACGCTGGCGGAGCAAGGTATCTTCGCCGAAAGCAGTACCGCCGACGAGTTCAACAGCCTAATCGCGAGCGACCAGAAGCGCTGGGCAGCCGTGATCCAAAAGGCTCACATTAAGCCCGACTAAAGCGTTATGCGCTTTGACGTATCGCTGTCGCCTCTCGTCACCTCGCCGCGATTCGATCTTTCGTTTCTTAATCCGCCCTTACTGCTGGAGCGTTAATGACCGTACCCTCTCCCACCTCCGTGCGTCGCGATATTCCTACCCCTTTCGTACCAGACCAGACCATATGGTGCAGCGACGCCATCGCTGACATTTTGCGCGCGATGGATATGCCGTACGTTCTGCTCAATCCCGGCGCCAGCTTTCGCGGCTTGCATGACAGCATCGTCAATCATTTGGGCAACGACAAGCCCCAGATGATTGTGGTACTGCATGAAGAGCATGCTGTCGCAATCGCTCACGGCTATGCCAAGGTGACGGGCAAGCCCCTGGCCGCTATTCTGCACAGTAATGTGGGTTTGATGCATGGTTCGATGGCCATTTTTGATGCTTGGGTTGATCGAGTCCCTGTCATCGTGTTGGGTGCAACCGGGCCTGTCGATGCTGCGAAGCGGCGCCCTTGGATTGATTGGATTCACACCGCTCAGGATCAGGCGGCTTTGGTACGCCATTTCATCAAATGGGACGCACAACCCACGTCCATCGGCGCGACACAAGAGGCGATGCTGCGCGCTAAGCAGATTGCGACTACCGCACCACAGGGGCCGGTTTACATCTGCTTTGACGCGGCCCTGCAGGAATCAAAGTTGCAGACAGTCCCACCCCTGCCCGACCCATCTCGTTACTTGGCCCCACCCCCTGCACGGCCTGCCGACGACATCATTCGGCAGGCGGCAGAGATGTTATCGGCTGCACGACGGCCTGTCATCCTTGCTGGCCGTGTCAACAGAGACGAGGCAGGTTGGCAACAGCGAATTAAGTTGGCTGAAACGCTGAACGCCGAAGTCTTGACTGACCTGAAAGTTGGCTGCGCATTCCCCACCGACCATCCTCTGCACGCCGCACCTAGTGGACATTTTCTGAATGCCCGCGCGCAGGAAGTACTTCATCGTGCGGACGTAGTGCTGAGTCTGGACTGGCTGGATCTGGCGGGAACGCTCAAGCAAGCCTGGGGCAATGACATCGTCACCAGCAAGATCATCCAAGTATCAGTCGATCATTACAGCCATAACGGTTGGAGTATGGATCACCAGGGGCTTCCACCTGTCGATGTCTTCCTGTTAAGCGAACCTGAGGCAGCGGTCGAACTCCTGAACCAACATGTCAAATCGCGACCGTCGTCGGTGCCTATTCAGGCTCCTGTTCGGCCGAAGGTGATGCCACTTGGAGCATTGACCGTACCGATGTTGGCATCTGTCCTACGAGACGCTATTGGAGATCAAAAGACCTGCTTAATGCGCCTTCCGTTGAGTTGGAGCGGTGACATGTGGGACTTTCGCCATCCACTGGACTTCCTGGGTTACGACGGCGGTGGGGGAATCGGCTCTGGACCAGGCATGTCGATTGGGTCTGCGTTAGCGTTGAAAGGCTCCGACCGGCTACCTGTCGCTGTCATCGGCGATGGCGACTACATGATGGGTGTCAATGCACTTTGGACAGCGGCAAATGCGCACATTCCGATGCTCATGGTGGTATGCAACAACCGCTCGTTCTTCAACGACGAGATTCATCAGGAGCGAATGGCGCGCCAACGCAATCGCCCTGTCGAGAATCGCTGGATTGGGCAGCGTATCGCCGATCCAGAGCCTGACCTCGCCTCAATGGCGCGAGCTCAAGGGCTCACGGCGTTTGGCCCCATTGACGACGCAGAAATACTGGCGAAGCTTCTGCCTCAGGCCATTGAGGCCGTTAAGACTGGTGCGACAGTCGTAATAGATGCTGTCGTGCAAACAGGCTACGGCCCGGCCATGACGGCAGGACTAACGCGCTCCGACGACTAGTCGCCCCCTTTCTCCACACAGGTACCTGGAATGCGAACCAAAGATATCCCCGATGGCATCCTGCCCAAGCAGCGAGAGCTCTACTATGGTGGCGCCTGGCATGCTCCCATATCGGGAGCGTACGCCGACACGATTAATCCCGCTTACAACGAAGTCATCACCCAGGCGCCGGTCGCCGTTGCCGCGGACGTCGACGCAGCGGTGCGGGCTGCGCACTTGGCATTTCCCGGGTGGGCCTCCATCCCGCCTGCCGAGCGTGCGCGCTACCTGCGAAGAGCCGCAGCCGTGCTGCGTGATCACGCCATGCCTTTGGCTCAACTGGATGCATTGAATAATGGCAATCCCGTCTCTGCGCTGATCCAAGATGCTGGATTCGCGGCCGATTGCCTTGAGTATTTCGCCGGCCTTGCCGCTGAGATAAAGGGCGAAACCATCCCCATGGGTGACGGCAACCTCAATTACACAACCCAAGCGCCGCTTGGTGTCGTCGCCCGTATCGTCGCGTACAACCATCCGTTTATGTTTGCTGCCGCTCGGCTTGCCGCACCTCTTGCCGCGGGTAACACCATCGTCGTGAAGGCGCCGGACCAGGCTCCGCTATCGATTCTGCGGCTGGCTGAACTCGTGGGGGAAATATTTCCCCCGGGTGTGGTCAATTTCCTATGTGGTGGGCGCGAATGTGGCGATGCGATGGGTAAGCATCCTTTGGTTCGCAAAGTGACTTTGATTGGCGGTGTGCCAACCGGTAAAGCCGTCATGAGAACCGCCGCGGAGCACCTGAAACCGGTATTGCTTGAGCTTGGTGGAAAAAATGCATTGATCGCCTATCCAGATGCGAACCTGGATTGCCTTGTGGATGGCATTATCGGAGGTATGAACTTCACCTGGTCAGGGCAAAGCTGCGGATCGACAAGTCGAGTTTTTTTGCACGAGTCGATTCACGATCAAGTATTGGACAGCGTCATCCGGCTTCTTCCGGAGCGCCATAAGCCTGGCATTCCTACTGACCCGAAGACGACCATGGGATCCCTTGTGAGTCTAGCGCAGTTGCAGAAGGTAGAGCATTACGTGAAGGTCGGACACGAAGACGGCGGACGATTGGTCTGCGGAGGTAAGCGTCCGGTCGATCCTGTCTTAAAAGATGGATTTTTCTACGAAGCCACGATTTTCGCGGATATGCACCCGGAGATGCGCCTGGCGCGTGAAGAGGTTTTCGGACCCATTATGTCGGTGTTCAAATGGACGGATGAGAACGTCCTATTCGATCAGGTAAATAGTGTTGAGTTCGGCCTTACCGGCTCGATCTGGACGCAAAATCTGAACATCGCTCATCGAGCGGCCAAACGCATGCAGGCCGGCTATGTCTGGATCAACAATGCGAGTCAGCATTTCATGGGGGCACCATTTGGCGGCGTGAAACAATCGGGAATGGGTCGCGAAGAGTGCTTTGCGGAGCTACTCGAGTTCACTGCTACGAAGAATGTGAACATCAAACTAGGATGACGTAAGGCATTTCTCTTTAGAGGGTGTAGGGTGTTTCACCCGCCGTCGCAGCAATGCTCCCGTGTCTCACTCAGGTAGTCGGGTAGTGTGTGTCAATCAATGTGCGCAAGGCTTCGTCGCGGATTGAAAACACGTCGAATAATCCAATGGCGCGTAATCCTGGCAGCAGAGCGCGCATATCGCGCTCCGCGCGCTGCCGCTGCTCGCTCGTTGCCGTCTGATCGCACCAGATGGTGGCGTTCGCCAGGAAAGCGCCCACGCTGCCTTTGCGGATAACGACGCCATCGCGTTCGACGTGGTTTTGACTGTCGTTCAGAATGTCTTCGGCACGCATAAAAAAGCTCCTTGTCATGATGGTCGATGTCGTCATCGTAGGCGTAGTGCTTTAGCCCGAGTACGGTATAAAGGACATTAAATAGCTCTGTGACGCCATCCATGACGGATCCGTTGATTTCTCTTGAATTAGCCTCCACCGCTGGCGGACCGCTGGTGTATGCCGCGATTTCGCATTCGGACTCGGTGCGGGAGACACCCGCTCACCGCCATGCTCGTGGCCAGTTGCTCGGCGCAACACAAGGATTGCTTTCTGTTGACGGGGGTGGCAGCCGTTGGGTTGTACCGGCAACACACGCTGTCTGGATACCCCCTGACGTACCACATGGCCTGCGTTCTCACGGGCCGTTCTCTGGCTGGAGTGTTTATATCGTGGCCTCAGCTTGTGACACGTTGCCTCCAGCACCCTGCATTCTGTCGATTTCAAGTCTGCTGCAGGCCGCTGTGGCGCGGGCGGCGTCGTGGCCGTCGAATACGACGCTTAACATCGTCCAAACCCGGTTGGCGGAAGTCATTCTGGACGAAATTCGCTTGCTGCCGCAAGTCGAGCTCGGCCTGCCCATGCCCCAAGACGCGCGTCTACTTAAGATCGCACAGGCCTTATCCGATAGACCCGATGACGAACGCCATATGCAGGCTTGGGCCCAATGGGCGGGCATCGCCCCTCGCACACTGACGCGTCGTTTCGTGGCCGAAACGGGATTCAGTTTTACCGAATGGCGTCAACGCGTGCGGCTGCTTAGAGGACTCGAGCTACTGGCGGCGGGCAAGCCGGTAACGGCGATCGCACTGGATTTAGGCTACGACAATGTCAGCGCCTTTATTGCATTGTTTCGTCGAACATTCGGTATGACACCGGGGCAATATGCGGCCGCAATGCGTTGAACGAGCACGACGAACTCACTCTTGATGATTCGCCGCGAGGCGGATGAAAGGCCCCTATGCTCTGGTTGGTCGGTTTGTCGCCCATTGAACGGCCAGGATGCTGGCCAGCACCATGACGAATCCGATGGCCGATACACCTGTCACGGATTGCCCTAAAAATACCCAGCCCAGAATCACGGCGGTTAGCGGGCTGAGTAATCCAAGCGATACGACCGCCACCGACGGTAGTCGCGCGACGCCGCGGAACCACAGCGCATAGGCCAACAAGGCACCCGCGATCGATAAGTAGGCATAGGCCAGGGTTTGCATCAGCGTCAAGGAGGGCAACGGCGCGTCCGCCAGCCAGGCAACGGGCGCCAACATCCCTCCTCCCAACAGCAGTTGCCAACCTGTTAACGCCAACACCGGCATATCCGTGCGCCAACGGCGTGTCAGATAGGTTCCGGTCGCCATGCAGGCGGCGCCCACTAACGCCGCCACAATGCCAACAGGGTCCCAAACCGTGTTCGGTGACAGCAACAAGACCGCCATGCCGAATACCCCCAAAATACTGGCCCAGAGCGCCAGTCTGACTGGCTGACGATGATCGACGGCCCATACCAGCGCCATCATCAATAGCGGCTGGATTGCGCCGACGACTGCGGCCAAGCCACCCGGCAATCGATACGCGGCGATGAACAACAAGGCCTGGAAAAAACCGATATTCAGCGCCGACAGTACGAGCAGCCGCCCCCACTGCCCTAGGCTCGCCGGCCAACGGCGTGTGAACAAAATAAGCAACAGGCCCGCGGGCAATGTCCTGATCAGCGCCGCCGTAAATGGGCGGTCCGGTGGGAGCAACTCCGTGGTGACGATATACGTCGATCCCCAGATGACAGGGGCGAGTGCAGTCAACGCAATATCGCCCCAGATGGCGTGATGTGAGGGATTGGACATAAAATAATCTTGAGTTCAAGATAAAATCCAATGGTGATGATATTTTATCTTGATGTCAAGATAAATGGAGCGGACGGTGGGAAAAACACGGCAATTGGATTCGGTGGACGTCATTCTTGAACAATGGCGCCGTGAACGTCCCGATCTGGACGTCATGCCGATGGGTCCGATCGGGAGGCTCAAGCGTTGCACCGCTCTCGTGCAGCGCAAGCTGGATCAGGTCTTCTCGGAATTCGGGCTAAGTAGTTGGGAGTTTGACGTGTTGGCCACGCTGCGGCGCGCCGGGGCGCCCTACTGCCTGGCGCCGACTGTGCTGTTTTCGGCGTTGATGGTCACGTCTGGCACGATGACCCACCGGCTCAAGGGATTGGAAACGTCCGGTTGGGTGGCGCGTTTGCCGAATCCCGTCGATGCTCGCAGCATGTTGGTCAGGCTGACACCGGCCGGGCTTGCGTTAATTGATCGCGCCGTGGTCGCTCACGTGAAAAACGAACGGGAAATCTTGGCGTTGATACCGGCAGACACGTTGACGTCATTGGATGAGCGTCTCGCGGAATTGCTCTGCGTGCTGGAGGATACGCCTTCGGCTACGTCCTAAGGATGTCGCACGACGCCCGCTCCCTACGGCTGTCTGGCTAAAGCCGATCCAGTCGCGTCGCTAAATCCTGCAATTCGGTGGCATTCGGACATTGCCCTCGTTTATGCCAGCGCTTTGCCAGCTTTAATTCTTTTGCCATATTGACAGCGATGACCGAGTGCAGGCTGCCGTCAACGACCTGGAATACGCAGAATTTTGCACTCTCGGCGGATCCTCGCAGGATGTGGGCGCCAGCTTCCGAAGGTATTCCCAATACTTGCAAATTGACATCGTATTGATCTGACCAAAACCAAGGAAGGTCCCGCTGCAAATGCATCTTTCCCGCTAGGACTTCGCCAACGGCGATGCCTTGGTTCTGGGCATTGGCCCATGATTCGAGCCGTATGCGCGCCTCTGTAGGAGCGCCAGACCAGGTGCACGGTTGATTCGCCACGTCGCCAACTGCGTAAATGGACGGATCCGACGTCCGGCCGTGGGCATCGACCACAATTCCGTTTTCGACCAATAGCCCACAAGCCGTCGCCAACTCGGTATTGGGTTCAAGGCCGATGCCGAATACCACCACATCAGCCTCCTGGACACCCTGATGAGTGTGGGCCAGCAATGGGCCCGCGTTTTCGGATCGATCGATCGCGGTTACTGCGCCCTCCAACTGAACATCCACCCCTTGACGCCGATGCAGGCTCAACAGAAAGCCAGATACACCGACCGGCACCGAGCGCGCACAAAGCCTCGAACCACTTTCTATCAAAGAAACCTCTAACCCAAGTAGACGAGCCGTTGCCGCTACCTCCAAACCTATCCATCCGCCACCCACGACCAGCAGGCGAAGGCCTGGCCGTAATGCGGCGCGTATGCGGGACGCATCATCCAGCGATCGCAAGGTATACACGCCGTCCAGGTTGCCGCCCGCTATCGTGGGTTTGCGCGCCCTTCCCCCCGTGGCCAGGACCAGCGAGTTATAGGTTAACGATTCCCCTTGCTCCAACAGAACATGACGGCGGTTGCGATCAATCTCGACCACCGTCGCACCCAGCTTGAGTTGTATGTCGAGTTGCCGTGCTTGTTGGACGGACAGCAGGCACGGCGACTCGGATTGTGCGCCAGACATGACTCCTTTGGACAATGGCGGGCGCTCATAAGGAGGATGTGCCTCTTGTCCGAGCAGCACTATCTCAGCCTCAGGAGCATGCTGTCGTAGCGTGCGCGCTACCCACGCACCCGCTTGTCCGGCGCCGACGATGACGGTTTTCATGGCTTAGATACCTTATACGAGCGCAACCCGGATATAGATGCCCCCGTCCTCTACTCGCGCAGGATAAGAGCGCAGGTTTTCCGTACAGGGTGCACTCACCGCTTTGCCGCTGCGTATATCGAACCTACCCTCATGCAAGGGGCATTCGATTTCACAACCGTCCTGTATCAGCCCTTCCGACAGGTCGGCATCACCGTGGGTACATTGGTTATCAGTGGCATATATTTCGCCATTGAGCTTGTACAAGCAAATAGGCAGGTCGCCCACTCCCACGCCCAGGGTGTCTTCTTCGTGTACGTCGGTATAGTCTGCCACCCGAATCCATTGCTCCGTCGTCACGCTGACCTCTCCATCAGATCAATGTAGTGGTTCTCCATATGGTGGAGCGCCTCCTCCATCGGTGCCATGGGGCCAGGCTGAAAGAACTTGGAACCCGACGCATTTTGTAGCGACTCAACCATGACAGCGTCTTCAACGATGATCTGACGAACGAACTCTCGATATTTTTTCAGCTCCTCGTCGTAATTGGGAATAGAAAAGGCCGCTGGCGGGAATAGCAGATAACAGATCACCCGTGTTTCATTGGGAGAGATTGGCCATACGTGCCACATGCGCAAACTGTCGGACCGCATCGACATGTTCAGATTCGGATAGATGCCTGCCTTGCAGGCGATGCCTGATGATTTGTCTTGTGCCCAAGGTAAGGTGGGAAACACCTGTTCGCCGCTTTTGGAGTGCGGTCGGGCTTCGTACTGAGTGTGCCAACCACCGTTTTTTTCGAGGTGAAACTTCAGCTTTTCACCCTTGACGAAGCCGCCGAACGTGCTCTTGTGGATCACGCCCACGTGATAGATGTCGATCAGATTTTCGACCAGAAATTTCCAATTGCACTTGACGTCGATCTCGACTTTGTCGGCCAGCTTGCATTCGCCCGATTGGAACCACCACAGATCCTCCTCGTACGGTGCGATGTAGTCCTCGAATGAGGATGGTTGTTCGGCAAAGTTGATGAAAATCCACCCCCGCCAGATCTTCACTGCTAGAGGCTTCATCCGGGCACCGCTCATGTCAACTTCAGATTCCTTCATGCCCGGTGCCGCAATCAGTTTGCCGCCGACGTCGAACAGCCAGGCATGATATGGGCAACTGAAGTCCTTGGCATGCCCACAGCCGCTTGCCACGGCCACACCTCGGTGCAGGCACATGTTCATGCAAACCTGAATCTCATTCTCGGCGGGTCGCGAGATGAGAATGGGTTCGCTCATGACGCTAAACGTCATGTAATCGCCGACATTGGGGATTTCCTCGACGCGACCGACCGAGAGCCAGTGTGTCATAAAAATCCGCTCTTTCTCCATGGCGTAAATCTCTTCTGAGCTGTATACGCTGCCCGGCAAGTGACGGGCGCGCAGCAAGCTTTCCCGCGTCTTCTCGAGTCTGGGGGAAAGCTCACGTAATTGGATCGCGGCGGTGTGCATGAGGTGTGTCTCCGGTGGTATGAATTCAGTGCTGAACAGTTTATTATCGACATTGATCGATGTATAGATCGACTATAAAATCGATCTAATGACGAATCGCCATTTAATAAATTCGAGGCTATTTCTGTGATCAAGCGGCACGAACCATCGAGCGACGCTATCGCACATGCGTCAAGCGACACAGGCCGTCGCGTTAATGATGTTGACTACGTGCGCCGTGACGAAGCCTTAGCGATGTTGGGCATTAAGAAAGAGTCGCTGTACACCTATGTCAGTCGAGGTCTCATCAAGACGCTGCCCGAACCAGGCAAGCGCACCAGCTTGTATCGCAAGTCTGATTTGGAAAAGCTGAGCACACGAGCTGGCGCCAAAGCCGGCGGGGCACCCGTGGCCCAGGCGCTACGCTATGGAGAACCTGTGGTGCAGACCTGGATCTGCGACATCAGTCCTGCGGGGCCGCATTATCGTGGGCTACTTGCGACGACGCTAGCGCGCGAAGGACGGTCTCTGGAATACGCGGCAGACTTGCTCTGGGGCGGCCTCCCCCCGGGACGCGATCGCCCGTGGCCTTGGGCGAAAGACGATTCGGCTGCGACACCGTATGGCCTTGCAGGGCAAGATAAAAAAAGCGATTTTTCCCCCATCCGGATTTTGGCTATGGCGGCCTTGCAATTGAGCACGTTGGAGACGGCTGAAGACACGGCTGGCCGAGGTGATGTGCGCATGAGCGGCGTGCGACTCATTGGTACTTTCGCGGGAGTCTCCGGGTATTTCGGGCCTGGGCGCTCGTACGAGCTTGGGAGAGACGAGGAATTCGTCGCCCAGCGACTACTGCGCGGTTTTGGCTTATCCGAGCGGTCGGATCAAGGCACGTTGCTGGCCGCGATGAATGTCGCTCTCGTGCTCAGCGCTGATAACGAACTGTCGGCGCCTACATTCTGCGCACGGGTTGCGTCCTCCGCTGGCGTTGACGTACATGCATGTGTAGCTTCAGCCCTGATGGCTCAAGCGGGTCCCATGCAGGCGGGTGGCATGATGGATCTGGGCCAGTATCTGGAAGATATTCTGACTGCGACTGATCGACCACTGGCATATTCTGGTATCCCCTGCTTCGGCCACCCTTTGTATGATCGCGACCCGCGCGCCGAATTGCTGCTCGGCATGATTCGAGATCTGCCGGGCGATAGCGTCGCAAAAGAGCGCCTGCTATGGTTTGTCAACGCAGTTCATCAACAGACAGGGTCCTATCCCAACTTGTTCGGCGCATTGGTGATTCTGTGCCGGGTATTGGGTCTGCCTGCGACTGCAGCCGTATATTTGCATTGTGTAGGCCGTACCGCCGGATGGATAGCGCACGCGGCCGAGCAGCGCTTGTCGGGCGTGATGCTGCGTCCGCGCGCACGCTATATGGGGCCCTCGCCACACCCTTCAACCTAAGATTAACGCTGCGATCAACTGGCGCAGCCACTTGTGAGCCGTATCGGTGTGAGCACGGCGGTGCCAGAATTGACGGACGCGCGCTTGGGGCATTTTGAACGGCAGCGCGTAGGTCTTTAGTCCGTCCATACCCACTACCGCGTTACCTGGTACGGTCGCTATCAGGTCTGATTGAGCGACGATGACGGCGCTGCGATGGTAGTGCGTAACCGTCAGTTTGACGTCGCGCCGTTGCCTACGGCTCAGTAACGTTTCTTCAACCAGGGCGTCGGTGCTTCCGGCGGTGGACACCACGTGTCCCTGTGATAAATAGCGCGTCAACGTCATCTTGCCTGTTAGTCTTGGGTGATCCGTACGTGCAATACATAAATACCGATCATCGAATAAATGCTGTTGATAGAAGCCAGCATGCAGGAACCCAATATTGCCGATGGCCAGGTCTGCCTGGCCGCTGCGCAATGCCGATGCATAGTCGGCGTGGGGTAACCGCGACGCTTCAATGCTGACGCTTGGCGCGGCGGATGACAAAGCGAGCATCAGACGCGGTAATACAACCATTTCGCCGACGTCCGACATCAGCAGACGGAACGTCCTGGTACTTGACTCAGGGCTAAACGCGGTGGCGTGTGCGAAGCAGGTTTCGATGCCGCTCAATGCCGCTTCCAGTGGACCGAAGAGACTATTGGCGAGCGCCGTAGGCTCCATTGTTCGCCCCGAACGGGTGAACAACGGATCGTTGCACTGTTCGCGCAATCTGCGTAGTGCATTGCTCATCGCAGGTTGCGTCAAGCCAATCGCATTTGCCGCATACGAAACGCTGCGCAGTCGATACACGACGACGAACACGCGCATTAGATTCAAATCGAAGTTTTTTATATTCATAGCGTGAATTTAGAAACTCTCAATCATTGATTTGACTGTATTAGCAGTGTGGCATGACTATGTTCTCCGTGCATAGATTCTCTTGAGGGAAAGATTCATGTCGAAAACACTAGCCAAGGTCCAGGTCCTTATTGTGGGAGGAGGACCTATCGGCCTGGCCATGAGTATCGATCTGGCACGGCGGGGAGTTCGTTCCGTGCTATTGGAGCAAGGCGACGGTACGATCGAGCACCCTCGCACGGGATTGGTCGCTATTCGTACGATGGAGGCCTTTCGCATATGGGGGATTTCTCAACAGGTGCGCGATTGTGGCTTTCCTGAAGACTACGATCTATCTATGGTGTTCTGCACGTCCCTCAATGGCCTGCTACTGGATCGCGAAACGTATCCAAGCATGCGTGACAGTCCGACGCCGCCCGAGACGCCAGAAAAGAAGCAGCGCTGTCCGCAACTGTGGCTGCAGCCAATCTTGACCGAAGCCGCTCTGGCGAGTTCGGAGACAGAGATATTGTTCCAGCACCGTTTCGTCCGTCTAGAGCAGGATGATGAATCGGTGCGCGTGGAAGCCCTCGATCTGCGCACTGGCCATAAGAAGCTGTTTCAGACGCAATATTTGCTTGCCTGCGACGGCGCTTCAAGCTTGGTGCGGGAACAGGCCGGAATCACGATGCAGGGCCGATTGCTGAGCTACTCGGTCAACATTCTCATCAAGGCCGCAGGCTTGGCAGGCAAGCATCCCATGGGGCAGGCCGAACGTTATCTGTTTGTTGGCCCCGAGGGAATGTGGGGCAACCTCACTGTTGTCGATGGTGCTGACATCTGGCGTCTAACAGTGCTGGGCTCTCAGGAAAAAATGGATCTGTCATCGTTCGATGCCACTGTTTGGGTGCGCCGCGCGCTGGGCGGCTCCAAGGGGCCGGAAATCGATTTTGAGGTGCTGTCAGTGACACCTTGGCGACGTAGCGAGATGCTCGCGGACAACTACGTTAAGGCACGCGTGCTACTGGTGGGAGATTCCGCTCATACTATGTCTCCGACCGGAGGTATGGGTATGAATACCGGCATACAAGAAGTGCTGGATCTAGGGTGGAAACTCCAAGGCGTCTTGCAAGGCTGGGGAGGACCTGCCCTGTTACGAAGCTACGAGATCGAGCGTCGGCCCATCGCACAACGAAATACCAGTTTCTCCACACAGAATTTTCAAGCGTGGCAGGACACACCAGACTCTCGCGCCGTATGCGACGAAACCCCCGAAGGCGAACGCACCCGGGTAGCATTGGGTAAACGGTTGCGCGATTCAACACGCGTCGAATGGGAGTCGATGGGACTGCAGATTGGACACAGGTACGATGAATCGCCGATCTGCATCTCGGACGGCACTGCGCCCGTACCGGATGATTTCAGGATCTATGTGCCCAATGCTCGTCCTGGTGCCCGAGCGCCACACGTCTGGCTGAAGGACGGCAGATCGATCTTGGATTTATTCGGCAAATCGTTCGTCTTGCTCAGTTTTACCGACGACAACGAGGCGAAGGCCGAGGCGATGCGATCCGCGTCCACGACAAAGCACATACCGTTCGAAGTGGTGACGCTCGACGACGAACCCGAGGCGGCGCGCATCTATGCCGCAAAGCTGGTGCTGGTGCGTCCCGACGGACATGTCGCATGGCGTGGCGACGGAGTGGACGACCCACACCATATTCTTGACGTTATACGCGGTGCTGCCTGACGGCACAAACACCAAAACGAAAACTAGGAGACAGAATGATGATGCAATCCTGTAAACGTCGGCTCTTTCAAGTGGCCTTTTGTAGTTTGTTCACTGGCGCGTGCTTGTCCACGGCGCAGGCAGCCGACGAGGGCTATCCAAACCGGCCCATCAAATTCGTGGTTCCCTACACGGCCGGCGGTAGCAACGATGTCGTGGGCCGCGTGCTCGCACAGAAGCTGTCCAGTGATTGGGCTGTGCCTATCATCGTCGAGAACCGTCCCGGTGCAGGCGGCAATCTTGGGGCCGCACAGGTGGCGCGCTCGACAGCGGACGGTTACACGTTCTTGATCACGCCCAACAATCTTCTGACAATGAATCCCTACGTCTATAAAAAGACCGGTGTCGGGTACGATTCGATCAAGGATTTCCAACCGGTCTCCTTGATTGCCACCGGACCAATACTGCTGGCGGTCAACGCGGAGTTGCCAGTGAATTCGGTCAAAGAACTCATTGCCTACACAAAAAATAATCCAGGCAAACTCAGCTACGCCTCAGCAGGAGTGGGCACACCCCATCACTTGACTGCGGAACTGTTCAAGTCCATGACGGGTATAGAAATGCTGCACGTGCCGTACAAGGGTGCGGTATCCGCCGTCAGTGACTTAGCCGCCGGACGAGTACAGGTTATGTTCGGCATTCCCAACAGCCTGATGCCCTTTGTTAAGACGGGCCAACTCAAGGCGTTGGCTGTGAGCAGTTTGGCGCCGTCCCCAGAGCTGCCAGATCTACCCACGATAGACAAGGCGGGTGTGCCCGGATTTGATTCTTCACTGTGGATCGGACTGACGGCACCAACCGGTACGCCAGCAGCGATCATCACGAAGGTCAATCAAGGGATCAAACAAGCGATGCAAGATCCCCAAGTGAAAGCCAGCCTGCAAGCGCAAGGATTGATGCCAGAGTCGAATAGTCAGCAGGAGTTTGCCAAGCTGATCAAGCACGACGCGGATCGCTGGTCCAAGCTGGTCGACGAGCGACAACTGTCCGCGGACTGAAGTCGCTAGCCTGCCCCCCCCTACACCGTCGACGCCCCTCCCAAGATCACGGTGTACTGCGACGACAGTACACCGCCATTCCCATGGGCCAATGCGACTTCTGCGCCGTCGACTTGGCGTTTGCCGCATTCGCCGCGTAATTGGCGGATGGCCTCGATCAACAGGAAAATCCCGTACATGCCCGGATGGCAGTACGACAGGCCGCCGCCGTTGGTGTTGACCGGCAGCGTACCGCCGGGCGCAATGCGTCCGCCGCTGACGAACGTACCGCCTTCGCCTTTGGCGCAGAAACCCAAGTCCTCGAGAAACAGAATCGTATTGATGGTGAACGCGTCGTATAGCCCCACCACGTCGATATCGGAGGACGTCAAACCGGCCTGGGCATAGGCGGTCGAGCCCGAGATGCGCGCGCCGGTGTTCACCAGATCGGGCATGTTCGAAATCGTTTGATGCGTGGTGCAATGCCCCGAACCCAACAAGTAGACAGGCGAGTGTTTGAGTGCCTTGGCGCGAGCCGGCGTGGTCAGCACGACGGCGCCGCCACCGTCGGTGACCAGGCAGCAATCGCGGATCGTCAACGGGTAGCTGATCATGCGCGACGAGAGCACCTCGTCAACGGTCAACGGGGTTTTTTCCCAGGCGACAGGGTTCATCAGCGCCCATTGGCGAGCCGCGACCGCGACGTCGGCCAGTTGCTCTCGTGTGGTGCCAAACTCGTGCATGTGACGGGCGGCGGCCAGGGCATAGGCGGTCGGCGGAAGGAACGGCTTGAATGGGGATTCGTAGGGATTCCATTCCGCTTGACTGGTGTTTTTGCGGCCTAGCGAGCGTTGTGTGCTGCCGTAGGCAACGACAGCGACCTCGCATAAACCTGCCGCAATGGCTGCCTCGGCCCGCACGAGATGACCCATGAACGAGGAGCCGCCGGTCGACGTTGAGTCGATATAGGCTTCGGGCAGATTCAGGTACTCGGCGAGGGCCAGGCCTGCGAGGCGGCTCTGCGAGGTCGCGCAGAATAGGCCATCTACCTCGTTGATGGACAGGCCGCAGTCATCCAGCGCGCGATAGACGCCCTGCGCCATCAGGTCCATGGCCGAATAGGCTTCGCCCACAGCGCCCAGGTCGGATTCGGCGGCGCCCACGACGACGGCACGACCGGGTCGGAAATCGGTGCTCATTGGCGGGACTCCAGGGATACGAAAACGGGGATCGGGTCATCCAGACCCTCTTGGGCTGCGGCTTGAAAGCGGACGCGTTGGCCGATACTGACCTGCATGGGATCGTCGGTCACGACGCGGCTCATCAGTCGAAAACCTTCGTCGAGATCGATCAGCGCCACGTTATACGGGTCGCCTTTACGCGGGTGTACCACCGACGTGCTGTAGACGGTGCCCAGGCCGGCGCTGAGTCGCCATTCGAGGCAGTCTTGGCCCGAATACGGGCAACGCACGCGCGGGAAAAAGACCGCACGCTCGGCGACGGGGCTGAATTGATAGGCCAACTCGCCTGCCCTTAAGTGCGCGACATAGCGCGCGTACGGTACGCCATCGCGCGATATGTCTTCCGTCTGAATTTCCATTATTTGCCCTTTTCGTACATCAAGTTCAAGGTCTCGGCGATCATGACGGGGCGGTCTTGGCCCTCGCGGTAGATAGTGTTGCCATAGGTCAGGCGAACGGCGCCGTCCATGCGTTCAAACGCTATCAGGCTGCGTTCCAGACGGATGCGGGAGCCCACCTGTACGGGCGAGGTAAAGCGAACTTTGTTCGAACCATAATTGATGCCACGGCCCCGTTCGCGGACGGCGACGATTTCTCCGCCCATGCCTGTCAACAACGAAAACGTCAGCATGCCGTGGGCAATCGTCTTGCCGTCGGGCAGTTCGCGGCGGGCGCGTTCGACGTCGATATGAATCCAGTTGTGGTCGCCCGAGAGCCGGGCAAAATCGTTAATCATTTCCTGGGTGATCTCCACCCATTCTGACTGGCCGAGGACTTTGCCCACGTAGGCTTCGAGATCATCAGGCGTATCTAGCGTCAACATAGTCTTTCCTTTGCGTTAGGCAACAAGAGACGACAGGCGTCCGGAAATCAAGGAATGCGCCTGATCCATGATACGGCCTACCAGGTCGCGGCAATTGGGGATGTCCTGGATGAGACCCTGGATCATGCCCACGGTCCAGATTCCTCCTTCGACATCGCCGTTCTCATAGACGCCACGCCCCTTGGCACCCGCGACCAGCGGGCCGATCTGATCAATGCCCGCCCCCACCTTCTCCAGGCTGACGACTTCGCCTGACAGGGCGTTTTTCCAGACCCGGCTGGTGTTGCGCAGGCTACGCAGGATCAGGCGCGTATCGGTTTCGCTCGAGCGCGTGATAGCTTCCTTAATGGCGTGGTGCACCGGGGATTCTTGGGTGCACATAAAGCGCGTGCCCATGTTGATGCCCTCGGCACCCAGGGCCAACGCCGCGACCAGGCCCCGCGCATCCCCAAAGCCACCCGATGCGATCACGGGGATGGTGACTTGTTCGACGGTGGCCGGGATCAGGATCAGTCCGGGGATGTCGTTTTCGCCGACGTGGCCCGCGCATTCAAAGCCATCGATCGAGACGATATCCACGCCGATCTCCTGGGCCTTGCGCGCATGGCGCGGCGTGGTGCATTTGTGAATGATGCGCACACCGGCGGCCTTGAAGGCCGGCATATGTTCGCTCGGGTTGTTGCCGGCGGTCTCGACGATCTTGACGCCCGATTCGATGATGGCGTCACGATACTCGGTGTAGGGTACGGGCTTGAGCGTCGGCAGAAAGGTCAGGTTGACGCCAAACGGGCGATCCGTCATCTCTCGTACACGTGCGATCTCGGCCCGTAGTGCTTCGGGGCCGGGTTGAGTCAAGGCCGTCAGGACGCCCAGGGCACCGGCATTTGAGACGGCGGCGACCAGTTCGGCACGCCCTACCCATTGCATGCCCCCTTGTACGATGGGATGCTCAATGCCGAGTAAACGGGTAATTGCGGTTTGCAACTTATGCTCCTGATGCGTTGGGTTTGCGATAGACCGACCAGTCTGGCGCCAGCGTGAGTGCGGCACCGGTCACGGCCTGCAGCGCCTCGAGTGTCCACCCGTCGGCCATGCGGTTGACGACAAGCCCCTTGTCGGTGACGTCGATGACGGCAATGTCGGTGTAAATACGATCCACGCACTCGGGCGCGGTCAAGGGATAGGTGCATTGCGTCAAGATGCGTGGCTGGCCATCCTTGGTGCAGTGTTCCATCAATACCCACACTTTCTCGGCGCCCGCCGCGAGATCCATGGCGCCACCTACGCCGGGAATTTGGCCTGGCGCGTCAACCGTCCAGTTAGCCATGTCGCCGTTCTCCGCCACCTGAAAGGCCCCCAGGCAGGCGATCTGAATATGGCCGCCACGTATCATCAGGAACGAGTCGCTGTGACTGAATACGGATGCGCCTGGCAGGAGCGTGACCGGGGATTTGCCGGCGTTGATGACGTCGTAGTCTTCCTCGCCCGGTGCGGGCACGGGGCCCAGGCCCAACAGGCCCTGTTCGCTATGCAGCATCAACTCACGGTCGGCCGGCACATAGTCGGCGATGAGCGTGGGCAATCCAATCCCCAGATTGACGCACGCGCCATCCGGGATATCGTGGGCCGCGACGCAGGCAATGTCCTGACGACTAAGCTTTACGTTCATTGGACACCTCCACTAGACGATCCACAAAAACACCCGGCGTAATGATGTGTTCGGGGTCGAGCGCCCCTAACGGTACGATCTCTCGCACTTGTGCGACGACCAGTTTGGCCGCGCCCGCCATGACGGGGTTGTTGATACGCGCGCCACGGTGATAGACCAGGTTGCCCCAGCGATCGCCGCGCAGCCCCTTGATTAACGCGACATCGCCCTTGATGGGTTTTTCCAGGACATAAGTCTGGCCGTCAATGACGCGCGTTTCCTTGCCCTCGGCCAGGCGCGTGCCGGCTGCCGTGCGCGTGAAAAACCCGCCGATGCCTGCCGCGCCGGCGCGGATGCGCTCGGCCAATGTGCCCTGTGGCACCAGTTCGAGCTCGATCTTGCCGGTACGGTGCAATTCGTCAAATACCGTACGGCCTTTCAGGCCGCGCGGGAATGAGCACACCACTTTGCGAATGCGGCCAGCGCTCATCAATTCGCTGACGACGTCGTCGCCCACGGTGGCGTTGTTGGCCACAATCGTCAGGTCTTTGACGCCGCGGTCCAACAGTCCTTCCATGAGGTCTGCCGGGCGTCCGGATGATCCGAAGCCCCCGACCAGAATGACGGCCCCATCCTCAATGCCGGCGACGGCATCGGCCAATGAACTTACACGCTTATCTATCACGACACGTCCTCGGTTCAGTCAAGATCATGGCCTTTCATATCGACATTGCGACGCGCCTTGTGGGCGAGATCGCGCATGACCGGGCCGATGGCGGTGACGTCATCCATCGGTTCGGCCGACGGGCCACGGCGCCACCCTTCCATGGCCGCCAAATGGCCACCACCTAGCTCAAATATACGGCCGGTCACGTCCTGGCTGTCCGCGCTGGCCAGCCAGACGACAGCGGGTGCGATCCAGCGAGGGTGACGCGACGCGATTTCCTCGGCGGAGCGTTCGCGTATGCCCTCGGTCATCCGTGTCTGCGCGTGCGGATTGATGGCGTTGACTGTCACGCCATAGCGCTTGAGTTCGCGTGCGGCGATGATCGTCATGGCGGCGATGCCGGCTTTAGCCGCGCCGTAGTTGATCTGGCCGATGTTGCCGTACAGGCCCGACGATGACGAGGTGTTGATGATGCGGGCGTTAGTGGATTCACCCGTCAGTTTGTGCTGATTACGCCAATAGGCGGCGGCATGATGGGTAGGGGCGAAGGCACCCTTCAGGTGGACATTGATGACAGCGTCCCACTCTTGTTCGGTCATATTGCAAAGCGTGCGATCGCGCAGAATGCCGGCGTTGTTGATCAGGCCATGCAAGGCACCGAAGTGCTCGATCGCCGCGTCAACCATACGCTTGGCGCCCGCGAAATCGGCCACGTTTTCGTGATTGGCAATGGCCTGCCCTCCTTCGTCGATGATCTCGCGCACGACCGATTCGGCCGTACTTTCGTCGGTGTCTTCGCCGGAGCGCGACACACTCAGATCATTGACGACGACACGAGCGCCCTCACGGGCCAACTGCAACGCGTATTCGCGGCCAATCCCACGGCCCGCGCCCGTCACGATGATGACGCGGCCTTCACATAGTGTAGACATGACACTCCTTTATGTGTGTTGAAAGTTGGGAGGACGTTTTTCCACAAATGCGCGTGCGGCTTCCTTGTGATCAGGACTGTCGACGCACTGGACATGACGCACGCACTCTCGATCGAGCATGTCGGCCAGACTCAATGTCAGGCCGTCGTTCAAGTTGGCTTTGATATGGGCAATGGCGGGTTGTGGGCCTCGGGCCAGGGCCTGCGCAATGTCGGTGACCTCGGAGGCCAGTTGCTCAGGGTCGAACGCCTGATGCAACAGCCCCAGCTCGGTGGCTTGTGCCGCTGACAACATGGGAGAACGTAGGTACAGCTCCCGCGCCTTGGCCGGGCCAACGATGCGGGGCAGAAAGTAATGGCCGCCAAAATCGCCCGGCACCCCGACGTTCGCAAAACCGGTGCGCATGCGCACGGACGTGTCGCCGTAGCGCAGGTCGCACGCCAATGCCAATGAAAGCCCTGCACCCACGGCGGCCCCACGCATCATCGCGATGGTGGGTTTGGGCATGCTGTGCAGGATCTCAACGATGCCGGTACGCCGGCGTAGCGCCGCCACCCGTTCGGCTTCGGAGGCTTTCTGTGCCTCAGATGACCGACTCATGCGTGCCACGTCGCCCCCCGCGCAAAAGCTCGCACCCGCGCCGGTCAGTACGACCGCGCCAATGGCCGTATTGGTCGCCGCGGCCGCCAAGGTCTCCAGCAACGCCTCGTAGAGCGTCGGACTAAGGGCGTTGTGCCGAGCCGGGCGGTTGAGCGTTAGCCACAGCACCCCGGCCTCTGTCTGCGTAATCAGTTCCTGATCATCCACGACGGCGTTTCCGTACAAGGTTCGAAGGCTTGTATGTTGCGGGGTTTTAGTCCTGGGCTGGGCGCGGGTCGATTCGATGAGAGAGAAAACGAGTCCGTATTATGAACTCTTGATATATTCCTATAGGAAACAAGGGCACAATTTGGCAGACAGATATGTCCATTATGTAGACTATTGATGGATGTCGCAGAACGACAAGGAGACCCTCGTGACGGATTCGAAGCAAAAAATCGTGCAGCCCGCCGCAGGCACGCAATCGCTGCAACGCGCCATCGCGCTGCTACGCATCATTGCTGGGAACAATCGTGCGGGCAGTCGTCTGGTCGAACTGTACCGTCGCACCGGGCTGGAGCGGCCCACCGTGCACCGGTTGCTGCAGGGCATGGTTGCGGAAAAGATGGTCCACCAAGATGCCCAAAGCAAACGTTACTACTTGGGGACGTTCGCCTACGAGCTCGGCCTGGCCGCTGCGCCTAAAGTCGCCATGCGTGATATCTGTTTGCCCCATCTGGACGCCATCGCCGAACACACGGGCGATACGGTGTTCCTGACGGTACGGTCGGGGTTTGACGGCATTTGTGTCGCCCGCTCGGATGGCTCGTTTCCGATCAAGATGTTTGTGCATGACGTCGGACGGCATCGTCCGTTGAATGTGGGGGCCAGTGGTCTGGCCCTGCTCAGTGCGTTACCCGACGACGAAATAGATCGCGTCTGCCGCATCAATGTCGAGCGCACCCGCCGCAAGAACCCACGTTTCACCGAGGCAGCCTTGCGCGCCAGTATCGAAAGCACGCGTCGCCGTGGCTACGCGACGACCAAGGTCATGGACGAACCGCCCGTGCATTCGGTGGGCATGGTGATCCGCTCGCCGGATGGCACGCCCGCAGCGGGGGTCAGCGTCTCGACCCTGGCATCGCGTCTGGGCAACAATCGCCTGGAGATGGTGGTGCATTGTCTCAGCGATGCCATCGCCTTGATCGAAGCCGAGTTGCGCAAATACGTGGATCAAGACCGCGTCCCCTATGCCATGCCCACCCTGGCGGTGATTTAACGGGCGGTGGCACGCACACATAGTGTCCAACACCGGGCGTCCAATATGCGGACTTACAGTGGATAATTTTCACGCGTGCCTCAGGGAAAGTGCGACCTTTCCCAGGTATTCCATAACGTGGACTTGAAACTGCGCATCCTGTGCGTGAAGTGATCCGGGGGTATGGACCCCCGCTTAGACTGCGGTCAACACGAGTCGAATCATGCACGACTCAGAACAACAATGATGATGCGCACTATTTAAGGAGACACGCTCATGCTGCACTTCCGCCCTCTCAGGAATCAACTCGTTCGCGGTCTTGGAATCGCAATGCTCGCCGTCGGCATTTGCCAGCCGTCGATGGCGCAATATCCCAACGACCGTCCTATCGAGTTCATCTCGCCGTATGCCGCTGGCGGCGCTAACGATTACCTGACGCGCCTGATGGCACGCTATATGGGCGAGGAGCTCAAAGCCAATATCGTTGTCGACAACAAGAGCGGCGCCAATGGCATGATCGGCGCGGCTTATGTTGCCAAGGCCAAGCCGGACGGCTATACGTTGCTGATGGGTAATAGCGCGACGCACGGCACAAATGCCACGCTGTACAAGAAGCAGCCCTACAACGCCAGCAAGGACTTCAGCCCCGTCGCCATGGTGGGCTCCGTACCCATCGTGATGGTGGTCAATAGCAGCCTGGGGATCAATAGCGTCGATGAACTGCGCGAATACGGCAAAACGCACCGTTTGTCGTTCGGCAGCAGCGGCGTCGGCGGAACCGGTCATCTGACGGGCGAGGCGTTTAAAGCCGAGAGCGGCCTGGACATGGTGCATGTCCCCTACAAGGGCGACAGCCCCGCGGTCGTCGACGCCATGGGGGGTCAGGTCGATCTCGCCTTTGTCGGCACGGCGTCAGCGACCTCGCAACAAGCCTCCGGCCGGATCAAGATCCTGGCCGTTGCACACCCCAAACGCACGCGGGCACTGCCTGATGTGCCGACGATGGCAGAGGTCGGTTTTCCGGGAATTGAGTTTTCACAGTGGTATGCCCTCTTCGCCCCTGCCGGCACGCCCGAGCCTGTGATTCAGCAACTGAACGCGGCAAACAAAGCAGCGCTGGCTAATCCCGCCGTGCAAAAGAGCCTGGATGCACAGTCGGCCGAGGGCACCTATCGCACCCCCGAGGAGCTGGAAGCGTTCTATCAGTCCGAGATCAAGCGCTTTGGCGAATGGATCAAGAAGCTGAATCTGTCTGTCGATTGAGGGAGTCCGGCCGCAGACCGAAAATGACCGACCATTTTGGTTAGCGTGAATTTATCGTTTACCCGACTTGAGAGTAATCTTGTGCCCTGTCTCAGGAAAAGGTGAAAACATGTTCAGGCTGGATGGCAAAGTCGCTTTGGTAACGGGCTGCGGCACGATAGAAAGTGGTTGGGGAAACGGCAAAGCCACGGCAGTGATGTTGGCACGACAGGGAGCGACCGTTTATGGCTGCGACCTCAGCCTGGATGCCGCACAAGGAACGCGCGACATCATTGACGAGGAAGGCGGAACGGCGACCGTGCAGTCATGCGATGTCACGCGTTCGGCCGATATCGCTGACATGGTCGCCAATTGTCTGGCAACGTACGGACGCATTGATGTGCTGGTCAACAACGTAGGCAGATCGGAACCCGGCGATCCCGTCACGATGGATGAAGACGTCTGGAACGAGCAGTTGCAGGTAAATCTCACGTCGGCGTTTCTCTGTTGCAAACACGTCATTCCGGTCATGGAAAGCCAGGGCGGCGGCTCGATCATCAATGTATCGTCCGTCGCCGGTCTGCGTTATATCGGCAAACCCCAGGTCGCCTACGCTTCGGCAAAAGCGGCCCTGATGCAAATGACGGCGACCACGGGCGTGATCTACGCCGAAAAGAATATCCGTTTGAACTCGGTCGTGCCCGGCCTGATTTTTACGCCACTCGTTGAGCGGCTGGCGAACAAATATGCCGGTGGCGATTTGGATAACTTTGTCGCGCATCGCCACCGCCAGGTTCCCATGGGCAGAATGGGAGATGCGTGGGACGTTGCGCATGCGGTGCTGTTTCTGGCCAGCGACGAAGCTCGCTACATTACCGCACAGCAAATCGTGGTGGATGGCGGTTTCACCATGGCGACGCGTTAAACGGGACAGAAATGATGGCGGTGCGTCTTTACCTACTGTCCTTATGCTGAGATCAACGGCTATTTGTTCTTCTCGATGTAGATCGGGCTTGAATAGATAAAGAAGCCGTCTTCGGTTGTCACTCTCACATAGATCGCATTGTCCTTGCCTGTGTGCAGGGGCACGCGCACGCGTTGGCGTATATGAGTGACCTTGTTTTCATTAGGCAGGCGGTAAATATGGAGGCGTCGTTTAATCCCGCCATTTTCATGGACGATGGGCTCCAGGCCGATCTCTTTCACGGACACGGCAACATCGATCAACGGCGTCTTCACCTTTAACACGCCGGCCTGTGCGTCTTTTAGCTTGACGTCGATCCCGCTGAAGCCGCCTGTCGTCAGGGATTTCCACTGAAGATGTTCGGGCGTCAGTTGATCCAGTGTTTTGTCCAGGTTCCAGAAGTTGATGGGCCGAGGATCAATAAACGTATTGTCTTCTAGTGTGGCGTCGCCGTCCCAAACGGTCTGTCGCCCTCGCCCACGATAACCCGACCCTTCCCAAATCATGCGAATGCGGTTTCCAAGATCTGCTTGACCATATGGACGTATCGTCGTCACGACTTCCATGAGATTGCGGATCTCGATGCTTTCGATGGCCCCATGGGTTGCCACATCGAACTCGAACTCAACGGTATCGCCGTCATAGGACAGAATGGATCCCATATCGGCGCTATTCACGGTGCGCTGGGTGACGGGCAGACCCATCTTAGGATCGTCAGACCATTGGGAGGCCGGCGTATCAAAATGCGCTTTGACATCTAGATAGGCACGACACCCGGTGGTCGCGTAATGGCGGCGCTGCCGCAGGCACTCCGCAATAGACGAGCGGGTGAGTTCGTCCGCGATCAGGCAACTGAGTCCGCCGTAGGCGCCAAAGAGCGACGCGCCTGGGTGGCTGGCGCCATGTCTACCCTTGTGCCCATCACTATTGGCGAGAATCCCTACCCGGTAACCTAGCTTGAATGCGTCCTCTAATAGCCATTCGAATGTGCCCCAGTCGGAATGGATTTCTACCGATCGTTCAATTCGTGCATCGTGCGACAAGGTAATGTCGGCGTAGCGGCCACCGATGTGGGCGAAGACAACGACCTCTTCGTCCGACAGCGCGTCAAAGAGTTGCGCGGCACTATTACAATCGCTATCGATGTCCGTCAGATCATCGATCAATGCGTGCGACGAGCGATGTATTTGTCGGCCTTCTTTCAAGTACATCACATTACGGTCACCACCTAGGCCGGTATTGCCTGACCATTCGTACCCGGGAAAAATAATGAAGCGACCGTCTTCGTTATATTTCGCCGTCAGCGTATTTAAATGCTCCCAGAATTCTGTCGTGATTTGGAAATCATTGCCCTGATGGCTCATGACATCAAGGAAGGCTCGGTCGCGTGCAAAAGTGATCAGATCTTCAGCTGAGTTGGTGCCGATCGTTTCTTCGGATTGGCCGTGAAGGTCCGCCCAGTAGTGGCGGCGTTGAAGTTGACTCACGACGCGGCATGGCGTGCTGCGTGCAACGACAACGCCGTTCAGAAGCACCTGAATTTCCAGATCACCCTCCTCTACTGGAGTTAGCCCATCGATGGCTGTTGCGTACTCGCCGTCCTTCATGGAGAAGGATTCCGGTAGTCCGGTGACCGCGAGATTCGCCCGCAGATTGTAGTTACCGGCGGCGCGATGCGAGGGGTTGCCCCATTTGTCTTCGCCCTTAAATCCCAGGCGTATGGGTTCGCCTTGCTTGGCCAGGCTTGGCAACAGGGCTTTATAGGCGACCGGTGGCCCAGCGATAACGGAGATGGTGGGTGACGATTCCAGTTCTACGTAGTGGTAGGTCGCGAAGGCGTCCACCAGCACCCGGAACTCAAAGCTGGGCTCGTGAAACGTCTGTACGCGCATGCCGGGAGACCCCTGGCGGGTGTCTCCAAAACGAACGACGATTTGGTCGCCCTCTTCCAGATAGCCGCGCACGACGCGAATAAACAAGGTCTTGTCCCACGGGCGGATGTTGCGCTTACCGTCGTATTCGATTTGCAAAATGGCGCCGTTGCTGGCTTCTACGGTTGTATAGTTCCAGCCCTTGGGATCGTCGAACTGGGGCTTTCCCATGTCGCTCGCAAAACGATGGACGATTTTGAGCGAACCTGTGTCGTCAATACCGAAGTAGCCCGCCGTATAGGTCAGGGTAAAGCAACCGAAACTCCCCGCCTCGAACTCTCCGGTCGGGGTGATGGTGGCGGAACCCATGAGGTGGCGGGCGTACTGGGAATGCGGCATGGCGGCCTCGCAAAGAGAAGACGGTTTTACGGTAACGATGATTACCTCCAATGCTATCGCCCGCCTACTCATGCTCCTATGGTATATAGGCTATTTCGGTATGACATCACGTTATGCAAGATCCTGTTGATATCGTTTCGCTACGGCAGCTTCGTGCACTGGTATCGGTCGCCGAGACGGCAAGCTTTACAGGCGCGGCCGAGCAATTGGGTATGTCACAGCCATCCATCAGTCATCTGATCCGACGGCTGGAGGCCGAGGTCGGCCAGACGCTGGTGGTACGCGGACGTGAGATCCAGTTGACGGCGCAGGGCCAGTCGGTGGCCGACGTTGCAAGGCGCGCAATTCTATCGATCGACAATGTCCTGCGCGAATGCCGGGACTTGGCCACATTGAAGGCGGGTTCCGTCAGCATTGCCGTAGGCCATGTCAGCGCCGCGACCTTATTGCCGCAGATCTTGTATCGATTTCAGAAAAAACATCCCGAGATCGAGTTGAGCGTGATGGACTGTATGGCGGAGCAGATTCGGATCAAGCTGCTATCACAAGAAGCAGATATCGGAATAGGCGCTGTCCTGGTGCCCGAAGATTCAAAAATCCTCGTAGAAACCGTCTGGGACAGCGGTGTCTCGTTGTTCATGCGCGAGGATCATCCGTTGGCTCGCCGCAGCAGCGTTGAGGCGAAAGTGCTTGCCGAGTTGCCCTGTATTCAACTCAATCCCAATTCGCCGGCGTGGTTGGCGATCAGCCGCAAGTTAATTGCGGCCAATATCTATCCCTGTGTCGAGCAGCGGGTCGTTCTGGTTTCAACGGCGGTCGGCATGATTCAGGCGGGGATGGGCGTTGCAATGATGCCGCGGATCGCTGCTAGTCATATGCCAGCCGGCATTCGGGGTATTCCCCTACGCAATCCCGAGCTGGAGTGGCCGATCTCGATCGTGAGACTGGCCAATTTCCCCTTGTCGCCCGCGGCGCGGGCGTTCGCGGGCGTGGTGCGGGCCACGATTGCAGAGATGCGCCAAGCACAAGGCGTATAACGCGACGTCATGATGGTATAGGTTGAGCGCTCTATGGTCGACGCTCGCCAATGAATACGCTTAAGTGTATTTCCCATCAGCACCAACCGTCGGAGCCATTATGAAAAAAATATTAGGGGTATGCCTGGCCGCTTTGGCCGGGGGTGTATTTTCGGCGCATGCACAGACCTATCCGTCTCGCCCAATCACACTTGTTATTCCACTCGCTGCAGGCAGTACCGCGGACATTCTTGCCCGCGCTATTCAACCCGGATTGTCCAAGCAGCTTGGGCAAACCGTGATTGTAGATAATAAGGCAGGTGGCAGCGGGTTGATCGCCATGCAATATGTGGCGAACGCGAATCCGGATGGTTATACGCTGGTGATGGGGTCGAATAATACGTGGGCAATCAATAAGGGATTGTTCAAATCCCTTCCCTATGATCCTCAGAAGGACTTTAAGCCGGTGGCGTATCTTGCCGGCGCTTCCAACGTCCTGATTGTTAAGCCGGATAGTCCATACGATTCGGTGAAGGCTTTGGTCGCGGCCATGAAGGCACAGCCGGAAAAATTGACGTTTTCGTCTGGCGGCAACGGTACGACCCATCATTTGTCCTCCGAGTACTTAAAAGCGTTGGCGGACACCAAGGCTACGCATATTCCGTATCGTGGCGCGCCTCAGGGGGTGACGGCGGTCATGGCCGGTGAGACCAATTTCGGTTTTTACAATACGCCCAGTGTGTCCGGACTGGTCAACGACGGGAAGCTGAAAGCACTTGCCACGACGGGCGAGGCACGATCATCGCTATTGCCGAACGTCCCCACCATGGCTGAAGCAGGCGTGGCGGGATACGTGATTTCGGTCGACCTCGGGATTCTGGCGCCGGCGGGTACCCCAGACGCAGTCGTAGAACGTTTGAATCAAGCGGTGCGCACGGTCATGAACGAGCCCGCATTTCACCGCAAACTGCAAGGGCTGGGGTATGAAGTGTTCAGGGATGACAGTCCGGCCCAGTTCGGTCAATTTATCCAGACGGATATCGATAAGTGGGTGCCGTTGGTTGTGCAGTCCGGTGCGCGGGTAGACTAACGATAAGTAGCGTGGTTCCCGCGCCCTACCTTGCGTCAGGCCAGGGTTATCGAGGCGCGGGATTGAGTTTCAGGCACAATATAAAAAGAACAAACCCGTTACCCTGGGACTTGAGAACATGCGCCTGAAAGACTGCCACAATTTTCATGATTTTCGCGCGTTGGCCAAACGCCGGCTGCCCGGCCCGATTTTTAATTACATCGATGGTGCGGCTGACGATGAGGTCACGCTGCGGCGCAACGCGGCAAGCTTCGAGCAGTGTGACCTGGTGCCCAATGTGTTGCGCGGCGTGCGGGATGTGGATCTTTCGGTGACGGTGATGGGGCAAAAGCTGGCGCTGCCGGTGTATTGCTCACCCACCGCGCTGCAGCGCTTGTTTCATCACAGAGGCGAACACGCAGTCGCCGAGGCGGCCTCGAAGTTTGGCACCATGTTCGGCGTATCGTCGCTGGGCACGGTCAGCCTGGAAGAGATCCGCAAGACATACAGCGGTCCGCAGGTCTACCAGTTCTATTTTCACAAGGATCGTGGCCTGAACCAGGCCATGATGCAACGCGCCAAAGAGGCCGGCGTCAATATCATGATGTTGACTGTCGACAGCATTACGGGCGGCAACCGTGAGCGTGATCTGCGCACCGGGTTTTCGATTCCCTTCAAACTGAATCTCGCAGGGTTGTCCCAATTCGCCATGAAACCGGCCTGGGGATTCAACTATGTGACCCACGAGCGCTTTCAGTTGCCCCAGTTGCAGGAGCATGTCGACATGAGTGGCGGCGCCATGTCTATCGGTCGATATTTCACTGAAATGCTTGACCCCGCGATGACATGGACGGATGTGGCCGATATGGTTCAACGCTGGGATGGTCAGTTTTGCCTTAAGGGCATCATGTCTGTCGAGGACGCCAGGCGCGCCGTCGACATTGGCTGCACGGGCATCGTTTTGTCCAATCATGGTGGACGTCAATTGGATGGATCCCGTTCGGGTTTTGACCAACTGGCCGAGATCGTCGACGCGGTCGGCGACAGGATCGACGTCATGATGGACGGCGGGATACAGCGTGGCACGCATGTACTGAAAGCGTTGTCCCTGGGCGCCAAGGCGGTCGGTGTCGGTCGATACTATCTCTACCCGCTGGCCGCGGCCGGACAGGCGGGTGTCGAGCGTGCCTTGGGCCAACTGCGCACCGAGATCGAACGGGATATGAAGCTCATGGGCTGCACTTCCGTATCGCAGCTGACAAGAGAAAATTTACGATTTCGTTGATACCCGCGTTAAGCCAGGAAGGAACCGTGCCGCAAGACAGCATCGCCAGCGCAAGCCTGCTGCTGTTTGACCCTTTCTGGCCCTGACGCGCCGCCCGGGAGTTGACCGGGAAACTGCAGATCCCACGGCAGTACTTGCGTTCGCTGCCATCCGGGACGGACATCGCCAGGGGGGTGATTATTCCGAGTGATTCCCTATGACCTTTATTTGAGGCCCGTGACTCACTTGGGCAAGGCCAGGGATTGGACCCCGGGGATGTCGAATTGCGCGGCGGTCAGGCCGGTTTCCAACGCATCGCGCTGTGCGGCCGTCAGCTCAACGAGTGGCGGGCGCACAGTGGCCCATCCTTCATCGCCCGAGCGCTGTGCGATGGCTGCTTTCATGGCGGGGATCATCGGGAATTGCTGGAAGATCGCCCGTACGGCATCCAGGCCCTGTTGCAGGTCGTCGGCCTGGCCGCTTTGCCATTCGCGATACAGCGCGGCAATCGGACCGGGGTTCACGTTGCCCGTGGCAGTGATGCACCCTGCTCCGCCGCCCCGCAGCGTCTGCAGCAAGAACGTTTCGCTACCGGCAAATACGTCAAAGCCCTGAGGTTGAAACTGCTTGAGCATGGCGTCGGTATTCGTCCAGTCCCCAGAGCTATCCTTGATACCGGCGACGTTGTTGGGATAGGCCTTTAATAGGCGCTCGATCAGCGCCAGGCTGATCCCGACCTGGGCGACGGGTGGTATGTGATACAGGTACACGCGCAACCGATCGTCGGCGACTTGTTCGATGACTTGAGAGTACGCGCGGTACAGTCCCTCATCGCTGACGCCCTTGTAGTAGAACGGCGGCAGCATGAGTACGCCGGCGCAGCCCGCCGACACGGCATGGCGCGTTAGCTCAATGGCATCCGGCAACGCGCAGGCGCCCGTGCCGGGCATCATGCGGGCGGCAGGCAGGCCGGCTTCCAGCAAGGCGTCCAACAATGCGCGTTTTTCCGCCACACTGAGTGAATTCGCCTCGGAGTTGGTGCCGAACACGGCCAGGCCGACGCCCTGCTCTACCAGGTTTCGACAATGCGCCACGAACCGCGGCGCCGACGGCGTGTAGTCGGCGTTGAACGGCGTAAGAACGGGGGAAAGCACGCCACGCAGGCGCGGCATATCGGGGGGTAAGGAGGACATAGTGAGGTGGACTCCAGATAAAGGCGAGGAAAAACCGGGTGTCAACGTACGGTGCGCCATTGCCCATAGCGTTCGACGGCGGATTTGTCGAAGTCGAATCCCAGGCCCGGATCCTGCCGCAGCAGGACGCGACCGTCCTTGTGTTCCAGTTGACGATCAACCAGTTTGCGAAAATTCAGCACTTGATCATCCCAAAAGAACTCGACATAACGGGCGTTGGGTGTGGCCGCCACGAGGGGCGCATGCAGATCGTGGAACCAATGCGGACACACTACCACCCCATAACTGGCCGCAGTAGCGGAAATTCGTCTCCATTCGGTGATGCCACCGCAAACCGCGGCGTCGTGCTGCAGAATAGCGGCCGCATTCTTGTCCAGCAATTCCTTGTGATACCAACGGCCATAGCCGATCTCGGCCGTGGCGATGGGAATGCGCGTCAGTTTTGCGAGCTTTGCGTGGCTGTCCACGTCGTCCGGTGAAAACGGTTCTTCCAGGAAGTAAGGGTCGTATTGTTCAAAGCGGCGCACGTACTGCATCGCCTGCGTGGTATCGACCCAGGCGTTATTCAGATCCATCATGATTTCAATATCCGGCCCCACAGCCTCGCGGGCCGCACGCAGGCGTGCTTCTTCTTCTGCCGGCGACAGGCGGCCGGATTTCATTTTGACGGCGTTGAAGCCCTTGGCGACGTAGCTGGCCATTTCCTCGCCCAGCATTTCCGGGGTTTTGCCATCCAGGTAGTAACCGCCACTGGCATAGGCCGGCACGGAATCCAGTTCGTAGGCGCCCAGGAATCGATGTAGGGGCAGCTTTGCCGTGCGCGCATTCAGATCCCACAGTGCGGTGTCCAACGCGCTGAGCGCTCGCATGACCGTACCCGCACGCCCTTGCAGCAAGGACTCCTGATACATGGTTTCCCACAGGCGCTCAACGGCATGAGAATCCTGGCCGATCAACACGGGCGCCAGCAGTTGTTCGACCGCGTTGACGAACAGATCGCCCGCTGCGCTACCCACATAGCAAAACCCGATACCTTCGACACCATCAGTCGAGCGCACTTTGACCAAGCCGTAATAGCGGGTACTGACCGTGCGGGTGGAAAAGGAAGTGACCTTATCCAGCGGTACCGCGGCGGCGCAAACGTCGACGGAAAGAATCTTGGGCACGTGGATCTCCTTGTATGCCGTGTGGTTGATTATGAAGTAAGAAGCGGATGATCGTATTCTGAGCCGATAAAACAAAAAGAAAAATAATGTTCTGGCTTCTTGTGAAGTTATAAAATCCATCTTTTAAAGGGGATGGCCCAAGGCTCCAACACCATGGATACACGGTTTCTACAAAGCTTTATTTATGTCGTGGAAACGGGATCAATCGCCGCCGCCGCGCGCCGGCTGGACCTGACGCCGGCATCGGTCGCACAACGGATCAAAGCCCTGGAAACCGACGTCGGCAGCCAGTTGATCGTGCGTGCCGGCCGCACGGTCAAACCCACACTGGCCGGCAATCGCATTCTGCAGCACGCACATACCGTGCTGAACGAAGTCCGCGACCTGCGTTCTGTCGCGTCTGAAACCAGCTTGCCAGCAGGTCCCCTGCGCCTGGGCGCCACGCCCACGGGATTGACGCAAATCTTGCCTGGCGTGCTAAAGCAGTGGGTGTTGGCTCACGCGCATATCGAGATTTATATCGAACCGGCACCCAGCACGGTGCTGTATCAACGCCTGCTCAACGGCCATTTAGACGCCGCTGTGATGGTGCATCCTCTATTCGATTTGCCTAAAAGCTGCGCGTGGCATGGCTTGCGCAAAGAGCCGCTGACGCTGGTCACCCCGTCCACGATGCTTGTGAGCGATCCGATCAAAACGCTGGCAACCGAGCCCTTTATTCGATATGACCGTCAGGTGGTGGCTGGAAAGTTGGCTGACGACTACCTGCGTCATCACGGGGTGCGGCCGCGTGTTCGCTTTGAGTTGGACGGCATCGAATCCATTGGAAAACTCGTGGCCGAAGGTCTGGGGATCTCTGTGCTGCCGGACTGGAACGTCGGTGGTCCGCCCGATTTCGCGATCAAGCGCTGGGCGTTGCCACCGCCCCATATGGAACGAGAAGTCGGCATCGTGTGGACTCGCGCGGGCGTGCGTGCACAATTGGCGCAAACGCTGGTGGCGTTGGCCGCACCGTTATTCAAGTTGGAAAGCGTTACCGGGCCTTCATGATGGTGAACCGTTGTGACCGGATCCGGCCGCTTACCTGCCTTACAGGGCAATTGTCATTGCTTTGCTCAGGCGGCACGTTGCGGCGATTCACTGTTTAACCGCGCTTCGGCCTTGCGCGCTGCCAGCGTCAGGCCCAGTCGTCGGCTTTCGGTGATGGCGGTCTGCCAGTGTTCGCGTGCCTTGGCATGTTGGCCTTGACGATCGGCGACGTTGCCTAGCAGGCAGAGATATTCGCCCCGCATGAAGTGGCTGCCGAATTTATCCATTTGCACTGCGGCCCGGCGTACGGCGCACGAGGCCCGCTCTGTTTGATTGTGCTCCAGGTAGGCGCTGGCCAGAAAGAGTTCCAGCGCGGATTGCAGCACGGGCATACCTTCGCGTGATGCATCGATGGCTCGCTGGATCTCGTCGAGTCCGGTGGGTTCCCCGCGGCACGCGTGTACCCAGCCGGACAGGCCTTCAGCCAGCCCATACCACAGCGCAAAATCGCCACTGGTGGCGGCCGAGCGCAAGGTGTTGGCGGCGTGCAGGGCTTCGTCGTCGTCGCCGCGTTGGCGGTGGATTTCGGCGAGCATGGCCAGGCATAGTACCCGGCTGGCCAAATGGTCCAGGCTATTGGCGTCGTCCAGACCGGCCTGGGCAAACGCCAGCCCCTCTTCTTCGCGGCCCTGTAGTGTGAGCGCCCAACCCAGGACGGCTTTTGCGGCGCAGACGCCGTCGGCACCCCAGCGGGCCAGCCGCATACTGTAATCCGGTTGACCATTCAGGCTGGTGATGCTGTGGCGCAGCCAGCGTTCGGCGGCCACCATGTCGCCGGTCAGCAGATAGCTGAAACCGCAAGCGTACTGCGCCCAACCGAGCAAGACGCTGTCACCGTTTTGCTCGGCGTAGCGATAAAGCCCGTCTGCCAGTTGCAGGCTTTCGGTATGCGTGCGAGTGCTCAGGGCCACACTCCAGGCGCCCCAGAGCATGAGAAACTGCGTGCTCGGGTCGTCGTCATCGTTGATCTGCAATTCGGCGATGCGCGCGTAGGCCTCGAAGGTCTCGGTCGCGCCGCCGCCTTTGAGCGACGTGAATACCGCGCCGCGCAGCAATTGCACATCGAGCTCGGTTCTGCGGCGCACGGCGACATCGTCGATATGGCGCAGCGCGCGCAAGGCGCGTTCGGTCAGCATCTGCGCCTCGGTCACTGCCGACTGGGCCAAGGCGTCGCGGGCTGCCAGGCACCACCAGTGCGAAGCGTTGGCGTGCAGCGCAATATCGAAGTGGCGCGCGATGTAGGCGGACTCTACGGACTCGGCGCGCGACTCTTGCTCGATCAGATAATTGGCGACTTTCTCGTGCGTGATGCGGCGCTGGCCCGGGCTGAGCGTTTGATAAATCGCGTCACGCACCAGCGCATGGCGAAAATTTGCGGGAATGCCATCCTCGATCAGACCGCGCTGGCGCAGTTCAAGCAGGATCTCGGGCATCCTGTGGGGAGACATCCCCATGTCCTGGGCGGCCCGATGCATCAATATGTCGTCCACCTGCCCTACGACGGCGGCGAACTGCACGAGCTTGCGAGCAGCGGGCTCCAGATCCGACAGTCGGGCGGCTATCAGATCGGCAATGACGGGCGTCACGCCGATATCCGCGCCCAGCGTGACCTGACGCACCATTTCTTCGGCATAGAGCGGGATACCATCCGCGTCGTCCACGATCCTGGCGCGCAGCTTCGGCGAGAGGCGCTGCCCCTTGGCTCGATGCGCAACGAGCTCCGCGATGACCTGGCGTTCCAGGGGTTTGAGTTGCAGTTCATGGGCAGACCAAGGGCAATGAAACTCGTCACGCACCGTCATCAGCATCATGGTCGCTGCGGACTGCTCGTGCTGCATCAGCATTTCGATCAATGCCAGGCTGGAGTGGTCCGCCCAGTGCAGGTCTTCCCAGACTAGCAACAGCGGGCGATTGGGTTGACTTCGATGCGTCAGGATGGTCGCCAGCGCCTGGATTAGCGACTCGCGTGGCAGATCGCCAGCGGCTGCGCGTTCGCTTTCTGGGAACAGGACGCGTCGCAGGCTGGCACAGACGGAGGCGTCCAGTCCCACGCGACGGCAGACCGTGTCGATCAGCTGATTCTGGGAGCTGGGGGATTCGAGGATATCCTCTACGCCCCCCCACTCCAGGGATAGACGCCGCATGACGAATTCGCGTACGGCATAAAACGGTGTGTGATCGTGACCCTCTTGGCTGGCCAGCAGACAGACGTCGCCGCCGGTATGGCGCACGTATTCCGCCATGACGCCTGCCAACAGCGACTTGCCGATGCCGGCTTCGCCACGCACGGTCATAGCGGTGGGCCGTTGAACCACGGGCAGATGCGCCCACAGACGGACCAGACTGTCGAACTCGCGCACGCGGCCAAACATCCGTCGCACGACTTTGGCCTCGAGCGGAGAGTCCAGCACGCACAAATGTCTACCGTGGCGTTTTTCGGCATGTACGGCGAACTCGCCCACGACGCGATCGCGGGTGGCCGCACTGATCAGGACTTCTCCGGTATCGGCCAGATAAGCCAGTCGCATGGCACTCTGACTCACGAGTGCACCCGCGTCGGGGCGCGTTTCCGATTGCACCAGGGAAATCTCGGCGTGAATACCCTGGCCCAGCCGTACCCCTGTCGGTAGAGGCAGGGCGCGGATGGCACACGCGAGTTTGCAGGCGATATGGGCCGGGCGTTCGGTCAGCTTTGGATAGCCGAAGACAATCGCCAGGCTGCTGTCTACGCCGACCAGGACGTGTCCGCCTTCGTTGCGCGCAAGTTTCAGCAGGCGCTTGCGCGCCATTTGCAGGCTTTGCAATGATTGTTCGGGATAGTCTTCGGATTCCTCTAGCGACAACGCAACCGCGAGTACCGCCAGCGGATGATAGTGACGCTGTTCGATCGGTCGCAGTACGTCCAGATCCAACGCGGACTGCCCCTGTTCGATCAGCGTGCGCGTTTGCTCCGAGGGCTCGGAGTCAAAGCGTTCGCGCATGATGCCGACACAGTGCTCGTAGGCCAGCATGGCGGCCTCGCGATTGCCACTATTGAGCAGCAGGCGGATCAGGTGGCGATGCGCGCCCTCGTCTTCGGGATGTTGGTGAACCCATTTTTTGGCCGTATCCAGCGCCTGATCCTGCAGGCCCTGGTCCATTAACTGGGCCAGTACCGTTTTGCGGGTGCCGGAAATATCGCGCTCGATACGCGACTGCCAGCTCGTTTTCCATGCGGTGAATGCTCCGCTTTCGGGCAGATCGGTGTACTCCAGCAACTTGCCGCGGTCGTACTCCAGCCGCTGTTCGAGCGTCAAGGATTCGTAGCCAGGGGCGCCAATGATGGCCAGCGCGTCAACCATGATGACGTCGGGATTCAGGGCCAAAGTGCCGGCCGTGGCTATCCAGGCATCGGGAACCGGCTCAAACAATCGGCGTAACACGAATAGCGAGTGGCGCAGGTTGGCGCGTCCATCTTGTAGATCAGCGGGCCAGAGGGTGTTGGCCAATTCTGCGCGGGTATAGGGTTTTCCTTGTGCTAGCGCCAACATGGCGAGCAACAGTTTGGGTTTGCTATAGCTGAATGCCCGACGACCGCTGACATTGGACACGGTGATATCGAATTCACCGAGTAAACGAAGTTGAACTGGTCGTATCAGGCTTAGGTGCATAGGGATAGATGGCGAGAACAATATGACCCGCCAGGACGACATGCGGAAATGCACATCGGAACTGCCCTGCCTCGTACCTTGGTTAGGTCTTTGCTCTCAATTGATATCGATTCGATACAGAAATAGCGTTGTAGCGCAAAAAGCGTTGAACAAACGTTAAATCGATTACAGACAATGACGACATTTTTGCGCTTTGCATCAACGCTTGATAAACGTCCGATCCATAACATGCATCAATACGCGGCGAAACACCACTTTCTTCGTAAAACAAGATAGTACGAATGTATGCAAATTATTTCGAACATGCGCCGCGTCCGCATAGGAATCGTCGACAGTGCCAATCAACGGGTTCGATCGCAACGTGGGCGCCAGCCCAATCCGCGCCGACCAGCCGGCGGGTGAAAACCCGCGTGACGGCGAGGCCTATACGGCCATGCGCAGCCAGATCGACCTGTTGACAGATATCCATGCCAGTACGGTGGCAGTGGACTGGAAGGCCATCATACGCCTGGGCGCACAGGTGCTCGGCCAGGAAGGCAAGGACCTGGCGGCCGGTGCGTGGCTGACCGTCGCGCTGTTTCATACGCACGCGTTGGTGGGTCTGGCCGAAGGCATTCACGTATTACGCGATTTAGTCGCGACTTATTGGGACGAAATGTCTCCACCTGCTGCACGATTGCGGGGGCGTCGTAACCAGATCCAGTGGATGCTGGACCACTTGAGCGAAGGCCTGCAAGACTCAAGCGCCGAATTCACGCCGCTGCAACCCGACGTGCATAGCGAGTTGCTCGCTGACTGGGAAGCGCTGGATGCCGCCTGGCAGGCGCACGACGATGAGGCCCCTGCTTTCTATGGCCTGCGTGCGATCTTGGCGAGTCTGCCCGTCGAGCGGCCGGCAGAGCCCAAACCCGAAGCATCGACGTCAGGTGCCGCGCCCGCCGCAGGCACAGCCGCCGCGGGCGCGGTCGCCGTGCCTGCGGCGGGCAGTGATCCGGAGACCGTTGCCGAGAACGCGCTGGCGGGGCTGCGTCCGCTGATCGATTGGTATTTGCAAGAGCACACTACCCTGCCCTTGCTGTATCGGTTGAATCGGATCTGCGCCTGGAGCACGCTGGAGCACGCGCCGCCGGCCCAGAACGGCGCGACGCGTCTGCCCGCGCCCCCTGATCAAGTCGTGGTGGGTTTCGAAAAAATCGCACAAGGTGGCGATCCGCAAGCGGTGATTCACTTTGCCGAATCGCGTCTGATCGGGCTGCGCTACTGGCTGGATCTGAATCGTGCCAGCCACGCTGCCCTGAGCCGCCTGGGGGCCACGGATGCCGCGACGACCGTCGCATTTGAGACGGGGCGCCTGCTTTCGCGCTTGCCTGAACTGGCGCAGATGCGATTCAGTGATGGCCGTCCATTTGCCGATCCCGACACCCAGGCGTGGCTGGAGGCCCTGGCCAGTGACGGGCCACATGCATCGGGTGGCGCGGGTGCGGCGGACGCCGTCTCCGAGCTCACAAAGGCCGCCGATGCCGATGCCGTCGCCGGCAAGCTCAATGACGCCCTGGATAACCTGCAGGCCGCCGCGCGCCATGCCGGCAGCCAACGCGACAATTTTCGCTTACGACTGGCGCAATGCGCCCTGCTTCAACGTTTTGATGCGCGTGCCGACATGCGTCCGCTGCTGGCCACGCTGATTAAAGAACTCGACGCCCACCGCCTGGCCACATGGGAGCCCGATCTAGCGCGGCAAGCCCTGAAGTTGGCAGCGGCCGTCGAACTGCGATACGGCGCGCCTGACGCCGGGTCCAACGAGTCCATGCTGGCCCGCCTGGCCAGCCTGGATCTGCGGGCCGCTTGGCAACTTTCGCAGTCTACTGCCGCCGCTTAACCCATCCGTTACCAAGGAGAACCGCAATGGCCAATGATGGATCCGTAGCCCCAAAGGAACGTGTCAACATCGTCTACAAACCGGCTACCGGCGATGCTAAAGAGCAGGTCGAGCTACCGCTTAAGCAACTCGTGTTGGGCGATTTCACGCTGCAGGAGTCCGATACGCCCCTGGATGAGCGCAAGCCCATCCAAGTCGACAAGGACAACTTCAATGACGTGCTCAAAGCTCAAGGCCTGAACGTCACGATGGCGGTGCCTAATCGCCTGTCCGAAGGCGAGACCGACGAGTCGCTGCCCGTCACGCTCAAGTTCGAAAACATCCGCGATTTCGAGCCGGATGCCCTCGTCGAGCAAGTACCGGAGTTGCGCCAGTTGATCGAGCTGCGCGAGGCGCTGAAATCCCTGAAAGGCCCGTTGGGCAATCTTCCCGAATTCCGCAAGAAACTGCAGGCGCTGATTCAAGACGAAGGCGCACGCGAACGCTTGCTGGGCGAATTGGGCGTGCAATCGGCGGACGCTGAGTCCGACAAATCCAAGGAGTAATCGATGAGCCAGGAATCCCCCCAGCAACAGGCCGCGGCGCAGGCCGCCGAACAGGCCGGCGGATCGCTGATCGACCAACTGATCGAGTCGACTCGCGTCAAGCCTGGCGACGATGCTTACTCGATTACCCGCCAGGGGCTGGAAGCCTTTGTGGCGGAGTTGCTCGAGCCCAGTCGCGCAACACAAAAGGTCAGCCAGGGTCTGATCGACGAAATGATCGCGGGCCTGGACAGCAAGCTATGCCGCCAGGTCGACGCCATCATGCACCAGGATCAATTCCAAAAGCTGGAATCGGCTTGGCGCTCGTTGAAGTTCCTGGTCGATCGCACGGATTTTCGCGAGAACAATCGCATCGAAATCCTCAATGTCTCTAAAGAGGCGTTGCTGGAGGATTTCGAGGACGCCTCGGACATCACGCGCTCGGGCTTGTACAAGGCGGTCTACACGGCGGAATTCGGCCAGTTTGGCGGTGAACCATTCGGCACGATCATCGGCAATTATGAGTTCACCCCGGGTGGGCAGGACATCAAGCTGCTGCAGTCTGTGGCCAGCGTTGCCGCGATGGCGCACACGCCATTCATCGCATCGGCCGGCCCGCAGTTTTTCGGCATGGATTCGTTCGCAGGTTTGCCAAATCTGAAAGACCTGGGCGCGGTCTTCGAAGGCCCTCAATACACCAAGTGGAATGCGTTTCGGCAGACCGAGGACGCGCGCTTCGTGGGGCTGACGCTGCCGAACTTCTTGCTGCGCGTACCGTACGGCGACGATACCGTTCCCACCAAGCAGTTCCGTTACAACGAAGACGTGTCCAATGGCAGCCGCGAGTTCCTGTGGGGCAATGCAGCGTTTGCGTTTGCCAGCCGTCTGTCGGAAAGCTTCGCCCAATACCGCTGGTGCGCCAACATCATTGGCCCTCAAGGCGGCGGCACGGTCAATGATCTGCCCGTCTACAACTACGAGGCGATGGGCGAGACGCAGAGCAAGATCCCCACCGAAGTCTTGATCTCGGAACGTCGCGAGTTCGAGCTGGCCGAACAGGGCTTTATTGCGCTGACCATGCGCAAGAACACGGACAACGCGGCGTTCTTCTCTGCAAATTCGGTCCAGAAGCCCAAGTTCTTCGGCAACAACAAGGAAGGCAAAGAGGCTGAGCTGAACTACAAGCTCGGCACCCAACTGCCGTACATCTTTGTCGTGAGCCGGCTGGCGCACTACATCAAGGTAATCCAGCGGGAAAACATCGGCACCTGGAAAGAACGCAACGATCTGGAAACCGAGTTGAACAACTGGATCCGCCAGTACGTCGCGGACATGGACAGTCCGGCGCCAGGCGTGCGCGGCCGCCGTCCGCTGCGTCAGGCTGAAATTACTGTGTCGGATGTCGAAGGTGATCCGGGATGGTATCGCGTGGGCCTGAAGGTACGTCCGCATTTCAAGTACATGGGGGCGTCTTTCACGCTGTCTCTGGTGGGCAAGCTCGAAAAGAGCTGATCCGCCGGTTAGCGGAATGGGCGTGCCGGCTGCCACCGGCACGCCACAGGGTCTGCATGTCGTGCAGACCGTCACTTCAACAACAAGGAGCAATTTACCATGGCTATGCCGTGCTACCTGACCTTGGTAGGTCAAAACCAAGGCAATATCGAAGGATCGTGCGAAGTCAGCGGACATGAGGGCAAGATCCTCATCCAGGCGGTCGATCATTCCATCGAGCTGCCCAAGAACCCGCAAACCGGCCTGCCTTCGGGCAAGCGCCAGCATTTGGGCATCACGCTGGTTAAAGAAATCGACAAATCCTCGCCGAAGCTATACCAGGCGCTGTGCTCGGGCGAGCAGCTCAAGAGTGTCTTGCTGGAGTTCTACCGCATCAGCCCAAAGGGGATGGAAGAAAAGTACTACACCATCCAATTGGAAAAGGCGGTGATCGTGGGAACCCATCTGTGGGTACCCAATTGTCTGCAGCCTGACAACCGTCAACTCGGACACATGGAAGACGTCGCCATGACCTACGAGAAAATCGTATGGACATGGGAACCGGACGGCATCGAATCGGAAGATTCGTGGCTGGCGCCGAAGTAATAGCGAGAGAGAGAGCGGGTCCGCACGGGCCCGCCCTCCCCGTGTCTCATGAGAGAGCGTCGCCTACTGGAACGCATTGCCGGCCTGGGTACCGACGATCAGCGTTCACACGTTACCCGCGCCGAGATCCTGGTTGACTCGATCCTTAGCCACTTGCGGCGGATCCTGAATACGCGCCAGGGCAGCGTGCCTATAGACCCCCTGTTCGGCGTGCCCGATTTCACCAACCTGGCGGGGTCGTTCGCCGCCGGCACCACGGGACAGATTATCGAAGACATGAATCGCATGATCCTGCGCTATGAGCCGCGTCTACGCCAATCGCAGATCATTTTTGCCGAGTCCCAGGACGAGGTGCTGTCGCTGGCATTTTCCATCACCGGCCTGATCGCCGTGGATGACCAGGAAATACCGATACGTTTGACTTCGCATGTGGCCGCGAACGGCCGCGTGTCCTTAAAAAGGCAGTAGACATGCTGAATCGCTACTACGAACAGGAACTGGGCTATCTGCGCACGCTTGCGGCTGAATTCGCCGCAAGCAATCCCGCGCTGGCTCCGCTTCTGGGGTCGGGTAACGCCAGCGATCCTGACGTGGAACGCCTGCTGGAAGGCGTCGCGTTCATGACCGGCCTCATGCGCCATCGGCTGGACGACGATTTTCCGGAGTTCATCCAGAATCTGGCGCAGTTGTTGTTTCCACACATGCTGCGTCCCCTGCCTTGCATGACGATCATGCGCTATCAGCCTCGTGCGGCGCTGGAAGCCCCCGTCACGATCCCGGCCGGCACCGAGTTTGCCTCCGTGCCGGTGGATGGATTGCGGGCAATCTTTCGGGCCTCGTTTGCGGTCACCTTGGAGCCCGTGACATTGAAGGGAGTGCAATGGGAAGGCGGCGGGACGCAGCCCCGGTCACTGCGCCTGCAGTTCACGCTCGCCGGCGTGGCCGGTGCGGATTGGACGAGTGACCGTCTGCGGTTTTTCCTCGGTGATGCGCACGCGGATGCGGCGCGCCTGTATCTGCTGTTGTTGCGTCACGTGCGCGAGGTTCGCATCAGCGCCGAAGGCGGCCCGATAACGGTGTTGCCGGCCAGCAGTATCCAGCCGGCCGGCCTGCGCCCTGATCTGGAGTTGTTGCCGTGGCCGCGCGGCGCGCACCCCGCCTGGCGTGTGTTGTACGAGTATTTCGCCCTCCCGGAAAAGCTGCTCTTCCTGGACTTTACCGGTATTTCGCAATGGATCTCGCGCGGTAAGGGCGGCGAATTCTCGGTGCAGATCATGTTCGACGAGGTGCCAAGCTGGGCGCCCTCGGTCGACCCCTCGAGCTTCATCCTGAATGCGACGCCGGCCGTCAATTTATTCAGCCATGATGCGCATCCGATTCGGGTGGATCATCTCCAGCCGGATTACCGCATCCGTCCGATCACGCGTGGTAATCGAGCCGTGGAGCAGATTTTTTCGGTCGACAGCGTGAGTGCGCGCACGGCCGCCGGCGCCGAAGAGGAATATCACGCGTTTTCGGCGATGCACGACGAGAGCGCCGCGGCGTACAACCTCAGCATACGCGCGTCGGCCCTGCATCGTGGCTATGATCATTTTCTGAGCCTGCCCTATGCCACCGGCGAAACGCCCGAGCCCCTGACGCTTTCCACGCGATTGACCTGCACGCATGGTGATCTGCCGCAAGGCCTGCGGCTGGGTGACATCAGCGAGCCGACTGACAGTTCGCCGGCCCGGGTGGCCTTCACCAATATCCATGGCATTACGCCGCATAGTCCGCCGGTTGTCGATAGCGCCCTGCTGTGGCGGGTGCTGTCGCATTTGAATGCCAACCATCTGGCGCTGGCCAACGAAGGGCAGTTGCGCGACCTGTTGTCGCTATACGTCCCGGCACGTCAGGCGGATGCTCAGCGTCATGCCACGGCACGCCGCAGTGTCGAGTCGATTGGCAATGTGACAGTGGAGCCGGCACGACGCATCGTGCAGGGTATGTCTGTCCTCGGCAGCGACGTGCGCATCGAGTGTCGTGGTGACCATTTCCCGGGTCGTGGCAGCTTGTTTCTGTTTGGCACGGTGCTCGATGAGTTCCTGGCCGGTACGACCGCCCTCAACACCTTCAGCGCCCTGACGCTGGTGGACATCGTTAACGGAGATACCTTGCAATGGCCCGCGAAGATCGGTCGCTATCGCCTGCTATAGCCCAGCCATCGCTCGACGACCCGCTGTTGGCGCAGGGGCATCGCTACGCCTTTTTTCAGGCGCTGCGATTGCTGCGGCTGCGCAGTGCGGACATTCAGGCGTTTTCGCAGAACGTGCGGGTGCGCCCGTCTGTCACGCTGTCGTTTCCGGATCGGGATATCGAGCAAATCGAACGCGATGCCGAAGGCAAGTACCGGATCACCGCGAATTTCTTTGGCTTGTATGGCGTCACGTCGCCCCTGCCGACGTTTTACACCGAAGACCTAATCGAAGAGCACTTGCAAGGTGGCTCGACGGCGCGCGATTTCATCGACATCCTGCACGCCGCGCTATACCCATTGCTGTTTCGTGCCTGGGAGAAAAATCGTATCTGGCTGGCCGTAGCCGAACGGCAGGATTCCACTCGCATGGAGCACCTGTATGCGCTGGTGGGCATGGCCGGCGGCGCGGCGGCGCACCATCCGAAGGCGCGCGGGCTGCTGCCGCATGCGGGCAATTTCAACCAGTTTCCGCGTTCGGCGCTGGGCCTGGAGTCGCTGGTCGAAGGCTTGCTGGAGGCGCTGCCGGTAGACGTGGAACCCTGCGTCGCCGAAATCGTATCGATTCCCGAACCGGCCCGCTGCCTGCTGTCGGAGCAGGCCTGCGTATTGGGCGAAGACGCGATGCTGGGCAGTCAGATCGCAGAGCGGGCCGGTGGCCTGGTCGTGCATATCGGTCCGATTCCGGGCGATCGTTTGCACGATCTGTTACCGGGCGCGGCGCTGCATGATCGCCTGGTGCGCGCCGTAGCCCTGTATTTGCGTGCGCCGTTGCGTTGTGTGCTGGGCTTGCGTGTCGAGCCCGAGCAGCGTCTGGGCGCTTGTCTGGGCGAAGGCTGGTGCCAGTTGGGCCTGAACACCTGGTTGCCCGAAATAAAACCCGGAGATCTGGCCAATCCCTGGCCCCGTTACGACGAAATATTCCTGCCGATCGATACCGATCCCACACGTATTTCCAAAGAGGTCCTGCAATGATGCTGGTAGAACTGAAACCGCTGTTCGCGCGCTTGAATCCGTATTGTTCGGCCGCCCTGGAGGGCGCCGCGGGCTTGACTTTGGCCCGCAATCATTACGAGATCGCGGTTGAGCACATGTTGCGCCGCCTGATCGAGTCGCCCGACGGCGACGCGGCACGCATCCTGGCGTTTTTCGATATCGATGCATTGCGCTTGACGGCCCAATTGGATGACGCGCTGGGGCAACTGAAGAACGGCAATCCCGGGCGTCCGGTATTCGCCGGCCTGTTGACCGAATGGGTCCAGGAATCGTGGCTGATGGCCTCGATCACGCTGGGGCAGAGTCGCGTGCGTAGCGGCGCCCTGCTGCTGGCGCTGATTGCGCGCCTCAGCTATTACGGCGCGGGCACGCGCTACGCCGAAACGCTGCGCGCGATCTCGCGCGACAAGCTAGTGGCCGAGTTCGACACTATCGTCGACGGCTCCAGTGAAACGGATTTGCGAGTGTCCGAGGGCGGTGGTGCGGGGACTGGAGCAACTGCCGGTGCGCCAGCGGGCGATTCGGCCATTGGGCGATTCTGCGAGGACTTCACCGCCAAGGCCCGGGCCGGCAAGATCGATCCGGTGTTTGGTCGTGATAATGAAATCCGCCAGATGATCGATATTCTCGCGCGTCGTCGCAAGAACAACCCCATTTGCGTGGGTGAGCCCGGCGTGGGCAAGACGGCCGTGGTCGAGGGCCTGGCCCTGCGCATCGTCAACGGAGATGTGCCCGAGTTTTTGCGTGATACGCGACTGGTGGGCCTGGACCTGGGGTTGCTCGAGGCGGGCGCAAGCGTCAAGGGTGAATTCGAGAACCGGTTGCGCGGCGTCATTGACGAGATCAAGGGCTCGGTGCAACCGATGATCCTGTTTATCGACGAGGCGCACATGCTGATCGGCGCGGGCGGTCAGGCGGGCGGATCAGACGCTGCCAACTTGCTCAAGCCCGCCCTGGCACGTGGCGAGCTGCGTACCGTGGCGGCGACGACGTGGTCCGAGTACAAAAAGTACTTCGAGAAAGACCCAGCACTGGCACGTCGCTTTCAGTTGGTGAAGCTGGACGAACCCGATTTGCCGACCGCAGTGCAGATTCTGCGCGGTCTGAAGGACCGGTATGAGGCCGCTCATGGCGTGACGGTGCGCGACGATGCCATCGTGGCCGCCGCAGAGTTGTCCAATCGCTACATCACAGGGCGTCTGCTGCCGGATAAGGCGGTCGATCTGCTGGATACGGCTGCGGCGCGGGTGCGTATTGGCTTGGGCATCAAGCCGGCCGAGCTCGAAAATCTGGAAAGCGGTCTGGCAGGTCTGGAGCGCGAACGCGTGGCGCTAGCGCGTGACGTGCAGTTCCAACCGGGTGCGTATAGCGATCGACTAAGTGAGATCGAGGTCGAGCGCGCGGACCTGGAGGCGCGGCATGCCGACCTGGAGGGGCGCTGGAAGGCCGAAAAGGAAGCCGCCGAGGCTGTGTTAGCGTTGCGACGCCAACTTGGCGCCGCGCAGAATACGCCGACGGAACTGCCGATTGAAACACCGACTGAGGACGCGTCGGCACAGGAAACGCCGGCTCAGCAAACATCGGCTCAGTCGTCGGACGACACGCCGGCGAAGACGGCGGACGAAGCATTGGTCAAGGCACGGACCGAGGCCGCAGCGTCGACTAGTGTGGCCGCATTTGAAGCGCCGATTGCGCCGGCACCTGTCGCCGCATCGGCTGCCGCGCCCGTCGATGCCGGCACTGACGTCGTGGCCACACCCGAGGCCCTCGCCGCGCAGTTGGCCGAGGCACGCGACAAGCTCAAGAGTCTGCAGGGTCAATCGCCGTTAGTCTTCATTGAAACCGATCCCGACGCCGTGGCGCGCGTGGTGTCCGATTGGACCGGCGTGCCTCTGGGCAAGATGCAGCGCGATGCCGTCAGTGGCGTGCTGGCGTTGGCCGATCGCATCAAGGAACGCATTCGCGGGCAGGATCATGCGGTGGATCAGATTGCCGCCACGGTCAAGGCTGCGCAATCGGGGCTGCGGGATCCACAGCAACCCTTGGGTGTCTTCTTGCTGGTAGGCCCCTCCGGCGTGGGCAAAACCGAAACCGGTCTGGCGGTGGCCGATCAATTGTTCGGTGGCGAACATGCGCTTGTGTCGATCAACATGAGCGAGTTCCAGGAAAAGCATACCGTCAGCCGCCTGGTGGGTTCGCCGCCGGGCTATGTGGGATATGGCGAAGGCGGCGTGCTGACCGAAGCGGTGCGCAAGCGCCCCTACTCCGTGGTGTTGCTGGACGAGGTCGAAAAAGCCCACTTGGATGTCGTGAATCTTTTCTATCAAGTCTTTGACAAGGGTACCCTGGCCGATGGCGAAGGTCGGGCTATTAATTTCAGCAATACGGTGGTGTTTCTGACCAGCAATCTGGCGACGGAGGAAATCACCCGCCTGTCGCGTGACGGTCGGCCCGATGTCGAATCCCTGACCGCCGCGATTCATCCGGTCCTGGCCAAGCACTTCAAGCCGGCGCTGCTGGCGCGCATGACAGTGGTGCCCTTCTATACCCTGCCGCCGTCCGAGTTAGCTGGCATCGCCGATCTGAAGCTGAACAAGTTAGCGCAACGCCTGGAGACCGCCAATCGCATCAAGCTGAGCTTCGAGCCCTCGGTGCGTGACACCATCGCCGCGCGGTGCACCGAGGTCGATAGTGGTGCCCGCAATATTGATTTCATTTTGCGCAAGAGCCTCACGCCGCTGCTGTCGGATACGGTGCTGTCGTCGTTGGCCGATGGCCGCACGCTGAGTGCTATCCACGTGGCGCCGGACGACAGTAATGGCTGGGCCGTCACCACCACCGAGGGCTGACCGTATGTCGAATGCCGCCTACGACTTCCAGATTGTGTGTCCGACGCTGCAGGGACTGGTGCCAGGCCAGGACATCCATGTCACGTATTGGAAAGGGACCGAGGCTGTCTCGCAACTTTATCAATTCGAGATCAAGTTCGCGGTTCGCCAGGCGAACCTGGCCCTGGAAAAACTACTGAACGAGCCCGCCACGTTTATTGCCCATAAACCGGATGGTTCCGTACTGTGCTGGCACGGCATCGTCACGGGCGGCTCGCAGCAGGGGCGTGATGAAACGTTTGACTACTATCAGGTCATATTGGAACCGCGTTTGGCGAAACTGCGAACCCAGTTTTGGTCGGATATCTATCTGGATAAACAACTCGACGACATCATTCGACAGTTGCTGCGATCGATTGGTCTGGACGAGCCTTACAGTGTGCCGGGCGCGCCCTACGATTACCATATCGCGGCGAGCAAAATGGTCAACACCAAGCGGCCATTTGTCTGCCAGTTTGAGGAAACCTGCCTGGCTTTCCTGATGCGCAAGCTCGAGTTCTATGGTGTGTACTTCTGGTTCGAGCAAGGAAAAGACCACGAGTCAATCGTCTTTGCCAACAGCGTCGATCAGCAGCCATCCGACCCGGATATTGCGGTTTATTACCCCAAAGGCGTCATCGACCCCGACGCCCAGGAAGTGGTCATCACACAATTGAATCGGTCCGTGAACATGCTTCCCGGCAGCGTCACCCTGCACGATTCCACCACCTGGCAAAATACGGTGATGTCGCTGGACAGCAGCGCTACGGCGCCGGGGCCGATCCCAGCATTTGGCGACGAGCATCGCTACAGAAATCATTATGAGACGGTGACCGACGAGGACGCTGCCGGCAATCCCGTGGTTGGCGGGGAAACCCTGGCAACCTGGCGCAGCCAGGAAATGGCTTGCGAACGCGAGCGCATTTGGGGTGAGGCGCAAACGCCTGGTGTGCGTGCGGGCCGCATGCTAGAGGTGTCGGAGTACTTGCGCGGCGCGTCTCCCAACCAGTATTACGTGATTGAGGTGACCCATAAGGGCCAGCAGCCGCTAGAAACCGCACCCGACGCGGAAGGAAGCGCCTATTTTTCGCAATTCGTGGCGTTGCCGCGCTGGCTTGACGCGAGCGACGAGAATCCTCAGCCGCTGCAATTCAGGCCAGCACGCTCGACTCCTGTGCCGGTCATATCGCAGATGGTCAATGGCTTTGTGGACATCGTCGACCCAAAGAAACCGCAACTGTATGCACAGATGGACGCAGAGGGCCGATACATGGTGAGGTTGCCCTTTGCCAAGAAGCGCTACCCAGGCGACCAAAACTCTGCTCACTTGCGTATGGCCACTCCCTACGCGGCCGGTACTTCCACGTCGGACATGAAACTGCAAAACGCCGGCATGCATTTCCCGTTGCGCGAAGGCACCGAAGTGATCATTGCCTTTTTGAATGGCGATCCAGACCGGCCGGTCATCATGGCCGCCTTGCCCAACACGGAAGCTCCCAGCGTGGTGACCTCGGCGAACCCGGGTGACCATATTGTCCGGACCCCGTCAGGCAACTTGTTCGCCATGCTGGATAACGCCCCAAATCCCAAGAATTACGAGCTCGACGAAAAATCGTCCATTCTGTTGAATACGACATCGCCGAGTGCAATGTTGAGTTTGGGACAATGCGGTTCAGCGAATCCAGGCTTTTACCTGACGACAGAGGAAAACGGCACTGTCTACGCTGGACAAAGCATGAAGATGGAAGTGCCAGGTCACTGGCGCATGTCGGCGGGTACCGCGCCTGATGCTAATTCGACCACAAGTAACTTTATCAGCAGCCAGGCCACCGGCTTGGATCAAGGGATCAACGTAAGTCAAACTGGCGGAATCGTCGTCTCGAACTTCTTGGGTATGAAGATAGAGGCGGTGGAGAGCGTATCGCTGAGCCAGTTTTTCGGCGCGAAGATTAACTTGGCCGAAGCCGCTGAGTTTTCCATGACATTGGGCCTCAAGTACAACGTGAGTTCGGTGAAGACATGGAACGTCGATCCTGTCCAGTGGGTAAGTACCGCGCTCAAGCGTGCGTTTACAGCCGCGGAGGTGGTCAATGTCGCAGAAAGCGTGGAGAGCACGTACGTGGATAAAACCGAGAACGTGGGGGACTATTCAATTACGGCCGTAGGCTCCTTTGATTTAGAAACAGTCGGCCCGTGCCAAATTGATGCGACTGCGGCTTTGGCAGTTTCGAGCGGGGCGACCATCGATATGGATGCACCCGCCATTGAGCTAGCGGCTGAAGCGACGCTAGACCTAACCGCGCCGGACGTGAGTATCGCGGGTGAGGCCATTGAACTGGACAGCACAGCGACCATAGCCCTCACGGCCCCGACCATAGAGATAACTGCCGAGGCGACTCTCGATCTTGACGGGGCCGAGATATACATGAACAGCGCACTGATCAGCTTAGCGTGACTCAGCCATGAAAATTGCTAAGCCCGCCGACGTCATGGTGCTACTGGGCCGCCAGTCTCGTGGTGGACAACCCAGTTTAACCATCACCGTTGGTTACGCGTGCGCCATCGACGGCACACGCTTGACAGACCGACAAGCCTGGGCCTGGCTGGCGCCTATGTTCAACAAAGAACCCTTCGATCTGGGCGAAAAAAAAGAGCGAGGGTGTTTTGCGGTCGGGGGTATGGCGTGCGCGCCAGCCGGCCAGACCGTGACGGGCTTGACGGTGCGTGCGGGCGTGGGCGATCTGCAAAAAAGCGTGCTGGTGCAAGGTGATCGAACCTGGACGCGCGGGATCACCGGCTGGCAGACCAGCGCGCCACAGCCATTCGAACGGATGCCACTGAGCTTGGCTCATGCCTATGGCGCCGCGGGGTGGCCACACAACCCGCACGGTCGGGGGCATTGCGCCGATCCGAATCAGGCCGATGCGATAGCGCTGCCGAATATCGAGCATCCTCGGCATCCGGTACTCAAGCCCGCGGACGTTCCCCCACTGGCGACCCTGGGCCCGCTGCCTCAAGGCAGTCCGGAACGTGCCCGCTGGCTGGGGACGCTGGACGGACACTGGCAGCGTCACCGGCTGCCCTGGTTACCCGACGATACGGATCCACGCTGGTTTGACCGCGTGCAGCAGGATCAATGTCAGGATGGCTATTGGCGGGGCGACGAGCCGTGGTTTGCCGAGCACATGCATCCGAAACACGCGGTCTTGCGAGGCAAGCTACCCGGCTTGCGCCCTCGCCTGTTGCTGCGCGGCGATCGTGCGCCGGAGCATCGCGCCGAGGTGCCGCTGGACCTGGATACCGTGTGGCTGTTTCCCACCGATGAGCGCGTCCTGGTGTTATATCGAGCCAGCGTGGCGGTCAGGCGCGAGGACGCTGTCGACATACTGGGCCTGGCCGTATTTACGGAAACGCAGGATCAAGCGGCGCAGTCTACGGAACACTGGGCGGAGGTATGGCGTCAACAACAAGAAAAAAAGGCGAAGCCCGCTATCCGTGCGACACCCGTTGCCGCGCAAGCAGACGCCGCTCGTGCAGCCGTCACCGCCGCTGCGGCTGAAGCCGCAGCGCAAGCGGCGAGCGCGCACAAGCAGACCGTCCTAAAAACGATCGCCGAGGCTAGGCAAGCGGGCATAGACGAGGCCGATCGCGTCCTGACTCAGTTGAGGCAGCCGACACTGAGCAGTCGTCTTGCGCAAGCCGAAGCATCTGCCGCGGACGACGCGCCTTTGGCGCCCGCAACTTGGCCACGAGAACCTGCGGCATTCGCGCTAGCCGTACGGAATTATGTCAAAGCGCAATTAGCCGCCGGCGAAGCACACGCCCGCGCGACATTAAAGCAATATGGTCAAGATTTTGATGAAATAGTTGCAAGGTCTCAGACCCATTCCCCCAATCAGGTCGACGATCCGGCGGCTATATTGGCAAGTTTGCCTTTGACACCTGAGAAAAAACAGGCGGTGCTGCAGGAGTATCAGGCATTCCAGTCCAAAATGAGCGCCTTGGAGGCCAAGGCCGCCGATCTGCGGCAACGCGCCGAAGCCGTGCGTTCCGCGAACGCGCCACCCGCCCCGCCCACCATCAACGAGCCTCTCCCTTCCGGGGCGCGCACCCTGCTGGATCGCGAGACATTGCTGGCACGCCACGCGGTGGGCCAATCCTGTGCATGGGCGTTGCTGCAAGATCTGGATTTGACCGGGGTATCGCTACGCGGCGTGGACCTTTCACGGGCACTCATGCAGCGCTGCATCTTGCGCAATGCTGATCTGGAAAACGCGAACTTTCAGGAAACCGAGTTGCAGCAATGCGATTTCGTCGGAGCTCGGCTCGACCAATCGAGATTTAGCCGAGCCCAGTTGACGGAGTGCATGATGGATGGTGCGTCGGCGTCAGGCGCCGACTTTACGCAGGCGCGACTCAAGGCCGTCAGCTTGGCCAACGCGGGATTGACCAAGACCCAATGGCGCCATGCGCAGGTCGAGCAATGCGGTTTTGACCATGCGTTCATGCAGGGCGCGCAGGCGGAGCGCGCGACATTCAAGGCCTGCCGCCTGTCAGGTGTCAACGCGGCACGGGCGCAGCTTCAATGGGTCATCTTCAATCAGTGCGAGTTGACCAATGCGGTATTTGATGAGGCCATATTGGCCAAGACAACGTTGTTCGCCAGTCAGGCCGCCGGCGCGAGCTTTGTGAACGCTCGTATGCCGGGCCTGCGCACCCAGAAAGGCGCGGACCTGAGCCGCGCACGTCTGGATCGCGCGCAGATGGACGGCGCGAGCCTGCAAGACAGTTGCTTCGTAGATGCCTCGTTGCGTGAAACAAGACTGGATCGCGGCCTGATCAAGAACTGCGATTTAAGCGGTAGCGATGCTTGGCATCTGGTGGCGCGTGGGACGAACTTCGTCGGCAGCCGCGTCGCCCAGGCGAGTTGGCGCGGCGCCAACCTGATGAAGTCGCGCTGGAGCGAAGCCGTACTGGAGGACGTCGATATGACTGGCGTCAATTTACATGCGGCCGACACGCGCCGGGTGCAAGCACAAGGGGTACAACTGGAACAGGCTCTGCTGACCCGTTGCCGTCTGATCGAGGACTACGCTCGTGACTGACGCCACCTTGAACGCCACGCTGGAGTTGCTACGGGCCGGTAAAAAAATCCCGGCGAATGCGCTGGCGGGTGCCGACCTGCGTGGCGTAGATCTGAGCAACGTTCGACTACAGAACCTAGACCTGCGCGGGGCGCGCCTGGATGGTGCCAACCTGACACGCACTACGTGGAGTGCATGTCATCTGAACGAGGTTCGATTCGATAAGGCAGTCTTGAGCCGTGCATCGTTTACCGCGTGCCAGGGGCGCGGTCTGTCGTTGCGTAGTAGCCAGGCAGACTGGGTACGGATGAAACAATGCGCCTGGGAGGATGGCGATTTTCAGCAGGTGAATCTGACCCGGCTGTCGGCCAGCGGCGTCACGTTTGTGGGCTGCCGTCTGCAAGGATCCACCCTGTTCCAGTCCCGCTTGTCGGAATGTGACCTGTCGGATCTGGATTTACGTGGTGTGGCGTGGGCGCAGTGTCATTTTCCGGACTCGCGGTTGCGCGGTACGCGCTTTACCGGCGCCACGTTGACCCAATGCACGTTCAACCGCGTCGACGCCAGCAACGCCGATTTCAGTGGGGCTCAGGCCCCCGCCGCCTCGTTTTACGCAGCACAACTAGCGGGCGCAAGGTTCGAGGCAGCGCTACTGGATCGTGCCATTTTTGATCAGGCTCGACTCGATAAAACCAATTTTGCGCGGGCTTCGTTGAATGGTGCTCGACTGTATGGCGTTCGTTCGCTAGGCGTGACATTCACGGGTGGCAAGCTCGTCAGAGCGGACTTATCGCACCTGCAGGCCACTCATGCGGATTTTTCACATGCCGACTTAACGGGTGCACTACTGCATGCCGTGCAATTGCCCGATGCCTCGTGGCACCAAACGGTGCTGGCTGATGTGCGCCGCGATGATCCCGAACTGCGTGCCGCCGAATTGTGGCGCCCCCCTGTGTAACTGGATAGGAATTTCTGAACCATGTCTCAACTACTAGCCGCCCCCCTACCCGATGACACCGAGACGTCGCTATCTGCCGACGCAAAAGCGCATCAAGAGGCCAGCCTGCAGCATGCCCGCCTGGTCATGAGCGACGGCAAGCGCTACGCGGCATCGACCCGTCAGGGAACCCAATGGGTCACACCGGCCGCTGGATGCCTGTTGCAGCCCGCAGTGGGTGATCTGGCGCTGGTCAGCCTGATGGACGGCCAGGGCTATATCTTGACCGTTCTTGAACGCGGCGCGCCGGACTCCCCGGCCGAAGTCGCGTTGCCGGGCGACTTGCAGCTCTCGCTGCCACAAGGCCGCCTGGCGTTGACGGCCGCGCACGGAATCGCACTGAATGCCGGCCCGATGTTGAATCTCGCCGCTCAGCAATTGACCACCGTGCTGCAAGACGCTGATGTCGCCTGCCAGACGTTGAACCTGACGGGCGATGAAGCGTACACACAATGGAATAGCCGAACCGATGTATCGGGTAGCCACCTGGATATTGCCACGCGTAGCGAAAGCCATGCCGAACACAGCGTGCGTCGTGTCGCGGGCCACGAAGAGGTCAGCGCGCAATCAATGCGACAGATCGTGGAACACGATTGGTCGGTCCAGGCGGACACGGCCGATCTGCAAGCAGACGATCGCGTGGCGGTGAATGCCGCGTCAGTGCAACTGGGCTAAGGAGCGCAATCATGTTTATGCTGAATATTGGAGGCGCTATGACCTCCGCCACCGTGCCCGATGTCTGCTGGACACCGGCCGCGCCGTCTCCGATCCCGATGCCCTACCCCAACTTTGCCATGAGCGATATGGCCGACCCGGCCAGCATCGTTGAGAACGTACTGGTGGTGGCTATGCCCGCCCTGAACATGGGCAGCATGCTGTTGCTGAGCCAGGGGGACGAAGCCGGCACGGCCGGCGGTGGTGTGGCCTGCGCTGAGATCATGGGCATGGCGGAGTTCGTCGATGGCAGCCCCAACGTGATGGTGGGCGGCATGCCGGGCGTATCCCTGACCGGCATGACGACCCAGAATGCCAACAACACCATCGGCCTGGTAGTCAGCCCCAGTCAGGTCATCGTGATGCTGATGTGATGAGAGATGCCATGTCGATTGCACCTTCCTTCATGACAGGCCGCCCGGCCGCTCTGCGTCTGCTGCCGGCGGCACTGTGCGTCGGCATGCTGGCCTCGTGTAGTTCATTGAACAGCATGATGGGTGGCTCATCCGAACAATCGGCGCTGAAGGATCTGAAATGGACCTATGCCGCCAATGGCGTGCAGATCGAGGTCACCGCCGATCCACAGTTGAACCGCTCTACCAATCAGCCGCATATGCTGGCACTGACCGTGGTGCAGTTGGCAGATCCCAATGCCTTTACCGCTGCCACGGCGAACACGGCCAAGCTGACCGCGTTGCTGTTGGCCGATAGCCCGCCGCCCGGCATGCTGGCCCTGAATCGCGTGTTCGTATCGCCGAGTGAGAAGCGCACAGTGACGCTGCCGCGCGTCGAAAAGGCCCAATATGTGGGCTTGGCCGCTGGCTATTACCACCTGGATCCTGCCCGCAGTGTCCGCCTGTATCGTATCGGCGTGGAGGTGGATTCCTCCGGCATCATCGTCACCAGTCGCAGCGCTTCGCCAGAGCCGTTGCAGATTGACCTGCGCCTGGGGACGAGCGGCATACAGGAGTCGCCCGGTGTCGGCGCGCCACCCGTCACATTGACCAAGCCCAAGGCGGGACCCGTCCCTCCGCCAGCCTCGACGCCTGCGCCTGCGACAACACCGGCACCTGCCACGACTACTCCCGTCCCCTCGACGCCCCCACCTGCGTCAACGCCGTCGTCCGCCACACCCGCACCGGCGACGACACCACCACCGACCACGACGCCCGCCACGGCACCGACCTCCACACCGGCGCCTGCCCAATAACCTCGACCAGCCTCACCGGACATGACACAGCCACTTAACCAACCCCTGTTCTGGCACCAAGGCCTGTTTCTGCAGCCGCATCATTTCCAGTACCAGGATGCCTGGACGGTACGGAATCTGGCGCGACAGCTGGACATGATCATGCCCTGGGGATGGGGCTTCGGCGCCCTGCAGATTGACGATGCCGCACTGGCGGCCCGCCATCTGGTGATCAATCAACTCGCGCTGCGCTGGCCCGACGGTACGTTGACAGAGGTTCCCGGCAATGCGCGCATTGAATCCATGCGTTTTGAGTTGGCGGACTTTTCTCAGGGGCCTCGCACGCTCTATGTCGGGCTGCGCCGCCATGTCGAGGGACAGCCTAACGTGCAGAAATTCGCCAATCTGGATGACGCGGCCCGAGCGGATACACGGCTGGCGGTACCAGCGGATCCGCAGCAGGTCCCTGACCGTTATACCCCTGGACCCTCCGGCCGCGTCACGCTCATGACCTATGTGTTGCGCTTGTTTTGGGAAGAAGAGCTGGACCACCTGGGAGACTACGACCTGATGCCCATCGCGCGCCTGGAACAAGACGGCGAAGTGGTGCGCCTGATGCCGCGCTTTGTGCCTCCTTGCCTGAATCTGGCGGCGTCCCCCCCCTTGCAGCAAATGCTGCGCGAATTGCGCGACGAGATTATCGGGCGGGCCCGTCAGTTGGAGGTCTTCAAACAATCGGTCACCAGCCGTGCCGACGACACGCAATTTTCACCTGTCCTGGCACTGTCGGTGTTGAATCGCTACGGCCCGCAGATCAACCATCTGGCTGAATCTCTGCAAACGCATCCGTGGACGGTGTATGGGGTGCTGCGGCAATTAGCGGGCGAACTGAGCACGTTCTCGGAGTATTGCGATTTGCTGGGCGAAACGCGCGACAACCAGCAATTGCTTCCCCCTTACAAGCACACCGACATCGGTGCGGCCTATACGACGGTGACCGACCTGATACGCCGATTGCTCAATGAAATCACCATCGGGCCTGAAATGATGGTGCATTTCGAGCAGGACGGTACCGCCGCCACGCTGTATCGCGCCGAAATGCCGGATACCTTCTTTGGCCCACGCCACCGCTACTACCTGATGGCGCGCAGCGCCGCGACCGAGCCCAAAGAACTGGGCGAACTGATGGCGCTAGAGGCCAAGCTGGGTACGCCAGAGCAAATCGATACCCTGGTTACGCGGTCTCTGCCCGGAATCGAAATGCTGCCGCTGCAAACCATGCCCCTGGGTATGCCGCGTCGCGCAGGGGCGGCGTATTTCCGACTGGAGAGCCTGTCGGATTCGTGGGACGAGGTGGTGCGCGATGGGCGGCTGGCGTTTTTCATGCCCGATGCACCGGCTGATTTGCGGCTGGAACTCATTGTGATCAAAGGATAAGCCGTGCGCCTGAGCAATTTCTGGATTCCGGTAATCGACTCGGTCCGAGTGGCCACGGCGCAAGCCGACCAGGACGCGTCGTCGTTATCGGAACAGCTGAAAGTCACGCTGGATGCGGCAGTCTCGCGCGCACTCGGTAGTGGATCGGATCCCAACGACGTGCAACTGGCGCTGTTTGCGGTGGTCGCGTGGATCGATGAGCGCGCCATGTCTCGCGACTGGCCCGGTGCGGCAGCCTGGCGACTCGCACCCTTGCAGCGCCACTACTTCGGGACAACGCGCGCCGGGGTCGCCTTCTTTGAAAAACTCGAGGCGTTGCCCGACGAGGCCACGGAGGTCCGAGAGGTCTATGCCCTGATGCTGCTGGCCGGTTTTCATGGGCGATATGCCCATCGGCCAGTCGGCGAGGTGGCCGAGTATCGCCGGGCGTTGCTTGAACGCGTAGCCCAGGAACGCCAGATGGATCCGCTGAGCGCGGATCAACCCTTGTTTCCAGAGTCGGGCGCAGGCGCTCGACGACCCTTGCGTCGTGCGCGCGGCCTGATGCCCTCATTGGCCAGTCTGCTGTTGATCGTATTGCCCCTGTGCGTGCTGCTGGGCCTTTATCTGTTTCTGGATTTCCGTCTGGCGCAGACCGCGACAGCCTTGCTCGCGCCGCTGGCCGGTCGTCTTTGAACTTAATTGGGCTATGCCCCTGATTCCACGATGTTCAAGAAATTACTGATATTCATCGCTTGGCTGTTGGTCCTGATCCTGCTGGCGTTGGGATGCTGGCTGGTGGGCCTGTATAACCAATGGCCACTATGGCAATCGGCGGCCTTGTTTGCAGGCGTGATTGTGGGTGCGTTTGTGCTGGCCTGGCTGCGTCGTCGCTGGCTGGCGTGGCGACTGCGCCGGCGGTTGGCGCGCCCGGTCAATGACGAAACGTTCAATACGCGCCGTCTGGACGCGGACTGGCGCGCGGGACTTAGCGCGCTGAAGCACTCGCGCTTGTCGCGCTTTGGTTCACCGCTCTATGTGCTGCCATGGTATCTGGTCCTGGGCCCGCAAGGGACAAGTCAATCGGAACTGATGCATCGCGTGGCCGGGGCGGACCCCGTGCAAGCACGCGGTGACGAGCCTCCCGTGCTGCAGTGGTGGTTGTTGCGTCAATGCGTGATACTGGCCCCCACCGCCGCCATGGGAGACGAGTCGCTGGTGCCGATATCAGGCAACTGGCGACGTCTGCTGCACTGGATGATGCGTACGCGTCGGCGTGAACCGCTCAATGGGTTGGTTCTGGCCTTTAGCGCCAACTGGTTGATGCAAACTGACGAGGGGGAGCGCGGCGTGGCCGGGCAGCATTTGCGCAAGCGCCTGGATGAGCTCGCGCGCGTCTACGATGCCCGCATTCCGGTCTATATCGTCCTGACGGACTGTCATACCCTGCCCGGCTTTGCGTCATGGGCCGCGAATCTGGGCCCGGATGTCAACCAGCAGCCGATGGGCTATCTGAATCCGTCGTCGGGCACCGGTGTGGGTGAGTTCATCAGCGATGCCTTCAACAGCATCGTGCATCGCATGTTCGACCTGCGTGTCCTGCAAGGTGCTTACGCGCGTCCGGACGGTGAAGCCTTTGCCCTGCCCGAACGCATGGCGCCATTGGCGTTGCGACTGGCGAATGTCTTGCGGCCGGCCTTTCAGGCGACGCCCTATGCCGAGACGCCGCTGCTGCGCGGCCTGTATCTGACGGGTAATGCCGGGCCTGCCGAGCGCGGCGAGCCGGACTGGTTCAGCACGGGCCTGTTCGAGCAGGCCCTGCCGGCGCAGCGGCACGCCTGGCAACCGCTGGAGCGCTGGCGCCATTGGCGTCGTCTGTTGCGTCACGCCACGGTCGTTGCCTGGTTGGTCATTTGCGTGGGCATCGGTGTATTCCTGCTACATGCCAGCAACGTTGCCGAGCGACAACTGCACGCGGCGAATCTGCCGGGGTTGGACAAACAGTTGGATCTTTCCGGATCGGTATCCGCTAGTCTGCACAGCCTGCAAGCCGTACGCGGCGCGGTGCATGGCCTGATGGCGCGCCCGTACTGGGAACAGCATTGGATGCCGTATCAACGCCGAGTGAACGAGGTTCAGCAAAAACTGGCGGACAGCTATGTCCGCGACTTTCACCAGGCGATCATTGTCGGCAAGGTGGATCCCTTGCTCACCGCCAGCCTGCCGGCGCTGAATGGCGACCCGGACAAGAAAGTACTGGCTGCGTGGGTGCAGACACTGGTGCGTCGCATCAACTTGCTCAATGCCATCCTGGACGGGAAGAATATCTACCCGCTTCCCGCGCCTGGCAACGAAATGACCTATTTGTTCGCCCACACCAAGAACGGGGTCGCCAACCCCGTCGATGGGGCGTTGTTGGGGGGTGCATACCAAGACTATCTAGCTTGGCAACCTAATCGCGAAGTCCTGGTCTCCGAGCGGCGCGCGCTGCAGCAGGTATTGGCCAATCTGGAGTTGGACAAGCGATCACGTGACTGGATGTATGCCTGGGTAGCGCTGCAGGGCAATCTGATGCCGGTGCGATTGACGGATTTTTGGAACATTCCCGCGCTACCCGATCAACCCTTTATCCCTGCCGCACTGACGCCGGCTGGCGAACAGGCTGTGGGTAATTTTATGCGTGAACTAGGTCAAGCGTCGGGCGACAGTGCGCTATGGGAGCAGCGTAGCCGGGAGTTGCGTCAGCGCTTTCAACAAGCCGGTCTGGACGCCTGGTACGCCTTTGCGGATGCCTTTTCGTCGGCGCCCACGCAGTTGGCCACCGGCACGGCACGCCGTGCGGCGATGACGACGCTATTCACCGTCGATGATCCGTACCGTCGTTTGATAGGCCAACTGTCCCAGGTGGGACAACGCTGGTCGGCCGCCTCCCGTCCTGACTGGATGCAACAGGCCATTCAGGCCGATGCGCTGCTGACGCTGGCCGACAAACAGAGCCAGCAGCAGAGCACGGGTGCTGCATCAAGCGTAAAGAAACAAATCGACGTGGTGCAGGAATTCGGCAGCAACATGATTCGGCACCTGCCTGATGGCGGCTCGATCTCGGACGGGCTGGCTCAGCTACGCACAGACAACGACGCCTTGACGCTGCTGAACACCTATCGCCAGGGCGTGCTGGCGACCATCGTGCCCCTGCAACAAGGCGACGGCAACGCCATGAAGGCCGCCATTGATATCTGGTCATTCGGGCATGATCCCAATGTCAAGGCAGTGCCGCTGATTGATGCCAATACGGCGTTGACCAAGCTGAAAGCGAAATTGGGCAGCAAAGTCGGACCTCGCAGCAACGTCGTCTGGCAACTGCTCTCTGGGCCGCTGGATTTCACGCTGGACTACGCGAGCCGCAGTGTCGCTTGCCAACTGGAACAAGGCTGGCAAAACTCGGTACTCAGCGCAGTCCAGGGCGTCAACGATGCCGAGCTGGCCAACGAGATGCTGTTTGGCGATCGGGGACAAGTGAAGGCATTCATGGGAGGCGATGTTAAAAACTTCATCGATCAAGACGGCACACGCTATCAGGGTCGCGCCGCGCTCGCACGCACAGTGCCATTGAATGGTCAGTTTTACGCCTTTGCCAGCCTGGCTCAACTGCGTCAAGTCACACTGGCCGGCCATCAAATGCAATCCAAGCGGTCGCAGGACGAGGCGCAGGCCCTGACCAAGCAACAGCAAGACTTAAGCACTCAGATCGCCAAGCTTGAGACCACCACGGCCAGCGTGACACTCAGTACGGTGCCGCCCCAGACCAATCCCGGCGCAAACCTGTTGCCCGAGAGTGTGACCCTCAGTCTGCAATGCGCCAGCGGCCGCATCACCCTGGAAAACCTCAATTTTCCGAACAAGGCCGTGTTCCCATGGTCGCTGACACAGTGCGGCGACACGGCGCTCAGCATCCGTTTTGCGGATTTTGAGTTGAATCGTCAATGGAGCGGCGCGCGGGGCTTCATCGACTTTTTGAGGGAGTTTTCCAGCGGACAGCGGCGCTATACGGCTGCCGATTTTGGCGATCAGGCCGCATCGTTGCAGCAGGCTGGCGTGCAGTGGATCATCGTCACGTACCAGCAGCAAGGACAGGCCGGCCTGCTCTCGGCCTTTGCCGAGGCCGACAAGCTGACCGAGCAAGCCACCGAGGTTCAGAAACGCACGGAGCAGTTGCAACCCGGCACCGCGCCCGGTTCGAGCGTGCCGGCGGTCGGGCCGGCTCCGCCGCTGCCGCAGCACATCATCTCGGTCTGCATGGGGCCGACCGCGCTGCCCACGCCCCAGCCCGCACCCGCGCCGAACCCTAAGGCCAAGCCGGCGCCCGTTCCCGTGCCATCGGCACCCGGCAGCTACGATGTGCAAGTGGGCATCTTTTCGCATCCCGATCCGGTCCGTGCGCAACTGGCGCTCAACGGCTATGAGGCCGCCGAAGACAGCATCACCCTGAAAAACCGTCCCTACACGCGTATCCGGATTCATGGGTTTGCCACCCGGGCACAAGCCGAGGTGGCGGCCAAGAAAATCGGCCAGTTACTCAAGCTCAAGCCTGAGGTGCTACGCGACGGAAAGCGGGAATGACAACGGGATAAAATAAGGATCTCCCTGTCGGACCTTGAGCCACCCAACGCGTGGCCGTGATCGCATGAATCTGGCTTTCTTTGTCACCTTGAACGCCGTGATCAAACACGGCAGCTTTGCGCGCGCCGCGGTCGAGGTGAATGTGTCGCCCAGTACGGTCAGTTTGCAAATGAAGCGGCTGGAGGAGTATTACGGCCAGCCGCTGTTTGACCGCAGCACGTCGACAGTCAAGCCCACGCCTTTTGCCTACGACGTCGCCGGATTGATCAGCGGCACGCTCGAGCAAATGGAATCATTGCGACGGCGCGGCTCCAGTGTCATCGAAGGCCGCGTTGCCTTGGGGGCCATCGAAAGCATGCAGGCGTATATCCTGCCGGAGGCCATGCGCTATCTGCGCCAGCACACGCCCCGGCTTGAAGTGCGGCCAGTGCGCGACACCAGCCATGGCCTGCTCAATGCCCTGAAAGAAGGCACCATCGACGCGGCCATCGTGGCGCTGGCCGACGAGGAGCGCAATAAAAGGCTGGATTGGCATCCCCTCTTTCAGGAGGAGATGTTCATGATCGCGCCCAAAGACGCCACGCAAGACAACGCCAAGAACCTGCTTGATGCGCACGATCTCATCCGTTTTGGGCGTGGCTCCAATCTGGCCATTGCCATCGATCGCTATTTGGCGACAACCGGCCATACCGTACGCGGTACCGTGGAAATGGACTCGACGCTGGCGATATTGTCGATGGTGTCGGCGGGACTGGGTGTGTCCATTCTGGCGTGGCCCGACCGTCGCTCATTGGTGGGCTATCCCGTACGCGAAGTTCGTCTGGGTTCGCACGCCCCGCATATGTATGTCTCGCTGGTGACGCGACGCGACGACGGCTCTGATCGCGTGCTGGCGGTCGTCAAGGACGCCGTGATGCGCGCGGCCAATGTGGCGGCCGGCCGTAATCGCTGGCTATAGGGCGCACGGCGGGACGTGCGGCGCAATACCAGGCCCAGCACGTTCGCATTCGATTTTCCTCGTTTGGACGTTTGAAATACTCGCTGCAGGGTCGACCACCTCGTGCCTAGAATGCAGGTGCAGTGTCAAGAATACGGGTGGCGTAACCCATCCATTGCACAAAACGCACAAGGGAAAACCATGACTGTTCTGTTCAAACGGGCGGCGATCGCCGCTTTTGGCGTAACGATGCTCGCCGCCGCAGTACCTGCGATGAGTGCAGACGCTTACCCCAGCAAACCGATTACGTTCATCATCGGCTTTCCGCCTGGCGGCGCCAGCGATGTCATCACGCGCCTGATCGCCGGCCACATGCAGACGGCGTTAAAACAGCCCGTCGTGGTCAAGAACCAACCGGGCGTGAACGGCAACATCGCCAGCGAAGAAGTCGCCAAAGCACCCGCCAACGGCTATACGCTCTTGCTGGGCACGATTGCTAACACCATCAACGCGAGCTTGCTGAAGAATATCCGCCACGACGTGAATAAGGACTTCATACCCGTCGTCCAATTCATGTCGTCACCCAGCGTCTTGGTCGTGACGTCGTCGCTGCCGGTCAAAACGGTGGACGAGCTGGTTGCCGCGGCGAAGGCCTCGCCGGGCAAGCTGACCTATGCCTCGTCGGGCTCGGGCAGTTCGCCGCACCTGGCTGGCGAGTTGTTCAAGCTGCGCACGGGCACGGATTTGCTGCATGTTCCCTACAAGGGGGCGGCGCCCGCGCTGACTGACGTGATCGCCGGCCATGTGCAGACGGGATTCAAGACCGCGCTGTCCGCCCTGCCCAGCATGAAGGATGGCAGTCTGCGGCCGCTAGCCGTCGCTGACAAGGAACGTCTGCCCGATCTGCCCGACGTTCCTACGATGGCAGAGGCGGGATATCCCGATTTTGAAGTGCTGTCCTGGAATGGCATCTTTGTTCCCGCCGGTACGCCGCCCGAGGTGGTTCAGCGCCTGAATGCCACGGTCAATCAAATCTTGACCGATCCGGAGATCAGCCAACGCATCCGGGCCATGGCGGGCCGTCCCGGTGGCGGCACCCCCGAGGAATTTCGTGCACTGGTCCAGTCCGAGACCGAAAAATGGGGCGAAGTAATCCGTAAAAACGGCATCACACAACAATGACGTGCACCGCGGCGCTGATGCCGCGGTCTCGCTATGCAACAAACCTTGCAGTAAGGAGCAACGCTTTGATGGACAAGCTGGAAAAGTGGCGCGGCTACGTGCCCGACGAAGAACTCGAAACCTACCGTAAAGGGGGGTTCGCTAATCGCATCGGTATCGGCAAACGTCCGGCGCTGGTGAATATCGACACCACGCATATGTTTGTGGATCCGTCCTATTCGTTCTGCGGCGCGGCCATGCCCGAATTGATCAGCGCCCTGGATCGCATCACCGCCCTCTTTCGCAAACTCAACCTGCCGGTCTATTACAGCCGTCGCGACGATCGTTCCCTGCCCGCTTATCGCGGCGCGTGGAATCTAAAGCTGGCCAAGCCCGACGATGTGGAGTTTGTCGCCGATCCGAAAGCGGACGAATGGCCGGCATCATATGGCCCGCAACTCGGCGACCGCGTCATCATGAAAAACAAGCCGTCGGCCTTTTTCGGCACGATGCTGGCTGATTTTTTACGTTACGACGAAGTCGACACGGTGATCATGGTCGGCATTTCGACCTCGGGCTGCGTACGCGCATCGGCCGTCGACGCGTTCTCGCATAACTTCCGCATCGTGCTCGTCGAAGAGGCCTGCGGCGATCGCAGCGCGCAGGCTCATAAGGCCAATCTGTTCGACCTGGATATGAAATTTGCAGACGTGGAGTCGCTGGACGATATCTGCGAGGAATTGCAGAAGAAATTTGGCTGAGTGTGTGTGCGTGACACAGCCTATTCAGGCGTGGTCACGCGGCAATCCATTTGGATCGCATCATGTGACGATCACGACGTAAAAAACGCTGGCCCGGTCACCCCGGCCAGCGTTTTTTATGTAGTTTTCAGATCGAGATTACTCAGCGATCTGGATCTTGCAACGCCTTATTTTTCGACTTTTTTGCGAGCCGACGCAGCGAGTTTTTCGTACAGCTTGAGTTCTTTGTCGATCGTCTTGGCAAACTGCTCTGGCGAGTCTTTCAAGACCGGCGTCATGCCGATCTCGTGCACCTGCTTTTCAAATTTCGGCGATACCACGAGTTTGTCGAGCGAGACTTTCAGCTTTTCGATCACGGCCGGCGGCGTGCCGGCGGGCATCACCAGCCCCGTCCAGGAATCAAAGCTGAAGTCCGGCAGACCGGATTCGGCAAAGGTCGGCGTGTCGGGCAGCAGGACATAGCGCTCGGGCGACGCCACGGCCAGTACGCGCACTTTGCCGCTGCGGATGTGCGGCAGCACCGAGCCCAGCGTGGCAAAAGACATGTCGACGTGACCAGCGATCAAATCCACCATGGCCGGCGCGGCGCCCTTATAAGGAATCGGCGTGATTTTGGTGCCGGTCAATTCCGTAAACAATTCCGCCGCGAGCAAGGGCGATGAACCTTGTGCCGACGCGTTGTATTTATCGGGTGACTGGCGAACGGCTTCCAGGAATTCCTTGACGTTTTTCGCCGGGAAATCATTGTTCACCACCAATACCGTCGGGGCGATCGCCACCGTGCGCACGGGCATGAAATCCTTGCGGGTGTCGACGTCGATGTCGGCGGTCATCCACGGGTTGATGGTGAGGTTCAAGCTCGCGACCATCCCTGTATAGCCGTCGGGCTTGCTGCGGGCGGCGGCTTTGGTGGCAATATTTCCGCCTGCGCCAGCCCTGTTTTCCACAATGAATTTCTCGCCCAGATCCGTACCGAGATGCTCGGCGATCAGGCGCGCGATCAGGTCCGTCGGTCCGCCAGCCGAGAAGCCGACGATTAGATTGACGGGTTGGCTGGGATACGGATCGGCGGCCATCGCCGCCGGCGTCGTCAGCAGGCCCAGGCACAGCGGAATGGCACAGCGTAAAAACTTCGAAATTTTCATCTTTAGGCTTCCTTAGGCAATCGTTGAATGGAAATTTGATTTCGCGTGACGTCCTCTCGCGATCTCAAGGTTGGCGTGCGGCCCCCGGCAGGACCTTGGCGCGCAGTGGCTCGGGCGTAAAGTGGCATTCCAGAACGCGTGCGCAACGCATCAGGCGTGCCTCTTGCAAAAATCCCGCTACCAGTTGGACGGCGACTGGCAATCCCTTATCGTTAAAGCCCGCGGGCACGGATACGGCGGGATGGCCCGTCAAGGAAAACGGACTACCTGCCGAGCGCGTGGTGAAGGCAATGACGGACTGTTCATCCGACAACAAGGGCGCCACTCGATCCGTCATGGGCAGCAGCAAAACGTCCACGTCCGCAAACACAGCGTCCGTGCGCGCGATCAGGTCCTGGCGCTGGCGTAGCGCCCCGAGATAGATCGACGCGCGCATGTCTTTGCCCACGTCCAGTTTTTCCCGCAAGGCGCGGCCCATCAGGTCGCGATGTTCCAGATAGTCCCGCTCATTCGCGGCGTAACTCTCACTGCGGTTAATCGGCGCGGCTACGGACCGATACTCGGCCGCCGCGATGGGCAGGCTGATCTCGGCGACGTGTGCGCCTTGGGCGCGCAGCGCCTCGCAGGCCTGGTCGAGCGCCTGGGCAATCGCAGGCTCTACATCATCGACGGGATCCAGACGACGAACCAGACCGACACGCAGCCCCTTGACGCCGTCGCGCAGGGTCGGCAACACAGGTTCCACAGAATGGTTCAGCGTCGTCGGGTCGGCCGGGTCGTGGCCCGCGATGGCCTCGTAGACCAGGCAGGCGTCTTCGACGGTCACGGTCAGCGGCCCCGCGATATCAAAGCTCGGGCAGTTCGGCATGATGCCGTGACGGCTGACGCGGCCAAAGGTGGGCTTGAGCCCGACCACGCCGCACGCGGCGGCGGGCAATCGTACCGAGCCGCCGGTATCGGTCCCGATCGCAAAGTACGCCGTACCGGCAGCCACCGCGGCGCCCGAGCCGCTAGACGACCCGCCGGTGAAATGATCGGGATGCCAGGGGTTATGAGCCGGTGGCGCGTCCAGGTCGAAATGCACGGCGCCGGTGCCGGTGCCATATTCCCAGGTGTTCAGCTTGCCCACGAGAATGGCGCCCGCAGCCTGCAGACGTGCCACCAGCGTCGCGTGCAGCGCGGGATCATGGTGCTGCGGTACCCGCGACCCGCCCGTGGTAGCCAATCCACTGGTATAGATATTGTCCTTGACCGCGAACGGGATGCCATCCAGCGCGCCCAGGCGCGTGCCCTGCTCGGCACGCAAGTCCGCTTGGCCGGCTGCCGCCAGGGCTGCCTCGCGATCCGTGCGCAAATAGGAGTGGATCACGCCGTCGACCGCATCCAGCCGGTCGAATATCGCCTGCAACAAATCAGTGGGTCGCCAATCCCCACTGGCTATCCCGCGGCTAGCCTCGGCAATGGACAATGCGGCGAGATCTGTCGAGGGGAGAGAATTCAAGCTCATATGGATGTATAAAACAAATGTTTGAAATTAACGTTTGAATTATCATATCGAGCAGGCCATCAATGCAAGTCTCTTTCCCCCATGAAAACCCGGATACGCCGGATTGAATCACCCGAGGCAGAATCAGCGCACGATGCAAGAATTCGAAACGAGCGACACCCGAAATAGCCCCCGGCGCCAGGCCATTCTGGCGGCGGCCAAGGAACTCGTCGCCCGGAAAGGCCCCAGTGGCACGACCGTGCGGGACATTACGGCGGCATCGGGCGCTAACGGGGCGGCGGTGAATTATTACTTCCAGTCCAAGGACGGACTGATCAGCCTCGCCCACCGCGAAATCACCGGGGACGTCAATCGCGAGCGCTTGGTTCGACTGGATGCGCTGGAACAGGACGCCGCCGGGCAAGCGCTGGCGCCGCGCCAGATTCTCGCCGCCCTGATCGAACCCGTACTGACGATGTCACGCTCTGCCGACGGCGGTAGCCTCTATGTGCGCAGCGTGTTTCAGATGCGGGTGGACGTGCGGGCGGGCTATCACAACTTTGACTTGAACCAGCATGCGGCCCGGCGTTTCATCGATGCCATGGCGAAGACGTTTCCGGCGCTTAGCCGCGAGGAAGTCATTTGGCATTACGAGTTTGCGCGCGGTGCGTCCATTCATATGCTGGCCAACCTGGATCCGGTGTCACGGCGCTTTGAGCTGCTGGCCAAGGATCCCGATCAGGCCCTACCCGCGCAACCCGCCTACGAGCTCGATCAAAAGCAGGTCGATCGGGTGATCGGGATGGTGCTGACGGGATTTGGGCAGCCGTCAGCGTAGCCTGTCATTGCCATAGCGGTATCGGGGCTGTCAGTGCCCCGCCCGTTTAGCGATGCGTGCTGATCGCGCGCGCCGCCCGGATGACGAGCGGCCCGAGTTCCTGCCGCGCACGTTCCAATGACCAGCGTGGCTTGGGTACCGAGATATTGACGGCGCCAATGGGCGTGCCGGCCTCATTGTGGACGACAGCGGCAACGTTCAGGTCGCCGGCATAAAACTCCTCGTCCGCGTAGCCATACTGGTCGCGCCGCGCCTCATCAATCAGGGCACGCAGTATCTTGGGGTCGGTTGTCGTGCGCGGGTTGTGCTTGATACGCGCCACGGTACGAAGTTTGCGATCAAGCTCGGCCGGCGGGAGTTGCGCCCATAGCGCCCGGCCAGAGGCCGTCGCGATGCACGGGATGCGCGAGCCGACCGGCATGTATTCGGGGATATGCCGCGCGGGCGCCACCCGCATCACAAAGACGATGTTGTCCTCGTTATCCGGGACGCCTAGGTTGACGATCTCGCCGCACTCCTGGTTGAGCTGGTGCAGTACGGCGTGCGCATGTTGGAACAAGGGCTGTCGATACAAGTAGCTGTAACCCAGGCCCACGCTCTTGACCGTGGTGCTGTAGCGCTTGCTACGCGGGTCTTTGAACAGGTAGCCGGTTTGCTCCAGCGTGTGCGCCACGCGCTGCGCAGAGCCCATCGTAATGCCATTGACTCGCGCAATCTCCTGCAAGCTCAGCGACGCGTGAGCGCGAAAAGACTCGAGCACGGACAGACCTTTCTCCAATGACTGGATCATCAGGGCGGAAGTGTCAGACATGCGGGCTCCAAAGATGGCCGGGATACGGACCTGGTCGTGCGATGCGGCGGCCATGCGCAGGTGCCCTAGGGAAACCCTTACGTTGTTGGGCCGACGGACATGCAGTATAAAAGCACAATTAATTATCGCTATACACTTTTAATTATCGCATATCGATAATTCAAGGTGAGCATTCCCTAGCAATCCTTCATTGAGGTCCGTGTTGGTCTTCTCTCATTTGGCCCAGATGTCCGCTTTTCAAGACGCTGCGACGATTCGCGGATCCGCCCCAAATCGCCAGCTCTTCGGCGCTGCTGGCGCGTTGCCGGACGCCGTGGATGTGGCGGTCATTGGCGGCGGGATTATCGGTGTCAGCGCAGCCTATGCCCTCGCCCGCGCGGGCGTGCGGGTCGCGTTATTCGAAAAAGGCGCCGTGGCGTGCGAGCAATCGTCGCGCAACTGGGGCTGGGTTCGGACCTTGGGTCGCGACCTGCCCGAAGTCCCGCTGGCGCAACGCGCCAACGTATTGTGGGGCGACATCCAGAACAAGATAGACGTCGGTTTTCGTCGCAGCGGCATGCTGTATTTGCAAGAGGACGACGCAGATGCGTCCGGGCATCACGCCTGGATGGATAGTGCGCGCGCTTACGGCGTGGATGCCCGGCAATTGAGTCGTCACGAGGCACGGCAAATGTTGCCGCAAACCGCCCGGGCCTGGACGGGCGCGATGTATAGCGCGACAGATGGCGTCGCCGAGCCGCAATTGGCCGCGCCGGCCATTGCCGCGCTGGCGCGCGCGGCGGGCGCACTCCTATTCGAAGACTGCGCGGTGCGCGGGATCGAGCGTAGCGCCGGTCGGATCTGCGCCGTGCTGACCGAGCATGGCCGCGTTGCCACGTCTTCTGTCCTGGTCGCCGCCGGCGCCTGGTCCCGCTTGTTTTGCGGCAATCTGGGCGCCGATTTTCCGCAGCTGAAAGTACGGGGTTCCGTTCTGCGCACAGCACCCATTGACGCGGGCCTGGCCGCGGCCGTCAACGGCAAGGACTTTACCTGCCGCAAGCGCGCTGACGGTGGCTATACCGTGTCGCAGTTCGGGGCGTCGATGGCCGACGTCGTGCCCGACAGCTTTCGTTTAATGCGCCATTTTGGCCGCGCCTGGCTGGCGAATCGCAATTTTGTCAGGCTGAGATTCGGCAAGCGCTTTTTTGAAGAGCTGTCCATCCCGCGTCATTTCTCGACAGATGACGTGTCGCCGTTCGAGCGGCACCGCGTGCTGGATCCCCTGCCCTCCGAACGTGGCATCGACCAGGCGTGGCGGCGGCTGACACACGCTTTTCCGGTCTTTCGCGACGCCCGTGTCGCGCAGTCCTGGGCCGGCTATATCGATGTCACGCCGGATGCGATGCCGGTGATGGATGCCGTGCCTGACCTGCCTGGCTTGTATCTCGCATCGGGGTTCTCGGGCCATGGCTTCGGCATCGGCCCGGCGGCCGGCGAAGCCATGGCGCAATTGATTCAGGGGCAACGGCCCACCGTCGATCTTCAGCCGTTCCGTTTCGACCGCTATGGAACGTAGCCCGCGCGGATCGCATCTCTCGTTTCCCCGTTTTCGCTGATTCTTTCGTCTCCCATCATGACCCTATTACAAGAGAAGCCACTTATGGATAGCCACAGCGCCGATTTGCACCATCGCGCCACCATCATCGACGGATTAGTTTTCTTTAGCGACGGGAGCACGCGCGACATGCTCGAGGGCGGCGTCAGCGCCATCAACGTCACTGTCAGCGACATGAGTGCGGACTTTGAACAGGCGATCAAGGATGCGATGGCCTGGCGTCAACGCTGCGCCGAACCGGACAGCGCCTGGGTCCTGATCGAAAAGCCCGAGGATATTGTGCGCGCTAAAGAGACCGGCAAATTGGGCTTGATCATGGGCTGGCAAAACGGCAAGCCGTTGGGCGACCAGATTGACCGCGTCGCCCTCTTTCACACGCTCGGCATTCGCGTTATCCAATTGACCTACAACGAGGCAAACCTGTTGGGCGATGGCTGCCTGGAAAAGCGTAACGCGGGCTTGAGCGATCTCGGCCTGAATATGATCGACGAAATGAACCGCGTCGGCATGGCGATCGACCTGAGTCATTGCGCGCCTCAGACCTGCCTCGATGCCGCGCATCGTAGCAGCAAGCCCGTGTTCCTGACGCACGCCAATGCCAATGCCGTGATCAAGCGCCCGCGCAATAAATCGGACGACGTCATCAAGGCGGTAGCCGCGACAGGCGGCGTGGTGGGCTGCAGCATCCATGCTTATCTGAGTTGGCGTGGCGACCCTCGGCAGCAACCGCTGCTATCGGATTTTGTCGCCAATGTGAAGTACATCGGCGAACTGGTCGGCTATGACCACGTGGGCATCGGGACGGACTTTCCCTCTGTCGACACCTACGAGGCCGTGCGCCACGTGATGGTGATGTCGCGCACTAAATATGCCAAATCGGGCGGTGATTTTTCTGATGCGTTTGGCGATGTGATGCAAGCCCGCTACCCCGTCGAGACGCCGACGCCGGCACAGTTCCCTGCCTTTACCCAAGCACTGCATCAAGCGGGGCTGACCGACAGTCAGATTCTGGGCGTGGTGGGCGGCAATTTCCAGCGCGCATTGGCGCAAGCTTGGGCAGCGGCCTGAATCGAGTGGAGTTCACCATGACAACGTTTCTTTCGAATACCCTCGTTAAGGCGAGACCCGCGACAACTGGGCACCCTATAGCCGCCATGCTCGCCGTCGCCGTGCTGAGCAGCACCGCCGCGCTGGCGTCGACGCCAGCACAGGCTGCCGATGCATTCCCGACTCATCCTCTGCATATTGTGGTGCCTTATCAGCCAGGGGGTTCCACGGACACCGTGATTCGCCGATTTGCAGAGCTGGTCGCGCCCAAGCTGGGCCAGTCCATCGTCATCGAAAACCGCGGTGGCGCAGGCGCCACGCTGGGCGCGCGCGCGATCAAGTCGGCCGAGCCCAATGGCTATACACTGGCCGTGCTGCCTAGTCCGGTCTACCGCATGCCCCATATTCAAAATATGGGCTATGACCCCACGAAAGACTTTACCTACATCATGATGCTCAGCGGTTATACGCTCGGTGTCGCAGTACCCGCGGATTCGCCCTATAAAACGTGGGGCGATTTCATCAGCTATGCCAAGAAAAATCCCGACGAGGTCACCTACGGGACGGCCAGCGTAGGTAGTGCGTCCAATGTGATGATGGAGGAAATCGCTACACGCAATGGCGTCACCTGGCGCCATATTCCGTACAAAGGCGAATCAGACGTGCTGACGGCTGTCGTCGGCGGCCAGGTCACCGCCTATGCGGGCTCGACCACGGTGCAGCCGTTGGTGAAAGCCGGAAAAATGCGCATGCTTGTGACCTGGGGCGCAGACCGCAGCGCGCAGTATCCCGAGACGCCTACGCTGCATGAGCTGGACGGTACCCCTCCCGCTAACGCGCCTTTCGGTATTGCCGGCCCCAAAGACATGCCGCCCGACGTCGTGGCGACATTGCATGATGTGTTCAAAGAGGTCGCTGAGTCAGAGGCTTTTCAGCAGATATTGACGCAGTATGGTCAAGAGCTCGTTTATATGAATGGCAAAGACTACGAGGCCTATGCTGCGCAACAGTATCAGTTGGAAGCCGAGATCGTGCGCAAATTAGGTTTGGCAGCGAATAAGTAGTTTGATTTTTCAGACCGGGAAGCACTCAGGAGATTTTTATGATGACGCGTGCATTTGTCTTCTTGCGTTCCACCCCCCGCATCAGCCGGGCCATCGGGTTATCAGGACTCATCGGTTTGCTCGGGTTGCTGCAACCCGCGACGACATTCGCAGCGGATCCCTGGCCTGACAAGCCGATACGCATGCTTGTCGGTTATCCGCCCGGTGGTGGAACGGACACCGTGGCGCGCGTGCTGGCGCAGGAGTTGGGCAAGGAGCTCAAACAATCCGTTGTCGTCGAAAATCGCGGTGGCGCCAGTGGCACCATCGCGGCCCAGCAGGTGGCCCGGTCTCAGCCAGACGGCTATACGGTGATGTTTGCCACCGCGTCGCCATTGACGGGCGCACCGCTGACGATCAAGGGCCTGACCTATGACCCCATGAATGATCTGGTCCCCGTAACCCGGATCGGCGGCGGACCATTCATCCTGGTGGCGAATCCGGCGTTTCCGCCCAACACCTTGCCCGAGCTGGTGGACTATGCGCGCGCTCGTCCCAATGAGGTCAACTACGCCTCGCCAGGTGTCATGACCGCCAATTACTTTTTCATTGAACAACTGAACATGGACACCGGCATCAAGACGGTGCACATTCCCTACAAGGGAAGCTCGGCACTGCTAAACGACGTCATGGCGGGCCAAGTGGAGTACACGCTAGACACCCCGGGGACGACCCTCCCCTTGTTGCGCGCCGGCAAGCTCAAGGCATTGGCTGTCTTTAGTGAAGAACGCCTGGCGCGTCTGCCGGACGTGCCGACGGCCAAAGAAAGCGGCTTTCCCGCCATGGTCGGCGGCTCGTGGTACGGGCTGCTGGTGGCGCGCGGTACACCGACGGAGATCGTCGACGCCTTGTATCAGGCCACTAAAGTTGCGCTCGGCACCCTCGAAGTCCGCCGTGCCATGGAAGAACGCGACGTGATTATCGAGGGCAGTTCACCCGCAGAATTCAAGCGCTATCTACAGGCCGAATTCAAGCGGTGGAAAGGGGTGACGAGCAAACTGGGACTCTCGCCGCAATAATGTAGCCAATCTCGCACGCGGTGTTCTTTGCCGCGCGAGCACAGCATTTATCCGGAGGCATTCTTGTCCACCACGACCTACGCACCTGACCTGACCAGCGGCAGCGCCCCGACCTCGATGCGGCCCGCGCTGGCGGGCCTGAACCACATGATTTCGGCGGGCCATTATCTGGCGACCCAGGCCGGCATGGATATTTTGCAGGCCGGCGGCAACGCCGTGGACGCTGGCGTGGCGGCGGGTATCGCACTCGGCGTTGTGCAAAGCGACATCGTCAACTTTGGCGGTGTCGCCCCCATCCTGGTTTATCAAGCGCAGACAGGCAAAGTCTGGAGCATTTCGGGTTTGGGCTACTGGCCCCGCGCCACTCGGCTGGAAACCTTTCTGGAAAAGCACGGCGGCACCATCCCGGCCGGCGTGCTGCGCACCGTGATTCCCGCGGCGCCCGATGCGTGGATTACCGCGCTCGAGCGTTTCGGCACCATGAGTTTTGGCGAGGTGGCCGCCGGCGCTATCCAATTGGCGCGTGATGGCTTCGTCATGTATCCGTTGATGGCCGAAGTGCTTGCCGACAACGCCAAGAACTATGCCCGCTGGGCGTCCAATGCCGCCATTTATCTGCCTGGCGGCAAGCCTCCCGCCGCAGGATCGCTGTTTCGTCAGACCGATCTGGCCGCCAGTATCCAGTACATGGCGGATGAGGAGCGTACGTGCCAGGGCGACGGTCGACTGGCGGGCCTGGCGGCGGCGCGACGCGCGTTCTACGAGGGCGATATCGCAGCGGCGATCGTCAACTATCACAAGCAAGAAGGCGGGCTGATCACGCACGAAGATTTACGCGACTTTTCCGTTGAGGTCGATCCCGCGCTTGTCACCGATTTTCGTGGCACGCAGGTGCACAGCTGCGGCTTTTGGTGCCAGGGACCGTCGCTGTTGCAGATGCTCAACATCCTGGAGCCGCGCGACTTGCGCGCGCTGGGCCATAACTCCGCGGCCTATGTGCATTTGTTGACCGAAGCCATCAAGCTCGCCTTTGCCGATCGCGAAGTGCACTATGCCGATCCGCGCCACACGCAAATCCCGCAAGGGGATCTGCTGTCCAAGGAATATGCACGTCAACGCCTGGCCATGATTGCGGCAGATCGCGCCGGTCCCGACATGCCCCCGGCCGGTAGTCTGCCGTATAGACGCGATATCGACCTGCGCCCCACCGGGCCCGATGATACGGCGCGCACGGATCCCCGATTGGATACCTCTTATGTGGCGGTCGTGGACAAGGACGGCAACGCGTTTTCGGCAACCCCCAGCGACGGCTCCTACAACATTCCGGTTATTCCGGGCACCGGCATCTGCGCCTCGGGGCGCGGCAGCCAATCGTGGGCCGAGGCCGGGCATCCTTGCCGGGTCGGCCCTGGGCGACGTCCCCGATTGACCCCCAACCCCTCGATGGCGATACGGCCCGGGGAATATGTCATGCCCTTTGGTACGCCGGGCGGCGATGTTCAATGCCAGGCCATGTTGCAGACATTTTTGAATATCGAGGTCTTCGGCATGGATGTGCAGCAGGCGATCGAAGCACCGCGCTTTGCGACCTTTAGTTTTCCCTCTTCGTTCGAGCCCCACAATGCCATGCCGGGCCGGCTCATGATCGAGGATTTGGTCGCCCGCGGCGTGGGTGACGAGCTTGCCGCCATGGGGCATGCGGTGCATTGGTGGAAAGACCGCAGTTGGCGTGCTGGCGCGCTGTGCGCCGTCAGGCACGAGCTGCAAAGCGGTATCCGCTGGGGTGGAGCGGACCCTCGGCGACCCGCTTACGCGGCGGGCTGGTGAATAAAGCAGGGTTTGCAGATCGTTAACAAACAAAAATAATTTGTCGCGTTATGGCGCTTATTGCTAATATCGACGCACTTTTTGTTGCTTTCAGCAAACCCTGCTCATGTCGATCTTACGAAGACGGCGGTCCCTTTCTGGCACGGCCGTTCTTTCGGTGGTGCTGAGCAGCCTCTTAGGGATTCGTCCGGCGTGGGCCTCGCAATCCGAGATTTTTCTGGATCCCGCGATTGATCCCACGATCGCCCCTGACGAAAGCTATCCGCAGATATCGGGCCGGCTCATCGGCTATATCGAAAACGCCCATTTCTTTGACGTAAAGGGACCGGAGGGTGCCGGCCTGCCGTCGACTTGGCATACGTTGGACCCGTTCCTGCAGGGCGCCGCCGTCGCCAAACTGTCGCCCAATCTGGCGCTATCGGGGCTGGTCGAGTTTCGCTCGTTTGCCAATGGGCCTAATGACCGGGCTTTTGAGGATCTGGACGGCCAACTGCGCAATCTCTTTGTGACCTACGACGCGGGTCATGCGACCTATTTCGCGGGCAAATTCGAGGTGGGGTACGGAGAGGCCTGGCAAACGATTGACGGAATATACAGCGGGTTTTCGGGGGACTACAGTTATCCCGGATCGCTGGGACTGGGTGGGCGCTGGACGTGGCAAGGCGCCTCGGCACGCCATACGATCACGTCCATCCTGTTCAAGCGCGACAACACGATTTTTAGCCAGACCTGGGCCCACGACTATCCCGCCTTGCCTCGTATCGAGGATGGCGGCCCGGGCAATACCAATGGGCTGCAATCGGGCGGCATTTCGTACGACATTTCCGATATCCCTTCCCTGCCCGGCTTGCGCGGTGGATTTACGGTGGCCCGGCTGGCTCAAGGCAAAGGCGACAACGATCAGCGCGCCGAGACCGGTGTCGAAGCCCACGTCAACTACGAGACCCAACTCTCGGACAAGTGGGGGCTGCGCCTGTTTGGCGAGGCTGTCCATCTACGTGGCTTTATGGGTACCCAGACCGCCGCGACGGATTTGGTGGCATCGGCAACGCTATCCAAGGGGCCCATGATGTATACGGTCACGGCGGCTCGCCGAGGGCTTCATGCCTTGCAAGGCAGTCTGGCCGACCAGGGTTTTGTCGATAACCAGGATTGGGGCCTGTCGGCCACGGTGGCGTATGTCACGGACATCGGACTGATCGTGCAGGCGGGATTCTTGCGGCAGCAGGAGCAAGGTGTGTCGTTCAACCAGGGATTGCTGCGCCTGATTTATCAGACCGGCTTTTGACGTGTCCAAAAACAGGAGAACCAACATGCACAGCAAAGTTCAACGCGACAGACGGTCATGGACATCGTTGCGACGCTTGAGCGTAGCGACCGTCGCAGCCGCGGCGCTCGCGGTCGCCAGCCTGGGCGGCGTGGTCTACGCCTACAACCTGGATACGGCCGGCGCGTCCCGCCAGCAGGCACTCACGCTCGAGCAGGTGCAACGCGTACTGCCCGCCTTTGAAACCTATCTGCGCGACGTGATGGAGCGCAGCGGCTTGCCGGGCCTGGCGATGGGGATTTTGATCGATGGCCAGCCTGTACTCGCCCGTGGCTATGGCGTGCGCGATACGCGCAGCGGCAAGCCGGTGGATGCCGATACGCTATTCCCGTTGGCCTCGGTGTCCAAAGTTTTCGCGGGTGCCTCGGTCGCCGCGCTGGTCGGCGAAGGCACGGTGCAGTGGGATAGCAGAGTCTCGGACTTAGTGCCCGATATCCGTTTTCGGGACCCGTATGTCACGAGCGAAATGTCTCTGCGTGATTTGATGTCGCAACGCACGGGATATGCCGCGTTTTATGGCGAAGACCTGGAAGTCATCTTTGGCTATTCGCGGGACGAGGTCTTTCGGCGATTGCGCTATCTGCCGCCGGCTACCCCCTTTCGTACGCAATATGCCTATTCGAACTGGAACTTGACTCTGGCGGGCGAAGTGGCCGCGCGTACGGCACACCTGTCATGGGAAGATCTGGTGCGCAGCCGAATCATAACGCCACTGGGAATGAGCCAAACCGTTGTCACGCACGAGGAATTTCTGAAAGTCGACAATCGCTCGGCCGCACATGAGCTCGTCAATGGACGCGCGGTCGCGACCGATGTGAACCCCCATAACGCGCAAGCCCCCGCTGGTGGCGTGTATTCCACGCTGAACGACATGCTGCGCTTTATCGCGTTTGAAATGGATGAAGGAAAGTATCAGGGCAAACCCATCGTCGCCGAAGACGCGATGCGCGAAACGCAGACGGCTCAGACCATCATCAACCCGGCTTTTCCGACACTGCATTATGGATTGGGGCTAGAGGTCCGCGATGACCGAGGCCGCAAGGTACTGGAGCATAACGGCGCCTTTGAAGAAGGCATCAATACCCGTATTTCCTTTATGCCGGCGCAACGCCTGGGCATCGTGATATTGACCAACACACCGCCCATGGGCGTGCCCGATGCGCTGGAATACAAGTTGATGACGCTGCTATTTGCCGACCGGCCCGACGAGGATATCTGGCCGGATCTGCGGGACAAGTGGCATGAGGCCCTGACCGGCCTGCTCGATCGCCCCGGTCGTCTGCACGGGACGCCTCCCGCAGGCGCCGGGTCGAACATCGACGCCAAACGCTACGTCGGACGATATACGCACGAGTACTACGGCGATATCGTGATTGAACAGGACGCGACGGGCTTGCGAATGGTGGCGGGCGTATCCCCCGCGCTGCCTATCGAGCACTGGCAAGGCAATACATTTCGCGTACCACTGCTCGCCGACGCAGCCCTGAATTTCATCCCGGGCGCCAATCAGGTTAGCGACGCGTTGACCCTGTCGGAGATTGACGATATTCCCGACGCGTTATTTCTGCGTAAACCTTGAGTTTGCGCCGCCCGTCTTGCTGCGTGACGACTGGATTAAGGCGCCGAGCGCCGTATAGCCAACCACGCCGCGGTAGGCGGGCCGCAACCCTCGTCAACGTTCGAACAGAACGAGGAATTTCCACACATTTTGCTGTATATCCAACGAATCCTTGCCATTGCCCAAAGATTTGTAATAATGAGCGCATTCACCATGGCGCGTGAGTCCTGCCAAGGGTGGTGACCCGGATCGTTTATTGACCGACCGTACGACTTTGACGAAGAGAGACAACATGATCAAGTGTGATGACACGGGCAAGCTTATTTTGCGCCTCGCGGTAGGTATTTTGATCTTGCTGCATGGCTTGATGAAGATCTCCAGCGGCGTAGGGGGCATCGAGGGTATGCTGACCTCGCATGGCTTGCCTGCCTTTATCGCGTATGGCGCTTATCTTGGTGAAGTCGTGGGTCCGTTGCTGGTCATCGTGGGTTTGTATAGCCGCGTGGGCGCCTTGTTGATGACGGGCAGCATGGTGGTGGCAATCTTGCTGGCGCATATGGGGCAAATCGGTAGCCTGAACGCCCAGGGCGGTTGGGCGCTGGAATTGCAAGGCATGTTCCTGTTCAGCTCACTGGCTGTCCTCTTTTTGGGCGCCGGCCGCTTCAGCCTGGGGGGTTCCGGCGGTCGCTGGAACTAATTTTTGACCAAACCCGAGCGATCAATGATCAAACGTTGCTTGCCCCTGTTGACCTTGGCTGCGGCCTTGGTCAACCCCTGGCCGGCGTTCGCCGAGCTATCCGTTGGTGCGCCCGCGCCCGATTTTTCGGCGCCAGCCTCTCTGGGGGGTGAAGTCTTCACGTTCCAGCTCAACGAGGCGCTCAAGCAAGGGCCGGTGGTGCTGTACTTTTATCCGGCGGCCTTTACGCAAGGTTGCACGATCGAGGCTCGCAATTTTGCTGAGGCCACCGACGATTACAAGGCGCTGGGCGCGACGGTCATCGGCGTCTCTGCCGATGATATCGAGACCTTGAAAAAATTCTCGGTCAGCGAATGCCGCAGTAAGTTTGCGGTGGCGGCCGACGGCGATCAGACCGTCATCAAAGCCTATGACGCCGCGCATGACCGTCGCCCCGAGACCGCGACGCGGGTGTCGTACGTCATATCGCCGGATCACAAAATTCTGTATGCCTATACCGACATGAGCCCCGACCGCCATGTCGCCAATACACTGCAGGCGCTGCGAGACTGGCGCGCCAGCCAGCCGCAATCACAGCCACCGCAACGTTAGCGTTAGCCGTCGTCGTTGCGACGACGGCACTTCTATCTTTTCGCCGATAAAGGCTCAGGGCAAAATCTCGCTGACCAACTCGGTCGGGCGACATAGCCGGGCGCCCTGCTCCGTCACGACGAACGGACGATTGATCAGGATGGGATTCTCGATCATGGCGTCGAGCAATTCGTCGTCAGTCACATCGGACGCGGCCAGGCCGAGCTCTTGATAGAGCGGCTCTTTGGCGCGCACGGCGTCGCGCACCGTCAGACCCGACTGCTCAATCAGGCCTGCCAAGGTCTGACGCGACGGCGGCGACTTGAGATATTCGATGATCGTAGGCTCGATGCCGGCGTCGCGGATCATCTGCAATACGTTACGCGACGTGCTGCAGCGCGGGTTGTGATAGATGGTGGCAGAAGACATGCGAGCTCCTTGGAAAAACGAGAGTCTACCCAATTGCGGCGTATTGCCCAATGCGCCTGATCGACGCACTTACTCAACATGCTAACTGAACGGCCACACCGTCGGATCGGTGCCGGGTGGCACCGACGGCCTGGACCAGCGCGCCGGCGTCAATGAAAACTGGGCCGCGTGCTTGACTGCCGTCAATTGTCCATATCCCGATGGACTGGATTCCAGATAGCTCTCGATCGGCGGCATGGGACGTCGCAAGCCACCGCTCACCCGGCCCAGCGACCGCAGCCAGCGCGCCGTTTGCGCCAGCGACACCCGCACGTGCCAACTGCCGCCCTCGGTCGCCTGACGTGTCAGGGCGACTTGCGCGCCAAACGCCATCAGATAACCCGACGCATGATCCAGGATCTGCATGGGCATGGGCTTAGGTTCCTTGATGCCTGCCGCTTCTGCTTCGGCATGATTGAAGCCGGTGGCCGTCTGTACCAGCGAATCAAAGCCACGCCGCTGCGCCCACGGACCACTGTCGCCATAGGCCGACAGCGATACATACACAATGCCCGGTCGCATATTGGCCACCTCTTGCGGACCGAAACCCAACGACTGCAGCGCGCCCGGTCGGTAGCCCTGCACAAACACATGCGCGCTGCGCAGCAGGTTCGCCAGGGCGATCCGGCCATCCGCCGTTTCCAGGTCGGCATGCACCGATAGCTTGCCCCGGCTCGTTTCCGCAATCGTCTCGATATTGGGCAGATGGGGCGAGTTGATCAACATAACATCGGCGCCGTAGGCGGCTAGCGCGCGTCCACAGACGGGACCGGCGATGATGCGGGTCAGATCCAGTACGCGGACGTCTTTCAAGGGGCGGGCATCGTGTAAATATTTCGGCAACGGACGCGGATCCGCATCGCCAATGCGCGTCACGCTCAGCGCGGGCTGGCCTGCGATAGCCATGCCCTGCGGATGGTGGTCCCAGTCGGCAAAACGGCGCATTGCGGCCACCACCAATCCCGCATCGGCGGCCTCTTGTTCGAACTCGAGGGCGCTGCGCTGCGACAGCGCCTGCTCGACCATGGCTCGCGTCGTCTCGGGCCCCGTGGGGCAGCCCAACAGGGCCAGCGCGCCATCTCGATGATGCGCAAAGTTGGCATGAATACGCACCCAGCCGCCGTCGCCGCAGCGATAGGTGCCCGTCAACTTGTCTTGAATCTCGTGTTCCACGCCATCCAGCGTGAAATAACTGCGGCATTCTTGCGCAGCATGCAGCATATCGATGGCCACGCGTTGCCGAGTCCCGCCGCGCAGATGCCAGATCTCCGCCGCGGCCAGCGCGGCGGCGCCCATACTGGCCTGTGCTGCGGTGCCCACGGCAAACGATGAGGGAAACACAGGTTCCCCGCCCGAAAGGTCGATGTAGTCCATGGACTCATCGGGCATATTCAAGCCGCGCCATAACGACTGCAATGCATCGCGAGCCGTTTTGCTGTTGCGGTCCTGGCCGCCGGGATATGGCGGAAGTAAATCGATGAGTCTGCCCATAATTGCTATTGCATCAGTGATCGGTGGCGTATACCTCCGATTACAGAGCGCACGGCCAAGGGCGTCAACATCCGCCAAGTGCCGCGCCCCGGGGAGGGATACATCTGCTTGTGGGTTTTACAACGGGCTGGCGCGATCAAGGCGTTTCAGGAAAACCTGCAGCTCTTTGATGACCTGTTGATCGCCGCGGGATTGCGCGGCCTCGATGCCGCTTTGCCACGCCTGCCGGGCACCGGCGAGATCGCCCTGCCCTTGCAGCGCCTTGCCTAGCCATTTCCAGGCAACAGAATATTGCCCGTCCAGCTCCAGCGCGGCCTGTAAGTGCGGGACGGCAATGTCGTACTGTTCCTGCTCGACATACGCCTTGCCCAGGGAAAAACGCAACAACGTGTTGTTTTGACCTTTAGCGAGCATCGCTTCGAGTCGTTTGACCAAATCATCCATGGGGACTCCTTTACCTGCCTTTTCTCCATGATAGGCGGATCACGTCCTAAAACACGGTGAAACCGTAAGCTTGGCAAGGACAAACCAATTGTGTCTGGGTATGCCCAAGAGCGGATCAATGCCGCGAGGGCGTGGTAGCCTGTTGATTGTGTAAAGCGTCGGTTGAGAGGCCATTATGAGCACAATCTACGATTTTTCCGTGAAAGACATCCAGGGTAACGAGCAATCACTCGAGGCCTATCGCGGCCGGGTGCTGCTCGTGGTCAACGTGGCGTCGAAATGTGGATTCACGCCGCAGTACGCTGGACTCGAAACGCTGTATCAGGATTGTCAGTCGGCTGGGCTGACCGTACTGGGTTTTCCGTGCAATCAGTTTGGCCATCAAGAGCCGGGCGACGAGGCCGAGATTCAGCAATTTTGCGCTACCAACTACGGCGTGACCTTCCCCATGTTTGCCAAGATCGACGTCAATGGCGACGACGCTCACCCCTTGTATCGTTGGCTCAAGGGTGAAAAACCCGGCGTGCTGGGCACCGAGGGTATCAAATGGAATTTCACCAAATTCCTCGTGGGCCGCGATGGCCAAGTCATCAAGCGCTATGCGCCGACGGATAAGCCTACCTCGCTCAAGGACGATATTCTGCGCGCCTGCGACACGCAGGTCTAGCGATCCCAGGTCTAAGCGCGCGGCGACTGCAGCGGTGGCAGGCGACGGCGCACGGTGCAGGACTTGACGATCGCGGTGTTCGTTTCGGCGTACTCGGTGATGCGATCGAGTACGCCATCCAAGTGCTCGATCGATTTCAGCACCAGGCGCGCGATGAAGCAATCCTCGCCCGTGACTTTGTCGCACTCCACCACCTCGCCGATCTCGGCGATGAGGGTCTCTACCTTGCGCAACTGCCCCGGCAAAGGCCGGATACGCGCGATGGCGGTCAGCGTGTATCCCAGCGCAACGGGATCGACGTCCAGGGTATAGCCCCGCACGACCCCTGATTCCTCGAGCCGGCGCAGCCGGTCTGTGACGCTGGGCGCCGACATGCCGACGTGGCGCGCCAGGTCGGCGGTCGTGGTACGCGCATTGGCCGTCAACTGCTGCACGAGACGACGATCAATGCCGTCGAGGATGTCGTTTTCGATTTTTAGGTCACTGTTCATAATTATCTCCAAAACAAAGGCAGATGATTCGAATCTTCTATTTTTTCCCCTATTATGCATCCAATTCGGCTGGGATAATTTCTCCATGGACGACGCGGCATTCCCGCCGCACGTACAAGGAGTTTTCCCATGAAGACAAGCAATGACAATGTCGGCCTCATTCAAATGGCCGTCGCCATGATGATTTCCGGAACGGTCGGGGTATTTGTGCTGGAGTCCGGGCAAAGCGCCTGGAATGTAGTGTTTTTCCGTTGCGTGTTTGGGGCCCTGGGGCTGTTGGCCTATTGCCTGGCGCGTGGCCTGCTGCGTCCCGGCATCTTTACCCGCAAGACGCTCGCCTGGACGATGGTGGCGGGTGTCGCCATTGTCTTGAACTGGGTATTGCTGTTTTCCGCGTATCGCCTGGCGTCGATTTCCTTGTCAACGGCCGTCTATAACTTTCAGCCGTTTTTCCTGATCGCCCTCGGTGCGATTTTCCTGGGTGAACGCCCCTCCATGGGAAAGCTGGGCTGGTCCGTGCTGGCGTTTGGTGGATTATTACTCGTGCTGCAAATCGAGCCCACTGAATTGGCCGAAGCCGGCGGGTACTTGCATGGCCTGGCTCTGGCATTGGGCGCCGGGGCGCTATATGCCGTGACGTCCATTATCGTCAAACGGCTTAAGCCTATTGCACCTCACGTGCTGGCCTTGGTGCAAGTCACGCTGGGCGCCCTGCTGTTGCTGCCCATGGTGGATTTCACGGCGTTGCCCACCGGACCCACGCAATGGGGATTGGTCGTGATGATCGGCCTGCTGCATACCAGCCTGACCTATATCCTGTTGTACTCGGCTATTCAGAAACTGCCCACGACCTCGACCGCCGCGCTCGCGTTCATCTATCCGGCGATGGCCATTTTGCTGGATTATGTCGTTTATGGTCAGCAACTGGCGTTGTCGCAAATCGCGGGTGTCAGTCTGATTTTCCTGGCGGCGGCCGGCGTCAGCCTGAATTGGCAGTTCAAATGGCGTGCCGCGCCCAAGGCGCAAAGCCCCACTTGCTAGTGGGGCTTGCGGCGCGACGGCCCGGATACCCGCTATCATGAATGCCATCGCGCCGCCCCTGTTCCCTCTACCTGATCGGGTGGCCCTCGCACAAGGATCCTCCCCCATGATTGATCTTTATTACTGGACCACACCCAACGGACACAAGATCACCCTCTTTCTCGAAGAGGCCGGTCTGGATTATCAAATCTTTCCGATCAACATCAGCAAGGGCGATCAGTTTCAACCCGAATTCCTCAAGATTGCACCCAATAACCGCATCCCGGCCATTGTGGATCAGGCACCCGCCGATGGCGGCGAGCCGATTGCGTTGTTCGAGTCGGGCGCAATCTTGCTGTATCTGGCCGAGAAAATCGGCAAGTTTTTGCCGCAAGATGTGCGCGGCCGCGCCGACACCCTTCAATGGCTATTCTGGCAGATGGGCGGCCTTGGCCCCATGGCCGGCCAAAATCATCACTTTGGAACGTTTGCCCAAGAGCGTATCCCCTACGCCATTGATCGCTACGTCAAGGAAACCAATCGCCTGTACGGGGTGCTCAACAAACGCCTGGCAGATCGTGAATTCATCACCGGCGAGTACTCGATTGCGGACATGGCCGCTTATCCCTGGATCGTGCCGTACGAACGGCAAAGCCAGGATCTGAACGACTTCCCGCATCTGAAACGCTGGTTTGAGGCGATCGGAGCCCGTCCCGCGACGCAGCGCGCCTACGAGAAAGCCAAGGCCATCAATACCGCACCGACGGTCAAGACCGACGAGTCGCGTCGCATCCTGTATGGTCAAACGGCTCAAAACGTGTAGCAGGCTGTGCGTAGTCGGGCTCGCTGAGCTTGCCCCGCTAAGTAAGGCCCGCTCAGTACGCCTACACTGAGCAAGCCTCGCTACGTGAGCCTTCTTTAGGGGCCATGCTGAATAAACCTAGTCGCGTAAACCGTCTTATGTCTACGACTGAAAACATTCCGCCGCCTCATCTGGGGGCGCTGCAGTTCCGTCGCGCTCTCAGGGAGGACCTGGACGCGATTGTCACCCTGCTTGCCGACGATGTCCTGGGCAATCGTCGCGAGGATGCCACCCTGCCCGCGCGGCCGTGCTATGTGCAGGCCTTTGAGGCCATTGACCGGGACCCTAATCAATTTCTGACGGTGGTGTCGCGTGGCGACGAGGTGGTTGGTTGCCTGCAGCTTAGTTTCATTCCAGGCTTGTCGCGTCAGGGCCTGTGGCGCGGCCAGATCGAAAGCGTGCGCATCGCCGCCTCGGAACGCGGCGCCGGTACCGGTCATGCGTTGTTCGAATGGGCCATTGGGCAATGCCGTGAGCGCGGTTGTGGCCTGGTTCAATTGACGACTGACAAAACGCGCAGTGATGCCCAGCGGTTTTATCAGTCGTTGGGATTTACGGCCACGCACGATGGGATGAAGCTGGAACTCGCCCCTTAAACTGGAACCCGATATTTATGCACGGTGAATACAAAGTCCCCGGCGGCAAACTGGTTGTCGTCGACCTGGATGTCAAAGACGGCGCGCTGGCCGATGTGCGCGTAAGCGGTGATTTTTTCCTGGAGCCACCCGAGGCGCTGGACGTCATCAATGCAGCGTTATGCGGGTTGCCGGCCGACGCGGATGAGGCCCGCATGGCCGCTGCCGTCGCGGCGGCGCTGCCTGACGACGCCGAGCTGTTTGGGTTTTCCGCCGAGGCCGTCGCCGTCACGGTACGGAGGGCACTGGCATGAGCGAGCGCGCACAATGGAATGACTATCCCTGGGAACTGATCCGCGAGGGTCCGCAGGCTCCGGAATTGCATATGGCGCTGGACGCGGTCATTACCGACGAAGTCGGCGCCGGCCTGCGCCCGCCGACGCTGCGCATCTGGGAATGGTCTGAGCCCGCTGTGATCATCGGGCGCTTTCAGTCGCTGAAGAACGAGGTCGACCCCGAGGGCGCGCAACGCTACGGCGTCAAGGTCGTGCGCCGAGTCAGCGGCGGCGGCGCGATGTTTGTCGAGCCGGGCAACACCATCACCTATTCGCTCAGCGTGCCTCAGGCGCTGGTGCAAGGCATGACCTTTCAGCAATCGTATGAGTACCTTGATGCATGGGTGCTGCGCGCGTTGCAGGATTTGGGCATCACGGCCTGGTACCAGCCGCTCAACGATATCGCTTCGGATATCGGCAAGATCGGCGGCGCGGCACAAGCCCGTCGTGGCGGCGCCGTCCTGCATCACGTGACGATGTCGTACGATATCGACGTCGACAAGATGGTGCAGGTGCTGCGTATCGGTCGTGAAAAGCTCTCTGACAAGGGCACCACCAGCGCTAAAAAACGCGTGGACCCCCTGCGTAGTCAGACTGGCCTGGAACGCGACGTGATCATTGATCGTATGCTACAAACCTTTCAAAGCCTGGCGTCATTGACGCAGGTGCCGCTCGGCGAGGCCACCCTGGATAAAGCGCGCATCCAGGCACAGGAAAAATTTTCGAGCTCCGAGTGGACGTCTCAAGTCCCTTGAAATAACGGGTTGCTCACGTCTCAGGAAATCTATGCAACATACCTCAACCCAGACTCCCCGCACACGTTCATGGGTCCCGGCCGGCGCGCTGGCTATCCTGGCCCTGCTGGCCGGCTGCGCGAGTTCGCCATCGGATATCAGCCTGCCCTCGTCCGTGCCGCAGCCCGACAAATCGGAAGCCCAGGTCGCGGGATTGAATGTCCAGAAAATTCAATGGAAAGGCACCAAGCCCGGCTGTCAGGGGCAGTGTCCCCTTATCGAGATCGACAGCGTCGGCTTTCCGGATATCGCGAAGCTGACGGAGCTTGTCGATCACGTCCTGGCCTATATGACGGGCGTGGATCCCGATCGCCCTCGCCCCTACGGCACGCTATCGGAATACACCCAATATTTCTGGCAAACGGCGCAGTCCCGTGACGCCACGTACTTCAACGCCAGCGTCGTCGGTGTAACGAGCAAGATCATCGCGATTGAATTGAACACCAACCAGTACCTCACCGGCGCCGCGCACGGCATTCCCGCGACCCAATATCTGAATTGGCAGCGAGATCGCTCACGCGTTCTGGCGCTGGACGAGGCGCTGGAGCCCAATCAGCACGCCGCGTACGTGGATGCCTTGCGTCGCGCGCATAAAACCTGGCTGACTCAAAACGAAGACGCCAAACGCGATCCGGCGGCCTACGACAAAATGTGGCCGTTCCAGGAAAGCGATAACTTTGCGCTGACACCCCAGGGCATGCTCGTCAAATACGACGCCTATTCGATTGCGCCGTACTCGCATGGCGAGCCGGAATTGCTGATTCCGTATAGCGAACTCAAGGGCACGCTACGCCCGGAGTTCATCCCGGCTGCGGGCGGCTGACACACGGATGTCGTCCGCCTGAAGCCGATCAGCGATGGGGCTCGCGCGCGTTGCTCGGGCCGCGCAAGCACCGTCGCTGCACCACCCCCGGTGTCCCGGGGTGGCAGGCCTTTTCAATCGATCACGGATACAGACCGCGCACCTGACGAGCTTGCAGGATGCGCGTGCAGGCCACAATAAACGCGGCGGTACGCAGCGTGATCTTGTGCTCCTTGGCCGTCTGTGAGACCGCCGCATAGGCTTCACGCATCAGGCGTTCGAGGCGCTGGTTGATTTCCTCTTCGCTCCAGAAGAAGCTCGAGAAATCCTGCACCCATTCGAAGTAGCTCACCGTCACGCCGCCGGCGTTGGCCAGCACGTCGGGCACGACTAGAATCCCGTTCTCGCGCAGGATGTCATCGGCCTCAGGTGTCGTCGGGCCGTTCGCCCCTTCGACCACGATCTTGGCGCGCACCTTGTTGGCGTTGGTAATGTTGATCTGGCTTTCCAGGGCGGCGGGGATCAGGAAATCGGTTTCCAGCTCCCAGAATTGCGCGTTGTCGAGGACTTGGCCGTCGCTAAAGCCGCTGACGCCCCCCGTTTGCGAGACATGCGACAGCAACTTATGCACGTCCAGCCCCGCGGGGTTGTAAACCGTGCCGGTGTGATCTTGCACGGCAAGGACCTTGGCGCCGAGCTCGTGGAACAGGCGCGCCGCGGTGCCACCCACATTCCCAAACCCCTGCACGATTACGCGCGCCTTGCTGACGTCGATATTGCAATCGCGTGCCGCCTCGCAAGCAGTGACGAACACACCGCGGCCCGTGGCCTCGACCCGCCCGAGGCTGCCGCCCAGAGAGATCGGCTTGCCGGTAACCACGCCGGTCGCCGTAGAGCCTTCGTTCATAGAGTACGTGTCCATCATCCACGCCATGGTTTGCGCGTTGGTGTTCACGTCAGGGGCCGGAATGTCTTTCGTGGGGCCGATGATGACGCCGATCTCCGACGTATAGCGACGCGTCATGCGTTCGAGTTCGGACTGCGACAACAAACGCGGATCAACCCGGATGCCGCCTTTGGCGCCACCGTACGGCAGGTTGACCGCGGCGTTCTTGACCGACATCCACGCAGCCAGCGCCATGACTTCGGAGAGCGTCACGTCCTGGTGAAAACGCACCCCGCCTTTGCCGGGCCCGCGCGACGTGTTGTGCTGGACTCGATAACCTTCAAAGTGGGCCACAGTACCATTGTCGAGCTCGATGGGGACATCAACAATCAGCGCGCGCTTGGGTCGTTTGAGCGTTTCGACCCAGCGGGCCAGCGGGCCAAGATACGGGGTAACACGATCTACTTGTTGCAAATACACGCCCCAGGGGCCGAGGTGTTCGGCATCCAGGTACGACGGCAAAGCGTGGGCGGGTTTATCCGACATGAAGGTCTCCAGGCTAGGAACTCGTGTCATTGTAACGACGCTTTTTATAGCGTCCCCATTTAAATTCATAAAATTTAAATGGGGACGCTATAAATCAATGCGTTGTGGGGAACGTACCCGCCCATCTTAAGGCGCAAGCAAGTGCCAGGCTAGCCTAGTCAGCATACACGGCGTGCATGGATTCTATGCAGTAGCCTGCATCGCACTGCGCCAGACCTGCCCGCCGGATCTCAATGATCGAGGGGAATCCTGGTGACATTAAAAATTAGTCGTAGCTATTGAGCTTCACGCCAGACACGCCTCCCAGATCAGCACCACCGTCCCCGGATGGAGTGGGCGCGTCGGCGGATTTGGGTGCGGTTGGACTGGATTGCACTGCCTGCGGGATTTCCTGCGGCTGGACGGGCGTCGCCTGAGGTTGTCGGGGTGCCTGGGACGCCGGTGCGGCCTTGGCACTCCCCGATTTGCCGCGCTGGATATCGCGTTGTTGCTCGGCCTTGGCAATGATCTGGGCCAACTCGGCGCCTAGTTCGCCTCGTTTGGCGACATAGGCCCAGTCAGACGCGTTCTGGCCCTTGAGGTTGCGAGTGGTGATGTCAGCGCCCGCGTCGAGGAGCAAATCCACCATGTATTTGCGACCGGAAAACCCGGCCATCATGATCGGGGTGGTGCCTTCGGGCGACGGCGCATTCACCATGGCCTTGTTCGCGAGCAGCAGCTTGGCCACGTCCATCTGGGCCTTGGAGGCCGCATAGTGCAGCGGCGTCCAGCCCAGGCGGTTGACCTGGGCGCCCCGTTTGATCAGAGATCGGGCGCGATCCGTCTCCCCTGCCACTGCCAGGTACATCAAGGCGGTTTCGTTGGCGGGATTGACCGCATTGACGTCGGTGCGCGGATCGGCGGCCAGCACGTCAAATACCTCCCAGGCGCCGTCGACGACGGCCCGCATCAGGGCGGGTTGGCCGTTTTTATAGCGCACATTCGGATCTGCCCCCTTGGCGAGCAGTGTTTTTACCTCCGAGGCCTTGTCGTTATGGATGTAGACCCACCAGTTGTCGGGCGTGGCATCCGCGTGAGCGATAGGCGCGAGAGCCGCCGTCGCAGCGGTCAGGGCGATCGCCGCCAGCAATGAACGAGTGCGCAGAGGGAAAAAAGGAGAATATTTCATCGAAAATACTTTAATTAATTTACTTTAAATAAAGTGCTTTTAAAGTATTAATTTAAATAAATTACTTTAAATATTTTAGATTAGATTACCGATCTATCTTGTTGAATAATTTAAAGAAATTTTCTGTTGATGCACGCGCAACGTCAGCCACCGGGATGCCTTTCAGGTCCGCAATCTTCTCTGCGACGTGGATGACTTTCGATGGATCGTTGATCTTGCCTCGATATGGCACGGGTGCCAAGTACGGGGAATCGGTCTCGATCAATAGCCGATCCAGCGGGATGTTGGTAGCCACCTCATGCACGACACCCGCATTCTTGAACGTGACGATGCCCGAGAGGGAAATATAGAAATTCAGATCAATGGCCGCCTGGGCCATCTCCCAGGACTCGGTAAAACAGTGCATGACACCCCCTACTTCGGCGGCGTTTTCCTCGCGCAAGATGCGCAGCGTGTCCTGAACGGAGTCCCGGGTATGGATGATGAGCGGCAGATTCGTCTGCCGCGCCACGCGGATATGGCGGCGAAAACGCTCGCGTTGCCAGTCCAGGGGTTCGCTCAGGCGATAGTAATCCAGCCCGGATTCACCGATCGCCACGACTTTCGGATGCTGGGCCAATTGAACCAGCTCGGCTTCTGTGGGATCGGGGGTCTCTTCGTAGTCAGGATGCACACCGACGGACGCCCAGAGATTTCGGTGCGGCTCGACCAACTGAATCAAGCCCGGCCAATCGGGCATATCCACGCTGACGACCAGGGCGTGGGTGACCTGATTGGCTTGCATGCGCTGCAGGATGTCGGGCAAGTCCTGGGCTAGCTTGGGGAAATTGAGATGGCAGTGCGAATCAACGTACATGGGGAGACTTCAAACTTGGCAAGAAAGCACCACGCGCTGCAGAGTCGCGTGTGCAAATAATTTAGGACTGAGGGGGTGAGTCGCCACGCGACGCTGCTGCGTCAGCCAACGGGCACCCTCCGCCAAGCGTACCGCATCGGCACGCGAGGCCGTCAGGCCCACCCATTTTGCCAATGACGGGAAATAACGCACCGGCGCCCCTACCCCGGCCAGCATCAGGTCAGCATACAGGCGCTGCAGGGTATCGATCCAGTCGGTCGGCGGGGTTTTATCCAGGCTCTCGGCCAAGGTGCCGATATCGGGCGCCTGTCCCTGGGCCAGAGGCTCGATCAGCGACGATAGCCAGGTGGGACACGGCTGGTCGGTATTTTGCGATAGCTGGAGCGCCGCCAGAGGGGCGCCACCTGCGGCTGCCAACCATTCCTGGGCGGACTTGACGCCTTGTGCCTGCAGCCAGTGCAGCGTCTCTTCGGGTCCGGGCGCAGGCAGTGGCAGGCGGCGGCAACGCGACACCAGGGTCGGCAGCAGCCGATCGGGGGCGTCGGCCACCAGCAGGAAAACCGTGTTGGTGGGCGGCTCCTCCAGCACCTTGAGCAGAGCATTGGCGGAAATGACGTTCAATGCTTGCGCCGGATACAGCAGTGCGACGCGCCAGCCGCCCCGGTGAGTCGCGGTGTTGAACCACGATTCCAGGGCCCGGATTTGATCGATACGGATTTCTTTTGAGGGCGCGCGCTTGGTCCTGCCGGTCGCCCCGGCGGACTCCGCCTCGTCAGCGCCTTCGGCGGCGCCGCCCTCTTGCAACGCGATGGCTTCGGGACGTATGCGTCGCAGATCGGGGTGATTGCCGCTCGCGACCCACGTACAGGCGGGGCATTCGCCGCAGGCGAGCTGGTTGCGCGGCGACTCACACAGCAAGCTGGCGGCGGCAGCAAAGGCAAACTCTTTTTTACCTATTCCCGCGACACCGTGAATCAGCCAGGCGTGCGCAAAACGATCGCGCCCGGCCAACCACGTCTGGGCAATATCTTGCTGCCACGGCAGGAACTGGGCGCTGCTCATGCGCTGCGCGCCGCCTGCACGACGGCTTGTAATTGGGCCTGCAACTGTGTGCGGACCTGCTCCATCGGCTGACTGGAGTCCACGATGCGAAAGCGTTCGGGTTGTGCGGCGGCGCGCGCGTGATAGGCGGACCGGGTGCGCTCAAAGAATGCGGCTTCTTCGCGCTCGAAACGATCGGGTTGACGCGCATCAGCCAGGCGGGCTCTCGCCAGCTCGAGCGGCACGTCAAACAACCACGTGCAATCGGGCCGCAGCGACGGTTGCATCCATTGTTCCAATACGGCGACGCGTTCCATGCCCAGTTGCCGGCCTCCGCCCTGATAGGCGTAGGTTGCATCGGTATAACGATCGCAGACGACCCAGTCGCCGCGCGCCAGGGCGGGCTCGATGACCTGGGCGACGTGCTCGCAGCGCGCCGCAAACATCAGCAGGGTTTCGGTATCGAGCGTCATGGATTCGGACAGGACCAGGCCCCGGAGTTTTTCGCCCAGGGGGGTGCCCCCCGGCTCCCGTGTCGCCACGACGGTGTGCCCCAGCGCGCGCAGCGTATCGGCGATCCAGGCTGCATGGGTGCTTTTCCCCGCACCATCTACGCCCTCGAGGGTAAGAAAACATCCACGTGCTGTCATTGATTCCGGCCCAGAATATAGCGCGCCACATTGCGATTGTGCTCGGACAGGTTAGCCGAAAACTCGCTGGTGCCATTGCCGCGCGAAACAAAGTACAAATATTTATGGCGCTCGGGTTGCACCGCAGCCAACAGCGCTGCCCGCCCGGCCGCCGCAATCGGCGTCGGCGGCAATCCGGCGCGAGTGTAGGTATTCCAGGGCGTGTCGGCCTGCAGATCGGCGCGCCGAATGCGCCCCTGGTAACGATCGCCCATGCCGTAGATCACGGTCGGGTCGGTTTGCAACATCATCCCGATCCGCAAGCGGTTCACAAAGACGCCGGCCACGCGCGTGCGCTCGGGGCCATGGCCCGTTTCCTTTTCAACGATCGAGGCCAGCACCAGGGCCTCGTAGGGCGTTTTCAGGGGCAGATCGTCTTGCCGTTTGGCCCAGACGGCGGCCAACACCTGTCGGCCTTGTTGATAGGCCTGGCGCAATATCTCGAAATCCGTGGTCCCGGGGGTAAAGACATAGGTGTCCGGAAAGAATAATCCCTCGGGCGCTTTGATATCCGAGCCCAGTTTTTCCATCAAGGCGTCGTCGCTGATGTCGCCCAGGGTCTGCTTCACGTCGGGATTGGCGCGCAGGGCGGCACGCATTTGCTGATAGGTCCAGCCCTCCAGAAAGGTGAGCTGGCGCTGCACCATTTCGCCGCGCGCCAGACGTTCCAGCAGCGTCCAGGGGGAATCCCCGCGCCGCGCCTCGTAGCCACCAGCCTTGATCAATTTGTCGCGTTCGGACAGGCGCGCCAGCCAGGTGAAGCCGTCTTCCCAAATGGGAATGCCCGCCTCGTTCATGGCACGCGCCATCGCCCGCGGCGTATTGCCGGGCGACACGATGAATTCGACTTTATCGGCCGGCAAGTCGATGTCGCGGTTCATCCAGACCCACGCGCCACCGACTGCGGCCCCCGCGAGCACCAGCATCAACAGGCACAGCGACAAAAAATATTGGAAGAGCTTTTTCATAAGTTTGCGCAGTTTAATGGATCGCAGCCATTTTTCATGGATTGCGGCTTTTTGACCGAGGCCTGTGCACCCCTATTAAAAGCGGGGTATTGCTGCGACTTACAAGGGCGGGCGGGTATTATGGCTGTCTATATCGGCGCCGTCTTGGTGCCCTACTCTGTTGACCGCCTCTGCCATGTCCGCTTTTTTTGATTCGATTTCATCCACCTCGTCCGGTTCCGTCTATGCGACACCCTTGACCGACTATGCGGTCATTGCCGCGACGGGCGCCGATGCGCTGGCTTTTCTGCACGGGCAACTGACCCACGATGTGACCGGGCTCTCGCCCGACGTGGCCCGACTGTCCGGATACTGCACGGCCAAGGGCCGTTTGCTCGCCACCATGGTCCTGTGGCGCGCGCAGCCTGCGGCCGACGAGGCCGCCGATGCGCCCCAGCTTTATGCGTTGGTGCGGCGCGATCTGGCCGATGCCCTGGTCAAGCGGCTGTCGATGTTCGTGCTGCGGGCCAAGGCCAAACTGGCCGTCACCGCGTTGCAGGTCACCGGCGTGTGGGGCGAGCCCGCGGACGTTGATGCCCTGCAAACGGCGGCTGGCGGCGCATTGCCCGCCACGCCCTGGCAACGCGTCGATCTGCCCAGCGGCACCTGGATCGCGGCGCCCTTGGTCAGTGGCGGTTTGCGCTGGTGGTGGATCGCCAGCCAAGCCCAGCAAGACCAGGCGTCCACCTTGGCGACACAGGTCCAACGCGGCGATGCCGATCACTGGCAAGCGGCCGATCTGGCCACCGGTTTGCCCTGGGTCGCGGCCGCCACGCAGGATGTCTTCATTCCCCAGACGCTTAATCTGGACCTGATCGACGGCGTGAGCTTTACCAAGGGCTGTTACCCTGGGCAAGAAGTCGTGGCGCGCAGTCACTATCGCGGTACCGTCAAGCGCCGCACGGCCTATGGCCAGTGGGACACAATGGATACTGTCCCGGCCCCCGGCACCGACATTTACGACGCCCGCCAGCCACAAGAGCCTTGTGGTCGTATCGTTGACGCATCGCGCAGCGGCGCGCTCTTCGAAATCACCTTGGCGGCGCTGGACGACGGCGATTTGCGTATCGGTGCGCCCGACGGCGCAAAGATCACCGTCGCCCCCCTGCCCTATGACTTGGCCGACGGCGGATTCAAAGGCTAGCGCGGCGTGACCCGTACCGCCGTCATCAAGCCCACCAGGCATAACGCGGACTGCTCGCCACGATAAGCGTGGACCTCTACCTGGCAAATCGTCAAACGCCGGCCGGGCTTGAGCACACGGCCCGTCGCCACAAAACGATGGCCGTCGGCGGGCGCCAAAAAGTTCATTTTGAACTCGGACGTCAGGACTTCCTCGCCTGCGTCAAACAGTGATAGCGCGGCATAGCCACCCGCACTATCCGCAATAGTAGTGGATACCCCCGCATGCAGAAACCCGTTTTGCTGGCAGAGATCCGCCCGATAAGGCAGCGCGATGTCGACCTGCCCCGGCTCAACGCGCGACAACTGTGCGCCCAAGAGCGTCATGATCGATTGCCTGGCAAAACTGTCCCGCACCCGTTGCGCCGCGACCGCCGTATCGGCGTCGTCCGCGGCCGCAGCATACGCTGCTGAGCCTGTCGTCACGGCGCCGTCACTCACGAGGGTTTATGCACGTAGAGATTCACGATGCTGGAGAAATCCAGCTTGCCGTGGCCCTGCCCACTGTGCAGAGAATACATGTTGCGCGCCAATTCGCCCAAGGGCGTAGACGAGCGCGTCGATAGCGCGGCCTCGGCAGCCAGCCCCAGGTCTTTGAGCATCAGATCGACGCCAAAACCACCGGCGTAGCCCTTGGAGGCCGGCGCGTTTTCCATCACACCCGGCCAGGGGTTGTACAGCTCTGTGGCCCAATTGCGCCCGGAGCTCTTGGCGATGATGTCCGACAGAACTTTGGGGTCCAGACCGTTGGCCACGCCCAACGCTAGCGCTTCGGAGGTGCCGGCCATCAAGATGCCCAGCAGCATGTTGTTGCAGATTTTGGCGACTTGCCCGGCGCCTGCTGGTCCGGCGTGAAAAATGTTTTTGCCCATGTTTTGCAGGATGGGTTGGGCGCGCGCAAAGTCGGCGGCTTCGCCACCCACAATAAAGGTCAGCGTGCCCGCTGCGGCCCCGCCGGTACCGCCGGAAACGGGCGCGTCGATCATGGCCAGACCGCGAGTTTGCGCCACCATCGCGACCTTGCGCGACGAGTCGGGGGCGATCGTGCTGCACTCAATGATCAGCGCGGCGGGATCGATCGCCGACAACAGATCCGAATCCAGGTATAGCGCCTCAACATGTTTGCTGGCAGGCAGCATCGTGATCACCACTTCGGCGCCTTTCACGGCGTCAGTGGCCGATGTGGCCGGGCGCGCGCCGGCATCGGCCAAACTGTTGACGGCGCCAGGCACCAGATCGTATACGGCCAGGCTGTGGCCGGCTTTAATCAGGTTGTTTGCCATGGGCGCGCCCATATTGCCCAAGCCAATAAACGCGATGCTACTCATGTCGGGGTCTCCTCGTATTTGTCGTCGTATCGTGTCGAAATCAGAGTACTACTGAATTCAGCGTGCGCCCAGATCCGCCAAAGGGTGCGCTTGCCCGGCGGGCCAGGGGGCCTCGAAAAACCGCTGCACCCAGGCCTCGGAGGCCTGCTCAATGGTGGCGGGATTCCATTTGGGTTGCTTGTCTTTGTCGATCAACAGCGCACGGATGCCTTCGGCGAAATCGCCTTCGGCTGCGCAGGCCAGGGCCGCCACATATTCGGTGCGAAAGACATCGGCCAGCGAACTGAGCCGCGTATGACGCAACAGGGCAAACGCCAATCGGGCCGAGCCTGGCGATCCGGCCAACATCGTCGATGCGGCACGCGCGAGCCAGGGATCCTCGTGTGTTTTCAAGGCCCCAATAGCATCAACGATCATGCCCAGGTCCTCGCCGCCACACAGGGCGTCAATCATCGCCGCATGTTGGCGCAATGGTCCCGGTGCGAGCGCCGTCGACGGCGCATGCGCCAAGAGGGCCTGACGCAACAATCCATCGTTGATGAGCCGCGCCGTGCGGCCATCGTCGGCATCCTTCGCGGCCCAGTCGGGTTGCAGCAGCGCCTCGGTAACGCGCGGCCAGTCGGTCGAGTCCAGACGAAAGTCGGCCAGCCCGGCATAAAAAATATCTGACGTCGTGAGCTGTGCGCCCGTCAGCGCTAAAAATAGTCCGATACGACCCGTCATGTGGTTCAGCATCCAGCTGCCGCCGACATCGGGAAACAAGCCGATGGATATCTCCGGCATGGCCAGGCGCGTGGTCTCGCTGACGACCCGATGACTAGCACCCATCATCAGGCCGACGCCACCGCCCATGACGATACCGTGGCCCCAGCACAAAATGGGCTTCGGGTAGGTGTGAATTTGATAATCCAGCCGATACTCGCGTTCGAAAAAATCGCGCGCGAGCGGATTGGCCCACGCCCCCTGCCCGCGATGCGCTTGCATGCTGTGATAGAGGCCGTGCAGATCGCCGCCCGCGCTAAAGGCCTTGCCGCCCGCACCTTGCAGCACCACCATCGCCACCCCGGTGTCGCGCGACCACGCGTCCAGGCGCTGGGCCAGCAAATCGACCATTTCCAGCGACAGACCATTGAGCGTTTGCGGCGCATTCAGCGTGGCAAAGCCCAGGCGCATGCCATTGGCGGTGGTTTTTTCTTCGAACAACACGGGGGCATTCATCGGACGTCGGCTCCTTTTTCCAACAATTGGCGGGCCACGATCACACGCATGATCTCGTTGGTGCCCTCAAGAATCTGATGGACACGCGTATCGCGCACCAGACGCTCTAGCGGATAATCACGCAGGTATCCATAGCCCCCATGGATTTGTTGCGCATCCAGGCAGATCTGAAAACCCATGTCAGTCGCAAAGCGCTTGGCCATCGCGCAATAGGTGACCGCGTCGGGTGAGCCCGAGTCGAGCTTGCAGGCCGCCAGGCGCACCATTTGGCGGGCCGCCACCAAGTGGGTGGCCATGTCCGCGAGCTTGAATTGCAGCGCCTGAAACTCCGCCAGGCGACGGCCGAACTGCTTGCGTTCGTCCATATAACGCCGGGCCGCGTCCAGGGCGCCTTGCGCGGCGCCTACCGAGCAGGTTCCGATATTGATGCGACCGCCGTCCAGGCCCTTCATGGCGATCTTGAAGCCCTCGCCCTCCTGACCCAGCATATTGGCTGCCGGCACACGGACGTTTTCGAAGGTGATCGGCCGGGTGGACTGGCTGTTCCAGCCCATTTTTTCTTCTTTGCGGCCGTAGGTGATACCAGGGCTATCGGCCGGCACCGCGAAGGCGCTGACGCCGCCGGGACCGTCGCCGCCGCTGCGGGCCATGACGATCAGCAGATCCGTGTCGCCGCCGCCCGAGATAAACGCCTTGGCGCCATTCAGGACAAAATCATCCCCGTCGCGCTGCGCCCGGGTAGACAGCGATCCCGCGTCCGAGCCCGCGCCGGGCTCGGTCAGGCAATACGACGCCAGCTTTTCGCCGCTGGCCAGCAACGGCCCCCAGGCTTCGCGCAAGGTCGGTTGCCCCCACTGCCCGACCATCCAGGTCGCCATGTTGTGTATGGTCAGAAACGCGGTGGTCGATGGGTCCACGGCGGCCATTTCCTCGAACACCAGGGTGGCATCCAGGCGCGGCAACCCCAACCCGCCTATGTCTTCGGCGGCGTAGATCGCGCAAAACCCCAGCTCGCCCGCTCGCGCAAAGGCCTCGCGGGGGAAAATGCCTTCGGCATCCCAGCGCGCGGCATGGGGGGCCAACTCGCCTTGGGCATAATCACGCGCAGCCTGCGCAAATGCACGCTGCTCGTCAGAGAGTTCCAGATCCACAGCTTGTCTCCTGTTGGTTGGTCTAGTCGGCGTCATCGCAGCCTCGTGAACCGCGGCGCCGCCATTCGTCAATTTTGCATGACGTTAACGTAAACGTAAATCCGTAATGGCTATCTTAACCAGATTAGCAGGAGAAAATTGTCACTCTGATGACGAGACTTACAACAATCCCGCGGGGCGTGCCCGGCCGTTGCGAGCGGCCGTGGCCTTGGCGCGACGGTGTTCGGCGCGGCGACGGCGCGACACCATGGGGTCAAAGCTCAGCGGCCGATAGACTTCGATCCGATCCCCGTCGGCCAATGCGGTCTCAGCCTGACAGAGCTTGCCAAACACGCCCACGCCCTGCCCCCAGGGATCGAGATCGGGAAACGCCGCTTGCAACCCGCTTTCACGCAGGGCGTCCTGCACGGTGGCGCCCGTCGGCAGCGTGAGCGCGCGCTGCCACACGGCCGACGGCTCGGCATAGCAAACGCTGATATGCAAGTTGCCGGAGTTATTCGCCATAAATGGCCTGCGCGCGCTTGGTAAAGGAATCAATGAAACTGGACGCGATGCGATTAAAAACCGGGCCTACCACCATCTCGAGGGCCCGGTTGGAAAACGCGTACTCCATGGTGAACAGTACCTTGCAGGCGTCCTCGGCCAGGGCCTGGAATTCCCAGTTGCCGACCAGCATGGAGAACGGCCCGTCCACCAATTCCAACTGGATGTGGGTCGGGTACTCGTGCGTGTTGCGGGTGGTAAAGCGCTGCTTCATGCCCGCAAAGCTGATCATGACCGACGCTTGCATCCCGTGCTCGTTGCGCGAATGGACCTCGGTCCCGCCGCACCAGGGCATAAATTCCGGATACTTTTCTACATCGGCAACCAGCTCGAACATCTGTGCGGCGCTGTAGGGAACGAGGACAGATCGCTGTACTTTATGCATGGACTATCGCAAATGGCTAGAATGAGTGGATTTTACCGGTAGCGCCGCTGCCGCCGCATTTTTCGCCTGATTCCTGCCTTATTCGCCCTTATGAGCATTATCGACAACCGCAAGGCCTCCCACGATTATTTCATCGAAGACCGCTACGAGGCGGGCCTGGTCCTGCAAGGCTGGGAGGTCAAGGCGATCCGTGACAACCGCGTCCAACTCAAGGAAAGCTACGTTATCGTGCGCGATGGCGAGCTGTACTTGCTGGGCATGCACGTCAGCCCCTTGCCCACCGCCTCGACGCACGTCCACCCCGATGCTATGCGTACGCGCAAACTACTGCTCAAAGCCGAGGAAATCAGCAAGCTGATTGGCAAGGTCGAGCAGCGTGGCTACGCCTTGGTCCCGCTGAACCTGCACTACAAAAACGGCCGAATCAAGCTGGACTTCGCGCTAGGTCGAGGCAAAAAACTCTACGACAAGCGCGACACCGCCCGTGAAAAAGACTGGGAGCGCGAGAAAGAACGCATGATGAAGCACGACACCCGCAGCACGCGCCGCGACGACTGAGTCGCCGCTGTGGCGCCGCGTCGGTCAGTCGCGACGCCAGTCCCAGCCTTAGGCGGGTTTGTTCGACTTGACGATGGCCATGGCCGACGCGATCAGGCCGCCCACATCCGCCAGATTGGACGGCAGAATCAGGGTGTTGCCTTCCTTGGCGAGATTGGCAAACGCATCCACGTAGCGCTCGGCCACCTTGAGGTTCACGGCTTCCATGCCGCCGGGTTGACGCACGGCCTCGCCCACCTGGGTCACGGCCTTGGCCGTTGCTTCGGCAACCGCCAGCAAGGCGGCAGCCTCACCCTGGGCTTGGTTGATCTGCGCCTGCTTTTCACCCTCGGAACGGGCAATGGCGGCCTCGCGCTCGCCGGTGGCGATGTTGATCTGCTCTTGGCGCCGGCCCTCTGAAGCAGCGATCAGGGCGCGTTTTTCACGCTCGGCGGTGATCTGCGCCTGCATGGCGCGCAAAATCTCGTTCGGCGGCGTCAGATCCTTGATTTCATAGCGCAGGACCTTGACGCCCCAGTTCAACGCGGCCTCATCCAGCGAGGACACAATGGTGCTATTGATGATCTCGCGCTCTTCAAAGGTGCGATCCAATTCCATTTTGCCGATCACCGAACGCAACGTGGTTTGGGACAATTGCGTAATCGCCGAGATATAGTTCGACGAGCCGTACGAGGCGCGCATCGGGTCGGTGACCTGAAAGTACAGCACGCCGTCGACCTGCAACTGTGTGTTGTCGCGCGTAATGCAGACCTGGCTCGGCACATCCAGCGGGATTTCCTTGAGCGAGTGCTTATAGGCTACCCGTTCGATGAACGGAATCACAAATCCCGCGCCCGGCGAGAGGACGCGGTCGAACTTCCCTAACCGCTCGATCACCCAGGCATGTTGCTGCGGCACAATGGCAATGGCCTTGATAATGATCAGCAACGCCAGGACGACCAAGACGATCAGGACGATGGTAGAAGTTTCGAACGCCATGAAAGTATTCCTGCATAGAAGGGGAAAAAACCGCCGTCGTCGAACGATAGCGGAATAAAGACTTAGCCTTGACTGTAACGTATTCGATGCATTGATCTACGACGTATTCGCACCGTGGGGCAAACTAAGGTGTATTGGGTGTAGCTGGTATAGCCAACCTGGCGTCCACATGCCTGAGCGCCAGCACCTCGGAACGCTAAGCGTCACGATTTGCGGGTCAGTATCAGCCGTGTACCGCGCATTTCGGAAATCACGTGTGCACCGGGCGCGCGCGTTTGTCCCGCGGCCAGTTCAGCCTGCCAGTGCGCCCCGCGATACCAGACGCGTGCCACTCCGTTATCCGGCCAGCTTTCGACCTCGACGACCTGGCCGATATCGAGATGCACGTCGGCATTACGCGTGGCGTCGACCTCGCGCTTTTTCAGCACACCGGTGCGACGCAAGACAAGCAGCCCCACTAGCGCAATGGCCGCGCAAACCACTAGCTGCCATTGAAAATCCACGGCAAACCAAGCGGCAACGCCCCCGGCTGCCAAGCCCAGCGCCACCAGCAACAAGTAGAACGTACCGCTGGCGATCTCGCCGATCAATGCGACAAATGCCAAGCCGAACCATATCCACATCATTGTTAGCCTTGTTTTAAGCAGAGTAGCGGTTGATTGTACGGATTTCTGGGCGATGGCGATTATGATGATGGTTATGACTACGCCCGCCCGCCCCACTGATGCCGCGTTGCCGGTTCTAATTCTGCATACCGGAGACCCTGACGAGTTTCTGCGCCAATCTCATGGCAGCTATGCGGATATGACGCGCCATGCCGCCGGACTGGCGCCTGGCGAGACGCACATCGTGCGCGTGTATGAGGGCGAACGACCGTTGGCGCCCTCGGCCTACCGTGCCGTGCTGATCACGGGATCTCCAGCCATGGTGACGGATCGAGAGCCCTGGAGCGAGCAGACTGCCGAATGGATACGGCAGGCGGCCGCCAAGGGCTTACCCATGTTTGGCGTGTGCTACGGGCACCAGTTGCTCGCGCATGCTTTCGGTGGCGTCGTGGACTACAACCCGAAAGGCCGCGAACTCGGTACGCAGATCATCGAATGCCTGCCCGAAGCGACAGGCGATGCGTTGCTGTCCGGATTGCCGGCGCAATTCCCTGCCCAGCTCCTGCATGCCCAGACCATCGCGCAGCTCCCGGAGGGTGCAGTGGCCTTGGCGCGCTCGGAGAAAGACGATCATCAATTGGTACGCATGGCGTCCAATATCTATTCCACCCAATTCCACCCGGAATTCGGGCCGGAATTCATGCACGATCATTTGATGCGACACCAGGCCGAGTATGCACGCCAAGGCCTGAACGCTACGACCCTGGCCCACGCCTTGGGACCCACGCCCACGGCGGCAAACTTGCTGCGGCGCTTTCTGGGCCTGTTTCAACGCAGCGCCACGTCCTCGGCAAACTAGTGATCGGCTAGACATCTCGCCGTCATAAAAAGCCCCCACGCCGCGCCTTCGGCTTGCTGCCCCCCAAGGGGGCGTTTTGCCTTGGGGCGGCCCGGCGGCAAAAAAAGCCCCCACGCCGCGCCTTCGGCTTGCTGCCCCCCAAGGGGGCCTTTTTGCCTTGGGGCGGCCCGGCGGCAAAAAAAGCCCCCACGCCGCGCCTTCGGCTTGCTGCCCCCCAAGGGGGCCTTTTTGCCTTGGGGCGGCCCGGCGGCAAAAAAAACCTGCAATCCTTGACGGAAATGCAGGTTTTTTGCCTTGGGCGGATCAAGCCAAAATCGCAGCCTGGAGGCTCTGTTTGCCTTGGGGTGTCCCAAGGCAAACAGAGCTCCTTGCGGATTATTTAGCCAAACGCTGCCACGTATCGACCACCGTGTCCGGGTTCAGCGACATGGACAGGATGCCTTCATCCTTGAGCCATTGTGCAAAATCGGGGTGATCGCTGGGGCCTTGGCCGCAGATACCTACGTACTTGTTGGCGGCCAGGCATGCCTTGATGGCACGGCTCAGCATGAACTTCACGGCCTCGTCGCGCTCGTCGAAATCGGCAGCGAGCAGTTCCATGCCCGAATCACGATCCAGACCCAGGGTCAGTTGCGTCATGTCGTTCGAGCCGATCGAAAATCCATCGAAATGCTCGAGGAATTGCTCGGCCAGAATGGCATTGGACGGGACTTCGCACATCATGATGAGCTTCAGGCCGTTTTCGCCGCGAACCAGGCCGCGCGTCGCCAACAACTCGACCACACGCTTGGCCTGGCTGACCGTGCGCACGAACGGGACCATGATCTCGACGTTGGTCAGGCCCATTTCGTCACGGACCTTTTTCAGGGCCTCGCATTCCATGCGGAAGCACTCGGCGAAGTCCTCGGAGATATAACGTGACGCGCCGCGAAAGCCCAGCATCGGGTTTTCTTCCTCGGGCTCGTAGCGCGAGCCGCCCACCAGCTTGCGGTACTCGTTGGACTTGAAGTCCGACATACGCACGATGACCGACTTGGGCCAGAACGCCGCGCCGATCGTGGCGATCCCTTCGGCTAATTTCTCGACGAAGAACGCACGCGGGCTGGCGTAACCGCGAGCGGCGGATTCGACGGCCTTTTTCAGCTCGCTATCAACATTGGGATAGTCCAACACGGCCTTCGGGTGAATGCCGATGTTGTTGTTGATGATGAATTCCAGGCGAGCCAGACCGACACCTGCGTTGGGGATCTGGGCAAAGTCGAACGCCAATTGCGGGTTGCCGACGTTCATCATGATCTTGACATCGAGCGGCGGCATTTCGCCACGGCGGACTTCTTCGACTTCGGTCTCGATCAAGCCGTCATAGATGCGGCCTTCGTCGCCTTCGGCGCACGAAACGGTAACGGCCTGGCCTTCTTTGAGGAGGTCGGTGGCATCACCGCAGCCCACGACGGCCGGGATGCCCAGTTCACGCGCGATGATCGCGGCATGGCAGGTACGGCCGCCACGGTTGGTGACGATCGCCGAGGCGCGCTTCATGACGGGTTCCCAGTTGGGGTCGGTCATGTCGGTAACCAGCACATCGCCAGGCTGCACACGATCCATCTCGGAAATGTCGCCCACGACCCGTACCGGGCCCGAACCGATCTTCTGGCCAATCGCACGGCCGGTAATCAGCACCTGGCCGGTGGCGTTCAGGCGATAGCGCAACTGGACGTCGTTGGCGCCCTGCTGCGATTTCACCGTCTCGGGGCGGGCTTGCAGAATGTAGATCTTGCCATCGATGCCATCACGGCCCCACTCGATGTCCATGGGACGACCGTAGTGTTTCTCGATGATCACGGCATAGCGCGCGAGCTCGGAGACTTCTTCGTCGTTCAATGAATAACGGTTGCGCTCGGACACGGGCACATCCACCGTACGGACAGCGCGACCTTCGGGACGCTCGGGATCGAATTCCATCTTGAGGAGTTTCGAGCCGATGCGGCGGCTGACGATGGGATAGTGACCGGTTTCGAGTGCGGGCTTGAAGACGTAGAATTCGTCCGGGTTGACCGCACCCTGCACCACTGTTTCGCCCAGGCCGTAGGACGAGGTGATGAACACCACATCCTGAAAGCCCGATTCGGTATCGATGGTGAACATCACGCCGGCGCTGCCTTTGTCGGAACGCACCATGCGCTGCACGCCGGCCGACAAGGCGACCTCGGCGTGGGCATAGCCCTTGTGCACGCGATAGGAGATCGCGCGATCGTTGTACAACGAGGCGAACACGTGGCGGATCTTGTCCAGCACGTCATCAACACCGACGACATTCAGGAAGGTTTCTTGCTGGCCGGCAAACGACGCATCAGGCAGGTCTTCGGCGGTGGCCGACGAGCGCACGGCGAACGAACCCTTGCCGTCGGCATCAAGCGCGGCAAAGGAAGTGCGGATTTGCGTTTCGAATTCAGATGAAAACGGCGCCTCGACGATCCACTGACGAATCTCGGCGCCAGCCGCGGCCAGCTCGCGAACGTCTTCGGGGTTCAGCGTGGTGAGGCGTTCTGCGATGCGCGTATCCAGGCCCGATGCCTTGAGAAAGTCTCGAAAGGCGTCGGCAGTCGTGGCAAAACCACCCGGTACGCGTACCCCTGCGCCGGACAGCTGACTGATCATTTCACCCAGTGATGCGTTCTTACCTCCTACCGAGTCCACATCCGTCATGCGGAGCTGCTCGAACGAAACAACGTACGACATTGAAGTCACCTTTTACAATGGAAAGAAAGCGAGTTTGGTCAATGCATCACGATGCGCTGACCAAACCAGCCTTGGACCGCACTTGGGGTGACTGATTCGGGGTCAAATTGTACTCGTTCGGGCACTCAAGCCCTCCCCTCTGGTTGGAATATTTTACATATGGCTTCGCCTCTTCTTGAACGTACTGTCTACATCGTCTCGGACAGTACCGGCATTACGGCAGAAACATTTAGTCACTCAGTGCTGTCCCAATTTGAGGAGGTCCACTTCAGGCCGATACGTGTGCCCTTTGTCGACACGCTAGACAAGGCCAAAGACGTCGTCCAACGGATCAATCGCAATGCTGCCGACACGGGTGTGCCGCCCATTGTGTTCAGCACGCTGGTCGATCCTCTGAGCATGGAGTGCGTGCGTAGTGCCAATGGCGTTTTTCTGGATCTTTTTGGCACGTTTGTGGGGCATATCGAGCAAGCCCTGGGCCTGAAATCCAATCATTCGGTGGGTCGTTCACACATGGCGGCCAACTCGGAGCAATACCGAAACCGTATCGATGCCATCAATTTCAGCCTGGCGCACGACGATGGCCAGTTTATCCATCAACTGGACCAGGCCGACGTGATTTTGGTGGGGGTATCGCGTTGCGGCAAAACGCCAACCAGCTTGTATCTGGCCATGCAGTACGCCATCAAGGCGGCTAATTTTCCGTTGACGCCCGACGATTTCGAACGGGGCACCCTGCCCTCTACGGTGGCGCCGCACCGGGCCAAGCTGTTTGGCTTGTCGATCCAGCCCGAACGTCTGTCCGAGGTGCGTAATGAGCGCCGGCCCAAAAGCCAGTACGCCAAACTGACGCAGTGTCGCTACGAGGTGGCCGAGGCCGAGCGAATGATGCGTCGCGAGGGGATTTCGTGGTTATCTACGACGACCAAGTCGATCGAAGAAATCGCGACGACGGTGTTGCAGGAAGTAGGGCTAGAACGCTCAAATTGAACGCGCCGTTAAGCAACGCGTCAATGTGCTCCGATCTGGCGGCGCTGTTCGAACAGGCACAGGGCCGCCGCGATCCCGACATTGAGCGACTCTACGGCCGGAGCATGATCAATGCGCACACGCAGCGTGGCGGCCCGTTGCAGGTCGACCGCGACCCCTTGTCCCTCATGACCAAACACCCAGGCACAGGCCCGCGGCAAGGCGGTCGCATACAAGTCCTGCGCGTCTTCCAGGGTCGTGACCGCCAGCGGCACGTCCAGCCGATCGACGCAGGCGGCCAGATCGACCTGCTCGTGCACGGTCAGCGCGAAATGCGCGCCTTGCCCACCGCGCAGGACCTTGGGTGACCACGCGGCCGCACACCCGGCGGACATCACCACGCGACGGATGCCGACGGCGGCGCAACTACGCAGGATCGTGCCCACATTGCCCGGATCCTGAACGCGATCCAGCCATACCATGGGTTCGGCCAATCGTTCGGGTAGTTCAGGCGACGGAGGGTCCACGACAAACAACACGCCCTGTCCAGTTTCGACGGTCTCGAGATAATGCAGCAACTGTGGCGTCAACGTCAGCACCTGATGCGCCGGCAATACATCCGTCACCGCCGCCAACAACGCGGCCAGCTCGGGACGATCTAGCCGCTCGGTGTCGAATACCGCCAATGCCGGCGCCTCGGCGCACGCCAGCCAGGCCTGGCACAGATGCACGCCCTCGAGGATCGCGCGCTCGTGACGACGACCCGCATGCTGGGCCAAGCGATGCAATTGCTTGAACTGAGGGTTTTCGCGAGACGCGACGTGTTTCATCGTGAATTACGGCAGCAATTTGCGGACCGGCGCAAAGCTGCGCCGATGTGCGTCACACGGGCCGTGTTGGCGCAATCGATCCAGATGCAATGCGGTGCCATAGCCTTTGTGCTGAGCAAAACCATACTGCGGGTACAACTGATCCAGTCGCAGCAGATCGGCGTCACGGGCGGTTTTAGCCAGAATAGAGGCCGCCGAGATCGCCGGCACCAGCGCATCGCCCTTGATGATGGTTTGCACCGTACAGCGCAGCTTGGGCGCCTGATTGCCATCGATCATGGCGACCTGGGGAGCATGGATCAAGCCCTCGACCGCGCGTTGCATCGCCAACAGGGTGGCTCGCAGAATATTCAGGGTATCGATTTCCTCGACGCTGGCGCTGGCGATATGCCAGCTCAGGGCACGTTCTTGAATCTGGAAGGCCAAGCTATCGCGTCGCGTCGCCGTCAGCACCTTCGAGTCGGCCAGACCCACGATCGGGCGATCCGGGTCGAGGATGACCGCCGCGGCGTAAACGGCGCCCGCCAGGGGGCCGCGTCCCGCCTCGTCGACGCCCGCTGTCAATACGGCCGCGAAATCCAGGGCCTCGGTAAAAAGACTATGTTGCGCCATGGGCTAGATTGAGAATGACGCGTGCTGCCAGCGTTGCCGTGTCGCGGGTCAAATCCTGGTGCATGGCCGTAAAGCGCGATTGCACACGGGCCGCGTGCGCCTCGTCGGTCAAGGCGACCCAGGTCGCCTCGGCGAGCTTGTCGGGCGTGGCATCGTCCTGGAGCAACTCCGGAACGGCGAAATCGCGCAGCAAGACATTCGGCAGCCCGACCCAAGGCAGATACGGCCGCTGCTGACCGGACTTCCAGCTCATGATGCGACGCATCCAAGGGGACAAGTAATACGAAATCACCATCGGCCGCTTGAACAACGCGGCCTCCAGTGTCGCAGTCCCGCTCGCCACCAAGACGGCGTCACTGGCCTCGAGCGCGGCCCAGGCAACCGGCAGGCCGTCCGCATCGGACAGGTCTTGTGCCGTCAAACAACGCAGCCCGGGCACCGGATACTGCGCCAGAATGGCTTCGAATTCCTGGCGTCGCTGGGCACTGACCATGGGCACGACGCACACCAGCCCCGGATCGCGCTGGCGCAACTGCTGCGCCGCCTGCAAAAAGCGCGGCGCAAGAATACGGATTTCCGATGAACGGCTGCCCGGCAAGATCGCCAGGACGCGGGCGTTGTCATCCAGCCCCAGGCGCCGGCGCGCCGTGGCGCGATCAGGCTGCATCGGAATGGCGTCGGCCAGTGGATGCCCGACGTAGGTCACGGGGATGCCCTCCTTGCGATACAGGTCTTCCTCAAAGGGAAACAGTACCAGCATGTGGGACACGGCTTCACGAATTTTGTGAATACGCTCATAGCGCCAGGCCCAGATGGACGGCCCGACAAAATGCACCGTGGGAATGCCGGCCTGACGCAGTTGAAGCTCCAGCTTCAGGTTGAAATCCGGCGCATCTATGCCTACGAATACCGACGGGGGTTGAGCCAGCCAGCGACGCTTGACGTCGCCGTACGTGCGCAACAGGCTGGGCAGGCGCTTGAGCGCGTCGACGTAGCCGAACACCGTCAGGGCATGCATGGGATGCCACGCCTCAAAGCCCGCGGCATCCATGGCGGGCCCGCCAATCCCCTGGCACGGCAGCGCAGGCTCAGCCTGGTGCAAGCCACCAATCACCCGGCTGGCGAGCAGGTCGCCTGACGGCTCGCCTGCCACCATGCCGATGGGGGCGATCATGGACGGATAATGCCGCGAGTCGAGGCATCGAAGAAGTCCAGCAACGTCTGCAGTGCCTCTGCCGCATCGGGATGCGATTGCTGGCGCGCACGCAATTCGGCGCGCGCCTCGTCCAGCGGCAGACCGCGCCGGAAAACGATCTTGTATGCCTCGCGCAGGCTGGAAATCACCGACACGCTAAAGCCGCGGCGGCGCAAACCTTCGACGTTGACGCCGACCGGCCGGCAAGGATTGCCCGCGCCCAGCACAAAAGGCGGCATGTCCTGCATCAGGGAGCTATTGCCGCCTGTCATGCTGTGTGCGCCGATTTTGCTGAACTGGTGTACCCCTGTCAGCCCGCCCACGATGGCCCAGTCGCCGACGTGTACGTGACCGCCGAGTTGCACCGAGTTGGCCAGGATCGTGTTGTTGCCGATATGGCAATCGTGCGCGATGTGCACGTAGGCCATAATCCAGTTGTCGCTGCCCAGGGTAGTCTCGCCACCGTCCTGGGTCGTGCCGGTGTTGAACGTCGTGAATTCGCGAACCGTGTTGCGGTCACCGATCACCAGACGCGTGGGCTCGCCGGCATACTTTTTGTCTTGCGGCATGCCGCCAATGGAGCAAAACCGGTAAAACCGATTATCCTGACCGATCGTCGTCACACCGTCGATCACGCAATGCGGGCCGATTTCCGTCCCGGCGCCGATAGTGACACCTGGGCCGACAACGCTATACGGGCCAATACGTGCGCTGCCATCGATCTGGGCACCCGGATCGATCACGGCGGTGGGATGGATATTTCCTGACATTTATCCTTCCAGGCTACGGATCGCGCACATGAGCTTGGCCTCGGCCACCACTTGGCCGTCGACCAGTGCACGCCCCTGATATTTGCAAATGGCACGACTCAGTCGTTCGGCCTGCACTTCGAGACGCAACTGATCGCCCGGCACTACGGGGCGACGGAATCGCGCCTCGTCGACACCAACCAGGTAATAGGCCGTCTTGGCGCTATCGCACTTCAGGCCGCCTTCGTCGTCCGTAAACGAAAACAGCGCCGCGGCCTGGGCCATGGCTTCGACGATCAATACCCCCGGCATCACGGGGTGATGGGGGAAATGGCCCTCGAAGAAAGGCTCGTTGATCGACACATTCTTGATCGCAATGATGGATTTGCCCGGCACAATTTCCAGAACGCGGTCAATGAGCAGCATCGGATAGCGATGCGGCAAGCGCTCCATGATCGCTTTAATGTCGAGTTCCATTTTCTAATAGTTCCTACCGTTTTTTGAGTAATTGCGCCGTCCTGCGCTTCGCGGGACGGGTCAGGCTTTTTCGATGGCTCGCAGACGACGGCGCAGCTGCGACAGTTGTTGTATCACGGCGGCGTTGCGTTGCCATTGACCGTGCTCGGCATAAGGATACACGCCAGTGTAACGGCCCGGTTGCGAAATGCTGGACGTGATCGCGGTGCCGCCGGAAACATGGACATCGTCGGCCAGCGTCAGATGCCCCGACAGCATGGCCGCGCCCGCAATGGTGCAACGCGAACCGATCACAGTAGAGCCCGCAATGCCCACGCAGGCGGCCACTGCCGTGTGCGCCCCTATCCGGACATTATGCGCGATCATGATTTGATTATCGAGTTTGACCCCGTCGCCGATCTCGGTGTCTTCGAGGGCACCTCGATCGATGGTGGTATTGGCGCCGATCTCGACGTCATCGCCGATACGCACGCCGCCGAGTTGGGCGATTTTGCCCCAGGCACCCTGCCCCAGCGTAGGATCTGGCGCAAAGCCAAACCCATCCGCGCCGAGCACCACACCGCTGTGCACAATGGCGCGTGCGCCTATGCGCACATTGGCGTACAGCGTAACGCGGGCGTACAGCATACAGTCGGCCCCCACGCTGGAGCCCTCTCCGATCACGCAGCCCGGCCCGAGCGTAGTACCACGGCCAATCCGGGCGCCGGCCTCGACGACACAATGCGGCCCGATGCGGACATCGTCCTCGATAACCGCATCAGGGGCGACGACAGCCAGGGGATGCACGCTGGCAGGCTGCTTGGGATGACGTGCGGCGTCAAACCATTGTGCCAGCCTGGCATAGAGTAAATATGGATGTGCACACACTACCCGGATACACGTCGGTGAATCGGGGTTGGTCTCCATGGCCTGGGCGACCTCTGGCGTGACAATGACCGCAGCGGCTCTCGTGCCTGCCAATTGGCTCTGGTAACGAGGATTGCTCAGGAAGGTGATTTCCTCGGGGCCGGCGGACGCCAGCGTACCGATGCCGCGAATACGGGGTAAATCCCCCCCGGCACTAGAAGCGGTTTGCCTGGCGGGCTGGTCGCCGACGACTGGATCGACCGATCCACAGGCCGCCTCAATGCGCAGATCCAGCCCTTGGGTATTGACCGCAGCCAGTAGCGCATCAAGGATCGGCGCGCGGCCGGTATCCAGCAGGATAGGCATGCGTACCTGGTACTTATTTGCCGAGAACCTGAATCACCCGGTCGGTGATATCGATACGCGGGTTCACCGTCACGGCGTCTTGCACGATCAAGTCGTAGTTTTCCTTTTCCGCGATGTTCTTGATGGCTTGGTTAGCCTTGGTCACGATCGAGGAAAACTCTTCGTTGCGGCGACGGTTGAAGTCCTCTTGGAACTCACGGCGCTTGCGCTGCAGATCGGTATCCAGGCGAGCCAGGTCACGCTGACGGCTCACGCGGTCCGATTCCGACAAGACAGGCGCGTCCTTGTCGAATTTCTCGGCTTGTGAACGCAGGGAGTTGCTCAGGCGCTGAAGTTCGTCGTCACGCTTTTTGAATTCGGACTCGATCTTGCTCTGGGCTGCCTTGGCCGGCCCAGACTCACGCAAGATGCGCTCGGTGTTCACGAAGCCAATTTTGGTGCCTTGGGCATGAGCAGGCAGGGTCACGACCGAACCGAGGAACAGTGCACCCGCCAGGGCCAGCGTGCCGCGCAGTTTGCCGACGCGTTGGACACGCGACGGGCTCAAGGTGTTGAGTGCGGAATCAGACATCATGAAAATCTCACCTTCCAATGAGGTAAAGCAAAACCAATATTGTGCCACTAAACCAGCAAGCGCCGGGTTGCAGCGTCTTGCTGGCGTGAACAGGCGTAACCGTAATGGTCACGAGAAACCTTAGAATCCGGTACCAATCTGGAACTGGAACGACTGGAGATCGTCACCCGATTTCGAGTTGAGCGGACGAGCATACGACAATTGCAGCGGTCCCAACGGCGACTGCCACGATAGGCCGATACCAGCCGAATAGCGCCAGCCGCAAGGATCTTCGACCCCGTCGCCAGGTTCGCCAGTTGAGCAAGGCATGCCGCTGCCGGCCGATACCTGACCGGCGTCGGCGAACAGGAACCAACGCAAGGTGCGGTCTTTTGTTGCACCGGGGAATGGCAGATACAACTGGGCGTTGGCCACAATACGGCGCGAGCCACCGATGTAATCGCCCGTCAGCGTATCGCGCGGGCCCAGCGATGAACCGTCGTAACCCCGTACCGTGCCAATACCGCCAGCATAAACGTTCTTGATGACGGGGAAGTCTTTACTGCCGTAGCTACGACCATAATCCACCATGCCATTCAGGGCAAACGTGTAGTTGCGACCCAGCGGGAAATAGTACTGCTGCTGTGCCGACAGCATGTAGTACTGGAGATCCACGGTAGAGATGTCGGACTTCAGGCGGGTATATGAGCCCTTGGTCGGCGCCAATGCGCTGTCGCGCGTGTCCTTGGACCAGCCTACGTTAAAGATCAGCGCGTTGGTGCTGTCACCGTATTGATCCACGAAGTCGCGGTAGGATTGCGGCGAGTTCGTATATAGATCGATCTTGTTGTGCTCGAACGTGGCGCCGAGGAAGACACGGTCGTACTCGGAGATCGGCACACCGAAGTTCATGCCCAGACCCATGGCCTTGACGCGGTAGTCGCCGTCGTTGTTGTTCCAGGGTTCCGTCACGCGATAGTAAGCAGACGTGGTGCGGCTGATACCGTCCTTGGTGAAATAGGGATCGGTGTGCGACAGCACGACAGCGCGATTGCTCTCGCTGGTATTGAGTTGCAGCGTCAGGTTGGTGCCGCTGCCGAACACGTTGTCTTCACTGATACCAGCCGACAAGATCGCCTTTTCAGATGAGCCGTAACCCACCCCGAGGTTGATCATGCCGGTGGGTTTTTCCTTGACGTCCACATTGACGTCGACTTGGTCGGGCGAGCCCGGCACCGGGTCCGTCGACACGTTGACCTCGTTGAAATACCCCAAGCGGTCGATACGATCGCGCGAGATCTTCAGGTCGCCCGAATCGTACCAGGCGGCTTCTTCTTGGCGCATTTCGCGGCGGACCACGGCGTCGCGCGTGCGGGTGTTGCCGCCAATCTGGATGCGGCGCACATAAACGCGGCGGCTGGGATCCACGTAAAACGTGATGTCGGCCTCGTGCTTGGCGCGATCCAGTGTCGGATTGGGGTTGACGTTGGCAAACGCGTAGCCCAGATCGCCCAGGTAGTCTGTAATGGCCTTGGAAGAGTCGTTGGCCTGTGCCGCCGAGAAGGTCTCGCCCTCTTTGACTTGCACTAGCTTACGAATTTCCGAGTCCAGGCCCAGCAAATTGCCGGCCAGCTTGACGTTGCGGACCTTGTAGGGCTCGCCTTCGTGGAGGGTGATCGTAATGTAGATGTCTTTGCGATCGGGCGAAATCGTGACCTGCGGCGGCTCGACCGAGAACTCTAGATAGCCCTGATCCAGGTAGAACGAGCGTAGCGATTCGATATCGCCTTCGAGTTTTTCGCGGGAATACTTGTCGGTATTCGTATACCAGGTCAGCCAACCCGGTGTCGACAGCTGGAACAGGTCCTGCAGGTCGCCTTCGGAAAAGGCCTTATTGCCCACAATATTGATTTCGCGGATCTTGGCGACCTCGCCCTCGAACACGTCAAAGCTCACGCCCACGCGATTACGCGGCAGCGGGGTCACGGTCGAGGTGACCTCGACACCGTACTTGCCTTTGCCGAGATACTGTTCTTTGAGCTCAAACTCGGCGCGCTCCAGCATGGACTGGTCGAATACCCGCCCTTCCCCAAAGCCCACCTGCATGAGCGACTTGGTAATTGCAGCGGAATCGAACTCGCGCATGCCGGCAAACGTCACGGAGGCAATGGTCGGACGTTCCTGGACCGCGACAACGACCACATTGTTGTCGGTTCGTATGTTGACGTCGCTGAAATAGCCTGTGCCATACAGGCGGCGCACCGCCTCGGTAGCCTCGGCTTCGGTGAACTCTTCGCCGACCTTGACTGGCAAATACCCGAATACGGTGCCGGCATCAGTACGCTGAATACCTTCGACGCGGATATCCCGCACGACAAAAGGTTCGAACGCATGGGCTATCGCCGGCAAAAGCAGCGCGGCAATCAGGCCCGGCATCAAGCCCTTTTTGTGATGAAACATCCGAGATGACATGTCCTTGACTATCCTAGGTCGAGCAAACGGCGACAGATTTTATTCCATTGCCTGTTCAGGTGAACAGGCGAGCGAAATCGTTAAATAAAGCCAAGCACATCAGCCCGGCCAGTAAACCGATACCCGCACGCTGTCCAATATCTATCCAGCGATCAGGCGGCGGACTACCTCTTACAATTTCGACGAAATAGTACAGCAGATGACCGCCGTCCAGCATGGGGATCGGCAACAAATTCAATACACCCAGGCTGATACTGATCAGCGCCAGGTATGCAATATACGCGGCCAGGCCAATGCGAGCAGTCTGGCCTGCATAGTCGGCGATGGTGACCGGGCCACTGATATTGCGCCATGAAACCTCGCCTATCACCATACGTCCCAGCATACGCAACGACAGCCAGGCCGTGTCCCAGGTACGTACCGTGGCGTGGCCGATACTTGCAAACAGACCGTAACGTACCGTCACCATCGGAATGTCGCCGCCCAACTGCACGCCGATGCGTCCGATGGTCTTGCCCTCGACCGTTTCGGCACGCGGCATGATCGTCACCGACAGTTGGTCTCCATCACGCTGTAACGTCAGCGGCAAGGATTGGCCGGCGTGCTGCTGAATGATTTGCACCAGTTGGGCGGTATCGGGCTCGGCGACATCACCGACACGGATAATACGGTCACCATCGCGCAATCCCGCGCGCTCGCCCTCACCGCCCGCCACCAGACCGCGCACGATAGGTTTGGGTTGCGCCAGCCGCAGTCCCGCGTCGGCCAGCGGATCGCCCTGCTCCGGATCCATGCTGCTGCCGGGTACCTGCAGTGTGCGTTGCTGCGTCGCACCATCGACCGTACGCACCTCGACATGAGCCTCGCCTCCCGTCGACAAGACCTCGATCAAGTGCCAGCGCGCATCGTTCCAGGAAGTGACCGCATTGCCATCAATAGCGAGGATCTGATCGCCCTTTTGAAAACCCGCTTGGGCGGCCGGTGTGCTGGCGGCTGGCGGCCCGATCAGGGGTGCGGGCTCTTCCGTGCCGGCGAGATTGAGGCCGGTATAGAGGAAAATCGCCAGGGCCAAATTAAATAACGGCCCTGCCGCCACAATGGCGATGCGACGACTCACGGGCTGGGTATTGAATGATTGCGCCGCCTCGGCGCGCGATGCGCCCGCTGGCGGATCGTCCTGCATTTTGACGTAGCCGCCCAGCGGAATCGCCGACACTGCCCATTCGGTGCCGTGCTTGTCCGTGCGGCGCAGCAGTACGCGGCCAAATCCGACCGAAAATCGCAGCACACGTACCCCGCACAAGCGAGCCACCCAATAGTGGCCCAACTCGTGAAACGTAATGAGGATGCCCAGGGCAACGATGAAGGCGAGCAGGGTAAAAAGCATGTGTCAGTATTTGAGGGCCGAGAGTCAGGCCAGGCCGAGATTGCCCGCGAAAGCACGCGTCTCGGCGTCGAGCGCCAAAACGTCGGCCAGGCTGTTGAGCGTAACAGAAGACTGACGCTGTTGCCATTCCAGCGCCGCCGTAATGACCTTTGGAATCCAGGTATAACGCAGGCGCCCCGAGAGAAACGCCTCAACGGCGACCTCGTTAGCCGCATTTAGCGCGATACAGGCCCCCTGCCCGCTGCGCAGCGCGGCAAAAGCCAGTCCCAGGCACGGAAAACGCTCGAGATCGGGTGTTTCGAAGTCCAGCCGCCCGCAACGCGCCAGGTCGAGTGGCCCGACACCGCTGGCCAGACGGTCCGGAAAGCCCAAACCGTACGCAATCGGCGTGCGCATATCGGGTTGCCCCAGTTGCGCCAGCACCGAGCCGTCATCGTATTCCACCATCGAGTGCACCACGCTTTGCGGATGGATCAAGACCTCGATGCGATCCGCGGGCATCGCAAACAGCCAATGCGCCTCGATGACCTCCAATCCCTTGTTCAGCATGCTGGCCGAATCGACCGAGATCTTGCGACCCATGCTCCAGTTGGGATGCGCGCACGCCTGGTCCGGCGTGACATCGTGCAAATCCTGGGGGTCGAGGCGACGAAAGGGCCCCCCCGACGCGGTCAGCAACAAGCGCCGCACGCCCTTCGCGGGCTCGGTCGGCGCACCGGCACGCGTGCCTTGGGGGAGGCATTGGAAAATCGCATTGTGCTCGCTGTCGATGGGCAACAGCTCGGCGCCATGGTCGCGCACGGCCTGCATAAATAGTCCACCGGCAGCTACCAAGGCCTCTTTGTTGGCCAGCAACACGCGCTTGCCCGACTGCGCCGCCGCCAGGGCAGCCGGCAGCCCCGCAGCCCCGACGATCGCGGCCATCACCGTATCGCACCCCGCATCCGCGGCCGTATCGGCTAGCGCCTGGGCGCCGACCCGAATCTCGGGCGCGGTGCGTCCGGCCGGCCAGACCGCCTGGAAACGTGCCCGCGCCGCCTCATCGGGCACGACCACAACGGCGGCCCGGCAGGCGGCGGCCTGCTCGGCCAAGCGTTCGATCCGGCTATGCGCGGACAGCGCATAGACGGCCAACTGATCAGGGTGACGGGCAATCACATCCAGGGTGCTCTCACCGATAGATCCCGTAGCGCCCAAAATGGCGACGCGTTGAAAACGGCTCAAGACAACACTCCCGACAACAACAAAGCAAACGGCGCCACGGGCAGGATAGCGTCAAGACGATCATAGACCCCGCCGTGCCCTGGCAATAGCGCACTGGAATCCTTGCGGCCGGCGCGACGCTTGAGCAAGGATTCAAACAAATCACCCACAATCGATATGGCGCCCAACAGGGCTGCGGCGGGCAAGGCCAGCGTGATGCCCAGGCGTTCAATCAGTGCCTGGCCAAAACTGCCGTCCCAGAAGCTGGATGCCCAGACCCACAGCACCACCGCGACAATACCCGCCACCGCGCCCTCGATGGTCTTGCCCGGGCTGACCCTGGGAGCGAGTTTATGTTTGCCAAATGCCCGCCCCGCGAAATAGGCGGCAATATCGGCCACCCAGACCAGCGCCAGCAACGAAATGACAAACCACGCGCCCCGTACCATGAACGTCAACGACAGCACCGACCAGGCCGCGAAAATGGCAGGCACGCTGAACAGAGACCACACCAGACTGGCCGGTGGCGCATCGGCGCGCCCGCGCACCACTGCCGCGGTCACGCCCAGCAACCATATCAATGCGACGGCAGGCACGAGGAACTGCAGTACCACGGCAGCCAAATCCATGCCTGCCGGCTGGCCAACCAGCCAGGCCCATCCGGCCCACAACATTACGGCCAGCAACATCGCCGCCACTCCGACACACAGCACGCGTGCCGGCGGCTGCGCAACCGTCAGCCTGAGCCATTCCCAGCAGGTGCAGGCCGCACCCACCGCCAGCAAGGCCACAAACCACCAGGGATTGTGTAACGCCAGCGTCGCGGCCAGGACAGCCAGCAGCACGATCGCGGTAAGAACTCGTTGACCGAGCATGAAAAATCTCCGGTGACCTTAGCCTGTCGTGCTTTCGCGCAACTGAGCGCTCGTACGACCAAAACGGCGCTCGCGGTTCCGATACCACTCAAAAGCGGCGTCAAGCTCATCGGCACCAAAATCAGGCCAGTACTGGTCGGTGAAATACAGTTCGGTATAGGCCAACTGCCAGATCAGAAAGTTGGAAATACGTTGTTCGCCACCCGTACGAATGAACAAATCCGGCTCCGGTGCCCAGGCCATCGACAAATGGCTGCTGAGGTGGCTCTCGTTGATTTGCCGCGGGTCGCGGGCCAGTTCAGGATGCTGGCTGAGCATGGCGCGCGTGGCCTGCAGCACATCCCAACGGCCCCCGTAGTTGGCCGCGACCGTCAGATGCAGTCTGTCGTTATGGGCGGTACGCGCTTGCGCGTCGACAATCAGGGACTGCAGACGCGCCTCGAAAGGCGACAAATCGCCCACAACGTGCAGCCGAACGCCCTGCTCATTGAGTTTGTCGACCTCGCGCTCCAGCGCCTGCACAAACAAGCGCATCAACAGCGAAACCTCTTCGGCGGGGCGGCGCCAATTTTCGGAGCTGAAGGCAAACAGCGTCAGGTATCGCACCCCGCGTCGTCCACACGCCTCGACCACGCGCCGCACGGCCTGTACGCCTTTTGCGTGCCCAGCTTTGCGTGGCAAGTGTCGGCGCGTCGCCCAACGACCATTGCCATCCATGATGATGGCGACGTGTTGAGGAACTGCCTGCGCGGCGGGAATCGCCTGGGTAGAGCTGATGGCCATGAAGGGGAAGTATCCGGCCGAAAAGGCCCGGTGAAAAGCTGAAATTGAAAAACGAAAGATCAAAAAAACTCGCGCCGCCCCACCAATACCGTGGCGGCGAGGCAGCTACGGTACGGCGCAAGCGGCGCGCGAGCGAGCGGACAATACCTGACCTTGATTATACGGTCATGATCTCCGCTTCTTTCTGGGTGACCAGCTTGTCGATCTCGGTGACGTGACGATCGGTGAGCTTTTGTATGTCATCCTGGGCACGACGCTCGTCATCTTCGGAGATATCCTTGTCTTTGACGAGCTTCTTGAGCGATTCGTTGGCCTCGCGACGCAAGTTGCGCACGGCAACCTTGGCGTCCTCGCCCTCGCTTTTGACGACCTTGGTCAGGTCGCGGCGGCGCTCTTCGGTCAGGGCCGGCATGGGCACGCGAATGGTGTCACCCATCGACATCGGGTTCAGACCCAGGTCGGAGTCGCGAATCGCCTTTTCGATCACCGATGCCATCGGCTTTTCGTAAGGCTGCACACTGATCGTGCGCGCATCGACCAAGTTCACGTTGGCGACTTGGCCCACGGGCACGGGCGAACCGTAATAGTCGACCAGGACGTGATCCAGAATGCCGGTATGGGCACGCCCGGTGCGGATTTTGGACAAGCTGACTTTCAGCGCATCCAGCGACTTGATCATGCGTGATTCAGTCGATTTGCGGACTTCTGCGACGCTCATGAAATTTCCTTTGCTTAAACGTGTACCAAAGTGCCTTCGTCTTCGCCACTGACTACGCGTTTGAGCGCGCCGGACTTATTGATCGAAAACACCTTCAGGGGCAGCTTTTGGTCGCGGCAAAGCGCAAACGCCGTCGCATCCATGACTTCGAGGCGACGCACGATGGCCTCGTCGAAGCTAATGCGACTGTAGCGCGTTGCCGTGGGGTCTTTGTTGGGATCGGCACTGTAGATCCCGTCGACCTTGGTGGCCTTGAGCACGATTTCGGCGCCGATTTCGGCGCCGCGCAACGCGGCTGCCGTATCGGTCGTAAAGAACGGGTTACCCGTACCGGCCGCGAAAATGACGACCTTGCCCTCTTCGAGGTAGCGCAACGCCTTGGGACGGATATAGGGCTCGACCACCTGGTCGATATTCAGGGCAGACTGCACACGCGTGTCAACGCCTTTGTGCTTGAGCGCATCCTGCAGTGCCAGCGCGTTCATGATGGTTGCCATCATGCCCATGTAATCCGCTGTCGCGCGATCCATGCCCTGGGCGCCAGGGGCGACGCCACGGAAAATATTGCCACCGCCAATGACGATGGCCAGTTCGACGCCTAGCGCCGAGACTTCTGCAATTTCATCGGTCATGCGCACAATGGTGCCGCGATTGATGCCAAAAGCATCATCGCCCATCAGCGCTTCGCCGGAAAGTTTGAGAAGAACCCGTTTGTATGCTCTGCTGCTCATAGGTGATGTCCCAGGGAACGATCCGACGAAAGTGTAAGACAAGAAATAGGGCCGGACTAGATGTTTATCTAGCCGGCCCCTGATACTACGACAACTTAGGCGCGGCCAGCGGCGGCAGCCACTTCGGCGGCGAAGTCCTCGGACTTCTTCTCGATGCCTTCGCCGACGACGAACAGCACGAATTGGGTGATCGAGGCGCTCTTTTCTTTGAGCATCTGTTCAACCGACTGCTTGTCATTCTTCACGAAAGGCTGCGACAGCAGCGTGACTTCCTTGAGGAACTTTTGCACCGACCCTTCGACCATCTTGGTGACGATTTCGGCGGGCTTGCCCGACTCGGCGGCCTTTTGTTCGGCGACCGAACGCTCGGCAGCGATGTCTTCGGCGGACACGCCGTCGGCATTCAGGGCCTTGGGCTTGGTTGCAGCGATGTGCATGGCCAGGTCTTTGCCGACTTCGTCGGCGCCAGCGTACTCAACCAGCACGCCGATCTTGCCACCGTGCACGTAGCTGGCCAGGGCGTTCGGCGTCTCGATGCGCTGAAAGCGGCGTACAGAGATATTTTCGCCGATCTTGCCGATCAGTGCGGTGCGAGTGGTTTCGACCGTGCCCTCGCCCATCGGCAGCGCCGACAAGGCGGCCACATCTGCCGGATTTTGGGTGGTGACCTGTTCGGCCAGCGTATTCACGAAGCCGATGAAGTCTTCGTTCTTGGCCACAAAGTCGGTTTCGCAGTTGACTTCGATGACGGCGCCTTGCTTGGCGTCGGCCGAGATGAACAGGCCGATCAGGCCTTCGGCGGTCACGCGTGCAGCGGCCTTGCTGGCTTTGTTGCCCAGCTTGACGCGCAGGATTTCCTCGGCACGGGCCAGATCGCCTTCGGCTTCGGTCAGGGCTTTTTTGCACTCCATCATGGGCGCGTCGGTTTTCTCGCGCAGTTCCTTGACGAGGGCGGCGGTAATAACAGCCATGATTGCTCCAATTTCGCTAAGACGTGCCCCGGTCACACCGGGACACATAGATTGATTCGACTGGACGCCCGCTGTTGCACGGGCATGAGACGGGAGCCCGTCTCGGGACCCTGACCGGGGTTGTAACAGACCAGGCTGTCACAAACCACCGGTCAGATCAGGTATCAGGCCTGGTTGTCCTGCACTTCGACGAACTCTTCCGAACCTTCGCCGGCTTCTTCGACCGGACCGTTACGGTTTTGCTCGCGGCCTTCGAGGACGGCGTCAGCCATGCCCTTGACGTACAACGCGATGGCCTTGGCCGAGTCGTCGTTACCGGGGATGACATAGTCCACGCCGTCGGGCGAGTGGTTGGTATCAACCACGGCCACAACCGGGATACCCAGCGTGCGGGCTTCGGCGATGGCGATCTTGTGGTAGCCGACGTCGACCACGAACAGCGCGTCAGGCAGGCCGTTCATGTCTTTGATGCCGCCGATGGACTTGTTCAGCTTGTCCAGTTCGCGTTGGAACAGCAGGCCTTCTTTCTTGATCATGCGCTCGGCGCCGCCTTCGGCGACAACGACTTCCATGTCTTTCAGGCGCTTGACCGACGACTTGACCGTCTTGAAGTTGGTCAGCATGCCACCCAACCAGCGGGCGTCAACGAAAGGCATGCCGCAGCGGGCGGCTTCGACAGCGATCAGTTCACGGGCGGCGCGCTTGGTGCCGACGAACAGGACGTTGCCGCCACGAGCCGTCAATTGCTTCACGAACTTGGTGGCTTCCTGGTACTTGGCCACGGTTTGTTCGAGGTTGATAATGTGAATCTTGTTGCGATGGCCGAAGATATACGGGGCCATCTTGGGATTCCAGTAGCGGGTCTGGTGACCAAAGTGGACACCAGCTTCCAGCATTTCGCGCATAAGGGACATAATATTCTCCGAGGGTTGAGTCTTGCGTTACACCTGCACCGGCCTGTGCGTGACACGGCTGGCACCCTGGGTGGCATAACGCGCGATTTTTCGGCCGCCACCATTGGCCACCGAAATAAGTCTAGCCCTGAACCCGGCCGGCCGATCACCACAGCAAAACCACCACTGCAACGAACAAACCCAGACGACCGTAGCCGCGAAAGGCCTACAATGACACCACGGTAGGCCCCGCCGCCGGCAACGTTTGAGGGGTACCTAAGACTACCCCGCCGCTAGCGCCCCAGATACGTCCACAGACCAGATTTACTGATCCACGGACAACAACCTACGGGTACCAGCCTCAACATTGCCCCCGGTTTTCAGGCAAGCCTATAATTCTACTATCTTTCCACCTACTAACTCAAGCCAAGCTAAATCACCTACATGGGACTCGTTACCAACCCCGCCGATCTGGACAAAATGCGTGCCGCCTGCCAGGACGCCGCCAAAATCCTCGACTTCATTACTCCCCACGTCAAACCAGGTGTCACCACGGGTGAACTCGACCGTTTGTGTCTGGAGTACCTGACCGATGAACTCAAGGTAAAGTCGGCCACGGTCGGTTACGCGCCCCCCGGTTATCCGCCCTTTCCCGGCGCCATCTGTACCTCAGTCAATCACCAGATCTGCCACGGCGTCCCCGGCGACAAGGTCCTGAAAAACGGCGATTCGCTGAATATCGACGTCACCATCATCAAAGATGGCTGGTTCGGTGACACCAGCCGCATGTATCACGCCGGCGAACCGTCGATTCAGTCACGCCGCCTCGCGGAGGTCACATTCGAGTGCATGTGGAAAGGCATCCAGCAGGTGCGCAACGGCGCGACCCTGGGCGATGTCGGCCACGCTATTCAAAAGCACGCCGAGTCCAACGGCTATTCTGTGGTGCGTGAATACTGCGGCCATGGCGTGGGCCGCCGCTTTCACGAAGACCCACAGGTTCTCCACTACGGCAAGCCGGGCACGGGCGTTCCGCTGGTTACCGGCATGATCTTCACGATCGAGCCCATGATCAACGCCGGTCGACGCGAAATCCGCCAGCTTTCCGACGGCTGGACGGTGGTCACGCGTGACCACAGCCTGTCGGCTCAGTGGGAGCACGCCATCCTGGTCACCGATACTGGCTACGAGGTCCTGACGCTGTCGCCCGGTGTACGCCAACCGCCCGACTTTGTCGCCGAAAAACTGATTTTGCCGACTGCCTGATACCGGCCAGGCCCCTGACCGATGGTGTGGTCAGCCATCGACACGGGTCTGGCCGATTTTGCCGGCGACGTGATGCCGGTTTTGCAACGGCCCTTGCGGCCCGCCCTCTTGGCAGGCCGCATTACCGAGCTTTATTCTGAACGCTGACGCCGCCCCTTACGTAGCCATGAATACCGCCATCTCCAGGCTGTCCAAGCTGCGGGAGCAGCTCCAAACCGCTCGCCTTGCCGCGATTGCGCAATTCCGCAAGCACCGGCGCCCCGACACCGTTTTAGCCGAGCTGCGGCGACTGGTCGATCAGGCGCTGCGCGATCTCCTGAAGCTGCACCCGCTGCCCGCGGGCGCCACGTTGGCCGCCGTGGGCGGATATGGCCGCGGCGAGTTATATCCGCACTCCGACGTCGATCTGCTGATTCTGCTGCCCCAGGCGCCCTTGCCTGCGGACGCCGAGAAAATCGAAACACTCGTGGCTGCCCTGTGGGATCTGGGCCTCGAACCTGGCCATAGCGTACGCACTCTTGACGATTGCGTCCGGGAATCCCGGGCCGACATCACAGTCGAGACCTCGCTGCTCGAGTCCCGTTGGCTTGCTGGCAGCCGCTCGCTGATGAAGCAGTTCGAGGCGACCATCCAGCAGCAGCTCGATGCCCCCGCCTTTTTTCAGGCCAAGCGCGTTGAAATGCAGCAGCGCCACGCGCGCTACCAGGACACGCCGTACGCCTTAGAGCCCAATTGCAAAGAATCGCCGGGCGGCCTGCGCGACCTGCAAGTCATCTTGTGGATGGCCCGCGCCGCGGGCTTTGGCTGCAGTTGGCGCGAGGTCGCCCAGGCGGGCCTGCTAACCCCCTCCGAGGCCCGCGACCTGCGCCGTGCCGAACAAGCCTTCAAGCGCCTGCGCATCGAATTGCACTTAATGACAGGACGCCGCGAAGACCGCGTCTTGTTTGACCTGCAACCCGGCCTGGCCGAGGTCTATGGCATTCAGTCCACGGCCACGCGGCGCGGCAGCGAACTGCTGATGCAACGGTACTACTGGGCCGCGCGCCTGGTGACGCAACTTAACGCGATTCTGGTGCCCAGCATCGAAGAGCGTCTATATCCCAGTCCCGATACCGACGCACAAGAGATAGACGAAGATTTTCGCAATGTGCGCAACCGCCTGGATATCGTTCGCGACGATGGCTTTGAACGCAAGCCCACCCTGTTACTACGCGCCTTTTTAGTCATGCAGCAGCACACCGAACTGACCGGCATGTCGCCGCGCACACTGCGCGCCATCTGGCATTCGCGTGATCGCATCGACGCGCAGTTCCGGCGCAATCCGGTTCACCGCAAGCTGTTCCTGCAGATCCTGCAGCAGCCGCGCGGCATCGTGCATGAGCTACGTCGCATGACGATGCTCAATATTTTGCCCCGCTATTTACCGGTATTTCGCCGCATCGTCGGGCAAATGCAGCATGACCTGTTTCATGTTTACACGGTTGACCAGCATACGCTGGCCGTCGTGCGTAACATCCGCCGGTTTACCATGCCGGAACACGCTCAGGAGTATCCGTTCGCCAGCCAACTGATCGCCGATCTGGAACACCATTGGCTGCTGTATATCGCCGCGCTATTTCACGATATTGCCAAAGGCCGTGGCGGCGATCATTCCGAGCTGGGCGCCCGCGAGGTCCGCCGTTTTGCCCACGATCACGGCTTGGATCCCGAGGACGCGGAACTGGTCGAGTTCTTGGTGCGCCAGCACTTGCTGATGTCCGCCGTTGCACAAAAGCGCGATCTTTCCGATCCCAATGTTATCGCCGAGTTTGCAGCCACGGTCCGTGACGAGCGCCGCCTGACGGCGCTCTATTTGCTGACGGTTGCCGATATCCGCGGCACGAGCCCCAAGGTCTGGAATGCCTGGAAAGGCAAACTGCTCGAAGACCTCTATCGCTTAACGCTGGCGGCGCTGGGCGGCTCGCCCGCCGACACGAACACGGTGCTCAAGGAACGCAAGAACGAAGCGGCCCGCCTGACCCGTTTGGTGGGCCTGCGCGACGATGCGCGCGAGGCGTTCTGGAAGCAACTGGACGTGGCCTATTTCCTGCGCCACGATGCCTCGGATATCGCCTGGCATACACGCCATTTGTATTACCAGGTTGCCCCCGACACGCCGGTCGTCCGCGCACGCCCCACCGACCACGGCGAAGGCCTGCAAATCATGGTGTATCTGCGCGATGTCCCCGAACTGGTCGTTGCGATCTGCGCCTATTTCGATGCGAAGGCCCTCGGCATTCAGGACGCCCGCATTCATACCACGCGCCACGGTTGGGCCCTGGATAGCTTCATTGTGCTTTCCCCGGAGGGCAGCACGGATATGCGAGCCCAGGCGACGCTGGTGGAACACGAACTCACGCAACGCTTACGCCAGTTGCAAGACGGCACGATGGCTACCAGCCCAATTCACGGGGTTGCCCCGCGCCGCCGACAGTCACGCATTTCAAAGGTCTTCCCAGTCCTGCCACAAGCGGAATTACAGCCCGACGAACGCAGCCAATCGTGGCGTCTGTCGGTCACGGCGACGGATCGCCCTGGCTTGCTGCATGCGCTGGCTCGCGTCTTTTCGCAGCACAAGGTCGAGGTCAGCATGGCCAAGATCATGACACTGGGCGATCGCGTCGAAGACGTTTTCATCCTCACGGGCGCGACTTTGGAACGCCCACGCAGCCAAATGCAATTCGAACGTGCGGTATTGGATGCGCTCGCGGGAGAGGTGTTGGAAAAGCGGGTGGCTTAGGTTTCTTGTGGGCGGTGCGGGGTTCTTTTAACGCCTTCGTCCGGTGTGCGTAGGCGCGGCTGGCCATATCGCACCGGCTCGGCGACATCAAAAGAAAACCCACCCGCAACGCAAGACCTACAACACCGCCATCCGACTATTCAGCAAATCCGTCACCAACATATGCCCTGGCGCATGCGTGATGCAAAACGCCGGTTGTACTGCTGCCACAACGGATTGCGGCGTCACGCCGCAGGCCCAGAAAACAGGGACTTCTCCGGGTCGAATCTCGACCGCATCGCCGTAATCCGGACGATTGATATCAGCAATACCGATCTCTGCCGGATCACCGAAATGAACCGGTGCGCCGTGTACCGATGGAAAGCGTGACGTCACCTGGATCGCCCGGATCGCATCGGCGGCTTTCAATGGGCGCATCGACACCACCAACGGGCCGTGAAAAAGTCCCGCCGGCTGCGTTGGGATCGATGTTCGGTACATCGGGACATTGCACCCCTGCTCGATGTGGCGTACCGGTAGACCGTTATCCAGCATCGCTTCCTCGAACGAAAACGAGCAGCCAATCAAAAAAGAAACCAGATCATCGCGCCAGACGTCTTTCACATCCGCTGGCTCTGATGCCAACTCGCCGTTGTGCCATACCCGATAGCGCGGGATATCGCTGCGGATATCAATGTCGTGGCCCAGGTCTGGCAGCGCCGGATCACCGGGCTCTGACATCGCCAGTAGCGGGCACGGTTTGGGATTGCGTTGGCAAAAGCGCAGAAAATCCGCCGCCAGGTCCGCCGGCAAAATTGCCAGATTGGCCTGGACATAGCCCGGGGCGATATTGGCCGTCGGGCCGATAAGGACGCCCGTGCGTGCATCCAAACGGGCTTGATACGCAGGGTTGGTAGCTGCGGCTTGTGTCATCGTGGTCTCCGGTGCTGTCGTTGCGTTATGCCTGCAACAGGTCTTCCACCGCCATCCCGATCGACAGGATGCGCGAATCCGTGCCGTTGGCGCCCGCGATCATCAGGCCGACTGGTGCTGTGCCTGCCGTGTGGCAAGGGACAGACACGGCGCAACCATCCAGGAAGTTAATCAGTGTCGGGTTGCGCAAGATCAAACCGTTCGTCGCGTAATACACGGCGTCATCGGCTGAGACCTCGGCAACGGTGGGGGCCGTGACGGGCACCGTGGGCAGGATCAGGGCGTCGTAGCCGGCGATGCGGTGATCGACGGCGGCGACCCAGGCTTCGCGGGCATCGAGCAGGTCCAGATAATCAGCGGCGGACATCTCCGCGCCTCGACGAATGCGCGAGACGACACGCGGATCGTAGCGGTCGCCGGCGCGTGCGATCAGGTCTCGGTGCCAGGCCCAGGCTTCAGCGGCCGTGAAGCCGCCCGTTTTGTTGATGGCCGCCAGTTGAGCGAACTCGGGAACGTCGATTTCATCGACTTGGGCGCCTGCGGCAGAGAGTTCGCTGATCGCGGCGGCAAAGGTCGCCGCCACGTGTTCGTCCATGCCGTCCAACGCCAACGTCGTCGGCACAGCCAGCCGCAAGCCACGCAAGGGAGCGGCTTGCCAGACCGGCGATGCGCGGGTGATGTCGTCGCCGGCCAAAATCGCGTCCAGCGTGGCGCAGCAGCGCACGCTGGGCGCAAGCGGGCCGATGGAATCCAGGTTGGCGGACAAGGGCAGCACGCCCGCCATCGACACACGCCAGGCGCTGGGTTTGAAGCCGGCAATACCGCACAGGGCGGCGGGAATGCGCACCGAGCCGCCGGTATCCGAACCGATAGCACCCAGGGCCATGCGGTCGGTCACCGACACGCCGGCGCCGGATGAGGAGCCACCGGGGATGCGGCCGCTGGCCCGGTCCCAGGGGTTCAGGGGGGTGCCGTAATGGGGGTTGACGCCCAGGCCCGAGTACGCGAACTCGACCATGTTGGTACGACCGACGATGACCGCACCGGCGGCCAGCAGGCGTTGCACGACCACGGCGTGGTCGTCGGCGACGGGCGCGCCCTCCAGGGCGACCGAGCCAGCCAGCGTCGTCTCACCAGCGACATCGAACAGATCTTTGATGGAAATCGGCAGGCCGTCGATGGGCGAACGCGACAGACCGGCGGCACGCAGCGTGTCGGAGGCTTGCGCAGCGGCGCGAGCCCGCTCGGCATAGACCTTGGTAAACACACGGGCGCCCTCGCCTGCCGGATCGGTCGCGCGTGCCAGCGCGTCCTCGGTTAACGCAACGGCGCTCAGGCGCCCTTCTTGTAAGGCGACGGCGGTGTCATGCAAAGTGGAAAGCATAAATTCCTCGTGCCGCCTCGGCGGCGTAACTATCGTTTATTGCCCGGTGACGACCGGATGCCCTCAGGCGATTTCCGGCAGAACGTCGACCTCATAGCGATGTTTCAACGAGCGCTGACGGCGCGGGTCAAAGAGTTCCATGATGAATGTCGTCGAGGCACGGATGCCGCCGATGGCCCCTACGGTGCCGCAGGTCATGCCGGTGCCGTCGGGCAAGGCTTTACCGTCAGTGTAGCCAGCAATCAGGTCCTGTGGCGTGCGCAGCGAATCGAGTGTTCCTTCTTGATACAGGACCTCAGCGCCGCCCTCGACGATATAGGAGCGGATCACGAGCTCGTCCCAGTACGCGGCGACATCGTCCATGCGCCAGGCGGTGGTGCCGACGGGCTTGGCGCACACTTGCTTGGACAAGGCCACGCTATGAGACTCAAGCTTGCGGTCGGTGTGGTCAGACGCGATGCTGACGTAGAGCTCGCCTTCAACGGCAAAGACGAAAGTCTCGATCTCGCCGGACGAGGCATCGCCGACGGCCTGGATACACGCGGCCTGCGTCAGTTGATTATCGGCGATGCGGTAGTACAACGGCACACTGCTGGGGCGCGGCACGCCAATGGCGGCAAGCTCTTCGATGTGATGTTCGATGGCCGCGCGATCACGGCCGGCCCACCCTGCCACGACCAGCGTGCGAATGTCGGTTTCAAGGGTGCGCGAGGCACCGTCTGCGGACTCGATTTGGAATACGGCTTTCATGAAAATTCCTGCCTAAGTCTAAATAATTGAAATATCAACCAAACACGCGCGGTAGCCACAAGGCTAGATCAGGGATCAAGGCCAACAGCAACAGCATGACAAACATCGCCAGAACGAATGGCAGGCTGCCGACGATGACGGCACCCATGTCGCCGCTCTTGCGCAGGCTTTGCACAACAAACAGGTTCAGGCCAACGGGCGGCGTAATCAGGGCGGCTTCGACGAGCACGATGATGACGATGCCGAGCCAGATCGGGTCGTAACCCAATGCGATCATGATGGGGGCCACGATGGGGATCGTGGTGATCATCATGGACAGCGTTTCCATGAAGCAGCCCAGCACCAGGTAGAACAACACCAGGATCAGCAGCATCCAGCCGGGCGACAGGCCCAGGCCCGTGATCGATTGTGTCAACGCATCGGTCAAGCCGGTCGCGGCCATGACAAAGTTCAAAAAGCTGGCGGCGATCACGATCAACATGATCATGGCGGTCGAGCGCATCGTGCCTTCGATGGCGTCGCGCAGCATGACCCAGTTCAAACGGCCAAAGCACGCGGCCAGAATCAGGGCACCCAACACGCCCAGCGCGGCGGCCTCGGTCGGCGTGGCCAATCCGGCGTAGATGGAGCCCACTACCAAGAAGAAGATTCCCATCGGTGGCGCCAGGTGCACCAGGCTGGCCAATCGCTGTCTCCAGGTGGCCTGGATCTTATGGCCGCCCCACTGCGGCTTGAGAATGCAGGCGACGATCACGGTCAGCATGAACAGGGCCGCCAGACCGAACCCTGGCAAAATCCCGGCCAAATACAGCTTGGGCACCGACGAATTGGTCAGTACGCCGTAGATCACCAGATTGATCGATGGCGGAATCAGAATCCCCAATGTCCCGCCGGCAGCCAGGCTACCTAGAAACAGCGGCTCGTTGTAGCCATATTTTTTAATCTGCGGGAGCGCGACCGTGCCGACGGTGGCGGCCGTTGCCACGCTGGACCCCGACGTAGCGGAAAACAGCGTTGATGCACCAATGTTGGCGTGCATCAAGCCGCCCGGCAGCCACGATAACCACAGGCTCATCGCGCTGTACATCTTTTCCGCAAAGCCGGAACGCAGCAGTATCTCGCCCAGCATGATGAACAGCGGGATCGCCACCAACAGAAACTCGTTATTCGTGCTCCACGATACTTCACCCAGGGCGCGGGTCAGCGGCAACATGGAATACAACGGGTCCAGGATCAGCCCCAGCACCCCCAAGGCGGCGCCAACGGGAATCGAGATCCCGATCAACACCAACAATAAAATCAGAGCGGTCGCGATCATGCTGCGTCTCCCTTGACCATGCGTTCGCCGGCGATGGCTTCTTCTTCGGCCTCTTCCTGCGTGGAACGCACGCCGCAAATTTCTTTGACCAATTCCAGATCACCGGTGACCAGCGCCAGCGAGGCGCGCACCAGCATCAATGCCACCGTAATGCACATCCACGCCAGTCCCAGCAACCACAGGCCCTGGGGAATCCACAAGGGGGTGGCCAGCGGTGTATTGGCGGTCGAATTGCTCCCCCACGAGGTCTGCACCATCTCCATGGCGAAGTACGTCAGATAGACCATGAAGATGCCTAGGGCCACGAGTGCGATCCAGTCCATCACGGCCGACACGCGCACCGGGAAATACTGATACAGCACGTCCACGCGCACGTTGGCGCGCTGCAGGGTCGCAAACGCCAGGGCCCACGCGGTGCTGATGGCAAAGGCATAGCTGGACAGTTCATCCGCGCCGCCGGTGGTGAATCCCAAGAACTTGCGCGCCAGCACGTCGAACGAGATCAGCAGCACGCTGGCCAAGGTCAGCGCGCCACCCACCCAGACGGCGATGCGCGAAAAGGTCTCTGCGCAGCGCAAGAGCTTGCCCAGTACCCGGAAATTTTCAGATGGAGTCATGACGACTGCCCCCATAGCCGCGCACCGCGGTGCGCCTGGAGTCACTCCAGGCGTGCGGTACGGGCGGTTAATGCTGGAAAAATGCGATGACGAGAGTGCGGCTTACTTTTTGGCGACCAGACCGAGTTCTTTGCCGATGGTCGCGTTGAAATCCTGCACGCATTGTGCCGAACAACGTTCCGCCCACTTCGGCAGCACGGCATCATTCAAGACCTTCTTGAGCAATTCGCGATCGGCTGCGGTGGGCTCAACCAGTACCATCTTGCCTTTGACGGGATACGGGCATGCGGCGGCGCCGGTGTTGCAGTCATAGCCTTCTTGCGTCTGACGGGCGGCGGCGTCCCAGATATCGTCGACTAGCTTGTCGATGTTGGTTTGCAGGAACGTTTGCACCTTGGGATCCAGCTTGTCCCAGGCCTTTTGGTTCACGGCGTGAATCTGTTGGTTCCAGTTGATCGGCAAGGCATACAGGTGGGTAGACACCTCGTACCATTTGGCCGAATAACCCGACAGCGAACCGGTGATCGCGCAGTCCACGACCTTGTTTTGCAGGGCCGGCACGACTTCGCCAAACGCCATGGTTACGCTGGAGCCACCGAGGGCCTGCACGAATTCTGCCGTGGTGCGGCTGCTCGTGCGAACTTTCTTGCCCTTGACGTCCGCCAGGCTCTTGATGTCGGCGTTGCAGAACAAGACTTGGGCGGGATAGGTCGAGATACCCAGCAGCTTGACGTTGGCGCCCTCGCCGTAGAGCTTGGCATATACCGGCTCAAAGGCATTAGTCACGGCGCGCGCGGTCTTGACGTCAGGCGCCAGACCCGCTAGATCGATGGCTTCGTTGATGGGGTTGTCGCTGGCAAAGTAAGCGAGGGTGGCGGTGCCGAACTCGATGACGCCTTGCGACATCAAACGCAGCAGCTCGGGGCCTTTGAGGCCCATTTCGTTAAAGCCCTTGATATCCGCCGTGACCTGGCCCTTGGAGAGTTCAGGGATGGTTTTGGTCCAGAACGGTTTTTCGTAATCGTTATACGCCGTCAGGTTGCTCAAGCCGCCGACCACTTTTAAATGGGTCTTGGGCAAATCTTGAGCCAGTGCAGCAGTCGCCAGCAGTGACGCAGCGATAGCGACAGTGATCAATGGCTTCTTCATGAGAACTTTCTCCTTGCACGCGGGATTCGATACGCGTCTGGCCCCGTTACCGCATGACGCGCTGCCATCGGCAAAACGATTGCCACAGACAGTCTGTATGCAACCTTGCCAGGCGACCATTGCACCGGTCGGTGGTATTTGCTGTCCAATCGTATGTTGCGATGCCGAGGTATAAATATTATTTATATCTTTATTTCTCTAGGTAGTAAAAATGACGAAACCCCAACAAGGACGTGGGTTTACAGGCGATGAGGGCGCGCCGCAATGCACGTCTGTCCGCGGGCTTTTGAGTGCCTGCTATAGGGAAAGCCCTAGGCGCGGCCCTGCTCTATTTTTTCTGTAACTGCCCGCGTGCCGCCTGCTGGGCCAACATGGCAATGGTGCGGGCAATGTGGCTGTCGGGCCCCTGCACCCAGGTCGCGGTAAAGGCGAGGTCGGGCAGTGAATCCGTCTGTTGCACGTCGAGCAGACGCAATTCGCCGCTGGCAAGTTCTTTATCCAGGAACACGGGCGCGATGACGGCCGTGCCGATGCAATCCTGCGTCATACGCACGACCATGGACAATGAGGCGCTGCCATACATGCGCGGCTCTTGCACGCCCGCGCGTGTCAGCATGTCGCGCACCATTTGATAGGGACGGCTGCTGGAAGGATAGGTAATCACCGGCAGCTTGCCCAGACGCTCTAGCGTCAGGGGCTGCGGCCCCAATGCCAGCCGAGGGCTGGCGACCCAAGCCAGCGGATAGGCGCACAGCGGCAGGTTTTCAAAACGAGGTTCGAGCACGGGGCCCATCAAAAAAGCCAGATCAATCTGACGCGACGTGAGGTGGCTGCGCATCACCTGGCTCGTTTCCACCTCGATCTGCAGCACCAGCGCGGGATAGGCCGCGTGCAGATACTCGATGAGCACCGGCAACCAGGTCTGCACGATCGTTTCGGCCACGCCCAGGCGGAACGGCCCGCGCATCACGTTTTCCGCGCGCGCTGCCTGGAGCATGTCGCGGCGCAGTTGCAGCATGCGCTCGGCATGCGACAAGAGCTCGTGGCCCTTGGCCGTCAGGGTCACCCCCCGCGCATCCCGCTCGAACAGGCGCACGTCCAGGTCGCGCTCCAGCGAGGCGATGCGCTGCGAGATCGCCGGTTGCGTGGTGTTGAGTTTTTCCGCGGCCGCACGAAAGCTGCCCAGCGTCGATACCCAAAAGAAAGTTTCGATATTCCGTAGATCGATCATGCGCGTTCCTGTTCGGGGATGAGCGTATCATGTGCGACGTCAATCAGCCGGCCCTGGGCCGGCTGGTGCTTTTGCCCTGCGCCCGCGAACCAAGGAGATCTTGATGCACCGGCCTGCCACCGGCTCCAGACCGGCACCCTCGTCACCACGGCCCACGCCGCAAATTCCCGCAACCAAGCCCTTGGTCGGCATTGTGCTGCTGATTTTGTCGGCATGGATTCTGTCTTGTCTGGATGCCAGCGGCAAATGGGTGATGGCGGCGGGCGTGCCGCTGTGGTTTCTGTGCTGGGTGCGCTATTGCGTGCATCTGGTGCTTGTCTTGGGCCTCTTGTTGCCCAAGCGGGGCTTGAGTGTGTTGCGCAGCGTACGCCCTCGCGAACAACTCATCCGCGGCGGGGCGATGTTATTCGCCACGATGAGCTTTTTTACGACGCTGAGCTACATGCCGCAGGCAGAGGCGACGGCGATCAACTTCCTGGCTCCGCTCATCGTCCTGGCGTTGGCGCCTTGGGTACTCAAAGAACCGCCACGTCTATCGCGTTGGGTAGCGACTGCCTTCGCCTTTATCGGCGTCCTGATCATCATTCGCCCTGGTGCAGGCCTGCACCCGTTAGGGATCATGTTCGGCCTGATCACGGCCTGCCTCTTTGCCGCCCAATTTATTGCGACCCGTCGCGTCGCCGGCGACGACCCGTATACCTCGCTCATCTGGAGTGGCGCCGTCGGTACGATCTGCCTGACCCTGGCATTGCCGTTCATTCTACCAACGGCGCTGCCGATCATGCGTGAACTCAGCATCGGCAACTGGATCGTCCTGATTTCCACGGGTGTCTCGGGTGCGCTGGGACATTTGCTGCAGATCGGGGCCTATCGCAATGCCCCGGCCTCCACGCTAGCGCCGTTCGTCTACCTGCAAATCGTCAGCGCGACCGCCATCGGCTGGATGTTCTGGGGACATTTTCCCGATGCGTTGACTTGGCTCGGAATCGCCATAATCTGCGGCAGCGGGATCGTGATCGGCTTGATGGAATGGAGACGCAGTCAGCGGTCCACCCCGGCGTTTCAGGCGCGCGCGTAGCAGGCGCGATCACGCTGGTGCCGAGCAGCCGATAAGTGCCAGGGGATCAGGCCATACGCCCCGCTGACAGCACCAACTGCTGGCCACAGCGCGCGGCCAGCTCCGCGTCATGTGTCACCAGCACCAGCGTCGTGCCGTGCTCGCGAAGCAGATCAAACATAAGATCAATCACGGTCTCGCCAGTCGCCGCATCCAGGCTACCGGTGGGCTCATCGGCAAAGAGCAGATCGGGCTGCACGACAAACGCCCGCGCCAGCGAAACGCGCTGCTGTTCGCCACCCGAGAGCGTGCGCGGATAGTGATGCAGTCGCTCGCCGAGGCCGACACGCCGCAGCATGCTCTCGGCGACGTCACGAGCAGGCTCACCGGCCAACTCGAGGGGCAACATGACGTTTTCCAGCGCTGTCAGGTTGGGCAATAGCTGAAACGACTGGAAAACAAAGCCCACGTGACGGGCGCGCAACTGTGCGCGGCCATCTTCGTCCAGGGAAAACAAGTCCTGTCCCGCCAAGCGCACGGTACCGGTGGAGGGAACATCCAGCCCCGCCATCAGTCCCAATAGCGTAGATTTACCGGAACCGGAGCTGCCGGTGATCGCCAGAGCGCTACCGGCGTCCACCGTAAAATCGATATTTTCCAGGATCGACAGCGTGCCCCCTGCGTCGGAAACCTGCTTGCCCAACCCTGACACTTCGATCGAGACCCTACTATCCATGCGCTTGTTCTCCCGCTTGTTTGTTACCGTCACACTGGCCTTTAGCACTGCTGCCGGTCTGGCCTTGTCCGCCGCTCACGCGCAATCCCCTGCCCCCGAGCCCGATGCCGCTGACCAGACCTTACTGGTCGTCGGTGACAGTTTGTCTGCCGAATATGGACTGAAGCGCGGATCTGGCTGGGTCGACTTGCTCGCCAAGCGGCTGTCCGAACAATACCCTAACTTTCAGGTGGCCAATGCCAGTATTAGCGGCGACACCACCAGTGGCGGCATGGCGCGCCTGCCTGCGCTGCTGGAACGCCACCACCCCGACATCGTGGTGATCGAGCTGGGCTCGAATGATGCCCTGCGCGGATTGTCCCTGCAAATGACGGAAAAGAACCTGCGCGGTATGACGCAACGTGCGCAACAGGCCGGCGCCCAGGTGCTGGTGGTGGGCATGCAAATCCCGCCAAACTACGGGCGAGACTACACCCAGCGCTTTGCCGCCGTGTTTCCTGCGGTGGCAAAGTCCGAAAACGCGCAATTGGTGCCTTTTTTCATGGATGGCATCGCCGCGGACCGTGATCAGTTTCAGGCCGACGGCATTCACCCCAACGAACAGGCGCAACCCGCCCTGCTCAATAACGTATGGGCCGCATTGCGGCCCATACTGGAAAACGCCTCGACCGCGAAAAAGCCTTAGCCGACCGGCGCGTCGGGGTTATCGGCCCCCTGGATGACGGTGGCGGCCTCGGGCAGAACCTTGACCTCGTACTGAGTCCGAAGGGTTTTCATGATGGCGGCGTTTTCGGCGCCACCCCAGGCGGCCCCCAGTTGACGTGACAGGAGCTCGACACCCGAAGCATCGACCTTGCCGCTCTCGATTTTGTCCAGGCGCGCGACCACATAGTCGTCGCCATCGGCCACGCCGATATACGACGGCAGGGGTTGCGCCGGCTGACGCATCACAGCCTGCAATACTGGCTGAGGCAAGTCCTGCGGTTGGCTGCGAGACACCACCGTGCTGGCGCCGAATCCTTCGGGCAGGCTGGCGGCGTCCGCGGACCACGTCTTGAGGGCCTCGTCGCCAGCCTTGCGGGCCGCCTCGGCGGCCCGTTCGTTGGTCAGGCGATCGCGGATCGAGTCGGTAACCTTGTCCAGCGGAGATACGTGCTGAGGCTTGACCTCTGCCACGCGCACGACCAGCAGCTTGTCAGATGCCAGTTCGATCACACCGGAATTCAACTTGTCACGCAAGCCTTCGGACGAGAACAGCGCCTGACGCACGCGCGGATTGTCCAGCGCCTCGGCGTCGCTGCTCTTGGATGCCGGGTCGGCGCCGATGGCCTGATCGGCCGGCAACAAGCCCTGACGCGTAATACCGCTGGCGCTGCGGATCTTCAGGCCCAGGGCATCGGCCGCGGGCTGCAGGCTGTCGCGTTGCTCATAGACGATCTCGGTCAGCTTGGTGGCCATTTCGGCAAATCGCGTCGCGGCAATCTGCTTGCGAATCTCGGTCACGATCTGGTCACGCACCTCGGCAAGCGGCTTGACGGCCGGCGGCTGAATATCCGTGACCTTGATGATGTGCAGGCCCGAGGGGCTTTCGACAACACCGGACACCTGGTCCTTCTTCAGGGAAAGGATCGTTTTTTCCAATTCACCGGTCAGCATGCCCTGCGCCAGCCAGCCCAGATCTCCGCCCTTTTGGGCGGAGCCGGCATCTTGCGAATTGGCCTTGGCCAGCTCGGCGAACCCCGCCGGATTGGCCGCTGCCTGCTGCGCCAGCGATTCGGCCTTGGCACGGGCGGCCTGGCGGTCCGCATCCGACGCGCCTGCAGGCACCTGGATCATGATGTGGCTGGCACGGCGGCGTTCAGTTTGGCCGAAGCGGCTCTGGTTTTGCTCGTAGTAGCTGGTGATGTCCTCGTCTTTCACCTGGATATCTTTCGAGGCAGCGGCCTCGTCCAGCAAGAGATATTGGGCACTGACCTGCTCCGGCACCGTCAGTTGCTGCTGATTGGCGTCGTACCAGGCTTTGATGTCCTCCGGTGATATCGATACTTGCGAACGGTAGTTGGCCGCATCAAAGCGACGTAATTGCACCGTACGCTCTTGTGTCAGGGCCGTTTCGATGGCGGTCGCCACCGTGCTCGGCACCCGAGCCGACTCGGTCACGGGCTGCAGGACGCGTCCAATCGCCAGATCGCGACGCAAGCCGGCCTCGAACATGGTGGGCGTCATTCCCTGCGCGGCCAATACCTGGCGATAACGCTCGGGTGAAAAACGGCCGTTGTCCTGAACCTGGGGAATCGAGGCGATCGTATTGCGCAGCGTCTCGTCCGACACCGAAAAACGATTATCGGCGGCGACCCGAGCCAGCAGGCGCTGGTCGATCAATTGGTTCAACAACTGCTCACGCATCGCCGGAGTGTCGACCAGCGCCGGGTCATAGCGCGTGCCGAGCTGCTGGCGGAACTCCTCGAGCTGATTACGGTACGCATTATCAAATTCGCCACGCGTAATGGGTTGCCCGGCTACGGTGGCCAACTCTGGCTCACTACTGACGAAACTGTCATATCCCTGGATGCCGACCAGGAAAAACGACGGCACGATCAGTACCAGCAGAATAAACTGCATCCAGCGACGGTGACTGCGTATTAGTTCGAACATGGAATCCTTCAGTGAATGGCGTGGCCCCAAAGCACATGTTTTGCCCGGAGATAGCTGGCGATAAAAAGGGCGAACCGATTCGCCCTTGTCGCCCATTGCCACTGCGAAAACCGTACTAGGTTAGCCGCCGGAGTTTACCATTGTCACCCTGATATTCGGCAAGTACCGGCCCGCGCGCCGCAGTCGCGGCCGCTAACCGCGAAGGCCGGCTAGCACACGATGGCCCTAGCGGGCGAAATATGGGGAACAAGAAGCATCCCGGCCGCATCACGGTTGTCGAGGGGCCATCGTGATAAAATACGCCCGCTCTCTGGGGAGTAGCTGCCTTTCAGGATCGTCTGAAAGAGGCTTGCGTCAACATTCTTGGCCACGCTGGCCATGGCGCAAGCGGCCTTGATGGCTTGGCGAGACCATGGATCTTTCACATTTTGCTGGGCATGTGAAGGATTTATGCTGTCCTCGCCCGGTTGATCACAGGTCACAATGAACGCGCTTTCCACGCTTGTCCTCGCTCTGGCGATGTCCACCGACGCTTTCGCCGCCGCTGTCAGCAAAGGCACTACCCTAAAAAACCCCAGATTCGGCGAGGCGCTGCGAGCCGGTGTCATCTTTGGTGTCATCGAAGCCATCACCCCTCTCATCGGCTGGGCGCTCGGCTCTGTCGCGGCCAAATATGCCGAAGACTGGGACCACTGGATCGCATTTACCATGCTCTGTATTCTGGGGCTGATGATGATCCGCAATGCGTTCAAGCAAGAGGATCAGGAAACAGCCCCCGTGAACCGGCACTCTTTCTGGCTATTGGCCGCCACCGGCTTTGCGACAAGCATCGACGCCATGGCCGTTGGCGTCAGTCTGGCTTTCATCGACAACAACATCATCGTCACCGCCATCGCGATCGGCCTGGCCACCACATTAATGGTAACGATCGGCGTGTTGTTGGGGCGTCTCTTGGGCAACATCGCCGGCAAGCGAGCCGAGATCGTAGGCGGGCTCGCGCTGATCGGTATAGGCTCCACGATTCTCTACGAACACCTGAGCACCGCCGTGGTCTAGACGACGGGTTACAACGCCGTATCGGCCCTTAACCCCGCCGTGCCGCCTCGATCGTCGCCACGTCGATCTTTTGCATGGCCATCATTGCATCGAAAGCGCGCTTGGCAACAGTCGGGTCGGGGTCGGATATGGCTTCGAGAAGAACCCGCGGAGTGATCTGCCACGACAGACCCCACCGGTCTTTACACCATCCGCAATCGCTTTCCTGACCACCGTTATTCACCACCGCATTCCACAACCGATCCGTCTCCGCTTGGTCCTCTGTCGCGATCTGAAACGAAAAGGCCTCGCTCTGTTTGAAATGCGGGCCGCCATTCAGTCCGATGCATGGAATGCCGGCAACGGTGAAGCGCACCGTCAAAATATCCCCCTTCTGGCCGTCGGGATAGTCCCCCGGCGCGTGAAAAATCTCGCCTACCGCACTGTCTGGAAACGTGTCGGCATAAAAATTTGCGGCATCCAGGGCATCGCGGTCATACCATAAACAGATCGTGTTCTTACTGATCATTTGGCGCCTCCTGAGCGTTGAGCACGGACATCTATCGTTATCAAAGTAACGCCGATAGACGGCACAGCGAAACCCCATGCCGAGCATTTGCTACTAATGCTCACAAAGTTGTTCGGGTCGCATTCGTCAGCCGATTGTATTCGGCAGCCGCCGCCGGCCGCCCTGCCAGCGAACCCCTACAAGCCAAAAAATCCGGGATAATCGTGATATCGCTGAGCACCTTGAACAGATACTTGTCACTTTTCTTGGTGACACCAAACAGTTAGGCTTCGATGCTTTGCCCAGATCGGCGGCCCAGCCTACACATTTCCCGCCGTTAAAAAACAATCGCGTCGCGCAAGTTGCTCCCCGTGGCAAGCTCGTCGAACCCTTCGTTGATTTGATCCAGCGTGAATGATTTGCCCATCATCTTGTCCACGGGCAGGTGGCCCGCCTTGTACAGATCGATATAGCGGCCAATATCAATGGCAGGCACACCCGATCCCAAATAGCTGCCCCGGATCTCGCGCTCCTCGCCCACCATCTGCGACAGCGACAAGGAAAAGCTCAGCTTCGGATTGGGCAAGCCCGAGGTAATCGTGGCGCCACCACGACGCGTCAGCTTGTAGGCCGTCTCAAACGCCGGCACGGCCCCGGCCATATCCAGCCCATAGTGCACCCGGCCACCAGACAAGTCGTAGAGATCGTCATCGCTTTTGACTTGTTTGGGATTCACCGTATGCGTGGCGCCCAGTTCGCGCGCCAACGCCAATTTTTCATCGGACAAATCCACGGCCACCACACGGCGCGCCCCGGCCGCCACCGCAGCGAGCAAGGCGCTCAAGCCCACGCCGCCCAGTCCGACAATCGCCACGTCATCACCGGCCTTGACGCGCGCCCGATTCAATACCGCGCCCGCTCCGGTCAACACTGCGCACCCAAAGAGCGCCGCCTCGCGGTGCGACAGCTCGATATTGACCTTGACGCACGAACGACGAGACACCACCGCGTATTCTGCAAAACAAGACACACCGGTATGGTGATTCAGATATTCCTGACCCACACGCAAACGACGCTCGCCACCCAGCAAGGTGCCCTGCGTATTGGCGGCAGCCCCCGGCTCGCACAGCGCGGGCCGACCCTCCAGGCACGGATGGCAGCACCCGCAGCTCGGCACAAACACCATCGCTACATGGTCGCCCGGTTTCAGATCGGTGACGCCCGCCCCGACCTCGACCACTTCGCCCGATGATTCGTGGCCCAACACCATCGGTAATACGCGGGGCCGATCGCCATTGATGACAGACAGATCCGAATGGCAAAGCCCCGCGGCCTTGATTTGCACCAACACTTCGCCAAACCCCGGCGGATCCAGATCAACGTCGGTAATTTGCAAGGGGCGACTGTCTGCATAAGGCGCAGCCAGTCCCATGTCGCGCAACACCGCAGCTTTAATTTTCATGCTAGCGTCCTGTGTATCAGATGGTGCGGCCACCATCGACCGGGAACTCGACCCCGGTGATGAACTCAGCCGCATCGCTGGCCAGATAAAGCGCGGCCGCCGCGACGTCCGAGGGTTGGCAAAAACGACCCAACGGAATCGTCGAGACAAACTTCGCGCGATTTTCGGGCGTGTCCGGCATACCCATGAACAGCTCAAACATCCCCGTCACCCCCATCACCGGACAAATCGCATTGACGCGAATGTTGTCCGGCCCGAGTTCAACGGCCATGGATTTCGAAAGCAGGTTGACTGCGCCCTTGGACGCGTTATACCAGCTCAGACCCGGGCGCGGACGGATCCCGGCAGTCGAACCGATATTGAGGATCACGCCGCGTTTTTGCTGCCGCATGTGCGGAATCACGGCTTGCGCCATGTGATAAATGGACTTCACGTTGACGGCGAACATGCGGTCGAACATTTCTTCGTCCACGTCCAGCATAGGTTGGTTTTTGTGCGTGATGGCTGCGTTATTCACGACGATATCCAATCCGCCGAACGCCGCGAGGGTGTCTTTCACCATCGCGTCGATATCCGCGCGACTTGACACATCTACCTGCAAAGACAGCGCGACGCTGCCGATCTCGCCGGCCACGCGATCGGCGGCCTTTTTGTTGATATCGGCAATCACGACTTGCGCGCCCTCTTTGGCATAGAGCTTGGCAATCCCTTCACCAAAGCCACTGCCCGCCCCGGTCACAATGGCGACCTTATCTTGCAATTGACCCATGTCTGTCTCCGTCTCCGTAGGGGATTTACTTGCCGTAGTACTGAATGATGGTTTTGGTCGTGCTCATTTCCTCGAGCGCAACAAAGCCTTTTTCGCGGCCATGCCCGCTCTTTTTGACGCCACCGAAGGGCAACTCAATACCGCCGCCCGCACCAAAGCCGTTGATATACGCCTGGCCGACCTTGATGCCGCGCGCGACGCGTTGCTGACGCCCGCCGTTCTCGGTCCAGGACGGGGCCAAAGATTTCCTGCGTAAAGAGATCGCTCTCATGCGCGGCGGCGCTAAACAGCGTGGGCTTGACGTAGTAGCCATCGGCGGGCACGCCATCGGCAATCGTGCCCTCGGCCACGATTTTCAGGCCGTCGGCCAAGCCACGCGCGATGTAGCGGTTGACCCGATCGAACTGCGAACGATTGACGACGGGGCCGCAGGTCAGATCCATCTCGGGGGTCCCGACACGCGTCTTGGCGAACGCTTCGGCGACGGCTTTCATGAATGCCTCGTAAATGGATTTCTGCACCAACAGGCGACTGCCCGCCGTGCAGGTCTGGCCGGCGTTATGCACGATGCCTTTCACAATAGCCGGGACCGCGCGCTTGAAACTCGCATCCTCAAAGACAATGTGCGCGGACTTTCCACCCAGCTCCAGCACGCACTTGACGGCGTTGCGCGCGGCCGCCTGCTGCACCAATACGCCCACCTCGTTCGAGCCGGTAAAGGTCACGAAGTTGATATCGGAGTGACCGGACAAGGCCGCACCGGCCTCTTCGCCCAACCCCGTGACGACATTCAGGGCGCCCGGCGGAAAACCCACCTCGAGGGCCAACTCGGCGGTGCTCACGATCGACAAACATGCATCTTCGGCGGGCTTGACCACAGCCGCGTTGCCCATTGCCAACGCGGGCGCCACGCTGCGACCGAACATCTGGGCGGGATAATTCCAGGGAATGATGTGCGCCGTCACACCCAACGGCTCGCGAATCACCTGAACGGAATAATCTTCTTGATAAGGAATGGTTTGGCCGTGCACTTTGTCGGCCGCGCCGCCATAAAACTCAAAATAGCGCGCCAGTGCAGTGATGTCCGCGCGCGCCGTCGACAGCGGTTTGCCCGTATCGCGCGACTCCAGCAGCGATAGTTCTTCGTGGTGTTCCAGCACGCTTTCGCCCAGACGCACCAGCAGACGGCCGCGATCCAGTGCCGTGGTCTTGCCCCACGCGCCACTATCCAGTGCGGCACGCGCCGCCTTGACGGCCAAATCGACATCGGCCGCCTGGCCGCGGGGCAGCGTGGTGAATGACTTCCCATCTACCGGCGAGATGACATCCAGTGTTCCGCCGTTTTGTGCAGCAACGCTTTGTCCGTTGATGACCATATTCGCCATACTTCTACTCCATTGGGTTAAGGGGGATATTCAGTTCAACGTGATCGCGCCGCGTTCAATCGTCCAGATCTGATCGGGGATATCCCCCAGCAGTTTTACGTTTGATTCCGTGATCACGATGTACAGATTGGGTTGCATGTCCTTCAGACGCGCGAGCGAACAATCCGTGCGGGCAAATAATGAGCACGAGCCCATGATGATGTCGGGGACAGCGACCTCCCGCTCATGGGCGCCAGCACCATGACCAGGCTGGCCGCGGCATAGCCGCCATACGCATAAAACGCGCCGTGTGCGACGTTCAGTATTCCCATGACGCCAAATACCAGCGTCAATCCCATTGAGACCAAAAATAGCAGGCTGGCATACGCCACGCCGTCTACCAGGGCTAAATACAGCAGATCCCAGGTCAAACGTTGTCTCCCTTGTTGTCGAGGTACCGCTGTCGTGTGACGACCCTTGGACTCGTGCCCATTCGGATTACACATGCACGGCGATAGGACTGATTGCCCGAGCGCATGACACTCCCTCCCTATGTTTGTTGGGAGCCAGTATAGGGACGGGTCTATCAACGACGGTATTTCATTTTGTGGAAACCACGCTTAATAAGCGGCTAAGGGGGTATCCTTGCGGGCTCGGCCTTTTTCCGTTGTTTTCGCCTATTCTGCTGCCATGTCTACGTCCAACCCCTGGCCATATCCCACCCACATTGCGCACCGCGGCGGTGGCCGCCTGGCCCCCGAAAATACGCTGGCGGCTATGCGGGTGGGCGCCGATCACGGCTATCGCATGGTGGAGTTTGACGTCAAACTCAGCCGCGACGATATTGCCTTTTTGTTGCATGACGACACCCTCGATCGCACCACCAATGGGCACGGCCCGGCAGGCGCCTTGCCCTATGGCGAACTAGCGCTGCTGGATGCCGGCAGCTGGCATTCGCCGGCCTATGCCGGAGAGCCGGTCGCCAGCTTTCAGGCGGTGGCTCGCTATGCCATCGCCAACGGCATCGCATGCAATGTCGAGATCAAGCCCAGTACGGGCCGCGAAGCCGAGACCGGCACCGCCGTCGCGCGGGCGGCGCGCGCCTACTGGCAAGGCGCGGCCGTTGCGCCGCTGTTGTCGTCTTTTTCCGAAGTCGCGCTGGCCGCAGCCCAGGCGGCCGCACCCGAACTGCCCCGGGCGCTGCTGGTCGAACAGGTGCCCGTCGACTGGCGCGAACGCCTGGCCAAATATGCGTGCGTGGCCCTTAATATCAATCAGCGCGACGCGACGCCCGCGCTCATTGCCGACGTACGCGCGGCTGGCTACCGAATCGCCGCCTGGACCGTCAACGACCCGCTGCGCGCACAACTGCTGCTATCGTGGGGGCTGGACGCGCTGTTTACGGACGAGCTCGCCGCCATTCTCCCCTCTGCCTGAGACCAGGATCTTATTTTGTTTAGTTATCGACACGCCTTCCATGCCGGCAATCACGCCGATGTGCTAAAGCACGCCCTGCTGGTTCATACGCTGGACTACCTGAACCGCAAAGACAATCCCTATTGGGTGATTGATACGCACGCGGGCGCGGGCCTGTATGCGCTGGATGGCGAGTGGGCCAACAAAAACGCCGAGTTTGCCGACGGTATTGGCCGATTGTGGGACCGCAAGGATTTGCCGCCGCTATTGGCGGATTATGTCGCACAAGTACGAAGCTATAACTCCAACGGTCACCTGCGCTACTACCCCGGTTCGCCCTGGTTGACGCTGGATGCACTGCGCGATCGTGATCGTCTGCGCCTGTTTGAGATGCATCCGACCGAGTCAGAGGTGCTGGTGGGCAATCTCGAAAAACTCGATCGCACCGCGCTACGCCAGACTACGATTTTCGCGACGGATGGTTTCGAAGGGATGAAATCCCTGCTGCCGCCGCCACCGCGACGCGGGCTGGTGCTGATAGATCCCTCGTACGAAGACAAACGGGATTACCGATCCACCGTCAACGCGGTCAAAGAAGGCATCAAGCGTTTTGCCACCGGCACATACGCGGTGTGGTACCCCTTGGTGCAGCGGCGCGAAGCGACCGAAATGGTTCGGCACCTGGAAAACCTGCAAGTCAAAAACTGGCTGCACGTCTCGCTGACCGTCAAGCGTCCTGTCGCGGAGGGCTTTGGGCTGCACGGCAGCGGCATGTTCATTGTCAATCCGCCGTGGACCTTGCATGCCGCACTAAAAGACGCCATGCCCGTGCTGACACGCCTGCTGGCACAGGATGATCGGGCCAGCTATACGTTGCAACACCGGACAGATTGACGGGCGGCCAGCGCGCCGTCGTTAGCGTTTGACGGCGGCGATCAGGCTAGTGATCAGGATAATCGCAAACAGGGCCAGGCTCCATAAGGCGTACTCAATGCCCAGGACCTCTACGGTGGCGTCCATGCAACTGGCGAAGATACCGAAGACCCAGGGAATACTCCCGTCCAGGCCGGACGCGCTCATGAAACGATCGGCGAAGGTCAGGTCGCAGGAGAACATGTGCGCCGCGACGTCGTATTGGTACCAGGCCGCCGCGATGCCACACAGGCTGAGGATACCGGTCAAAGCGGCGCCAAGGCGAGCCAGCGCGTTGGCACTAGCGCCAATCAGCGCAATCAGGCCGATCACCAGATAGATCAAGCGTTGCAATACGCACCATGCGCAAGGCGGCATGTTGAATACGTGTTGCGATACCAGTGCCACGCCGAGGGCAGCGAAGCTGAGAAAGGCGATCAGCCACAAAAGACGCTGGCGAGATGCTTGCATTATTGTCGTCCGGGAAGGTCAAGGAAAATAGCGGCCGGGCCCTGTTGAGGCCCGGCGGGATCGTCGCGCGGCGTGATTGAGATCAGTCGTGAATGGTCAGTCGTTGAGTCCGTGGCCCATATTGAACTGCAACCCCCCCGTGGACTCTTCGTCGTCGGCGTTGCTGCGTGCCAGGCTCAGGCGCTCGAGGTATTCCGGGGTGATGTCGCCGGTGACGTAGTCGCCGTTGAAGCACGACGATTCGAAACGCTTGAGGGCCGGGTTGATGTCGGAGACGGATCTTTCCATGTCGGCCAGGTCTTGGTAGATCAGACCGTCGGCACCGATGGTGGCGGCGATTTCCTCGTCCGAACGACCCGTGGCGATGAGTTCGCTTTGCGTCGGCATATCAATGCCGTAGACGTTCGGAAAGCGTACCGGTGGCGCGGCCGAGGCAAAGTAGACTTTGTTGGCACCCGCCGCGCGTGCCATGTCAACGATCTCACGGCTGGTGGTGCCACGTACGATGGAGTCGTCGACGAGCAAGACGTTTTTGCCTTTAAATTCGCTGCCGATGGCGTTGAGCTTTTGGCGCACAGATTTACGGCGTACGGCTTGGCCGGGCATGATAAAAGTGCGGCCCACGTAGCGGTTTTTGATCAGGCCTTCGCGGTAGTCGAGATTCAGGCGGGCGGCCAGTTGCATGGCGGCGGGCCGCGACGAATCCGGAATGGGCATGACGACGTCGATGTCGCCCAGACGCATATTACGTGCGACTTTGTCGGCCAGGTATTCGCCCATGCGCAAACGCGCGTCGTAGACAGATACGCCGTTAATCATCGAATCGGGACGCGCGAAATACACGTACTCGAATATGCAGGGTACGAGTTCGGGGTTGTCGGCGCATTGGCGGCTGACCATGCGGCCATCCAGGTCGACAAAGATGGCTTCGCCGGGCTCAACGTCGCGGAAAAAGGCAAAGCCACTGCCTTCCAGCGCCACGGATTCCGAGGCGACCATCCACTCAACGCCCTCTTCTGTTTCTTGGCGGCCAATACAGAGCGGACGGATCCCGTAAGGGTCGCGAAACGCCAGCATGCCGTAGCCGGAAATCTGCGAGACGACGGCATAGGCGCCGCGTGCCCGCTTGTGCAGGCCGACAACCGCCTGAAAGATCGTATCGTCATCGAGCGACATGCCTTTGGCGGCCACCTGCAGTTCGTGCGCCAGCACATTAAGCAGGACTTCCGAGTCAGAGTCGGTATTGATATGACGGCGATCCACCCGATACAGCGACTCGCGCAGTTCGCGCCAGTTTGTCAGGTTGCCGTTGTGGGCAAAGGTGATGCCATACGGGGCATTGACATAAAAAGGCTGCGCTTCTTCTTCGCTGACGCTGGAGCCGGCGGTCGGGTAGCGAACATGACCGATACCTGTCGTACCCGGCAGCGAGCGCATGTTGCGGGTGCGGAAAACGTCACGCACCAGGCCATGCGCCTTGAACATGTTGAAGTGGCTGCCCTGTGACGCCGTCGCAATACCGGCCGCGTCCTGGCCACGATGCTGCAGCAGCAGCAAACCGTCATAGAGCAGCTGGTTGACCGGCCCGCGCCCAATGACCCCGATGATTCCACACATGGTGAGATTTCCCGTTAAACGAAACTTAGTAGGGCAGCCACGTCGCCAATGACGGGGGCAACCACAACTTGATATGCCTGACGGCCTCTGTGGCCGAATGTGAAAACATGGCGTTCTGCCACCAGGGCTCTTGCGGCAGTGGCGTATAGCCACCCAACGCCACCAATATCAATACAAACAACAAACCGCGCGCCAGACCGAATACCGCGCCCAGGCCGTGATCCGCCGGCGTCAGGCCGGTGGTACGAATCAGGGCCCCCAGCGTCATGTTGATCAATCCGACGCCCAATAACACCAAAATGAAGACGGCCGCGTACGCGATCCCCATGCGTAGCATCGCGGTTTCGATATAGGGTTCGAGCCAGCCATACACGGTGGGCCCCCACCAGATCGCGGCTATGAACGCCAGCAAAAACGCCATCAACGACAAGACTTCTTTGAGCAGGCCGCGAATCAACCCCAGCAACCCCGAGGCCGCCAGAATTGCCAGAACGACGAAGTCGAAGCCGGTCACTGGCCGGTAATGAAACCGTTGTCGTAACCCAGCGTGCGCAAGCGAGCCTGAGCGGCCTGGGCGGCCTCACGCGAGGGGAATGGTCCCACACGCAGACGATATTGCTGTTTACCCCCTACCGAGGCCTCTTCGACAAACGCGTTGGTGACACCTGCCTGATGCAACTTGGTGCGTCGTGACTGTGCATCGGCCTGTGCGCCATACGACGCGATCTGCAGGACGAAATTACCCTTAGTGGCAGGCTTCGGGGCGGCACGGGCCGGCGCCTCGGGAGCCGCGCGACCCTCGAGCAGCGCCAGGGCACGTGCGCCATCGTCATCGCGCGCGGTTTTGGGCGGCGTCGCGGGTGGCTTGGGCGGTGTGACGGGCGGCTTGGTGACCGGCGGCGGCACGGCAGGTGGCTTGGAGAGCTCTGTCTCGGCGATCGAGGTCGTTGGCTCGGGCGGCTGCACGCTGGACAGGTCAGGTGGCGTCGACGGCGTGGCCGGCGACTGCGTGGCGGGCGTCTGGCCTGATGCATCGCCGGGCGTCGTGCCCGTTGCGGCACTGCCTGCATCGGCGACAGCCGGTGGCGACACCTGCGGCTGATAAGGCGCATTGCGATCCGGGATACGGATCGGGATGTCGTTGGCGACGGGGACGGGCTCGGAGTCAAGCACCATCGGCAGCACGATGACTGCGGCGAGTACCAGCGCGACCGCCCCGGCGAGCCGTCGGCGAGCACGCCCACGGAGTTCCGCGGCTTGGGCCTCACTGGAAACCGACGGACGCGGTCTGGAGGGAGATGCCTGCGAGGCGGAGTCTTTGCGAGTGAACAATCCCATGGACAGGAATTCCTTGCGACCTGATCGGAGCATGCCCCGACTGCCGAAACCTTAGGCTGTACGGCCCAATGACTGCAAAACCGAGGCTACGGTGAGAAACGAGCCAAACACCACGATTCTATCACCCTCGCCCGCCCGTTCGCGGGCGGCGGCAAACGCGGCCGCAGGGTCGGGATAGGCTTGTACCGTGGGCGCCTCGGACGCCGTCGGCGCGGCCGTCAGGGCGGACGAAACATGACTCGCCAAATCGTCACCCGTACCACCGCGAGGCCCCGGCAAGCCCGCGCAATACCAATGATCGATGCGGCCAAGCAGCTTGGCAATGACACCGTCGACGTCTTTATCGCTCAGCATGCCCACCACCGCATGGGTGTAGGGATGAAAACCCATGTTGTCGAGATTCTGCGCCAACACCGCTGCCGCATGCGGGTTGTGCGCCACATCCAGAATGATCGACGGTTGCCCCGGCAAAATCTGAAACCGCCCCGGCAACGAAGCCTGCAACAGCCCGACGCGTACGGCTTGCTGTGGCACGGCCAGCCGATCACGCACTGACTCGAGAGCGGCCAAGGCCGCCGCCGCATTCAGCAACTGGTTTGCGCCGCGCAACGCGGGGTATGCCAAAGCGTTGCGACGCTGCCCACGGCCACCATAGGCCCACTGCTGGCGATCGCCCGAGTAGTTGAAATCCTTGCGAAACAGCCACAGATCGGCGCCGATCTCTTGTGCATGGTCCAATAAAGACTGCGGCGGCTGCGGATCGCTGCAAATGGCCGGCCGACCGCCGCGATAAATGTGGGCCTTTTCGGCGCCGATTTCCTCGCGCGTATCACCCAGCCAATCCGTGTGATCCAGGTCGACGCTGGTAATGATGGCGCAGTCGGCATCCACGATATTGACGGCGTCCAGTCGTCCACCAAGGCCAACCTCAAGCACGATCGCGTCCAGCTTCGTCTGCGAGAACAACCGCAAAATAGCGAGCGTCGTAAATTCGAAATACGTCAGCGTGACCTCGCCACGCGCGGCCTCGACCGCGGCAAACTGCTCGGTCAGCGCGGCATCACTGGCGATCTCGCCATTGATGCGTGCCCGCTCATTGAAATCGATCAAATGCGGCGACGTGTAGGTGCCTACCCGGTAACCCGCAGCCAGCAAAATGGCCTCGAGCATGGCACAGGTAGAGCCCTTGCCATTGGTGCCACCGACGACGAACTTGATGCCGTCGAGCTGCAACGCCAGGCGATCAGCCACCTGCCTAACCCGGTCCAGCCCCAGATCGATAGCCTTGCTGTGAATGGACTCGAGATACTGCAGCCACTGGGGCAACGGTGTGGCGGCGTCAAGACGGGGGGCGGGCATGAAGATACACAAAAATAGCGAAGATCGACAGTTTAACAGTCGCTCAGCCCGCGCCCAACATCAGGTTCAGATTCTGCACCGCCGCGCCCGAGGCGCCTTTGCCCAGGTTATCGAAAACGGCGCTCAACAAAATCTGGCCCCGTTCCGGATTGGCAAAAACGGCGAGCTCCATATTGTTCGTGTCATTGAGGCGTTGCGGGTCGAGCCCCTGTAATCCTGACGACTCGGCCAACGACAGCACGCGCACGTGCGCCGCGCCTGCATAGTGATTGGCGAGGCAGGCGTGTAGCGTCTCCGCCTGCGCTCCCGCGGGCAACAAGCGTTGCTGCAGCGCAATCGTAAGCACAATCCCCTGGCGATAAGCGCCATAGGCGGGCACGAAAACAGGAGGATGCGCCAACCCGGCGTAATACTGGATCTCTGGCACGTGCTTGTGTTGCAGGCCTAGACCGTAAACCTGGAATGCGGACGGTTGCGTGCGCCCGCCGGGTCCGCTTGCCCCCGGCTCAGCATGGTCTGGCGGCTGCGCTTCGGTATTTTCGTACTTCTGGACGGCGCTACGCCCTCCCCCTGAATAGCCCGACACCGCATGAATCGCCAGCGGATAGTCCCGCGGCACCAGGCCGGCGTCCACAAGGGGATGCAATAGGCCAATGGCGCCCGTTGGATAGCAACCCGGATTGGTGACGCGCTTTGATTGAGCGATCAGGCGCGGCTGATCCGGACCCAGCTCCGCCAAGCCATAGGTCCAGCCATCCTGAACCCGATGCGCGGAGCTTGCGTCGATGACGCGTACGTCGGCGTTCGTCAGCAGACCTACGGCATCGCGTGCCGCGTCGTCGGGCAGGCACAAAATAGCGATATCGCAAGCATTCAGTGCCTCGGCACGGCGTTGCGGATCCTTGCGGTGGGCCAACGGCAAGGTGTTGACGACGATATCGCTGCGTCCCTGTAAACGCGCATGGATCTGCAGGCCCGTCGTGCCCTGATCGCCATCAATAAAAACGTGAGGAGTCGTCATCGCAAAAACCCGGTGATAGATTGATAGCGCTATGCTCGCTCACCCCATAAAATTAGAAAAGTTGAATTTCATGATCGTTATATTCATAAATTCTGAGGCTTGAAGCATCATGCGGGAAATCAATCTCGATCAATTGCGCACCCTGATCACCATTGCAGATCAACGATCGTTTGCCAAAGCAGCAGCGCTGCTTCATCTGGCACCGCCCACGGTCAGCCTGCACGTCAGCGAGTTGGAAAGCCGTGTCGGCGCCCAGTTGCTTTCCCGGACCAAGGGCCAGGTTCGACCGACCGCCATCGGTGAAAGCCTGATCGAGCACGCCCGGAAATTGCTCGGCGACGTGAGTCATGCCCTCGACGATGTGTCGCGCCAGGCCCAGGGGCTCGCCGGGCGCGTGCGTCTGGGCGCCTCTACGGGGGTCATTGCTCACCTGTTGCCCCGCGCCCTGGCATCGTTGACGCAATCGCATCCGACGATAGACGTGCAAATCGCGGTCCTGACGTCTCAGCAAACCCAGGCGCGTTTGATCGAGGGATCACTCGATATCGGCGTCGTGGCGCTGCCTCAGCCCAAAGTGCCCGGTCTGACGATTCAACCGTGGCGACGCGATCCCATCGTGGCGTTCCTGCCCGCCGCATGGTCCGTACCCGCGCAGGTCACACCCCGCTGGATGGCCGGACAGCCTCTTATCCTGAACGACCCGGGTACCCACCTGTCGCGACTGACCAGCCAGTGGTTTGCCGACGCCGGTCAGCGTCCGGCACCGCGCATCGCGTTGAACTACAACGATGCCATCAAGAGCCTGGTCGGCGCAGGATACGGCGCCACCCTGCTTCCCCACGAGGATGGCGCACCACCTCCTGATGAACGCATTGTCATGCGGCCGTTGCGGCCGGCATTGTGGCGACAACTGGGTATTGCCTATCGCGAAGACACAGCCGACCCCGCGACCGGCCACATGTTGACCGCGTTGTGGGGACTGCAGCAAAAATAATGAAGTGGGCGCCGCGGTTCGCGCGCAAATGATGCCCATTCGCTACGTTTTTGATTTTCCGGGGGAACGTCTGCTGTCCATTTTTGTGTTATCAATAATTCCCATAAACAGACAACATTGAGACATCCGATGCCCCACACCCCTAGCTGGCTCGTGCGCGAAGCCGAGGTTCCCGGTTACCACCCCGCCAATCACACCGGTACGCTGAACCGCCGCTTGATCGGTGCTGAAAACGTCGGTGCCCGCCATGTCGAGGTCTTGCTGGGCGTGATCGAAAAAGGCAAGGGCGCCCTGCCCCACGCCCATCCGGGAATTGAGCAAGTGTGTTATTTGCTCGAGGGAACGGCGCGTGCGCAAGTCGGCGACGAGTCCGCCGATATGGTGGCGGGGGACTGCTGTTATTTTCCGCCCGACATTCCTCACGTCTTTACCGTCACCAGCGAAACGCCGGTGCGGTTGCTGGTCATTTACTCGCCGCCCTACGAAGAGTCGCCCGATCGCGTGATTCGCGATTTTTCGACGCCGGCGGCTGATGGTTCAGCCACGTAGGACGACGACGCTTAGATTCCCCCGCTAGCGGCCACGACGGAATCCTTTCGTCACCCAAGAGCCGCGACCATCCAAGAAAGGAGATACCCCAAATGTGGTTACGTACCCTACGCGCCGCGGCGCTGTGTAGCACTGCCCTTGCGTCCGTACTGTGCGCGCCCGCGCAGGCCGCCTATCCGGAAAAACCCATCAACCTGGTTGTGCCCTTCCCTGCGGGATCCGGCACCGATGCGGTCGGTCGAATTTTTGCCGCGGAACTGGGCAAGATTCTGGGCCAGCAGGTGGTCGTGGAAAACAAACCCGGGGCGAACGCCACCATTGCCGCCCAATACGTCGCGCGCGCCAAGCCCGATGGTTACACCCTGTTCGTCACGACCAATACGTCGCATTCGGCGGCGCCGTTCCTGATGAAGAACGTGTCGTACGACCCGATCAAGGATTTCACGCCTATCGCGCGTGGCGGGAATTTGCCTTTTCTGCTGGTCACCAATCCCAAGCAACCCTACACCACGGTCGCCGAGCTGATCGATTACGCCCGCAAAAACCCCGGCAAGGTCACTTACGCCACCGGCAATAGCACGGGCATCGTGGCAGGCGCCACGCTGGCGCGCCGAGCGGATATCGACATTCTGCATGTGCCTTACAAAGGCACGCCGCAAGCGCTGACGGATCTGATTGGCGGACAGGTCAACATCATGTTTACCGACTTGGCATCGGGGCTGCCGTTTGTACAGTCCGGCCAATTGCGCGCCATGGCCGTGTCGACCGCCGAACGTAGTGAGATCGTGCCCGACCTGCCCTCTATGCGCGAAGCGGGCGTCGACAATTTCGACCTGAACTCATGGAACGGCTACTTTGGCCCCGCCGGATTACCCCCTGAAATCGTGACCAAACTCAATGCCGCCATCAATCAGGTTGTGAATGATCCCGACGTGCGCAAACGTCTAGCGAGCCTCGGTTTTGATGCCTTTAGCGGGACGCCCGAAAGCTTCGCTACCTTTGTCAGCGAACAACGCGACCTCTGGGGCAGCCTGATCAAGGACGCTGGCATTCAGGCGCAATAAGTCCGGTTGAGCCGCTAATCTGCCCGAGCAATCGGAGGCAGCTTCGCCTGAAATCGCAACCCCCGACGCTTACGCGAAACCGATACGCGGTCTCAGCGCCTTTCAAACAAAACAGCCCTGTACGTCATCGATATTTTGACGTACAGGGCTGTTTGTCTTGACGCCCGTAGGGCGAGCAAGCTCAGGTCGACAGAGGTTACTTCTTGCGCATCGGCGGCAAGTCGGTGCACACCCCTTCGGCGACCTCCGCCGCCATCCCGACCGATTCACCCAGCGTGGGGTGCGGATGGATGGTTTTGGCGATGTCCACGACGTCTGCGCCCATTTCGACAGCCAGGACAACCTCGCTGATCAAATCGCCCGCATGGGTGCCGACGATACCGCCGCCCAGGATGCGATGCGTTTCCGCGTCAAACAGCAGCTTGGTAAAGCCCTCGTCGCGGCCATTGGCGATAGCGCGGCCAGAGGCAGCCCAGGGGAACACGCCCTTTTCGACCTTGATGCCCTGCTTCTTGGCTTCGTCCTCGGTCAGACCGACCCAGGCGACTTCCGGATCGGTGTAGGCCACCGATGGAATGACACGCGCGTCGAAGAAAGACTTTTGACCCGCGGCGGCTTCGGCGGCGACATGGCCCTCGTGCACGGCTTTATGCGCCAACATGGGCTGGCCCACGATGTCGCCAATCGCGTAGATGTGCGGCACATTGGTACGCATCTGGCGATCGACTTCGATAAAACCCCGGTCCGTCACAGCCACGCCGGCCTTGTCCGCACCGATCTTCTTGCCGTTGGGACTGCGACCCACGGCTTGCAACACCAAGTCGTAGCGCTGCGGTTCTTTGGGAGCCCCCTCGCCTTCGAAGCTCACGTAGATGCCGTCTTTCTTTGCCTCGGCACCGACCGTCTTGGTCTTGAGCATGATGTTGTCAAAGCGATCGGCATTCATTTTTTGCCAGACTTTGACCAGGTCGCGATCCGCGCCCTGCATCAGGCCGTCGAGCATTTCGACCACATCCAGGCGCGCGCCCAGCGTGGAATACACCGTGCCCATTTCCAGACCGATGATCCCGCCACCGACGATCAGCATCTTTTTGGGGATGCTGCGCAGGTGCAGCGCGCCGGTGGAGTCGACGATCCGCTCGTCATCGGGCAGGAACGGCAATTTGACCGATTGGCTGCCCGCCGCAATGATGGCGTTCTTGAAGCGAATGGTCTGCGTCTTGTCGTCGGCGCCCTTGACCGACAAATGATTCGGATCGGCAAACTCGCCGACGCCCGTCACGACCTTGACCTTGCGCGCCTTGGCCATACCGGCCAGGCCGCCCGTGAGCTTCGCGACGACGCTGTCTTTGTAGCCGCGCAGCTTGTCCAGATCGATCTTGGGTTCGCCGAAACTAATGCCGTGTGCCGCCAGCGCACGCGCTTCGTCGACGACGGCAGCGTTATGCAACAAGGCTTTGGACGGGATGCAACCCACGTTCAGGCAAACACCGCCCAACGTGTCATAGCGCTCGACCAGCACCACAGACAAGCCCAGGTCGGCTGCGCGGAACGCCGCCGAATAACCGCCGGGGCCTGCACCCAGCACCAGTACGTCGCATTCCAGATCGGCCGAGCCGCTGTACGAGGCTGCAGTCGGCGCCGCGGCCTGGCTGGCCTGCGTCGCAGGCGCGGCTGCGGATGGTGCCGCAGGCTTGCTGTCGGCAGCGGCAGGCTGTGGGGCCGTCTTGGTGTCGGCGGCCGGTGCGGCGTCGGTGGCTTCGATCTGGAAAATCACCGTGCCTTCGGCGACCTTGTCACCGACCTTGACTTTGACCGACTTGACGACGCCGCCAGCGGACGCAGGGATTTCCATCGAGGCCTTGTCGGACTCGACGGTGATCAGGCTCTGTTCGGCCTTGATCGTGTCGCCCTCGGCTACCAGCACCTCGATGACTTCGACCTCCTTGAAGTCACCGATGTCGGGTACTTTGATATCAACAAGTTTGCTCATGCGGCCCCCGTTACAGCGCGATGCGGCGGAAGTCCGCCAGCAATTGGCCGAGGTATGCGTTGAAACGCGCAGCGGCGGCGCCGTCGATGACACGATGGTCGTACGACAGCGACAGCGGCACGATCAAGCGCGGCACGAATTGCTTGCCGTCCCACACCGGCTTGTGAGCCGAACGCGAGACACCCAGGATGGCGACTTCAGGTGCGTTGATGATGGGCGTGAAGTGCGTGCCTCCGATACCACCCAACGACGAGATCGAGAAACAACCACCCTGCATGTCGGCCGGCGAAATCTTGCCGTCGCGGGCTTTCTTGGAAAGCTCGCCCATTTCCTTGGCAATCTCAAGGATGCCTTTTTTGTCGGCATCACGGATCACCGGCACCACCAGGCCATTGGGCGTGTCGGCCGCGAAACCAATGTGGTAGTACTGCTTGTAGATCAGTTGATCGCCGTCGAGCGAGGCGTTGAACTCGGGGAATTTCTTCAAGCCCGCGACCACGGCTTTGATCAGGAAGGCCAGCATGGTGACCTTGACACCGGACTTTTCGTTTTCGTTGTTCAACGTGACGCGCAGCGCCTCCAGGTCGGTGATATCGGCTTCGTCATTGTTGGTGACGTGCGGGATCATGACCCAGTTGCGATGCAGGTTCGCGCCGGAGATTTTCTTGATGCGCGACAGCGGCTTGGCGTCGATCGGCCCAAACTTGGTGAAATCGATCTTGGGCCAAGGCAGCAAGCCCAGCGCGGCGCCATCGGCACCGCCTGCACCTGATGCGGCGGGCGCCGCCAAGGCCTGCTTCACAAAGGCACGGACGTCGTCGGCCGTGATGCGGTCCTTGGGACCCGAGCCCTTGACCTTGCTGAGATTCACGCCAAGTTCGCGCGCGAATTTGCGTACCGACGGCGAAGCATGCGGCAGTTGGCCGGGCTTGAGGTTCGGGTCTTCGAGCACTGCCGTGGGTGATGCCTTGGCAGTGGGCGCGACTTCCGGGGCAGGTGTTGCAGCTTGCGAGGCAGGCGCTGCGGCTTGCGCAGGTTTGGCGCCTTGGTCGGCAGCGGCGGGTTTGGCGGGCGCGGGCGCCTCGCCGGCGCCGCCTTCCACGATGGCGATGACCGAGCCCTTGGCGACCTTGTCGCCGACCTTGACCTTCAGTTCCTTGACAACGCCGCCAGCCGATGCCGGGATCTCCATCGAGGCCTTGTCGGACTCGACAGTGATCAGGCTTTGTTCAGCCTTGATAGTGTCGCCGACAGCGACCATGACTTCGATGACTTCGACTTCCTTGAAGTCGCCGATATCCGGCACGGCAATTTCCGATGGACCACCGCTCTGTTGGCTTTCACCCTTATCGGCGGCAGGCGCGGCTTTGTCTGATTTTGCTTCGTCGGACTTCGATTCAGCGGGCTTCGACTCAGCCGCAGCCGACTTCGATTCGCCGGCGGGCGCTGCGGCACTGTCTTTCTGCTCGTCAGCGGCCTCGATCTCGAAGATCACCGTGCCTTCGGCGACCTTGTCTCCGACCTTGACTTTGACCGACTTGACGACGCCGCCAGCGGACGCAGGAATTTCCATCGAGGCCTTGTCGGACTCGACGGTGATCAGGCTTTGTTCGGCCTTGATCGTGTCTCCCGCTGCAACCAGCACCTCGATGACTTCGACTTCTTTGAAGTCACCGATGTCGGGTACCTTAATTTCCACGAGTTTGCTCATGTCTGTTTACCTTCAAGCGTGGTGCGGGTTGGCTTTTTCCGGGTTGATGCCGTATTTCTTGATGGCCTCAGCCACCTTGGCGACGGGGACCTTGCCTTCGTCGGCCAGCGCGCGCAAGGCGGCCAGCACAACGAAATGGCGATCGATCTCGAAGTGCTCGCGCAGCTTGTAGCGGAAGTCCGAACGGCCAAAGCCATCGGTACCCAGGACGCGGTACGTGCGATCCTTGGGGACGAACGGACGGATCTGATCGGCGAACAACTTCATGTAGTCGGTCGATGCGATGATCGGCCCTTCGGTCTTTTCGAGCTGTTGCGTCACATAAGGCACCAGCGGTTTTTTCTGCTCGGGGTTGAGCAGGTTGTGGCGATCAGCGTCCAGGCCATCGCGACGCAGCTCGGTAAAGCTGGTCACGCTCCAGAGATCCGAGGCTACGCCCCAGTCGGCTTCGAGCAATTCCTGGGCCGCCATGACTTCGCGCAGAATGGTGCCGGAACCCATCAGTTGTACACGTTGCTTGCCCTTGCCGTGCGACTTGAGCTTGTACATCCCCTTGATGATGCCTTCCTCGTCGCCTTTGGTCAGACCCGGCTGCGGGTAGTTTTCGTTCATCACGGTCAGGTAGTAGTACACGTTCTCCTGATTTTCGACCATGCGCTTCAGACCATGCTGAATGATCACGGCCAGCTCATGCCCAAAGGTCGGGTCGTAGGACACGCAGTTCGGGATCGTCGAGGCCAGGATGTGGCTATGGCCGTCTTCGTGCTGCAGGCCTTCGCCGTTGAGCGTCGTGCGCCCGGCAGTACCGCCCAGCAAGAAGCCGCGCGCCTGCATGTCGCCTGCCGCCCAGGCCAGGTCACCAATGCGCTGGAATCCGAACATCGAGTAATAGATGTAGAACGGCACCATGATGCGGTTATTCGTCGAATACGACGTGGCCGCCGCCATCCACGAGCTCATCGCGCCCGCCTCGTTGATCCCCTCTTGCAGGAGTTGACCATCGGCGGACTCTTTGTAGTACATGACCTGGTCCTTATCGACCGGCACGTATTTTTGCCCTTCGGGCGCATAGATACCGATCTGGCGGAACAGGCCTTCCATACCGAACGTGCGCGATTCATCGGCCAGGATAGGCACGACACGCGAACCCAGGTCTTTGTCTCGCAGAATCTGGTTCAGGACGCGAACGAATGCCTGGGTGGTCGAGATTTCGCGGCCCTCGGAGGTGGGCTCCAGCACAGCCTTGAAAGCCTCGAGTTCAGGCGCCTTGAGCTGTTCGTCGGCTTTGGCGCGACGCTTGGGCAGATAACCACCGAGCGCCTTGCGGCGTTCGTGCAGGTACTTCATTTCGGCGGAATCTTCTGCCGGTTTGAAGTACGGCAGTTTCTCGAGTTGATCGTCCGGAATGGGGATCGCAAAACGATCGCGGAATTCGCGGATCGATTCGAGTTCCATTTTCTTTTGCTGGTGGGTCGGATTTTTGGCCTGGCCCACATGACCCATACCATAGCCCTTGATGGTCTTGGCCAGGATCACCGTCGGCTGGCCCTCGTGGGTCGCGGCCGCCTTGAAGGCCGAGTAGACCTTGTGGGGGTCATGGCCGCCACGGTTCAGGCGCCAGATGTCCTCGTCGCTCATGCGCGACACGGCTTCCAGTAGCTTGGGGTGTTTGCCAAAGAAATGTTCGCGCACGAACTTGCCGTCATTGGCCTTGTACGCCTGGTATTCGCCATCGACGGTGTCTTCCATGATCTGGCGCAGGATGCCTTCCTTGTCGTGCGCCAGAAGTGGATCCCAGTAGCCGCCCCAGATCAGCTTGATGACGTTCCAGCCCGAGCCTCGGAAGTCGCCTTCGAGCTCCTGGATGATCTTGCCGTTGCCACGTACCGGCCCGTCCAGGCGCTGCAGGTTGCAGTTGACGACAAAGATCAGGTTGTCGAGTTTTTCACGCGCGGCCAGGGCGATGGCGCCCAGCGATTCGGGTTCGTCCATCTCGCCGTCGCCGCAGAATACCCATACCTTGCGCTGGCTGGTGTCGGCCAGGCCGCGGGCGTGTAGATACTTCAGGAAACGGGCCTGATAAATCGCCATCAGCGGGCCAAGGCCCATCGACACTGTCGGGAATTGCCAGAATTCCGGCATCAGCTTCGGGTGCGGATAGGACGATAAGCCCTTGCCATCGACCTCCTGGCGGAAATGATCGAGCTGCTCGGCGGTCAGGCGGCCTTCGAGGTAAGCACGACCATACATACCGGGCGAGGTGTGCCCCTGGAAGTACACCAGGTCACCACCGTGATCTTCGCTTTCGGCGTGCCAGAAGTGATTTTGACCGCAGCCGATCATGGTGGCCAGCGACGCAAACGAGGCGATATGACCGCCCAGGTCGCCGCCATCGGGCGGATTGTGCTTGTTGGCCTTGACCACCATGGCCATGGCATTCCAGCGCACATACGAGCGAATACGCGACTCAAGCTCGAGGTTGCCGGGATGTGCCGTCTCTAGCCCGGGCGGAATGGTATTGACATAGGCCGTATTGGGCGAAAATGGGATATGCGCGCCGGAGCGACGAGCCTCGTCAATCAGGCGTTCCAGCAAATAATGGGCACGCTCGGGACCTTCGCGCTCGAGTACGGCAGCCAGGGCTTCAAGCCACTCTTGTGTCTCTAGAGAGTCTTCGTCGTTGGCGGCCGGTAGCGCGTTAGCCTGGGCATTAGAGGACATCGTTTGTCTCCTGTGGGAGTTCTGAGCAGGCCCATCCCCCACGATCATAGGGTCGGGCAATCCAATAGATTCCGGCTTGCGCCGGTGTTTCTGCCACTGCTGCGATCAATGCTATCGCAGTCAGGTTGCAGTACGGTACGCGAAGAGTAACCCGTCCAGATAAAAATTTCATGTTGCGGTACGGAATTTCATAATATGGAATATTGACAAATATCTGAACGTCTTTGTCCCTTTCCGATCTGCACGAAATCGGTACGCTGCGCAATAAAGCGCAACACACTTTAAAATGCCGAGTCTATCTGCATTGACTGTCATGTCCAGTTCTCATAAATCCAGTATCCCGAACTCGTTTCACGACCACGCCCGCAAACGCCGGCGCGGCGTGTACTGGCTGACGCCAGCAGTCGTACTGGTCCTGTACCTGTGCGTGATGGGCGTGTTTTTCTGGTTGCAACGCCTGCGCGACGACAGCGTGATGTTCGTCACGATCGACCAGGAGCTCCGTCAACAGCGCCTGATCTGGGTGGTGCTGGCGCTCTCGTGCGTGATCATCATCAGTTTGCTGATGCTTTGGCGTTACACCCGGTTCCGCTCGACGGCCGAGTCCGCCCTCATCGCCGAGACCGGCTTTCGGCGCGCCATGGAAAACTCCATGTCCACCGGCATGCGCGTGCTCGACATGGAGGGCCGCATCGCCTACGTCAATCCGGCGTTTTGCCGCATGATCGGCTGGAACGAGGCCGACCTGATCGGGCGCAGCCCCCCCTTCCCTTATTGGGTACCGGGGCGGCACGACCAGCATCAGCACACCCTGGATGTCCTGACTTCCGGCAAAACCCCCAGCAGCGGCCTCGAAATCGAAGCCCAGCGCCGGGACGGGTCGCGTTTTACCGCGCGCATGTATGTCTCGCCACTGTTGGACCCCAACGGTACGCAGATCGGCTGGATGACCTCGATGACGGACATCACCGAGCCCAAGCGAATTCGCGAGGCGCTGACGGCCGCGCATGAACGCTTCATGACGGTGCTCGAGGGTCTGGACGACGCGATCTCCGTGACAGCCGATACCCATGACGGCCTGGAACTGCTGTTTGCCAACCGCACCTATCGCCGGGTATTTGGCGCGCAGACGGGCGGCCATAATGAGCTGCTGGCCAGACGGCGCGGCCGTTTTACTGACGAGGCGGTCGAGGTCTTTGCGCCGTCGGTACAACGCTGGTTCGAGGTGCATCACCGCATGCTGGCCTGGACCGATGGTCGCCGCGTGCGCATGCAAGTCGCCCGCGACATCACGGAACGGCGTAATCACGAAGAAGCCTCGCGCCTCCAGCAAGAAAAAATCCAGATCACCAGCCGCCTCACCACCATGGGCGAAATGGCCTCGTCGCTGGCTCACGAACTCAACCAGCCCCTCACCGCCATTGCCAACTACAGCATGGGCGCCGTTGCGCTGGTCAAGGCGGGGCACACCAGTCCAACCATGTTGTTGCCCGCCCTGGAAAAGGCCGCTTCGCAGGCCGAACGCGCCGGCAAGATCATCAGCCGCATTCGCGAGTTCGTTAAGCGCAGCGAGCCGCGTCGCCAGCGTGTGCCCATCAGCCGGATCGTGGATAATGCCATTGGCTTTGCCGACATCGACGCCCGTAAGCGCCGCATTCGCATCGAGGCGTTCGTGCCCTCGAATGCGCCCGACGTACTGGCCGACCCGATCCTGATCGAACAAGTACTGCTCAACCTCCTGAAAAACGGCCTCGAGGCCATGGACAGCAGCGAGTCCGACGAGCTCAAGGTGGCCGTCATCCTGCATGAGCAGCATATCGAAGTTGCGGTGGTCGATCGCGGGCATGGCCTGAGCGACCCCGAACGTCTGTTCGAGCCCTTCTTCAGCACCAAGTCGCAAGGCCTGGGCATGGGGCTGAACATCTGCCGTACCATTATCGAATCACACCACGGTCGCCTCTGGGCGGACCCCAATCCCGCCGGCGGTACTATCTTTCGTTTTACACTGCCCTGCGCGGCGCCTGAACAGCCCGCACAGAGTGATCAGCCCGAGGAGTTGCACGCATGAACACCCCCCCCCAGTCGAGCACGGTATTCATTGTCGATGATGACGAAGCGGTACGCGATTCACTGCGCTGGCTGCTCGAAGCCAACGGCTATCGCGTACGCGCGTTCGCCAGCGGAGAGACCTTTCTCGAAGAGTACGATCCCGGCCAGGTCGGCGTACTGATCGCCGACGTACGGATGCCGGGCATGAGCGGTCTTGAGCTACAAGAGCAATTGCTGGCCCGTAACGCCCCGCTGCCCATCGTCTTCATCACCGGCCACGGTGACGTGCCGATGGCCGTGTCCACCATGAAGAAAGGTGCGGTCGATTTTCTGGAAAAGCCGTTCAACGAGTCCGATTTGCGCGAAATCGTTGCCCGCATGCTCGAGCAAGCCACGCAGCGTATCAGCCAGTTCCAGGCCCAAAAAGACCACGAAGCCATGCTGGCTCGCCTGACGGCGCGCGAACAGCAAGTGCTCGAGCGCATCGTCGCCGGCCGCCTGAACAAACAAATCGCCGATGACCTCGGCATCAGCATCAAAACGGTGGAAGCGCATCGCGCCAACATCATGGAAAAACTCGAAGTCACCACGGTCGCCGATTTGATGAAAGTCGCGTTGGCCAAACCTGAGGCACATGCATGACCCTGCAGGACACCCCTGCTTCCGTCCACGAAGCACGCATTATTGATGGTACCGCCCTGGCGCAGCGCATCCGCGAAGACGTCGCTCAACGTGTCCAGGTGCTGGTCGCCAAAGGCGCCCGACCCGGTTTGGCGGTGGTGCTGGTTGGCGAAGACCCCGCCTCGCAGGTCTATGTGCGCAACAAAGTCGCTGCCTGCGAAAAGGCCGGACTGCACTCGGTAAAAGAACAATACCCGGCCGACATGACCGAGGCCGAGTTGCTGACCCGCATCGACGCCCTGAACCGCGATCCGTCCATACACGGCATTCTGGTTCAACTGCCGTTGCCGCCGCACATGAATAGCCACAAGGTCATCGAGGCCATCTCGGCCGAAAAGGACGTCGATGGTTTTCATATCAGCAACGCGGGCCTGCTGATGACGGGCCAACCCCTGTTTCGTCCGTGCACGCCCTACGGCATTATGAAAATGCTCGAGTCCGAAGGGGTCGCGTTGCGCGGCGCCGAAGCCGTGATCGTGGGTGCCAGCAACATCGTGGGCAAGCCCATGGCCATGCTGCTGCTGCAGGCCGGCGCCACCATCACCATTTGCAATTCCAAAACGCGTGACCTGGGCGCCCAAACGCGCCGCGCGGACGTGCTGGTCGTCGCGACCGGTAAGCCGGGCATGATCGACGGCAGCATGATCAAAGCCGGCGCGATTGTCATCGATGTCGGCATCAATCGAGGCGCGGACGGCAAACTGTGCGGCGATGTCGATTTTGCCTCGGCCCGCCAAGTCGCTGGTGCCATCACGCCCGTGCCTGGTGGCGTCGGTCCCATGACCATCGCCATGCTGCTGGTCAATACTGTCGAGGCAGCGGAGCGGGCGGCAGCGGGTTCTTAGTTCTTAAGCCGTCCGTCGTAGCGGGCAGGCCGTCGCAGTCAGGCCGTGACACCAAGCCTGGTCGGCTCACTCGCCCCTTGACGGGGCTCGGCCTTCGTCCGCAGACCATCGGCGGGCCCTGGGCCAAACTCGCTCCGCTACGCTGCGCTCAAACATGGCCCAGGGACATCTCCCGCCGATGGTCTGCGGACTCGGCAGCCTCCGACAGACTTGGTGTCACGGCCTGACTGCGACGGCCTACCCACTACGACAGACTCAGGTTCGAGAATACTTGGCCGCTCTACCCACCCTCGGCCCATCTGTATCCACCACTCAGCCTATCTGCCTACCTGCGCTGCCTGCGCTCTTGTTTTCCAGGCAACCGCCCTCATCTCTAAAGCCTGTTCGTCTCCCATTTGCAGCGATACGCCCATGACTCAGAATCCCCTGCTTGCTCCCGTCTCCGGTCTCATCGACTATGCCGCCGTGCAACCCGCACACATTGTGCCCGCCATCCAGGAACTGCTGGCTGGTGCACGGCAGGCCGTCGACGTCGCGGCCGACCCGGGCCTGCCAGCCGATTGGGAATCCGTTGTACAGCCGCTGGACAACGCTTCGGAACAACTCTGGCGTGCCTGGTCGGTCGCCGGACATCTGAATGCCGTGGTCAATACCCCCGAGCTGCGCGAGGCCTATAACGCGGCCCTGCCGCTGGTCACCGAGTTTTCCACGTGGGTAGGCCTGCACGAGGGCCTGTATCGCCAATATCAACGCCTGCGCGCCGCCAGCGATTTCGATAGCTGGGATCCGGTGCGTCGCCGCGTCATCGAGTTGGCTCTGCGTGACTTCCGCTTGAGCGGCGTTGAGCTGCAAGGCGAGGCCCGCGAGCGTTATGCCGCGAATGCCGAGCGCGAGGCGCAAGCGTCGCAAAAATTCTCGGAAAACGTGCTTGACGCCATTGACGCCTGGTCGATTCTCATCGAGGACGAAGCCCGACTGGCCGGCTTGCCTGCTGATGTGCTGCAGGCCACGCGCCAGGCCGCCCAGGACGATGGCCAGGCGGGCTGGAAGCTCACGCTGAAAATGCCGTGCTACCTGCCCGTCATGCAGTATGCACGTGATCGTGCGCTGCGAGAGCAACTGTACCGTGCCTACGGTACGGTGGCCTCCGAACAAGGCGATGCGCGCTTCGACAACTCGTCGTTGATCGAGGAACTGTTGTCGTTGCGCGCCGAAGAGTCCTCCTTGCTAGGCTATGGCACCTTTGCCGCCCTGCGTCTGCAAACTCGCATGGCCCGCGATGCGGCTGAGGTGACCGGTTTTCTGCGTGACCTCGCGTCGCGCGCCCGCCCCTATGCCGAACGCGACCTCGCCGAGCTCAAGGCCTTTGCCGCCAGCGAATTGGGATTGGACACGCTGGAGCCCTGGGACATCGCCTACGCCTCGGAGCGTTTGCGCGAAACCCGCTACGCCTATTCCGAAGACGAGATCAAACAATACTTTACCGAGCCTCGCGTCTTGCAGGGCCTGTTCCAGGTCATCGAGTCGCTGTTCGACGTCCGCTTGCGCGAAACCGACGTCTCGCGCTGGCATGCCGATGTGCGCGGCGTACGCGTCGAGACGCACGATGGCGCACTGATCGGCCATCTCTATCTGGACCTGTATGCACGCGCGGGCAAGCAAAGCGGCGCCTGGGTAGACAGCGAGCGCAATCGTCGCCGTCTGGGCGATCAAGTACAAACTCCCGTCGTCTATCTCACCTGCAATTTTGCGCGCCCTGGTGATGGCAAGCCCGCGTTGCTGACCCACGACGATGTCATCACGTTATTCCACGAAACCGGCCACGCCCTGCACGCCCTGCTGTCCGAGGTCGACGAGCCCGGTGCGTCCGCCTTTGCCAGCGTCGAATGGGACGCTATCGAACTGCCCTCGCAGTTCATGGAAAACTTCTGTTGGGAGTGGCCGGTCGTGCAACGCCTGTCGGCCCATGTCGCTACCGGCGAAGCGTTGCCTCGCGCGCTGTACGACAAGCTGCTGGCCGCTCGCAATTACCAGAGCGGCATGCAAACGGTGCGTCAAATCGAATTCGCGCTGTTCGACATGCTGCTGCATAGCCGCAGCGAAGGCACGAGCATCGCGGATACGCTCGCGCTGCTGCAACAAGTTCGCGACGAAGTCGCCGTGCTGTTTCCGCCCGCTTGGCACCGACTGCCACATGCCTTTTCACATTTGTTCGCGGGTGGCTATGGTGCGGGCTACTACAGCTACAAGTGGGCCGAGGTGTTGTCCGCCGATGCCTATGAGGCCTTCGAAGAAGCCGCCGCGGCAACGGCGTCGCAAAGCACTTCTGGCACGCTGGACGCCGCCACGGGCTCACGCTTTCGCAAGGAAGTGCTCGCCGTCGGTGGCGCTCGCCCGGCAGCGGAGTCGTTCGAAGCCTTCCGCGGTCGCGCCCCACGTATCGATGCGTTGCTGCGGCACAGCGGCATGACCGCGTAGTTCCAAGCGCAAGCGTATTTCCCCAAACACGGCGGCTCGAGCACAGCCGCCTGAGCACAGCCGCCCGAGCGCGACGACGCGCAGCCAAATGTCGCCTCGTCAGATCGCTCACATCAGACCGACCCACGTCGGTCGGCTCACGTTTGCCGCGGGCACGCTAGAATCGAATGCATCCCTGCAACCCTTTCAATCCGCGTGCCCCGCTACTCCTCTATGTTTGCTTTTCTCAATGGTCGTGTGTGTCGCGCCCTGCTGCTTGCCCTCTGCACTCTGATCGCCGCCTGTGGTGATAAAGCTGTCAACTGGACGCTTTACGATATCAAGGGCCACTTGCCCGACCTGACCTTTCAGTTGCCGGGCGCTGGCGGCAAGACCGTCACCAATGATGATCTCAAAGGCAAAACCGTCTTGCTGTTCTTCGGTTACGCCAGTTGCCCCGATATCTGCCCCACGACCATGGCGCAGCTCACCGCGGTTTTGCAGCAACTCGGCGACGATGCCCGCGACGTACGCATTCTGTTTGTCAGTGTCGATCCTCATCGCGACACGCCCGACAAGCTCCAGGCCTACGTAGATGCCTTCAACAATCAGGCGATCGGTGTGACTGGCACCGAAAAACAAATCGCCGACCTGGCCCGCCGCTATCGCGTGGCCTATCAAATCGAAAAGCCGCGCCCCGGCGATGCCGCCGATCTCTATGACGTCACGCATAGCCGCGGCGTCTACATTTTTGATAACGAGGGCAAGGCTCGTCTGCTGGCCTCGGATACAGATAGCACCGATGCTATCGTCAAAGACTTGCGTCAGTTGATTAACATCACGCAGTAAAAAGAAAACGCGCGCCCTAAACGCGCGTCAGCGCAAGCGCGCCGGTATATCGTTGTCCGGCGTGCTCAGTCATCCAATACACGCAGATCCGGCGGCCGGTTTTCGATGATGGCTTCCATACTGAAAAAGCCGGTCACGGTCGACAGCTCAAACCCCGTAATCAATTTTTGATAAAAGCGGTCGTATCCGGCGATGCCGCGACAGACCACCTTGATCAGGTAATCCCAATCGCCACCAATGCGATAAAAGTCCGTCACCTCGGGCAACTGATCCACATGCTGGCGAAATGCATCAGCCCAGTCCTTGACGTGATGGCTCGTCCGGATCATGACGAACACCGTCAAGTCCAGCCCCAACGCGACCAAGTCCACCTCGGCTCGCGTGCCACGAATGATCCCGCATGCGTTCAAACGCTGCAGTCGGCGCCAGCAGGCGTTTTGCGACAAACCCACGCGATCGGCCAGCTCGCGCTGCGACAACGCACCCTCTCTTTGTAGACAAGAGATGATGCTCATATCAAATTTATCTATTTTTTCCATAATTCAGATCAATTGACCCATTACTGGCAAATAATCGAGAAATTTCGGTGATGTTTCAATTTTTGTTCCATCGTATGATAGTTGGACATTTCAGAATCACCTATTCATTGACTCCGATGGACACGCACACCCCCGCGACGCTCGCCACGCTCGGCCCGTTGCAACAATTTCAAGCAGACCTGAATACCGGCGATATCGTCACGGCGCTCGCCGATGGACTCATCGGCAAAGACGCCGTCGTGCAGGGCCCCTATGGGCCCAAAGCGCTGGTGTATGCCGACTACGTGGCCTCCGGCCGCGCACTGACGCAGGTCGAACGCTTCATCCTTGAGCAGGTGTTGCCCTACTACGCCAACTCGCACACCGAGGCCTCGTATTGCGGCGGGTTCATCACCCGATTGCGCCGCGAAGCGCGCGCCGTCATCGCTCGATGTTGTGGCGCCGATGCCGCGCATGCGGTGATCTTCGCCGGATCGGGCGCGACCGCAGGAATCAACCGCCTGGTGCATCTCTTTGGCGTGGATACGGCCATCTCGGCCGGTCGAAAAGTCCGCGTGATCCTCGGGCCTTACGAGCATCACTCCAACATATTGCCGTGGCGCGAATGCGGTGCGGAGATCATCGTGGTGCCCGAGGCCTCGCACGGCGGTCCGGATCTCGCCGCCCTGGACGCCGCCCTGCGCACTGACGACACCACCCTGGTGATCTGCGCGCTGTCTGCTGCCTCTAACATCACCGGCATCATTGCGGATGTGCCCGCGATCACGCGGCGCGTCAAAAAGACTGGCGCAAAAATGCTCTGGGATTACGCCGGCGGCGCCCCTTATCTGCCCATCCAGATGTCGCCCGCCGCGGATACAGCGATCGACGCCATCGTTTTTTCACCGCATAAATTCATCGGCGGCCCTGGCGCCTCGGGCGTGCTGATCGTGCGCCGCGACGCCGTCGTGACCATCACACCGACTTGGCCCGGGGGCGGCACGGTGAAGTTCGTCTCGCCCACCGGCCATGACTATAGCGACAGCCTGGAGTCCCGTGAAGAAGCTGGTACGCCGAATGTACTCGGCGATATTCGCGCCGCGCTGGTCCTGTTGGTGAAAGAAGCCCTGGGCGATGCCTTCCTGCAACAGCGCCACGCCCAGTTTGTTCAACGTGCACTGGCCAAATGGAAAGACGCGCCGCGGCTCGAGCTACTGGGCTCGCTGACCGCCGATCGTTTACCGATCTTTTCGTTCCGGGTACATAACGGCCAAGGTGATCTGGTGCACCAACAACTCATCACCCGGATGCTGAGTGATCGATTCGGGATTCAGGCACGTGGGGGATGCGCATGCGCCGGCCCTTATGTGCACGGTCTGCTGGACATTGATGCCGAGCAATCTGCGCAAATGCGTCAGGCGATCCTCGAGGGCCGCGAAATTGAAAAGCCTGGCTTTGTCAGACTGAATTTCAGCGCCCTGCTGTCGGACGCCAAGGCGGATTTCATTCTGGACTCCGTCCTGACACTGGCCGCCGATGCGACGCAGTTTGAACATCACTACACGTTCGACCCGGAGCGTGCCATTTTCAGTCCACTTGCCTGAAAAATCGGGGTTGTCGACCCTTGTGATGCAGGGCCTGCGGCGTTGTTGAATGCCGGTCGGTAGTCGTTCGTACGCCGATCGGCACTCGTTCATCTTGAGGATCCCGAGCCGTCGTCGACTCTAGCGTCGCTTATTTAATAATATTGCTTATAGGTCCAGTATGACAGGACAGTTACCCCGCGGATGCTATCTCTCCCTGGGCTAAATCCGACGTCTGCTGCACTGCGACAATAAACAGGCAGTGTTGCGGATATACCCCAAATACGAGTTGTTACACCCACGGGTTCGCTAGCGTGAGTATTATCCAGTCGTCTATCCGTCGCCTAAAAAAGGAGCAAGCGCATGAGCATCATCATTATGATCATCGTCGGTTTTATCGTGGGTCTGATCGCCCGCGCCATCATGCCGGGTAACCAGTCCCTAGGTATCATCATGACGACGATTCTCGGTATCGTCGGCTCGGTGGTCGCGGGCTTTCTGGGCCAATCGCTGGGCTGGTATACGCCGGGCGAGCCCGCCGGTTGGATCGGCTCAGTCGTCGGTGCCATCATCGTGCTGTTCGTGGTTGGCTTGGTGACCAAAAAGCGCGCCTGATCCTGATCAGATCGAATAAAAAAAGCGGCCTTTGCGGGCCGCTTTTTTTATTGCCGGGCCGCCCCAAAATAAAAAAGCCCCCTTTTGGGGGCAACAAGGCCACGCAGTAGCTGCCGCGTGAGGGCTTTTTTTGACATATCAACGCTGAATAGATAGCCAGCGCCCAGCCGGAGCATGCGGACGCTATGATTGATGAGCCAAAACTGGCCTGCATGCTATAAGAACTTGAAGGTGTGGCCATCCACGGGCCCATCGCGGAGTCTAGAGCGAAGCAACCGTATCAGCGAACTCAAGCGCACTTCGGGTGGTCAGGCGGTTTCAACTCAAATTCCGTCCTTTCTATTTTTCGTGTATCAATGTGCAGTGGTCAAGGTCGATGTCATAACCGCAGAGCTAAAAGGAGCCAACCATGGCGACAGGCAAAAGCAAGCAGACACAAACCCAACAGACCGCGGTCGACACCGCTTATCTCAATACAGATAGTGGACCGGCATTGCCTCCAGCGAGCGATGCGACTCAGCCCGCCCTGAAAAAGGCCCGTGCGGTTGGCGATCTCGTCGCTAGCCAGTCTCATAACGTGAATAAGCCTGCCGAATACGGTATCTCATCGGCTCGCCCCCCGACCGGGAATACCGCAGCACCTCGCGACAAATCTGCTACGGCGAGCACGCTATCAGAGAAAAACACCTCGGCCAAGACCGGCGCAAAGGCTACATCCGGCGTCAATGCGGCGGGTGGTGAGCTACCGCGCGTCCGTGCGGACAGCGGCGGTCAGGCCATGACGACGAATCAAGGCGTTCCGGTGGCCGACAACCAAAGCTCGCTGAAAGCAGGATTGCGCGGCCCAGCGTTGTTGAAAGATTTCATCTTGCGGGAAAAAATTACCCACTTTGATCACGAACGAATTCCTGAACGCATCGTTCATGCACGCGGCTCGGCGGCACACGGCTATTTTGAATGCTACGACGCCCAGACCGACCTGACCTGTGCCTCGCTGTTTGCCAAGGCAGGTAAAAAAACGCCTGTGTTTGTGCGGTTTTCCACGGTGGCCGGTGAACGGGGCTCTAAAGACACGGCGCGAGACGTGCGCGGATTTGCCGTCAAGTTTTATACGGATCAGGGCAACTGGGACCTGGTTGGCAACAACATTCCGGTCTTCTTTATTCAAGACGCGATGAAGTTCCCCGATCTGGTGCACGCCGTCAAACCCGAGCCACACAATGGCATGCCTCAGGCGGCATCGGCACATGATACGTTCTGGGATTTTATTTCGTTGATGCCTGAGTCCATCCACACGGTCATGTGGGCGATGTCGGACCGAGGAATACCGCGTAGCCTGCGCATGATGCAGGGGTTTGGGGTACACACCTTTCGCTTCGTCAATGCGCAAGGCAACGCCAAACTGGTTAAGTTTCACTGGGATCCTAAGTTCGGCACCCACTCCCATGTTTGGGAGGAAGCCGTCAAGATCTCTGGCGCCGATCCCGACTACCATCGCCGAGACTTGTGGGAAGCGATTGAGGCCGGTGAGTATCCGGAATGGGAGCTAGGCGTACAGATATTCGATGAGGCGCAGGCCGACGCATTTAGCTTCGATGTGCTGGACGCAACCAAGCTTATCCCCGAGGAGCTTGTGCCAGTCACGCCCATCGGACGGATGGTGCTCAATCGAAACCCGGATAATTTCTTTGCAGAAACTGAGCAAGTCGCATTTTGTACGGCGCACGTCGTTCCGGGCATCGACTTTACGAACGATCCGCTCTTGGCCGGGCGTATTCATTCCTATGTGGATACACAACTGTCACGTCTGGGCGGGCCGAATTTTCATGAAATTCCCATTAATGCGCCATTGGCGCCCATCCACAATAATCAACGCGACGGCATGCATCGCCAAGCCATCCATCATGGCCGGGTCGCCTACGAGCCAAACTCCCTGGCAGGTGGTTGTCCCTTTCAGTCGGGCAGCGCGGGATTCATCCCCTTTCCTGAACCTGTCTCCGACGTGGAACTGCGAGGCAAGCCAGAAAAGTTCGCAGAGCACTACAACCAGGCCAGTTTGTTTTATGAAAGCCAGGCCGAACATGAACAGCGCCACATCGCCGATGCGTTCTCGTTTGAACTGAGCAAAGTCACCGTGCCGGGTATTCGACGGCGCATGGTGGCGATGCTGCGCAATGTTTCGGACAATCTGGCCAAGACCGTCGCCAAGAATCTGGGCATGCCCGATTTGCCCGATGCGCTACCTAAAGCCAACGCGCGGAAGGTAAAGCCGGAGCTCACCCAATCCAAGTTTCTGTCCTTGCTGGCCAGGCCCGGCGAAGTGGGAATCCGTACTCGCAAGATTGCCGTGCTGGTGGCCGATGGCGTCAGTGCTAAGACGGTCGATCAAGTTGCCAACGCCTTGATCGCCAAAGGCGCGGTCGTGCGGCTGGTAGGCCAGCATATAGGCCTGCTGCGTACGGACGCGAAAACGCCGCTGGATGCCGATGCTTCGTCTCAGAATAGCCCCTCCGCCTTGTTCGATGCGGTGGTTATCCCGGATGGCGACGAATGCGTGAGCGCGTTGTGCAGCGATGGACTGGCGCTGGAGTATGTGCGCGATCAGTTTCGTCATGGCAAAGCGTTGCTAGCGATTGGCACCGGAGTTCGCGTGCTTGAGCGAGCGGGTGTGCCGACCAATCCGGCCGATAAAGGTTTGATTGTGGTGAAAACGGTGGAGAAGAAAGGTATCGCTACCTTTATTAAGGCCGTGGAGCAACACCGCCATCCTGAACGAGAAACCAAACCGCCTGTCGTGTAGCTTTGGATCGGGTATCTAAAGTCGCGCTTGAACCATAAATCAAAGGATGGGACTATGTCTGAAACTATTTATGAGGCGCTTCGAGCAAGCCATGAAACACAACGGTCGCTCTGTCGAAAATTGATGCGTGCAACGCCTCAGAGTGGTCGGCGCGGCGAAGTGTTCCGGGAATTGCGCATTGAATTGGCGGCACACGCCGCCGCCGAAGAAAGATTCCTGTATGCGCCTATTCTGATGGACGACATGGGCTTGAGCCCGTCTCGCCATGCCCTGGCAGAGCATCATGAGATCGATGAGTGCGTGGAAGAACTAAGCAAGGTGGACGAACAGGGCGACGCTTGGAGCAATCACGCCAAGAAACTGTCCCATAAGGTCCATCATCATCTGCGCGAGGAAGAGACAAAGTTTTTTCAGACGTCCGGCAAGATACTGACCGAGGCGCAAAAGACATCCTTGGCAAAGCGCTATGTGAAAGACTTCGAGCGCATGAAGCGCGTTCTATCTGAGCAATAGCTCATTGCACCAGGATGTCGTTAATCAAGTACTAGCCGATGCAGCGAGCCCACTATTGGGCTTGTTGCGTAGCGCCACCCTGAACGGTCGCGTCCTCAGGCGTTGCAGCCGCGACCGTCGTTTCGGTCCAGCCGCCGCCCAGTACCTGATACAAGGTGACCAGGTTGGACAGTCGGGCCAGACGCGTCTCGACGAGCACTTGTTGTGCCGAATACAACGATCGCTGCGAATCGAGTACGGTTAGATAGCCATCGATACCCTGATCAAAGCGTTGCCTCGACAAATCATAGGCGCGTTGATACGAATCTACGAGCTGCTGTTGCGCCACAATTTGCGTTTGCAACGTACCCTGTCCCGCCAATGCGTCCGAGACCTCGCGAAAGGCCGTCTGGATGGTTCGCTCGTAGGTGGCAATCTCGATGTTCTTGCGCACCTTCGCGACGTCCAGGCCCGCTTGCAACGAGCCGCCGGCAAAGATCGGCGCGGAAATCGACGGCATAAAGCTCCATGCCCCCGAGCCTGCGTCAAACAAGCCGCCCAGGCTGGAGCTCGCCGTCCCCGCGTTGCCCGTCAGACTAATCGTCGGAAAGAATGCTGCACGTGCCGCGCCGATATAGGCATTGGCGCCCTTGAGCTGATGTTCCGCGGCGCGGATATCCGGACGACGCACCAGCAAATCGGACGGCAAACCGGCCGGCAAAGCCCTCGGCACGACGTTATCCGGCAATGTCTTTGCCTGATCCAACTGCGCAATGACACCCTCGGGCAACGGTTGCCCGACTAACAGCACGAGCGCGTTGCGTGCCTGCGCGACCAGTCGCGTATATTGCGATAAATTGCGTTGCGCCGTGCGCAAAGAGACCTCGGCCTGACTCAGGTCGAGCTCTGTCGCCACGCCCAGATCGTAGCTTTGTTTGGTCAGCTTGTAGGAATCCTCCTGCGACGCCAGCGTCGATTTCGTCAGATCCAACAACTCCTGATCGGCACGCAACAACAGATAGGCCGTTGCCGTCTCGGAAATCAATGCGAGCTGCGTGGCGATACGGGTTTCGTCAAGCGCCAGGTACGTTTCCAGTGCCTGATCGCTCAGGCTGCGAATCCGACCAAACAGATCCAACTCCCAAGCCGACACCGCGCCGCCGACCTGGTAGGAACGGCTGATGGTGCTGCTGCCCGTGTTACTCAGGTCAGCAGGCAAACGCTGCACCGTGCCCTGCCCCGCCACGCCTATGCTGGGTAGCAGGTCAGCTCGCTGGATACGATACTGTGCACGCGCCTCTTCCACGTTCAGCGCCGCCACTCGCAGATCACGGTTGGCCGTCAACGCCATCGAGATCAATTGCTGCAGGAGCGGATCCGAATAAAAGTCACGCCAGCCGATATCGGCGACCGGCGCCTGGGCAGTAGCCCCCTGCGCTTGACCGGGCTGCGCATAGGCGTCTCCCGTAGGATAGTTCGCGCTCACCGGCGCCTCGGGCCGTTCGTAGGTAGGCGCGAGCGAGCATCCTGCCAAGGCCGCGGCCAATGTCACCATGAGGAAAAGGCCCCCACGCCGCGCCTGCGGCTTGCTGCCCCCCGTGGGGGCGTTTTTGCCTTGGGACGGCCCGGCGGCAAAAGGGCCCCCACGCCACGCCTGCGGCTCGCTTCCCATCAAGGGGGCGCTTCTTGCCTTGAGGCGGCTCGGCGTCACAAAAGATCGATACATACTCGGATTCATCATTGCGGTTGCTCCCCAGGCTGCGTCGATGCCGTATGTGGCAAGGCGCGAGTTTCGTCCTGCGGATCGTCATCGTCATCATCGTGGCGTTCGCTCAGGCGCTTGATCTTGAACAAACGCATCACCACCACGAAGAATGCCGGCACAAAGAAAATAGCCAGGAAGGTGCCCGCCAGCATGCCACCGATCACCCCCGTACCTATCGCATGCTGGCTGCCCGAGCCCGCGCCATTCGAAATGGCAAGCGGCGTGACACCCAGGATGAACGCCAAAGACGTCATCAAGATGGGACGCAGACGCTGGCGGGCGGCATGGACGGCGGCTTCGATCAAACTGGCGCCTTCTTCGTAGTGAGCCTTGGCGAACTCCACAATCAAAATAGCGTTCTTCGCGGTTAGACCCACGGTGGTCAATAGTCCCACCTGGAAGTACACGTCATTAGACAAGCCGCGCAACATCGTCGCGAGCAGCACACCGATCACGCCCAGCGGCACCGTCATCATCACCGCGGTAGGAATGGCCCAGCTTTCGTACAACGCCGCCAGACACAGGAACACCACCAGCAGCGAGATCATGTACAAGGCCGGTGCCTGCGATCCAGACAACCGCTCTTCGTACGACAGGCCCGTCCACTGGTAGCCCACGCCCGTTGGCATGGTCGACGCAATGCGCTCCATCTCCAGCATGGCTTCGCCCGAGCTATAACCCGGCGCGGCCTGACCCTGGATGTTGAATGACTGCACCCCGTTAAAGCGATCCAGACGCGGCGGACCGTAGACCCATGTCGCCGATGCAAAAGACGCGAAAGGCACCATTTCGCCGCTTTGATTGCGCACGTACCATTTGTTCAGATCCTCGGGCAGCATGCGCGAATCAGCTTGACCCTGCACATAGACGCGCTTCACACGGCCACGATCCAGAAAGTCATTCACATAGGAACTTCCCCACGCCGTGGACAACGTGGTGTTGATGTCGGAAATTGCGACACCCAAGGCGCGGGCTTTTTCGCGGTCGATGTCCAACTGATACTGTGGCTGATCAACCATGCCGTTCAGACGGGCGCCCACCAACACGGGACTCTTGGCGGCCTCTGCCAGGAATTGATCTCTCGCCGCGGACAGTTTTTCGTGGCCCAGACCGGCCTGGTCCATCAACTGGAAGTCAAAACCCGATGCGTTACCCAACTCCATCACCGCGGGCGGGGCAAATGCGGCCACGCGAGCATCGTGTAAATGCGTCGCAAAATACCCATTGGCACGCTGCGCCAGCGCCGCTACCTTTTGCTCGGCATCGGGACGGGAATCCCAGTCACGCAACTTGACGAACATGATGGCCGAGTTTTGACCGCGACCGCCAAAGCTGAAACCATGGACCGCAAACACCGACTCGACAACGTCTTTTTCGTCTTCGAGGAAGTAGCGTGTCGCCTGACGCACCATTTCGCTCGTGCGCTCAGTCGTAGAGCCAGTAGGCGCCTGAACCTGGGCAAACAAAACTCCCTGGTCTTCTTCAGGCAGGAACGAGGTCGGAATGCGCGTAAACATCCAGCCCATCACCAGCAGTAGCACCAGATAAATCAGCATCAGACGCTTGGTGCGTCCCAGGCCTCGCGCTACGGAATTGGCGTAACCGTGACTGGAACGATCGAACGTCCGGTTAAACCAGCCGAAAAAGCCGGTTTTGGCGCCGTGGTCCCCCTTGGGAACCCGTTTGAGCATCGTCGCGCACAGCGCGGGCGTAAAGACAATCGCGACCAGCACGGACAAGGTCATCGCCGCCACGATCGTGATCGAGAACTGGCGATAGATCACACCCGTCGATCCGCCAAAGAACGCCATCGGCACAAACACCGCCGACAATACCAGCCCGATCCCGACCAACGCCCCCGTGATTTCTTTCATCGACTTGCGGGTCGCCTGCTTGGGAGACAAGCCTTCTTCGGCCATCAGACGCTCGACGTTCTCGACTACCACGATGGCATCGTCGACCAGCAGGCCGATAGCCAGCACCATGGCAAACATGGTCAATGTATTGATCGTATAGCCGAACATCGCCAACACGGCAAAGGTACCCAGCAACACCACCGGCACGGCCAACGTCGGAATCAAGGTTGCCCGGAAGTTCTGCAGGAACAGATACATCACCAGGAACACGAGAATAATGGCTTCGATCAGCGTATGAATCACACTCTCGATCGACAACGACACAAACGGCGAGGTGTCATAGGGATACACGACGGCCATGCCCGGCGGGAAATACCGCTCCAGACCACTGATCGTCGCTTTAACGGCTGCTACCGTGTCCAGTGCGTTAGCCCCGGGCGCCAGCTTGACAGCAAGACCTGTCGCGGGCTGGCCGTTGTAGTAGCTGTCAATGGAATAGTTCTGTGCGCCCAGCGACACTGTCGCCACGTCACGCAAGCGCACTTGCGAACCATTGGTGTTGACCTTGAGAAGAATCTCTTCGAACTCCTGCGCGGTTTCTAACCGCGTAGGGCCGATGATCGTCGCGTTCAACTGCTGACCGCGCACCGATGGCAAGCCGCCCAGCGCGCCGGAGGACACCTGCACGTTCTGCTCTTCGATCGCCGCAATCACATCATTGGGCGTCAGGCTGTACGTCAACAACTTGGCCGGATCCAGCCAAATGCGCATCGCGTACTGTGAGCCGAACAACTGAAAGTCACCGACACCTTCCGTACGGCTAACCGGGTCCTGAACGTTGGCCGCCACATAGTTGGCCAAGTCTTCTTTGGTCATCGAGCCATCGGTCGAGATGAACCCGGCAAAAACCAGGAAGTTCTTGGTCGCCTTGGTGACCCGAATCCCCTGCTGCTGCACTTCCAGGGGCAGCAACGGCTGCGCGACAGCCAGCTTGTTCTGTACCTGCACCTGCGCCGTATCCGGATCAGTGCCCTGGGCGAACGTCAGCGTAATGCTCATGCTGCCGTCGGCGTTACTTTCCGACGTCATGTAGTTCAGGTTATCGATGCCGTTCATCTGCTGCTCGATGACCTGCACCACACTGTCTTGCACCGTCTGCGCCGACGCACCTGGGTACGTCACCTGAATACCAATGGCGGGCGGCGCAATATTGGGGTACTGCGCAACTGGCAGCGCCGTAATCGACAGGATCCCCGCCAGCATCAAAACGATAGCGATGACCCAGGCAAAGACTGGCCGATCAATAAAAAACTTGGCCATGCGAACTCCTTACTTGGCCGCGGCAGAAGCCGCAGCTGGCTGGATCGCAGGGGCCGCCGGCGTCGCCACGAAATCTTTGACCGTCACCTCGGTGCCGGGCTGCACACTCTGCAGGCCTTCGACAATGACCTTGTCACCCGCCTTGAGCCCATCCGTCACGAGCCATTGATCGCCAACCGTGCGATCCGTTTTCAAGATGCGCAGTTCCACCTTGTTTTCGGCATTGACGATCAGGGCGGTGGGCTGGCCACGCTGGTTACGCGTCACGCCACGCTGCGGCACCAGCAAAGCCTGCTGTGCGGTACCTTCGAGAATGCGGGCACGCACAAACATACCCGGCAGCAATTTGTGATCGGGGTTGGGGAATACCGCACGCAAGGTCACCGAATCTGTCCCTTCGTCGACCGTGACCTCCGAGAACGCCAGCGTTCCCTCCAGCGCGTACTCCTGCCCGTTAGACAACGTCAGCGTCGCGCGCGCGGAATCCTTGTCCGTACCGCGCTGCAGCAATCCACTATCCAGCGCACCGCGCAAACGCAGCAATTCGTTGCTGGATTGTGTGACATCCACGTAAATCGGATCGATCTGCTGCACCCGCGCCAGCGCATCGGCCTGATTCGCCGTGACCAGGGCGCCCTCGGTTACCGATGAACGGCCAATAATCCCTTCGATCGGCGACAGCACCTTGGTGTACACGAGATTAATGCGCGCGGTCTCGAGCGCGGCCTTCGCCGACTGCACATCCGCAGCGGCCTGGTCGCGACTCGCCACCGCATCGTCATAGGTCTGACGGCTGACTGCACGCGTTTGCGTCAGCGGCTTGTAGCGTTGCACCAATACAGATGCCGTCTTTAATTGTGCCTGCGCACGCGCCAACGCCGCTTTGGCGCTGTCGAGGCTGGTTTCATATAACGCGGGATCAATCTGATAGAGCTGCTCGTTGGCGGACACCTCGCCACCCTCGGTAAACAGGCGCTTCTTGATGATGCCACTGACCTGCGGGCGGACTTCCGCCACCCGATAAGCCGACGTGCGACCCGGTAACTCGGTCGTCAAAACAACAGGGCGAGTCGCCAGGGTCACCACGCTGACTTGCGGCTTACTCGCCGATGGTGCCTCTGTACTCTCGCCGCAAGCCGCCAACACCAACGCTGTTGCCGCGAAGGTCAAAACGGCGGCGCCACGCCGCATTCCGTTGTAGTTCATACGATCCTTTTTGAGCGATACTGCGCCCGCATCACGCCTGTTGGCGTGCATGGGCTGCCCTGTTCCATTAATTCACTTGTCGTCGCGCGCAAGCATTCCATGTTGCGCTGCGCAATCCCGCATTTTGCTTTATCCCAATTCAGAAACAAATAGGGAATAAGCGAAAACATCATCCCAAATATGGGATAATTCACCCGTCGCATATCACGGATGACATCACCATGAAACGCCTGCACGGCATGGAGCTCTTTGTCGAAGTCGCCAAAACCCGCAACTTTGGCCGCGCCGCCGACAACCTGGGCATCCCCAAATCGACCGTCTCGCGTCAAGTCGCCGAGCTCGAACGCTCGCTGGGCCTGCAACTGTTCATCCGCACCACCCGCAAAGTCCAGCTGACAGAAGCCGGCGAACTGTATTTTGTTCGCTGCCAGCGCATCGTCGCCGAAGCCCAGATCGCTCACGAAGAGCTGCAAAAACTGGCCCAAACGCCTTCCGGCCCGCTGCGAGTCAACATGCCAGCGGATTTTGGCACGGACTTTCTGGCCGAAGCCTTCCTCGAATTCTCTCAACGCTATCCTGAAGTTACTTTTTACCTGGATCTGGCTAGCCCCGACCACGCCGAACGCGTCTTCCAGACCTGCGACATCTCTATCGAGATCGGCGACCTGCCCAACTCAAGCCAGATCGCCCGCCAACTCGGCCACCTGTCTGCCCATTTCTACGCCTCGCCCGACTACCTCAGGCGTCACGGTACCCCGCAACACCCCAGCGATCTGACCCAACACGAATGCCTGGAGTTCCGCGCCAACAACGCCCGCGTCACGCGCTGGCCCGTGTCCCGCGGCGACGAACGCATGGAGATCACGCCCGGCAAACGGTTCTCTGTCAACAGTATCGCCATGGTTCGCAGCTTGGCCTCGTTAGGCGCCGGCATCGCCATCCTGAGCCCTTCGACCAACGTGCTCCAGGAAGTCGAAGAACAACACCTGCAACGCGTCCTGCCCGACTGGAGCGCCGGCCCCTTTCCCGTCTACGCCGTCACCAATACGCGCCTCGTACCCGCCAAAACCCGAATCTTCATCGAGTTTCTGATAGAACGACTGCGCACTGGCAAACTCGTATCGAGAATAGCCTAGGCGTATTAAGTCTTAATTAAGAAAATGGGATCCCGAAATCGACTGAAATGGATCGTTTGTCGACATCGGCATCTGATGAATACCGGCACGCGGCCTGATATCACGTGTTGAGCGTCCTCGTACCGAGCACCGCCACGTCACACACAATCAAAAGCGCTCGTCTTCCCGCAAATAGCGCCATTGCCCCACGGGCAAATCACCGAGCCTGACCCGGCCAATACGCACCCGTTTCAGACCCACGACCCTCAGGCCCACCAATTCGCACATCCGGCGAATCTGGCGTTTCTTGCCCTCGCGCAACACAAAACACAGTTGATCCGCATTCTGCCAACTCACCTGTGCCGGCCGCAACGCCTTGCCATCCAGCGACAACCCGTGATTCAGCAACGCCAGGCCACGCTCATCCAGGCGCCCCTGCACGCGCACCAGGTATTCCTTATCGACACTCGAATCCTCGCCAATCAACTGGCGCGCAACCCGACCATCTTGCGTCAGCACCAACAACCCCTGCGAATCAATATCCAATCGCCCCGCCACCGCCAGCCCGCGCAAATGTCCACGCGAAAAACGCAACGACGATCGATCATTCCTGTCGCGAGAACCCGCATCAATCAGCGCGACCGCCGGCGTATAGCCGTCCTCCGCCTGACCCGACACATAACCTACCGGCTTATTAATCAAAATCGTCACACGAGACGTCTGCTGCGCCTGCGCCGCACGCTCCAGCGTAATCACCTGATCAGGAAACGCACGTGCGCCCAACTCAGACACCACCACGCCATCGACCTTGACCCAGCCGCGCTCAATATAAGCATCCGCCTCACGCCGCGAACACAGCCCGCGCTCAGACATCAACTTCGAAATTCGTATCTTTTCCATAATCCCAATCCACCAGCCGCGCTGGCCCATCCCATACCCCGAGGCGACCTCGCATTTTAGGCCCAGGCACCCATCACACCTACTCCGCCAAGATCAGATCATGCCTAGCTCATCCCCATCTGCTTGTCCCAGCCAGTACCCAACTATCCCAAGCGTCCACCTCGCAAACCACCGCCGGCTTGGCATAATAGACACCATGACAGCACTTCCCCCACTCGCCCCAGGCTGGCGGACCACACTCCCGCCCTCACTGCCCCCCGACCACAAACACTGGCTACTGCGGCCCGGCGCTCTCACCGCGGGACTACGCCAACTCGGCACCGTCACCCTGCGCGTCCTGGACGAATACCCCCAGGGCATCCCGCCAGATGAAGCCCACGCTATGGCGCTCACCCCCAACAGCCCCGTCTGGGTACGCGAAATCCTCATGTCCATCGACGGCATAGACAGCGTCACCGCCCGCAGCCTCACCCCCCTGAACGCCTCTCACGGCGTCTGGCAAGGCATACGGCGTCTGCGCACACGTCCCTTGGCCGACATGCTCTATCACGATCGCACCATCCAGCGCTCCGTCTTCGCCTGCCGCAAACTCGCCTCGCCCGTCCCCTTTCACCGCAGCGCCCTCGCCATCCAAAGCCCCGACGATCCAGGCCCTCTATGGGCCCGCCGTTCAGTCTTCTGGCGCTACCGGCAACCCCTGCTCGTCGCCGAATGCTTCCTGCCCGCCTTCTGGAAAATCGTCGAACAACACCGCCAGTCCAGTACCCGCTAGCACCTGGCGACTTCGGCACCCGCTAGCTAGCCCCCCTGCCCAGTCCGGCGCCCGCTAGCTCTCCGATATTCCAACACGGGCTAACGTCCCGCCGACCCAGCGCACACTAGCGTCCTGTCGACCCAGCCCACTAACGCCAAATCTCTGGCTCCACCGTCACCGACCCCTGGTCCGCAGACACAAACGCCGCCGCATCCTGCACATTCACATGCACATCCATCGTCCGCTCAGCCAACTCGCTGAGCTGACGCGTCTGCCCATCCGGCAAATACACCACCCGCAAATTCCGGGCGCGCTCCAGCCTGCCGCGCACACCATCCCACCACACCTTGCTGGCATGGCCTCCATAGCAATACACCACCACCTGTCCCGCACGCCCACAAGCCTTCAAAATCCGCCGCTCATCAGGCTGCCCCACCTCCACCCACAAATCGATCGCGCCCGTCAAATCCTTCAACCAGACATCCGGCTCATCCGTATCACTCAAACCCTTCGTAAACGCCAGCCCGTCCTGCGCATGCAACGCAAACGCCAATAAACGCACCATCATGCGCTCATCCGTCTCCGAAGGATGCCGCGCAATCGTCAACGAATGGCTCCCGTAATAATGCCGATCCGTATCCGCCACATGCAGATCCGCCTTATAAATCGTCGCCCGCAAAGCCATAAAAATTCCACGCCAAGGCAAAAAAAGACCGCCCATAATACAAGACGGCCACCAAGACCCCATTCCACAAAACAGTGCAATGCAAACCCCGTCCCGACGCGCGCAACGCCAAGCGGACAACGGATAACGCGGCCCCTTTGAATGCAGAGAAGCCCCTACAGAAAACATCCGCCCCTTGGTGTACACCCGCGAGCCGACACAACAGTGCAGCCCCGTCCCGACGCGCGCAGCGTCAGGCGGGCAATGGGTGGCGCTGGCCCTTTGAGTGGAGGGAAGTCCCCGCAGGGCACATCAGGCGCATGGTTTGCGCCTGAGCCGACACGATGGGCCAGCGCCACCCATTGCCCGCCTGGCGCTGCGCGCGAGGACGGGGCGCCAAAAGAACTACGCCCTCCACCCGCAACCGCCCTAAATCCCCCGCCATCACCGGTACCTACGTTACTGATAAACCCCCACCCCATGCCGAGCCACAAAATGCCCCTCTCCCACCTGCACTAAAGGCGCCACAACAGGCTCATCCCCCACCTTGCGCATAGGACTAGGAATCTCATCGACCAGCAATGATCGCTGACGATGCCGACGCTGGGGATCCGCAATAGGTACCGCATCCATCAACTTGCGCGTATACGGATGCTGCGGATTTTCAAAAATAGCCCGACGAGGACCGATCTCCACGATCTGGCCCAAATACATCACCGCCACACGATGACTCACCCGCTCCACCACCGCCATATCATGCGAAATAAACAGCAGTGACACACTAAACTCGCGCTGCAGATCCAACAACAGATTCACAATCTGCGCCTGAATCGACACATCCAGCGCCGACACCGACTCATCCGCCACAATCACCTTCGGATTCAACGCCAACGCCCTCGCAATACAAATACGCTGACGCTGTCCACCCGAAAACTCATGCGGATAACGACCGATCATATCCGGTACCAACCCGCACTTATCCATTAGCCAGCGCACCCGATCCTCAGCCGCCCGGCCCTTGGCCACCCCGTGGATCAGCAGCGGCTCCATAATCGAATAGCCCACCGTCATCCGCGGATCCAGCGACGCAAACGGATCCTGGAAAATAAACTGAATATGGCGACGCAACGACTGCATCGCAGCCCCCCGCAAACTGCCAATATCCTGGCCATCAAACTCAATGCGGCCGCCCTGGCTCTTGACCAACTGCAGCAAAGATCGACCCGTCGTCGTCTTCCCGCAGCCAGACTCACCCACCAACGCCAGCGTCTCACCCGGATACAGATCAAAGCTCACACGTTCCACCGCGTGGACACGCTTCTGTACCCGACCCAAAATGCCGCCCGTAATATCGAATCGCGTCACCAGGTCCTTGACCCGCAACACCGGACCCTCATTCCGACGCACCGTACTCGGCAGCCCATCACCTGCCGCCTCTGATACAGCCGAGTCCTCATCCGCAATCCCATCCTTGGCCGTATCCGTCACCCGCAACAACGGGAACGGAATGGGCTCATCCGTCCCATGCATCGCGCCCAAACGCGGCACCGCCGACAACAACGCCCGCGTATAAGCATGCTGAGGAGAACCAAAAATCTCATCCGCTCCTCCCTCCTCCACCTTATCGCCCCGGTACATCACCAGCACACGATCCGCGACCTCCGCCACCACACCCATATCGTGGGTAATAAAGATCACCCCCATATCCATTTCCTCTTGCAACTGGCGGATCAGTTGCAAGATCTGGGCCTGAATCGTCACATCCAGCGCCGTCGTCGGCTCGTCCGCAATCAGCAACTGCGGCTTGCACGACAACGCCATCGCAATCATCACGCGCTGACGCATCCCGCCCGACAATTGATGCGGATAACGATCCAGAATCGAACGCGCCTCCGGAATACGTACCCGCTCCAGCATCCGTAACGCCTCTGCCCGGGCGCCCGTCGCATCTAGCCCCTGATGCAACTGCAGCGCCTCCGCAATCTGCGTCCCCGCCGTAAAGCTCGGATTCAGCGACGTCATCGGTTCTTGAAAAATCATGGCCACATCGGCGCCACGCACCCGCTGCAACACCGTCTCATTGGCGCGCGTCAGATCCAGCACCTCGCCATGACGACGCCGCAAACGCATATCGCCGCCGACGATGCGCCCGCCGCCGTACTCCACCAAGCGCATCAACGCCAACGACGTCACCGACTTGCCCGACCCTGACTCCCCCACAATGGCCAGCGTTTCCCCGCGGTCCACATGAAACGACACATCGCGTACCGCCTCGACCAGTCGGTCCGGCGTCTTGAAATGCACCGTCAAGCCGTCGACCTGAACTACCCGTTTTTCTTCCATGATTGTCATCCCGCCTACTTCTCTTGCCGTGGATCAAGCGCATCGCGCAAGCCATCGCCCAGCAGGTTAAAACCCAACACCGCCAGGAAAATCGCCGAGCCCGGAAAAATCGACATCCACGGCGCCTGCGTCATAAAGTTCTTCGCAGTATTCAGCATCGAGCCCCACGATGGATTCGGCGGCTGCAAGCCCAACCCCAGAAACGACAGACTAGCCTCGGCAATAATGGCCGTTGCAATCGTGATCGTCGCCTGCACAATCAACGGCGGCATGATGTTCGGCAGAATATGACGCACCACGATACGTGTGTCCGATGCGCCCAGCGCCCGCGAGCTTTGCACATAATCCTCGCTCTTTACCGCCAACACCTGACCACGCGCCAGACGCACGAACTTCGGTGCGGCGGAAATCCCGATCGCAATCATCGCATTGGTTAGACTAGGTCCGAGGAAAGCCGCCAGCGCAATGGCCAGGATCAAAAACGGAATGGCCAACAGCGCTTCCGTGCAGCGCGACACGATACTGTCGATCCACCCGCCGAAATAGCCCGAGACCAATCCAAACGGCACGCCGATGATCAGCGCGATCACGACGGACACCAAGCCCGCCATCAGCGACGCCCGCGCCCCATACAGCATGCGGCTATAGATATCACGGCCCAACTCGTCCGATCCCAGCCAGAACGTCGCGGACGGCGCCTTGCGAATCGTCATAAAACTGGTCTGCATCGGGTCGTGCGTCGCCAGCAGCGGCGCGAACACCGCCAACAGGACCATCGCCAGAACGATCACTGCGCCCAGCAAGGCAATACGATTACGTTTGAATTTTCCCCACGCGCGATTGCGGCTGCGGGGAGGCGTGACGGCGGCAGCCGTAGCAGTCGTTGCGCTCATGCGTGCCTCAATCGGGGATTAACCAGGATATAAAGAATGTCGGCCAGTAGGTTCATCACGATGAAACCCACTGCGACACACAGCACGACGCCCTGCACCACGGCATAATCGCGCGTAAAAACGGCATCGACAATCAGCTTGCCAAAACCGGGAATGGTAAACACCTGCTCGGTCAGCACCGCGCCCGCCATCAACTCACCGAACAACAGCGTCACGAGCGTCACGATAGGCATCAGGGCATTGCGTAACGCATGGCGCAGCACCACTTTGCGCGGCGACACGCCCTTGGCGCGGGCGGTGCGCACATAATCCGCACTGAGCGCCTCCAGCATGGCCGAACGTGTGTGTCTCATCAGGTAGGCCGCAATCGCGGTGGACAACACAAATGCCGGCATCAGCATTGTTTTCATCGACAGCCAAAAGTCATCAAAAGGCGAGACATAGCCCGACGCCGGTAATAGCCGCCATTTCACTGACACCAGCATGATGAGCAAAATACCGAGCCAGAAATTGGGGATAGACATCCCCGATAAGGCCGCGACATTGGCCCCCATCTCGGTCGCGGTGCCCTTGCGCACCGCGGCGAGAATGCCCATGGGAATACCGATCAATATCGCAAAAAACATCGCCATCGCTGCCAGTTGCAGCGTGACGGGTAATTTCTGGGCAATCAAGTGACTCACCGGCACATCGGTACGCAATGAGTTACCCAGGTCACCCTGCAAAACCTGCATGACCCACACACCGTACTGCACGGGCAAGGGATCATTCAAATGATATTTTTCGCGCAGGAAATCCAGGACAACGGGATCGCGCTCTTCGCCCGCCATGGTAAGCACGGGGTCGCCGGGCAGTAGTTTCTGTAGCATGAATACGATCACCGATACCAAAATCAGGGTTGGGATCGCAACGAGCACGCGGCGCAGGATAATTCTGAACATAAAGGAAACCTGAGACGTTGGGTTGCAGACGATGGGCTGCTAAATGCACGGGCCGTGCGCACAGCACGGCCCGATCGTCAGTCTGGCTGGATGCCCCGCGTTTATTGCGCGAACGTCACGCCTTTCAGGCGAATCATGCCGTCGGGATAGGCCTTGAAACCCTGAACTTTCTTGGCCAGCACAAAAGGCCATGGTTGATAGTAGAGGTAGACCGACTGTGTGTCATTTTGCAGAATAGTCTGCGCCTGATCATAGATCGCTTTGCGCTTGGCTTCATCAGGAACCCGGCGCGCTTCGTTCAACAGCTTGTCGACCTCTGGATTGCAATAACCACCGTCGTTCAGCGCACCCTTGCACGTCACGAACTGATGGATGTTGCCATCCGGATCTACGCGACCCGACCAGCCGCGCATCATGACTTCGAAGTTTCCGCTTTTCGCCTCGCTCAACATCGCTGCGTACTCAGTCGGGCGCAGGCTCAATTGAAAACCGGCCTCGGCAGACATGGCCTGTACCATTTCGGCAATCGCCGAGGTCGTGGTGTTGTTGCCGAAAGACAATTCCGCCTTGACCTGCTCCACGCCTGCTTCTTTCAACAGCGCTTTCGCCTTCTCGACGTCACGCGCCGGAATCGGGAATTTATCGCTGAAATACGGGCTCGCCGGGGGGAACGGTTGATTGGCGGGGTCGAAAATACCGCCGCCCACGACCTCGTTAATGATATTGCGATCCAGCGTCAACTCAAACGCCTTGCGTACACGCGCATCTTTAAAAGGATTGGCTTCGCTGCGCTTGCCATTACCGGTGTTGAAATAGAACTGCTGATAGCCCAGTCCCGACACGTGCACAAACTGCAACGACGTATCGCTCTTGACCTGTTGCGCGTCGGACGGATTCATCCGCTCCAGGATATCCAGCCCGCCCGCCCGTAGATTCGACAAACGCACGGTCGTATCGGGGATCGGCAGGAACGTCACGCGTTTAAAAGCGAAATCCTTGGCACCGTAGTATTTATCGAATTTCTCCAGCACGATACGGTCGTTCTGGACCCGTTCGACAAACTTGTACGGTCCCGAGCAAATCGGCTTGCGGCCCACCGCGGCAGCGTCTTCCGAGAACGTACTGGGCGCCAACATCATGCCCGAGCGATCCGACAGCGCGGCCAACAACGTCGCGTCGGGTTGCTTCAGTTTCAGCACCAGCGTCTGCGCGTCCGGTGCTTCGATCGTATCGATGGAGCCCAGCTCGCCCTTGCGCATGCTGTCCTTCAGTGTCCTGGCACGCTCAAGGTTGGCTTTGGCCGCCGCGGCATCAAACTTGGTCCCGTCGTGGAACAGTGCATCGCCACGCAGCTTAAAGGTCAGCACGGTGTTGTCGTCATTCCATGACCATGACTCGGCCAACTGCGGCACGAACTGCAGTTTTTGGTTGACGTCGACCAACTTGTCGCACAGCGAGGTGAAGACAATGCGACCCACATAGGTACGAGCGCGATGGGGATCCAACACATCGGGGTCTTCTTGCAATCCGATACGCAAATCCTGCGCCATGGCGGTGCCCGAGGCCGCCGCCAACAATGTCGCGCATAGTCCCAGTTTGAAAGCCTTCAGCTTCATCATTTTTTTTCCCTTGTTCAGCGTTGTAGGCATTAAACCGGCGCTCGCAAGAACGCCGGTTTATGTCGTATATAGCTTCTTATTTTGCTTAAAAACCGACGGCTTGGCCATCGCGACGGGGATCGCTCGCCGCCACATAGCCGAGTTCGTTGTCGCTTTCGTGCATGCGCCAAATAAACTGACCCGCACCAAAATCCATATAGGGATCATCCACCGACTTCAGCTTGTGCCCCAGGGCCTGCAAGCCATCGACTGTCGCGCGATTCATCGTGGACTCAATGTCCAGCGTGAAATCGCGGTTGACCTTCCAGCGCGGCGCATCGCACGCGGCCTGGGGCTGCTGGTGGTAATCCAGCATGCGGATCACGGTTTGCAGATGACCCTGCGGTTGCATATCGCCACCCATTACGCCAAAGCTCATCACGGGCTTGCCGCCCCGCGTCAGAAAGCCGGGAATAATCGTGTGGAAAGGACGCTTGCCGCCTTCGACCACATTGGCCGACTTGGGATCCATCGAAAAACCCACGCCGCGGTTCTGCAGACTGATGCCCGTGCCCGGCACGACCACGCCCGACCCAAAGCCCATGTAGTTCGACTGGATGAACGAGATCATCATCCCGCTTTCGTCGGCGGCGGTCAGGTAGATCGTCCCGCCAGCGTGCGGACGGCCCGGTTCGAAATCGGTGGCGCCATCCAGACGAATCAACTTGGCGCGGCTTTGCAGATACGCATCCGACAACATTTGCTCGGGCGTGACTTCCATACTGCGCGGGTCGCTCACATAGCGGTACAGATCCGAGAAGGCCAGCTTCATGGCCTCGATCTGAATGTGCTGCGACGCCACCGAATCCACTGGCATGTTGGCCAAATCGAACTGTTCGCAGATGCCCAGCGCCATCAGGGCCGCAATCCCCTGCCCGTTCGGTGGGATCTCGTGCAACTCGTAGCCACGGTACGACTTGGAAATCGGCTTGACCCAGTCGGGGCGATAGTTGCGCAAATCGTCGAGCGTCATCGCGCCGCCGCACTCTTTACTGAAGGCCGCGATTTTCTCGGCGATCTCGCCTTCGTAGTAATCGCGTCCGCCGCTGGCCGCGATACGACGCAAGGTGTAGGCGGCATCCGGAATGCGGAAATGTTCGCCCGGCTTGGGTGCGCGGCCATTGGGCAGGAACGTCTGTGCGTAGCCAGGCTGATCACACAATTCGTCGACCGCGGCGGCCCACTTGTGTGCCACGACCGGCGGCACGGCGTAACCGCGTTCGGCCACCTCGATAGCGGGTTCAAACAAGTCAGCAAACGGCAATTTGCCCATTTTCTCGTGCAGCGCGGCCCAACCCGCGACGACGCCCGGCACGGTCACGGCATCCCAGCCGCGCTTAGGCTGGATCGCCAGGCCATTGGCATCGGTGCCGTACTTGCGCTTGAAGTACTCCACATTCCAGGCGGCAGGCGCCACACCCGAGGAATTCAGGCCGTGAAGCTCTTTGCCGTCCCACACGATGGCAAAACAATCGCTGCCCAGGCCGCAGGAAACCGGCTCGACGAGCGTGATCGTGGCAGCCGCCGCAATCGCCGCGTCAACCGCGTTTCCGCCCTTGAGCAACATCCGCAACCCGGCCTGCGCGGCCAGAGGATGCGAGGTAGACACCATGTTGCGGGCAAACTGAGGAATACGGAACGACGGATAGGGGTTGTTCCAATCGAAATTTTTCATGGGCGCACGAGCTCAAGGATTACAACAGTTAGACAAGACTATTGAACTTACTCTTGTGATTTGATTAAATCAATTTGAATAATTTTTATCACGCACAAAATATTTTTATGAGTAGCATCCGCTTTCTGCGCAGTTTTCTGGCCGTCGCCCATCACGGCTCGTTTTCCGAGGCGGCCGAACAAGTCGCCTTGACCCAGGCGGCGATCAGTTTTCAGATGCGTGCCATCGAGAGCGAGTTCGGCCGGGAGCTCTTCGACCGCAGTGGTCGGCTAGCCATCTTGAACGCGGCCGGGCGCGAGCTACTGCCTGATATCCGGCATCTGGTCGACCTTTACGATCGCCTCAAACTGCCCCGCTCGGCGCCCGGAAAGCTCGCCGGCGCCGTCTCCATCGGCGCAATCGTCTCGTGCATGGGGACCCTGTCGAAGGTCGTCTCCCAACTGAAACGAGAGCATCCGGCGCTGGATGTCCGCGTGCTCTCGGGCAAGGCCAGCGAATTGGCCAGCAAGGTCGACGCGGGCGAGCTCGACGCCGCCTTTGTCGTAGAAAGCAGCCGCAAAGTTGCCAGCATCGACTGGACGCCGCTCTACGAAGAGCCGCTGGTTGTCGTCGCACCCGCGTCGATCGAGGGGCAGACTGCCCACGCGGTGTTGGCTGCCAACCCATTTCTGCGCTTTGATCGCACGCAGCGCACCGGCCGGCAGATCGATCGCGTCCTGCGGCGCTTAGGCGTACCCGTGGACGAATTCCTGGAGCTCAACGCGATTGAAACTCTGGTGGAACTGGTACGACAGGAAGTCGGCGTCACCGTGCTGCCTCTGCTCAATGGATCCAACTGGTCAAGCAGCCCCGATCTGCGCATCCTGTCCCTTCCCGATGAGTTAGGTCGGCCCACTCGTAATATCGGGATGCTGGAGCGCCGCGGCCATGTCCGCCAACACGTCACCCGTGAAATCTGCGCACAATGCCAGGAAATATTCCTGCTGAAGGCCCAAGCCCAGGCCGCGTAGGCATCAGGCATGATGGGCTCCGAACACGTATTGCTGCCATGAAACTCTGTTAGAGTCCACGATTTCGCTATCACTGACGTCCTATCCCATGCGTCTGCGTCCCATGTTTTCCCTGCCCACCGGCCCGCGTGCGGTACGCGTCTTGGCAATCCTGGCCACTGCGACGGGCGTAGGCCTATGGAGCGCGATTCTGCTGGCGCCTGCCCCTTCGAACCTGCCCCCAGCCCTCAATACAAGCAACGACGCCGGCTCCGACACACGGGCCGTCGCGAGATTGTTCGGCACGGATGGCGTCCTTGACACCCAGATTTCCGTATTGGGCCTGATTTCCGCGGGGCCACAAGGCTCCGCCGTGCTAAGCATCGACGGCGCTCCGGCCCAAGCCTATCGCGTCGGCACAGAGATTGCCCCCGGCCTGGCGCTTGTCGAGGTCTCTCCCACGGGGATTGAAGTCGATCGCAACGGCACCCGGCTGCGCTCGGCCGCCCCGACTCGCGCAGTGGCACCCAATGGGTTTGTGCCAGCGCCATAACGCCGCCTGAGCCACCGATTCATTCGTGTAACATTAATATTATTATTGTCATATTTCTGACGTATCATCCCGCTTTTGTCGCAATTTCTAGAGAATGCGGAGAGAATTCGTGCATCAGTTTCAGCGCCCGCGTGCCCGCCAGCAAGGTTTCACCCTGATTGAAATCATGGTGGTGATTGTGATCATGGGTATTCTTGCAGCACTCGTGGTTCCCCGCGTATTGGATCGCCCCGATCAGGCACGCCGTGTCGCCGCCCAGCAAGACATCAGCGGCCTGATGCAGGCATTGAAGCTCTATCGCCTGGACAACGGCCGCTACCCTTCCACGGCACAAGGTCTGCAAGCCCTGGTGCAGCGCCCCGAAGGCGCGCGCAACTGGCGTCCCTATCTGGATCGCATGCCCAACGACCCGTGGGGCCAGCCCTATCAATACCTGAACCCTGGCGTCAAAGGCGAAATCGACGTGTTCTCGTTCGGCCCCGACAACAAGCCCGGCGGGGAGCAAGACGATGCCGACATCGGTTCGTGGGAACTCTGAGCGCGGTTTCACCCTAATCGAAATGCTGATCGTGGTGGTGATCATTGCCATCGCCGCGTCCATGGTCAGCTTGTCAGTTTCTGCCTCGTCGGACCGTGTACTGGTGGCTGATGCCGAGCGCCTCGTCGACGCGTTCACCGTCGCACAAAGCGAAGCACGCAGCGACGGTCGCACGATCCGCTGGTACGGCGATGAGCGGGGCTGGTCATTCGAACGCCCAGGCAGATCCGAGCGTCTGTCGGCGCAGGACGAAGGGCCGCAGACTCCCGATCGTTTTGAAGACGACCCCAGCCTACGCGCCCAGACGTGGCGCGCGACACCCGTCACGCTCATCCTGTCGCCGAATCGGCCCGTGTTCTTTGGAACCGAATGGGTTTCCGATCCCTTGGTACTGGAGTTGGCCGCCGACGGAAACACCGTACGCATCGAACGCGACGCGGCGGGTGGTTATGCGATTCATTAATTCCCGCGCGGCGCAACCACCTGTTGCCCCGGCATCGCATTCCGGGCAATCCGGCGTCGGACGACGTCGCCTACAAGAGGGTTTTACGCTGATCGAGGTACTCGTTGCCCTGGCAATTATCGCGGTCGCCATGGGTGCCGCGCTGCGGGCGACGCACGTCATGCTGGACAACAGTCGCGCCATTCGTCACAAGACACTCGCCCTGGTCGCGGCGGAAAATACACTGGCCCTGCTACGGCTCGAAGGTGCTTTTCCCCGCGCCGGCACCCAGACCCGGACCTGCCCGCAAGGCACGCTGGCGCTACGGTGCGAGATCGAAATCCGCAATTCGTTAAATCGCAATTTTCGCCAAGTCACGGTGCGGGTGCACGACACGGACCGCCCCGACACCTCGCTGGCCGAGTTGACGGGCCTGTTGTCGCAGGTCCGATAATGCGTACGCACGCAACCCCGATAGCCCGTCGTTCCTGTCAACGCCTCGCGCCTCGCACCCGCCAACAGGGCTTTACGCTGATCGAAGTACTGATCGCCATTGCCCTGATGGCGTTGGTGAGCCTGATGTCCTGGAAGGGACTGGAACGCGTGTCGGCGGCGCGCGAATGGCTCGGCGATCAGGCCGTCGACCAAGCCATCGTGTTACGCACGCTAGGTCAGATCGAACGCGACCTCAACCGGGCGTATAGCGGTGTGGCTGCCGAAGACACCACAACCGAGAGTCGTGGCGTAAGCGGCGGGACGAGCGAGGGATCCACGGGCGGCACGACCGGTGCAGCCGGCAACGCCGACGATGACGACAGCACCCTGTTTCCCCCCGGCATCAGCGTCACCCAGTCAGCGGGCGCGGTCTTGCTGGATATCACGCGCGCCACGCCGGACAGCGGCTTGTGGCAGCGCGTGACATGGCGTCTACGGCCCGATGGCCTATGGCGCTACAGCGGCGCGCCCGCCGCAAACTATCCTCTGCCCGAACCCACCGAGGGCATTCTCATCATGCCCGACTGCACCAGCCTGCAAGTGCGTGCCTGGGTGTTCGGTCAGGGCTGGCGCGATCCGCTGCGTCCGGCAACAACGCGCGCGTCGGGGCTCGAGGTCGTCATGGAACGACGTCACAACAGTCAATTGGAACGCTACACCCGCGTGGTGATCTTGCCATGATCCGGCGCACTGCTACGACCCAACAAGGCGGGATGGCCGTCGTCAGCGCGCTGATCGTCGTCGCCATTGTCGCGGCCCTGACCAGTGGCCTGTTCCTGCGTCAAACCTCGGCGATTCGCCAGATCGAAAACGAACAGGCCCGCATTCAGGCCCGCTGGCTGTTGCTGGGCGGCATCGACTGGTCTCGCCTGCTGTTGCGTGACAACGCCCGTCAAGAGGCCACGGTGAGAGGCGACCAGCTTTGGGCAACGCCGGTGCTCGATACCCGCATCGAAGGCGATCAAAGCGGCCAAGAGGCTGTCTTTGCGGGCGACATCAGCGACGAGCAAGGCAAATACAATCTGTACAACCTCGCGTCGCGCGGCGTGGTCGACGAAACACAAGTCGCTGTGCTGACGCGCCTGCTCAGCATGCTCGGCCTGCCCGAGCGACTGGCGCCCCAGTTCGCGGGCCATATTGCCATGACACAAAGCCGTCGGCCCCCAGGCACGGAAACGGCACAGGGCGCGCAGACGGACATCCAGGGCGGCGTTCGCGCGCCTCAGCCACGCGGCATCGATGATATGGCCTCGCTCATGAACGTCGACGAGCGCGCCCGTGAATCCCTGCGCCGCACGATGACTGTGCTACCCCAGCCCAGCGAGGTCAACGTCAACACAGCCCAACCCGAGGTGATCGCTGCCCTGGTGCCCGGGTTGACCCTTTCCCAGGCCCGCAGCGTCACGGGCGAACGAGACCGTGGCCGCTGGTTCAACGACAGTGGAGACTTTTCCAATCGTTTAAGCAGCTACGGCGAGGACCTGGAAATTCCCGAGGTTGCCACCGGGAGCAAATGGTTCCTGGCCAATGGCACCGTCGCCTATCGGCGCAGCCGCGTTAGCATGCAAGCACTGCTATCAATGTCAGACCCCCGCACTCCAAAAACAATATGGATAAAAGAAACTCCGTAAAAAACGTTCTGCGTATCGCGTTACCGCCGCTGGCCGAGTGGACGGATAGCACGCCCCTGCCCTATGCCTGGCTGGATCGCCAGGGACGCGTTGCGCGTGGCGGTGAACTGGCGGCCGGCGCGCTAGCCGCCGCCTTTCCACAAGCTCGCGTGCAGGCCGTCCTGCATCCCGACGACGTGATCGTCGCAACCATCAAGGTACCCGCGGTTCCGAACAATCGCTATGCCGCCGCCGTACAGAGCACGCTCGAGGGCCTCGTCCTGGGTGATCTGGACGACCTGGCGGTCGGCTACAGCAAGCGTACGGAAGACGGCACGGCGACAGCTGCGTGGATCTCGCGCGAAGCCCTGCGCAACGCTTGGCAACGCCTGTCGACGGCCGGTTTGGCCGTCCAGGCGTTCTACCCGCTGCAGGTCTGGTCTGAGGCCGGCGCGACAGCAGCACCGGCCGCATTGCACGATCTCCAGGACCCTCGCTGGCAAGCAACCAACCCGGCCTGGTCTCTGACCCTCCCCCAATTAGCGCCACGCCAGCCCTCTCGCTGGCGCGGCGCCGCCGGATGGGCCGCGATCGCTGCCTGCGTGTGGATCATCGGTCTGAATATTTACGCCAGCCAACTCGATCGCGAAGTGCAGCAACTGCGCGAACGCATGGAGCGCGATGTACGGGACGCTTTTCCGGACATTCCCGTCATCCTGGATCCCCTGCGTCAGGCCCAGCAGGGTCGCGACGCCCTGCGCACCGGCCAGGGTGACGTCTCCGGAAAAGACCTGCTCTCGCTGGCACGCACGGCCGCGCAAGTCCTGCCCTTTGCCGCTGATGCGGTGGATGTCATGAGCTATCGCGACGACGTGCTGACGCTGAGACTGTACGACGGGACGCAGGACAGCAACACGCCGAGTCTGTCCGCCGCTGGGGCGACCGCAACCCCCACGGCAACGGCCAGCGCTCCGTCCAGCGACAAAGCGGATCGGCTTGCCGACACCGCCGCCATTTTGCAAAGCGCCGCCGCACTCGGCGCACGCGTCGAGCGCGACGACAACGGCGATTGGCGTATTTCCCGGGCGGAACCTTGATCGCACCTCGGCACGACTGTCGACGTGTATGGAGTATTTTTGATGCGTCTTTCTGAATCTCTACAAACTACGCTGGCTCCCTGGCGGCGTCGCGGCGCCGACGGGTGGCAACATGCGCAAAACTGGTATCGCCAGCGCCCGCCTCGCGAACAACGCTTGCTCGCCATCGCGGGCGCCATCATCGGTATCGCCCTGGTCTTTTTGATCCTGATTGATCCCGCCTGGTCCACCATGACCCGCGCGCAGCGCGAATTACCTGAACTGCGTGCCCAGGCAGCCACCGTCGCCGACCTGACCGCCCAAGTGCGCGCTCTGCGTCGCCAGGGCTCCCCGGCTGCGGGCAACGCCGCGCCATCGACCGACGAACTGGCCACCAGCCTGCAGCGCGAGGGGCTGACCGCAGAAAGCTGGTCCATCGCTCACGGTGACACCGCATCGAAACGCAACGGCGATGCAGAAAATAGCAGGGCTCGTCGTGGCAGTATCGGTGGGGATCGTGTCGGGGGGTCGTCGCAGGCCACCCAAGCCATCACGCTGACGTTGCATGAGGCCTCCGCCGCCTCGTTATTTCGTTGGCTCGACATCGCCGCTCGAGATTGGCGACTGTCCGTCATCGATGCCGAACTGACCCGTGCCATGCACGCCACTGGCAAGCGTCTGCCCGGTCGTCTGAGCGGCACCTTGACCTTAATACCCGCCATGCAACCATGAGTCGTTCCCGGTTTCTCTCGCTGTCGCTTGCCGTCTTTTGTCTGATCTTTGCCCTGATCGCCGCCCTCATCGTCCTGCCCGCACGCTGGCTCATGCTGGCCCTGCCCGACAACGCCATGGCGAGCATCGCTGACGCCAGCGGCACCGTCTGGCAAGGCAGCGCACAGCTCGCCCTTGGACCGCGGGGCGCGCGCTATCTCCTGCCCGAGCCCATTCGCTGGCAATGGAATAAAGGCGCGCTCGAAGTCTCACACACCTGGCTGCGGGGTCCCGTTCGTATCGAACCCGGCCTGTCTGGCGTCAAAGTCTCGGGACAACATCTACAGGCCCCCGCCGGCATCCTGACGGCCTTTGGCGCGCCCCTGAACACGATCGCGCCGGGCGGCCAGATCAGCCTCAATTGGCAAGCCTTTGTCGTGGGACATCTTCCCGACAGCGGCACCCTGGCCACGGGCCGCTGGACCCAGGCCAGCTCAGCCCTATCGCACGTGCGCCCCTTGGGCGACTACCGTCTACAAGTCAGTGCAAAAAACGGGGTGGCACAACTCGCGTTCAGCACCGAGGCTGGCCTACTCACTGCCAAGGGGCAAGGGCAATGGGAAAAAGGCCGCCTGCAATTCAGCGGCACGGCGCAAGCGTCGGACACGGCCAGCGATGCGCAACGGGCCGCGCTCACCGGCATCCTGACCGCGCTGGGACCCGTCTCCGACGGTACGGCCAAATTTGGCACGCCGCCGCGACGATAAGTCCAGATCACGTGCATAGCGCCACCACGGCTTAGCGTGGTGGGGCGTCAGCATATTGGGACTGTATCGTGAGCGTCGATACGCTGCGCGCAGACATGCTAGGTGCTGGCATGCTGGGCGTAGATATGCCTGCCCCAGACACGCCGGGTGCAAACATGCTAGGCAGTGTGCTTGCCTCAGGTGTCCCGCGTCACGCGCACGATTTCCTCGGGTGAAGTCGCGCCCTGCTCCACCCAGCGTTGCCCGTCGTCGCGCAGCGTCCGCATTCCGTTGTGCAAGGCCTGCGTACGCAGTGCCTGCTCGTCGCGCCCTTCGTGTATCAAACGACGGGCGTCTTCATCAACTCTGAAGAGCTCATGAATCCCCGAACGACCGCTATAACCCGTGTGATTGCACGCCTCGCATCCCACTGGCCGATACACGAGTCGACCATCGGGCAATGTCTCGGGTACGCGGCACGCTACACAGAGCTTACGGACCAGACGTTGCGCCAGCACGCCCAATAGCGACGATGCCAATAAAAATGGCTCTACCCCCATATCCACCAGACGCGTCACCGCCGAGGTCGCATCATTGGTGTGCAACGTTGCCAACACCAAGTGACCCGTCAACGACGCTTGTACCGCAATTTGCGCAGTTTCCAGATCCCGGATTTCACCGATCATGATCACATCCGGATCCTGGCGCAAAATCGCGCGCAGCGCCAACGCAAAGGTCATATCGATCTTGGAATTGACCTGCGTCTGGCTGATCCCGGGCAAGTCATACTCGATGGGATCCTCAACCGTCAGGATATTGCTCGTCGATGCGTCCAGTCGCGCCAACGCGGCATACAGGGTCGTGGTCTTGCCACTGCCCGTCGGCCCCGTCACCAGGACAATGCCGTGCGGTTGCCGGATCAGCGTATCCAACTGCTTCAGGACCCCTTGGCTCATGCCCAGCTTTTCCAACTGCAACCGCCCGGCTTCTTTGTCCAGCAAACGCAGCACGGCGCGCTCGCCATGGCCGGTCGGCAACGTCGAAACCCGCACATCAATGGCGCGCCCGCCCACGCGCAAGGCGATACGGCCATCCTGAGGCATACGCTTTTCGGCGATATCCAGATTGGCCATGATCTTGATACGCGAAATCAACGCGGCATGCAGCGCTTTACGCGGACTGACCACATCTCGCAGCACGCCGTCAACGCGATACCGCACCACCGAATGCGTCTCGTACGCCTCGATATGCATATCGCTTGCGCCGTCGCGCGCGGCCTGCGCGAACAGGGCGTTGATCATGCGGATAACAGGCGCATCGTCCTGCGTTTCAAGCAGGTCGGCGACCTCGGGAATATCTTGCAGCAGGCGATCCAGATCGATTTCGTTTTCGGCCACGCCCATCACCACCGCCGCGTCCGCCGTATCACTATAGGCCGCATTCAGCAGGGTCTCTAGCGCCTCGTCCGACACCTGCGTGATCGGAACCTCACCGTGACAACGCAAAATCTCTCGCACCGCCCAGGCCGGCGTACGCGGGCTCGTCGTCAACTGCGACGCTCCGGGCCGCAGCAACAGCACCGCACGCTGCGCGCGCGCCCAACGATAGGGCAACGGATAGGCGTTCACAGATGCGTCACCAGCTCGGCGCGATAGCCCAGTTCTTTCAACAAGGCCACCGCCGTGTCTACCGTCGTTGCGTCACGCGAGATATCCGCACGCACCACATAGCCCTGCCCGCCCGGGCCCACCTGCGAATACGCATTCAGGCCGCTGATGCGCACGGTCCTGACAATGCGATCCGCCGTCGCTTGATCTGGCGCCGAAGCAAACTGCAAAATCGTCGTGTCCGAACGGGTCTCCGCATACAGCGCCGACGGATCGGTCGCGATACTTACCCCACGAGGCAAATTGGCCCGTATCGGCAAACTGGGATCGGACGCCCCGGGAGGCTGCGGCAATTGACGCACCTGAAAGGTCTGCGTCGTCGTAGGTGGCGGACGCCGCATAGTGGCGTTGATCGCCTCGGGTCGCATGTCGTAGCTCCCGTTGCGTTCGTTCGACCCCACGGTATCCACGTTTGAAGGCGGCAAAATGGGCGCCTGCATATCGGGCAGCAACCAGTGTTTCCCCGGCTGCGCCGCGCTCTGGGTGCGCCGCATATAGTCGTAGCGATTGATCGTGACATTGGCGCTATCGTGCGCGTTGCGCACCACGTAAGGTCTCAAGAACACCATCAAATTACTCTTGGTGCGTCTGCGCGTGTCATAACGGAACAAGGCGCCCAAGATCGGAATCGAACTCAGACCCGGCACCCCTTCCGTGGTGGTTCCCACGCTGTCCTCGAGCAAACCGCCTAACACGATAATCTGACCGTCATCGACCAACACGCTGGTATCAATGGCCCGCTTGTTCGTCACAATGCCCATGGTCTCCGACGAGCTGGTCTCGTCGATGCTGCTGACCTCCTGATAGATATCCAACTTGACCGAGCCGCCCTCGGAAATCTGCGGACGGATATTCAGTTTGAGACCGACATCTTCACGTTCAATGGTCTGAAACGGATTGCCACTACCGTCGCTGCCGGAGGTCACATACTGACCCGTCACAAACGGCACGGTCTTGCCCACCAGAATACTGGCCGACTCGTTATCCAGCGTCAGCAAGTTCGGGGTGGACAGGATATTCGCCTCGCCCGTGGCATTCAGGGCGCGTGCCAAGACGCCGAGGTTAATGATTTCAGTACCCAGCACGTCGACCGTGCCCTTGACCACGCCCAACGACAAGCCGCTGCCCAACATATCCAGCGTCGTCGCGCCCGTGCCCGCGCTACCGATCCCGCTTCCGCCCAGATTGGTACCGCCAACAAAACCACTGCCGTCGGCCAAGTTACCGCTGCCCGTCATCCACTGAATGCCGAATTCCGCCGCTGTTTCCTGGCTGACCTCAACGATCAGACTTTCCACCAACACTTGAGCGCGGCGTTGATCCAGTTGGTCGATCACCTCGCGCAGGCTACGATACAGCGGCTCAGGTGCGGAAATGATCAAGGTGTTCGTCGTGGGGTCGGCTTGTATCGTCGCGCCGCCGCCCGAATACGACACCGCGTCCGCCGAACTCGTATCGCGCTCAATCTGCTGCAGCCCCAGCGTACTATCGCCCGACGAACTACCCATCATGCTGCCGGACGATGAGCGGTTGCTGTTGCTGTTGCTGTTGCTGCGCGGCGTGGTGCTGCGATTGCTGCCGGTCGCATTCGAAATGGCCGCACCGCCACCTATCCCGCCAGTACCATTCATTGCGCTGGCGCTATTCAAGGCCTGGCTGTTCAGCAGGCCGCCCAGCACTTCGGCCAACCGCGATGCTTGCGCGTTGCGCAAATACACAACATGCAGATTGCCAGGACGTGATTGGGCGGTGTCCAGCTTGGCAATCAAATCACGAGCCAGCTTGGTGCGCGCCGGGCTGCCCGAGCGAATCAACACGCTGTTGGTGCGTGGGTCAGCCACCATGGACATGCGCTGCGTGGCGTCATTACCCTGGGCATCCAGCAATTGCGTAGCCAACGCCGCAAGATCACTTGCCACGCCATAGCGAACGGGCACCACGTCAGTATCAATCGCGCTGGGCACGTCCACGCGCGCAATCACACTCGCAATGCGATCCAGGTTATCCGCATAGTCCGTGACGACCAGGGTGTTATTACCGGGATACGCATTGATGGGATTATTGGGGGGCACCAATGGCCGCAACACAGGCAGCAGATTAGCCGCGTTCTCATATTTCAACGAAAACACGCGCGTGATGATTTCGCTGCGCTGTGTGCCCCGTGCGAACTGCTCCATCGACACTGGTGCCGGTGCACCCGCGCGCGATGGTGGATCGACGACCACCGAGCTCCCCTGCAACTTGGCATCGGACTCGGGCACTACGCGCGTCACTCCGTCGACGTCGACGATGGCGTAGCCCTGCATGCGCAACGCCCCCGCCAACATGTTGACGGCCGTGTCCCGATCAACAGGTCGCTCTGATACCAACGTCAACTTGCCCTTTACCCGTGGATCAACCAAGTAGTTGCGTTGCGTGAACAACGACAATGCACGCAATACGGCTGGAATATCTGTATCGACAAAATTCAGACTGACTTTGTCGCTCGCCGACTGCGCTTGTGCATAGACAACCGGCAAGGGCATCGTCAGTTGGGCGATCGCAAGCAAACAGGCCAGGGTAGTTTTTCTAACGCGACGCATGAAATCTCGGTGACTAAAAACGGGAAAAGGGACAACGACCAACAATCACAAACAAGTAACAAATCACAGGGAAAACCCCAATCAAAACGGTGCGCGTTCAACACTCGAATCGCGCTGCACGCATGCGGAAAACACCGTCGGATACGCACAATGTGCGCCGAGTATACTGGTTACCGCTGCAACACTACTGTCACAATCCAACGTCACGCTGGCGTGTTTTAAATCAAAGACATTCCAGGCTTTTTGCATGCCCACCTTTCGCTACGAAGCCACCGATTTGGTGGGAAAAATTGTTCACGGCACGCTTGATGCCGAAACCGAGCGCAGCGCGCGCAATCAGTTGCGCGCGCGCGGCCTCCTGCCGCTTTCAACCGTCGCGGCCGCGTCACGTCAGGGGGGCCGCGGCAGTTTCTTGCAACGCCGTCTTTCGGATACAGAACTGGCCTGGCTGACGCGGCAGTTGTCGAGCCTGCTCGCGGCCCGTCTGCCACTAGATGCCGCCCTGAGCGCCACGCTCGAACAGGCCGAGAGCAAACATGTCGCAGGCGCCCTGACCGGCGTGCGCGACGAGGTCCGCGCCGGTTTCCGCCTGGCCGACGCGCTGGCCACACGACCTCGGGATTTTCCGGAGATTTATCGCGCATTGGTCGCCGCCGGCGAAGAGTCCGGCGACCTGTCACAGGTCATGGAAAAGCTCGCCGACTACATCGAGGAACGCAATGCACTGCGCGGCAAGGTGATGACCGCGTTCATCTATCCCGGCGTCGTCTGCTGTGTATCGGTCGTCATCGTGGCTTTTTTGCTGGGCTATGTGGTCCCGCAGGTCATAACCGCCTTTAATCACGCGCATCAACAACTCCCCCTGCTGACACGCGTCATGCTGGTGCTAAGTGATTTCGTACGTCACTGGGGTTGGGCGACGGCGTTGGGCGGCGTGGCCCTCTTCGCACTCTGGCGCATGGCGCTGCGGGACCCCGGCAGACGCATAGCGTGGCACGCTCGCCTGTTGCGTTTACCGTTGATCGGGCGTTTTGTGCTGGGTGTCGACGTGGCGCGCTTTGCATCCACGCTGGCAATCTTGAGCGGCAGCGGTGTCAGTCTGCTGGGCGCATTGAACGCTGCCCGCCGCACGCTGGGTAATGATCGCCTACGCGGCGCGGTCGACGAAGCCACCGAGCGTGTGCGCGAAGGCACGCCCCTGGCGTCCGCGCTGGCGGCCCAAAAGGTGTTTCCGTCATTATTGATTCACCTGATCGCCAGTGGCGAGAAAACCGGCCGCCTGCCGGAACTGCTGGAGCGCGGTGCACAAAACCTGTCTCGCGACCTCGAACGGCGCGCCATGGCGATGACTGCCCTGCTGGAACCGTTGCTGATCTTGCTGATGGGCGGCTTTGTGCTGTTGATCGTGTTGGCGGTGATGATGCCGATCCTGGAGATGAATCAGCTGGTGCGCTAGGCGCTACAGCGCCTGCTCGCCACTTTCACCGGTCCGAATACGGATGGCCTGATCGACCGGCGACACGAAAATCTTGCCATCGCCGATTTTGCCCGTCCGGGCGGCCTTGATCACCGCCTCGATCGCCTGTTCGACCATATCGTCGGCCAGCACGACCTCGACGCGGATTTTCGGCAGAAAGTCCACCACATACTCGGCGCCCCGGTACAGCTCGGTATGCCCCTTTTGGCGGCCGAATCCCTTGACCTCGGTGACCGTCAGCCCACTGACGCCGACCTCGGCCAGCGCCTCGCGCACTTCGTCGAGCTTGAAGGGTTTGATAATGGCAGTGACTTGTTTCACGTTGTTCTTGTCCTGAAGAAAATTCGACTCTGGGCAAATCATGCCCCGCACTCGGCACACAGGTTCAGACGGTTTCCCGGAACCCGTTTGTGACAGGATAGCGCCAATCCCGCCCAAACGCGCGTGGCGTGATGCGCGGACCGGGCGGCGCCTGACGACGCTTGTATTCGTTAATGCGAATCAGGCGCACGACCTGCTCGACGGCGGATTTCGGGAAACCAGCCGCGACAATATCGGCCGCGGACTCGTTGCCCTCCATATAGCGCTCCATGATGCCGTCCAGGATTTCGTAGGGCGGCAGGCTGTCCTGGTCGGTCTGATCCGGTCGTAGCTCGGCCGACGGCGGGCGCGTGATGATGCGGCGCGGAATGACCTCTTGCGCTTGATTGCGCCACTCCGCCAGACGGTACACCAGCGTCTTGGGCACGTCCTTGATCACGGCAAACCCGCCCGCCATATCGCCGTACAGCGTGCAATACCCCGTCGTAAGCTCGGATTTATTGCCCGTCGTCAGCACCAGATGGCCGGTCTTGTTGGACAACGCCATCAACAGCGTCCCGCGTACGCGAGCCTGGATGTTTTCTTCTGTCGCGTCGAGCGGCAGGCCCGCGAACTGCGGCGCCAGCATGGTTTCAAATGCCTCGAACGCCGGGGCAATCGCGATATCGTCGTGCCGCACCCCCAGTCGCTGCGCCATATCCGTTGCGTCCGTCTGGGAAATATCGGCGGTATAGCGGGACGGCATCATTACCGTGCGCACATTCTCGGCGCCCAGCGCATCCACCGCGACGGCCAGCACCACGGCCGAATCAATCCCGCCCGAGAGGCCAATGATGGCGCCGGGAAAACCGTTCTTGCCCAGATAGTCACGCACACCCAGAACGAGGGCCTTCCAGACTTGCTCTTCGAGGCAGTACGGCGCCACATCGGCGTATTGGGACACGGGCCGCACCGCGCCGCGGGCGTCCACCTCAACCACATTGACGCCCTCGGTATAGTCCGGCAGGCGCGCGGTCGATTGACCCTGAGCGTCCAGGGCAAACGATGCCCCATCAAATACCAGCTCGTCCTGCCCACCGACCATGTTCGCGTAGATCACGGCACAACCGGTGTCCTGCGCGCAACGACGCGCAACCTGCAGCCGCTCGTCTTGCTTGCCCGTGTTGTAAGGCGACGCATTGGGGACCAGCAGCACCTGAGCACCGGCGTTGGCGGCGGCACGCGGCGCGGACTCGAACCAAATGTCTTCGCAGATATTGACGCCAAAACGCACGCCCTTGACCTCGAATACCAAGGGCTCCTGGGCCGAGGAGAAATAGCGCTGCTCGTCGAACACCGAATAATTCGGCAACTCGCGTTTGCGATACACGCCCACCACGCGCCCTTCGCACAATACCGTGGCCGCGTTATACAGGTGCTCGCCCTGGGCCAATACATGGCCGACGACCACATGCAGGTCAACCATATCGGCCATATCCTGGCGCAACTGGTCCAGCACCGCCTCTTGGCGCTCGACAAAATGCGGCCGCAGCAACAGGTCTTCGGGGGGATACCCCGTCAGCACCAGTTCTGGCGTGACCAGGACATCGGCGCCCTGCTCGTGCGCCGAACGGGCCGCCTTGAGTACGCGAGCCGCATTACCGGCGATATCGCCCACATAGGCGTTGATTTGCGCGATTCCAACGCGGGCAGCGCGGTTTGACGACGGTTCCAAATCAGGATTCCCAATCGGTTGAGGACGAAAGGAAAATTATCGCATGCCGACGCTATCGCTCGGCGCCAAGCGAGGCTCGGGCGCGCGGGCGTCTTCGTGCAGCGCACGTTCGCGCGCCATCTCTTGGCGCAGCGCCCGTCCCAACCCGTCGCCCATCGCTCCCACATCGGCTCCCGTAGGCTGTTGGTACAAGCGTAGGCCGAGCTCGGGCAAGATGGCCAGCAAATGATCAAAAACGTCACCCTGAATGCGTTCGTGCTCGACCCAGGCGGTCTGCGCCGTAAAGCAATACACTTCGACCGGAATGCCGTCGGATTGGGGCTCCATCATGCGCACCATCATCGACATATCCTGGCGAATTTCGGCGTGTTTCTTCAGGTAAGCCAGCGCATAGGCTCGAAAAGTGCCGATATTCGTCAAACGTCGACGATTGGCCGGTTCTAGCGCCAATTCTTCGCCCAGCTCGCTATTGGCCCGCAGCAAATCACTCTGCTTGGCCTCCAGATAGTCATGCAGCAGCAGGAAATGCGACAGTCGCCGCGCTTCGTCGTCCGTCAGAAAGCGCACGCTGGTCGCATCGACCCGCATCGTGCGCTTGATACGCCGCCCACCCGACTCGAACATGTGCCGGTAATTGCGGTAGCTTTCTGAAAACAGCTTATACGTGGGCACCGTCGTCACGGTGTTGTCCCAGTTTTGTACCTTGACGGTATGCAGGGCGATATCGCGCACAAAGCCATCAGCATTGGCCTGCGGCATCTCGATCCAGTCGCCGATACGCAGCATATCGTTAGACGTGAGCTGCGTGCTGGCGACAAACGACAACAACGTATCCTTGAACACCAGCAGCAAGACGGCGGACACCGCCCCCAGGCCGGAGATCATCCACAACGGCGAGCGCTGCAACAGAATAGACAGCACCAGCACGAAACAGATGGCGATCAGCGCCAGCTTGCCGATCTGGATATACCCCTTGATCGAGCGCGTCTTGGCCCGCGTGGTCGCGGAATACGTATCCTGCAAAGCGCTCAGCAACCCGGCGATGGCCAGAAACACGCAAATCCAGGCCGCCGCGTGCGCCAAGCGCCCGATGATGAGCACCAGCCCCTCCACGTGAGGCACCTGGTCAATCCCCAGCGACACCACGGCAAATGGCACGGCATACCAGATGTGGTGATACGCGCGGCGACGCCGCAGCGCCTTGTCCCAGTCGGCGCGGCCAGTCAAAATCAGCAGCCGATGCGCCCCAAGCAGGATAAGGCGTGCGCCGACCCATTGCGCGACCAGCGCCACCAGGACCAACACCACGACGCCCACCAGCGTCTGCGCCCAAGGGTGTTCAGGCACATATTGCGTCAGCCTGACTACCAATCGATCCCAATCCCAATCCATTAGCACGCCTTGATTCTGTCGTATGACTTGTTCGAATTATCCAACAAGTCGGGGCCTGCGTCGGTCAATCACCTCACAGATTCGGCGGCAATAGGCAACGCCCGCGCCGACACCCCGGCAAAGCCCCTCACCCTGGCTCTATAATCCCGCCCATGGCAAAAACTCCCCACTCCGACCAAAACCAGTTCGCCAACAAGGCGCAAGCCTGGTCCGCCCGGTTCTCTGAGCCGGTTTCCGATCTCGTCAAACGCTACACCGCGTCCGTGGACTTTGATAAGCGCATGGCGCGCTGCGACATCCAGGGTTCGCTGGCGCACGCTGACATGCTGGCCGCCCAGGGCATTATCAGCGCCCAGGATCTGGCCGATATCCAGCGCGGCATGACCCAAGTCCTGTCCGAAATTGACGCCGGCAGCTTCCAATGGCTGCTCGACCTCGAAGACGTCCACCTGAACATCGAAAAACGCCTGGTCGAACTCGTCGGCGACGCTGGCAAGCGCCTGCATACCGGCCGCTCGCGTAACGATCAGGTCGCCACCGACATCCGTTTGTGGTTGCGCGCGGAAATCGACAACCTGATCGACCTGCTGCGCCAACTGCGCCACGCGCTGGCCACCGTCGCCCTGGAACACGCCGGCACCATCATGCCCGGCTTTACCCACCTGCAAGTCGCCCAGCCCGTCACCTTTGGCCACCATCTCCTGGCCTACGCCGAGATGTTCGGCCGCGACGCCGAGCGTCTGGCCGACTGCCGGGGCCGCGTCAATCGCCTGCCGCTGGGCGCAGCCGCACTGGCCGGCACCTCGTTTCCGATCGACCGCGAGCGCGTCGCCAAAACCCTGGGTTTTGACGGCGTCTGCCGCAACTCGCTCGACGCCGTGTCCGATCGCGATTTCGCCATCGAATTCTGCGCCGCCGGCGCCCTGATCATGACGCACATATCGCGCCTGTCCGAAGAGCTTGTGCTCTGGATGAGCCCGCGCGTGGGTTTCATTGATCTGGCCGACCGTTTCTGCACCGGCAGCTCGATCATGCCCCAGAAAAAGAACCCCGACGTGCCCGAATTGGCGCGCGGCAAAACCGGCCGCGTCAATGGCCATCTGGTCGCCCTGTTGACTCTGATGAAGGGCCAGCCCCTGGCCTACAACAAGGACAACCAGGAAGACAAAGAAGGCCTGTTCGATACGGTCGATACCGTGCGCGACACGCTCACCATCTTTGCCGACATGGCCACCGGCATCAAGGTCAAGCCCGAGAACATGCGCGCGGCGGCTTTGCAGGGTTTTGCCACCGCCACCGACCTGGCCGACTATCTGGTCAAGCGCGGCTTGCCCTTCCGTGACGCCCACGAAGTCGTGGCCCACGCCGTACGCGACTGCGAACAACGCGGCTGCGACCTGGCCGACTTATCGACCGCCGATCTCAAGGCCTACCACGACAGCATCGACGAAGACGTCCATGAGGTCCTGACGCTCGAGGGCTCCGTGGCCGCACGCAAGCACATCGGCGGCACCGCCCCCGAGCGCGTGGCCGAAGAAGCCCAGCGCGTATTGACGGAAACGGCGCAGGGCTGATCCCGCTAGACCGGCCCGCTCCACTCCGTGACAAACTCACGGAAATCGGGCCGTTCTATCGTGGGTACGGCGCAAGCCGGCGTACCCACGGCCAAGAACCCCAAAAACCGGTGATCCAGCGAATCCAAGCCCAGGGCGTCCTGGACCTCTTCCAGGTACGTCCCCATCCCTGTGCTCCAGAACGCGCCATAGCCCAGCGCGTGGATGGCGTTCAGCATGTTCATCACCGCCGCGCCGGTCGCCAGCAACTGCTCTTGCTCGGGTACCTTGGGATTGTCGTGGTCAATCTTGTGCGCCAGGCCGACAAATAGCGGGACCTCGCTCATCCACTGGCGGACCGATTTTTCCTTTTCGGGCGTCATGCGCGGGTCGCCGCTGCGCTTGACCGCATCCAGGGCCAGATCCGCCAATCGGCCGATCGCCTCGCCACGGATCAATACAAAACGCCATGGACGCAGCTTGCCGTGGTCAGGCGCGCTCATCGCGGTCTGCAGAATCTGATCCAACTCGTCCTGTTTCGGTGCCGGCGCGCGCAGGAATTTCATCGACCGGCGGGAAGTTAAAGCATGCAAAGGGGAAACGGCTGTCATGAGATCGTTATCGCTAAAGTCATTCGAGAAACATTCTCATCATACTTGAGCGTACCGCCGCACAGGCGAGTCCCACTTCAACCCAAATGGGTATGACGTTCGCCACGCTCCTCCACCTGCATCTGCGCCAGGCCGTGCAAAATGCCGCAATCCTCCGCATCTGGCCGCGCCGACAGGCAACGCTGTCGTAGCTCGGCCAATTGCGTTTTCAACTGCTTCAACTCGGCAATCCGGGCGTCGACGTGCGCAATATGCTCGTCAAACAACGCATTAATCGGCTGGCAGCTCGTCTGATGATTGTCCGCCAGGCTCAGAATGGTCCGAATTTCATCCTGCGTCATATCCAAGGCGCGGCAGTTACGGATCAGTCGCAGCCGCTCCAGATGCGCCTCGCCATAGCTACGATAGTTGTTCAGACTACGCTCCGGCTTGGGTAATAATCCCTCTTTCTCGTAATAGCGCACGGTTTCGACCGTCGTACCGGCTGTCTTGGCCAGCTCACCGATTTTCATGATCCTCTCCTGTAACGCGGCGCCCTGCCCCCCACGGTGACCCGATGCAGTCGCGAGGCGGGAAATACGGGGTAGGAAACATTCAGGGCTTGACTCTATAGTAACTCCAAGGTGTGAAATACCCGCATCTCCTCTGAAATAGTCGGAAATCACCCATGTCCACGTCTTCAGCTTCGCAGTGCTGTTCCCAGGACCCCAGTCCCGACAAGCAGGACCACGATCACAAGCATGAACACGATCATGCCAACTCTCGCGACGTGGGCCAAAGCTGCTGCGCCACCGCCTCGGGACCGGCCACCGAGGCCGCTCTGCAGGCGGGTCCTGGCCAGCAACTGAGCCGGCTACGTATCGGTCAAATGGACTGCCCGACCGAAGAAACGCTGATCCGCAAAAAACTGGACAAGCTGCCGGGCATCCATGACGTGCACTTCAATCTGATGCAGCGCGAGCTGACCGTCGTCCACGCGCAAGACACACTTGATCCCATCGTCAGCGCCATCAAATCGCTAGGCATGACGCCCGAGCTGCTCGCCCAGGATGACACCAGCGCACCAGCGGCCACGGGCCCCTCGTCGCGCACTGGCTATCTGCTCGCCACGGGCGGGGTACTGGCCGCGCTCTCCGAGGCCGCGCATTTTGCCGCGCTACCCACGGCCGTCAGCGCCATCCTGGCTGTCGTCGCGATCCTTACGTGCGGGCTGGGTACCTATCGCAAAGGCTGGATTGCCCTGCGCAACGGCAATCTGAACATCAACGCCTTGATGAGCATCGCCGTCACCGGCGCCGTCCTCATCGGTCAGTGGCCCGAGGCCGCCATGGTGATGGTGCTGTTCAACATCGCCGAGCTCATCGAAGCCCGGGCCCTCGATCGCGCGCGCAACGCCGTTCGCGACCTGCTCGCGCTGACCCCCCAGGTCGCCACGGCCCGCCAGCCCGACGGGTCATGGAAGGAAATCCCCGTCGCCAACCTGAATCTTGAGGATTGGGTACGCGTGCGGCCCGGCGAACGCATCGCCGTGGACGGCATCATTGTCGAAGGGACTTCCGCCATCGACCAGGCCGCCATCACCGGCGAAAGCCTGCCCGTCGACAAAACCATCGGCGACACCGTCTATGCCGGCACGGTCAACACCACCGGCGCTTTTGACTACCGCGTCACCGCCGCGGCGGGCAATACCACGCTGGCCCGCATCATTCACGCCGTCGAGCAAGCCCAGGGCGCGCGTGCGCCCACCCAGCGCTTCATCGACCGGTTCTCGCGTATCTACACGCCTGCGGTCGTTATCCTGGCAATCCTGATCGCCGTCGTGCCGCCACTCGTCGCCGGCCAACCCTGGATGGACGCCATCTACCGCGCCCTCGCCTTGCTGATCATCGCCTGCCCCTGCGCGCTGGTCATTTCCACGCCCGTCAGCGTCGTCAGTGGCCTGACCGCCGCTGCGCGGCGCGGCATCCTGATCAAGGGCGGCATCTACCTTGAACAGGGCCGCAAACTGAACTGGTTGGCGCTAGACAAAACCGGCACGCTCACCCACGGCAAGCCCGTTTGCACAGACTTTATCGCGCTACAGGCTAGCGCGCCCTCCGGCAGCCAAGGTAATACCGCCGTGGCAGATTCAACCGCAGCCTCTGCGGACCACGCGCTCTCGACCGGCGACGCAACCACCCTCCTCGATTCATCGACCGACCGCATCGCCGACCTAGATTCCCCCACCGCCCTGATCGCGGCCAGCCTCGCGGCCCGTTCCGACCACCCCGTCTCGCGCGCGGTCGCACAGGCTTACCTCGCGGCACATCCCGACGCCGTGCTACGTGATGTGCAAGACTTCTCCGCCCTGCCCGGTCGGGGCGTGCGCGGTCGCATCGACGACCAGACCTGGCACCTGGGTAACCTGCGCCTGATGCGCGAACTGGGTATCGCCACCCCCGAAATACAAGGCCGCATCGAAGCCTATGAACAGCAAGGAAAAACCGCCATCGCCCTGACCGATGGCACGCAAACCCTCGCCCTGGCCGCCGTCGCCGACACGCTCAAACCCAGCAGCAAAGAAGCCATTGCCAGCCTGCATCAGCTTGGCGTACGCACCCTGATGCTGACCGGCGACAATCCTCGTGCCGCCCGCGCCATCGCCGAACAAGCCGGTATCGACGAAGCGCACGGCGAACTGCTGCCTGAAGACAAGCAACGCGCCGTCGAGGCCAAGCTCAGCGCGAGCCACACCGTCGGCATGGTCGGCGACGGTATCAACGATGCTCCCGCCCTGGCGCGCGCCGACATCGGCTTTGCCATGGGCGCGGCCGGCACCGGCACCGCCATCGAGACCGCCGACGTCGCCCTGATGGACGATGACCTGCGCAAGATATCCGCCTTTGTGCGGTTATCACGCGCCACCCACCAAGTCCTGATGCAAAACATCGGGATGGCCCTGGGTATCAAGGCAATCTTCCTCGTGCTGGCGGTCACCGGGCACGCCAGCCTGTGGATGGCCGTGTTTGCCGACGTGGGCGCCAGCCTACTGGTCGTGGCCAACGGATTGCGATTGTTACGGGCGCGTTAGCGCGTAAAGTCGTGGTAGCCACCCCTGGCGTTCCCCTGCCGCTTATAACTAATAGAAATATTTTCAATATTTTTTATAGGTTGTGGAAGAATAGACGGCTTGTTAGAGTCATCGTTTATGCGCGGTGGGGCTCATAAGGCCCCACAAGCCACACAACAACTCACCGGAGCGTGACATGAAGCCCCTGCGTTCGATCCTGTTGACTGGATTGCTATCTCTCGTCTCCGTTTGCGCCTACGCCCAAGATGGCCTGGCCGACATCAAATCGGCCGGCGTTATCAAAATCGGCACCGAGGGTACCTATGCCCCGTTCAGTTATCACGACGCGTCGGGCAAGCTCACCGGTTTCGACGTCGATATCGGTCGCGCCATCGCCGAACGCCTTGGCGTCAAGGCCGAGTTCGTCGAAGGCAAATGGGACGGCCTGATCGCCGGCCTCGACGTCAAGCGTTATGACGCTGTCATTAACCAAGTCGGTATCACCGATGCACGCAAAGCCAAATACGACTTTTCGGACCCGTACATCGCCTCCGAGGCCGTCCTGATCGTGCACGACGACGAAAAAAACATCAAAAGCTTCGAGGACATCAAAGGCAAGCGCTCGGCCAACACATTGACCAGCAACTTTGGCAAACTCGCCCAGAAATATGGCGCCGAAGTCATCGCCGTCCAAGGTTTTAACGAGGCCATCGACCTGCTGCTCTCCGGCCGCGTCGATGCCACCATCAACGACAACCTGTCCTTCCTGGACTTCAAAAAACAAAAACCCGACGCCAAGGTCAGCATTGTCGACAGTGACAAAAGCGCGGAATTCAGCGAGTCCGGAGTCTTGATCCGCAAAAACAACCCCGAACTGCGCGACGCCATTAACAAGGCACTGGCCGACATCAAGGCCGACGGTACCTACAAAACTATCTCGGTCCAGTACTTCGGCACAGACCTGTCCGCCCAGTAACGCCATCGCGACGTAAAGACCACCCGAGCATCGCCCCTCCCCATGGACGCCGCTATCGTGCCCGCATGGCTACAGTTAATGCTGGATTCATTCTGGCCCTTGCTGAAGGCGGGACTCGCCTTCACCGTACCCCTGACGCTATTGTCCTTTGCGGGCGGGCTGATACTGGCATTCATCGTCGCGCTGATCCGGCTATTTGGCCCTAAGCCACTGGTCCTGATCGTCCGCTTTTATGTCTGGCTGATACGAGGCACCCCACTGTTGGTGCAGTTGTTCATTATTTTCTATGGCCTGCCCAACGCCGGCATCGTACTGGATCCCCTGCCTGCGGCACTGATCGGCTTTATCCTCAACGTCGGTGCGTACAATTCCGAAGTCATACGCAGCGCCATCGAGTCCATTCCCAAAGGCCAATGGGAGGCCGCCTACTCGCTCAGCATGACCCGCGGCCAAGCCATGCGACGTACCGTATTGCCCCAGGCCGCCCGCGTCGCGGTCCCCCCGCTGGCCAACTCATTTATCTCGCTGGTCAAAGACACCTCGCTGGCCGCGGTGCTCACCGTACCCGAGATTTTCCAGGCCGCCCAGCGCATCGCCGCCGTCACCTACGAGCCGCTGATCCTCTACACAGAGGCCGCCCTGATCTATCTGATATTCAGTTCCGTGCTGTCGGCCGCCCAAACCCGCCTCGAGCGCCGTTACGGCCAGCATGCTGTCTTTACCGAGGGGCAACGCTGATGATCTCGCTCACGCAGATCAACAAATCCTTCGGCACGCACCACGTGCTGGACAACGTCGACGTCGCCCTTGCCGAAGGCAGCGTCACCGCACTGATCGGCCCGTCCGGCAGCGGTAAAAGCACACTGCTGCGCTGCGTCAACCTCCTTGAAATCCCCGAAGCGGGCACCCTGCGCATCGGCGATGAAACCCTGGAATTCAATCCCGTGCACAGGCCGCAGCGCGACGCAATCCAACGCATCCGCATGCAAACCGGCATGGTGTTCCAGAACTTTCAACTGTTCCCCCACCAGACCGTCATCGACAACGTCATGGAAGGCCTGGTCACCGTCCAAAAATGGCCCCAGGCCAGGGCTCGCGAACGTGCCGAGGCTCTCTTGACCAAAGTCGGCATGCTTGACAAGGCCAATGCCTGGCCGTTGAACTTATCCGGCGGACAACAACAACGCGTCGCCATTGCGCGCGCGCTGGCGCCTTCTCCCCGCGTCTTGCTCTGCGATGAGCCCACCTCCGCGCTGGACCCCGGCCTCGCCGCGGAAGTCGTGGACGTGCTCAAACAACTCGCCAGCGAAGGCATGACTATGCTGATGGCCACCCACGATCTGCGTCTGGCTGCGGCGATCTCACGCGAAGCCGTTTTTCTACAAGATGGCAAAGTAGTCGAATCGGGCGCGTCCGCCAAGTTATTTACGCAGCCCAGCGATCCGCGTACCGCAGCGTTTATTTCGACATTGACGCAGTGAGATTGACCCAGTGACATCGATGCAGCGATGTCAACGCATAACCCGCGCTGAATCTCAACGCGGGTTCGTCGCCAGTCGTTAAAGGACGGCGCTTACTGCCCCGACTCCCATTGCTCGACAGTCAATTGCGGTATCGCAAAACGATCCGTTGTCGTGGTGTACCATCCCGGACTCGCCATCCGTCCAATCGCCTCAAACTTCGAACTGTCGAGATGGCAACGGTCCACGTCGATGACGCACGAATCATCGATATGCATCGCGCTCACGGTGGCCATCACCATGACCGACGACGGCGGCACATCGATGATCTGCTGAAGCTTGCATTCCAGTGTCAACGGACTGCTCTTGATCCGGTGTCCGGCAATCTTGGTGCAAGGCACCGTCTCCAGCCCCGCCTTTTCCAGTTCGTTCACACCGACAGGGAAAGGCACTGCGGTGGTATTCATGGCCTGCACAAGAGGCTGCGTCACCATATTGATCGCGAACTCTCCCGTCGCCCGGATATTTGCCAGACTATCCTTATCGTTTCCCTTTGGCCGCCCCATACCGATACAGACAACGGGAGGATGTCCGCCAAAAAAGTTGAACAATGAATACGGTGCCGCATTCACAACACCATCGGCATCCTGACTCACCACCCATGCAATGGGACGAGGCAGAATTGAGGATGACATCAGTTTGTAGCTGCGGCCAACATCCAGGTCATCCATATCGAACATCATGGTGTGTTTCCGTCCCGTTATGAATCCATAGCGCCTCGCTGTGCGCACGCCGCGAATCGACGTGGCCGCTGAAGGCGCCAATCTTAGTTCGAACTGATTTTAATACGTTCGATTACCGGCTCCCAACGCACACGGTCTTCCTCGATCAACTTATCAAGCGCTTTACTATCCGCATGTAATGGAATGGCACCCATATCAGTGATCTTCTGCTGAACCTCCGGATCTTCCATCACAACAGTCATCTCGCGACTCAACCGCTCAATGATTGCATCAGGTGTTTTCGCCGGGGCAAAAAATCCCATCCAGCTCGATGACTCCGCGCCTTTTACACCCGCCTGTGCGGCGGTAGGTACATCCGGCAAGGACTTGACGCGCTCACCGTAGACGACCGCCAGCGCTTTCAAACGTCCGTTACTGATAAAACTGGCAGTTGTCGCCGGATAATCAAACGCGACGGGTACCACACCCCCTACAACATCTTGAACAGCAGGTGCACTACCCCGATACGGGATGTGAGTCATTTTGATGCCCGCGACGTCCTGAAACAGCTCGCCGGTCAGATTTGCGGCGGATCCATTACCTGCGGAGGCATAACTCAAATTACCCGGATTCGCTTTGGCATAAGCGACAAGCTCCAACAATGTGTTGTAAGGCGCATCCGCACGCACAACGATCACCGTCGCCGCATCGATAAATGCGTAGACTGAGGCAAAGTCACTTGCCGGCGGAATATTGACGTCCTTCTGAATCATGGCGTTCGTCACCTGTGTACCACGCGTACCCATAAACAGCGTGTATCCATCCGGCTTCGCTCTTGCGGCATACTCTGCCCCAATTGCCCCGCCCGCGCCCGGACGGTTATCAACGATAATCGGTTGCCCCAATCGCTCAGATAATTTTTTCGCCACCAAACGCCCGGATACATCGGTAATGCCCCCGGCCGTATAGGGAATCACGAGCGTGATGGGCTTTTCCGGATAGGCTTGGGCAGCATTCGCTTGCGATATACCCAGACCAAGGCACAACAGCGCAGCATAAGCAAAATTTTTCATTGAATTGTCTCCTTTGTTATTGATAGATAGGCAAGCGACAAGCTCAGCAAGATCGCCTGTTTACTCACCAGGCCATGCGTAGCATCTCCAGGGCATCGCCTGCACTTTGAACTGGGCGTGGGCTATTGCGCATACCAGGGTCATGCATGCTCTTTTGCGCAATGGACGGCAAGTCCACCTCCGGAACATTCAATTCACGCAACCGAGCAGGCAGTCCCAATGTCGCGACAAAGCGCTCAACCCACGAACCCAGATCCTCGCCCGGGCCGTCCAGCGCCGCTATCACGCGCCGTTGTTGGCGTTGATTGACGGTCACATTCCAACGCAAGACCGATGGCAGCAATACGCAGGAAGTCAATCCATGCGCGACACCGGCGTGTATACCCAGCGTGTGCCCCAACGCGTGGCTGGCTCCGGTCTTCACCCCCGCATTACCCCCCGTAATGGACAACCATGATGCCAATTGGCATTGCACTCTGGCCTCAAGATCGCCCGGTCGACGGTGCACAGCAGGAAGCGCCCACGCCAACATTTGCAAAGCGTGCAGACTCGTCGCGTCAGACACGGGATGGCTGCGTAATGCGACCAGGCGTTCAATGGCGTGATCCATCGCCTTGACCCCGCTGGCCAAAAAAATCGGCAAGGGAACGTCCATCGTTAACACCGGGTCAAGAATCACCGTACGAGGCGCCATTGCCGCATGCGCTACGATATTCTTGACTCGGGTGTCGGGGTCGCTAACGCCGGCAAACCACGTAAACTCCGCCGCCGATAATGTCTGCGGCACAACCGTGATGCGTAGCCAATCTGCTGCCTCCTGATCAGGATCACTCGAATCGACCTGGCTCAGGTCCTGAGGCTCCAATAACATCGCGGCGTCTGCGTCGACGCTTTTATGCAAAAGCAATGCGATCGCCTTGGCCGCGTCAATCACCGATCCTCCACCCAGTGCGACCAGATGATCAACGTTCAACTCACGTGCCAGCAGTGCACCTTGCCGAATACACCGTACCGGCACATGTGGCAATGCCTCACAGAACTCGCCGACGTACCGCTGTCCCAATGCAGCACTCAAGGTTTGCAGCGCGACCGAACCTCGTGCCTGGGGCGCCGCGATGACGAGAACGCGTTGTGCATTACAAACATGCATCTCCTCTACAACAGCCTTATCAAAAGGCTGCCCATGAACGACTCTCTCTAACAAAGTGTGGCGACAGATGCCTGCCGCAACTGACGATGTCTCAGGAGTAGTCATTGCCGTACGACTCTCGATTGCGCGTCCGCATCCGACTCCGGCATGCCAGAGAGCGACACCGGAAACCGCAGAAAAGACGTTCCATCACTTGCCTGTAGATCCCGGCCCGCGGCCAGGCTGGTATCCAGAAGATCAGAGGGTTTGACCAGCAACATCGCCGGCACATCGGCGGCCATCAACGCCACATGCAGTTCATTGCTTTCACGTTGCAGCACGTGTGCGGCGATGGCTTGGCGAATAGCACCCGCGGACTTTGCGCGATACTCATAGTCCATGAACGCTGCATCAGTGAATGTGTTCAGTTCAAGGCATTGCACAAGCCGCTGCCAGAAATGATTTTCCAGCGCGCAGATCGTGATTTCCTGACCGTCCCGGCAACGAAACACCCCGTATGCCGGTTTGTCCAGTACGTCCTGACGCTGTTGATTCAGGGCATCCAGGCCCTGGGCCTGAAAAGCGCCCAAGCGCGGGTTCATCCAATGAGCAAGACAATCCGCCAGGGCAATGTCCAGATACTGTCCCTTGCCTGATTGCACACGCTGAAAGAGCGCCGCCAGCACTGCGCTAAATCCATACATCGCACCACAAAGATCCGCCACCGGCAGGCCGAAGACATGCTCCGGTCTACCATCGGGCAATCCCGATAGCGCGAGCGCACCACTGACCGCTTGGTAATTGAGATCATGCCCTGGCAGCAAAGCACGCTCCCCTGTTTGGCCATAGCCACTGATAGAGGCATAGATCAATCGGGGATAGCGCGAACTAAGCGTTGCATAATCCAGTCCAAGCCGCTTCATCACGCCGGGACGATAGGCCTCCAACAACACGTCGGCCGTCTCAAGCAACTGTTCGATCTGCGCATGCCCCTGCGAAGATTTAAGGTCCACCTGAATACAGTCTTTGCCGCGGTTCGCCGCATGAAAGACCCCCGGTGCCATCAGGCGAGCGTTGTCGCCGTGCGGAGGTCGCTCGATCTTGGTCACGTGGGCCCCCAGTTCGACCAAATTTTGCGACAAAAACGGGCCCGGTAGCAGTTCAGTGAAATCCAAGACGCGGATCCCTTGTAGCGGTGTCATCTTGTTCACCGCGCGCGGACTGCCTTGACATTGCGGGGATCCTGATCGAGCACCAAATCCCACAACTCCTGTCCAGTCGGGTGTTCAGCTTCTTCGCGCACATGCGCGACCAGCCCCGCAGCGCGGCCGACAAGCATCAGGCCACGACCGAAGATCCCGTCCAATCCCATGTCCGCGACAATAGCGCCCAACGCTCCCGCTCCATTCATGGGCAAGCGCTTGCCATGATCTTGTTCCAGCACTTGCGGAATCGCCAATGCCAGCCGCCAATGCTTGCCAAAATACCCGTGCTGTTCCGAAATCTCCTGCAGCACCGGGACGCGCGGATCACCGTGGACATGAATATTGTGTCCAAGACCGGAAATGGGTGTACGTGTTTCGCGGTACTTTCGCACGAGTGTGCGTGCAGCCTCGGTCACCGCCTCGTCGGCCGCGTCGGGATCCAGCGTCGCCGCGCCCTTCTTCAACATATCCGCTACATTCAGCACGGTGCCGAGATAACGGCTACCAGCACCCAGCAAGCCTGACGCCACCGCGCCCTGAACCGATTCCGGCGCACCCAGAAATGTCAATCTCGTCGACAATGCACTCGGCGTTAGCCCATGATCAGCCGCGGCGACCAATATCAAGTTCGCCATGGCTTTTTCCCGTGGCTCTGGCATTCTTGAAAAATTCAACCAGTAAATCATGTCGATAAAATCGAATTTTCCAAAAATGTCCGTGGAAAGATTCTTGCCACGCACCATGATGACGTCCGGCGTGGTGTAGCCGATTTCAGTCTTGACTGCCATGTTTCTTTACTCCGATTCGTTCTTGGATAACGCTTCAACAATGACGACCGCGTCGAGCGCAATCGCGCCTTGGCCCGCTGCCCCGACCCAGACAGGATTCAGGTCGATTTCCCGTACTTGGGGATTGGCCAGCACAAACTGCGATATGCTGAGGAGCAGTTCCTCAAGCGCCCGCAGATCACACTTGGACTTACCCCGCGCACCGTCGAGCAACGGGAAGCATTGCACTTCTCGAACCATCGACTCACACGTCGCGCGCGTTAGCGGCAGCATTCGGCGACTGATGTCCTTAAAGACTTCCACGTAGATTCCGCCCAGGCCAAAGCTAAGGATCGGGCCAAAGACCGCGTCGCGCTGCACGCCGACAAACACCTCCACGCCACCGGCGCCGGCCATACGCTCAATCAACAGACCTTCGACAGAGGCAGAGGGCGCTTTCCCTGCGACAGATTTCAGAATGGCTTCACATGCGACACGAACCTCGTTCGCATTGGATAAGCCAATAGCGACGCCACCCACCTCGGACTTGTGCGCAATCTGCGGGCTAACGATCTTTGCCACCACGGGATAACCCAACTCATCGGCAAGCAGCACAGCCTGCTCTATCTCGACCGCCACACCACGCGCCATGAACGGAATGCCCGCACGACCAAGCATCTGCTTTGCCTCGACCTCAGATAGCGTTCTTGTCGGCGGTTCCTCCTGGCCTATTCGTGAGTGCGCGACGGGCTGGGGCTTAAAATCAGGATCGCGCTGCTTGATCCAACGTCCCCATTCAATCCAATGGCCTACCGCGCGCACGGCATTACTCAACGAGCGTGAAGGAACCAATCCGGCTTTTACAAGCGCGTGGTACCCATCACCCAGACGATCACTCATCCAGACAGGAAGAATGGGAACACTCGTACCCGCCTGCACTCGCACCGCGCTCTCTGCGTTATCGCGCATGACTTTTCCGTAGTCGAGTGGAAACGCGTAAAGCACCAATCCCACACCTGGGTCATCAACCACTGCCTGCAGTGTGTCATCGACCAGCCGAGAGTTCGTGAATATTTCCGTACCGACGTCCACCGGGTTCGCAATAGCGGCATAGTCAGGCAATAGCGATTTCAGTCGTTCGGTGGTGTGTGTTTCAAATTCAGCCAGTTTCAAACCCGCACTACCCACCTTGTCGGCGGCCAAGGTCACCGCCCCTCCTGAGGGGCCGTAGATAACCAGACTTTCTTTGCCTGTAGGCAGTTGACGGGCCAATAGCCAAGCGGTGTCGACAAGCTCATCCATATCGTCGACTTCGATCACGCCCAACTGCCGCAGCACCATGCTATTAATCTGCGCGGTGCCGGTAATAGAGGCGGTATGCGACTGTGCGGCCCGGATACCGTACTCTGATTTACCCACCTTCAGTGCAACAACTGGCTTACCCTTATCCGCCGCGTGCTGCACCGCCGCGACAAATTTCTCTCCGCTTTTAAAACCTTCAATGATGGTTGCAATTACCTTCACATCCGGCGCATCCGCCATATAGTGAATGAAATCGCTCACGTCCAGATCTGCCTGATTACCAGACGATGCCCAGGCGGCCACGCCTATCCCGCGCTCCATGGACTGCATGATCGTGCGTCCCAACCCACCGCCTTGCGTCGCCAGACCGATGGGACCAGGCGCCAGGTCCATGCGAAACGCGGGCGAGAATGACATACCCAATTTGGCATTGATGTTGTTGAGCCCAGGACAGTTAGGCCCATAAATGCGCATGCCGCTGCGCTGGGCAATCTCGCGCATGGTGTCCTCGTCGCGCCTGCCGGCTTCGCCCATTTCCCCAAAACCGGACGTCAGGACGATTGCAAACTTCGACCCCTTTTCCGCACATTCTTCTAGCACGGCAATAACGGACTTGGCCGGGACCGTGATGATCGAGACATCGGGCGGCTCTGGCAATGCACCGACAGAGGGATAGCACGGCAATCCTCGTATTTCCGATTTAGTTGGGTTGATCAGATAGAGCGGCCCCTTCAGATTGGAAAACTCCTGCAAGTTCTCCAGCGTTCGTCCGCCCACACTGTCATTTCGGCTGGAAGCGCCGACCAAAGCAATGGATCGTGGATTAAATAAAAGATGTAGATCTGAAAACAACCCCGACTTCTCCACTGAACTCATTCCGAACCCCTACGCTTGAACATCATGCTCACAATGCATTCGACGACGACCTCGCCGCGCTGTGATATCGCACTACGTCGAAACTTCACAATGCCGCGATCCGATTTGGAGGAAGGCCGTGTTTCGATGACCTCGATTTCTACGGAAATGGTGTCGCCAACGAATGTGGGCTTAAGAAAACGACATTCCGTACCGAGCAACGCCAGCATCGATGGCTCTAGCAACTGATTCACGATGGTTCGCGTATTCAGCCCGGCCATGTAGGACTCCACGAGTAATCCGTGTGCAATCCGTTTACCAAACAGCCCGCTACGTGCAGTCTCGTCGTCGACATGCGCGCGATTCATGTCACCGGTCAGCGCGGCGAACGAAACAATGTCCGACTCAGTAATCGTGCGCGATGATGTCTGATATTTGAAGCCGACCGGCAGGTCTTCCCAGAAATAGCGACCCGCCGCTATGCTGTCCAACGCCACCGCGGGCGTTCCTGTAGATGTTGTTTGCGACATGGGCGATCTTAATGAATGGCCGACATGCCCAGCAGGCTGCGACCGATGATGAGTGTCTGAATTTCAGTCGTCCCCTCGGGAATCGTTCCTCCACGCGTATCACGGAAGATCCGCTCAATGGGATAGCCCACCGCATAGCCTTGACCACCATGCACCTGCAGCGCCATGCTCGCCACTTCGTGGGCGGCCTCCGTGGCATACAACTTGGCGATCGCGCACTCCATCGTGGCTCGACCCTGCTGCAAAGCGCACGCAGCCTGATAAGACAACGCCCGCGCGGCATTGACCCGTATCGTCATATCAACGATATGTTTCTGTACTAACTGGAAACTGCCGATAGGCTTGCCGAACTGCTCGCGCGTCTTGGCAAAATCCGTGGCCAAGTCCAGTGCTGCCTGTGCCGCGCCCACCGCGCCGTGCGCAATATGCAGACGTCCGACATCCAAGCCTGCCAGCGTGATGCGCATGGCATCGCCTTCCGCACCCAAAAGGTTCTCGCGAGGGACCTTCACATCGTAAAAACCAAGTTCCGCTGTGCCCGTGCAACGCAACACCATTGTCTCCGCCGCGCGGCGCTCGAACGGGGACTCCTTTGCATCGACAATGAACAGAGATAGCTTGCCATCGCTATCCGCACTATAGGTCCGGGCAACCACAATACCGAAGTCGGCCCACAACCCGTTGCTGATCCACAGCTTTCGGCCACTGATGACGTAATGATCCCCCTTGAGTTCCGCGCGCGTCTGCACGGCTGCGGGATTGGATCCGACGTTTGGCTCCGTAATGGCAGTGAATATAGATGCCTTGCCCTCAATAAGCGGCTTTAGATACTTTTCCTTTTGCTCGGCCGTCCCCCGGCTCGCCAACATAAACATCGGCACATTCGTGCAGTTAAGCATGGTGCGAAGCGACAGCCAGTGATAGCCCAACTGCTCGAACATCATCGACCACGTCACATAATCGATGCCCAGCCCGCCTTCCGATTCTGGCAAGACGCCTCCCATATAGCCAAACTCCGCCAGTTTGGGAAACAGCTCGAACGGAAACTTCCGGCCGGCTTCGCTCTCATCGATCAACGGCACCACTTCGCGGCGCATGAAACGCCGTATCTGATCTTGCAATTCAATCTGTTCGGAGTTGAGATCAAAGTTCATGTTGATTCAGTTCACTTGAAGATAGGGAAATGAGCCCGATCAGCTCGAATAGCGGCCACCGGTCACAAACAATGTCGTCCCACTGATATAGCGCGCCACGTCTGAAGCCAAAAACGCAACTGCATTAGATATGTCGCGCGGCTCACCCAGAAAACCCACCGGAACCTTGGCGACGGCGGCCCCGTGCAACTTGGGGAAGTGCGGAAGATTGCGAATGCCCGGTGTCATGATGAAACCCGGCGCAATCGCGTTGACTGTTACGCCGAACTTGCCTTGTTCGAGCGCCAGCGCGCGAGTAAAGCCCACCAGGCCTGCCTTTCCTGCCGAATAGTTGACCTGCCCGGGATTACCAAACAGTGAGCGCGACGAGATATTGATCACGCGCCCCCACTTCTTTTCCATCATTTGTGGCAGCACTTCACGTGAACATAGAAAGGCTCCCTTCAGGATGATGTCAACGACGCTGTCCCAAGCCTGCTCAGTCATCTTGGTCAGATAGCCATCCTTCACGATGCCTGCGTTATTCACCAAAATGTCCACGCCCCCCAACTGCTGTGCTTGCGCAATCAGTTGCCTCACCTGGTCTTCGCTCGTGACATCACATACCACGGCAAGCGCCTCATGCCCCGCCTGGCGAAGTGCATCAGCCGTCTCTTGGGCATTGTCGGCATTGATATCGGAGACAACGACCTTGCACCCCTCCTCGGCCAACTTAAACACCGTATCGCGACCGATGCCGCTGCCCGCCCCCGTCACCAGGGCGACACGCCCCTCAAGATTGAGTTCCATAGCGCTCCTCAGATTTTCTTTTTCAACGAAATATCGTTTTATTCGACGAATGATCGTAATTTATAGATCAGACCACGCAATGTCAACACTCAGCTGTCGATAAATTCAACGATGCTGTAACTCTTGATTTTTCGCGATCTAGCCAATCTATCGTCCGAAATAGTCATTCTCCAGAGCTATTCTCGAACTCATTTAAGGAACCGGCGTGACGAAGTACAATACGACCTATCGTTATTACTTATTGGAGGCTGTGTGCCCGCAGACGTACCCGCTTGCGCCCGGACCCTGGCCGTCCTCGAAGTGTTTGCCCGTGAAAAACGCGAACTCTCCGTTTCCGAGGTCGCCCGGCTTCTGGACTTGGCTGACAGCAGTTGTTCAGACCTGCTGCATACGATGATGAAAGCCGGATACGTAATTCGTACGGCCAAAACCCGTCGCTTTTATCCGACGGGAAAGCTCTATTCCATTGCGCTGGATATTTCGCGCAATGATCCGCTCTACATGGCGAGCCTGGAGATGGTCGAGCTACTGAGTGAAAAAACGGGCGAATCCGCCTTCTGCGCCATGCTGGACGGCGGTGCCGTCAAAGTGCTCGCCACGGCTGAAGGCAAGCATCATTTGCGCTATGTGTTGCGCAACGGAGAGCGCATTGCACTACACGCATCAGCCCTTGGAAAGGCCGTACTCGGCAGTCTGGACGACGAGGAGATGCGCCGCCAATTGCGTCTCAAGCCATTGCGAAAGGTCACGACGGAGACCATCGTAGATCCCACCGAATTAGAAGAAAACGTCAAGGCACAACGCAAGCGTGGCTGGTATAGCGTCCAGGAAGAAGGCAACGAAGGTGTCCTGGCATTCGGTATTCCGCTAGAAATCGGCGATGCCAAGGCGGCGTTATCCATTGCGGGCCCCGTGGATCGAATGCTGAAGAATCGCGAGACCTATTTGGCGGAAATGAAGCAGATAGTCGCCGGACTGCCAGCCACTACCGATAACAAACCAGCCACGATCGACGCCTAAGCCTCTCATCGATTGGGGCCATCGAGTCCCAGATAGCCCCATGACGTTGAGTCAACAAGCGTCTGGCGACTCACACGGCCAGCCATTGGGATACCACCGCTTCGTTCGAGGCCAGTTCTTCGGGTTGGCCTTCGAACACGATGCGGCCATGGCCCATCACACAGACGCGCGTGGAGACTTTCAGCGCGATAGTCAATTTCTGTTCGACCAAAATGACCGAGACGCCCTTGCTGTTCATGTCCTGGATGCACTCGCCGACCTGGACGACGATCTTGGGGGCTAGTCCCTCGGTGGGCTCATCAATCAACATGACCAGCGGATTGCCAAGTAGTGAACGGCAGATCGTCAGCATCTGCTGTTCGCCTCCCGACAGGCTGCCGGCTTTGGTGTTGCGCCGTTCTTTCAGGCGCGGAAAATAGTCGAACATCTGCTCGACCGTCCATCGATGCGCGCCGGCTACGGGCGGCTGTTCCCCCATCTGCAGGTTTTCATCGACCGTCAGGTTTGCAAAGACCTCGCGTTCTTCTGGCACATAGGCGATACCGGCACGGCAGATCGTGTAGGGCCGCGAGCCGGCCAGATCACGCCCACGCAAGCAAATGCGACCAGATGTGGGCGGGACCAGCCCCATGATTGCCTTCATCGTGGTCGACCGCCCTGCTCCGTTTCGACCCACCAGGCTGACGACTTCGTTACGATGGATCTGCAAGTCCACACCGTACAGAACATGGCTTTTACCGTAATGCGCGTGCAGGTTTTCCACGGCGAGCAACGTGTCATTCAGCTCGTTCATGTTGTCGCCTCGTCGCCCAGGTACGCCTCGCGCACACCCGCATGCCCGCGGATTTCTTCGGGACTGCCCGTCGCAATGATTTCGCCATAGACCAGCACACTGATGCGGTCACTCAGTTTGAAGACGACGTCCATGTCGTGCTCGACGATCATGAGCGTGCGCCCCACCGAGATCTCCCGGATGAGCTGGGCCGTGTATTCGGTCTCATCGTGCGACATACCAGCCATGGGTTCGTCCAGCAAGATCAACGTGGGATCAGAGGCTAGCGTCATCGCGATCTCCAACGAGCGTTGCTCGGAATACGCCATTTCTCCTGCGATAGTCGATGCCTTTGGCGTTAGACGCACCAGCGCAAGCAACCGCTCCGTTTCGTCTCTAATGCGACGATCGTTGTCAATGAACTTCCAGAACACATACTGCAAACCATGCGCGCGCATCACGGCAAGCCGCACGTTCTCGAACGTGCTTAGCTTAGGAAAGATGTTGGTGATCTGAAACGAACGCGCCAGGCCGCGACGGTTGATCGCCTGGGGAGAACGGCCACCGATCTCGTGTCCCTTGAAGAGGATCGCACCGGAGCTCGGCGCCAGTTGGCCAGACATCAAGTGAAACAACGTGGACTTGCCGGCGCCGTTGGGGCCGATGAGCGCATGTCGTTCGCCTTCCTGCATACTCAGGTTTACACCACGAATGATGTCGGTCGCACCAAATGATTTGCGTAGCGACTGAATGTCGAGAATCGCGTCGCTCATGCTGCCTCCCTGCCTTGCGGCTCGGGCCCGGTAGTGGGCATCACCGACGGGTCGTCCCGCAGCGCGCGCATCTGTCTGCGGCAGCGCCGCACGAGCAGACCGCCGAGCGCCAGCATCAGTATCGGTACGCCCCAAGTCATCATGGATTGTGGCTGCCAAGCGTGGTCGAACAATGTTACGGCCGGCCAGGGATCGTCGGGTTTGAGCCGCGCCAACGAACGATATTCCAGTGAAAATAGGCGCTGAGCCAATTCGATGACAAACACAGCGCCAGCGCCAATCAATGCGGCCGAGGCAATCGCCTGCAAGAAAATCGGCATCAGCCTTCCCAGGCTATGATGCTCGCGCAGGCGGCCCGCGATGCCGATCAGCCCGGTCAGTCCAGTGGGCAGGAACATCATGACAAGGACGAATACGATGCCCTGGTACAGCAGCCAGGATCGCGTCAGGTCGGAGACGGCATACCCAAAAAAGGTCATCAGCGCCGCGCCGAATGCAGGCCCAAGGAACACCTGCACGCCACCGATATAAGTATTGAGCACGGCCGCCGCCGAGAGAGACGGATCGAAAACCACGTAATTCGCCGACTCGTTCGACATCACTTGCAAGCCCCCGGCCATGCCGGAAAACATCGCCGAGATAGCGAACGCCAATGTGCCCAATCCGTGAACGTTGTAGCCCAGGAACCTCAAGCGGTGGCTGTTCTCGCGCAATCCGTATGTCAACCGCCCGAGCGGCGTGCGCGTATACAGATACAGTAGCGCCACGCCAAACAACACCCAGGCTAGCGTCAAGTAGTACACCTGCGTGGTCGACCCAAAGTTGAATCCCCAGGCGGGCATGCGCATGGTTGAGATGCCCGCTTCACCGCCAAACACTCCCTTGAGATGCGGCGCGAGCGAATGGACAAGTTCTGCGATCGCCAGCGTGATCATCGCGAAATACGTGCCACTGCGCTGAGTAGCAAACCAGCCCGCGATGCCGCCGAATATCAAGCCCCCGACGGCACCGGCCAGCGGCATCAAGGGCGTAGGCAACAAACCCGCGCCGCCCACCGCATTCATCGCATGCACCGTCGCGAATGCGCCAACGCCGAAATATGCCGCATGCCCAAAAGACAGCATGCCGGCCTGCCCGCACAGTAAGTTATAGGCGCTGGCAAAGAGCGCGGCGATGAGCATCTGGATCGCAGCGTTTAACAACCCCTGCGACAACAGGAACGGGAGCACCACCAACACGGCGACGCCCATCAAACATGAAAGAAGGTGTTTTCTCATGGTGTCAGCCCTTTTCGCCCATGAGGCCACCGGGCCGCACCAACAGAATCAGCAACATGAGCGCAAAAGGCAGCGTGGCCGCCAGGCTAGATAGCTTGAGGGTCATCAGGCCTCCCATGTCGCGAGCCCAGTCTCCGGCACCAACCAAGGTCAAAAGATCGGCCAGGCTGCTGTCCACCGAGACGGCCAGCGAGGTGACGATGCCGATCAGCAACGACGCCAGCATGGCCCCCACCAGCGAGCCCAGGCCGCCGACCACGACGACCACGAAAACCACGACGCCGAGTTCGAGCGCCATGTTCGGATTGGTCGTATAGAAAGCGCCAGCCACGGCGCCAGCCAGTCCCGCCAACGCCGCGCCCGCACCAAAGACGCCCATGAAGACCAGCGGCACGTTGTGCCCGAGCGCTTCGGCCATGTTTGGCTTGTGGATCGCCGAACGCACCACAATCCCCACGCGGGTGCGCGTCAAAGTCAGGTAGATGACGACGAACATGACAATCGCGATACCCCCCATCAACAGCCGGTAAACGGGATACTGCGTCCCGCCGATACTGAAAGCCGAGAAATCCAGGAAGGCCGGTACCCGGTAGTCGACGGGATAATTGCCAAAAAACAGCTTGATCGACTCTGCGATGATGAACGATAGGCCAAAGGTCAACAGCAGTTCATGCGCATGGCCATAACGATGCACCCGGCGCAGAAAATAGCGTTCCACCACAACGCCGATCAGCCCGACCAGCACGGGCGACACGATCACCGCCGGCCAGAACCCGATCGCGCCCTGCAGCATATACGCGAAGTACGCGCCCAGCATGTAGAACGACGCATGGGCGAAGTTGAGTACGCCCATCATGCCAAAGATGAGCGTCAACCCGGCCGAGACCATGAACAACAACAGTCCATAGATGACGCCGTTCAGCAGAGAAAATAGAACTTGTTCCATGAGTGTCCGAAGGCAATCGACCCTGAACTTAGCTGGGCCGCTTCATCTGGCAACTGGATTGCGCGGGCGTCGAGGCTTCTTCGGCCGAGAGCAACAGTACGGGCTTGAATCCCATCTCCGTGCCATCCACCTTATATTTGGCGTCAGGCGTGACGGTGGACACCACCATGGGCAGTTGTCCCTGATGATCTGATGCGCGCATGCTCATTTCCCCCATCGGGGTCTGGATACGTGCCGTCTCCAGCGCCTTCGCGAAATCGTTCACGTTCAGCGCACCGTCCTGGGGCTGGCTGCGCTTGAGCGCATCTTCAATCATCTTCATGCCGTATACCGTTTGCGGCTCCACGAAGACCGGCAGATGGCCCGTTTTGGCTTTGTAGTCGTCGACAAACTTCGCCGCATCGTCGCCACCGGCTTCGGCGTTGAACGTGTGAACGACAAAGTTGCCTTCAGCCAAGTCTCCCGCGTTGGCCAGGTTGCCGGGCTGGTCCAGATATACCGTGCCGTATCGCGCCTTAAGACCGGCTGACTTGGATGCCTTCATCAGCAGCAGCAAATCATTGGACCAGTTTCCGGTCATGACGGTATCGGCGCCGGATGCCGCGATCTTTGCGACGTAAGGCGAGAAGTCCTGGATCTTGTTCACATCGTGCAAGGTCTTCTCAACGACGGTATAGCCGCCCTCCTTCTGGTTATCGACAATGGCTTGCTCCATGTCCTGGCCCCAGGAGTAGTTTTGATTGATGGAATAGACCTTGGTACCTAGTGCGCCGGCCTTCTTCATTCCTTCGATCAGGGATTTAGTACGGACCTGGGCATTACCTGCAAAACGGAAATGATAAAAATTGCATTTTTCACCCGTCAGATCCAGCGCCTCGGCACCCATGTTGATGTAGACCACCTCCTTGCCGGGGTTGCGCAGATTGTGTTTGCGCACGTCCTCGGTGATCTGTCCGCCGATGGCTGATGACGCCCCCTGCACGACGATCTGCACGCCATCGGCGATGGCGGCCTTGAGTTTGTCGGCAGCACCCGAGGGGCCACCTTGATTATCGTATTCCCGCAGTTGCACCGGCTCGCCGTTCCATCCACCTGCAGCGTTGATTTGATCAACGACATAGCGCACTGCCGTACGGTAGGCTTGCCCCGAAGAAGCCTGCGGGCCGGACAGCGTTTCCACCAGGCCGATCTGGACCGGTGCAGCCGATACGGACGCGGCGCAAAACGCGCCCATTCCGGATACGACCGCAAGAGCGTAAAGGTTTCGCTTGTTCATCTGTGTCTCCTTGTTTTCTAGTCTTAGTGCGGTAAATGGAGCGGATCAGGGATTCATAGATACTCCATGTTCCCGTCCACACTGATCGCCTGGCCTGTGATGTTGCGCGCCGCTGGCGAACAGAGAAACAGGGCCATGGCCGAGATATCATCCGTCGTGACCATGCGGCGCAGCGAGATCTTTTGCATGTATTCCTCGCGCATCGCCTCGACAGACACACCGGCCGCCGCGGCGCGCGCGCCGATCACGCCCGTCATCCGGTCGCCTTCGACCGTGCCGGGCAGAATCGCATTGACGCGTACACCATGGGGCCCAAGCTCAATCGCCAGTGATTTCATCAAACCGACGAGCGCCCATTTCGTACATGCATACGGCGTACGCAGCGCGTAGCCCAGTCGACCCGCGACCGAGCTCATGGTTATCAGCCCAGGATTGTTGCCGGACGCCTTCAGCAGCGGAATGGCACAGCGTGCGAAGTAAAAATGACTGTTCAGATTCACATCGACCGTGCGCTCCCAATCGGCATGCCGCAAGTCTTCCATCGGCCCGGTGGGCCCGGCGATACCGACGTTGCTGATCAACACGTCCAGGCCACCCAGACTATGCTTGACGTCATCGAACACCATATCCACGTCTTTAGCGATCGAGGCGTCCGCTGTACTGGTCGTGATGGCCGGCGTTTCGGCCGCCAACCCATCGAGCGCGACGCGGTCGACGTCGCATACATGTACGCGCGCGCCCGTCTCGCAGAAGGCACGTGCGATCGCGGCGCCGATACCCGAGGCGCCGCCCGTGACCAGAACACGCAGGCCCGGCACGGGCCTGAGCGAATCGATAATGCGGTTATGCACCTAGTAGTCTCCTGTCTCGGGGATAGGCAAAGTGTCAAGCACGCGCTGGTGCAAAGCTATATGCGATGTACACATGAAAACTGGTGTTTTGATATGATGTTCGCACAGCGTCTTTAAGGGAATATACCGACGAGCTCCTACGGACGTGTACTCCCCATGGGAGCTTGTCGTGACGAAATTCACCAAGCGGCCCTTCTGAACGCTTGCGCGTTTGGTCCGCCGCGTGCCTACCGCATATTGCCTACGACGCATTGCCCACCATTGTGAAAACCCATGCCCCGGCAACCCCTTGATCGCAGACTGCACACTCTTTCGCCCGCAAGCCTGCCAGGGGACGCCGGCGCCGAGACCATCGCCGCCGAACTGGTCGGATTGCTGCACAGCAATGCCCCGACAGAGGATTTCGCGGCACGATTGACCACGCTCGAGGCGTTGCCCGACGCGCTGACGCAAAAGAACAGCCTGATCGAACTGGTGCGCATGGCCATGGGGCTGCGCAACCGGCTTGAGCAACATGAACAGCGTGAGCGCGGTCTGCTCGCGGTGATCGAGTCCGCACAGGATTTGGCGGGTAGGCTTGATCGGTCCGAACTGCTCAATGCGATCGTGACCCGTGCCCGGGATCTGCTCCGAGCCCATCTTTGCTGGCTGACCATCTACGACGCCGAGGTCGGCGAATTCAAAGTGGTGGTCGCCGAAGGAGCGATCGCCGCGCGCACCGGAAAAATGACGGCAAAACGCACGCTGGGTGTCGCCGGCATCGTGATGTCCACACGCCTGCCTTTCGCCACGCCGGATTACCTGCACGACAATCGTTTTGCCCATGACTCTGTCCTGGATGACATATTCCGCGACGAAGGCGTCGCCGCGCTGGTGGGGGCTCCCCTCATCTGGGACAACAACGTGATTGGCCTGTTGTTCGTCGCCGATCGCTATCACCGTACCCACACGGCGGTGAATGTCTCTATTCTGTCCACGCTGGCGACCCACGCGGCCATAGCGATCAACAATGCCAAGGCCTTTGCAGATGCCCGGTCGGCCCTGGAAAAAGCCGACCAGGCACGTACCGAACTGGAGCAGCACGCGCGCGACGTACAGGGCGCCGTGGAAGCGCACGAACGCCTGACTTTGCTGTTGGCCAAGGGAGCGTCATTGGCCGAGCTATGTCAATCAATCGCGCAACTGCTCGAGGGCAGCATCGTGGTGCTGGACGAAAGCCATCACGTGATCGCGCGCGCTACGGCGTCCGGTTATGACGGCATCGCATCCGATGCTTACGAACCGTATGGTCCTCACAGCGCCGCGCTGACACAAGCTCTCCGAGACAGCCGGCGCGCCGGTCGCTCCACGATCGCCTACAAAACCCAGGGCGAGATTTGTCGAACGATTGCCGTGATTGGCGGTGGTGGCATCCTGGGCGCTATTCTGTTGTTTAGACGCGAGGACATGCGCGACACGTCGATCCGGACCTTCGAAAGAAGCTCCAGCATCATTGGTATCGTGCTGCTATCACAAGAGCGCATGGAAGCCAGCAAGCATCGTGACGTCTCCGAATTCCTGCAATCGCTGATATCGCCCCGACAGAGCGAGCCCACGCTGACCCCGGATCGCGCTGAACGTTTCGGACTGGATATCTCACAACCCCTGACGCTGATGCTGGTCGAATTGATCCAGCAGGAACCCAGCTTTCTAGCGCGGCGCCTGCGCGCCATCTTTACGCACCCGGCGTTGGTGGTCGATGAGGTCGATGGTGTGCTCGCCTTTGTGTGTAGCACGGCACACGTTCCTTACTTACGAGAGACCTTCGATGACTTCGCACGCCAAGAGTTGGGCGACGCCTATCGGGGGGTGCTGTCGCGACCCGCACAGAGCGCCGCAGAGATGCCCGCCCTCTATACATCGCTGCGGCGCGCATTATCCGTCGTGGGCCGCTTGGGCATGCGCGCACGTATCGTTGGTCAAAATGAACTGGCCCTGTATTCCGTACTATTTGAAACGCAGGACCGCACCAGCCTGAACACCTTTCTGGATGCCTCGATCGGTGCCATCATCAGGCACGACAACAAACGCGGATCCGCGCTGGCCACGACCTTGCTGGCCTATTTCGACCACGCCCAAAACGCCACGGTCACGGCATCGCACCTGGGAATTCATGTAAACACCATGCGGCAAAGGCTCACGAGTGTCGAGGAACTGATCGGCCAGTGGAGCGATACAGGGCGTGCCCTGGAAATTCACGTTGCCTTGCGCCTCTGGTACATCGGCGTGGCGACCATTATGCCTACTTAATCGGTTAAATTCCGACCTTGCCCCGGTCCGCCACTTTCAGACGCTTATGACACAATCCGCACCACCATTCTCATTGTCCAGTCCGATTGCGGAACTACTGACACAACGTTATGGCGAGGAAGTCGCCAGCGACTATCCCGTCATTGACAACCCGGCCATCCGGCTGGCGTTAGGTCACCGTTCGGTACGCGCCTTTTCCTCACGGCCGCTGGCACCCGAGGTACTGCCTACCCTGATCACTGCCGCGCAGTCGGCATCGACATCGTCGAATCTACAGGTCTGGAGCGTGGTAGCCATCCAGGACCCCGAGCACAAAGACCAAGTCGCCCACTGGGCACGCAACCAGGAATTCGTTAGGCAGGCACCCTTGTTTCTCGTCTGGCTAGCTGACTTCGGCCGAGCACGGCAGGTGGCCGAGCAGCACAGCCGGGAAATTGACGGTGGCGAATTCGTGGAGTCGGTGGTTCTGGCCTCGGTCGAAGCCGGTCTGGCCGCGCAGAACGCCGTGCTCGCCGCCGAGTCGCTCGGCCTGGGGGCAGTCTATGTCGGCGCCATTCGCAGCCACATCCGGCCGCTGGCGGCCAATCTGAAGTTGCCGCCCCAGGTGATCCCCGTATTCGGCACCGCCATCGGCTACGCCGACGAGGCTGTCGCGCATAGCATCAAGCCGCGCTTGCCTCAATCGGCGGTGTTACACCACGAATACTACGACGGCGCCACACAGTTACCGGCGGTCGACGTGTACAACCGCGCACTGGACGCGTTCTGGAAAAAGCAATCCATCGAACATCCGCTCTGGACAGCCCACATCCTGAACCGCCTGAAAGCCAACCCGGCGGATCAGCGCTATGAGCTGCGCAGCATCCTCAACGACTTGGGTTTCCTGTTGCGCTGAGATCCGCTGAATCCACATTTCGTGATTCGATGGCGTTAATCGAACGTGACGCCCGACACCGCTACGTGATCGTCAGCGAACATCCAGAGCCAGGAGTTAGTGCGCGGAGCCGTCCCCATAGAAAACGGCGTAGTCGTGCGCGGTATCATTCATCGTTCACCCGGAAGGCTTACGCTGGCCAGCCTCGCATGCATTTCGTCGCTGAATTTGCAGCTAGTGGCGATTTCCCGGAACGATATGGCTTAAGAGCCGCATAAACAAACGGTCTACAAAATTCATGAAATTAGCCACCTGGAATATCAACTCCCTCAAAGTCCGCTTGCCGCAAGTCCTGGACTGGCTGGCGGCCAACCCCGTCGACGCCCTGTGCCTACAAGAGCTGAAACTCACCGACGACAAGTTCCCGCTGGACGCCTTCACCGAGCTGGGTTATCAGGCCGCCTGGGCCGGTCAAAAAACCTATAACGGCGTGGCCATTATCTCGCGCGAGCCGGGCTCCGCTCTGGTGCGTAACATCCCCACCATGGACGACCCGCAACAACGTCTGATCGCCGTCACCCTGCCCGCCCCTGGCGGCGACGTGCGCATCATCTGTGCCTATTGCCCCAATGGACAGTCCCTGGATTCCGACAAGTACCCCTACAAGCTGGACTGGTACCAGCACCTTAACCGCTGGGTCGCCGAAGAGCTTAAAACCTATCCGCGTCTGGCTTTACTGGGTGACTACAACATCGCCCCCGCCGACGAAGATGTGCATGACCCCGCCAAATGGGTGGGCCAAGTGCTGGTCTCCGAACCCGAGCGCACGGCCTTTCGCGCCCTGCTCGACCTCGGGCTGACCGACTCGTTCCGACAGTTCGATCAACCCGAGAAATCGTTCAGTTGGTGGGACTACCGCATGCTCGGCTTTCGTCGCAACGCTGGCCTGCGTATCGATCATATTTTGCTATCTGAACCGCTGGCCAAGCAATGCACGGCCTGCGTCATCGACAAAGGCCCGCGCGGCAACGAACAGCCGTCTGACCATGCGCCCGTCGTGGCTACGCTCGACCTGACCTAAAGCGGAATTCGGGCGCCGTCACAAACTGGCGAAAGCCCGGCGCAAGGCTCTGGGAATATGCTATATTTTCGTGCTGATTGGGGCGGTAGCTCAGCTGGGAGAGCGTCGCGTTCGCAATGCGAAGGTCGGGAGTTCGATCCTCCTCCGCTCCACCAAAAAATCATCTAAAGTAGCCCAAGGAAGTCTAAAAATTCCTTAGCCTCAACGACTTAGGGATTTTTCTTTGCCTAGGGTGCTATACATCGGTATATGGACATACCGTACTTTAGAGCGGTATCTTTGACGGTATCCTGAGAAAATGACGACCCAACACCGTCAGATACCGTCAAGGCCTACTATGCCGCTTACCGATACCGCAGTCCGCCAAGCCAAGCCCATTAGCGGCAAGTCCCGCAAGATGTCCGACGGTAACGGTCTATACCTCCTAATCGAAGACATAGACAAAAAGTACTGGCGCTGGGACTATCGCTTTGCAGACAAAAGGAAAACGTATTCTATTGGCGTGTATCCTGAAACGACACTTGCCGAAGCTCGCAGGCTCCATCTAGAAGCTCGTAAACTGCTAAAGGAAGGGATAGACCCCAGCCAAGCCCGAAAAGCTGCCAAGCAAGCTAAAAAGCTAGCTGCAGCTTCCTCTTTTGAAGCTGTCGCCCGAGAGTGGTTTGCCAAACAGTCCCCATCTTGGGCGGCAAACCATTCAAGTAAGATCATCGGTAGGTTAGAGAAAGATGTTTTCCCATGGTTAGGAAAACGGCCCATCAGTGAAATCACGCCGCAAGAGTTGTTAACGCTCATACAACGGGTCGAAAGCCGTGGCGCAATAGATACCGCCCATCGCATTCTCCAAAACTGCGGTCAAATCTTCCGGTACGCGGTTGTCACTGGCCGAGCAGGGCGCGATATAGCTATAGACTTGCGTGGAGCCGTCGCACCCGCCAAACATACCCATTTCGCGGCCATCACCGACCCGAAGCAGGCAGGAGAGTTACTACGCGCTTTAGATGCTTTCCAGGGGACGTTTGTCGTACGGTGTGCGCTCCAGATAGCCCCCTTAGTTTTTGTACGTCCTGGCGAACTACGGACCGCCCAATGGCAAGATATAGATTTAGAAAAAGCCGAATGGCGTTACTTCATCACAAAGACCAAGACCGATCACTTGGTTAGCCTTTCTAAGCAGGCCGTTAAAATTCTGCAAGACCTACGTCCTCTTACCGGAAATCGTACCCACGTATTCCCCGGTCGTGACCCAAATAAACCGATGAGTGAAGCCGCGATCAACGCGGCGTTACGACGCCTAGGTTACGACACCAAAACTGAGTTTACCGCTCATGGATTTCGAGCAATGGCTCGTACTCTCCTAAGCGAACAACTCCGCTTCCCTAGCCATGTGATCGAACATCAGCTTGCTCACAAAGTCCCCGATGCGTTAGGTACAGCATACAACCGCACCAAGTTCCTCGAAGATCGCCGACAGATGATGCAAGCATGGGCCGACTATTTAGATGAACTCAAGGTCGGCGGCAACGTCATTCCGCTGACGCGCACAGCGTGACTTTAGTGCGCGAACATTTAGCCTTAACTCAATCAAACACCGAATCGCCCCGGTCGAGCGCTAGCGCTTTGTTTTGGGATGACTCAAAGGTAGTCGCATGGAACCCGCAAACCACTGCATTTACGACCAGAGAGAACAATTTAGTGCGTGGGAGACCGCATGCTTAATAGCAGGATTCGATCCTGCTGGCCTCGATCAAGGAGACCTGAGCAGCGCACCAAAGGTGAAAATCCTTTCTGCACTAATTGAAGATGCATACCAAAATGCTCTTTATTGCAGTCGAGCCCTGTGCCTTGGACAAACTGTTTACCGCGACGGTATTCCTGTTGAGTATTGCCCCTCAAACAGTAAAGGAACTCCCATTCAGTTTGGTGTATCAGCAACTCCTTCCACACTACCCAGCGTGGAGATATGGGAAGCGTGCGAACACGCAATCAAAAGTGGTAATGGCCTTGACGCATACGCGGAAAAACTTCTGAGTACGAAGCATGCTAGTTTCTGGCGGAACGATATCAAAAAGTGGTTGAAAGAAATAGACTGGAAAGAAGCACGATATTTCGCCAGCTCAGCAAGAAAGCTGCAGGAAAGCCCGATAGGAACTCGTGAGCGAGAAACCATGCTGAAGCTAATTATTGGGATGGCTATCAAAGGCTATGACTATGACCCTAATGCCAAAAAAAACGAAGCTACAGGGCAAATCGCAGCAAGCCTGCAGGGAATCGGCCTTCCTGTTTCCGACGAAACCATACGCAAATATCTAAAGGAAGCAGCAGAGTTGCTGCCAAGAAAATCACCTGCAAATTAGCCTAAAACCAACTTGGCTTTACCAAAACTCAATTTGGCCTGCGCAATGTCAAACGTCGTCAAACTGGCTTCCTCGTTCAACACACAGGAGCACATGGCGATGACTACCAATACATCAGTCCAAACAGCCAAAACAAAGAAGGCAGCAGCCTTACCCGCAGAAGGCTATTGCAGCATTAGAGCTTTAGCACAGCCCAATGGCGTAACCCCTTGGGCGGAAAGCACGATATGGCTACTCGTTCGGCAAAGGAGATTCCCTCAGCCAGAAAGATTTGGCCTGCGTTGCACTCGCTGGCGCGTGGAGCAGATTCGCGAGTACCTAGCCGATCCAAAGGCGTGGGAAGCGTCATACGCCCCGAACCTATCCTCCTACGATGAAAACTCTCGCAAGCAGAAAAGGGCTAGACGCACCTCCTAGAAGATTTTGCAATCAATTGCAGAATCCATCCTGCGCGGGGGGCGGTGGGAAACCTCTCACTGCTGCTCTATTAGAAGGTTTACTGAACATACAAACGAGAGCTGATATGGCTACTCTCAGTCATCTATTCATTGATAAGGTATCAGCGACACTACAAGTACAAACCGATCCACTCCAGCACGCCGTTACCGAAAGGCTTCAAACGTGCGCGGAGTGCGAATACATCATCCAAGTACTATCTGGACCGCTGCTACAGAATTACCATTTCGCCTACACGCTACCACTAGCCGGGGGGCGGCATCTAACGATACAAGCAGTCCCACGCTTTGATCGCATGAACTTCATAAGACTGGAATTCAATCCGAAAGTCCGGGGACAAAATGGAGAGCATCCTGTTGATCTGATCGGCAACGTTCTATGCCCCAGCTGGCCAAACTTTTTTGGGGACCTCGAACACGCCCGCTTTACTCGTCTGGATTTCGCTGTCGATATCCGGGGCGTGCACATTGAGCAACTAGGGCTATACCACAGCACACGCTCCGTATTTTCTCGAAAGTTTGAAGCCCAGTTTGATCGGGGGGGACAGACAACGGGCATCTACCTAGGAAAACGCACGAGCAACCGTTATATCGTGGCCTATGACAAGAGACGAGAATTCATAGAAAAGCAAGGAAAACGCCCCCGTCTGCGAGGAGCGTGGACAAGGATTGAATGCCGACATGCCGACCTAGGAAATCTCCGCACAATTTTCGATATGCCAAACCCGCTGCTATCGTTTACGTTAACCCGCTACCCGTCACAGCAGCTCGACGAAACGAGTGCCCTCTTTCTAGACTCATGCCGTTACCGGGGAGCGCAAGCTGCTCTATATCGCATCAAGAACCGACGAACACGAACCAGATACCGAGCGTGGTTATCAGAGCTTAGCCCCCCTTGGTGGAACCCGCACGACATTTGGGAACAGCGCGGGGAGGCTTTAGCCAATGCGTTGGGGTGTGCATTAGGTACTAATCCTCATTAAACATCGAAAAGGACTTTCCCCTGCAAATTCTTGCAATTTTCCAGACCGAAAAAAATCGAGCATAGAACCGTGTCAGCATCCCTACTACACGACTCTATGCTTTTCGTGTAGGACTGCGAGCCAATCCTAACCTACTCAAATTCTTAGAGCGATCGTTTGTTGAAAGTACTTAACTTGATATTGCCTTTCTCGCGGGACACTGCCTCATTCACGTCTAGTCCTGTCTCTCGACAGCCAACCATCCTCATCACTTGGACGAAGTTCTCGCCTGCTCTAGCAGAGCAGCAGCACGGCGGGGAGCCCATTTTTCTATCTGTTGTTGAATCACCTGCGAATCAGGTGGGTAACCTAGCATACTGAAAGCTCTTATCGCTTCCTGCTGGTATTTCTCTTCATCTAATACATCGCCAAATACCATCAACAAACTACGCATTCTTAATTCTTGATAAGGGCTTGGCCCTGGCGCCTCGTAACTTTGAGTCAGCACGCCTTTCCAATCCCCACACTCTCGACTAGGTATACTCGGCTTATCAACTAACCCCTCCTTCATGAGGATCACGCACCACGAGGTCATGGGCTCCATCGGAGAACGTAGAGGTAGTGGTTTTTCCACCTTGCCTGAAGTAACCGATGTTCCTAGCCCCATCTTAGATGCAATAGCCAAGCCATAGGCCACATATTGCCTTTCCCGAGAGCCTATTCGCTGCGCACCCCCATCATCTTTCAACTTCTCCCAAATCTGCACAGCAGCTTTCGGATTTTTAGTTAAACCTCCATCGCCTCGAAACAGCATCCAAGCATATAACGCCCTAGCCTGTGGATCTGACCGTTTTGAAAGCCGTTGAGCTGCGAAAGCAGCGTTTTCAGGGGTCCCAGAGCCATAATAAGATTGCTCATCAATGAGAAATGCCGCTGTGGTACGCATTTTTTCTTTCACCGTTGGGTCTGCCTCCACAGCCTTCCAATAACCCAAGGCTTTGGCCTGATTGCGCTCGAATGCGGGACCCCCATATCGATATGCCATTGCCAATTCCCAAGCAACGTTGGCCTGCTCTAAGTACTGGAGCCCCTTTAACGCCTTCTCTCTGTCGGGCAGCGATATGTAATATCTTCCAAGATCAGCCATAGCGGGTCGGTAACCTTGATCCTTGGCTTTGGTAAGCAACGCCAGTCCCTCCTCTACGCGCGAGGGAGAACCGCCCTCCACAAACACCATGAGATAGCCTCGCTCTTCCATTGCCTCGACGCATCCATCTATTGCTGCCTGCTCCAAATATTTAGTGGCCAGATGCTTATCCTTTTCGACACCTAGTCCGCCTGAATACATGCGATACAAATAGAATTTTGCTTCTGGATTCCCTTCATTTTTTTTGAAAATTTCAACGGCACGTCCGTAGTCTTTGTTGTTATATGCATTGATACCATCAACCACTTCTGCATTACTTTTGCATCCAGCACTCAAAAAGACGATTGCCCCTAAAATTGCCGACACTACCAACTTTCGCGACTTAACTTTCAGCATTCTTCCACCATGTTGTCTCGTCAATGCCATGGAACGCCCCTATCTCATGCTGTTTACGTTAAAAGAACGATGAACATTGATACACTCGTCCTACTTATTCACATGAACATCTATGCGTCTAAGGAATTGACGTTGAAAATTACGGATGTCCTGCACCGCAGAATTATCTAAGCTATTTGCTTAGCGCTTCACTTTGAACCCACACACGAGCAGAGTCCCCACTGGGAAACCTCAATAAAACTTCCGACCGTGTTAGTCCTTTCTTCAAAACAGCGCCGTCGAATGTGGCTAAGGTGGAATAGCAACCCACGCTACCTAACAGGCCCCTCTTCCCCTGAATGATTAGTTGTGTACCATCATTCAATGCTCGCTCACTCTCGCACATGATGTACCCATCCCTCAGAAGGCCCTTTGTGGAAGCATTCGAGGACGGCTTGGATGACGATGCCGCCGTCGTTGTCTTTCCGTTGGATTGAGACCGTATTCCTTTAGCAGAATCAACGCCGTTGAGATACGAAACAACCACTGAGTTTCCCAGGGTCTTGGCCGCAGATAGCGCATTGTCACCATCGCCGTTTCTTATTGTCTTACTAGCGCCAGCAGCGACGAGAAGCTTGACCACCTCTAAGTGTCCTTGATATGACGCCAGAATTAGCGGAGTGTCGCCGTCTGGAGCCGTCTTGACATCTATCCTAGGTCTTTTCTCAAGCAATGCCTGTACGCAGTCAGTCGCCCCTGACTGAGCTGCTAAGGTCAAGGGAGTAAAGCCGTACTTACTATTCGTGTCAGCTCGTGCCCCACCTTCCAGCAGGAGCCTCACTGCAGAGCATTGCTTATTGGCCGCAGCAGCACTTATCGGCGGACTTCCGTCTATGTTTATGGAAGGAACGCCCCCGCTCATTTTGTTTAGATCAAATTTAGCTGCTATGTACTGCCGTATTGTTGCCAAATCGCCAGACCTCGCCGCTTGACTAAGGCCCTCGGCAGTCAATGTTTCAGCCCTAGCGAAAGAGAACACAACGCACCCTGCCACCAATAAAGTCAAGCCAGTCAATTTGCGCATTCGTATTTATTTATACACAAAAGAAACGAAATATATACGAATCAGCAACACTTGTGTGACGGTATTTTTGACGGTATTTAGAAGCTTAAAAAATTCCAAATATAGTATTTATGCGGCTTTTAAGAGACACTTTGGTAGTCCTCCGCCCACCAAAATTCCCGATAGAAACAGGGCACTACATTTAGCGATGTAGTGCCCTGTTTTGCGTTGTACAGCGGGTCTTGCTACAACAGATCTGGCAAAATTATCCAAGTCTTTTAGGCGGCGTGTCAGGTGCTGGGTTTGACCAAGATGGCGGTTTCCTTTCATTAGCCGCGCTTGGGCGCGCTGCGGCCCGGGCAGCACGCCAGAAACGCCCGCAGGATGGGCGAACCATCGCCCTTGCGCCACGCGATGGCAATGTCGGCCGCGGCGTAGTATTCCTTGATCGGGCGATACGCAACCTTGCTGCCATACAGGTGCTCCATGGATTCGGGCACCACCGCCACCCCCGCGCCCGCGGCCACCATGCCCAGCACGGATTCCATAGGTTCGGCTTCTTGGACCACGTTGGGCACGAAGCCCGCGCGCCGGCAAGCTTGCATGGTCAAGCGCCCGAAACCGCGGCCTTTGGTCCAAGGCACCATAATGAAATCGTGGCTAGCCAGGTCGCGCAGCGACAGCTTGCGGCGCGTTGCCAGCCCATGTCCTGCCGGTAGCGCCGCTAGCAGGCGCATGCGTATCAGCTTGCGCGTTTCGAGTTCGTCGTTATCCATAGGCAGCACAACCAGACCCACGTCGATGCGGCCTTCAAGTAGCGCGGCATGGTGATACGCCAGGTTAAGTGGATTAAGCACCAGTTCCACTTCGGGATGGTGGCGACGGAATAGCGCCAGCGTGTCGGGAAATACATGCGCGGCCGTACCGCCCAGGCCAACGGATATCTTACCCACCTGCCCCGCCGCGACACGCCGCGTAGACACCACCGCGGCATTGGCCGCCGCGACCAGCGTACGCGCTTGGTCGTAGAAATGCTGGCCCGCACTGGTAAGCCGCACATACTGCTTGGAACGCTCGAACAATTGCGTGCCGATCTCGGCCTCGAGCAGCATGATCTGGCGGCTGACCGGCGGTTGCGACACATGCAGTAAAGCGGCGGCACGCGTGAAACTGAGCTCTTCGGCAACGGCCAGGAAATATCGAAGCTGGCGCAATTCCATGTAATACCTTTTTAGCATTACGGTGGTGCCAATTATATATTGGACGATTTACGGCACTGTTCTTAATCTTGCCTTGACTCGACACAGGACCGACGACATGACACAGTCAGATCCGCAACCCACCGTTGCCGCCACGCGCCACGCCATGCCCGAAGGACGTTGGGTAGATGTGGCCGGTGTACGTACCCGCTATTTTGAGGCAGGTACGGGCGAACCCGTAGTGTTCGTCTATGGCGGCAACTTCGGCATGGCCGATGGTGCCTCCAGTGCCTACACCTGGAGCCTGAACCTGCAGCCGTTGGCCCAGGCTGGCTATCGTGCCATCGCCTTCGACAAGCTGGGTCAGGGGGAAACCGGTAATCCCGAGCGTGACGAGCACTACACCATGCAGGCAGTGGTCGACCACGCCGCCGCCTTTCTGCGTGCCCTGGACCTGCCGCCGGTGCACTTGGTGGGCCATTCGCGCGGCGGCTATGCGGCCACCCGCATGACCCTGCAGCATCATGATGCGGTGCGCACACTCACCATCGTCAACAGCGGCACCCTGAGCCCGGGCGTAGGCACCAACGAGGTCGTGCTGTGCAACCCGCCGCATCGGCGCGGCAGCCGCGAGGCGGTGCGCTGGGTGTATGAAAACTACAGCCATAATCCCGGTGTGGTAACCGAAGAATGGATAGATGCTGTCATGCATATCCTGTCTTTGGAGAAGTACCGCCACACTGTGCAGAAGATGGCAACCGAAGGGTTGGCCGAACGCGTATTCCTGCCCGAGCTGGCGCACCAGAAAGGCCAGACCTTGCGCTGGCTGGACGAGGGGCGGCTACAGCGCCCGATGCAGATCATATGGGGCTACAACGACCGCACTGCGGTGCTAGAGCGCGGCATGGAACTGTTCCGCATGGTGTCGCGCCACCAGCACGATGCGCAGTTCCATGTCATCAACGAGTCTGGCCATTTTCCGTTCCGCGAGCATCCCGCGCAATTCAACGCCTTGCTCGCTCGTTTCTTTGCCCTGCAGCCTGCGCCGGGTAGGTGATTCCATGAATGGTGCATCCATGACTACCCTTGCCCTACATTCCCACACACTGGCCATCGACGGCCTGGCTGCCCGCATTTTGCGCGACCGCGAGGCCCACACCGCCACCGTGTTCGTGCATGGCGGCGCGCCAGGCTTGACGCCCTACAGCAGCGGTGCCCATATCTGGGGCGCGGCGCTCGGGCGCTTCGCCGAAGACAGCGCGGTACTGGCGCTGGATCTACCGGGCTTCGGCGGTAGCGACGCGCTGGATGCGCCATACACTATCGACGCCATGGCCGATCACATAGACGCCGTCGTGCGCGCCACCGGCATGCGCCGCTGTCACTTGGTGGCACACGATACCGGCGGCCTGGCCGCGCTGCTGCTAGCCTGCCGCCAACCGGGCTACATCGAAGCAGTCAGCGTGGTGTCTTCGGTAGCTGCGGCCCCCACCGGAGACGGCGTCGAGAACACAGCGCTGGCCTACCCGCCGCAACCACTGGGGTCGCGCACGTCCCAGCGCTGGGCGCTGGAGCGTCTGTCCTATTCGCCGCATCACGTACGGGGCATGCTTGACGATTGCGTGCAGGCCGCGCAGCAAGCCCCGCACCAAGTGGCCGCCGAGCGCATGGCCGATCCGATCACCCGGCAAGCCTGGAATACCTCGGTGGCCCGCGCTAAAGCCCGCCTGTTCGAATTCTGCCGCGGCCCCGGCGTACCCGTGCCGGTGCAGGTAGTGTGGGGCACGCACGATCCCACCGGGACCATAGACCAGGGGTTATGGCTATACCGCATCCTGGCGCAACACCAGCCCATAGCGCATTTCCATTTGATCAACCGGGCGGGCGCGCTGCCCTTCCGGGAACAACCCGAGGTCTTTCACGGCATCATTTCCGCGTTCTCGGACGCTGTGCGTTGAGCCAACGGCCACCAAACGCATACAACAGGGGAATACATCATGAAGCGATTACTGGCAGCCTGCCTTGCCCTGACGTCTGCCCTGCTTGCATCACCCGGCACGGCGGCAGACTTTCCCGATCGGCCGATACGCTTGGTCATGCCGTTCAGTCCGGGCGGTCCCACCGACATGGTGGCGCGCATTCTGGCCCAGCATGCGTCGGAACGCCTGGGCCAACCTATCGTGGTGGAAAATCGCGCCGGCGCCAATGGCATCATCGGCACTGGCGCGGTGGCCAGCGCACCGCCGGACGGCTACATGCTGCTGCTGGCTCCAACGTCCCACACTATCAATCCCAGTCTCTACAAGAAACTACCCTACGACACCGTGCACGATTTCGCTTCGGTGATTTACGTCGGCAACTCGCCCGGGCTGGTGCTGGTGGTGGGTAACCAAGTACCGGCCAAATCCGTGCAGGAATTGGTCGAACTGGCCAAGAAGCCCGGCAATTCGATCGCTTATGGATCGGCTGGCAATGGCAATCTGCTGCATCTGGCTGGGGAATACTTCAACCGTGCCACCGGCGCGCGCATGTTGCACGTGCCATACAAAGGGGCCGGCGCAATCATCGCGGGCTTGTACTCGGGCGAAATCCAGGCCGCCTTCCTCGGTCCCCCACAGGCTGCCGAACTGATCAAGGGGGGCAAGCTGCGAGGCCTGGCCGTGACCAGCCCCAAGCGCATCCCGCAATTGTCCGACCTGCCCAGCATCGCCGAGTCCGGCTATCCGGGCTACGACTTCGACGGCGGCATCCAAGCGGCCATCTACGCCCCGGCGGGCACGCCGCCCGCCGTGATCGCCAAGCTGAACGAGGCATTCAACGCCGTGCTGCAAGAGCCGGAAATCCGCGAGCGCTTTGCCACGCTGGCGCTGGACATCGGTGGCGGCCCGCCGTCCGTACTGGACAAACAAGTGACCAACCGGATGGAGCTTTACGCCGGGCTGCTGCGCCAGGCCGGTATCCAACCCGAGTAAGCGTCTTCTCAACAACGACCGCCGCGCATACGGCGGCCGATACAGGGCATACCATGAGCAAACCTGCTTCTCGCTACCCCCGTGACTGGCAATGGCCGGGCGGCGAACACATCGCGGTCTCGGTCTCGCTGGCGTTCGAATCCTTTGTGAACCACAGCCAGATCACGCTGGAGAAGACCGCCAACAAGACCGACCATTTCTCGCTGAGCTACGCCGAGTACGGCGCCAAGTCCGGCATCTGGCGCCTGATGGACTTGCTGGACGAGTTCGGCATCAAGAGCAATGTCTCGACCAACGGCTTGGCGGCCGAGCGTCACCCGAACGTGATCCGCGCCCTGGTCGAGTCCGGCCACGAAGTAGCGGGGCATGCCTGGGCCAACGACGTGCTGATGCGCGATGACGACCCTGCGGCCGAATTGGAAGAAATCCGCCGCTGCACACGCGTACTGACCGAGACCGCCGGCCGCGCGCCGCTGGGGTGGACCAGCCCAGGCAGTGCCGGCTCGGCCAATACCCTGGACTTCCTGAAGCAGGAAGGCTACCTGTGGAACGCCGACGATGCCAGCGACGACCTGCCGTTCGTTCGGCAGACTGCGCACGGCCCTCTTGTCATCATGCCGCGCACCAACTTGCCGCACAACGATTTGTGGATGTGGATCTGGGGCCGAAATCCGCCCGGCATCATCTGGGATGGTTTCAAGGACACCTTCGATGAGTTGTATCGCGAAGGCCAGGCAGGTCGGCCCAAATGGACCGAGATCACCCTGCACGCCCACATGGCGGGCCGTCCTACGCTGATCCCCACGTTGCGGCGCTGCCTAGAATATGCGCGCGGGCACGAAGGGGTATGGTGGGCGACCAAATCGGAAATCGCAGCGTGGACACAACAGCGCGAGGGCTGAGAGCTTGCCTTCCTGGCAATTACCAGACAACGTATGGCGCATCCGCCGAAAGTCAGCACGCCATACCTTGCTGTCCTGCCCTGCCTCAGGCCAATCCCAACGCCTTTTTCTTGCGTTTGACCCACGCGCCAATCAAGCGGTCAGCGGCAATTCCCAGGAACGCGATACACAAGCCGGCGATCAGCGCCTTGCCTATTTCGTTGCCCGAACGCGCCGCGTTGATTTCAGATCCCAAATCCTGGGTTCCGATCAAGGCGGTGATCGCGACCATGAACAAGGCCATGAAAATGACCTGATTCACGCCCAGCATGATTTCAGGCAGCGCGATGGGCAGCTCTACCTTTACCAACCGCTGCAATCGCGTCGCGCCTTGCTGCGTCGCCGCCTCGATAATGGGGGTAGGCACGCCACGCAACCCCAGTATCGTGTAGCGGATCATCGGCACCACCGCGAACAGCAGCACCGCAATGATGGCAGACAGATCACTGACCTTGAATAGCATCACGACCGGGATCAGATAAATAAACGACGGGAAGGTTTGAAAGAAATCGCACACACCCGCCGCCACGCGAGACCAGCCCGCGGTACGTGATGCAATCAGCCCGATCACGAAACCCACGCTGATACACACCACGGCCGCTGAACCGATCATATACAGCGTCGTCATCGTCTCGTGCCAAAGACCCGTGACCGCGGGAAACAAAATAAGCAGGCCGGCGGTCAGCGCCACCGACCAGCCACCCAGTCGGTATCCCAGCAAAGCGATCAGGGCGACAAACGTCACCCAGGGAATCGCCTGGAAAAAATTGCGGGTGGGAATCAGGATCTGAAGCAGCGTGAAATTACGAAATGCCTGGACCGATTCGTACAAATGCACGTTGATCCAGTCGATTCCGGCATTCCAGTATGGTGCCGTGGTGATGCTGTGCTTATCAGTCAATAACACCAGATCCGGCACAATGCGAGCGAGCAGGATGCTGACCACCAAAAACGCGAAAGCCAGCACCAAGTACGGATGGCGCCGGCCCCAGCCGAGGTTGGGATCGGTATATACGGGTTGCTTCAATGCATAGGCGCGGCTAAAGCGGTCGAGTACCACGGCGATCACAACAATCGCGATCCCCTGTTCCAGCGCTTCGCCCAAGCGCAGCGACTGCAATGACGTCAACAACTGGCTGCCGAGCCCCGATGCGCCGATAAGCGCGGCCAAGACAATCATGGCCAACGTCTGCATGATGCCCTGATTCAGGCCCACCAATAGCACGGATCGTGCGGCCGGCATCTGCACGCGCCACAATAGTTGCCAACGTGTGCAGCCCATCATCCGGCCTGCCTCGAGCACGCCATGGCGCACGCTGTCCAGCCCAAGCGCGATGCAACGTGCAACGGGTGGCACGGCGAATAAAGCGGTCGCGATCATGGCTGGCACGTCGCCCACGCCATACAGCACCACAATGGGTACCAGATACGCAAAGGGCGGCATGCTCTGCAAAATATCGAATAGCGGGGTAACCGTGCTCCTAAAGCGCGGACTCTTGCTCATCAATATCCCGGCCACCAATCCGATCAAAAAGACCAGAGGCACCGTCACGAGCACCAGCGCAAACGTCTGCATGGACGGCTTCCACACGCCGAACAATGCCAGATAGGTAAACGAGGCGGCCCCCAGCAATGCACTGCGCCAGCCGCCCAGCCAATGCCCCAGCAGCGCAGCCAAACCGGCAACCGTAATCCATGGCAAGGCGGGCACTTGCTTAGAGAAGCCCGAAAAAAACAGTGAATCTGAAAATGCCAACGGATATGCCAGCAAGCCCGAGAGCCCGCGGGTCACATCGCGCGGCTTGAACTCCAGCGCGGTGCCTTCAAAGAAGCGGGCCCCGTACACTAGCCACTCAAAAAACGAATCGATCCAGTCTTTCAGAGGCAAGATCCATTCGGAGGGATAGCGTGCGACCCAATCCAGTCGGCTCACTGCGAATTGGCCCAGCACAATGATGGCGATCGCGGCGATCCAATACAAAGGCCGGTTGCTGACGGTTCGGATACGCTCATTTACGGGTTGTGTCGCAACGCCGGTGGTGGTCACGGCAGGTCGGCGTTCGATATGGTCAGCGGCGTTACCGGCGTTATCGGTCAAAGTGGCGGTATGACTCATTGGAACAACGCCCGTGCAAGATGTTCACGGCCGACCTGCCCTACCAGCACACCCGCCGCATTGACGACAGGCAAATCGCGATCAGCTTCGATCACCCGGCGCGCGATGTTCTCGAGTACGTCTGTGCCTTTGATGGCGTTTTGGCCCACCGTCAGATTCGATTCGCCGGGGCCTATCGGCACCATGATTTTCTGTGCCGTAATCAATTTACCGCGCGGCGCATGTTGTACGAATTTTTTCACATAGTTATCGGCTGGCGCCATCAACAGGTCTTCGGCCGTGCCGATCTGCGCCAGGCGGCCGTCCTTCATGATGGCAATGCGGTTACCCAACCGGACGGCTTCGTCAAAGTCATGTGTGACGAACACAATGGTTTTGTTCAAGCGGGACTGCAGGCTGATAAATTCGTCTTGCATCTCTCGCCGGATCAACGGATCAAGCGCCGAGAACGGCTCGTCCAGGAACCACACATCACACTCGCCGATCAGACTGCGCGCAATACCGACACGCTGTTGTTGGCCACCCGATAGTTCACGCGGAAAATTGTGTTCGCGCCCTTGCAGACCGACCGTCGCCAGCAACTCACTTGCTTTGGCCAAGCGGTCCGCTTTAGGTACGTTTTGGATCTCGAGCGGAAAAGCGATATTTTCCAGTACGGTGCGATGCGGCAATAGACCAAAGTGCTGGAACACCATGCCCATTTTGCGGCGACGAATATCGGTCAGACTGCTGCGCGACGCTTGTAATAGGTCAACGCCGTCAAACAGCACCTGGCCGGCGCTAGGCTCGGCTAAGCGCGTCAAACAACGGATAAGCGTGGACTTACCTGAACCACTCAAGCCCATGATGACCAGAATCTCGCCTTCATAGACATCAAAACTGACATCGCGTACCGCCGCGATCAACCCCGCGGATGCTAAATCGGCATTGCTGGGGTTGTGCTGATGTTTGTCGAGAAAACCGTGGGCACCTTTACCAAACAGTTGCCATAGATTTTTGCAAGATATTTTTATCGAATCGCTCATAGCGTGATCTGCCGAGTAAATGCGCAAGAAGCGCAGTCACCTTCCGACAGCATCAGCGGCGTCAGCAAATCAGAGCTGATTCAGAACAAAGAACTACGCAGTGTCGGAAGGTTCGAAATTGAGCCAGGACGGCGCGCCGCACGGTGCGCCGTCAACCACAAATGGCGCGTGGCCACGTAACCATGACCACGCGCCGTCGGGTGCTATTTAGCGCAAGCGGGCATCCAGGCGGCTATCTGGTCCGGGTGCTTTTCAATCCACGCGGTGGCCGCGGCGTCATGCGACAAACCGTCAACGTCCGCCAATGCAGCGGCCTGATCGATCATCGGTCCGGTGAAGTTGATATTCTTGATCAACTGGCCGGCGCAAGCCCATTTTTCCTCAAAGCCTGACCAAGCGGCCTTTTTCAGATAGCCACCCTTGGGCGACCCGCAATCGTAGGTCTTGTCGGGATTGCTGCCCCACTTCGGATCTTCGGTGCAGGCTTTTTCGTGTTCGGGAAATTCGACGAACTTCCCGGGAAATGCAGCCCCCACCCAGTTGGGCGACCAGTTGAACAGCACAATCGGCTCTTTACGCGAGGCGGCTGATTTCAATTCGCCAAACAACGCGGCGGTAGAGCCCGCATTGACCACGGTGAAGTTCAGATCCAAGGCTTCGATTTTTTCTTTGTCGTGCTTGATCCAATCAACCGGGCCTGCCAGGTAACGTCCTTTAGGGGCCGTCTCGGGTGTCGCGAATTTGGCGGCGCACGCATTCAGTGCCTTCCAATCCGGCAAACCGGGACAGATTTCTTCCATGTAGTCGGGGTACCACCAGTCTTCCCGCGTCGTGGCGGTGTGACTGCCCAAGTCGACCATGCGACCCGCCTTCACCTCTTTCATGAAGCTGTCGTTCATCGTGCCTTCCCAGACTTCCATCTGTAAATCCAGATCGCCCAGGCCCATGGCCGCAAACTGTCCCTGGCTGTCGGAGGGCACAATTTTGGTTTCGTAGCCGACTTTTTCAAGCAATTGTTGCGCGACGCGAGCGAGCACCTTTTGGCTCGACCAATTGTTGTCCACGATCTTGATCGGGTCGCTGGATTCGGGCGTGAACGCATAGGCGGGCACACTGATCGCAACGCCGGTCAGCAGCATTCCGAGGCCAAATTGGTTGAGTTTTTTCAAGGGAACTTCCTCCACGTTTGAGAGAGCAACGGATCACTCGTCTCAGATTTCGATTAATAGGCCAACCTCGCAATGCGCGATCGGCCCACTCGTCAGAAACGCAACTGCTTTTGCTGTCGTGCGAAAGCAAAAGCAAGAAACCAAGCCATGGCTCGGTTAACGCGCACAATAGAGCACGCGCTGGCAAGCGTGTTGCCAACGCAGTAAAACCAAACAGTTCAAAATGCCAGATTTACTTCAGACAAATCGAATGGGAATTACTATTTCCAGCGCTACCCACCGCATGACTGCGTTATCGCCTTACGCGAATTCGGCCGTCGTGCATGACATCCGGGTATGTGGATGATTTGAAAACAACAAAGGTGCCGCGTACGCGACATTTGGTCGGTCAACAAAGACCGTTTGGCCGGTCACAACCTAGTTGACCACAATGTGGTTGACCGAAATTACGACCGTGTTATTGCATGAACCTATGCATGATACTAGAAATAAGCACTTTATGCATATTAGTCCCGGGATTGGCTGCTAGTTCGAGCCTCGAACGACTGGATTTTGAGGTTATGCCTGGGTGCGACGATACCTATCTGGTTCCAAATAAAAACGCGACAAATACAGCCACTTATGGGGCATTCGCGATAATTTCTATATAATTGCCAAATTATAACAATTATAGTCAATTTATTGCAATATTAAATTACCACGATCTGAGATCGTATTGAAACAGGATGAAAACATGAGCACCCATAAGCCGACACGCATCGCCCTTCACCATCGGGCCAGCGGACCTCGTAGACCAACGGTACGCACGCCCACCGCGCGAGGTGGCCTGTGGTGCATGCAACCCATTCCTCGATCGGCGCTTGATGATCCCCGATTGCCGATGCCCGATATCCGCGGACCGAACCCCGCGGACCCGCGACCAATCATGCCGGATATGTTGCCACCGATGCCTGATTTCTGGCCGCGAATTCCCGTTAACCAGCCGCCGCGATAAGCCAACGCGACAAACCTTTACCTACGCCAGATATTGCTGGAACCACGCCATGGTCCGTTCCCAGGCAAGCTTGGCCGCCGCCTCGTCGTAACGTGGCGTTGAGTCATTGTGAAAGCCATGGTTGGTGCCGGGGTAGGTATGGGCCTCGTAGGTCGTACCCGCGGCCTTCAGGGCCGCCTCATAGGCGGGCCAGGTGCCGTTGACGTTGGGATCGGTTTCGGCAAAATGAAACTGCAATGGCGCCTTGATGCGCGAGACGTCCTCGGGCTTGGCCTGCCGCCCATAGAACGGTACGGCGGCGGCCAGCTCGGGATAGGCCACCGAGGCCGCATTCGCCACCCCACCCCCGTAGCAAAAGCCGGTGATCCCGACTTTTTCAGTCGTCAGGTCACTGGCGCGCACATACTCGATCGCCGCAAAGAAATCGTTCATCAATTTCTGGGGATCAATGTTTGCCTGCAGTTCGCGGCCTTTGTCGTCGTTGCCGGGATAGCCACCTACCGAGCTCAGTCCGTCCGGCGCCAGTGCCACGTATCCGCCCTTGGCGACACGTCGCGCGACGTCTTCGATATAGGGATTCAGGCCGCGGTTTTCATGCACCACCACGATGCCGGGCACTTTGCCACTGGCGGCCTTGGGGCGCACGAGATAGCCGCGCACTTCGCCATGGCCATTCGGTGACGGATACTCGATGTATTCGGCAATGATCTCGGGATCGGTGAACGGCACCTGTTGTGCCAGGGCGTAGTCCGGGCTCAACGATGACAATATCGTTGCGGCCGTCAGGCCCCCGACCGTATACATGGCGGCGCGGTCGAGAAAATCGCGCCGGCTGATCCGGCCATGGACATAACCGTCGTAAAGCTCAAGCAATTCAGGGGAAAAATCGCGGGCGGTAAGGCGGGTCATTGGGATCTCCGAGGTCGTGGTGTTGTACCGAGACATCTTGTACCGGGCCACCGTACGCGAGCCGTACGGCATCCTGATGACTAGCTGCGATTAATCATACCCTCGATGCCGTTACCGCGACCAAAAATCCACGTCAACCGAGGAACTACCTGGACCGAAAATCCACGGTCTGTGGACGGCCCTCAAGCATCAACGACGCCGTCGCCGGCGGCGTGCTCGCCACGCGTTTCCCGCCGCGCCACACATGCAGGCGTGTCGCGCGCAGGCGTATGGCTTCCACGGGGCTGCCGGCCTGCAACAGCACCATATCCGCGCGTTTGCCGACATCGATGCCCGTCTCATCCAGGCCCAGGATTTTGGCGGGTGCCGTCGTCACGGCCTCGAAACAGGCGTTCATGGCGTCCTGCCCCGTCATCTGCGCCACGTGCAGCCCCATGTGGGCGACTTCGAGCATATCGCCGGACCCCAAGCTATACCAGGGGTCCATCACGCAGTCCTGGCCAAAGGCGACGGTCACGCCGGCTTCGAGCAGTTCGGGCACACGCGTCATGCCGCGACGCTTGGGATAGGTGTCGTGACGGCCCTGGATCGTGATGTTGATCAGCGGGTTGGAGATCGCCGACACGCCGGCCTCGCGGATGAGCGGGATCAGCTTGGATACGTAGTAGTTGTCCATCGAATGCATTGATGTCAGGTGTGAACCATTCACCCTGCCCTGCAGCCCCAGGCGCTGCGTTTGGTAGGCCAGTGTCTCGATGTGGCGCGACATGGGATCGTCGGTTTCATCGCAATGCATGTCCACGCGCAGACCGCGCTCGGCAGCGATCTCGCACAGCAGCCGCACGGATTCGGCGCCATCGGCCATGGTCCGTTCAAAGTGCGGAATACCGCCCACGACATCCAGCCCCATATCCAGCGCCCGTGTCAGATTGTCCATGGCTCCCGGCGAACGCAACAGGCCGTCTTGCGGGAAGGCCACCAGTTGCAGGTCCAGATACGGTTTCACCCGCTCGCGCACATGCAACAACGCCTCGGTCGCCAACAGGCGCGAATCACAGACATCTACATGCGAGCGGATTGCCAGCAAACCATTGGCCACCGCCCAATCGCAATACGCCAAGGCCCGTTCCACCAACGCCTCTTGCGTGAGCAAGGGCTTTAGTTCGCCCCACAGCGCAATGCCCTCTAACAAGGTGCCGGATTGATTCACGCGCGGCAGCCCGTAGGACAAGGTCGAATCCATATGGAAGTGCGGGTCAATAAAGGGCGCACTGAGCAACTGCCCTTGCGCATCAACGACCTCGCCGGCCGATGCCTGCAGCGCAGGCTGGATCGCCACAATACGGCCGTCCTGCACGCCGACATCGACGCCGGTTTGGCCATTGGCCAGGTTGCAGTTCTTGATAATCAGATCGAGCATGTCAAAACCTTTTTAAATCGTCTTGGTGGCGGGACACCGGCTGGGTGCTCAACGCTCGCCCTTGCGGTAGGGTTTCATCAGCGCCTGGGGATATGCGGCGCGGCGCGCCATCAGAACCAGCGCCAAAATCGATAAGAGATACGGCAGCATCAAATAGACTTGATAGGGTAATTCCGGCAGACCAGGCAGATGGGTGCCGCCCTGCTGCAGGCGCAACTGCAACGCATCAAAGAACGCAAAAATCAAGGCACCCAATAGGGCCTTGCCCGGCCGCCACGAGGCGAACACTACCAACGCCACGCATACCCAACCGCGACCGTTCACCATATTAAAAAAGAATGCGTTAAAGGCCGCCAGCGTCAAAAAACTGCCGGCTACGCCCATCAGCGCCGAGCCCGCGACAATCGCACCCATGCGCAGTTTGGTCACAGACAGACCCTGCCCTTCGGCCGCGGCAGGGTTCTCTCCCACCATGCGTATCGCCAGGCCCAGCGGCGTCCGGTTCAGTACCCAGGCGATCACGGGCACCGCGATCAGTGCGATCAAGGTCATCACAGTCTGACCCGCCAGAATGGGTCCAATCACCGGAATCCCCGAGAAAAACGTCATCTCGGGAAACGGCGTGATGGTCGGCGGCGTGGTCACGCTCGGGAACGTGACCCGATACGCGAAATAGCTCACGCTGGTGGCCAGCAGGGTCACCCCCAGGCCGGACACGTGCTGAGACAAACCAAGCGGTACGGTCAACACGGCATGCAATAGCCCGAAAACCATGCCCGCCAGTGCGGCGGCCAACACGCCGACATACAACGGCGCGCCCAGATACACCACCAGCCATCCAGTGAAAGCCCCAGCCGCCATGATGCCTTCGATGCCCAGGTTCAACACCCCGGCCCGCTCACACAGCAAGACGCCCAAGGTCCCCAGGATCAGCGGCGTCGCCAAACGCAGTACCGCGACCCAGAAGGCGCTCGAGCTCAGTAAATCCATCCATTCCATGCTCGTCTCCTTCAGGCCTGCTTGCGGCGCAGCCGATATTGCGCAAACAAGGTGGCCACCAGCATGGACAACAACGACGCGGCCACGATGACGTCGGCAATATAGTTCGGTACGGCAATCGCCCGACTCATGCTGTCGGCGCCCACCAGCATGCCCGCCACAAAGATGCTCGCGACGACCACGCCCAGGGGATGCAAGCCCGCCAGCATGGCGACCACCACGCCGGTATAGCCATAGCCCGGCGACATATCCAGCGTCACATAGCTGGTGCGCCCCGCGACCTCAATCGCGCCGGCCAGGCCGGCCAATGCGCCTGACAGCATCGCCGTACCCAGCATGACGCGCGTCACCGGCAGTCCCAAAAAGCGCGAGGCGTGCGCATTCGCTCCCACCGCTCGCATCTGCAGGCCAAACACGGTATAGCGATTGATCAGCCACAGGGCCACAGCCAGGCCCAGTGCCCAGAGCAGGCCCGTATGCGTCCGGGTCTTGGCGATCAGTTTGGAAAACTCCAGATCGGGATTGAGGGCCACGGATTGCGGCCAGCCCATTGCCATCGGGTCCTTCATCGCGCCATCCAGCATCATGGACACAAACAGCAGCACAATAAAGTTGCCCAGCAGCGTGGTCACTACCTCGTCCACCCCAAGACGGGTTTTGAGTATTGCGGGAATCAACAGCAGCAGTGCGCCTGCCAACGCGGCGGCGATCATCATGCAGGCAAATAGCACGGGTACTGGCAAATCAAAGCCGCTGCCACCATGCATGCCGCCTACGGCGACGGCGGCCAGCGCGCCGAAATACAACTGTCCTTCGGCGCCGATATTGTAAAAACGCGCCCGAAAAGCCACTGCACACGCCAGCCCGGTCAGCATCAGGGGAGTGGCGCGCATCAAGGTTTCCGAGAAGGCAAAGCGCGAGCCGAATGCACCTTCGAACAGCAAGGCATAGGTGCGCCCCACCGGCGCACCGGCCCACGCGACCAGCAGCGCACAGATCAACAGCGTGAACGCAATCGCGGCCAATGGTGCCACCAGCAGGGCCGTGCGGCTGGGCTCTGTACGTCGTTCCAGATAAAAATTCATAGGTCAGTAACTCGCCGTCAGACAGGCACAGTGCCGGTCATGGCCAAGCCTACGGAGGCAGGCGTCCACGCCCCCACGGGCTTGACCGCGATGATTTTTCCGCCGCACATGACTGCGATGCGATCGGCCAGCGCAAAAATTTCTTCGAGATCTTCGGACACCAGCAAGATGCCCGCCCCTCGCTCACGGGCCGCTAGCAATTGCTCGCGCACATAAGCGACAGCCCCAATGTCCAGGCCCCAGGTCGGCTGATCCGCCACGATCAAGCGCGGCTGACGCGCCAGCGTGCGACCGAGGATCAACTTTTGCATATTGCCGCCCGACAAGCTCCGCGTGCGCACCTCGAGCGAGGCTGCCCGCACATCGAAGCGCTCGCTCAACTCGCGGGCATAAGCACGGCCCGCTTGGGCACGTACGACGCCCAACCGCGTAAAACGCTTGTCGTCCAGATCTTCAATAATCGCGTTTTCCCATAGGGGACTATCCCCGATCACCCCTTCGTGGTGCCGATCTTCAGGGATCCGCCCGACGCCGGCCGTCGTCCAACCCGCGGGCGTACGCGGCGCCATCGCGTGCGCCGGCCCCAGGCGGATCGTGCCGTCATCGGGCTGGCGCAAGCCATTGAGCACCGAGACCAATGCCTGCTGGCCATTACCGGCTACGCCGGCCACCGCCACGATCTCATGGGTATGCACGGTCAGATCAGCACTGTCGAGCAACGGCGCGCCGCCCGCGCTATTGCGCACCGTGACCTGCGACAGTGTGACTACCGGCGCCGCCTGCGTACGCGGCTCGGCGTTGTGTGCGCGCGGCATGACGACCTTGCGCCCGACCATCAGCTCGGCCAGTTCCGACGCGTTGGTCGACGCCGTATCGCGCTCGGCGACCAACTGGCCTTGCCGCAACACCGCGACGCGCTGCGACACGGCCATGACCTCGTCCAGTTTGTGCGAAATGAAAATGACGGCGAGCCCCTCGGCCACAAAACCGCGCAACGTCGCAAACAAGCCCTCGACCTCTTGCGGGGTCAACACGGCAGTGGGCTCGTCAAGGATGAGAATGCGCGCGCCGCGATACAGTGCTTTGAGAATCTCGACACGCTGCTTTTCGCCGACGGACAGCGTACCCACCGGCGCATCGGGGTCGACGCCCAGGCCAAACCGCTGGCCCAGCTCGACCAGACGCTGCCGCGCCCGCGCACGGCCCGAGGCCAGCGTCCATAACGATTGCGTGCCGACCATGACGTTATCGAGCACGCTCATGTTGTCCGCCAGCGTGAAATGCTGATGGACCATGCCCACACCCGCGGCCAGCGCGGCATCCGGCCGACCTGGCGGTAATACCTGGCCATAGACCGTAATGCGGCCAGCATCAGCGATGTAATGCCCAAACAGAATGGACACCAGCGTCGACTTGCCCGCGCCGTTTTCCCCCAGCAGGGCGAGAACCTCACCCTGTTTCAAGCTCAGCGAAACCGCATCGTTCGCGGTCAAGCTGCCAAAGCGCTTCGTAATGCCCTCAAGTCGCAGGGCCAGGGTATCCGTCATTTCGCGCTGGACTTGGGTTCGCTGTTGTCCACCTTGACGACAAAGCTACCCTCGAGAATAGCCTTTTGCTTAGCCTCGACCTTGCTCATCAGATCGGCGGGTACTTTCTTCTCAAATGTACCCAGCGGCGCCAGCGCCGAACCCTTGAACTTCATCAATGAATATTGACCGTAGTCCTCGCCCTCGAACTTGCCTGCCTTGACTTGGGCCAGCGCGTGGTCGATGGTGGGCTCCATATTCCACAGGGCCGACGCCACGACCGTCTCCGGATACTGCGGTTGCGTATCCACGACGTTGCCGATGGCCAGCTTGCCGCGTTCCTTGGCGGCGTCCGACACGCCGAAGCGCTCCGCATACAGTACGTCCGCACCATTGTCGATCATGGCGAAGGCGGCTTCCTTGGCCTTTGGGGGATCAAACCAGGAGCCGATGAACGACACCGTGAAGCTCACCTGAGGATTGATCTCCTTGGCCCCGTCCATGAAAGCATGCATCAAGCGGTTGACTTCGGGGATCGGATAACCGCCGACCAGGCCGATCTTGCCCGATTGACTGACACCAGCGGCAATCATGCCGGTCAGGTAGGCAGGCTCTTGGATGTAGTTGTCGAACACCGAGAAATTTGGTTTTTGGGGTTTGCCCGAGGAACCCATCAGGAAGGCTGTCTCGGGATAATCTTTGGCCACCTTGCGGGCAGCGGACTCGACGGCAAAGGCCTCGCCCAAGATCAGCTTGTTGCCCTGCTCCGCGTACTGGCGCACCACGCGTTCATAGTCGGCATTACTGACGTTTTCCGAAAACACGTATTCGATTTCGCCCCTTTCCTTGGCGGCGTTCAAAGCCTTGTGAATGCGCGACACCCACTGCTGCTCTACCGGGACCGTGTACACCGCTGCGACCTTGATCTTGGCCGCCGTGTCCTGAGCCTGTACCAGACCGGACATCAGGAACACGCCAGCGGTGGCCAAGCCCAGCTTCAGCACACCGCGACGGGCAAATGCAGGCACGGACGGAAGGGTTTCAAGCATCATGATTCAGGCTCCCAAGCGGAATGAAAAGTAAACGTCGACGTTCGCCTCAGAGTCCCCCAGACGCGAACTCGCGCCATGTGCACAAGATAGGAAGGGGCTGATCTAGTGAAACATCTGACGTAATGGACCCAATGGTTGGGTTTACGGTCGCCTGGAAAGAAGCAAAATATGTGCCGGCGGCAGAAAATGCATGCCGCTTAGCTCGCCCGTCGCGATGAGTCATAAAACCAAACCGGACGAGATTGTAGACATTTTCTTGAGCGTAGACCGCCTTAGCCTGGGGCATGAACCCAAAAACACGGTCGATAAATGCATTATTTCAGTGCATAAGCACAATAATGGTGCGCAAAATAACAACCTGAGAACTTGTGCCGCCATACCCAGGCGGTCAAGCAACGAACCGTCGACGGGTCGCTATTTCAGTCGCGCCTGCGCCATCATCAATCGATCCAGGGCATTGCCAAACGTACGCCGATCCGCCTGACTAAATGCCGCTGGCCCGCCCGTATCAATGCCGGCACTGCGGAGTTCTTCCATCATGTCTCGCACCGACAACCGCTCTCGGATGGTGTCCTCGGTATACCGCTCACCGCGAGGGTTGAGCACCAGGGCGCCTTTTTCGAGCGCCTGGGCGGCCAAAGGAATATCCCCCGTAATCACCAGATCACCCTTTGACGCGTGCTGGACGATATAGTCGTCCGCGACGTCAAAGCCCCGCGGCACCTGCACGGCACGTATCAAAGGTGACGGTGGCGTATGCAGCATCTGATTCGCCACCAGCGTCAACGAACGCTGCCACCGTTGTGCTGCGCGATACAGGATTTCCTTGATCACGACAGGACAAGCGTCGGCGTCCACCCAAATATGCATAACGTCAGGCTTTCAGGGCGTCGGTCAACAGCGTATTGATGAGATCGTTGACGCTGACCTCATCGAATTCGGCCTTGGCGCGCAAGGCGTCGATCACGGGCTGACGCAGTTTGACCGGAAATGACACCAGACCGGCGGCCTGATCCAGACGACGTTGCTCGCGACGATCCAGCGCCGGCGCTGCCCCCGCGGCATAACGGCCGGACGGAATAGAGGCATTCAATTTCCCCATCAACTTCAGGGCTTTATTTTTTTCGAGATCGGTCTTTTTCATAAAAATCCAGAGATATACGCCCACGTATGCCACAAAGGTGGCGCCCCCTTATGGGGCTTCCTTGCCGCGGGGCAATCCTCCGGCAAAAAACGCGATTTACCCATCGGCAAATTCGACAGGTCGCATCTTAGAGCATACGGCGAGCACGTGCCCTCGGATTCGCATCAGCTCGGTATCTACGAATAGACCAGGTATAGGGCAATCGCCACACTATTGCCATCGATCAGCAATCGCTCCTCATAATTGCTCACCTTGAAAGAACGTAGCCACAAGGCTACACTAAGTGTATCCGGCTGAATACTGGTAGGTGAGCATTCTTCGCTTGCCTATGAAACAAGTACACAGCACCAAAAGATACGATGAGTTCGAGGAAAACCTTAAGGATCTCGTTGCTCGTGCACGAATACAGGCTCGGATTAAACGGCTCTCACTTGGCAATCCCGGATCTCATCGCAACCTGCAAAAAGGCGTATCCGAACTGAAGATCGATGTTGGGCCGGGATATCGGGTTTATTACACTGAAATGCAGCATGGAACGATCGTGCTACTGCTGGCAGGAGGCGATAAATCAACACAGAAGGCAGACATAAAGGCGGCTTATCAAATGAATGATCAATTGCCATGAGCCTCAACACGCTTCAAGAACTCGGGCAGGAAAGTGCTATATCGGTCTCGCCACGCAACGCTCCCAAAGGAGCTTCTATGAAAAAATTGACAACACGAGAATATGACATCGCCGAGCGACTTCGTACGCCCGAGGAGATGGTGCTGTATCTCAATGCCTGCATTGCCGAAAGTGATGGGGATGCGGCCTTTATCGCCAAAGCCCTCGGTGACATTGCACGAGCACAAGGAATGACCAAAGTCGCAAAGCAGGCAGGCCTATCTAGAGAAAGCTTGTACAAATCACTGTCAGGTGTACGCGAACCCGAGTTCTCAACGATTTTGAAAGTGACACGTGCTCTCGGATTACGGCTGCACGCCTCCATCTGACAGCCACAGAGTGGTAGGCGGCGAGCGCAGTAATTACTTCAACTGACTGACATGCGCAGCCACCACCCGCCATCCCTGCGGCGTACGCACCCACGTCTGGCTTTGACGCCCGGTCCCGGCCACACCCTCTCGTCGAAATTCCCGATTGCAGGTCGCAAAATCCCGACCATAGGTGGTGATCACGGTTTTCAGCACCTCTCGATCCAAGCCCTGCGAGGGCCGAGCGGTACGAAAGGCCTGGATCTCTTCATAACCATATAGGTTCTCTCCTGCGCCATAGCGCAGGGTATGGGGGCTGTCCCAGAACAGTTCATCGAGGACCGCGACATCGTTACTCGTCAGGGCCTTTTCGTAGCGATCGAACTGCTCGCGGACCTCGGCCACCACATCGGGCAAGTTGATCTCAATCACCGCCGCACCTCACGTTGGAATATTTCTAGGCTGCGCTTCTTAGTTTCGATGAAACTCGGTTGCGACAGTGTCTAGGATACGCGGCCGCGCATACGCATTCGGAATTGATTGCTCTACCGCACTGAAGGGTGCATGAACAATCTGCCCCTTGTTCAGTAATCAAATGCAATATCTCTCGCCATTGGCGTCAGGGTTTCTCCTAGGGCCAGGATGTAAAGAATGTAAACTACGGAATAAGACTTATTCTTGGTCAATGGATGACCCGATCACTATTACGCCGTTGTCGCGAAGGAACCCGATGCATTTCTCCGATCCCCGCCCCGTCCGTCGCCTGCCACGCTTTGCCGCAGCCTTGCTGGCGGGTCTGACGATCAGCCCCGTCACGTGGGCGGCCGAACGCACAATGCAAACGGCATTCGGCGAGGTCAAGATCGAAGGCGTACCCACCCGTGTCGTCACGCTGGGCGAAAACGCCTTGGATGCTACGGCGACATTGGGTATCAAGCCGGTAGGCGCCCTGGCGAGCCGTGGTGGCACCGATATACCGACCTATTTAAAAGCCAAGACGGGCCCACTGGCGCTGGTGGGGACGGTGCGTGAACCCAGTCTCGAAGCCATCCTGGCGCAACAGCCCGACATCATTTTGGCGGCCCCCGGCTTGACCAAGGAGATGTACGCGAAACTCAGCCTGATCGCTCCCACCGTCGTGCCCGCAGGTAGCTCGTTTGATCCCTGGGAAGACACCCTGCGCGAGTACGCCAAGGCGTTAGACAAATCCGACGACGCCGAAAAACGCATTAGCGAAGTCGACACGCGCGTTGAGGAACTAAGCAAGCGGATGCCCGCCAACACCACCGTGTCCGTGCTGCGCTGGAATCCGCAAGGTCCCCAGATGATGTCGAGCCATTTGTTCGTGGGCAGCCTGCTGCAGGATCTGGGCCTGCGACCCAACCCGCTGGCGGCCAGCATCAAAGATCGCCCACATAGCGACATCCTCAGCCTGGAGAACCTGAACAAGGCCGACGCCGACTGGATATTCCTGGCCACGCTCAATCCGGATGGCAAGAAAGCGCTCGATGAGGCCCGCACTCAACCCGCGTTCACGCGCTTGAAAGCCGCGCAGGACGACCAAGTGGTCAGCGTGGACGGCCAAATCTGGAGCAGCAGCTCGGGCTATCTGGCCGCGATGCAGATCCTCGACGACGTGGAGAAGTCGTTAGCGAAGTAACGGCGCGAGAATGGCCTTCCGACAATCCTTTATGCCCGTCAAGGCACTGGGTCTTTCCGCCCTGTGTCTTCTGTTTTTGTGCCTGCTCAGTTTGCTGATCGGCGCGGGTGATGTTAGCCCCGCAGAAAGCTTGCGGGCACTACTGGGCGGCGGTAATGACAACGCGCGTTTCACCCTATTTGAACTCCGCTGGGCCCGCACCGAATTGGCGTTGCTGGTCGGCGTGGCATTAGGGGTCGCCGGACTGCTCATGCAAGCCGTCGCCCGCAATCCGCTGGCGGAACCAGGCCTGCTGGGCGTCAGCGCCGGATCATCGTTTGCGGTCGTGGTGGCGATACTGCTGGGCGCCTCGACCGCAAGTCTCTATCTGTCGGCGGCGTTCATCGGCGCGATCCTTGGCTGCGCGCTGGTCATGCTGGTATTGCGCATGCGTGGTGTAGGAGACGACCCGGTACGCCTTGTCCTGGCGGGTGCGGCGTTCACCGGTCTGCTGCAAGCAGGCAGCAGCATGATCCTGCTTTCCGATCAGCGCACGGCCGACGAAATTCGTTTCTGGGTGGTGGGCAGTCTGGCGGGACGCCCCCCGGAAACGTTTTTCTGGACGCTGCCGGGCCTCATCCTGGGCGGATTGATTGCGCTGCCCCTGGTGCGTCCCCTCGCCGCCCTGGCGCTGGGAGAACAGGTGGCCAAAGGGTTGGGCCACCATCCCCATGGCGTGCGCCTGGCTACATTATTGTCAGTCGCCTTGTTGGTGGGTGCGGCCAATGCTGCCGCCGGGCCCATTGCCTTTCTGGGCCTGATCGTGCCGTATATTGCGCGCCGTTTTGTGGGCACGGATATCCGCAAGCTGCTGGGTCTATGTGTGCTGTTGGGCCCCTGTGTCTTGTTGCTGGCCGATATTGTGTCGCGCCTGGTCGTGCGCCCCTACGAATTACCGGTTGGGGTGGTGACCGCCTTTATCGGCGCGCCTATTCTTATCGCGGTAGTGCGTACCCATCGCCTGCCCAGTTTGTGATTGCCGATGTCCAACGCCGCCACTCTGCACCGTCCCCATGGCTACTTCGTATTGCGCACAGGCGGACTGTCGCTACTGTTGCATCGGCGTGCGACCTGGGTCTTTATCGCGTTGTTGGCCGCGCTGGTCGCGATCTGCGTATTTTGTCTTAGCGCAGGCGGGCCCAAGCCCTTGCCGTTTGCGGACACCTTGGCGACCGTGCTCGGCGGCGGCACGCCGATGCAACGCCTGCTGGTCATGGAGTTGCGCTTGCCGCGCATTCTGGCCGGCCTCTTTAGCGGCGCAGCGCTGGGGGCCGCCGGTTGCCTGATGCAAACACTGGCCCGCAATCGCCTGGCCACTCCCGGCATCATCGGTATCGACAATGGCGCGACGGCATTTGCCGTCGCGTCTATCGTCGGCGTCGCCACCAGCATGGCGCCTTCGACATTGGCCTTGTCGGGCGCCGCGACGGCCGCCGCCATGACGTTTATTCTGGCAGCGGGTGCCGGCGCGCGAGGTTATCGCTTTATCGTGGTCGGCATCGCCGTCGGTGCCCTGTTTGGCGCACTCACGAATTTGATGCTCGCTCGCGCGGCGATCGATGCCGCGAATGCCGCGTATCCCTGGACGGTGGGCAGCCTTAACGCTCGACCCAAAGCCACCGTCCTGCTGTTGGGTTATTCCCTGCCCCTTTTGTTGTTTGTCGGTCTGCTATTAACGCGTGGCCTGGCCACCATGCGCTTTACCGACAGTGTCGCGATCGGCCTGGGCGTACGCTTGCAAGCCATGAGGATCGGCACGCTTATTGTGACCGTATGCCTCACCGCCCTGGCCGTCGCCGTCTGCGGTCCAGTCGGCCTGGTCGCACTGATCGCTCCCGAAGTCGCTCGCTACCTGGGCGGGCAGCACGGTGTCCCCATGCTGAGCGCCGCCCTGGTTGGCGCCATCTTGACCGTCTTTGCCGATTGGGTTGGCCGTACCGTTCTGGCGCCCACCGAGATTCCCGTGGGGATTGTGATGGCCATCATTGGTGGCCCGTACCTGCTGTGGATCATCCTGCGCCCATCGGCTCAAAAAGGCCCCTGACCTTATTGTCCACCTCGCTTATGTCCACCCCGATTTCTTCCCTGCTGTACCAGTCCGCCGGCACCGCGGCCACCCTCGAAACCCAAGCCTTGCGCATGGGCTACGGCCAGCGACTCATCATTGAATCACTGGATCTGATGATCCCCACAGGCCGTGTCACCGCCATCGTCGGACCCAATGGCTGCGGCAAATCGACCTTGTTGGCTGGGCTGGCGCGCCTGCAAAAAAGCCAGGGAGGCAGCGTATTGCTCAACGGTAAGGCGATCAACACGATGCCCAGCCGCGAGGTCGCGCGCCTGTTGGCGCTATTACCCCAAGATGCGAGCGCTCCCGACGGGCTGACGGTCGCTGAGCTCATCCGCTTTGGACGCCAGCCTCACCAAGGCTTGCTGCGCCAATGGAGCGACCGCGATCAGGCCGTGATCCAGGCCGCGCTCGACGTCGCCGACCTGAACAGCTTGGCAGACCGCCCCTTGGAATCCATGTCAGGCGGTCAACGCCAACGCGCTTGGATCGCGATGGCGATTGCGCAAGACACTCCACTGCTGCTGCTGGATGAACCGACCTCCGCCTTGGATCTGGGTCACCAGATCGAGGTCTTCGAACTGATTCGCCAACTGGCCCGCGTCGGTAAGACCGTCGTCATGGTGGTGCATGACCTGTCCAGCGCGTGCCGTTACGCCGACCACGTCGTCGCCATGAAGCATGGCAAGATCGTCGAGCAAGGGTCTCCTGCGCAAATTGTGACGCCGGAGCTAGTGGCAACCCTTTACGGTGTACGCTGTACGTTGATGCAAGACCCGCATACAGGAACCCCCGTGATCGCAGGAGTCAGTTTGCTCGAAAAGACCTGACTCTTGCACGGCGGGGCACTGGTTCGTTTTGATAAGGAATCACGCTATGAACGCCACTGTTCAACCCGCCCCTACCGTCACACTATTGAATGGCGTCGCAATGCCGCAGTTGGGCTTGGGGACATGGCCCATGGATGACACGCAAGCCGCGCGAGCAGTGGCCAGCGCCCTGGACCTGGGTTACCGCCTGATCGATACTGCGGAAAACTATCGCAACGAAGCCGGCGTAGGCGCCGGCATCCGCCAGTCGGGCGTGAGCCGCGATCAGATCTTCGTCACCACGAAATTCAACCGCGAATGGCATAGCGTCGATGGCGTCAAGCAGGCATGCGAAGCGAGCCTGTCGCGACTTGGAGTGGACTACATTGATCTGCTGTTGATCCATTGGCCCAACCCCGCCCAGGATCGTTACGTCGACGCTTTTCATGGATTGACGCGTTTGCTGGAATCGGGCGTGGTCCGGGCGATCGGTACGTCCAACTTCAAGGTCACCCACTTGCAACGCCTGCTCGATCAAGGGCTGGTGCCTCATGTGAACCAGATTCAACTGGACCCCTACCATTTGCGCGATGATGTGGTCGCCTTGCATAACGCGCACGGCATCGTCACGGAAACCTGGAGCCCACTGGGGCGCGGCGGCGAGATGCTGGCCGATCCGGCGATCACGGCCGTGGCCGAGCGTCACGGCCGCACGCCAGCGCAGGTCGTGCTGCGTTGGCAGACGCAGTCAGGCTATGTGCCCGCACCGAAGTCATCCGACCCCACCCGCCAGGCGCAAAACCTGAACGTGTTTGATTTTGAACTATCGGCCGATGAAATGGCGGCGCTTAACGCGCTGAACCGCCCCGACCCGAAGATGATGGACGCCGACGTGTTTGGGCATTGAAACGGGAGCGAACAGAGGGAATTGCAGTTTCACGAGTTTTAGGGCAATAATTGAGACTAATTCTTATTACAAATTAGTTTTCCCTATAGATAGCCCTGACTGCTCGCATGTCTTCCTCTGAATCGTCACCATCTCTGATGGTTGCCCAGTTGTACGACGCGCATCATGGCTGGCTTTCGAGCTGGCTGCGCAAACGTTTAGGTAACAATGCCGATGCCGCCGATTTGGCGCAGGATGCGTTCGCCGGTATTTTGCTCGCTAGCCGTCGGCAGTCACTGCCCAATCTGCGCGAACCTCGTGCCTATCTGACCACGATCGCCAAACGGCTGGTAGTGGACTTCTACCGGCGCCATGCCCTGGAGCGCGCCTATCTAGAGGCGCTGGCGCTTGTTCCCGCCGAGCATGCACCATCGGAAGAGCAGCGCCTGATTATTTTGCAGAGCTTGCAGGAGATCGACGCGCTACTGGACGCCCTGCCCGCCAAGGTGCGTCAGGCATTTTTGCTCTCACAGCTGGATGGTCTGACGTATGCGCAGATCGCGGCGGAGATGTCTATCGGCGTGCGCTCAGTCAAACGTTATATGGCAGAGGCTTTTCGTCATTGCATCCTGGCCGCCCCATGAGCCTGCAGACGTCGCCCTCCATCGATCCGCAAATCGCCGCCGAAGCAGCCGACTGGCTGGTACTCATGCATTCGGGCAATTGCTCCGTTGCGCAGCAGCACGCCTGTGACCGTTGGCGCCAATCCAGTGCCGAAAATGAGCGCGCATGGCGTCGCGCTCAAGAGGTTTTGTCCAAGCTTGGCGCCTTGCCGCCCGAGTTGAGCCGGGCCGCGTTAAACCGGCCGCAGCGTCATGATCGCCGGGCCGCGATGCGCACCCTGGCGGGGCTGGCCCTCGCGGTACCTTCTGGTTGGCTGGCTTGGCATGTCGCGCCGTGGCAAACCTGGACCGCGGACCAATCCACGGGCGTGGGTGAACAGCGCCGCCTGGATCTGCCGGACGGCAGCCTGTTGACACTGAATACGGCCAGTGCAGTAGATATTGCTTTTACGCCCTCCTCCCGAGAAATCGCACTGCGTACGGGGGAAATTCTGGTCGAAATGACTCACTCCGCCCGATACGACGCGCGACCATTACGGGTACGAACAGACAACGGCATCATCCAGAGCACTCACTCGCGGTTTACGGTACGACAGTTTGCCGATCACTGTGCTGTCGCGGTCATCGAGGGTGGCATAGACATCGAGCCATCATCGGGCAGCAGCGTTCGACTGACCGCGGGTTACGCGACGACGTTCTCCAGTACGGCGGCAAGTATTGCCCACCCGGTGTTGTATCCACCTCAAGCCTGGGCCCAAGGCGTTTTGTATGCGGACGCCATGTCATTGGACGACTTTGCGGCCGAGATCAATCGGTACAGGCCGGGGATTGTGCGATGTGACCCACAGATCGCGCATTTACGCGTTTCTGGCGCCTTTCAACTGAGCCATACAGACACCGCATTGCGTGCCGTCACACACAGCCTACCTGTCCAATTGGTCTATCGGACCCGCTACTGGGTCACTTTGGCCGCCGTTTAATGCCCCCCACCCGATGCGTGATTGGGCATCGCATGGCGACATCGTGAATCAATAATTTTTTACACGCCCGCCTGGCCCTTTTTTTTATCTCATTCGACATACCAGACAGAACCCTATTCGGACCTGCCTGCATGCCTCGCCTACATTTGCCTCTTTGTGGACTACGTCCCGCCCCGACGGGCCTACGACGGATCGTCTTTACCTGCTTCTCCTTTGCGGTGGTGCTGGCCATCGGCTCGCTGCCTAGCCACGTGCAGGCACAAACGACCCAACACGCGCAACGCCAGTTCAATATTCCGGCCGGATCGCTGTCCTCTGTGCTGGCGACCTTTGCGGGTGCAGCGGGAATCAATCTGTCGTTCGACCCCGCGCTGACGGCGGGTCAACAGTCGCCCGGTTTGCAAGGCCACTCGACGATCAGCCAGGGACTGAACACGCTACTGAGCGGCACAGGACTCTTATCGGTACATACCAGCGGCAATGTGTACACCCTGCAGCGGGCCCCCGCTGGCTCGACAGCGACGCTGCCCATCGTAACCGTAGAAGGATTTGAATCTGCGACCGGCCCGGTCATCGGGTTCGCCGCGCGACGCAGCGCTACTGCTACCAAGACCGATACGCCATTGATCGAAGTCCCCCAGACCGTCAATGTCGTGACTCGTGATGAGATGACGGTGCGAGCATCCAACACGGTTGTCGAAGCCCTGTCATACACCCCTGGCCTGTATGCACCTGGCGGCAGCACCGATCTGCGTTACGACAATATTTATCTGCGTGGCGGGTACGCAGCGCGCAACAACCTCGATGGTTCTCGATTGCCATACGGAGCATACAGCTTTGGCATGCTGCAAATTGAACCTTACGGGCTGGAACGGGTGGAAGTCCTAAAAGGACCTTCCTCCGTGCTCTATGGGCAGAACACGCCGGGGGGCCTGATCAATATGGTCAGCAAGCTGCCAACCGAGACGGCACAGCGCGAGATCAGCTTGCAAACGGGCAGTTACGGCCGCGAACAAGCCACGATAGACTTGAGTGGCCCCGTGGACGACGAAGGACAGTGGCGCTACCGCTTTACGGCCTTGCAGCGCAACGCCGCCCAATCGCCGTATTACACCGAAGACGATCGAATATTTGTCGCGCCGGCCCTGACTTGGCAGCCCTCGGCCCGGACCTCTCTGACGCTACTGGGCTTTTATCAAAAGGATCATCAGGTTCCGTTGTACGGCACCCTGCCCGCTGCAGGTACGCTCTATGACAATCCGAATGGCGAAATTTCACGTCACCGATTTGCGGGCGAACCGGATTGGGATCGATATAACCGCGAGCAATACTCGGTTGGATATTTGTTTAGCCACGAACTGAACGACACGTGGACCTTTAAACAAAATCTACGCTATAACCACATGCGAGGCGAAGCCCGCACGATGCCGGGGTACATGCTGGATCCCGTCGACATGCGTACGTGGTCGCGCACCATGGCGCGCGGTCAGGGGACAGGCGCCACGTTTACCTTGGATACACAAGTACTCGCGAGCTTTGATACGGGTTCCGTGCATCACGAAGCGCTGTTCGGCTTTGATTATTTGAACATGCGCGACACCTACTATTTTTCTAACGTCATCGCGGGCGTTCCCTCACTGGATTTGTATGATCCGCACTATGGTCTACCCGCGCCTGGCGTTGACGATCTCATCACGCGCATCGACGCTCGTCAAAAGACCGAGCAATATGGTCTGTACATGCAAGACCAACTGCGTTATGAAAATTGGGTACTGACGCTAGGCGGGCGCTATGACATTGCCGACAGCATCACCCGTAACCTGATGACGTCGCAAAAGGTCTCTCAACGTGATCGTGCCTTTACCGGCCGCGCCGGCTTGACCTATCTGTTCGCCAATGGCCTGGCGCCCTATCTTTCATACTCCACCTCGTTTACCCCCACAGGCGGCACAGACTACAACGGCAACCCGTTCGAAGCCAGTAAAGGAAAACAGGTCGAGGCCGGGTTGAAGTATCAGCCGCCGGGTAGCGACACCATGGTCACGCTGTCGGTCTATCAACTGACGCAGACCAACGTGTTGACTTCCGACACGACGCCGGGACGCCCGCCGGGCTTTCAGACCCAGACCGGTGAAACTCGGGCGCGCGGGATCGAACTGGAGGGCAAAACCACCCTCGCACAAGGCCTGGATGCCGTCGCCTCGTACGCCTATGTGGACTCTGAGATCACGCGCACCGCGAATACCGACATCGTCGACGGCATACCCGAATCGAGGCAAGGAAAACGGCTGTACTACGCCCCCCAACACCAGGCAGCGGCCTGGCTGAACTACACCGTACAAAGCGGTGCCTTGCAGGGTCTGGGCCTGGGTGCGGGCGTGCGTTATATAGGATCGGACTGGGGTGATCCGGCCAATACTTTGCGTATCCCCGCGGTCACTTTGGTGGATGCCGCGATTACTTACGATTTTGGTCGCATGGATCCCTCATTAAAGGGCCTGAATCTAGCGCTTAACGCCAGTAACTTGTTTGACCGTCGATATGTCGGCACGTGCATTACGAATCTATCGTGCTCCTATGGCGCTGGCCGCATGGTCTACGCCACGTTGAGATACCGATGGTGAAACGGCGTGCATCGAAGGGCGAAGTGATATCGCGTCTTGTGGCCGCGGGCCCAGGCGGATATGTTCTGATCTATGTTTTTGCGGGCACAGCTGCATTATTGCCGCTGCACCCCGCTGATGCGCTCTTCTATCCAGGCCTGTTATCTATCGCGTTATACGTGGGGATAGCGCTGTGGGCCTTTGCCGCTCGTAGCCATGCGCGGGTCTGGATGGCGATCGTGGCCGGTTGCGTGGCCTGCCTGGTTGCGCGCGTTGGATTACAGGCATGCTAGGCAGCCTGCGCCAGTCGATGGCTTGGTTGCACAACTGGGCAGGTTTGCTGTTTGGATGGCTGCTGTATGCCGTGTTCATGACCGGCGCACTAAGCGTTGTAGCTGCCGAGATCACGCACTGGATGACACCGGAATTCCTGTCGGTGCGTCCTGCTGATCGCACTCACACTCTGCACATTGCGCAGGACTGGCTCGAAAAACACGCCCCGCCCACGGCCCAAAGCTGGCAGGTCGAATTGCCCTGGGCCCGTCATCCGGCGCTACTAGTGGCCTGGCACCAAGACGGACAAAGCGAAACGGCCTGGCTGGACCCCGCCAGCGGCCAGACTATCTCTCCTCGAGACACAGAAGGTGGCGAGTTTCTGATCGAATTTCACTACAGCCTGCACGCGGGATTGCCAGGCATCTTGTTGGTCGGGCTAGCCAGTATTGTGATGCTGATAGCGCTCTGCAGCGGGCTCATTGTGCACCGTCGTCTGTTCGTCGATTTCTTTACATTTCGGCCCAATGCATCGACCGGACGCGCATGGCTGGATGCGCACAACGTGTTGGGCGTACTGCCCTTGCCGTTTTATTTGATGATTACCATCACGGCGCTGTCGACCTTGTTGCTGACGTACCTGCCCTCCGGTATCAATAGCCGCTACGATGGCAACGCCGCGGCATTTGTGGCGCAGGCCTTTCCGGTTCCTCCACCGCTGCGGGCGAGCTCACAACGTGCGACGACACAGTCATTGGCCACCAGCGTCACTCGTGCCGAAAACTATATCGGACACGATAGGACTGCCAGCGTGTGGGTGCATCAACCCGGTCAGATGAACTCCAGAGTGGATGTCTTGCGCCACTACGATGATCGCTTGATGGCCTTTCCGGATCGAGTCAGCCTCGATGGCCGTACCGGTCAGATACTGCAGATTGCCGACCAATACCGCGCGTCGCTGATCGTGATGCGTGTGATGGGCGGATTGCACTATGGACGTTATGCGGGCGCCGTGCTGCGCGGCTTGTATTTCGTGTTGGGCGTCGCCGGCGCGGCGATGATTGCTACCGGGCTGCTGCTTTTTACCCTACGCCGTACCGTGCGGCCCACCCGATTTGAGCGTGCGGCAAGTCGCATCAACGTCGCGATGATCGCCGGCCCGCTTTACGCGTGCGCGGGCTATTTTTTGGCAAACCGTTTGTGCTGGCCGCAATCGCCTGGCCTGCACGAGCGCGAGGTCACGCTGTTCTTTGCGCTTTGGGCGTTGTCCGCCGCCCACGCGGCCTTCAGGCAACCCAATCGTCTATGGCGCGAGCAATGGTCGGGGTTGACGGCTCTGGTGCTGGCGATACCGCTGATCGATATCGCGACCTTGTTCACACAAGGCCGCCTGCAGGATGCCCTGGTGACGCCAGTGTTTCCCGGAATGTGGATAGGCTGTTTGAGCGTGGCGGCGATTTGCGGTTGGACGGCACAACGCGCAGCAACGTGACCACCGGCCGATTTCCCACCGAAGTACCCGTTGGCAGCGAATCGATGCTGAGCAAAGCTCGGTGCTAAGACTGTTGATCAGCCATCACTCGCAAGGCAATCGTCGCGGCTTTGCTGACATGATCCGCGCATAGTTTCGATGCCCGTGCTGCATCACGACTGCGAATCGCGTCGATAACCGCTTCGAGTTCTTTGACAGTATGCGCCAATCTCCCGGGCTGCCCCATGGAAAATCGGCGCAGCGAGGTAATCCGGTTATTCAGACCGGTCAGCATTTCCTGGACGATCGGATTACCACACGCCTTGAGCAAGACACGATAAAAATCGTTCTTGGCCTTGACGAGTGCCTTTTGATCGTCATTGCCTTGACATGCGGCGATACGCTCTAGGCTGGCTTCGAGGGCGGCGATGTCGCTTTCGGTGGCATGCTGCGCGCAGCCTGCGCCGGCCAGCGCCTCTAGCGCCTGACGCACCGCGTAGATTGCACGCGCCTCTTCCAGCGTGATCTCCGCGACGGCGGGGCCACGATGGGGCACGATCGTGATCAGCGCTTCAGCCTCTAATTTCTGAAGCGCCTCACGCATCAATGAACGACTGACATCAAATAGCTCGCACAACTCGCGTTCGACCAGTTTCTGACCCGGCGCGAACGAGCCATCGATGATGGCGTCCCGCATATGATCAATCACCTGCTTTTTCAGCGAGACATCCACACGTTCAAATTGAATATTCATGGCCCTTGACTCGTTGCCGCGCCGCGTCGCCAACTATGACGATAAGGGCACGTCACAGCGTTGCGAGACATACCGGGCGAGCTCAGTATGATCGGCTCCCTTGCCCAGCGATTCCGACGCCGCGCGCGATATCTTCAGGCAAAGCTGCGAAAACTCAGCGGTATGGTTGTCATCCAATCCCAGAGCGATGCCAAGATCTTTGACCATCAACTCCAGACCAAAGCCGGCATTGTACTTACCCGACAAGACGAACTGCTTAAACTTTTTTTGCGTCGAGTTGTTCATCCCGGTCGAGGCATTCAGCACATCGACCATCATCTCCGGATCGAGCCCAAATCGCTTGCCCATCACCAGGGCCTCCGCACCAATCAAGAACCCGCCCGCCGACACGAGGTTATTGAGCGCCTTCATCGCATGAGCGGTGCCCACGTCACCGGTGCGCACCACGCTGGATCCCATGGCTTTCAGCACGGGCTCTACGGTCGACAGGGCGGCCGAGCTTCCCCCAAACATGATCGACAAGTCACCCGTTTTTGCGCGGCTGACGCCACCCGACACCGGCGCGTCGACCAACTCGACGCCCTGCTTCTCGGCGGCTTGTGCCAACGTGCGCGTCATCGCAGGCGCACCGGAACTCATCTCGACAATGATAGATCCCGGCTTCACGCTGGACAACACGCCATCCGAACCCGTCAAGACCTGCTCGACGATGGCGCTGGTGGGCAACATCGTAATAATGATTGAGGCCTCGCGGGCCACGGCGGCGGGCGTCGCTTGCGCACTGATATTGGCATCGGTCGCCAGTGCGGCGACCGCTTCGGCGTTGGCGTCATAAACCGCGACGCCATACCCGGCCTTTACCAGACAATGCACCATGGGCTTGCCCATGCTGCCCAGGCCAATAAAACCAATTTTCGGTGTTGCCATGTCATGTCTCTCTGTCGATATTCGATAAAACGTCGGCCGCCGGCCCGCTAGGAGGCAGTCCGGCTGTCGGATTTCACTTATTTGTTAATGGGAATATTTGCGTCATGTATCAGTTTTGCGAAGCGGTCCACATCTCTCGTGATCAAGCGCTGCATTTCGTCCGGCCCGCGTCGATCCCCCTTGGGCGCGAGAGCCCCCGCTGCGTTCAGAGACTCCTTGACCTTGGGGTTATCCAGGGCGCCATTTAGCGCGCTGACCAGTTTATCGACGCGATCCTTCGGTGTGCCCTGCGGGGCGGCCACCGCGTTCCAGACGGCCATATCAAACTCTGGCACCCCACCCTCGGCGAACGTGGGCGTGTCCGGCATTTGAGGGATACGCTCGGCGCTCGCCACCGCCAGCGGGATCACACGCCCCCCTTTGCTGGCGGGAATCATCGCTACCGTCTGATCCACCACCATGTCCACCGTGCCGGCCATCAGATCGACCATCGCCGGGCCGGTGCCTCGGTACGGGACCATTTGCGCGCGAGTCTTGGTCAGAAAGAGAAAGTACTCCGCCCCGATATGCCCCGTGCTGCCCGGTCCGCCATTTCCCAGATTGATCGCGGGTTGGGAGCTATCGCGCAGCCGCTTCAATAAGTCCGGCAATCGCTTGATACCGCTGGCTGCGCTGACCGATAACACCATCGGCACTTCCGCCACCAAACCAATCGGTTGCAACTGTGTCTTAGGATCGAATTTCATCGCGGGGTACAAGGTCGGCGCAATCGCAAACGAACCCATATTGCTCAGTATGATCGTATAGCCGTCGTTGGGGGAGCGCAAAAATTTCTGTACCCCCGGCACGCTGCCGACGCCGCCCAGGTTCTCAACAATAACCGTTGTTCCCAGCTCGTTACCCATCGCCTCGGCAACGATGCGGGCTAGGCCATCAGTAGAGCCGCCGGGCGCATAAGGCACGACCATGGTGATCGGCTTATCGGGGTAGGCGTAGGCGCCTGTGCCGAAGGCGACTAACGTCGCCACGATCACGGGGCGAAGAACTTTAAGCATGCGTGTCTCCTCCATCGTCGAATGGATAGGTATTTAGCAGTTCAAGATGCGAAAAAAAAGGCCGGGATGATGTTTTCTTATGCCCAGCCGGATATCGCGGCAGAACCGCTTACTTCTTGTCCTGTGCGGCTTCCTCTTCGTGATATTCCTTGATCGCTTGCGATGCAATCCGGAACGAGTCGATCCCCGCCGGTATCCCGCCATAAATGGCGACGTGCGTTAATGCACCACGGATCTCCGATTCTTTCAGGCCATTGCGCAGCGCGCCCTTCACGTGCAAGGCCAGCTCATGTTGGCGATTCAGCACGCCGATCATGGCCAAGTTCACGAGGCTGCGTTCGCGACGCGTCAGGTCATCATTGGCCCAGCACAAGCCCCAGCATGATGTGGTGGAGATATCTTGCACAATGCGATTGAAATCCGTGGCGTTGGCGATCGACTTGTCCACGTATTCCGCGCCAAGCACTTCACGGCGGACTTTCAGGCCTTTTTCGTACAGTTCGTTGTTCATCGTCTTCCTTAGCGGTGTTGAAGGGGTAAATGACAAAGCAGACTAGCAGGATGCATTCCGCCAAATCGTTGCAGTCAATTTTGATTGATTGTCTGACAATATGGCAATCGTAGGGATTCGCAAAAAAATCGCCTATAAGTATTAACCCTGATATGCGTGCGCTACAATTGTTCTTTAACGGTTGCGGGCATGACGGTCCTGTGCCGATCCACTCCCCCAGAGACTGACTCCATGACCCCCTCCGCGTCCGGAACACGCTCGCCCGGCTTAGTCCTGTTTGCGCTTGCCATCGGCGCATTTGCCATCGGCACAACCGAATTTGCCACCATGAGCCTGTTGCCGTATTTCGCGCAAACGCTCGGTATCGATGCTCCGACGGCCGGCCACGTCATCAGCGCGTATGCACTGGGCGTGGTCGTCGGTGCCCCTTTGATTACGGTCGCGGCGGCCCGTCTGCCACGACGCGCTCTGCTGTTGTGGCTGATGGGCAGTTTTGCGTTGTTCAATGGTTTGTGCGCGTTCGCGCCGACCTACGAATGGATGATCGTGCTGCGCTTTCTCAGCGGTTTGCCGCATGGTGCCTACTTTGGTATTGCCTCGTTAGTCGCCGTGTCGCTGGTCCCCGAAAATCGTCGCACCCAAGCGGTCGGCCGCATGTTTTTGGGATTGACGGTATCCACCATCATCGGGGTCCCGATGGCCAATTGGCTGGGACACGCCGTGGGCTGGCGCTGGGGCTTTGCACTGGTTGCGGCCACGGGCCTGCTCACCGTGCTGCTGATCTCCTTGTTTGCACCCGCTACGCCGGCCGACCCCAAAGCCAGCCCCTTACGCGAACTCAGTGCCTTGCGCCATGCGCAGGTCTGGATGACGCTCGGTATCGGTGCAATCGGTTTTGGGGGCTTGTTTGCCGTCTACACTTATCTGGCCGACATCCTGCTAGAGGTCACCCAAGTCGCGCCGAGCACGCTCCCATTGGTATTAGCCGTGTTCGGCATCGGCATGACCATCGGCAACCTGATCATCCCCAAGTTCGCCGATCGTGCCCTGATGCCCACGGCAGGTGCCATCCTCTTGTTTAGCGCTACGTCACTGGTGATATTCACCTTCAGCATCGACAGTCTATGGACCATCACACCGGCGGTGTTTCTGGTCGGCATCGGTGGCGCGCTGGGCACGGTATTGCAAACCCGCCTGATGGACGTCGCGCAAAACGCCCAGGGCTTGGCCGCGGCACTCAATCATTCGGCGTTCAATACCGCGAATGCGCTAGGCCCCTTGCTGGCCGGATTGGCTCTTTCTCACGGTTATGGATGGCATGCGCCCGGTTGGGTGGGTGCACTGCTGGCATTGGGCGGTTTTGTGTTGTGGGCGATCTCGGTCGCCATGGATAGACAGCGCAATACACTGCAACAAGCCACGTAATCGATACAGGGCGGCCCACGACCCGCTGGTGAAACATCCAACAAAGCCTAGGCAAAACCAACCACATTCCCTATGATCTGACCACGCTGTGGCGGCGCGTCCGCCCCAGTCTGGATCGACTGTTTCGCGTATTGTCATCAACCCAAGGAGTCACGACATGGCAGGTTGGTTTGAACTCAAAAAAGCAAACAACGGGCAATTCTATTTTTCGCTGAAAGCCGGCAACGGGGAAACCATCCTCACCAGCGAGATGTACGTGGCCAAATCATCCGCCACCAGTGGCATTGCCTCGGTGCAAAAGAATAGCGGTGATGGCGCACGATACAAGACCGCGACGTCCTCAAACGGCAAGTTTTATTTCACGCTGCGCGCCGGCAACAATCAGGTGATCGGCAATAGCCAAATGTACAGCACCGAGGCCGCATGCAACGGCGGCATCGAGTCGTCCAAGCAAAACGGCGCTACGCAAGACATCCGCGATAACAGCTAATGTCCTGACATAGCGCGCAACCGGGTACGCCGTGGCGTACCCGCGCTCAATCCTGTGGGGCTAGTGATTTACAAGAACGACTTGCCCTGCTCCAGCACCTGATCGCACGCTTTGCGGGTGATCTCTTCTTTCAAGCCTCCGCCGCTCAGATCCACGGATTGCCCATTGCCGCCCGTCAAAATGCCCTCGGCGCCTTTGGTATAGCTCTCGTCGGATGAGGCTTTTTCAGAGCCACCTAGCTTGCCCATTAATTGGTCCTTCACTGATGAGGCGTCGCCACCGCTGAGGTAGTTGTTTTTCATGCAAAACTCCAGCACGCCCGCCGCATTGCCTGCGGAGCCGGCGCTCACTGAACCGCCGCCCAATGCCGACAGGGCCGAGCTGTCACCGCCACCCAACGCGCCACCCAGCCCTTGCGCCGCGCTACCTGCCGATGATCCGCTTTGCTCTGCCGCGCCACCACCGAGTTGACCTTTGACAGCGTCCATCGATAATTGCGCATGCGCAGCGGTTGCAAAAAACGGGGCAGCAATAATGGCTGCGGCGCCGATAAGATGACGATGACTCAATTCCATTGCATCACTCCAGGCTGAGGAAATCCAACTTATCCTAGCGGTCGCCGGTGTCAAACAACAAGACAAACAACGCAAAGACAACGGCTCGAATGCGACAAATTATGAATACCAGGCGGCGATGCCTCAGGGCGGCGTAACACCCCGATCCGTATTGTCACAGGCCCGACATGTCTGACCTATCGATGGCAGCAGTCCCGCAGTGCCTGCAAGTCGGGTTCTAACCCAATGCCTGGCGCGTGGCCTAGATGGGCCACACCATTTTCCAATACCGACAACGGCTCGCTGAGCATCGACCGCAGCGGGTTGTCGTTCGCATCGATTTCCAGCAATCCGCCGTGATTGAGGCCATCAACGCTGGCCAGAAGATGCGCCGATGCCATGAGCCCCACGCCGGCCCCCAGATAGTGCGGGCAATAACGCAGCCCTGCCGCGCGCACGGCCTGAATCACGGGCAAACATCCCGAAATGCCGCCCCATTTGGCGAGATCGGGCTGGACGACCCGCAGAAATTCCGCATCGATCGCCGACTGGAACATCTCTTGGCCCAGATAGTTTTCCCCTCCGGCCAAAGGCACCGCGGACTGACGCGCCAGCGCTTGCCACTCGGCAAACGGTCGATCGACGCGCAGCGGCTCTTCCAGCCAGGCGATATCCAGCTCGGCCATTGCGGCTGCCATCGTCATCGATGTCGCAAGATCCCAACCCTGATTGGCATCGGTCATGATCGGAACCCCCTGCCCGACGACGTCGCGCGCGCTGCGCAGATTATGCAGATCACGCTCTTGGCCGAAACCGAGCTTGAGCTTGAAAGCGCGATAACCCTCTGCGTGTTTCTTTCGTATCGTGTCCGCCGGATCGTCGGGGTTAATGCCACTGGCATAGACAGGAACCTGATCGTGCTTTCCGCCCAGAAAGGCCCACAGGGGTTGGCCGGCGCGACGGGCACACAAGTCCCATAGCGCCAGGTCCACCCCCGCAATGGCCTGTGCAATCGGGCCCGGCTCGGCAGACTGCAACGCCAAGACAGCGGTCGCCATCGTCAAATGTGCAAAAACCGCCGGGGGATCCTCGTACGCGCGCCCCAACAGCAGGGGTTGCAATACGGTCTCGACCAAGCGCGCGCGGTGCTCTGCCCCGCAAGCGGGAAAATTGCACCATACCTCGCCCCAGCCATGCGCACCATCACGATCCTCGACCCTGACAAAGACCGCCGGGCGGTCGTGCATCGTGCCGAACGATGTGCGTACCGGTTGCTCGATGGGATAGCGCAACACATGCACGCTGAGTTTGGCGGGGTACACGCTGGCGTTGCCCATGACTGACCTCGTGGCGTTAGGGAATCAAGTTCATTTCGACATGAATAAAGTCCCCACGGTATGAGACTTCACTTAAATAGATCACGCGATCATCCTCATCGACGAACACACGTCGCACCTCGGCAATCGGCGTATTGACCGCTATCTGCAGTTGCTGCGCGATCTCGGTGTCGGCCGTGCTGATCGTCAATGCCTGCCGCGCCTGTGCGATCGTCACACTCGGCATGGACACCAATAACGGAATCACGGTTTCGTTGCGAAAGCGCTTGGGATGCCGACGAAAAATGTCTTCGGCCAAATAAATATTGATCACACAATACGGCTGATCGGCGCGCTCATGAATACGCCGCATGAATACATAGCGCTCAGCGGCGATGCCGTCCTTGGGTGTCACAGGGGCGCTATGTATGGCCTCGTCGATCGTGACAATCGTGGGCTTCGTATCGCGATACATATTGGCCAGCTCGGCCAGTGTCGTCTGTACGCGTAGCCAGCGATCATTCGGTGGCTGCCCCGTGACGAACGTGCCGCGCCCCTGTTGTGGCGACACCAATCCCTCGCGCGTCAACACGTCCATCGCTTGACGCACGGTCACGCGGGCTACCCCGAACGCCGCCACCAGCTCGTCCAGTGACGGGACTTTTTGGCCTTGTTCCCATACGCCGCGGCCAATGCGCTGACGCATCAAGTCCGCCAGTTGCAGATAGCGTGGAATGGGGCTGTCGTGAAAGTTGATAGCCATAAACAAATAGCCATATATTGTTTGCTAAACGTATGGTCTACAGTACGATTTGACCTTTAAAAGGTCAAGCGACTTCGCATCTAGACGGAGGAGACATTTTGCGCGATCGTTCATTTGCAAAACGTGTGGCGTTGATTGCCGCGCCGTGGTTGCTGATCATTGCGGCGTGGTATGCCGTGCGTGCCAGCGGGTTGATCAGCCCTGCCCTGGTTCCCAGCCCGCACGAGGTGCTGGCCAGATTCATGGCGCTCATGCAAACACGACTGCCCCACGACATCCTGATGTCCACCCAGCGTGTCGTCGTCGGTGTGGCCTTGGGTATTTTGCTGGCTGTTCCCGTCGGCTTTGTGCTGGGTTGGTACAAAGGGGTGCGCAGCTTTGTCGACCCGGTCATCAATTTTTTTCGGGCGCTGCCACCGATTGCGTTGATTCCGTTGGTGATCGTCTATTTCGGTATTGGCGAGTCAGCCAAGATCGCGATTCTTTTTTATGCGTCATTCTTTGCCGGCGTCATCGTCATGTACGAAGGTATCGCCCAGATCAATCCGATCTTTGTCCGCGTGTCTCGTACCCTGGGCGCGACGGACGGCGAAATCTTTCGCAAGGTGATCGTGCCACTCACGATTCCCCATATGCTGACGGCGTTGCGCGTGGCGCTCGGCGTCGCTTGGGCGACCTTGGTCGCCTCGGAACTCATTGCCGCGCAACAAGGATTGGGCGCGTTAATCCAGGATGCCTCGTCATTCTTTCAGCTCGACATCATTTATGTGGGCATTATTTGCATCGGTTTGATCGCGCTGGTCATGGACCTGATTCTCCGCGCGGTCGCCCGCCGTTTGGTCGCCTGGCAGGAGCGCATCGCATGACCGTTGATACCTCGCCGGTACGTATCCGTTTTTCCGATGTCGCCGTGGACTTCCCCACGGCGGATGGCCCCATGCGCGTTCTGGATGGCATCAACTACGACATTCATCAAGGCGAGTTTGTCTCGGTGATCGGACCGTCGGGTTGTGGCAAAACCACGATGATGAATATGGTGGCAGGCTTTCTGCAGCCCACGCAGGGCGCGGTGCTATTGGATGGCAAGCCCATCACCGGCCCGGGCCCCGATCGGGGCGTGATTTTTCAGGAGTACGGGGTCTTTCCCTGGCTGACGGTCAAAGAGAACATCGCATTCGGCTTGAATTTGCGCGCCAATCGGACCGGCCGCGCGGAACGCGACGACATCACGCAGCGCTATATGACCCTGATGGGGCTGGCAGACTTTGCCCACCATCATCCCAAGCATTTGTCCGGTGGTATGCGGCAACGCCTGGCCCTCGCACGCGCGTATGCCGTCAAGCCGCAGTTTCTGCTGATGGACGAGCCCTTTGGCGCGCTCGACGCGCAAACCCGTTCGGCGATGCAGGACTTGCTGCTGCAAGTGCTAATGGCCGAAAACAAGACCGTGATGCTGATCACGCACTCTGTCGAAGAGGCGATTTATTTATCTTCGCGCATCGTGGTCGTCACGGCCCGGCCGGCACGTATTCGCACCGTCATTGATGTGCCGTTCTCTTATCCTCGCGCAGAGAATCTGCACGAAGATCCGCGTTTTGGCGAACTGCGTTCGCAAATACGCAGCCTGGTGATGCAAGAGTACGCCAGGCAGGCCAGCCAGACGGTACGTCTGGCTGATTAATGCTTCACCTCCATTATCTTGCTCGCTAGAAAGGAGTTCCTCATGATCAACCCGCAGCGCAGAACACTATTGAAAACCGGCGCCCTCGCGGCTGCCATGTCAGGAATCGGCATGCCCCTGTTGGCACGTGCCGCGCAGCCTGTTCGCGTGGGCTATCTGCATACGCCCGCCGTCGACGCGCAGATCTGGACGGGCCTGGAGATCGGTGCTTTTACTGAGCAAGGCCTGGATTTGCAGATGATCAAATTCACCACAGGACTCGAGCTCTTTCAGGCCATGATCGGCGGCAGTCTGGATGTGCTCTCGACCGGAGCGGTCGTATCGAACTTTCCGGCGCGCGGCCAGGGCAAGGTCTTTCTGATCAATAACGTCGAGTACGCCACCGCCCAACTCTGGGTACGGGAGGACTCGGGCATCAAGAGCGCCGCGGATCTCAAAGGCAAAAAAATATCGACGACGACCGGCACCACGGCGCATGTGTTTCTGAACCGTGTCTTGCAGGGTGCCAATCTGGAAGAAGGCAAAGACGTGCAGATCGTCAACCAACGCATGACCGAAGCCGTCACGTCGTTTATCTCGGGCGCCGTACCCGCTGTGGCGCTATGGGTGCCGTTCGATGTCACCATCAAACAAAAAGTCAAAGGCGCACGCATGCTGGTCGATGCCTCGGCGTTTTATCCCGAGGCGGCCATCGTCGGTGGCTGGGCGGCACGCAACGACTATTACGATAAAAACCCGCCATTGATTCAATCGCTGATCAAAGGCTGGGTCAAGGCCAATGATCATCTGCTGTCGCATACCGATGACGCCATCACGGCGCTGCAAAAGAAGCAGTATCCCCAAGTGCCGCTCGCCGATCTGAAAGAGCAATTCAAGGCATCCAAATACTTTACCTCGAGCGAATGGCGTGCCAAGTATGCCGACGGCACCGTGACCAAATGGCTGCAGCAAGTCACCGACTTTTTTGTACAGGCCGCCAACATTTCGAATCCCGTACCGGCCAGCACGTACTTCGATCCCAAGCCCTATATGGACGTGGTTAAAGCCTGAGCCCTTTCCCAATACGCGATGCCTCTCACCTATGACTACATCATCGTGGGCGCCGGCTCTGCCGGCTGCGTCCTGGCCAATCGCCTGAGCGCAGACCCGGCTTGTCGCGTCCTGCTGCTGGAGGCCGGCGGCGCCAACACCGGATTCTGGTTAAAGCTGCCGGTGGGTTATTTTCGGTCCATCTACGACCCACGTTATTCATGGCAATTTGCCGTGGAGCCTCAGGCGGAAACGGGTAATCGACCCATCGTCTGGCCGCGCGGGCGGGTGCTGGGCGGATCCAGTTCCATCAATGGGCTGATCTATATCCGTGGCCAGCATGCCGATTATGACGACTGGGCTCGGCTGGGTGCGACGGGCTGGGGCTATCGCGAGGTACTGCCTATTTTCAAACAATCCGAATGCTATGCCGGCGGTGAAAACGACTACCACGGCGAGCACGGTGAATTGCATGTCTCGAACCTGCGTAACGATCATCCTTTGTGTGACGCCTGGCTACAGGCGGGCGCACAGGCCGGCTATCCCGGTAGCCCGGATTTCAACGGCGCGCAGGACTCGGGACTGGGCAGTTATCAGTTGACCCTGAAAGGTCATTGGCGCGACAGCGCGGCGACGGCCTTTCTGCGCCCTGCCCGCTCACGTCCAAACCTGACCGTGTTGACGGGTGCGCATGTGACCCGTCTGCGGATCGAGCGCGGTGTGTGTCAAGGCGTCAGCTGGCTACACGATGGCAGGACGATGCAGGCCGACACCACGGGTGAAGTGATTCTGTCCGCGGGCGCCCTTCAATCGCCCCAGTTGCTGCAACTGTCTGGCGTAGGCCCCGCCGAGTTGCTCCGCAAACACGACATTCCTGTTCACGTCGACGCCCCGGAGGTCGGCCGCAATCTGCAAGACCACTACCAGGCGCGCGTGATTGTCAAGGTCAAAAACAAGCTGTCGCTCAACGACGAGGTGCGTAATCCGCTCAAGCTCGCGCGCATGGGAGCCCGGTGGCTGTTCGAAAAATCAGGTCCGCTCACGGTCGGCGCCGGCCAAGTCGGCGGCATGGTGTGCACCGAGCACGCCCGCGATGGGCGCGCCGACATCCTGTTTAATGTCATGCCGCTCTCGGTCGACAAACCGGGCGATCCACTACATGGATTCTCGGGATTTTCGGCGTCGGCCACGCAGTGCCGGCCGGACTCTCGCGGCACCGTCGAGATCCGTTCGACCGATCCCCTGGCGCCGCCGCGCATCGTCTCCAACTACCTGACTGAGCCACACGATATCAAAGTGCTGGTTGCAGGATTGCGCATGCTGCGCGATATTTATCATCAACCTGCCTTTCGTGAATTTGTGACGGGCGACGAGTACATGCCCGGGTCCATCGTGCAAAACGATCATGACCTGGCCCAATTCGCGCGCCAGCGGGGTGGCACGGTGTTCCATGTGTCGGGGACATGCCGCATGGGCAGCGATGCGGCGGCCGTCGTGGATCCCGCCTTACGCGTGCAGGGTGTCGACCGCCTGCGCGTCATCGATGCATCGGTGATGCCGGCCATGGTCTCGGCCAACACGAACGCGGCGGCCATCTTGATTGGCGAAAAAGGTGCGCAATTGATTCGACAGCGCGCTTAGGTCATTCAATATTTAGTTTAGGTGATTCAATATTTAGCTTAGACCATTCAATATTTATATTAATTCATGTTTTTTATGACTGGATTGGCAAAGATACTCGAAACAGGAGTGGTTCTATCCCTATACTAGACTGAAGTTGCGGATCCGTTCGGTACACCGCCCCCATCCAGTATCAGGAGACTATCCATGTCCATCACAGGTGACATGCTCATCGGCGCCGGCGCCGTGCGCGGCACACAGGGCGCCCAGCGCGCGTTTGACCCCGCCCGAAACGAACCCATCGAACCTGAATTCGGTCTGGGCGGCAAGGACGATGTCGATCGCGCTTGCGCGCTCGCGGCGGCTGCGTTCGATCCCTATCGCGCCGCACCGCTGAGCCAGCGCGCGGATTTCCTGGAAAGCATTGCCGATAACATCATGGCCGTGGGCGATGAGTTGATTGCGCGCGGTATGGCCGAAACCGGCCTGCCCGAGGCTCGCCTGCAAGGTGAACGCGGTCGCACCGTCGGCCAGTTGCGCTTGTTCGCGAAAGTGGTGCGTGATGGTTTGTTCTTGAACGCCACCATTGACCCGGCGCAACCCGAGCGCAAACCGATGCCACGCTCGGATCTGCGCTTGGCGCGCGTACCGCTGGGTCCGGTCGCCGTGTTTGGCGCCAGCAATTTCCCGCTGGCATTCTCCGTCGCGGGCGGCGACACGGCATCCGCACTGGCAGCCGGCTGCCCCGTCGTGGTCAAGGCGCACAGCGGTCACCCCGGCCTGTCCGAGCTAGTCGGCCGTGCTATCCAGAAAGCCGTCAAAGACAATAACCTGCCCGAGGGCGTGTTCTCGCTGCTGTTTGGCGCGGGCCGCACCTTGGGTGATGCATTAGTCGCGCATCCCGCCATCAAGGCGGTTGGCTTTACCGGCTCGCGCCAAGGCGGACTGGCGCTGGTTCGCACTGCCAATGGTCGCCCCGAGCCGATCCCGGTTTATGCCGAGATGAGCAGCATCAACCCGGTATTCCTGTTTCCAGGCGCCCTGTCTGCACGTGCGGAAGGCATTGCACAAGGCTTCGCGGCCTCGCTCACGGGAAGCGTCGGCCAACTCTGCACCAACCCCGGTCTGCTGATCGCGATCGATGGTCCGGATCTCAAGCGCTTTGAGGCTGCCGTCACCGAGGCCCTGCAACAAGCTCCCGCCGGTACCATGCTCACGCCCGGTATTGCCGATGCGTATCAGTCTGGTGTCGCACAACTGCGCAACCTCGACGGCGTGGATTGCGTTGCCCAAGGGCAAAGCAATGAAGGACGGCCCAATAGCGCACAAGCCGTGCTGTATCGCACGGATGCCCAGCGTTTCCTGCAAGACAAGGCCCTCGAAAGCGAAGTCTTCGGTCCCGCCTCGCTGCTGATTCGCGTACGCGACGTGGCCGAAATGCGCGAGGTGGCCGAGCATCTCGAAGGCCAGCTCACCAGCACGCTACAAATCGAGGCCAGCGATGTCGAGGCCGCACGCAGCCTCGTACCCGTACTGGAACGCAAGGCCGGCCGTATCCTGGCCAACGGGTTCCCGACGGGCGTAGAGGTCACGTATGCCATGGTTCACGGCGGTCCGTTCCCGTCTACGTCGAACACGATGTACACGTCAGTCGGCGCCACGGCCATTGATCGTTTCTTGCGTCCGGTGTGCTATCAGGACCTGCCCGATGCCCTGCTGCCCGAAGCCATCCAACAGGCAAACCCGCTGGGCCTGTGGCGTCTGGTCGACGGCACGCCGCAACAACCGTAAGCACAACGAGCGCGGCTAGCGAAATCAGGCGCTAATACGGCCGACGAAGCGTCGACAACGGGGCGAAGATGGCATTGGCTGTCTTCGCCCCGTTTGTCGTCTCTTTGCCGTCCTTGTGCCCTTTCTTTGTCGCCCTGCTGTCTCTCTTTGTCCTCAGGCTGCGCTTAACTTGCTTTCAGGCCTAGCCTTCAGAGACACGCCATCCTCGCTATCGTCCACCCGATCACGCTCCGCCACGCGATCCAGGAACGCGTCGACGGCGGGGTTATCTGATTGCTGACGCCAGGCCAAATAAATATCGGCGTACAAATTTTTCTGTGCAATGGGACGAAACTCTACGCCATCGAAATGCAGCTCGCGTGCCGAGTCTGGCACGATACCGTAGCCCAACCCCGCGCGAACCAGCGCAACCAGGGTGTGTGTCTGACTGGCTCGTTGAACATAACGCGGCGCCACATTCGCCAAGCCGAACGCTCCGACAATCCGATCATGAAAATACCGGCTGTCGCCCGGCGAATATAAGATCAGCGGCTGGTGATGCAATGCCCGTAGCGGCACCGACTCCATTTCCGACAGGGGCGACCCCTGCGGCAACGCCAGGACGAGCGCCTCACGCTCCATCAAGCGTTTTTCCAGACCTTGGTGCGGCGGCACATGTCGAGTCAAAGCCACGTCGAGCTCACCCGCGAGCAACTGCCGGCCCAAGTCGCTGGACACCATTTCGCGCAACTCGATTGTGACGTCCGGCAAGACCGTCTGAGCGCGCATCAACAAGGCCGGCATCAACCGATAGGCCGCCACTGCGGTGTATCCCAGCGTCAATTGCCCGGCCTCGCCGTGCGCTGCCCGCTGCGCCGCCAAGGCCGCCCGTGCCGAGAAGTCGAGCAGGTGACGGGCATCGCGCAGCAGACGCTGTCCTGCCGATGTGAGCTTGACGCTGCGGCTATGCCGTTCCAGCAGCATCACCCCGAGGTGCTGTTCCAGCATTTGAATCTGCCGACTCAGTGGCGGTTGCGTCATCCGCAAGCGCGCCGCTGCCCGACCAAAGTGCAATTCCTCAGCCACTGCAACAAAACACTCTAATTGACGCAGCTCCATTACACCCCCTATTAATTCAATATAGGTATTAGACCATGTTATTTGTAGCTCAATAGGTATTGAATGCCTATCGAAATCTATAATTTTCAGACATTGTGGAGACAGACATGAAAACGAAACGAAAACCCCTGCTGCGTACCAAAATTGCGAGTGTCATGGCCCTGGCGATAGCGGCATGCATGCCCATGGCCGGCCATGCCGCGGCGGACTATCCCAGCCGGCCCGTTTCGCTGGTTGTACCGTTCTCGCCGGGCGGCGGCACTGACATCTCGGCACGCATTCTGTCCGAGCGCCTGGCCCAGGTACTGGGCCAAACGGTGGTCGTGGATAACAAGGCCGGTGCGGGCGGCCAAATCGCTGCCGACCTTGTATCGCGCGCAGACCCCGACGGCTACACCTTGTTGTTCGCCAATTCCGGCATGCTGGCCATCAACCCCTGGATTTATAAGCTCAAGACCGACCCTGCCACCGCCTTTGCGCCGGTGTCGTTGTTCTCGGACTTGCCCTTTGTGCTGGTCGTGCCGCCATCGCTCAACGTCAAGACGGCGAAAGATCTGGTCGCACTGGCCAAAGCCAAACCCGGCGAACATACTTTTGCGAGCTCGGGCACCGGCGGCGCACCGCATCTGACCGCGGAAATTTTCCAATTGGCGACCGGCACTGAACTCTTGCACATTCCCTACAAAGGCGGCGGTCCCGCCATGGCCGACTTGATGGGCGGCCGTGTCGACATGCTATTTGCATCGGTGCTCGAAACGAATTCATTCGTCCAGGCCGGCAAGCTACGGGCGCTGGCCGTCACCGGCAAAGAACGCTCGCCCGCGATGCCGGATGTCCCCACCATTGACGAAGCCGGTATCAAGAACGCCCAGGGCGGCTCCTGGACGGCCGTGCTCGTGCCCGTGGGCACGCCACAGCCAATCATCGACAAACTGTCGCAAGCGATTCGTGAGGTCGCCAACGAAGACGCTATCAAGGAAAAACTATTGGCTCAAGGCGCCGGCGCACACGGCTCTACACCCGAAGAGTTGGCGCAACTCGCCGCGACGGAACGCGCGCGCTATGGCGAGATCATCAAGGCGCGTGGCCTGCAGGCGCAATAGCGCTTTTCCCTTGCGCGATCGCTAGCGCGGACCTTACCTCTATGCTGGATATTTTTTATGACTGATACCGTCGCCACGGATTCCATCGACCTATTGATGGTCGGGCCTATGCCTGCCTCCATCACGGCGCACGCCGAGCGCCATTACCGTTTGCATCGCTGGTGGGAACTCAAAGACCAAGCCGCGTTTTTGCAAACACAAGGGAAATCCGTGCAGGGTATCGTTACCAGCGGGCGCCACGGCGCATCGCGCGAACTCATCGAAAGCCTGCCCAATCTGAAAGCCATCATCAGCCAGGGGGTGGGCGTCGACACCATCAACCTCGATGCCGCCAAGGCGCGCAATATCGTCGTCACGAATACGCCCAATGTGCTCAATGCCTGCGTCGCGGATACAGCACTCGCGCTCATCCTGAACGTGTCTCGTCGCTTTTGCGAAGCAGACCGCTTCGTGCGCGATGGCCGCTGGCCAAACGCATCCTTTCCGTTGACGATCAAACCCAGCGGCAAGCGCTGCGGTATCGTCGGCTTGGGCAATATCGGCTTGCAAGTCGCCAAGCGCGCCGAAGCGTTCGACATGAGCATCGCGTATTACAACCGCCGCCCGCGCAACGATGTGCCGGATCACTATCGCTATTACGACGATCTGATCTCGTTGGCGCAAGACAGCGATTTTCTCGTGATCGTCGTGCCGGGCGGGGGGCAGACGCGTCACCTGATCAACGAGGCCGTCCTCAATGCCCTGGGCGCGAATGGCTATCTGATCAACGTCGCACGTGGTTCGGTCGTGGATGAACCCGCGTTAGTGCAGGCTCTACAAGATGGACGCATCGCCGGTGCGGGACTGGATGTGTTCGAGCACGAGCCCCAAGTGCCGCCAGCACTGCTGGAAATGGATCAAGTGGTCGTTTTTCCGCATCTCGCGAGCGGCACTCAAGAAACGCGACAAGCCATGGCGGACTTAACGTTGAGCAATCTAGAGGGTTGGTTCAAACGACGTCAGGTGCTGACGCCTGTCACCTGATGGCGTGTGCTTGCCACGGGCTTGGCGGCATTTCGAATTTTCATTAAGGACTGTCGCCATCGCTGCACGCTGCGGTTTTCGACGCACAATCAGGACCGGATCACACTACGAAACGCAGCGCAAAGCGCATCGAGCGCTTCATGCGCTCGACCACGATGGACCCTGGTGTGCAGCAAGACAGGTAATCGGGCTAGCTCAGGCAGTCCAAGCTTGGCGCCTACGTCCACCGCGCCAAAGGGCAACATCCGCGGTGCCAATGCTGCAATTCCCACTCCTGCCATTACGGCCGCGGCGACTGCGGTCACCCCGCCCCCAACAAAAACCTCTCGCCACGGTATCCCTGCGTCATCAAGCAGCCTCCCCGCCATCGCACGTACCCCACAAGGCTCGGCAAGCGTGGCCAGTGGCAATGGCTCGTTAGCGCGACGCTGCCAATTTGGCGAGGCGAACCACCCGAATGACTCTTGCGCCAGGACCTTCCCGTCGCTGCGATCAGCGTGCTGACGAACGAAGACCGTATCCAACTCTCGGCGATCAAAGCTTTGAAGTAGATCCCCTGATGACCCAATTCGAATCTCGATCAGCAGTTCGGGATCTTGCGCATTCATGCGGGCGATCAATGCCGGGAGTTCAGGCCCCGCAACATGATCGCTGATGCCGATTGTGAGACGTTGCCGCGCCCCGGTGAATGCCGAGAGCGCGCGATCATGTGCCTCCAATAGCTCGCGTGCGAGTTCAAGAAAAGTCGCCCCCTGCGCCGAAATCTCCACGTATCGTGGTGTGCGCTCAACGAGTCGAAATCCAAGCATTTCTTCGAGGCGCTTCAGCTTCAAGCTCATCGCGGCCTGAGTCGTCCTAAGGGCCTCTGCTGCGCGCGTAAAACTGCCGAGCTCGACGATGCGGATGAAGGCCCTAACCGCATCCAAGTCCAGGGATTGTCTAGTCATTTAAATTTCTTATTATTGAAATAAGTATAAATAACATAAAAGAATGAATAATGGTAAGCAATTCCCCCACGTGAGACCCATGGAGAAAACGCACCATGCCACTCGTTAATATTTCCCTACGCACCGGCAAAACCGCAGCCTACAAACAAGCGATCTTTGACAACGTCTACCTCGCACTGCGCGAAACGTTCAACGTTCCCGAGAACGACCAATTCATGCTCCTGACGGAACATGACGCGGCGAGTTTTTGCTACAACGCGTCTTACATGAACGTCGCCCGAAGCGACGAACTGGTGTTCATCCAACTCACCGTGAGCAACACCCGCGACCTGGAGCAAAAAAAGGCCCTGTTCCACCGGATTGCCCAACGACTTGGAGATAACCCGGGGATCCGACCGGATGACGTGTTTATCAATCTGGTTGAGGTCCCCAAAGAGAATTGGTCTTTTGGTCATGGACTCGCGCAATACGCGTGAAAACGACCCCAGAAACCATGCCTGCGAAGCGAGGATCGTTTCGCAGGCAACGAGACTAGTACAGTTGCGGGACGATCATGCTCTGCGGCACGGGATGGCGAATGTAATCTTCATTGCGCACGCGTGCCGGCAAGACGACTTCGGAGCGCTCTACCTCTTCGTAGGGGAACTGCGACAGCAAATGATGGATGCAATTCAGCCGCGCCTGCTTTTTCATATCGGCAGGCACCACCCACCATGGGGCCTCGGCAATATGCGTATGGTCCAGCATGGTTTCCTTGACTCGCGTGTAGTCTTCCCAGCGGCGGCGCGACTCCAGATCCATGGGGCTGAGCTTCCATTGCTTTAACGGGTCATGAATACGACCCAAAAAGCGCAAATGCTGCTCGTCGTCCGTGATAGAGAACCAGTACTTGATGACCTTGATGCCCGAGCGCACCAGCATGCGCTCGAATTCGGGCGCCGACCGAAAGAACTCGTCGTATTCCTCGTCGGTGCAAAATCCCATCACGCGCTCTACCCCGGCGCGGTTGTACCAACTGCGATCGAACAACACCAGTTCCCCCGCCGCGGGCAAGTGTGCCACGTAGCGTTGGAAATACCATTGCGTGCGTTCACGATCGTTGGGCGCGGGTAGCGCCACCACCCGACAGACACGAGGGTTCAGGCGCTGCGTAATCCGCTTGATCACGCCGCCCTTGCCTGCCGCGTCTCGCCCTTCAAAAATAATGACCGCCTTTTGCTTGGTCGCCGCGACCCAGTTCTGCAACTTGACCAGTTCGCCCTGCAGGCGAAATAGTTCACGGAAATACGATATGCGCTGCGCATGGCTCTCTTGCCGTGCCACCGCGTCACCTTCGGCGTTCAAATCATAGGTGCGATCCTCGATTTCCAGTTCCAGCTCTTCATCCAGGCTGTCGAGCAAATCGTTTTCGATACGGCGTCGCAATTCTTCACGATCATCAAGATTCATAGCACGCTCCTTACGCGTTTTTGACAGCGTAGCCAGTTCAGATGAACAATTCTTGACACTGGCCGATCAACCATCTGGTAATGCCAGTGCATACCCCCATGCTCGCAGCTTATCTTGCCGCGTCATGGCCGCATGGGCCGGGCTCGTGGATGGCAGATCAACATACCGCAGATCGCGCGTCGTCAGCGTGGGCAGCACATGCCGCCGGTACATGGCGGCCGCTTTCGCGCCGTTAAAACAGATACGTACAATGGAGGGATGGTTATCCAGAAAGGCCTGAAAATCATTCGGTACGATGCTGGTGATATCAATGCTGGCGTCCAGGCTGCCCGGGCGCACACAGGCCTGCAGCACATCCCACAGCGCAATTCTCGAGGCCATCAATGCCGCACATCGCGCCTCGTAGCTCGCCTGGACCTCAAAACCGCAAACCTCAGCGGCAATCGGCCAAAAAGCGTTGCGCGGATGCGCGTAATACTGCTGCTGCCGCAACGAGGCCACACCGGGCATTGAACCCAATACCAGGATGCGCGCGTCAGGCGCTGTCAGCGGGGCGAAGCCGACCACACGAAGGGAAACTGACATGGGGAAAATCGCTTTCATCCATCGCCAACGATGCGTCGGCGATCCACCGTCCACAATATCAAACGCGGTCATCAGATTCAGTCAGAATCTGATGACCGCGTCGCGGCCTTCCGGCCGTTTACATCGAGCGCAACCGGGCGGGCGTCAGGCCGCCAGGCGATTTTCGATCGACGACTTCACCTTGGGCAATTCGCTGGGCAAACCCTGGGCCAACTGCTGGAACAGGGTGTCGTGCAGGGCGAGTTCGTCCTGCCACGACGCCACATCTACCGAGATCACTTGCTGGAACTGATCGGGGCTGAACTCCAGGCCGGTCCAATCAATGTCCTGATAGGTGGGCGAAACCCCGAATACCTGCTCGGCGCCGCCGGCCGATCCGTCGATACGGCCCAGCATCCATTTCAGGACACGCATATTGTCACCAAAACCGGGCCACACGAATTTGCCGTCCGGTCCTTTGCGGAACCAGTTCACGCAATAAATATGCGGCAACACGGCACCCGCGTCCTGCAGGCGCTTGCCCAACTTGAGCCAATGGCCGAAATAATCGCTCATGTTGTAGCCGCAGAACGGCAACATGGCGAACGGATCGCGACGCACGACGCCCTGCTGGCCTGCCGCCGCGGCAGTGGTCTCGGAGCCCATGGTCGCCGCCATGTACACACCTTCGACCCAATTGCGGGCTTCGGTGACCAACGGCACGGTCGTCGAACGACGCCCGCCGAAGATGAATGCGTCAATGACTACCCCGTCTGGGTTTTCCCATTCGGGATCAATGGACGGGCATTGTGAGGCCGGCGCGGTAAAGCGTGCGTTCGGGTGTGCCGCCTTGCGGCCGGTTTCCTTGGCGATCTGCGGCGTCCAGTCCCGTCCCTGCCAATCGATCAGGTGGTCCGGCGGTGTATCCGTCATGCCTTCCCACCAAACGTCGCCATCATCGGTCAAGGCGACGTTGGTGAAAATGACGTTGGACTTCAGCGTGGCCATCGCATTGAAGTTGGTTTTTTCGCTGGTGCCAGGAGCCACTCCGAAATAACCCGCTTCGGGGTTGATGGCTCGCAGACGTCCGTCGGCACCCGGCTTGATCCAGGCGATGTCGTCGCCCACGGTCGAGACCTTCCAGCCGTCCATGCCCTCGGGCGGGATCAACATTGCAAAGTTGGTCTTGCCACATGCCGACGGAAAAGCCGCCGCCACGTGATATTTTTTCCCCTTGGGCGAGGTCACGCCCAAAATCAGCATGTGCTCGGCCAACCACCCCTGGTCGCGGCCCATCGTCGATGCGATTCGCAAGGCAAAGCATTTCTTGCCCAACAACGCGTTGCCGCCGTAGCCGGAGCCAAAGCTCCAGATCTCACGCGTTTCCGGGTAATGCACAATGTACTTCGTCGGGTTGCACGGCCAGGAGACATCGGCCTCACCCTCGGCCAGCGGCTTGCCCACGCTATGCACGCACGGCACAAACTCACCATCGGTGCCCAGCACGTCAAACACAGCACGACCCATCCGGGTCATGATGCGCATATTCACCACCACATACGGGCTGTCGGAAAGCTCAATGCCGATGTGCGCGATATCCGAGCCCAACGGACCCATCGAGAATGGCACCACGTACAGGGTGCGGCCTCGCATCGCGCCGTCAAACAAGCCGTCCAGCGTCACACGCATTTCGGCGGGATCGGCCCAATTGTTGGTCGGCCCGGCATCTTCAGGACGCTCGGAGCAAATAAAGGTGCGGTCTTCGACACGCGCTACATCAGAGGGGTCGGAGCAGCCGAGATAAGAATTAGGCCGTTTCGCGGCGTTCAGGCGTTTCAGCGTCCCGGCTTGCACCATCTGCTCGCACAAGCGGTCGTACTCGTCTTGGGAACCATCACACCAGACCACATTGTCTGGTTTCGTCAGCGCGGCCACACGTGCCACCCACTCGACCAGCCCCTGGTGCTTGACGTATTCGGGAACGTTAAGCGAAGCGATTCCTCCGTCGAACGGCTTATTCATCAGGCCCATCTCCTAAATGTAAACGGCGATGCGGGTCCCGCTGGGACCCGCATTTCATAAATGTTTTCTAAACGCAGTCATATTACTTGCATGCATTGCCAACGCAGCGATTCCAGGCGTCGGGAATGCAACATCGTATTTCTGTAGCGTCCCCAATAACTGATCGGCGCTCGCGCAAGCACTGACGCGGCCTCGCGGCGTAGTGAGGGTACTCCATTCATCACACAACGGGTCACTCAGCAGGGTAAACCCCAAGAAAGCGATATGATGGGGGCCGAATCGTACTGGCGCACTCTCCATGCAGCAAATCGAACTCAACGACAGTACCGCCGACCGCTATTTGCTGGACGCGCCAGGCTCGTCACTACTGGCCTTCCATAGCCGCACGTGCGCAACCTGCAAGGTCGCTCGCGAGCAACTGCCCAACCTGGACTTGCCGGTCGATCGTCTGTGTTGGATTGATGCGGGTGATAACGGCGGCTTAGTCGAGCGCTACGAGGTCTTTCACTTACCTGCCTTGTTTCTGACGCGCGACGGGGCTTATTACGGCCAGGTCAATGCCTCGCTGGCCGAATGGGATTTACGTCAGCAAATCAGCCTGGCACTCGATAGCTATCCCGCCGAGCTGCCCTAGGGCGCCGGTCCGTAGCACGAACGATCAGCCAGGCCGGACCGCGGCGATCAAATCCGAAAGACGACGGCGCTGCCGGCCAGCCTCATCGAAATTGTGTGGCGCCAACCACTGCGTCATCGCCTCGCGGACGGCCGGCCACTCGCCGTCCACGATCGAGAACCACGCCGTGTCGCGATTGCGCCCCTTGTACACCACCGCCTGGCGAAAGATCCCTTCGAACTGAAATCCCAGGCGCAACGCGGCAGCCCGTGACGGGCCATTCAAACTATCGCACTTCCATTCATAGCGGCGATACCCCAATTGATCAAACGCACGGCACATCAAGAGATACTGGGCTTCGGTCGCTGCCGGGGTGCGCTTCAACAAATCTGAATAGGCCACATTGCCGACCTCCATCACCCCGTTGGCCGGATCAATACGCATGGAAGACAAAGTACCCACCGCCTGCCCGCTAGCCAGATCGATCACCGCGAAGTGCTGTGGGTCCTCAGAGGCCTGCATCGCGCGCGCATGCGTCAGGTAGCTGGCCTCGTCGGGAAACGGGCCGGCGAACATGTACGTCCAATCGGCATCCTCCGGCGTCTGGCGAAAGGCGGCGTACAACGCCGCGCCATGACGTTCGACGTCGACCGGCTCCAGCCGGCAGTAATGACCAACCATGGGTTCGCGTGCGGGCCGCGGACGCGCGACCCAGTTCGGTACAGGCTCCCCCACGGGGCGTTCGGACACAGCACTCGTCGACATCACAAAGATCCTTTTGATCTACCCAATCAATCCACTCAATAACAGCATTGCCAATAGCAGCCAGAACAGGCCCGACACGATGGAGCGGCCAATGAAGGCTTTTATCGCAGCCCAGAACAACAGCAGGCCCAGAATCAACAACGCAAAATTGAACACCGACGGACTCATACCCAAGGCGCCCGCCAATCCCGAAAAAAAATCGCCGATCGCCGAACCGAATCCGCCAAACACATAACGGATGCCGGACACGATGGCACGGATTACTTCGCCAAGTATGGCGCCTACCGAACCGAAGAAACTATTTTCTGTCTGCATGCATTCTCATCACAGGGTCACCCCGAACGCAGCCTCAACCGGCACTGCCACCGCCAGAATGTATCTCAACTATGACCGCCGTGCCTATGGAATAACTGGCCAGGTCGCAGGATACCCGCCGATTTGCGGTTTAACATTAGCCCTTTCATCCCGTTCTTTTCAGAAAGACTCGTAACAAGGAAAAATGATGGCTTTCGATTTTGACTTATACGTCATAGGCGCAGGTTCAGGCGGTGTGCGCGCAGCACGCTTTGCCGCCGGATTCGGCGCCCGCGTAGCAGTTGCGGAAAGCCGCTATCTGGGCGGCACCTGCGTCAACGTCGGATGCGTGCCGAAAAAACTGCTGGTCTACGGGGCACATTTTCACGAGGACTTCGAGCAAGCGTCCGGCTTTGGCTGGACAGTGGGCGCGCCCGGCTTTGACTGGCCAACCCTGATCGGCAACAAAAACCGTGAGATCGAACGCCTGAACGGGATTTATCGCAATTTGCTGGTCAACAGTGGCGTCACCTTGCACGAGGGGCATGCCCGTCTGGTGGATCCTCATACCGTCGAGATCAATGGCGAACGCCACACCGCCGAACACATCCTGGTTGCGACCGGTGGGTGGCCGCAGATCCCCGATCTCCCGGGCAAAGAGCACGCGATCACCTCGAACGAGGCGTTTTTTCTGAAGGCATTGCCACGTCGGATCGTGGTGGTGGGCGGTGGCTATATTGCCGTCGAATTTGCCTCCATATTCAATGGTTTGGGTGCCCAAACTACCCAGCTATACCGGCGCGAGCTATTCCTGCGCGGGTTCGATGGCAGTGTGCGCGAGCACCTGCGCGACGAGTTGATAAAAAAGGGCGTGGACCTGCGCTTTAATGCCGATATCGCCCGCATTGACAAGCGCGACGACGGTACGCTGGTGGCCACCCTCAAGAATGGCGATCTCATCGAAACCGACTGCGTGTTTTACGCCACCGGCCGCCGCCCCATGCTCGATAACCTGGGGCTCGAAAATACGGCTGTGACGCTCGATGACAACGGCTTTATCGCGGTCAACGACGAATACCAGACCAGCGAGCCGTCCATTTTGGCCATCGGCGATGTGATTGGTCGCGTACCGCTCACCCCCGTCGCGCTGGCCGAAGGCATGGCCGTGGCGCGCCGCCTGTTCAAGCCCACGGAATACCACAAGGTCGATTACAACCTGATCCCCACGGCCGTCTTCAGCCTGCCCAATATCGGCACGGTTGGTCTGACCACCGAGGCCGCGATCGAAGCCGGCTATCGCGTCAAGCGTTTCGAGAGCCGCTTTCGTCCCATGAAGCTCACGCTGACCGACATCCAGGAAAAGACGCTCATGAAACTGGTCGTGGATGCCGACACTGACCGTGTACTCGGCTGCCATATGGTGGGGCCCGACGCCGGCGAAATTATGCAAGGCCTGGCGGTCGCGCTCAAAGCCGGCGCCACCAAGCAGGTGTTTGACGAAACCATCGGCATCCATCCGACGGCTGCCGAAGAGTTCGTCACCCTGCGTACGCCCGTTCAGGCGTGATTTCGAATGCGATAATCGCGCAGCCCCGCCACCTGAGACTGTTATGACCCCCAGCAACACCCCACTATACGACCGTGACGCCGGCGAGCCCGGCGCCACCCAAGACACCACTCGTATCAATGACGTGCGGATCGATGCCGTACGCCCGCTGATTTCGCCAGCCCTGCTGCAGGACGAATTGCCTATCCCCGATTCGACGCTGGCCTTGGTCGAAGACGCGCGCGTGCGCATTGCCGATGTGCTTCATGGTCGCGATGACCGGCTCGTCGTCGTCGTAGGCCCCTGTTCCATCCACGATCACGACCAGGCCCTGGAGTACGCCCGCCATTTGAAAGAAACTGCACAGTCGCTCAGCGACGATCTGCTGATCGTCATGCGCGTGTACTTCGAAAAACCGCGCACCACCGTGGGCTGGAAGGGGTATATCAACGACCCCCGCCTGGACGGCAGTTTCCGCATCAACGAAGGCCTGCGCCGCGCACGCGAATTGCTGCTGGAAATTGGCGCGCTGGGCCTGCCCATCGGCACCGAGTTTCTCGATCTGCTCAGCCCGCAGTACATTGCGGATCTGGTCGCCTGGGGCGCCATTGGCGCGCGCACCACAGAAAGCCCCAGTCATCGTCAATTGGCCTCGGGCTTGAGCTGCCCGCTGGGCTTTAAAAATGGCACGGATGGGAGCATGCAGGTCGCCGCCGATGCCATCGTCGCGGCCAGCGCCAAGCACGCCTTCATGGGTATGACCAAGATGGGAGTAGCCGCGATTTTTGAAACGCGCGGTAATGACGACACCCATGTCATCTTGCGCGGTGGCAAACAAGGCCCCAACTATGATGCGGCCAATGTTCAGGCCAGTTGCGCTGCCCTCAAATCAGCCGGACAGCGCGAACAAGTCATGATCGACTGCTCGCACGCGAACTCCAACAAATCGCACGAGCGTCAGATCGATGTCGCGCGTGATATCGGAACTCAGCTCGCTAATGGCGATCAGCGCATCATCGGCGTCATGATTGAAAGCCACCTGGAAGCCGGCCGACAGGACCTGAAGCCCGGCGTAACGTTGCGTCACGGCGTGTCCATTACCGATGCCTGCCTGAGCTGGGCGCAAACGGAGCCCGTGCTCGTCGGTCTGGCCGAGGCCGTGCGCCAACGTCGCGCACGCCAAGCCGTCTGATCGGGATGCAACGCTGCGTAACTCTCCGCAACATCCCGCCCGGCCACTCGTCGGACAATTGAACCTATCGGCGGGCAAGCTGGCCTATTATGGAGGTCTATTCCGTACGAAGGAGCCCTCATGATTCGCAAGCTGACCCCCATTATCCTCGCTGCCATCCTGACTGCCTGCGCGTCGCCCGGTACACAACAGGCTCCCGCCGATACCACGACGTCCGGTGGTGGCAGCATGTCCTCGGGCAGCACTCAGCCCGGCACCTGCGACGCCCAAGCCGTGCAGAACTTGGTGGGTCAACAGTACACGGAGTCCCTCGATAGCGATATCCAGTCGGGCGCCGGCGCCAATCAAATACGCGTATTGAAGCCTGGTCAGGTCATGACCATGGAATACAACCCCGCCCGCGTAAACGTCATCATCGAAGACAACGGCGCGATCAGCGCCATACGCTGCGGCTGAGTTTCGTCCGAATTCAAGCGCAAGAGTCGGAGTGCCCCCGGGCACTCCGCTGTCTATCCTTCGGGTATAGACAGCACGCACTGGCCACGCCATGAATCTGGATTTATTCGCCCCTGACGACATTCCCCTGCTCGACGTCCCACTGGGACCGCGAGCCGTGGTCCTGCGCGGCCTGGCATTGCCCTATGTCGAGGCATTGCTACCCGACCTGGATCGCATCTTCACGGCAGCACCACCGCGCCACATGGTGACACCGGGTGGATTCCGGATGTCCGTCGCCCTCACCAACTGCGGCGCGCTGGGCTGGACCACGGATCGACGCGGATACCGCTATAGCGATACCGATCCCCAGACCGGCCAATGCTGGCCCGCCCTGCCCGACACCTTCTTGTCTCTTGCTCGGTCAGCGGCGGACGCGGCCGGTTTTTCGGATTTTCAACCGGATGCCTGCCTGATCAACCGCTATGTACCTGGCGCTGGTGTGAGCTTGCACCAAGACAAAAATGAACGAAATTTCGATGCACCGATTGTGTCCGTATCAATGGGCATCCCCGCCGTCTTCCTGTTCGGCGGCCTGCAGCGCAGCGACCGTGCGCAACGCGTCTTGCTGCAGCACGGTGACGTTGCAGTATGGGGGGGACCGGACCGGCTACGCTATCACGCCGTCTCGCCCCTGAAAGATGCCACGCACCCATTATTCGGGGCCGCACGCATCAACCTGACGTTCCGCCAAGCTGGCTAGGCACCGTTCATCCGACCGTGGCCTCACTGCACCCTTGCCTATTTATCGTTGCGCGCCTCGGCCAAGGCGACGGTCAGATGCATGACTTTTTTCTTCAAGCCATCGCGCTCTTCGGTCAGCGACGCTACCAGACGCCGCAGGCGGGCAACCTCGGCGGGATAATCCTCAATCGCCTCAATGGGCGGCTCAGCCTCGGCGCCCTCGGCCACATTCGACGCGTCGTCCCCCGCTGGCGACTTTGCTTGCGCCTTGGCCTCGCGCGCCTGACGGGCCAACTCCCTTAGTGCCTTGCGGCCCTCGGCGGCGGCCGCGACCTGCTGCTCCGCCGGCATCGCTGCGACTGCGGCGGCGGCATTAATCGAAATATCCCCCGACCGCACGGCGCGCACCAGCTCCGGCGCGGCGGCCTTGTGGATTTTCTCGATCTGGCCCAGCGTATTGCTGCTTAGCCTGGCCGCACGGGCCAATGCCTGACGATTGGGGATGACCACCGGCTGCGCGGGTGCGGGCCCGTCGCTCGCCTGATCCGTCTCGGCCTGCTGTGCCTGACGAGCTTGCAATGCCTGCTGCCGCTGCTGCAGGATTTCCTTTTTTCGCAACGCCAGCACGCCCCGCTGGAAATCCGACACGCTGCGGCGGCCGAGGTGATTTTCAATCATCCACAGCCGTACATCATCCATCGAGGTAAAACGGGTATTTTGAATCGTCTTGAACTCAATGCCATGTTTGGTGCATAACGCATAGCGATTATGCCCATCCACCAGGACATCCCCCCACAGCACCAGCGCATCGCGGCACCCTTCGGCCAGCAGGCTGTGCTCTAGTGCCTCGTATTCCTCCGCACTCAGGGGGTCAATATAGGTTCGTAATTCTTCGTTAATCTGGATAGTCATCGTGACGATCATTTGTCGGTCAACTGCGCGACCGCTATTAGAACACCGAGCGCCTGCTCACGCTGCGCCCGGACCATATGTCAACAAGTGTTAATAACGCCCACATGACGCGGCCCGGTGGTACGCTTTCCGTACCTTTACCCAGGAAGAACACACCATGAACTCCCCTGCTACCCTTTCCGACGAATTGCTGGCGCAGCTGCAAGGCGGACCGATGCAGCAAATCTCTCAACAACTGGGCACCGATACCGCCCAGACGCAGGATGCCGTCAGTGCAGCCATCCCGATGCTGTTGGGCACGCTGGGCCAAAACGCATCACAGCCCCAAGGCGCTCAAGCTTTATTCGGCGCCCTCGAGCGTGATCATGCTGGTGGTGGCGCCGACCTGGGCGGCCTGCTGGGTTCATTGCTGGGCGGCGGCGCGGGCGCAGGCGCCAATGCCGCGCAAGTTGACGGTGCCAGCATTCTGGGCAACATCTTTGGCGGTAACCAACAACGCGCCGAAGAAAATCTAGGCCAGGCCACCGGCCTGGGCGGCGGCAACGCCTCGAACCTGCTGCAGATCCTCGCCCCTATCGTCATGGCCTTCTTGGCCAAGCGCATGCAGGGCAACAACATGGATGCCGGCAGCCTCGGCTCCGAGCTGGGCCAGGAACGTGATGCCGTTCAACAGCAAGGCGGCCTGGGTGGCGGCCTGCTGGGCTCGATGCTGGATCAGGACGGCGACGGTCAAGTCGGCCTGGGCGATCTGCTGAAGATGGGCGGCGGACTGTTCGGCAAGCGTTAACTCCGCACGACACGCAGACTATGCCGTGGCCGCCCGCGGCGTAGTCTGTGACGATTGGCCTGCCACCAGAGCCTGCGCCAGCGTCTCAAATATCGCCTGCGGGCCGATCAGCTCCGCAATCATGGCCTTGCGCAACTTGCCTTGCACCCGCGGATTCGCCTCGGCCAGCAACACGCGTACACCGCGGGCACGCAGACGCACGATGACGTCCTCCAGGACCTGCAATCCAGTCACATCCACAAACGGTACCCGACGCAAGCAAATGACGAGTACTCTGGGTTCCGTTTTGCTAAACGCCAGCGTCTGCTCGAAATTCTCCACCGCCGCAAAAAACAGCGGCCCCTCGACGATATAGACCATCACATCGTCGGGCAGATCGTCCATACTGTGCGTCGTCAATTCACGCCGCAGTTCATCGTGACCCATTTGCCGCACCCCCACGCTGGATGCCATGCGACGCAGAAAATGCAGTGTCGCCAGAATCACGCCGATATTCACCGCCACGACCAGATCGGCAAACACCGTCAAGGCAAAGGTCACCAGCAAAATCACCACGTCGGCACGCGGGGCGCGTCGCAGCATTTTGACGACGTGCCGTAAATCACTCATGTTCCAGGCGACCATAAACAGAATAGCCGCCAAGGCCGCCAACGGCACATTCTCCGCTAATGGCGCCAGCACCACGATGATGGCAATCAGTGTGACGGCATGCATGATACCGGCCAGCGGGCTGGTTCCCCCGTTACGAATATTCGTCGCCGTCCGGGCGATCGCACCCGTGGCCGCAATGCCGCCAAACAGCGGCGCGGCGATATTCGCAATCCCCTGGCCGATCAATTCCTGATTAGAGTTGTGGCGAGTCCCCGCCATACTATCGGCGACCACCGCCGACAGGAGCGATTCGATCGCACCCAGCATGGCAATCGCAAAGGCGGGGCCGATCAACTCGATCACCCTGGACAGGGTCACCTCCGGCCATTCCCAGGTCGGCAGCCCCTGAGGTACCCCGCCAAATGCCGAACCGATCGTCGCCACGCCGTCAAAACCGAACACTGCCTGCAGCGTCGTGGCCACGATCAGGGCAATCATTGGGGCAGGCACGCGTTTCAGATAGGCAATCTTGGTAGACACGATCAACAACGCCAGACTCAGCACGGCAAGCGCCGTCGTCGCCACATGCAAGTTCGGAAAGGCCTGCAGTAATTGCCAAAATTTCTCGTGAAAGTGTGTCCCGGTAACGTTGGACAGTCCAAAGAAGTCTTTCCACTGCCCGACCCAGATAATGACGCCGATACCGGCCGTAAAACCCACAATCACAGGTGCGGGGATGAACTTGATCACCGCTCCCATGCGTGCCACACCCAACAACATCAGGATCACGCCCGCCATCATGGTCGCAATCTGTAGCCCGCCCACGCCATGCTCGGCGACGATCGCCGCCAGAATCACGATGAATGCACCCGTTGGGCCGGCGATCTGCAGTCGACTGCCCCCAAAGATAGACACCGCCAAGCCCGCCACAATCGCGGTATACAGACCTTGTTCCGGCTTTACCCCTGAGGCAATGGCAAATGCCATCGCCAACGGCAAGGCCACCACCCCCACAATCACCCCTGACACAATATTCGGCAGCCAATGCTGACGTTGAAACAGACCCGCCCTGTAAGCTTCACGCAACGCAATCACGTCGTCCATCCTTGGATACGAATATGCCGCCCGGCCCGGGCTTCAGTACAGAATGTCACAGTCTACCGCTACGCAGCACTGAATTCTCCCGGATAGACTTCAGCTTTCTACTCGCCCCGGAGATTTCCATGTCTTATATGCTGCTTATTGTCGAACCCATCGGCCAACGCGCGCAGCGTACACCCGAGGCGGGCCAGGCCGCCTACGACAGCATGCTGCAATACGCCGCCGATCTGAAATCCCGCGGTTTGCTGCAAGACGCACAATCCCTCAAATCGGAAACCGACGGCGTCAAACTACAGGTCCGTGACGGCCGGCAACGCCTGCTGGACGGCCCGTATGCCGAAGCCAAAGAAATGATCGGCGGTTTTTTTCTGCTGAATTGCGAGACGCGCGAACAGGCCGTCGCCATCGCGGCCGAATGCCCCGCTGCCCAGTGGTGCACGGTCGAAATACGCGAACTCGGTCCCTGCTTTGCCTAGGCCGGCGGGCATCACATTGTCATATATCGGGTTTTCCCTATTAATTCCATTTTGATGTCGTTCTTGAGAAGGTTGCTTCGTCGTAGACATAACAGCCGCCCTTGATGGGCAGTTGCCCTGAACCCTACTTTACGAGCCATCCATCATGCATAAACAAATCTTCGTGAATCTGGCCGTGGTTGATCTACCCGCCGCCATGGATTTTTTCCGGAAACTGGGGTTGGACTTCAATCTCCAGTTCACCGATAAAAATGCCGCTTGCCTGGTGCTCGGCGAAAACCTGTACGCCATGCTCCTCACGCGGGAATATTTCAAGACCTTTGTCAACAAACCCCTGTGCGACCCCAAGGAAAGTACCGAGGTCCTTGTGTGCCTGTCTTGCGAAAGCCGCGCCGAGGTTGACGATCTGGTGGCACGCGCCGTTGCGGCAGGCGGTACCGTGCCGCGAGAGGCCCAAGACTATGGCTTCATGTATGGGCATGCTTTCGAAGACCTGGACGGCCATATCTGGGAACTCATGTACATGGATCCCAACGCCGAAATGCCGACCGAATGACATCACGTGACGCCGTCCACCAGGCTATCGAAACCGTCTGGCGCAGCGAGTCCGCCAAGGTCATCGCCAGTGTCGCGCGCGTCGTGCGTGACATTGGCCTGGCCGAAGAACTGGCACAAGACGCGCTGGTCGCGGCACTCGAACATTGGCCTCGCGACGGCATTCCGCACAAACCAGGCGCCTGGCTGATGACCACGGCTAAAAACCGCGCCCTTGACCGGTTACGGCAACATGCGCTGCACGAACGCAAACATGAGCAATTGGGTTATGAAATGGATGCCTTGCAAACCCATGTCGAACCCGATTTTGTCGACGCGCTGGACGACGCTCGGCAAGACGAGATCGGCAACGATCTGCTGCGGCTGATATTTACGGCATGCCACCCCATGCTATCGGCCGAAGCGCGGGTGGCGCTGACGCTGCGTCTGCTGGGCGGCTTGCGCACCGACGAAATCGCGCGCGCCTTCCTGGTGCCCGAAGCCACAATCGCCCAACGTATCGTTCGTGCCAAGCGTGTGCTGCGTGACGCTCGGATCCCATTCGAGGTCCCCCGAGGCCAGGCACTCACCGCGCGCTTGGCCTCAGTACTCGAAGTCGTTTACCTCATTTTCAACGAAGGCTATGCAGCGACGGCAGGAGACGACTGGATACGTCCGGGACTATGCGACGAGGCATTGCGACTCGCACGTGTCCTCGCGGAACTGGCCCCACAAGAAGGCGAGGTACATGGACTGCTCGCATTAATGGAGCTGCAGGCTTCGCGGCTGGCCGCCAGAACGGATGCACAAGGTCAACCCATCCTGCTGATGGAACAAGACCGCGGCCGCTGGGATCCACAGCAGATCCGCCGTGGTCTGGCCGCACTGCAACGCGCCCAAGCACAACAAGAGCCCTTAGGTCCGTATACGCTACAAGCCGCGCTTGCCGCCTGCCATGCGCGCGCGGCGCACCCCGACGACACGGACTGGCCGCAGATCGTCGCCTGGTATGACGCCCTGATACAAGTCGCCCCTTCCCCTATCGTCGAGTTAAATCGCGCCGTAGCAGTGGGGTTTGCCGTTGGCCCACAAGCCGGGCTGGCACTGGCGGATGCGCTGACCACCGACCCCGCGTTAGCCCACTATCACTTACTGCCCAGCGTACGAGCCGATTTTCTAGAACGCCTCGGCCGCCGCGCCGAAGCCCGCGCCGAGTTCCAACGCGCTGCCGATCTCACACGGAACGCCCGTGAAAAAGAGTTTCTACTGGCTCGCGCCCGGAAACTCAACTCCTGATCCCCCTTGAAACGCCCTGTAATATTGCTCCCCCTGTAGGCAGACACATGCGTAAACATCCGAAAGCTTGAACCCAAGCGGGTGAACTTGTCATCATGGACCTCTACGAAGTTTACTTAACGAAGGAGGTCTCAATGCCGCGTTCGACCCACGCTTTCTTTGCCGCTGCTGCCATTGTTGCTGCGAGCTTTTCGCCCGCTATCGCTTTGGCTCAAACGGCACCGGCTGCGCAGCCCCCTGCCCAAGCACCCGCAGCAGCACAGCCGATCCTCAAACCGACCGATAGCCAACTGGAAAAATTTGCCAGTGCCTCACAAAAGGTCGCGATGGTCGCCGATGAATACCGGCCCAAGCTGCAAGCCGCCAAAGACGATCCCGCTCGCGAACAGGTTTATCGCGAAGCCGATGAAAAAATGGTCAAAATGGTCCAAGCCGATGGCTTGACCGTGGATGAGTTCAACGGCATCGGACAAGCTGTCGAACAGGATCCGGCACTGCGCAAGCGTGTCATCGACATCGCACAGAAAAATGCCCCCGCAGGCGGCGCAACGACACCGCAATAAACGCATCGCTTAGCGATATCAGGGTCGCCCCGGTGGCGACCTTTTTTTATTACTGTTGCGGCACCGCTGGCCGTTCGCCAATCTGCTGACGCCACATGGCGTAGTACAAGCCGGTTTGCGCCAAGAGCTCGGCGTGCGTCCCGCTTTCGATGATGCGGCCCTTTTCCAGTACAAAGATCGTATCGGCATGCATGATCGTCGAGAGTCGATGCGCGATCAACAACGTGATCTGCCGCCGACTGGCCGAGATGCCACGCACCGTATCGGATATTTGCTCTTCCGTCAGCGAATCCAGTGCCGAGGTAGCCTCGTCGAAAATCAGCAATCTCGGTTGACGTATCAAGGCGCGTGCGATGGATAGCCGTTGCTTTTCGCCTCCCGAGAGCTTCAACCCCATCTCGCCTATCGTGGTATCGAGGCCGTCGGGAGACTTGTTCAGCAGATACGCACAGGCGGCCTGCTCCATCGCATGCGTGATTTCCTCATCGGTCGCATCAGCGCGCACCAGGCGAATGTTGTCGCGCAGTGTCCCGGCAAATAAATAAGGCTCTTGTGTCACCAGTCCTACCTGGCGACGCGCCCGGTTATAGCGCAGCACACGCGTGGAAATATCGTTGTAGAACACCTCGCCTTGCGCGGGCGTATAAAGCCCCAGCAGCAGCTTGACCAACGTCGACTTACCCGAGCCCGATGGTCCCACAAACGCGACGGTATCTCCCAGTGCCACCGAGAATGACACGCTATCCAGGGCATTATCGCGTGCGCCCTTGTGGCGAAAGGTCACCTTGTCAAAACGCAATTGCGTGATGGGCCCGCAATCTTGCGCCGCCTCCGGGCGTCGATCGATGGGCGTTTTCATCAACGCCTCAAAATTCGACAACGAGGCCTCGGCCTCTCGATACGCCAGAATGATATTGCCCAACTCCTGCAAAGGCGCAAAGATCGCCACAGAGATGAATTGCATGGCGATCAATTCACCGGTACTCAGCACATTGCGAAAAATCAGCCACAACAAGGCAAACAGAATGGCCAGCTTCAACAGGCTGAGCGTCACGCCCTGCAAAAACGACAGCAACCGAATTCGTTTGACCTTCTGCATCTCGAGTTCAAAGATGCGGACGGTCTGCGCCTGCAAGCGCCGGATTTCGGGAAAAGTCAGACCCAGACTCTTGATCAATTCGATATTGCGCAGCGACTCGGAAATGAACCCGGCGCTGCGATTGGTCTCGCGCACAATGGAACGCTGCTGCGTCTTGATCTCGCGGCTTAATAACCCCGTCAAACCACCCAACACCAGCACGCCAATCAGAAATACCGGGACCAGCAGCCAATGCCGTGCGACGGCATACCACACCAGAAACCCCACCCCCACCAGCGCGGCAAACACCGTATTAATGAACGTATTGATAAGGCGCTCGCAATCACTGCGTACCTTTTGCAGGAGCGACAGCGTCTCACCGCTGCGAAGGTCTTCGAATTCCTGGAATTTCAGGCGCATGGCCTGCCTCAGGCCGTCATTGAATAATTGCGTACCAAATTTCTGCACGACCAGCCGCGTCGTGTATTCCTGCAAGGCTTTGGCCAACCGCGACAACACGGCAATCAACACCGCCAACCCCAACAGCATCAACACACCCGACACCAGTTCGTCGTCGGTCTTGCCTGCACGATTAATCGCGTAATCGTCGATGATCTTGCCAAAAATGATCGGATCGATCAGTGCCAATACCTGGCTAGCGGCTGCCAGCAGTAAGGCCAGTATCGCTAGGCGCCCGTGGGGCCGCAGATAAGACCACAGAATGCGCATCGGATCAGTAGTGCGGCGGAATTTCGTCACGCAAGCTACGGAAACTGCCTCCTGCGCCCTCGGGTACTTGTTGCCGCAACTCGCCCAGCTCGCGGGCCAAGCGCTCGATCAATTGTTGCTGACGAAACAGCGCCTGATTCAGTTGGTCCAGCATATCGTCGGCCAAGCCGAGCTTGATCTCGAGATCCGCCAAGCGACGATCCGTATCAGAAGACGCATCCATAGCAATTCCACCCTAAGACAATCCGAGGCGTGCAACCCCGCTGCCGCCATCGCAGGCATTATCGCAGCTTGTCAAAAAAACCGCGCCGACGAAAAATGTCCGCCATCAAGCTCCGAGCGCATCGGCCTTTTTTCGTGTGGCCGAGGGCGACCATCAAGCATCCGATGCTGATCTGATTCAGCCCGTTGCCTTCTTTGCATCGTTGCCAGGCCGGCTTGTCAGGATGGCGCTCGTAATGAGGTGGACGAGATGATCCGCCCGCGACGCGAATGACGGTTGGTCAACCGTCCAGCCGAGAGCCGTTATCAAGGCGAACAGGTCGTCCCCATTCATATCGGCGCGCGCCGTTCCCTCGCCTTGCGCACGGACCAGTAGTCGCGCGCCAGCTGAGTGCACCGCTGCACACGACGCATAAAGAGCAGAGTCCGGGTTCGAGTGAGCGGCCGCCATCATAGCGACAACGCCTCTGTAGCTTTGGGTAAATACGACCAATTCTCGAAACCAAGCAAGAAGGGCTTCGTCAGCCGAAGTCGATGTTTCGAGTTCGGCTGCCTTCTGCGTCAGTGCGTCCAGATTGGTACACAGCAACGCTTCGAATAGGGCTTCTCGCGTCGGGAAATGACGAAGCAGCGTCGCCAACCCAACGCCGGCTCGGCGAGCAATATCGCGCATCGACGCGTCGGCGCCATGCTCGCTGATGGCGTCGCGCGCGACCGTGAGGATTTGGTTGCGATTTTTTTTGGCGTCGGCTCGCATAGGAATGTTGACAAATGGATCAGTGATCCATATAGTTCACATATGGATCGGTGGTCCACATCATACAACGTCATACAGCATTTCTCCAACTTCCACGTAACTCCCACAACAGGGCACATGACATGAACAGACTTAATGGAAAGACGGCCGTGATTACCGGCGGCGCTACCGGCATCGGCCTTGCCGCGGCAAAGCGTTTCATCGAGGAAGGCGCCTTTGTCTACCTCTTCGGCCGCCGGCAGGAAGCACTCGACGCCGCCGTGGCCGACCTCGGGCCCAATGCCCGCGCAGTGAAGGGCTCGGTCTCCGATCAGGCCGATCTCGACCGGCTCTACGCGGCGGTGAAGGCCGAACGTGGAACCCTCGACATCGTCTTCGCCAATGCCGGGGCGGGAGGCCCGCTTGTGCTCGGCAAGATCACCGCCGAGCATATTGACGAAACCTTCGACACCAACGTGAAGGGCACGATTTTCACAGTCCAGAAAGCGCTTCCGCTGATGGGTGCGGGCGGCTCGATCATCCTAACCGGATCGAGCGCCGGCACCACGGGCGCCCCGGCATTCAGCGCCTATAGCGCGAGCAAGGCGGCAGTGCGCAACCTCGCGAAGACCTGGGCCGAGGATCTGAAGGGCACGGGCATCCGGGTCAACGTGCTGTCGCCTGGGCCAACTGCGACCGACCTTGCAAAGGCAGCGCTCGGCGAAGAGGGCCAAAAGGCCTTCGCCTCGATGAATCCGCTCCAGCGCATGGCCGATCCAGCGGAGATCGGAGCTGTGGCTACCTTTCTCGCATCGCCGGACAGCAGCTTTATGACCGCCAGCGAGGTCGCCGTTGACGGCGGCCTGGCGCAAATCTGACGCGTGACACTCAGCCGCTCACGCCAGTGATCTGGTTATCACTACACCTACAAAGGAAAATCAAATGGAACAAGCTCTTAAAGGAAAAACTGCTCTCGTCACCGGAGCATCGCGGGGCATTGGTCGCGCCATCGCCGAACGTCTTGCAAAGGATGGTGCGACGGTCGCGCTGACCTACAACACCAGCAAATCTGGCGCAGACGAGGCGGTCACGGCCATCGAAAAGGCGGGCGGCACTGCGTTCGCGATCCACACGGACCTCGTTGACCCGGCGACCATCCCGATCTTGTTCGAAAGACTCGATGAGGAGTTCACCAAGCGGAACGGAAGCAAGGCCCTCGACATTCTTGTCAACAACGCTGGCAATTCCGGCTGGGTCGGCTTCAAAGACGCGACGCCGGACAATTGGGATACTCTGATGGCGGTGTACACCCGCGCGCCCTTCTTCATCGTTCAGGCCTCTCTGGATCGTCTCGCCGATGGCGGACGCATCATCAACATCTCTTCCGCTGCCGCTACGAAGCCCGTGACAGCCGCGCCCATCTACTCGATGGCCAAAGCGGCCATCAACAATCTGACCCATGCACTGGCGTCCGAACTGGGGCCGCGCGGAATTACCGCGAACGCAGTAGCACCGGGTTACACGCGAACGGACGTAAACGCCGCCCTCCGAGAGAATCCCGAACTCGTAAAGGCGGTCGAAGCCGAAATCGCGCTGGGACGCTTTGGCGAGCCTTCGGAAATCGCCGCCGTCGTGGCGTTCCTGGCCTCCGATGAAGGTCGCTGGGTCACCGGCCAGACGATTGAAGCGAGCGGCGGCTACAAGCTCTGATCGCACCTAAAAATTCAAGGAAAATATATGAACTACGCAATTATCGGCTTCGGCAAGATCGGACAAGCCCTTGCCCAAGCGTTTGCCCGCAGTGGCATCGAAGTATCTGTTGCAACCACGCGCGACCCGGAAAGCTTTGCGTCCGAGGCGGCCGCGATCGGGCCCGCGATCATCCCCAAAACCCTCGAGGAAGCCGTCACGGCGGACGTCATCTTTTTGGCTGTCCGTTTCGAGTCGCACCCGGCGGTCGCAAAGGCCCTGCCGAACTGGAAGGGAAAAACCATCATCGACGCGATGAATACGTTAGCCCCGCTTGAGGAACTGGGCGGTCTTCCCTCCTCTGCCGTGGTCGCGAAGGCGTTCACCGGAACTAAGCTGGTGAAAGGCTTCAACCATTTAGTCGCTGGTGTCCTTGACCAAGATCCGGCCGTACACGGTGGCAGGAGAGTCGTGTTTCTGGCGAGCGATGATGACGGTGCCGCAGCGGAGGTCGGTGCGCTTGCAGAAAAGCTCGGTTTCGCGCCGATCAAACTTGGCGGGCTTTTGGAAGGCGGACTGCTTGTGCATGCGCGCGGAAATAGCTGGGGCCACCTGATCTTTAAGGATTTAGTCAAATTCGAATGATGAGTCGTGAGGCAAATTGCCATGCGATTAAATCCCAACAAATATATTGTTGTAACAAAATGGAAACAAACCGCACCTAGTCTGTCGACTCTTACACACTCCATATCAAGCGACAGCAAAAATGAAAAAATGGAAACTGGCTGCGGCAGCTACTCTTTTGCCGCTGATCCTGCTGGGTTGCGGCAGCAGCAATGACGACGACGATGAGGACGATGTGCCGCCGCCCGTATCCGAAACGGCTCGGCACATCGCTTCCGTCGACTTCATCGGCCGCTATGAGACCAAAGAGTATGGTGTCAGTGCCGCCGAAATTCCTGCCTACGACGCCGCCACCAAACGCGTCTTTGTCGTGAATGCCCTGTCCGGCAAGATCGACATCCTGGATCTGCAAACCCCCGCGACACCCAGCCACATCGGCACCCTCGACGCCGAAGCCGTTCTGGCCGGCGCCGAGATCAACAGTGTTGCGGTCAACGGCGGCAAGGTCGCCGTCGCCATTCAGGCGCCGGTCAAGACCGATCCGGGCTATCTGGCCCTCTACGACGCCCAATCGCTCGCGCTGCTGGGCTCCGTCAAGGTCGGCTCGCTGCCCGACATGGTGACCTTCACGCCCGATGGCAAGACGGTCCTGATTGCCAACGAAGGCGAGCCCTCTGACGACTACACCGTCGATCCCGAAGGTTCGATCAGCGTGATCGATATCACCAACCCCGCCGCCCCCACCGCGCGCACGGCCGGCTTTACCGACTGGAACGGTAAAGAGGCGGCGCTGCGCACACAAGGCGTGCGTCTGGTCGGCCCTCGTGCCACGGCCGCACAAGACATCGAGCCTGAATACATTGCCGTGTCCGCCGATGGCGCAACCGCCTGGGTGTCCCTGCAAGAAAGCAACGCACTCGCCAAACTGGACGTCGCCAACGCCCGCGTCACCGACATCCTGCCGCTCGGTGCCAAAGACCACGGCGCCGACGGTAACGGTCTGGACGTCAGCGACACAGATGGCAAAATCAAGATCGCTCCCCTGGCTGGCGTGAAGGGCCTGTATATGCCCGATGCGATTGCGGCCTACACCGCGGGCGGCGCTACGTACATCGTGACTGCCAACGAAGGCGATAGCCGTCCCTGGGGCGAGGACAACGACGACTACTGGAACTGGGGCCGCGACGCCGACGGCAACTGGCTGGGGCTGGATGCATCCAACGCGCCGGGCTTTGTCGACGAGTTCCGCGTCAAACACCTGGTACACAAGAGCGGCTTTGACCGACGCGCGGGTGACGACCTCCCGCCCCAGTTGCGTCAACTGGCGCCCGGCGGACTGCTGGATCCGACGGTCTTTGCCTATTGCGGCGCGACCGAAGGCGATCCAGGTGATTGCCGCGAAGACGACCAGCTAGGTCGCCTGACCGTGACCTGGACCATGGGCTACAAACAAAATGCCGATGGCACGCCGCAATTGAGCGATGACGGTCGACTGGTCTATGACACGCTCTATGCCTACGGCGCGCGCTCGTTCTCGATCCGCGATGCGGACGGCAATCTGGTGTGGGACTCTGGCGATCAGTTCGAAAAGATCACGGCCCAGGCGTATCCCGATTGGTTCAACTCGGGACACGACGAAACCCTGTTTGACGATCGCAGCGATAACAAAGGTCCCGAGCCCGAGGGTGTGGCGTTAGGGTCGATCAGTGACAAGACCTACGCCTTTGTCGGTCTGGAACGCATCGGCGGCGTCATGGTGTACGACATCAGCGACCCGGCGGCCCCGGTATTCACGACCTATATCAATTCGCGTGACTTCAGCGTGGATTCCGACAAGGATCCCGGTGCGGCCGGCGACCTCGGACCGGAAGGCCTGGTCTTTGTGTCCGCCGCCGACTCTCCTAACGGCGAGCCCCTGTTGATTGTGGGCAATGAAGTCAGCGGTACGACGTCGATCTATCGCATTGTTCTGGAAGACGACGCGCTGTAATCCTGGATAGTCAGCGCGGTGTGCGGGCGTTCAGCCCGGCGCCGCGCGCCCGCGCAACGCGATCCGGAATAGCAACTGTCCCGACAATCCCGCGCCTGTCAGCACCAATGCCGTTGACAGTGCGGGCGATGTCCCCAGTCCTGCCAACGCGGCGCAGACCGCCCCGACCCCCATCTGCAACGCACCATACAGGCCCGCTGCAGAACCGATCACCAGGGGATTGAGGCTGACCGCCATGCTCAACGAGATAGGCCCAGCCATGCCGCAGCCAAACATATAAAAAAACATGAGCGCGACAATCGGCACAACCGTCGCATATCCCGCCAGCACCACCACCAGAAACAGTACCGCGGCCAGCGCACTCAACGCACTGCCCGCAACCATCAGGCGACCCATCGGCATTTTGCCAAGCAGCCGCGACGTCAGCATACTGCCCAGCCACACGCCGGACACCAGTATCGCCAGATACACCCCGACCTCTTGCGCCGGCCGATGCAATTGATTCACAAAAATGAATGGAGCCGAGGCGACGAAGGCGAACATGGACGTCGTCGCGCATCCACCGCCGATCGCATAGCCCAGGAACGCCCTGGACGCGAGTAATTGCCGATAGTGGCGCAACAGGGTCGCCATCGAAACGCGGGCCAGCGTGATCCCTGTTTCGGGCAGCATCCGCCACGCCAGAATGAAATTCACGATGCCCAGCACACACAGGCTGAACAACACGGCCCGCCATCCCAGCCACCCTGCCAGCGCGCCCCCCACAACGGGTGCGACCCCCGGCGCTACAGTCACCATCAGGCTCATCAAAGCCAATCGCTTTGCGGCCTCGGTCGAGGTGGCCGTATCACGTACGATCGCGCGGCCCAATACCAGGCCCGCGCAGCCGCCCAGGGCCTGAAACAGGCGCGCGGCAATCAGGGCGTAGACCTGCGGCGCCAACGCCGCCACAAACCCCGCCACGGTATAAAGCACCAACCCCGCCATCAAGACACGGCGGCGCCCATAGCGATCGGAAAGCGGACCATAGATCAATTGCCCCGCCGCCAGCCCGATGATGTACAGGCTGACCGTCATTTGCATGGCGGCATTGCTTGCATTCAGGTCCTGGCCGGCCATCGCCAACGCCGGGACAAAGATATGCATGGCCAGTGTCCCGCTGAACGTAAACAACGCTAGCAGCCAAAGCGGCACATGTTCAACGCGAGGGGGAGATTGCGGCACGTCTGAGGTGGTCTGCGACGTGCGTTGGTCGTTAATAGTGCCTTGCGGCAACGTAGGAGTGTCCATGAGGAATTAAATGACGCATCAATTAATTGTAGCTCAAAGACCCTCCTGCTTAAAATCCTCGTCACGGCGTCGCCAAAGCGCCAACGACGCTCAGCGGACAAAGGGTCACTCAGTTTGGCACCAACGCGAGAGGACAAGCGTGCGCGCGATCGCGACGTTGCGCGCCCTGCTGTTCAGCGCCGGCTACCCATTGCGGCTGCGCCGAACCTGGGCCCAACAGCCGGAGCCATAGCGACCTTAAGAAGTACGCGGCGTGGGGCGAGCTAACAGCCATATTGCGCAGCCCGCCATCCCTATGCTGACCAGTGCTCCCAACCACCATACCGGGTCGACGGTGTACCAAAAAACCGCCAACCCTATTGCGATCCCCAAGACAGCAAACGCCTTGCCACGCGCAGAAATAGCGCCCTGCTCTCGCCACGCCACGATCGGCGGGCCGAACTGCGGGTGCTGCAGCAGATAAGCCTCCCAACGCGGTGAGGCTCGGCCAAAGCACGCCGCAGCCAAAATCAGGAAGATCGTCGTGGGCATCACGGGCAACAGGATACCGATGATCCCTAGCACCAGCATCAATATGCCCAGCGCCCCATACAGTCTGCGCGTCCAGCGGCCGGTGTGCCCGCGGTCTTGCTGCCCATCGGCCATACCCACGTCCTTTCAACCCTCAGTCCGACCGCCAGCCCTGTGCCAGGCAGTTCTGCGCAAATGGTACCCCTTCGGCCCCCTGTCCGGTGGCGCGCCGGTCTCGCGCCAGGTCATGCCGCGTCGTCAATCCTCAATGGCTGCGTACCGTTGCCATCGTGCACGACGCCAGGGCTTACGTGGCCACAAATGCACGCCGCGTCCAACTGCGTGAATCACCGGGTTATCGCCTGCAATTCCGTGACGACTTTGCGAGGGACGCGTCGCTGCTGTTTCGCGACATTAACCTGTAGGGTTATTTTTGCTACGTCGATAACCGGTCCGTCTCGCCGTTTTGGATGCGTTCTGGAGAGTGTATGTATCGCCTGGGACATTTACCACACCAGCCGAGACAAATCCGTCACCTCTCGCGGCTTAACAACCCCTCCACAGCCCGCTGAAAACGCGGGTCCAGCATGGCGGCAACGTTGCAGCGGGACCAGCGTGAGACAGCAGCCGAATCGAGGTGAAACAATCGTCCCGGCGCCATTTTCACGTTACGGGTCAACAGCTCCTGCGCCCATTGCAACGAGTCACGAACGCCCGGAAATGCCACCCAGAGATAGAGCGATTGTCCGCTGCGGACAAAGACCTCGCAGTCATGGTCGTCCAGCCACTGCTGGGCAGAGGCGCAAGCCGCGCTCAGTTTTTGACGCAGCTTGACAAGATGGCGCTCGTAGTGCCCTTCACGCAGCATGATGTCGACCATTCGTTCACAATACTCGGAGCCACTCACGTGAATCAGTGCGCTCAGATCCGCGAGGTCACTGGCCAGGGTGGCATTGCAGGCGATAAAACCTACGCGTAGCGCGGCCGAAAATGATTTGGAAAAGCTCCCGATATAAATCGTGCGCTCGAGCTGATCTAACGTAGAAAGACGCACACTCGATGGGGGTTTGAAATCGGCAAACGGGTCGTCCTCGACGATTAGCAAATTATGGCGTTCTGCCAGTTGCAAAACGCGATAGGCCTTTGCCGCGCTGATATCGGAGCCCGTAGGATTGTGTGCCACTGATTGCGTGAAAAATAGCCTTGGACGTTCACGTATCAAGATAGATTCCAACGCCGCTAAATCCGGACCATCAGGTAATCTCGGCACACCGATGACCCGTGCGCCAGCAAGTTTCAATTTTCCAAACAACAAGTAATAGCCCGGCTCATCCACCAGAACCGTCGCCCCTGGCGGCACAAAATAGCGAATCACCAAATCCAGCGCCTGATTTGCGCCTTGAGTCAGGACCAGTTGATTCACGCTGGTCTCTAGTCCCAACACGCCAAGTTTACGAACCAGACTATCGCGCAGCGGGGCATAACCGTAGCGATGCCCGTAACGAAACAACGAACTCAACCCAGTGCGCACCACCTTTTGGTGATAGCGGTCCATGCGCATATCGGCCAGCCATTCGATAGGCGGAAAGCCATCGCCCACGGCAGTGGTATCGGGATGACTCTTTAGCTGTTCGCGCATTAACCAGACCGTGTCCATCGCCCGATGCAGTTGCCCGGAGTCTTCGTCGGTCCGCACATTGCGCTGCAATTGCGGCAACACGAAAAAGCCCGAGCCCCGACGCGGCTCGATCATGCCGCGCGAAACCAGCATCTCGAACGCAGAGACCACCGTATTCGTTGCATATCGATGCAGACGCGCCAACTCGCGCAGCGATGGCAGCTTGTCGCCGGGTTGATACACCCCGTCGGAGATCTGCTGGCCAATCGCGTCGGCCAGTTTTTGGGCAATGGTGCCGGGACGTTGAACGCCCATGTGTGATGAACTCCCTTCTTACAACGGATACGCGGCAACACCGAAATTGTTGCACCGCAATGATACTGTTTGCACAAACTGTACCTTTTATAAATGGTGCAGCTTCAATACAGTGCGCTCCATTGTTCCGCATTCTCTACGCTTTTGGAGCCTTTCCGTGGTTGCTGATTCCCGTTTGCCCAACTTTCGTGCCCTGACCCCCGCTGAACGCTGGGATGCGCTGGCCACTGCTTGCGATCTGACTGATGACGAACGCGCGCTGGTCGCCCAGCCGGGTGCGCTGCCGACCACGCTGGCCGACGGCATGATCGAAAACGTCTTTGGGACATTTGAACTCCCCATGGGCGTGGCCACCAATTTCCAGATCAATGGCCGCGACGTATTAATTCCCATGGCGGTAGAAGAACCCTCTATCGTCGCGGCGGCTTCGTACATGGCCAAACTGGCCCGTGAGGATGGCGGTTTTCAGACCTCCAGCACCCTGCCCCTGATGCGCGCCCAGGTACAAGTCCTGGGCATGTCCGACCCCTACAGCGCCCGCATCGCCCTGCTCCAGGCCCGTGACCAGATCCTCGAACGCGCCAACAGCCGCGACAAGGTATTGATCGGTTTGGGCGGCGGCTGCAAGGACATCGAAGTCCATGTCTTTGCCGACACCCCCCGCGGTCCGATGATTGTCATGCACCTGATCGTGGACGTGCGCGACGCCATGGGTGCCAATACGGTCAACACCATGGCGGAATCGGTCGCCCCCCTGGTCGAAACGCTGACGGGTGGCTCCGTGCGTCTGCGGATACTCTCCAACCTGGCGGATTTGCGTCTGGCCCGGGCACGCGTGCGCGTCACGCCACAAACCTTGGCCACGCGAGAACGCAGCGGCGAATCCATCATCGAAGGCGTGTTAGATGCCTATACTTTTGCCGCGATTGATCCTTACCGTGCCGCAACGCACAACAAAGGCATCATGAACGGTATCGACCCCATCATCGTCGCGACCGGCAATGATTGGCGGGCCGTCGAGGCAGGCGCCCACGTGTACGCCAGCCAACAAGGTAGCTACACCTCGCTGACCCGTTGGGAAAAAGACAATAGCGGCGCGCTGGTCGGCACCATCGAGCTTCCCATGCCGGTAGGCCTGGTGGGCGGCGCGACCAAGACCCATCCCCTTGCGCGCCTGGCGCTCAAAATTATGCAGGTCAAGAGCGCCCAGGATCTCGGCGAAATCTGCGCTGCCGTGGGCCTGGCGCAAAACCTGGGCGCATTGCGAGCGTTAGCTACCGAAGGAATTCAGCGCGGCCATATGGCCTTGCACGCTCGCAACATCGCCCTGGTCGCGGGTGCCGTCGGTGACGAAGTCGACGCCGTCGCCAAACAACTCGCCGCCGAGCATGACGTGCGGACTGATCGCGCGCTCGAGATTCTGCAAGCCTTGCGCGACAAGTAAAGTCATCCCTCAAAAAAAGCGCCGACCACCTCAACGGCGCATTCAACATCCCTGGAGACACACCACATGACATCCAAGCACAAGGACCCTCGGGCCGGGCAGCTCGCCGAGGTCTGGGGCGATACGGTCGATCTCAGGCACTTGGCCTGGGCGATCGGGATCGGCATCGGGATTAGCGTGCTGGGCTTTTACAGCGCCAGCGAATGGTTGGCGTCGATCGTCGAGTCCCGACAACTTGCACACGCATACGCGATGCTGGCCGGCTTGGCGGGCTGCATCATCGCAGGCGTGATTTGCGCTCGTGCCTTTCCGCCAAAACGCGCCGTGACCGAAACGGAAATCTCCGTCGATCCACAATGGCGACAAGAGGTCCTGGACGAACTCGCCCAGCAATCAGGCGGCATGGGGCGCCTCGCGGACCTGCCGCCTGTCGCGGTCCAGGAACTCAAAGAGCTCAAGCTCTACGATCTGTTCGCCGAAGCCGAGGCAGCCGAGCGTGCCTCGGCCGCCGGCCGTTAACAAGGAGTCATCGCATGGATCCACATCTGATAGAACAGATTGCGGTGGCGGCCGGCATGGGCCTGATAGGCGCCGTGGTCTTCGCTGCCATCGGCCTGGTATCGGGCACCGACGAAACCACCACGCTCGCGCCGTTGACGCTGCTGACCGTCTTGCTGGGCGTGCCGCCCGCCGGGGTATTTACGTTCTTTCTGGCCGGTGCCGTCGCAAAACATATGACGCATGCCGTACCGACCGCGTTGCTGGGGATCCCCGGCGACACCATGGCCATGCCCCTGTTGCAGGATGCCAATCTGCTGCGCAAATTGGGTGTACCGCATATTGCCCTGCGAAAGATGGTCTCCGGCGGTATCATCGCCGCCTTCATCGCCGTCCCGCTGGCCGTCCTGTTCGCCGTCATGCTGGCGCCCTTTGGCGCCTTCATCACCAAAACGGCACCCTGGATTTTCCTGGCTGCCGCCGTGCTGATTGCCTACTTTTCCGCCGGTCGTTGGGCATCGGTCGCGTTACTGGTGCCCTTTGTCGTCCTCATCCTGGGCCTGCAAAGCTTGACAGCCCAATACGATGTGAAACTGAGCATCAGCTATTTTCTGGGCATTGCCATCGGGCCGCTCGTTGCGGACTTATTCACGGTACTGTCTCCCGCTGGCCGTCAGCGCATGTCACGCGATAGCGTACGTCAATTCAATCTGGCGCCCGATGTAAAAGGCTGGTCAGGATATTTCCCCAATCCGTTCAAAGTCCTGGATCGCACCCAGGCACGCTGGACCTTCGCCACCGCGGCCGTCTCCAGCGCCACCTTTGTTTTCAGTCCAGTAGCCATGACCGTTGTGCTAGGCGAGGTCGTCGGCTCGCGCATCAAGCACGCCTACCATCGCCTGACCACCGTGCTGAGCGCCCGTAATGGCGTCACCGAGGCCACCTATATCGCAGAAGCCCTGATCCCACTGATCGCCTTTGGCCTACCGTTAAGCCCAGTCGCGGCTGGCCCCGCTGCCCCCCTGTTCAATGCGCCGCCACGCTTTACCGTGGATGCCGCGACAGGTCAGACCCACAACTTGCACAACCTGTTGAGCCACTGGGAGTTCCTGGGTTACGGCATGCTTTCGGTGATCCTGGCTGCGATTGTGTCTTATCCATTCGCGATGAACTTCGCCCGACGCGCCGCACTGTTTGTCTCGCGCAAGGTGAGTCATGAGGCCATTATCGCCACCTTTGTCGGCCTGATCATTGTCATCAGCGTCTGGGAAGGCCAACTGCTGGGCTTACTGGTGATCCTGACCATGGGTCTGGTGGGCGGCTTGCTATCGCGCATTTTTGCCTTTAACACCGGCGTGCAGTTCATGGGTTACTACACCGCCGTACTGAGCGTGCCCGCCCTGGTCAAACTGCTGTAATAACGAAGGCATCATCTCATCAGGCCGATGGGATGATGCCCTCTTGAAAAATGGAGTTTGAGGGCGAACGCCATCCGAAGCATGCATAATAGGACGGTATATCTGGTCTTGCACAAGACCTCGTCTGAAATTATCTTGCATAGCGATGTCTCCCTTCTTGCCAGACTATCGTCCCACTTGGCGGCGATGGTACGCCACTGTCGCGCTGCTCCTCCTCACGCCCACCGCGTTCGCGCAAATCCGCGCCCTCGAACCGGTCGTCGTCACGAGCACTCGCTCTGACACCAGCCTGCTCGACACGCCGGCCTCGGTCAACATCGTCGATGGGGTCCAGCTGCGCGCGGACAGCCTGCAAATCAATCTGTCGGAAAACATGGGCAGCGTACCAGGCCTGCAGATTCAAAACCGGCAAAACTACGCCCAGGACCTTCAGATTTCAATACGCGGGTTTGGGGCACGCTCCACATTCGGCGTGCGCGGTATCAAGATATTTGTCGACGGCATCCCCGCCACCATGCCGGATGGCCAGGGCCAGACCTCCAACATCGATATTGCCTCGGCGGATCACGTCGAAGTCCTGCGGGGGCCATTTTCGGCCCTGTATGGCAATGCCTCGGGCGGTGTACTCCTGGTCGAATCCGAGACCGGTAGCGGGCCGCCCGCGCTACAAGCCAATTTCGCGGCAGGTAGCTACGACACCTATCACTATGGCGCCAAGGCCAGTGGCGAGGTCGATAATGTTGACTATGTGGTCAGCGCCAACCGGTTTACGACCGGTGGCTACCGCGATCACAGCGGCGCCCGTAAAAACCTGGGCAACGCCAAACTCGGTCTGCAACTGGACGACGACAGCCGATTAACGATCGTCGCCAACAGCGTCGACCTGACCGCGCAAGACCCCTTGGGCCTGACCCGCGAGCAATACGAAGACAACCCTCGCCAGGCCACATCACAGGCCGACCTTTACAACACCCGCAAGACCGTGCGGCAAAGCCAGGGCGGCCTCGTCTACGAACGCCAGATCAACGCCGACAACGAATTGCGCGCGATGGTGTACTACGGTCAGCGTCACACTGTGCAGTATCAATCCATCCCCACGTTCGTCCAGGCCAATCCGCGCCACTCCGGTGGCGTCATTGATCTACGACGCGAATATGCGGGCGCAGATCTGCGCTGGACGTCGCACCTGAGCCTGGCCAACCAGCCTTTGACCTTGATCGGCGGCCTGTCCTATGACACTCTCAGCGAGCGACGCAAAGGTTATGAAAACTTTCTAGGCAGTGCCAGCGCACCGACCGAGCTCGGCGTCAAAGGCAAACTGCGTCGCGACGAAACGAACGACGTCGACAGCCTGGACCCCTACCTCCAGGCATCCTGGCAGTTCGCGCCGGGTTGGAAGCTCGATGCCGGTGTGCGCTATAGCACCGTCAACTTTGACTCTGACGATCATTACGTTGATGCGCCCAACGTCGACGACAGCGGCTCGACGCGCTACCGCAAAGCCCTGCCCGTGGCCGCACTCAGCTACGCGTTCACGCCCCGGACCATGGCCTATCTCTCGTACGGGCGCGGTTTCGAGACCCCGACCACCAGCGAGCTCTCCTACCGTCCTGACGGCGACCCAGGCTTGAATCTGGGCCTGCAACCCGCCCTGAGCGACAACTACGAAGCCGGCGTCAAGACCGAGGTCGGCGATGGGCTGCTGTCCTTTGCGCTGTTCCATATCGATACACACGACGAGATCGTTTCCGCGGGCAGCCTGGATGGACGCACCGCTTATCGCAATGCTGGACGCACCCGCCGCGATGGCGCCGAACTCGGCTGGAGCGGCAATATCGCCTCAAACTGGCGCGCCGACCTCGCCTACACCTGGATCAACGCACGCTATCGGGATACCGTCGCTGACTCGAATATTCGCGCCGGCAACAAGATTCCGGGCATTGCCAGTCAGATGTTGTACGGCGCCCTTGCCTGGGCCCCTTCCGAAGGCTGGCGCGCGGGCATCGAGGGTCGTTACGTCGGCAAAATCTACGTCAACGACGCCAATAACGACACCGCGCCGGGCTACTTTGTCGCCTCCATATCCACCGGCTATCTCTGGCGCCGCGGCCCCTGGGAGTGGAACGCCTATGCGCGTATCGACAACCTATTCGATCGCGAATACATCGGCTCGGCCATCGTCAATGACGGCAACGACCGCTACTTCGAGCCCGCCCCGGGACGCAACTGGAGCGCAGGACTGAGCGTCAGTTATCAGTTTTGATGTCCAGAAACAACCCGGCGACTCCGACAGCGACTACAGCATCGACCGCGAAGTCACCCCCTACGTCGGCGTGATCTATGACCTGGAGGATAACCTCAGCCTCTATGGCAGCTATAGCGAGATCTTCGTTCCACAAAGCGCCTACGATGCCGGCGGCAGCCTGCTGAACCCCATGACGGGCGAAGACTACGACGCCGGCCTGAAAGGGGAATACTACGGCGATCCGCGCAACGTGATGGTGTCGCTAACCGCAAGGATGTAATGCCAGCGGCATAGCGGTGCACGACAGGGCGCCGGATTACATGTCTCGGCAGCCCTTAGTCATCATCGACGACGTCGCTATTGGCGCCATGGTCGTGCAATGCTTGAATCGTATCCAAATCTCCTTGAGCCACCGCCATCTTCAAGGGCGTCACCCGGTCCCAGGCGGAGTGATTGGGATTCGCGCCCTTGGCAAGCAAAGCGTTAATGGCCTGCGGATTCCGCATTTCGATAGCATGCATCAGTGCCGTGCGCGACTGCATCGCACGCTCCTCGATGTTTGCGCCGTACTGGCACAACGCATTGATGGCATCCGGTTTATTCTGCTCCGCCGCAATGAAAAGCGCTGTGCGAAATCCATAAGTCTGGGTCGCGTTGACATTTGCACCGGCCGCACAAAGCACCTTGATCGCCTCGACATTGCCGTCTCTCGAGGCGACGCCCAGCGCCGTAAAACCCTCTTCATCACGGCCCTCTAGATCCCCCACCCCGTGCGCCAGGATCTGCCTGAGGAAGGGCATATCGTTGGCGGCCACCACCCTGAGGGGGAGTGTCTTCATCCGCGTGCCGCCCATCTGTATCAGGCTGTCTAACCGGGCAGCCCCGTTCTCCGACGAAGTCAATGATTTTAATTTTTCCAGACTGCTATTGACGATCAGATCGGCCGGCAGGCGTTCTCCGTCGTCTATCATTGTCCCTACCGAATCCATGTCGCCGTTGTGCCATGCCGTCAACAAGGAGTTACTTCCCTCTGCCCCTTGCTTGACGACGTGTTCGCCCTCCTTTACGGAGGCAAGCGAGTTCGCCGCAAACAACAAGGTAACCATATCGAGGCCAGCCCCGTCCAGTAGCTTTTTGCAGTCTTGTGTCACGCTCGCGGGCGGATTCGCCGCTTCGTCACTGTTACGTCCAAAGCTCATGGGATTGACGCCCGCAGAAATCAGGACTTTGGTTGCCTCCACATTGCGATCGCTGACCGTACGCTCAAGTGCGTCCAGTCCGGACAGCCCAGCATCAATCAGCGATTTCACGACGTTGATATTGCCCCCTTCGGCGGCAGACAGCAATGCGTTGCAGCTATTTTGATCTTTGGCATTCAGGCGATCAGGCTGCTTCACAAAGCTCGGCAGCAATGCCAGAACGGCATCCTCGTCACCCAACGCAGCCGCAACATGAAGCAACGTTTTTCCGTCCCTGCCCGAGTCGGCATCCATCACTACCGGCGCATCTGGGCTGAGCTGCTTAAGCATATGGACGAGCCTGCCCAGATCGTGTTTTTCCACAGCATCGCGTAGCGCCTGCAGTGTGGATGGCTCATGGGCAAGGTTAGCGTAATGGTAGATAGACGTACCGGCAGCTGGGGAAATTGAGGAACGATACATGTTCGGTGTACTCCGTTGGCTAAACAGGGAGAAGACCTCTGAACAGAAGCAGTCACAACATCCGACAGCGATACGCTATCGATACAGCGTCCATTCGAGACGACGTAAGACGTACAGCGGTAGTAACGAAACGAACGGATGTAGTTCCATATTTCTATGGAATGTCACTTCACATTTCATTACGCGCCCGCTGACATCGGCCGCCGATCACCCCAAAGCCCTGCCAGGCCGTTTCGTCTTACACCACGCCTGCGTCCTCCAAAATCAAATCGGCCGCCTTTTCCGCCACCATCATCACCGCGGCCTGGGTGTTGCCCGACACCATGCGCGGCATGACGGAAGCATCCACGACGCGTAGACCGGCTACCCCGCGCACCCGCAAACGGGGATCCGTCACTGCGCGGTCATCACTTCCCATGCGGCAGGTGCCAATGGGGTGATAAATGGTCTGTCCGTTTCGACGCGCGAAATCCAGCCATTCATCATCGGACTGAACGGCATCGCCCGGACTGATCTCCTGTGCAACATAAGACCGTAGACTGGGTTGGCCGACGATGCGCCGCGCCAACTGCATCCCCCGCACCAGGCTGATGCCATCGCCCTCCTCGTTCAGAAAATTCGGGCGGATGACAGGTGGTTCAAATGGATCGGCCGTCTTAAGGTGGATACTGCCCACCGATTGAGGACGCAATTGCGCCACACCGATCGTCATTCCCGGATGGCGATCCAGAATGCGCTCGGCGGCATTCGCATAGCTGGCGTGGACAAAAAAGTACTGCACATCCGGTGCGGGCAGATCAGGCGATGATTTCACAAAACCATGTATCAGGCCTGTGCCCAGGGTCAGTATCCCTTTGTGCGCGGCGTAGTACGTCAGGACTTGTTTCGCTAAACGCCAGCCGCGCGACATCTCGTTCAGGGTCACTGTCCCCTGAACGCGCCAGTTCATCCGCGTGGCGAAATGATCGATATAGTTTTCGCCGACTTGGGGCTGGGCATGCACGAGCGGTATGCCCAACGCCTGCAGGCGCTGGGGGTCACCCACGCCCGACAACTCCAGCACCTGCGGCGTCTGGATCGCACCCATGCACAGCAGCGTTTCGCGTATCGCGCGCACCGTGTGTGGTTTGCCGTCCTTGTGATAGACGACGCCCACACAGCGTTGACCCTCAAACAACGTACGCAGCACATGCGCGTCGCAGATCACATCCAGATTTTTCCGTCCGAGGGCGGGCTTAAGGTAGCCATCCACCACACTCCAGCGACGCCCGCGGTGCTGCGCCACTTGGTAGTAGCCGAATCCCTCTTGATCGGCGCCGTTGTAATCCGGGTTGATAGGCTGGCCGTCTTCGCGAGCCGCGTCCAGGAGCGCCTGGGCGATGGGATAGCGTTCGGCCACTTGTTCGATATGCATGGGGCCGGAGGTGCCACGCCCCGTTCCGCCTGGTGCATAGTTTTCGATCTTGCGAAAATATGGCTCGACGTCTGCCGCGCCCCACCCGGTCGCCCCGCCATCGCGCCAGCCATCGTAATCGGCGGGTTGGCCCCGCACATAAATCATGCCGTTGATCAAGGTAGAGCCGCCCACGCCCTTGCCACGCGGCACCGCAATCGTGCGGCCCAGCACATTGTCTTCGGGCTCGGTGTGGAATCGCCAGTTATATACCGGATTAACCAGCAATTTGCTAAAGCCCGCCGGGATCGAAATCCACATGCTCTTTGCGGTGGTGCCGGCCTCGATCATCAAGACGCGATACTTGCCGTTGGCGGTCAGGCGATTGGCCAGTATGCAACCCGCCGTGCCGCCACCGGCAATGACGTAGTCGTATTGATCCATCAGTCACCGGCCCCCGGAACACCCAGCGCTTTCGCCATGAGCGGAATCTGGCTGGCCAGCATGGGCGCACCGTCATGCACGCGGCATCCTCGCGCCTGTGCAGCTTGCAACAAGGCCGTTTCCCTGGGCTGCATGATGATCTCGCACACCAGTTGATCTGGTGTCAGGCGACTCACGTCCAACGGCAACGCATCCCCGACCGCTAAACCCAGAGACGTCGCATTCACCACGACGTCATGCCCCGAGGGGTCCGGCGTGCCCACGTGGATTTGCGCATCCGGGATCAAGGTCAGGATGCGAGTTTTCAGATCTTGGGCTTTGGCTTGGGTACGATTCGCGATGGTCAGGCTGGCCACGCCGGCCTGCGCCAAGGCAAAGCCAATCGCGTTTGCCGCACCGCCGGCCCCGGCCAGATAGGCCGTCTTGCCTTTTAGTTCATGCCCATTGCCAAGTACACCGCGTACGAAGCCCTCTCCGTCCAGCATCGTCGCGATCAATCGTCCATCGGCCTCGCGGCGCACCACATTGGCCGCGCCGATCAGCTTCGTGGCATCCGAAGCCTCGTCCACCAGAGCCAATATGGCAGTCTTATGCGGCACCGTGACGATGAATCCGCCCAGATTGCGTAGCGCCCGAAGTCCCGCCACGACGGTCGCCAGCGTGTCTGGTGTTGCATGAAAGGGAACGCACACGCCATCGTGTCCGATCTGGTCGAAGTATTCATTCAAACGCTGCGGCGTTTTTACATGATGAATGGGATCGGCCACAATGCCGTACATGCGCGTAGCGCCGGTGATTTCTTTCATGTCACGAACTCCTGTTCTGGTGAGGCCTACGCCGCGCCGGCGACGCCACGGCCTTCTATTGCGTCATCCATACCGCGGGGTTCAGGCCCCCAATTGCTCCAATGCCACCGCCTCAATGCCGGCGGCATCCAGCTGGTAATGCTGATATAGCGTGGTCGGCGGCGCGATCAAACTATATTCATCGTAGATCCCGTGACGACGCAGGCGAGTACCCGAGCCCACATCGGTAAGGACTTCCGCCACTGCGGAACCCAATCCGCCCAAGACGTTGTGCTCTTCGACGGTCAACAATTGCGGGGCCGAGCGCGCGGCTTTCAGCACTGCGTCGCGATCCAGCGGTTTGATCGTGGGCATATCGATGACCCCCACGGAAATCCCCTGCTCCCGGAGCGCCTCGGCCGCCTGCAGTGCCCCACTCACGGTAATGCCGCAAGCGACGATGTTCAGATCATTCCCGATGCTGTGTTCAATCGCGCGGCCAAACTCAAACGACACGCCGTCTTCGTATACCTTCGGATCACGCCCGCGGCCTATCCGAAAGTAAATCGGCTCCGGCCAATGCACCGACGCCTTGATCGCGGCCGCCAATTGCGCGCCATCGGCCGGCGACACGATCGTCAATCCGGCGATGGCACGCATGGTCGAGATGTCTTCGGTGGCGTGATGCGAGGTTCCGTAAAAGCCCAGACTGATCCCCGTATGATGGCCAATCAGGCGCACCGGTAGTTTGGTATAGGCCACATCCATGCGTATCTGTTCGCAGCACAGCAACCCCATAAACGACGCAAATGTCGCCACGAAGGGCATGTAGCCCGTCGTCGCCAGCCCCGCCGCGGTGGACACCATGTTCTGCTCGGAGATACCGAATTGCACGTATCGTTCGGGGTACGCTTCGGCGAAACGATTCAGGCCGTTCGAATACTGCAAGTCGGCAGAGCCCGCTACTATCGGATGACCGTCTTTGACCAATTCGATCAGCGCATCGGACAGATAACTCAGCCCTGGGTTGACCGCATTCAGCGCGCGGTACTGCCAGGAGTCGGGCGTCAAGGTTTGCGTCATGCTCAAATCTCCCTGGACTGGATTTCGTTGATTGCGATCTGCGCATCGACGGGCGCCAGATAGCCCAAGTGCCAACCTGGCTCGGTTTCCATGAACGAGACGCCTTTGCCTTTCACGGTCCGGGCAATCAGGCATGCGGGTTTGTCTCGTGTATCGTCCGACTTCAGCTTGCGCAGGGTGTGCGTCAACGCATGGAGATCATGGCCGTCGACTTCGTGGACCTCCCATCCAAACGCGGTCCATTTGTCACTCAAAGATTCCACGCCCATCACGTCGTCGACCTTGCCATCCAGTTGATAGCCGTTGCGATCGACAATGGCAATCAACTTTGAGAGCTTGTTATGACCGGCAAACAGAGCGGCCTCCCATACCTGCCCCTCTTGCATTTCACCATCGCCCAGCATCACAAACACGTTGTAGGAACGCTGGCTCATACGGCCGCCCAGTGCCATGCCGATGCCGTTGGACAAAGCATGCCCGATAGACCCCGAACTGAAATCGATACCGGGCACCTTGGTCATATCCGGATGATCGCCCAAGGGGCTGCCCAAACGCGTATAGCCGTCGAGCAACTCGCGCGAAATGAAGCCATGGTCCGCCAATACAGGAAACAAGCCGACGGCAGCGTGGCCCTTGCCCATCAAAAAACGGTCACGATCGGGCCAGGCCGGCTCGCCTGCCCGTAGCCGCATCACGTCGTAATACAACGCGGCGAATATCTCGGCGCACGAAAACACCGAGCTGTAGTGCCCGGTCTTCGCGATTTCGATCAACCTGACGGTTTCCAGGCGGATATAGCGGGCCTTTTCACGCAACATCGCAATCTGCCGCGGGGTGGGAGGCTGAACGTTTAGTGTCATCGGCGTCTCCATTCTTCTTCAGGATATATGATATATAATATACCTGAATCGAGTTTATGGTCTATGCCGGGCTAGAATTCACCCGTCCTGTCATCTGCAAGCCTATTCACGTCATGTCCAGCCTGAAACCTGTCAAAAAAGAAAACCTCTCCGTCAGGGTCTACAACGAAATTCGTAATGCCCTGATCAACGGGCAATACGAACCCGGCGAGCGGCTGATCATCGGTGAACTGGCAGCAGAAATGGGCGTGTCCATCACGCCCGTTCGTGAGGCAATCTTTCGGCTGATCAGCGAACAGGGCCTGGAGATGCAGGCTGCGACCGCGGTGTATGTTCCCTATGTCAATTCGGAAAAATTGCGCGAAATTCAGCAAATCCGCTTTCACCTCGAGGGCATGGGCGCGGCCGAGGCCGCCAAGAACATTACCCGCAAGCAACTGGACAGCCTGGTCGCGCTGCAAAAGGAATTCATTTCCTGCACTTCGACAGACCCCAAGCGCGCCAGCGCCCTGAACCGCAAATTCCACTTCTCTATTCTCGAGGCCAGCAACAAACCCATCTTGCGCGCGACGGTGGAATCGTTCTGGGTCATCACCGGTCCCATTCTCAAGGTCTTTCATATCAAGACGGCGGGGTTGGACTACGCAACCGATGAACATCGCCACGAAGCGGTGATCGCGGCACTGCAGGCGCGCGACCCCGAGGCTGCCACCAAAGCGCTGCAGGCCGACCTCGTCTGGGGCGGACAGATCATGATCGACTGGCTGGTCGAAAAAGAAAAAGAGCAGAAATTCCTCAGTACGCCGCCACGCAAATAGGGAGACACCATGCTTAAGGTTTTCGGGGGGCCGAGCCGCTACGTCCAAGGACCGGGCGCCTTGCTTACCCTGGGTGAATCGGCCGCGTTGTTTGGCCGACGCGCGGCGCTGGTCATCGATCGCTATGTGCACGGTGTGCTTGGCGACCGGTTGGTCGATCTCTGCCGCGCCACCCAAGTGCAGTTGACCCCCTTGATCGTCGAAGGGGAAATGACGCCTGAAACGATCGCGTTGCTGCGCGAGCAAGCCCTGGCACTGGCGCCGGACATGACGATTGCGGTGGGCGGCGGAAAGGCTCTCGATGCGGGCAAGGCCGTCGCAAAAGCCCTGCACCAGCACTTGATCACCGTCCCCACCGTCGCGTCCAACGATGCGCCGACCAGCAAAAACTTCGTGCTGTATGACGCCGATCACCATCTGCTGGCGGTCGAGCATATGCTGTTCAACCCTACGCTCGTATTGGTCGATACCGAGGTCATCAGCACGGCCCCCGCCCTGTTTTTTCGCGCGGGGATGGGCGATGCCATTTCGAAAAAATTCGAGGCGGAACAGTGTTGGCGCAACGGCGGACAAAACATGTTCAATGCCTCGTCGACCCTCACGGCGCAACTGATCGCCGATGGCTGTTTGCGCATCTTGCTCGCCGATGGCGCCGCCGCCCTGGATGCCGCCGGCACGGGCAAACCGACACCGGCTTTCGAACGGGTTGTCGAGGCCATGATCCTGATGAGTGGCCTGGGCTTTGAAAGCGGTGGTCTGTCGATTGCCCATGCCTTGACGCGCGGACTGCCCCGGATTGCGGGGGTGGGTCAGGCATTGCACGGCCTGCAAGTCGCCGTAGGGCTGTTGGTGCAATTGGATCTGGAACATCGTTCGGATGGCATGCTGGAGGAACTGGAGACTTGGTATGCGAGAGTCGGCCTGCCTGCCCGATTAAGTGAACTTGGCGCCACCGCCATCGATGAGGCGGCGTTGCGCGAGGCCGCCACGTTGACTCTGGCTGCGCGGCACGCCCGTCATTTCGACCGCACCTTGACCGAGCAAGAACTCACCGACGCGCTACGGCGGCGCCGCTAACACAAGTGGCTTTGGCCAGAGGGCGCTTCGGCGAAACGCCCTCCTCCCACGGGCCACACGCGACTCGAGCAAAACCGATACGCGCCTGATTCTGCGTAGCCTGCGCAACCGCGTCAACGCTATCGGCGGCCCTGTTTCGCGGCTACGTTTAAAACGCCACCTGATCCGCGCCCTTCAGACCGAGTTTTTCACGGGCTTCGTCCGGCGTGGCGATATCCAGGTTCAACGCTTCGGCGATAGTACGGATGCGCTCGACCTGCACACGATTCGATTCCGCCAGTTGCCCCGGCCCTATCCACAACGAGTCTTCCAGGCCCACGCGGACGTTCGATCCCATCGCCGCGCCGATAGTCGCCAGCGGAATCTGATTGCGTCCGGCGCCGAGGATCGACCATTGATAGTCGTTGCCGAACAATCGATCCGCCGTACGCTTCATATGCATCAAGTCTTCGGGGTGCGGGCCAATGCCGCCCAACAGACCAAACACCGACTGAATAAAGGGCGGCGACTTGACCAGGCCACGATCCACGAAATGCGCCAGGTTGTACAGGTGGCTGATGTCGTAGCACTCGAACTCGAAGCGCGTGCCGTTTTGATTGCCGACCGTCAGGATGGACTCGATGTCCTCATAGGTATTGCGAAAAACCACCGCCCGGCTTTTCTCCAGATGCTCGCGCTCCCAGTCATGCTTGAATTCCTTGAAGCGATCAAGCATGGGATACAAGCCGAAATTCATCGAGCCCATGTTCAGCGACGCCAACTCCGGCTTGAACGTCGCAGCCGGCCGCATACGCTCCTCTACGGTCATATGCGGGCTGCCGCCCGTCGTAATGTTGATGACGGCGTTGGTGCGTTCCTTGATCTTCTGCAGGAACGGGCGAAACAATTCGGGATCCTGCGACGGCTTGCCGGTTTGCGGATCGCGCGCATGCAGATGCAGCACAGCCGCGCCGGCCTCGGCGGCCCCAATGGCCGCCTCGGCGATTTCGTCAGCCGTGACCGGCAGGTGCGGCGACATGCTCGGGGTATGAATCCCGCCCGTCACGGCGCAAGTGATGACAATCTTCGGTTTAGCGCGGGCCATTCTTGTCTCCAGTTTGAGTTTTATGGCGTATCAGTTTCATCAATTGCTCGTCGCGCCAGAATCGGCGCGCGTGCAGCTCACTAGCGGGTAATTGCTCTCGGCGCTGCTGATGCAGACTGCCCACCAGCGCCTCATCCCAAGGCACGGGTTCGGCCTGCGTCGCGCCTATAGAGTGATACAAGGGGCCGTACCGGGCGCAATAATCGGCCAATCCGGCGGGCGCATTCAGGTCGATCGTTTCGAACGGCCCCATAAACGACCAGCGTAACCCCAAGCCGTCTTTAATGGTAGTGTCGATGTCCTCGGCACTAGCCACCCCCGCCGCCGCCAGACGAAACGCTTCGTGCAGCAACGCGCCTTGCAAGCGATTGAGCACAAAGCCTTCGATCTCGTGACGAACCGTGATGGGCTTCTGACCCAGTTCCTGCATGATCTGTCGCGCCGTCTCAATCGCCTGCGGCGAGGTCCAGGGCGCACCGCAAAGCTCGACAAGCGGCACCAGGTACGGTGGATTCACGGGATGCACCACCAGGCAGCGATGCCGTCCAGCCAAGTGTTCCGTGTATTCGCTGGCGGGCAGACTCGATGTGGAACTGCCTATCACCGCGTGCGGCTCGGCATATTGATCCAACTCGGCAAACACCACGCGCTTGATTTCCAGACGTTCGGGTGAGTTTTCCTGGATATAGTCGGCGCCGGCCAGCGCCGCCGGCAGCGAGTCCACGATACTGACATGGCTGGCTGCCGCCTGAGCATCGTCAAGCAGCCCATAGCGCTGCAGCTCAGCCAGTTGCTGGACAACCAAGTCGCGCGCCTGGCCCAGGCTATCGGTCTGCACGTCGTAGAGCCGTACGTTCCATCCCTTGCGAGCAAACACAATCGCCCAGCCCTGACCTATCAAACCCGCGCCGATAATTGCAACGGTACGCATCGTGGTCTCTCCTGATCAGTAAAGTTTCTGGGTGAAGCCATCGATCACAATGGCTTGTCCGGTCACACTGCGGGCGGCCTCACTGGCATTGAACAACACCATATTGGCAATATCCCGCGCCGTCACCATACGACCCAGCGCCGCCTGGCTCTCGTATTGCTCGGCGATCTCGTCCACCGGACGCCCCAGGGTCTTTGCCTTGGCGGCGATCACCGCCCGGATACGCGGTCCTTCGACCGCCCCGGGCAGAATGGCGTTCACGCGAATGCCATGCGGGCCCAACTCGATCGCCAATGTTTTGGTAAAGCCGATGACCGCCCACTTCGAGGCAGAATAGGCGGACCGTCCCGCAAAACCCAAGTGGCCCGCCGCGGACGACAGGTTGATCATGACGCCGGCCTTGGACTGCTTGAGCATAGGCACCGCCTGGCGCGCGCAAAGAAACTGCCCGGTAATATTGACGGCCAGCGTCCGGTCCCAGTCGACCTTGGCCAGGGTTTCGACGTAGCCCGTCGGCCCTGCCACCCCGGCGTTATTGATCAGAATGTCCAGGCCGCCGAGCTCTGTATGGACCTGCCGGAACAAACGCTCCACACTGAACTCGTCCGACACATCTGCGTGCGCCGCATGCAAGCCCGGCATGCTCGCGGCAGCCTCAGCCAATCGGGTGTCGTTCACATCGCAGATGAACACGGTGGCGCCGGCACCATGAAATACCTTGGCCATTTCCAGGCCCAAGCCGTCGGCACCTGCCGTAATGAGGACCTTTTTATCCGCGTAGTTCACTTCCTCGAACATGATCGTTGTCTCCGTATGGTTATGGGCGCGGTGAGCCGTTTACGATATACGATATATGAGTATTTTGATCAACGGCGCGCAAATTTTTATCGTTTTTCAGACTCTCGAGCGCTCGCTACGCGCGCAACGAAATGTGACAAAAGAATGAAATAATTGCCCCAAAACCCTGTATTCATGCGGGTTTAGGGAAATCCCCGATTCATGACATCGCCCTGACCACTAGAATCAAACAGGGCTTATGGCAGCCCAAAATTACATATATCATATATCATCATAAAGCAGGCTGACACGACAAGCCCGCGTGAACTCCCACATCAACAACAGGAGCGAGACAGTGTTCAAAATCAAGAAAGTTGCAGTGGCGCTAGGGATATGCGGCGCACTATCGGCGACCAGCGTGTGGGCAGACATAAAGGTCGGCGCCCTGTTCCCCTTCAGCGGCGCACTGGCGCTACTGGGCCAGGAAAGCTATCGCGGCCTGGAGTTGGCGGTCAATGAAATCAACGCGGCGGGCGGCGTCAATGGCGAAAAAATCGAGCTCATCAAAGCCGATGCCGTCGATCCGACCCAGGCCGTGTCCGAAACCAAGCGTCTGACCTCGTCGGGTGTGGTGGCCGTGTTTGGCAGCTATGCATCCGGCATTTCCTATGCGGCATCGCCAGTGGCCGAATTGGCGGGGATTCCGTACTTTGAGCTGGGCGCGACCGCCCACAAGATCACCACGCGCGGCTACAAGTATCTGTTCCGCAGCAATCCCAACACCTCACTGTATGGGGTGGCCGTGGTCGATGCCCTGCACGACATCGTCGCCCCGGGCATGGGACTGGATCCGAAAGACATCGTCATCGGCATCATCCACGAAGACGGCCCTTATGGCACCGACGTCGCGGCTACCGAGCAAAAACGCGCCAAGGAACTGGGCTATACCGTCGCGGAAGTCCTGCCCTATTCGGCCAAGACCGTGGACTTGTCGTCCTTGATCCTGCGTCTGAAGGGCGCCAAGGTCAATGTGGTCTTGCAAACGGCCTATCAAAACGACGCGATCCTGTATTTCCGGCAGGCCCGCGCGGGCGGCTTTACCCCCAAGGTGGTCATCGGTGCGGGAGGAGGCTATTCGCTGGCTGACACCGCCAAGGCGGTGGGCGCCGACATGAACGGCGTCTTCGATCTGGACTTCCCGCAGGCGTCGATCAATCCGGCAGGCGCACCCGGGTTGGACAAGTTCCTGCAAGCCTATAAAACCACCTACAAGAGCGATCCGCAATCCGGCCATAGTCTGACCAACTATGTCGGCGCCAAGGCCTTCTTTGCGGCCATCGGCAATGCCAAATCCACCGATGCGGACAAAATCCGCGAAGCAGTGCTGGCCTACAAGAAGCCTGCTGGCGAAACGGCGAACGGTTGGGGCTTTGACTTTGGAGAGGATGGCCAGAACACTGCCTCGTCGTTCTATGTCATGCAGTGGCAAGGCGACGACCTCGTCACGATCGCCCCGTCGAATCTCGCTCAAGGCAAGCCTGTCTTCAAGAAATAGGCGACGTGCCCCGCGGGCCGCCCGGCAGAGACGGCCCGCGGTTCAAAGCGTTCTGGCCCACGCGGGCGCCGGGACGCTTTTTCATCATTGAGGTTGCACAATGGACATATTTGTTCAACTGGTCATCAACGGCTTGTTGCTGGGCGGCGCCTACACCATCATCAGCCTGGGGTTGACGCTGATTTTTGGTGTCGTGCGCGTCGTGAACTTTGCACATGGCGAGTTCCTGATGATAGGCATGTATCTGGTCTATCTGGTCGCGACACATTTAGGCGTGCACCCCTATGCCGGGTTGATTCCCGTCGCGGTTGTGCTGTTTGCGCTAGGCGCTCTGACGCAAAAAGCCATTATCCAGCCCCTGCTGAATGCCGATGAGCATATTCAGATTTTTGCGACAGTCGGCGTCTCGACGATCTTGCTGAATCTGGCGCTGGTGATCTTTGGCGCCAACGTCTATCGCGCGCCCGTCGAACTGGGCACCAACGTCTTCAACGTGGGTGCTTACACCGTGGTCACCGGCCAGTTGATCACCTTTGTGGTCGGCATCGGCTTGGCCATCCTGCTGCATTTGTTCATGCATCGCACCTATCTGGGCCGCGCGCTGCGCGCCGTCGCCCAACACCGTTATGCCGCCATGTTGATGGGCGTGAACGTCAATAACGTTTATGTCATTGCCTTTGGCCTGGGAACGGCATTTGTCGGGGTTGCCGCCGGATTACTGGCGCCGCAGTATCCCGTGTTTCCGACCGTGGGCACGTACTTTGTGCTCACGGCGTTTGTCATCGTCGTGCTCGGCGGACTGGGCAGCCTGTACGGCGCCGTCGCCGGATCGATGATCATCGGTGTGGTCGACACGCTAGCGGGCTATTACATTGCCCCCGACCTGAAAGAAGTCGTGTATTTCGTGATCTTTTTGCTGATCCTTGTCCTGCGTCCTACCGGCCTGTTTGGCATCGGCACAGAATAACAAGGAGTCTGCCGTGTTTCCCGATATCCGTCACCCCAAAACCTATATCAGCCTGCTGCTATTCCTGGTCATGTTCCTGGTGCCCGCCATCATGGGCACGGCATTCTGGACCAATTTGTTTGTCCTGTTGTTTGTGTTTGCCTCACTGTCGGTCGCCTGGAACATCGTGGGCGGTTATGCCGGCCAGTTGTCATTGGGCCACGCCGTGTTCTACGGCATAGGCGGCTATACGGCCACGCTGCTGACGCAAAACTTCGGCATCACACCCTGGATCGGCATGTTTGTCGGCGCCCTCATTTCTGCCGCGGTCGCCATCGTCATCGCCTACCCTACGCTGCGGTTACGCGGTCCGTTCTTTGCCCTGGCGACGATCGCCATCCTCGAAGTAGTGCGTCTGCTGGTCATCCACGAAGAAAGCTGGACGGGCGGATCCAGCGGCATCAGTTTGCCGTTGAACATAGGCTGGACCTGGATCGTCTTCCGGGAAAAAATCAATTACGTCATCATTGCCTTTGCGTTGTTCTTGTTCGTCGTGTGGGTCTCATGGTTTGTACGCAAGTCGCGCGCGGGCCATTATCTGATCGCCATCCGTGAACGCGAAGACGCAGCACTGGCCGTCGGTATTCATACGGTACGCGTAAAGATCCTGGCGGCGGTTGTGTCGGCGATGTTGACCAGCGTCATTGGCACCTTTCACATCACGTATCTGACCTTTGTCGATCCGAGCTCGGCATTTTCGCTGGACTTGTCGATCCAGATCGCCATGTTTGCCTTGATTGGTGGGCTGGGCACCGTCGGTGGTCCCATCGCCGGCACATTTCTGGTTCTGCCGGTCGCTGAACTGGCACGCGGCTGGCTCAGTAGCGTGGGCAACGGGATGCACGGGCTGATCTATGGCCTGATCCTGGTGATCGTCGTATTGACGATTCCCCGCGGCCTGGCCGGCGCGTTCGGCCCCACGATTGAACGCCTGCTAGCGCGCCTGCCGTATTTAGGTACGCGTAAACCCACGCCGGCAATGCAGCACGGACTGGTCACCACTCAGACCCCGCATCGTGGGGAACCGGTATTGCGTGCAGAAAATCTGTTCAAGAGCTTTGGGGGCTTGCGCGCCACGGATGATGTGTCGTTGCAACTGAATGAGCGCGAGATTCTGGGCATGATCGGCCCCAACGGTGCGGGCAAAACGACGGTTTTTAATCTACTGTCCGGATTTTTATCGCCAGACAAAGGTTCCGTCACATTACGGGACAAGGACGGCAACTGGGTCTCGTGCAGCACGCCCGATGCCTTCGCCCACAAGGGGCTAGGCCGGACGTTCCAGACCGCCAAGCCTTTCACCGGCCTGACCGTGTTGGAAAACATCATGCTGGGCGCGTTCATCAACACCCGCGACCCCGAACAGGCCAGGCAAATTGCGTTGTCGGTCGCCGAGCAAACGGATCTGCTGAAGTCGCTGAACACGGAAGCGCGCAGCCTGACCGTGGGCGGCATGAAGCGCCTGGAAATCGCCCGCGCCCTGGCGACGCAGCCACGCATTTTGCTGCTGGATGAGGTCATGGCCGGCTTGAACCCGACTGATATCCAGAAAGCGATTGAGATGATCCGGCGTATCCGTGATTCGGGTGTGTCCGTGCTGTTGATCGAACACATGATGCAGGCCACCATGGCTCTGTCGGATCGGATTATCGTGCTCAACGAAGGCGCTGTGCTGGTGACGGGATCTCCTAAGGAAGTGGTCGAAAATCCCGCGGTGATCGAAGCCTATCTGGGCAAGGAGTACCAAAATGCTTAAGGTATCGAATCTGAGCTCGGGATATGGCAAGACGCAAGTGCTCAACGGACTGGACTTTGAAGTCAATGCGGGGGAAATCGTCACCTTGATCGGTGCCAACGGCGCGGGCAAGACCACCACGCTGAAGACTTTGTGCGGCGTCATCGGCAGCACGACCGGCAAGGTGGAATTCGAAGGCCGGGATCTGACTAACCGCACCCCTTACGATGTCGTTGATGCGGGGATCACCATGGTCCCGGAAGGCCGCCAGTTATTTCCGCACTTCACCGTGCGCGACAACCTGCTGATGGGATCGTACAAGCGTGCCGCGCGACCGATGGTAAGCCGCAAACTGGACGAAGTACTGGCCATTTTTCCGCGTGTACGGGAACGCCTGACCCAATATGCAGGATCGTTGTCCGGTGGCGAACAGCAAATGGTCGCGATTGCGCGCGGCATGATGGCAGATCCAAAGCTGCTGGTATTTGATGAGCCTTCGCTGGGCCTCTCGCCGCTGCTGGTGCAGCAGATGTTCGACATCATCCGCAATGTGACGGAGCACGGCATGACGGTCTTGCTGGTCGAACAGAACGTCTTTCGCACGCTGCGCCTCGCGGACCGCGGTTATGTCCTCGAAAATGGGGCAATCGTGCTCACGGGCACCGGTGCCGAATTGCTAAGCAACCCTCATGTCAAAAAGGCCTACCTGGGCCATTGATGATTCACAATATTTTCTCTGCTTTATAAGGACTGGCGCCATGCCGCTGACTTGCACATTTATCGATCACGGCCCGGGAGGATCCCCCGACTGCATGAAAGTAGCTACGCGCCTGATGGAGGCGCCTCTGGGTCGGCAAGTACTGATCGAAGTGGCTTACGCCGGCGTCAATCGCCCCGACGTGCTGCAGCGTGCGGGGGCTTATCCTCCGCCTCCCGGCGCGTCTCCCTATCTGGGCCTCGAAGTCTCCGGCCACGTCATCGCCGTCGGTCCCGATGTTCATCATCAGAAAGTCGGCGACGCCGTTTGCGCCTTGACGCCGGGCGGGGGTTACGCCCAATACTGTCTGGCCGATGAACGACATTGCCTGCCTGTGCCGAAGGGGCTGGACATGCTGCAAGCGGCGGCCATCCCGGAAAACTACTACACGGTATGGACCAATGTCTTTGAACGCGCCGCCTTGCAATCCGGCGAAACGCTGCTCGTGCATGGCGGCTCGAGCGGCATTGGCCTGACAACGATTCAGTTGGCGCATGCGTTCGGATCCCGGGTGTGGACCACCGTCGGTAACTCGGCCAAAGCTGCCGCTTGCACGCAGGCAGGCGCGGATCACACGATTCAATATCGCGAGCAGGATTTTGAAGAAGTGCTGCGCGAGGCCACCAATGGCAAAGGCGTCGACGTCATTCTGGATATGGTGGGCGGCGATTACATCAACAAAAACCTGCGCAGCCTGGCGCTGAACGGCCGGTTGGTGCAGATCGCTTTTCTCGAGGGCAGCAAGACACAGATCGATGCCATGCCCATCATGCTCAAGCGTCTGTCGTTCACCGGATCGACGCTGCGCCCGCGATCCGACGATGACAAGGCGGCCATCGGCCAGGCGTTACAACAGCACGTCTTTCCGCTAATGGAGTCGGGGCGTTGCCTGCCACTGATCGATCAAGTGTTCTCCCTGGATCAAGCCAGCGAGGCCCACGCACTGATGGAAAGCAGCAAGCACATCGGCAAAATCATGCTCAAAGTCAAGGACTAACCTACATGCGCTTTCAGAATCAAGTCGCTATCGTGACCGGCGCCGCGGGCGGCATCGGCAGCGCCATCGTCGAAGGCCTGTTGGCCGAAGGGGCGTACGTGGGCTTGATCGATGCCAATGCGACGGCCGGCGCAGCCTATGCGGACCGTTTGCGGGCCGCGGGGCATCGCGTTCATTTTGTACCCACGGACGTGTCTCAATTCGATGCGTGCCAGACAGCCTACGACGCGATGACAGACGCGCTCGGCCCGGCCACGATTCTGGTCAATAACGTCGGCATTTCCCCCAAGACCGACGGCCGCGCACTCAACGTCTGGGAAATGCCGCCGCAGGAATGGGATAAGGTCGTAGACGTAAATCTGAATAGCGTGTTCTACATGACACGCTTGGCCACGCCCCATATGGTCAAACAGAACACGGGCCGCATCATCAACATGTCGTCCGTCGCCGGGCGAGCGTACTGCGACATTGTGGCGGCACACTATGCCGCGACCAAAGCCGCATTGATTGGGCTGACCCGGCATTGGGCTGCGGAGCTGGGGCCGCATCAGATCACCGTAAACGCCCTGGCGCCAGGCCGCATTGCGACGCCGCTTTTAAAAAGCGTGCCCCAGGAAATCAACGACGCCGTCGTTAATGTCACTGCGCTGAGACGCTTGGGCACCCCGGAGGAAGTCGCGGACGCGTGTTTATATTTCGCTTCGGATCAGGCGCGGTTCGTCACTGGCCAAGTGCTGGACGTCGCCGGCGGCTGGCTAATGACCTGACGGTGAGCGGGTCGTGGCCGCAGCGGGTGGGTCGCACTTGCTGCAGATCGATCATGCTCACTACAGATGGACTGTACTCGCCGCAGATCGACCATGGTCGCACCGCTCTGGTTATGATCCCGACGGATCGATCGTGCTAACCGCCCTCGCCCATGTCCTATTCCCGGTACGAGGCGAGCCGGGCGGCCGCATTGTGCAGATGCGTGGTGGCCGCTCGCGCCGCCAGTTCAGGGTCTCCCGCCTCGATCGCATCCAGGATGGCCTTGTGCTCGGCCTGCACCTGCCACACGAGATCCATCGACCGATTGCGCGTGTTTTTACGCGCGGTACGTATCAGTCGCCGTACGCGTGCATCCAGGAATTCCGCAAAGGCGATGAAGTGCTGATTGTGGCTGGCGCGTACGATGGATTGGTGAAACTGCTCGTCTTCGGCGGTGCCATCGGCCAACTCGCGCGTGGCATCATACAGGCGCGCATAGCTGTCGCGAATCTGCCGCAGCTCGTCTGCGGTACGGCGTTGCGCGGCCAGCCGGGTGGCCGAGACCTCGACGGATAGCAAAAACTCAAACAATTCAGCCAGGTTATCGCCATCGTCCATGCCCGTGTCCAGGCGAAAGACACTACTGCCATGCGGATTAACGAATTGACCTCTACCTTGTTGAGAAATAATCAGGCCATCCGACTTCAGCATGAAGATGGCTTCGCGGATGACGGGTCGACTGACTCCGTAGCTCGTCGCGAGACTCGCCTCGGAGGGAAGTTTCTGGTTTTGATCGACGATATCGCCCTGCAAAATCGCCTGACGCAGACGCTCGGCGACCTCGCCCGGCAATGTCGTAGGCCGGGGAATCAGGCTGGCGCGCAACGGATCTTGGACCCTTATGCGATCATCCGCAGACATAGAGCCCCCCGTTGACCTGCAGGACTTCGGCAGTGATGAAGCTGGCGTCGTCGCTGCACAAAAACGCCACCGCCGCGGCCACCTCGTGCGCCTGTCCCAGGCGCTTGACAATGGACTGATCGATGGACTCCGCAGCGCGTGTCTTGAGTAGTTCCGATGTCATAGGGGTTTCGATGATGCCGGGCGAGACGGCGTTAACGCGCGTGCGCGGCCCCAACTCTCGGGCGATACTGCGCGTAAAGCTCAATAGCGCGCCTTTGGACGCGCTGTAATGCGCATTACAAAACGCGCCCCGATGCGCGGCCATGGAGCTCAGGTTCACGATGGCGCTGCCCTCGCGTAACAAGGGCACGAGTCGTCGCGTCAGATAAAACACACCATCCAGGTTCACGGACAAGGTACGCCGCCACTGCTCATCGCTCATCCCGGCCAATGGCTCGGCCAAATAGATGCCGGCGCAGGACACCAGGAAATCCACACCGCCAAAGGCTTGCTCGATCAGTCGGGCTGCGTGTGTCGCGGCCTCGGGATCCGCCAGATCCGCCGCCATTGTGGCGATGCGGGCTCGACGGGTTGGGTCGCTGCCGCCTTGCAGCGTCGTGGCCAGCGTGTCCAACGCGTCCTGGTCCAGATCCAGCAAGAACACATTTGCGCCGTCGCGAAAAAATCGCTCTGCCACGGCACGCCCGATGCCGCCTGCGGCGCCCGTCACCACCAACGTGCGTCCGGAAAAATCATAAGTCGCCATGATGCCGCCTTCACAGATAAATTCAGACCAGCATGGCCCAGGGGTGCTCGATGTAATGGGCATAACGAGACAACCATTGTGCCGCCAACGCACCATCAATCGCGCGATGATCGACTGACAGAGTGCACTTCAATACTGGCTCGACACGGACCCGGTCGTCCACGGCGATGGGAATACGCTGCACCGCGCCAACCGCCAGAATCGCCGATTGAGGGGGGTTGATGATGGCGCCGAAACGCGCCACCCCGAACATCCCCAGATTGCTGATACTCAAGACACCGCCCTGATAATCGTGCGGCGCCAGTTGACCGGCGCGAGCGCGCCTCGCCAGCTCCGCCATGGTCCGACTGACCTCGGTCAGGGACATCGCGGCGACGTCTCGCAGCACCGGCGTGTATAGGCCTCCCTCCGTGGACACCGCGACACCGATATCCACGTCGCGATAACGCAGTAACGCGTCGTCCGTCCACGTCACGTTCATCTCTGGCATATCGCGCAACGCGCAGGCAACCGCCTTGATCACAAAATCGTTGATCGAGATTTTTCCTTCGACCGAATGGTTAATTTGATTGCGTAGTGTCAGCAACGCCTCCACTCGACAATCGACGTCCAGATAAAAATGGGGAATCGTGGATTTGCTCTGCGCCAGTCGACGCGCAATGGTCTTGCGCATATTGGAATGTGGGATACGGGTGATAGTGTCTGGATTACCGGCATCCTCGGGGACTGAACGCTGATGCTGCGCGTCAGCAAATTGGGCGTGCGCCAGTCGTGCTGACTGCAACGCTGGCTGCGATATCGACGACGATGCGAACGCCGTCTGGCTGGCATCGACGACATCGCGCTTGACGATGCGGCCATTGGGCCCCGAGCCCGGCAGATCGCGCAAATCGATCCCATGCTCGGCAGCCATGCGACGCGCCAGGGGACTGGCGAAGACTCGCCCTTGCTCACGCGTGGACTCGGGTGTCGAGCCCGCGCCGGGATCGGTGTCCATGGTCCGCACCTGGGTCGCACTCGCGTCGCTGGCCGCGCCTGTTTCCGCTGGCATTATTGCGACCGGCATCCTGTCGGCCCGAAACGATGACGATTTTGCCTCCTGAGACGATGTTTCCTCAGACGACGTTTCCCGAGACGATGCGGTCTGGGACGATGATGACGGTCCCGCTATCCGCACGGAATCCAGCAACGATTGTGCTTGGGCATCCGTTTCACCCGCCATGAGGAGCACGGCAACGGGCGCGCCTACGTTGACCGCCTGTCCGGCCGCTACCAACGTCCGGGACAACGTGCCATCGTGCTCGGCGAGCAGATCGACGGTTGCCTTGTCGGTCTCGATCAGCGCCAGCGTGTCTCCCTCGCGTACCGATGCACCGGGCTCGACCTCCCACGACAGCAGGGTAGCCGACTCCGCATTCGCCGCGATTTCGGGCATGCGTACCAGACTGGCCATCACGCCGCTCCTTTGTGTTGCATGACAAGCCGCAAACCGGCAACGACCTCCTCGGTACGCGCCGCGGCAGCGCGCTCGAGTACCTTGGAAATGCTGGGTGCGGCCTCACCGCCAGTGACACGCTGCACCGGTTGATCCAGCCAATCGAAAAAGCGTCGCTGAATTTCATCGGCCAGCCACGCACCATATGACGTCCCGCGCGCGCCCTGCTCTACGATCAACACGTTGTTGGTCTTGCGCAGGCTTTGTCCTACGGTGTCCCAATCCAGACTCGCACGATCCAGCCAACGCAAATCAATCAGATCCGCCGAGATGCCGGTCTCGTCCAATGCGTGTTCCGCGTGCTGCACCATCGAGAGATACGTGATCACCGTCAACTCAGATCCCGTCCGGCGCAAGCAGGCACGTCCCACAGGCAGGCAATAGTCATAGTCATCCACCGGGCCTATCGCCGTGGCGTTGTAGAGATCCACATGCTCGATCACCAATACCGGATCCTTGCAGCGCAAGGCCGTATTCATCAAGCCCACGTAATCGAACGGCGTAGAGGGCGCGACGATACGCCAGCCGGGACTCGTCGCGAAAATGCCCGCGGGGTCCATGGAATGCTGCGAGCCGTAACCCGTGCCCATGGCAACCTTGGTACGCAGCACCAGAGGTACATCGCTATCACCGCCAAACATATGACGAACCTTACCGATCTGATTGAACACCTGATCCGCTGCGACCCACATGAAATCGGGGTACATAAATTCGACAACCGGCTTGTAGCGCCCATCGACCGCCATGCCTGCCGCCAGGCCGATAAAGGCGTTCTCACTGATCGGTGTGCCCAGGCACCGCCCGGGATACAACTGACTAAGGCCACGTGTCGCGCCGTTCGTACCGCCCTTTAAGCGATGGACATCTTCGCCCATCACGATCACGGATTCGTCCTGCGCCATGCGGCGTTGCATCACATCGGCCACCACGTCGATAAACTTGCGCGAGGTCGTTGCGATCGAAGTGCCAGACTGCGCCTGGGTCTCGCCGGGTTCCTCGGCATAACGCGCGCCCAGCATTTCGGACAAATCACCCAGGATGCCAACATCGCGAAAATCCGGACTGGGCCAGAGCGCCGCCCGGATCTGGCGCTTGCCCGCTTGAGGGGATTGCGCATTCACCGTGACGCTGCCCTGTGCTGATTGCCCGCCCCCCGCGTCGGCCCCTTCTACGATTGTCAGCGCATGCACGGCCTGCGCCATGGCGGCGCGCACGCGATCATGCAACGCCTGGATCTCTTGCGCCGTGAGCAACCCTCGCGCCGTCATGCGATCCGCCAGCAGCAGCAGGGGATCGCGTGCGCGCCACGCGGCCTCTTCTTCTTTGGTGCGATAACCGAAGGCGCTGCCCGCAAAGGGGCCGTTTTGATGAAAAAACCGATACACATCGGCCTCGATCAAGGTCGGTCCCTGCCCCGAACGCATATGCGCCAACGCTTGTTGCATCGCCAGATGCACGGCCAGTGGATCCATCCCGTCCACTTTCCAACTGGGGATGTTGAACGCCCCGCCACGTGACGACAAGCGCGTCTCCGATGTGCTCTCCTCGACGCCCGTCGAGACGGCATAGCGATTATTCTCGATGAAAAAACACAATGGCAATTTCCATGCGGCAGCCAGGTTCATCGTCTCGAGCACCGAGCCAATATTGACGGCCCCGTCGCCAAAGTACGTGACCATCACTGCGTCGGTCCCCGCTTGGCGGTTGGCCCAAGCCTGGCCCGCCGCCATCGGCACACCACCGCCCACGATGGCGTTCGTGCCAAGCGCACCCGCCTGCGTCCAGCGCAGATGCATGGACCCGCCACGCCCGTTGCAATAGCCCTGTGCCAAGCCCAGAATTTCGGCCAGGGTTTTTTGGAGCACCTCTTGCACTGTTGCATCGATCTCTGCCGTAGGGTCCATCCCCTCGGGATGGACATACGCCAGGGCCTTGGACAAAAACTGATGATGCCCTCGATGCGAGCCGTTGACGCCGTCGGCCGCCGTCAGCCCCACAATCGACCCCGCGGCCCCACCCTCCTGACCGATACTGGAATGCGCCGGTCCATGCACTAGGCCCTGGGCGGCCAGATCGAGCACGGTCTCCTCAAAACCACGTATCAACGCGCAGTGTGTCAGCAAGGACCCCAGTAACCGCGGATCGGCATGCGCCCAGTCCTGATCGGTGGTCGTGAGTTGCAACCAGGGTGATTGAGGGGCCAAAGGATGAAGTATGGACATAAATTATGTGTGATCGCAAAGGTGATTCAGAGATAGCCGTTGGCCGTCCAGCCGCCATCGGCCACGAAAGCATGACCCGTCACAAAGCTCGCCGCGTCCGAAGCCAGAAACAGCGCCGCCTCGGCAATCTCCTGCGGCGACCCCAATCGCCGCATGGGCGTGTGCGCCGCCAGACGATCCGCATCCAGTGCGCCACGCGCCACCAGATCGTTAACCAGATCGGTGCGAATGTAGCCCGGGCAAATCGCATTGACGCGTATTCCCCGCGGCGCCCACTCCACCGCCAGGGACTTGCTCAACGCCACGACAGCGGCCTTGGATGCACAGTACGCCGCCCTTTCCGGCGCGGCCACGATGCCATACATGGATGCGGTATTCAGCACGACGCCGCTGGCCGTGCGCACCATCCGTTGTGCGGCTTGCTGGCAACAATAAAACAGCCCGTTCAGATTGACGTCGATCGCCCGTCGCCATTCGGCCGGCGCCAGCTCCAGCGTGGGGCGATTCATCGAGATCCCTGCATTGTTCAACAGCACATCGACCCGGCCGTAGCGCTCGTCGACGTCTCGAAATGCCCGCTCGACGGCCTCGTCGTCGGTGACCGATGCACAGATCGCCTGAGAATCGGCAGCGGGATATTGTGTTGTCAACGCGGATTGCGCCGCGGCCAGCGTGTCGGCATTCACATCCAGCAAGACTACCCGTGCATCATGTCGCGCAAAGGCGTGCGCCATCGCCAGCCCAATGCCGGACCCCGCGCCCGTACACACGACGACTTTGCCCGTTAACCCCGGGAACTGGGTCCGGGGGTTATCGGATTCAGGCAAGTGCATGTTTGTCTCTCACTGTTATGGCAGTGATGGAACGTCGAGCCCTTCCTGGCCCGCCACCCTGCGATGTTGAACAGACAGGATACGGCGCGATATGCTTATCTTACAACTAGGTATAAACCCTTTAATTGGACGATAACGACGCAATCTCCTACACTGCCGCACCGCAGCAATTCCCCAGCGCACGATAGGTCAGGCGAAACGATATTTCTCGCCGTCTTTTGTCGGCCGCCCATTCATTTGCTCTCTCAGATTTCTTGACTGCTCCCTTCCCTAAAGGAAAGGGATTCCCACTTCACAGAACCGAGCCGTTGCGCATCAACACTCATGCACTTAGGTCTTACCGTTTCTCCATGGGCTAACACCGCCAGCCCGGCGGCTAATACGTTATGCGCCGCGTTGATGTCACGGTCGTGGTCTGTGCCGCATCCCGGGCAGGACCAACGTCGCGCGCTCAACGGCAGCTTAGGTAACACGTGCCCGCAATGGCTGCAACGCTTGCTGGAGGGGTACCAGCGATCCACCCGCACGAGTTCACGTCCACACCAACGCGCTTTGTACTCAAGCTGTCTCACGAACTCCGCCCACCCGGCATCGCCGATCGATTTAGCAAGGCAGCGGTTTTTCTGCATGGCTGACACAGACAAGCTTTCTACGGCGGTCACTTGGTTCTCGTGGATCGACCGGGTAGAGAGCTGGTGCGGGAAATCCCTGCGGGTGTCTGCGATCTTGGCATGCAATTTGGCAACTTTTAGTCTCGCCTTGGCACGGCGAGCCGAGCCGCGTTGTTTCCTGGCCAAGCGGCGTTGCAACTTGGCCAACTTGGCTTCATGCTGTCGAAAGACCTGCGGCGCATTGATTTTTTCTCCTGTTGAGAGGGTCGCAAAATGAGTCAGTCCCAGGTCAATGCCGATACAATTCAACGTCGGAGGTTTCTGCGCCACAACGTCATCGCACAGCAGGCTGACAAAGTATCGTCCTGCCGGGTCTTTGCTGACGGTGACGGTAGTGACCTTGGCGGTCTTGGGAATCTGACGGGACCAACGAATCGGGAGCGCCTCGCGCATCTTCGCCAATTTGAGCGACCGACCATCCCACCGAAAGGCACTGGCGGTGTATTCCGCGGATTGCGGGCCGTCTTTGCGTTTGAATCGCGCGTATCCCGTGCGTTTCGCGAAGAAATTAACGAACGCCGTTTGCAGATGGCGCAGCGTTTGTTGCAGGGGAACACTACTGACCTCGTTCAACCAGATGTGGTCCGGCATCTTTTTCAGCACCGTCAGCGCCGCCGAAGTGGCGTGATACCCCAGACGCTCTTGTCGCTCGGCCCAAGCCGTCGAACGAAGATTAAGCATGTGGTTGTAGACCACGCGTACGCACCCAACCGTGCGAGCCAGCGTCATCGCTTGCTCGGGCGTGGGATAGAACCGGAATCGATAGGCACGTTTGGTTTGCATGCCCAAGATACTATCCGCGCCAAACCACATAACTGGATATGCATCCAGACAACAGCTCACATAAGACCAATCCTGCAGCCTGACGGCTGCGCTCCTTTCCTCCCCGGCATGAATGCCGAGGTTTCTCGGAGCAAATGATGAAAACAACCCGCTTACGCGAAGAGTGGTTCTCTAACATCCGCGGCGACATCTTGTCCGGCATCGTGGTCGCACTGGCTCTCATCCCCGAAGCCCTGGCGTTTTCCATCATTGCTGGCGTGGATCCCAAAGTCGGTTTGTATGCCGCATTCAGCATCGCGGTCGTCTCGTCCATCGCCGGCGGTCGGCCCGGCATGATCTCGGCCGCCACCGGCGCGATCGCGTTGCTCATTGGCTCACTCGTCAAGACGCACGGTGTGGAGTACGTGTTGGCAGCCGGCATTCTCGCGGGCGTGCTGCAGATCGCGGCGGGCTATCTCAGGCTCGGCGCCTTGATGCGTTTTGTCTCACGCTCCGTCATCACAGGGTTTGTGAATGCGCTGGCCATCTTGATCTTCTTGGCCCAACTGCCGCAGTTGCAAAACGTAGCGCCGGTCGTCTATGCCATGGTGGCGGCCGGACTGGCCATCATCTACCTATTGCCTGGCGTGACCAAGTCGGTGCCTTCACCATTGGTCTGCATCGTCGTCCTGACGGCGATATCGCTGGCGATGGGCCTGGAGCTACCGACTGTCGGCGACATGGGCGCTTTTCCCGATGAGCTGCCAGTCTTTGCCCTGCCCCAGGTGCCGTTCTCGCTGGACACGCTGAGCATCATTTTTCCCTATTCTGTCAGCATCGCTCTCGTGGGGTTACTCGAGTCGCTGATGACCGCTAGCATCGTTGACGATTTCACCGACACGCCCAGCAATAAAAATCGCGAGTGTCGCGGCCAAGGTTGCGCCAACGTTGTTGCGGGCTTTCTGGGTGGCATGCCCGGCTGCGCCATGATCGGCCAGACGGTGATCAACCTGAAATCCGGTGGCCGGGGCCGTCTGTCCACCTTTGTCGCTGGTGCCCTGCTGCTGGTGCTGGTCGTATTTCTGGGACCCTGGGTACGCCAAATCCCCATGGCCGCATTAGTTGCCGTGATGATTATGGTTTCGATCAGTACCTTCGATTGGCAGTCGTTGATCAGGCTGAGAACCAACCCCAAGAGCTCATCAATCGTCATGCTGGCCACCGTCGCCACTGTGGTGTCGACGCATAATCTGGCGATTGGCGTGGGTCTGGGCGTGCTGTTGAGCGCCATCTTCTTCACCGAAAAGGCCCGGCGTATTTTGGTAGTGGAATCGTCGCTGGATGAAAACACCCGCGAACGCCATTACGTGGTGCGCGGCCAAGTATTCTTTGCCTCGTCAGAAGCACTGGTGTCCGAGTTTGATTTCAAAGAGCCGATCCACTCGATCCGTCTCGATCTGTCGCACGCGCATTTCTGGGATATCACCGCGATTGAGGCACTCGATCGCATCGTCCACAAATTCCGCCGTAACGGCATGACTGTTGCGGTCACGGGCCTGAACCGAGCGAGCGCAACAATGATCGAAAAGTACGCTACACACGATAAACTCAGGGAAAACACCGCCGCGCCGCTATCGCACTAGGGACGTGCAGTGAGCCGTGCTGGTGATGGGATGACTTGAGTCCAGTCACCAGCACGCCTATGCTTCGGCAATCAGAACGCACTATCATCATTGTCACGCTGCAAAAAAACCCACGCTGCGCCTTCGGCTTGCTGCCCACCTCGCGGCGAGCCGCCCTACGGCAAAAATAGGAGATATCATGAGTGCGTCTGAACAGTTGCTTTCTCGACTGGGCCTTTCCCATCCGATCATTCAGGCACCGATGGCGGGTACCGCGACACCCGAGCTCGCAGCGGCTGTCTCGAATGCTGGCGCACTGGGTTCGCTGGGTATTGGCGGCAGCACGGTTGCCCAGGCGCGCCAGATGATCCAGGACACCTACGCGCTCACAAACAAACCTATTAACGTGAATGTGTTCTGCCACACGCCCGCCGCGCCGGATCCGAAGCGCGATGCCGCGTGGGTAAACTATCTCACCCCGCTGTTCGCGGAAATGGACTTGCCGCTACCCAAAGCGCTATCCGAAATCTATCGCTCATTTCTGCAGGGAGATGAGGCCTTTGACATGCTGATGGAACAACGCCCAGCGGTCGTCAGCTTTCACTTTGGACTGCCGGCGGCCGATCGCGTCCAGGCGCTACGCCAGGCCGGTATCTACACCCTGGCCTGCGCCACCAACTTGCACGAAGCCGCTCTGATCGAACAGGCTGGCGTGGACGCCATCGTCGCGCAAGGCATCGAGGCCGGTGGCCATCGCGGCATGTTCAACCCCGAGGCGATTGACGAGCGCTTGAGTACTGCCGTACTCGTGCGACTGCTGGTACGGCGAACCCAACTGCCCATCATCGCCGCCGGCGGCATCATGGACGGCGCCGGTATCAAAGCCATGCTGGACCTCGGCGCGGCCGCCGCACAGCTTGGCACCGCGTTCGTAGTCTGCCCCGAATCCGCCGCCAATGACGGCTATCGTGCCAATCTCCAAAGCGCGCGTGCCTCGTCCACCCGATTGACGAGCGTACTGTCGGGCCGCCCGGCACGAGGGCTGCTCAATCGCTATATCGCCTATGGCGAAGCGGACGGCAGCCCCTCCCCCGCGGCCTATCCCTATGCCTATGATGCCGCCAAGCAGTTAATCGCCGCTGCTACCAAGCGAGGCAATCATGAATTTGCCGCGCACTGGGCAGGTCAAGGCGCGCCGCTGGCCCGCGCATTACCCGCCGCCGAGTTGGTCGCGACGCTGGCGGCTGAATTGGCGAAGTAGCGGATACCAGAGTGCAAATGGGTTTATATATTTTTTGACTAAAAACCCAGATGCTTACAACCGATTGACATATAGGCACGCATTGCCGATCATGGCAAGCATGCGTCGTCACGGCGGCACGCCGCCAGGCGGCGCAGCATAATCACAATACCGCGCCCGCCCCCGCAATGCGCGGCAAACGGAGAGCCACGCCATGGAGACTACACCCCTCAATCCCGCACGTCGCCGCCTGCTGGCCGGTAGCGCCGGCGCGTTGGCCGCGGCCGGCCTGGGCGCCACCGGCGTCGTGCGCGCCAGCGAACCAGCGACCAGCAAGGCCGCTGTCCCCGCCGCGACGACAGCAGCCAAACCGCTACCGCCGTATGCCGCCTGGAAAGATGCCGATAGCGTCATCGTCCACAGCGCCAATACCATCGAGACCCGACGCAGCGCATTCGGCGACGGCGTCATCACGCCGACGCGCGAACTGTACGTGCGCAACAATCTGCCACCGCCCGATGCCTCCATACTCGATGACCGCGATGCCTGGTCGGTCGAGATCCAGGGCGTGAAGAATCCACGCACGCTAACTCTGGGCGAGCTCAAGACACTGGGCGTGGACACCATGGCCACGGTGCTGCAATGTTCGGGCAACGGCCGTGGATTCTTTCCCCACAAGCCCAGCGGCACGCAATGGCAGGTTGGCGCGGCCGGCTGCGTATTGTGGACGGGCATTCCAGTGCGCACCCTAGTTGAATACCTGGGCGGCATCGAGGGCGACCCCACCTACATGACGGGCACCGGCGGCGAACAACTGCCTGAAGGCCTGGATCCGAATACCCTGACGGTAGAACGTTCGGTGCCGCGCGACACGCTGCAAGATGCCATGCTGGCCTGGGAAATGAACAACGAACCTTTGTCGCTGGCGCACGGCGGGCCGTTGCGGCTGATCGTGCCAGGCTATACGGGCGTCAACAACGTCAAGTACATCAAGCGCCTGGCGTTCACGGCCGAGCAAAGCCCCGCCAAGATCCAGCAAACCAGCTACCGTCTGGCGCCCATGGATGCCAAACCCGGCCCCGACCAGCCGTCGGCTTGGGCCATGGGTCCCAAATCCTGGATCACCGCGCCCGGTGCCGAAGGCGCACCTGTCAAGGCAGGCCGCGCGCTGGTGCGCGGCGTGGCGTTTGGCGGCATTCATGCGGTCAAACGCGTGGACGTGTCCATCGATGGCGGCAAGACCTGGAAGCAGGCCGCGCTGGTAGGCCCTGACCTGGGCAAGTACGCCTGGCGCCAGTTTGCCCTGGCCGTCGACTTGCCCGCCGGCCAGCACACCCTGGCCAGCCGTGTCGAAGACACCGAAGGCAATGTACAGGTCGAGAACCGCGTCGAGAATGTGCGCGGCTACTTGAATTCCAGCTGGCGCGACCATGCGCTGACGGTCAACGTGTCATAAACATGGCGGCATCGATGCAGCACCCAATTGCGCAGTCTCTTCACGACCGCTGCCGCGCTCGCGGCTGGCGGTTTTTCCTGCCCTCACTCACCGTTGGCCTGGTCGGTCTGTATGCCACCTGTGCCGGCGCGGCCGAACCCGCCAATGCCGAAGCCGGCCGCGCGCTCTTTACCAAAAACACCACGCCCGCCTGTGCCGTCTGCCATACGCTGGCCGACGCGGGCGCGGTAGGCGCCATCGGCCCCAACCTCGATGAACTGAAACCCGATGCCAACCGCGTCGCCCAGGCGCTGCGCAATGGCATTGGTGTCATGCCCGCTTTTGAATCGCTCAGCGATGCGGAGGTGGACGTGTTGGCGCAGTACGTCTCCAGCGCTACAGGCGCGACCCAATAGGCAGCCTGGCCGCTTGCCTGACAACGCTCAGTTGCTGAACCGCCCCTGCCATCATGAAGCTCATATCTGTGCCAACCGAAAAATACTGTACTCCCATATCGAGTAGTCGGCGCATGAGTTGAGGACGATTCGTTACCCCTCCGGCCCCTACAAACTTGCCGTGACGCTTGGCTGCAGCCAGCACCTTGGCAAAGGCAGCCGCCACGACCTCGTCGTCGTCGGCCTGCCACCCTAATTCGGCGCCTAGATCCCCCGATCCTACAAACAGCATGTCGACACCCTCGACTGCGGCCATTGCATCTGCCGCCGCAAGACCTGACGCGCTTTCTACCATAACAACGATAAACACAGCGTCGTTCAGCGCGCGACAAGCCTGCGCTGCCGGAAAGCTTTGGTAGTGCAACAGGGGTTGTCCGGTGCCCACCGACCGTGAGCCCCGAGGCGGGTATAAGGCGGCATCGACCGCGGCGCGCGCCTGACTCGCGTTTTCCAAATGTGGAAGAATCAAACCCATTGCTCCGCCATCAAGCACGCGGCCTATCAACGAGGCATCAACCGCTGGCAGACGTACCAAAGGTACGACCCCCGCCTCGCGCGCCGCATGGCACAACAAAGCCGTCGTTTCCAGTGACAAGACGCTGTGCTCCAGATCCACATACAGCGTATCAAAGCCTGCACTGGCCGCGATACGCCCGATCTCGTGGCTACGCATGATACGCAAGCTCATCGAGGCAACGACGGCGCCGCTAGCCAAGCGGTCCTTGAGTGGATTACGGGCAAGGTCAACCAGGGTGCTCATGATTCATCTCAAATATGAATGGGACAAAATGAAGCCGGCGTAAGAATTTTGACCTCCTGTGCCACAAAAGTACCCCGGTTACTCACCTTGAAAGCCTGCCATGCTTGGTCAGCTTCCAACGCCAGGCGTCGCTGCTCACGGTCCGAAAAACTGTCATAAACCCAAATATGTACAACCTGATTAAGCGGGCCGATTTCGCTTAAGAAAAATCCCAGCAGACGTCCCAAATATTTACGTTGCAGCGGTAGCGCGTCCCGCTCGTAACGTTCGAGATAATCTTCCATGCGACCATGGGTGATGGTGTAGGTGCGTTGCTCGAATATCATTCAGTCCGTATCCCCGCCTCTTTCAACCATGGCAACCAACGTTCGAAATCCGCGTCCCACCGAGCCTTAAAAGCAGCGGCATTCTGCGGATTGCTAAACCCGGCATCTGCCAATTTCGCAGCCACCTCAGGCCTGTGAACCGTTTCATCCAGAGCCCGCTCGAGTTCCTGGCGCGCTGCGACCGGCATACCTTTAGGCACCAGCACGCCGTACCAATTCGTCAGTTGCAATTCCGGCATACCTGCTTCCTCGGCGGTTGGAATATCCGGCAATAAGGGCGAACGTCGCTTGTCGAAAATCACCAGCCCTTGAATGCGTCCATCCTGGATATACGGTTTGAGGACTGGCACGTCAGCATTCACCAAGTCGATATTGCCGGCCATCAAATCCACCAACGCCGGCGCGGCGCCACGATACGGAATATGCACGAGAGGTACCTCGGCCGTACGGGCCAAAAGTTCGGCCCCCACGTGCATCGTGCCGCCCACGCCAGTCGAGCCGTAATTGAGGTTCTTTGGACCCTTGGCCTTGGCAATCAACGCCTGCAACGACTCCACGTTCAAGCCAGGGCGCACCGCCAGCATCGTCTGCACTTCGCCCAGCAGGTAGACCGGATCAAGATCATGACGCGCGTCATAGGGCAGATTGGACGTCGTCCCCGCACTCAGTACCAAGCTGGATGTGCTCAACAGAATCGTGCTGCCGTCCGGTTTGGCCTTAGCCGCGTAGGCGGCTCCCACCGTACCGCCCGCCCCTCCTCGATTCTCGACGATAACGGTCTTGCCTAATGCTTCACTCAATCCCGGTGCTACGATCCGGGCGATCTGATCCGTTGGCCCGCCAGCGGAAAAGGGCACAACGATCTTCACTACATCCGTCGACTGAGCCGGCATGGCGGCGGCACCTGCGATCACAAGCAGAAAAATGCGTGATACACGGGCGAAATGCGTAAGTGTCAATAACACAATGAGGTCTCCTCGGATCTTGTGTCCATTTCTCGTTGAGGCACGCAACGCTCAGAGAGCCTTCAACCACCGTAGCGTGGCTCCGGTAGTCCGTGCACGCCGATATTCAGCGCTAACAATGCACCGGCCAAAGGTTCTGCCGCCTGTTGCGCAGGCGTAAAACGTTGAGAATGGCTAGTGATAAATAGCGTGCCCAGGTCGTCGCCGCCAAAGGCTGGGCAGGTGGGATTGGTCACCGGCAATTGGATAATGCGATCCACCCGACCATCCGGCGCCAAACGCACGAGTTGCCCCGTTGCGACCATGCAGTTCCATACAAACCCGTCGGCGTCTACGGTCGCTCCATCGGGCCGCCCCTCTTGGTGTGTCCAGTCCTTAAAGATGCGTCGATTAGAAATCTCGCCCGCGTCAATGTCGTAATCGAAAACCCAGATCATCTGGTTATGTGTGTCCGCAAAATACATGCAGCGGTCATCGGGGCTAAAACTGATGGCATTAGGTAATACAAAACCATCCAGCTTGGCGGTACACCGACCATCGGGATCCAGCCGATATAAGGTACCCAGTGGATCCCGCTTGGTATCGTGCATACTGCCCACCCAAAAACGGCCGCGACGATCACATTTCCCGTCGTTCAGCCGCATTCCCGGCGCACCCTGCAACGGATCGGCGATCAACTGCTCGGGCTCGCCGCTAGCCGGGTCAAAAATAAACAAGCCCCCCGGAGCCGCCAACAAAAACCCGCCTTTTTCGCGCAAGGCCATTGATCCGGTGACAAGCGCTGGATGCAGGCGTTGAGCGGAGTGCATGCCGCTATGAGGCTCGTACGACTGTAACGCCGGCCGACGAACATCCACCCACCACAGACGCTGACTGCGCGCGCACCAAAGTGGTACCTCCCCCAGGATGTCGCCCGCGTGTACGGCAACATGAATGGGAACCTGAGTCTCAATCATGAAATCTCCTCGCTTCTTTCTTCGGTATCGAATTATTTGTATTTAGTCGCCGCCAGCGTGGCCAGGTCTATTCCCGCCGCGATGTCGGCCTTCTGCCGGTTATCGCCAGCGTCAATCTTCTCTGCCTGCAGCAACACACTCTCGGCATGTGCATAGGGGATAAACACCACGCCGGCCTCATCGGCCAAGACCAGATCCCCAGCCTCAACGGACACCCCGCCGATGCGTACAGATCCATTGATTTCTACGGTCTGCAGTCTCCATTTGCCTGTGATAGGCGTCACGCCGCGCGACCAGATCGGAAAATCACGTTCACGGCTGCTGTCGGGGTCGCGAAAAGAACCGTCGATAATGGCACCGGCGCAGCCCGCACGATGAGCGACGGCAGCAGATTGCCCTCCCATGTTCGACACGCCGATCAAACCCTCGATAACCACGACATCGCCGGGCTCGGCCTGGTTGTACGCCTCGTGCTCACCCATTGAGCTCTTGCCAGTCGCAGCCGCCGTGGTGGGGCTATCTCGACGCGCTACGTTCCGTACCGTGACGGCCTGCCCAATCATCCGACGCGATGCTAACGTGGGTTGCAACACCGACGCCGGGATTGCGCCGCACAGCCCCAGGATATCCATGGCGTCGGACACCGTACCTGTCAGATCCTCAAGCGCGGCATATCGTGCCAGCACGTCCGAATCCAGGCGCGGCAGTGTCGTATAACGAATCGCTTCGGGCGGAACACGCCCCGTTAGTGGCTTATCAATCATTTCGGGTCGAAGGCGTCAATGAACTCGCGGCAAGGAACACGTTGAAGCCACGAAGCGTAGCGCCAGACTTAAGAAACCCATAGATTTCAAATGCTGGGATTTTTCCGTTTTCCCAACATCTCAAACTATCGCCGCGCTATGCTGCCGCCATGAGATACGGATCCCTCATGACGAATCACAACGACCGAGGGTCAAGCTTGGGGCGCGCTTTTGCCATTCTTGACTTGTTTACGCTCGAGCACCCGGTCTTGACCGTTGAGATCGTTACAGAGCATCTGAAGTACACGCGGTCGATGGCCTATCGTTATCTGCGAGAGTTAGCCTGCGCCGGACTGGTGACACCCACCGCACCCGGCGTTTTTAGTCTAGGGCCGAGAATTATCGAGCTGGAACGTTTGATGGCGCTGACCGATCCGCTGTATCGGGCCGGTCTTGAAGTCCTGCACGAGGCGCCAAGCAACTCTGCCCTGCTGCTGCACAATCTGTACGAAGACAAGGTGCTGTGTATCCTCAATGCAGGTCCGGACACACTGGACTGTAGTGGGCAACGCATCACGATCCGCCGCGCCCGTGGCATACCCTTTCCGTTATTTCAAGGCGCCGCATCGTTAGCATTACTTCCCTGGCTATCAGCACATCAAATTCGCGAGACTTACTTGCAGAATACAAAAGCCATCGCCAACGCAAGGCTGGGCGACAACTGGGAGGAATTTCGACGATCTATGATGGCAGTGCGTCGCACGGGATACGCGACCAGCCACGGAACCATCACTCCGCTCGTCAGCGGTGTGGCCGTCCCGATTCTGGCGCCTAGCGGCAGGCTGCTGGGAAGCCTGGCCCGTGCCATGCCGACCGAACTCTTACAGAAAATCGGAGAAGCGCAGGTGGCAGATGATCTTTATCCGCTGGCACAACGTATCGCAAAAACATGCGTGAGCGCATCAGCGCGGGACGTCGCGCCGTAATCCACCGCCCTACTACCGTGTTGCATGCTCCCTCTGATCCTCACAACCTTGACATGTGATCAACCAACTAGTAGATTGATGTGATTATCAATGCCATCATGGCGGCCCGAGTGCGTTTGCCACGTGCCGTTGCATACCTTTTACGCAAATCGACCCCATCCCTTTCCATGAGCCTCGAACTATCCCCCAGAGCCACCGAGATTGCCGAGCACACAAAGCTATTGCTCGCCGCGGGTGGCTATAACGGATTCAGCTATGCGGATATCTCCGACAGAGTGCATATCGGCAAGGCCAGTATCCATCACCATTTTCCGAGTAAAGCGGAACTGGTGCTTACCGTGGTTTTGAAGCATCGCGAGCAATCCCGCGAAGGGCTGGCCGCGCTCTCGCAGCAAGTCAATGACCCGCTGGGCCAACTCACGGCGTACACCGATTATTGGGCCACGTGCATACGCGAGGGTACGGCGACCATGTGCATCTGCGCGATGCTCGCGGCGGAGTTGCCCATGATCCCGCAAGAGATCGCCGACGAAGTACGCGGCTATTTTTCGGACCTGACGGCCTGGATCGGAGCCGCCCTGGAAAAAGGGGTCTCGACGGGTCAGTTTCAGCTGCGCGAGAGCGTAAATGTCGAAGCACAAACCTTTATGTCGACCATTCACGGCGCGATGCTGACGGCGCGCGCATTCGGTCGGCCTGAAGCATTTTCGTCCGTCGCCCGAACGGCAATCGACCGTCTGCAGGCGCCCACCGACCGGGCATGAGTCGAGGGTTGTCCGGAGCGCGCCCACGTGCGATTCGGCGCGATGAATCCGACCTCGACCGTATAGGTAAATCCCAAAGACCAAGCATAATAGGCAAGCAGTCAAAAGCCATGGCGTTACCATGGACACGGAACTAGCAGGGAGAGAGATGGATGGAGTTCAAGGACTACTACCAGACACTGGACCTCAAGCCAGACGCCTCGGATGACGAGATCAAGCGCGCCTACCGCAAGCTTGCCCGCAAATATCATCCCGATGTCAGCAAAGAAAGCGACGCCGAAGCACGCATGCGTGACATCAACGAGGCCTACGACGTGCTGCGCGACGCGGAGAAACGTCAGGCGTATGACAAACTCGCCAGCGGCGCTTCGCCAAACGGGGAGTTTCAGCCGCCACCTGGCTGGGACGAGGGTTTCGAGTTCCGTCACACGGCAACGCCGGGCGAGGAAGCGCAATTCAGCGAGTTTTTCTCCTCGCTGTTCGGCGGTCGTCAGCGGCACTCTGCGCACCAGAATTTTCGGGCTCGTGGCGAAGACCATCATGCCATCATCGAGATCGACCTCGAGGACGCCTTGAAAGGCGCCACGCGCGACATCAGTTTACGCGCGGTACATCTGGACGATCAGCACCAGCCACAAATGCAAACACGCACGCTCAGTGTGCGTATCCCCGCTGGTGTGCGCGAAGGCCAGTACATCCGCCTATCGGGCCAGGGCATGCCTGGACATGGCGGCGGCGAAAATGGCGACTTGTACCTTGAAGTCCGTTTCAAGCCTCACCCGCGCTATGCGGTGGATGGACGTGACCTGACCATGACATTGCCCGTCGCGCCTTGGGAGGCGGCGCTGGGCGCCAGCGTCAACGCCCCCACGCCTGGCGGTACGGTAGAAGTCACCATCCCGGCAGGGTCGAATAACGGCCGCAAACTGCGGCTGCGCGGCCGAGGAATTCCGGGTAATCCCGCCGGAGACCTGTACCTGATACTCGAAGTCATCCTGCCGCCCGCCGATACTGACGCCGCCCGGGCCGCTTATCAAAAAATGCAGCAAGACCTGCCCTTCAATCCCCGCCGCCACTTGGAGGAATGAGCATGAAAACAGTAGTCATAGCCACCAGCGACACCATCGTGGGCAAGGCGCAACCGTTGAGCGCGGATGAACTGGCGTGCGCCTGCGGAGTCGAGGTGCAATGGATCGCCCAATTGGTGTCGGTCGGTATCGTCGAGGCGACAGGCGCGCAGCCAGAAGACTGGCGTTTTCACAGCGAGGATCTGAGACGTGCACGGGAAGCTCGTCAACTCGAACGAGATTTCGACGCAAGCTTGGATGCGGTCGCGTTGATCCTGGACCTGAGTCAGGAGGTCCGGCAGTTGCGGGCCCAACTGCAGCGGACTAACAGGTATCCCGTTTGATAAGCGATCAGTAATTCCAGAGCAGTGTTGCCTGGTTGGCACCCAACACCTGACAGCGTACAGGTAGGTAAGTCGCTAGTTCGCGGTGATCCCCGCCGTCTCCACCACTTTGGTCCATTTCGCCAGATCGTCCTTCACGATTTGGGCCAACTCGTCAGGTGATCGATAACTTGCGTTGGAGCCTTGTGCATTCATCTGGGCCTTGAACTCCTCGGAGGTAATCACCTTTTCCATGGCGGTCGTCAGTTTCTTCACGACGTCGTCGGGCATGTTGGCAGGGCCAAAGACTGAAAACCAGGCCTCGAGCTGAAACTCTGGCAGGCCGGCTTCAGCCGTGGTCGGTATATTCGGCAACTTGGGATGTCGTTGGCTACTGGTGATGGCCAGGGCACGCAATGTGCCGGCCTCCAGATGAGACATCGCCGTGGGCGGCGTCGTGATGAACATATTGATGCGGCCCGCCAGCAAGTCCTGCATGGCGGGCGCGGCGCCGCTGTACGGTACGTGCACGATATCAACACCAGTCTGGATCTTGAAAAGCTCACCGCCCAAGTGCTGGATAGAACCGACACCGGAGGACGCGAAGTTGATCGTGCCGGGCTTTTCCTTGGCGAGATCAATGAGATCCTGCAACGTTTTGGCCGGAGAGCTCGCGGGCACGAGAATCAAATGCGGACCGCGGATGACTTCGGCGATAGGCGTGAAATCCTTGATCGGATCCCAGCCCAGATCCTTGGTCAGTACCGGATTACCGGTATGGAATCCTTCGTACGAAAGGACCAGCGTATAACCATCCGGTTTCGCTCGCGCGATGTAGGCGTTCGCGATGCTACCGCTCGCCCCGGCACGATTTTCTACGATCACGGTCTGGCCTAGCTCGTCTTTTAATTGCTTGGCCAATGCGCGGCCCGCAATGTCGGTGGTGCCGCCGGCGGCTACTGGAATAATCAAGGTAATGGGACGATTCGGAAAATCGTCTTCGGCGGCATGCGCACCGATAACCGTTGCCAGCATCAAGCTAGCGACCATCGTGCGGAATAGTTTTTTAAGCATATGTCTCTTCCCCAGAATATTGTTTGCATGAGAGTCACGCGCGCTTGAACCTAGAGCACAGGAGAATTATGCTGACCATCGAGCCAGTCTTCTATGGCTTTTCTCTTGTATCAGCTATGCTTTTTTAGTTTAGAAAGTATGCGGTCAATACTCAATGCACCTCAAGATGCAGAGGTACGGGGGCTGAACTTGCTGCCTCTTGCAGCACAGGGCGAATTTGCGCAAGTACGGCACGACCCTCACGGGTGAGCGGCCGATTCAGTGACGTCGCGATCATCAGCCGAGTTGCCAGCTCGGGGGAAACAAGGGGCGTCGCCCTCAGCTTCCCCGCTTTGACTTCAGCCGCCACGGCGGGCATCGCCAATACCGTATGGGCAATCCCCGCGATCGCGACTTCTTTCATCAAGGTCAGCGTATCAAGCTCGTACTGAATATCCAGCGACGCCTTGACCTTGTTCATTCCCTGGTCCAGCGTACGGCGCAGTCCGTGCGAGTGGCTGGGCAATGCCATGGGCAGGCCATCAAGCTCGGCCAGGGAGACGCTGTCGCGCCCTTTGAAGCCAGCCTTGACGATAAGCCGCGGATGCGACACGAGAAACAGGCGCGCCGTCGCAAGAGGATCGACCGCAATATGCTGCGACCGCCTGGCGTCGTGCAAGATGGCGATGTCCAAGCGGCCGTCGACCATCCACTCATGGACGTAACCACTGTAGCCAGTCAGGAAATTCAACCGGATACCCGGCGCAACGGCACGCAGTTTTTGCAGCAACGGCAATCCAATAAGAGACATCACCGTGGGCGTGAGGCCGATCGTGATCGCGCCGCAAAGCGGACGTTCGGCAGCGAGGCCATCCGCAGCCTGTGCAAGCTGTTTCAACAGCGGCCGAACACGCTCGGCAAAGAGTTCTCCCTCGGGTGTCAGTGTGACCCCGCGGCCATGTCGGTAAAACAGTTTGGCGCCACAGTCCTCTTCGAGGCGTTGCACCTGACGACCCAACGCCGGCTGTGCCACGCCAATCGTGCTGGATGCCCGGGAAAAACTGCCGTAGTCAGCCACCAAGAGGAAATACTCTAGACGCTTGAGATCCACATATCACCTTTTAAAGGATATCTAGCCCGGTGTCGCACGCTGGCTGGGAAGCACCGCATTCAGGCTGGTCGCGACCTCGATGAAGTAGGGTTCGTCGGCAGCCAACCCGCGTTCGATGGCGGAGTCGACCTGATCAAGCCGATCGACCAACTCGGACGGTACGCCGAAGCTTCGAGCCATGGCCACAAAATCCGGGCTGTTGATGTTCGTTCCGACATAGCGTCCCGGATAAGTACGATCCTGGTGAATTCGGATCGAACCATAGCAATGGTTATTCGAGAGAATGAACAAGATCGGCAGTTTTCTATCCACGGCCGCCATCATTTCGTTGCCCGTCATCATGAACCCGCCGTCGCCGACCAGGCAAACCACTTTGTCCCCGGCGTTACGCAGTTGTGCCACGATCGCGCTGGGCGTACCGTAACCCATCGCGCCTGAAAAAGACGCGATCAGTCGCTGCTCATCGTCAAAGGCAAAATGACGATAAACCGGCGCGGCAAACGTGCCCGCGTCCAGACAGATTTTCACCGACTTCGGCGACTGCTTCTTGAGCGAGCGCACCACTTCGACAAAAGGCACACCGTCCGATACCTGGATGTTGGGCCAGGCGGCGTATTGCTCCTGGATCCCGCGCAGCGTACTGACCCACGATAGCCGTTCGTCATCGATGGATATGCCGAGATCACTGTCGAGCAGCGCCTCACAAAGCGCAGCAGCATCGCCAACGATGCCGACATCGGCCGCGAAATGCTGATTCACAATCTCGGCATCGGCAATGCAATGCACCAGTTTTTGCGCGGGCCGCGGATATCGCGGGAACGTATAGCCTTGCGTCGTCACATCGCCCAGACGCGTGCCCAACGCAAGGATCAGGTCGCTGGACGCAAAGGCCTGCATCTGATGTTCGGGATTCGCCAGATCCAGATTACCGGCATACAGCGGATGGCTATTCGGAAAGAGATCATGCCCCCGAAACGACACGGTGACCGGCAAGTGAAATTTCTCGGCCAACGCTTTCAGTGCCTGCCTTCCCCCTTCCCGCGCCAGCGCGCTGCCTGCGATGATCAACGGACGCCGGGATCGTTCGATCAATGCCCTGACCTGAACCACATCCGCCGGATTGGGACGCGTCGGAATGGACTGCTGCGACACCCATGCATGCTGTGCGACCTCTTGTTGCTGAATATCCTCGGGAATGACGAGGACGACGGGCCCCGGCACCCCCGACGTTGCGACGCGTATCGCCTTGAATGCGGCGACGGCGAGCTGCTCCGGCTCGATGACCTCGCAAACCCATTTGGCGATCGATCCATACATCTGTTGGTAGTCGATCTCCTGAAAAGCCTTTTTGCGCAAATCCCGTTTGGGGACCTGGCCGACAATCAGGATCATCGGTGCCGCGTCCTGCTGTGCGGCATGAAGGCCAATCGCGGCATTCGCCGCCCCCGGTCCCCTACTGACCATGACCACGCCAGGTCGACCGGTGAGTTTGCCATCTACCGCCGCCATAAAGGCCGCCCCGCCCTCGTGACGGCAGGTCACCACATCGATATCACTGAAATCGCTCAGGGCGTCCAACACACCCAGATAGCTTTCACCAGGCACCAGGTACACACGGTCTATTCCATTGTTGGAGAATACGCGCAGCAGCGCATGAGCAGAGGTCGATCCAGGAGTGGCAGTCATAAGCGTTATCAGGGACGTTGGTAGAGCGTGCGAAGCACCGAGGCATTATTGTGTTCAACGCAAGCGTATTGAACAATGGCATAGCTTTTATATCAGCTATGCCATTGAGGCACTACAGATTTACGATCTTCGCGGCACGACAGATCTGCGGTTTACGTAGTTTCTGATGCTCTCGCCTAAGAAACGCCGTCGGCAGCGGCCGCAATGAAAACGCCGGGCAGCAAGCCCGGCGTTTTCTTCACTCACCTTGCCAGAGGCGAGTTGCCGTCAGAATGGGATACCCACCTTCAGGGAACCGCTATTGCTCGAGGCGTGGCTCGAAAACTCACCCTCATACTGCAAGCGCACATCGACGCCGCCTTTGGTCGAGATCTGCAGGCCTGCCCCGACGCGTGCCACCGAGTCATCGATCGGCAGCGAGGTCTGGAACCCGCGGCTGCCACTCGGCGCGCCGGAAAAGCGTGCCTGCGTTTTCCACTCGTCGTCGGTCAGGAAGGTCGCGCCGACATAGGCGTAGGGTCGCACAGTCGCCCCCTTGAGATCCACTCGGCCACCAAATTCCAGGGTGGGCGAGAAGGCGAACGTGGTTTGATCGCTGCCATCGATCTTCAAGGCGACGTCGCTGCCGTTTTCGCTGTAACCCGGCATACGAGCATAGATCGCATCGATGTCCATGTAGGGCTTCAGGTAGAACGAGGGGAAGGCGAAGGTGCGTGCCACCCGCAGGCGCGCAGCGGCGCTGTAGACGTCGGGATCGCTGGAGGCCGAACCGCCGAATCCAGGCACACCGACCTGCCGCTTGGTGTCGTAGTGGCCGTAGCTGCCGCTCAAGCCCGCCGCTAACAGCCATGGGCCGATTTCGTGCTTCAGGGCAACGCCCAGGAAGCCGGTATCGCCCGAGCTGCCGACCCGTCCGCTATCACTGCGCAGCGAATCATTTTGATAGGCTGCAGACACACCCACAAACCAGTTCTGCGCGACCTTTTTCTGGACGCCCACTTGATAGGTCGTGTTGTCACCCGAAAAACCGGACACATCACCCTGGCTGCTTTGGCGCGACTCACGATGCGAAATCTGTCCCCAGACGCATTCGCTTTCGCCGGTCATCGCATCCGTGTCCTTGAACGTGGGGCAACTCATCAAGGTGCTGCCGAAACGTTGTATGTTGGCCTGCGCTTGGGTGGCCGGCGCCAACATGACATCAGGCGACAGATTGGAGAGCAAGTCCCGGTAATTACCCGACCCTTGCTCGGCTACGTTATCCAGCGCCGCGAACAGTTTGCCGAATTTGCCCGGCGCGCCCGCATCCCAGATCTCCTGGAAGTGACCGGCGATATCGGCCTGCCTGGAGCCCAACTCCAATGCCGGCGCGTCGAAATCGGCCCCGTCGACGGACAACTGATATTTCTGGCCGTCACGATAAAGCGCGTAATCGAAAATCGGCGATTCTCTGGGTGCCAACTGGCCTGTGGCATCGCCATCGACAGCCAGCACGGTAACGCGACGCCCGGGTAGCAACGACAGAGCCGCGATGTCGAGCTTGCCGTTGAGTCGAGCGTTGCCCTTCACATGCAGCAGATCGGCACTGCGGTGTTCAAAATCGGCATTGACCACCAGGGTGCCCTGCGAGCCTTGCGTGAAGTCGCCGGAAATCGCCGTGCTGTCGACGATGCTATTGTTGCCGACAATCAGCGTCCCCTCGTTGATCACGTTCGCATCGTAGCGTCGGGCGCCCACCAGAACCCCACTCGAGACCGGCGCAGCGACCTTCGCGGTCATCGCGGTCATCGCCGCCGGGCTGACAGTGCCGGCACCCACGTTGGTGACCGTTCCCGCCGCATTACTGTCCAGATTGGACATCAAGATATCGCCGACGATGACACCCGCGTTCTGTAGCGTCAGGACACTGCCTGCGCTGGTGCTACGGGTACCGTCATAGCGTATGGCAACGCCCGATGCGGCCGAAACCTGCGCACCCGCCACCACGGACAACCAATTCTGGTTGCCCCCTACCAGCCACATACCCGCCCCTTTCTCGCCAGTGCCGCCAGCCACATTGCCATTGATCGTCAGATCCATTCTGCCATCGGCGGAGGGTCCCTGGCTCTGGGCAAATATCCCCACGGCATTGTTGCCTGTCGCGGAGACATTGCCATACTGAGTCACGTGGATCAAACCGCCGCTTCCTGTGCGGTCGACACCGGTGGGGCCTGCGGATGCAGTCGACGAGTCGCCGCGCAGTCCGCCCCCGCCGCCGATCGATTGGGCCAGAATGCCAAACGCATTCTCACCTTCGGTGACGATGTCGGCGTTGACGGACACGGTCACGGCAGCGCCATTGCCCCCGCCCGCGTCGGAGCCACCATCGGCGGCCGATGGCGACACGCTTAGCGTGGCGATCGAGGGATCGCCCGCGATGCCACCCCCGCCGCCGATCGACTGCGCGACGACACCATGCGAACCACGGCCCTCTGTGTAGACCTGAGACCCTTGAGCAAGGGTCACCTTCGCCTCGCCGCCATGGCCGACCGCGTCGCCCTGACCGCCCAGTGTCACCTGCGACAGCCCGACGCCAGCGCCGCTGGTCGCGATACCGCCGCCACCGCCTATCGATTGCGCGACCAGGCCAAAAGCGCGATCGCCGGTCGTACCAATGCGCAAGACGGCATTGTCGACCGTGACCGTTTGCGCGTTGCCATAGTCAGTGCCGCCCACGACGATGTCTCCGGCCACACTGCCGCCATCGGCTGGCAACGTCATCCCCGCCACCCCGCCGCCGCCGCCGATCGATTGCAGCACCACGGCATGAGCATCGGCGCCATCTGTCACAATCGTCTTGGATCCATACAACCTGACCTTGCCTCCGTCCTGGGTATGAGATGAATCGGAAGATTGTGCTCCCCCTACATTCATCTTGATACCCGTTCCGGAAGCCAGAACCGCAGCGAGGCCCCCGCCCCCGCCTATGGATTGGGCCAGGATGCCGTACGCGCCATCGCCGGCGGTAACGATGCCTGTCGTTTCGGCACCATCCACTCGCAAGGCAATGTCGCCGCCATACCCGTTGCTACCGCCACCGCCACCCACTTTTACGGCACCGACGGTGGGCGAGGACATATCCTCCGTATCTGAACTGATATAGCCTGCCCCGCCGCCGCCGCCGATCGATTGAGCGAGCACGCCCATGGCCCAATCGCCGCTCGTGCTCACCGAGCCTAGTGCCGCGACCGACACGGCGTCCTGCTCTTTCAAAGGATTGCTATTGCCAACCGCTTTCTCCGACTGTCTGGTGTCGTCGTCGTCATCGGACGTGTCAATGTCCTCCATGTCGCCGGGATCTCCGCCGACATTCAGGTACAGCAACGATTCAGTAGGAAGCGCGCCACTGGGATCGCTAGTGTCATCGCTGCCCAACGATTTCACCGCAGCGCCCGCAACGCCACCGCCGCCGCCGATCGATTGGGCCACCATGCCATGCGATACGTCGCCCAGAGTTACGACATCGTTGGTGTTCTGTAGAGACACCACACCGGCATCACCACCGTCTCCACCGCGCCCACCGAGATGCACGGTGAGTTGGGCGGTCGTGTGCTCGCCTTCGTTGAGGCCACTCTCCCAGGGATACAGTGACCGGGAGGCACCCACTCCCCCTCCGCCGCCGATAGACTGTGCCAACAGGCCAGGCGAGAAATCCCCCTGGGTGCCGATGGCAAAGTCGCCTTCGACGAGAACGTTGCCGCCGTCGCCACCCGCGCCGCCATGACCGCCAATTTCCAGCCCCGTCGTAATGTTGAGGGGCCTGAAAGCGCCCCAGACCCCCTTCGGGTTGGAGATGTCGTTGATTCCACCTACCCCCCCGCCGCCGCCTACGGATTGCGCGATCAATCCGGTGGCCAGATCACCCTTGGTCAAAATCTGAACGGACGAGCAGTCCTTCCCATAACCACAGGCCGCCACGGTCCCGCCGTTTCCGGCGTTGCCACCGTGACCGCCCAGCGACAGCACCAGTGAGTAGTCCAGGATGAACGAGTTCGCACCATAGTCGGCGGTGCCGCCGACACCACCACCGTTGCCTATCGACTGCAGCACCACGCCGTGCGAACCGTCACCCGAGGTCTGCACGATGGTGTCGCCGTGGGCCGCGAAGTTGACCGCACCGCCATGGCTGCCATCACCACCGTTTCCACCCTTGCTCGAACCGACATTCAAGGTGCCAGAGAACAGAGCGGTCCCAACGTTGCCTATGCCCCCCCCACCGCCGATCGACTGTGCCAAGACGCCATATGCCATGCCGCCCTGGGTCACGATGGACGAACCATCCAGCAGATTGACATCCGTCTGCCCGCCCAAGCCGCCGGCGCCGCCGGAGCCGCCAACGGAAATTACGCCGGAATACAACGACGTTTTGCCGCCGGCCGAGGCAAGGCCGCCTTCACCACCGCCACCGCCGATCGACTGCGCCACGATGCCGTCAGCGTAGTCGCCTCTCGTGTTGATGTCGCCCTGATTGTTGACGGTGACCAGACCGCCCTGTCCGCCTGCGCCGCCCTTGCCACCCACGGCAACCGACATCCGGCCACTGGTGCTGAATTTCAGCCGTTTGCGGTTGTCCTTGAGGTGGTTTACAAATGACGTGAGGCTATTCAGTATCGAACCATTATCGGCCCCGACAGAGCCTCCCAGGCCACCGCCGCCGCCGATCGATTGCGCCATGATCCCATCGCTATTGCGGCCCAGCGTCGAAATAGTGCCCGCGTTCTGTACCGTCGTGGCCGCCCCATCGCCCCCTCCGGGGCCGTTTCTGCCGACGGCTACCGAGAGGGTCAGCGACGGCAGTGCCGTTCCAGGTTTGGGTCTGATCTGCCCCCCAATGGAACCCACCACGGCGACGCCCTGCGACTCACCGCCACCACCACCCACCGATTGCGCAACGATCCCCCGTGCGCCTGAGCCGCTGGTGACAATGTAGCTGGCCGCGTCCTGATTCACGTTGACCAGACCGCCACTGCCGCCCACATTACCTTTGCCGCCAACGGCAACCGATGCCGACACACTGGCATACGTGCCGAAGGCATAACGCGTGGAATAGGCCGCGCCACCCGAGCCGCCGCCGCCACCGATCGACTGCGCCAGTACGCCCGTCGCATAGTCACCTGAGGTCGAAATGGGGCTTTTCGTCATATTCACATCGACGGCCGCGCCATCGCCGCCCACACATACGTCATCTGCGCACTGGCCGCCAACTGAGGCCTGTAACTGCACATTCACGGTACTAGCGGTACCAACCGCCAAAGAATAGATAGAGGAATCTCCCCCGCTTCCGCCCCCGCCACCGATCGATTGGGCGTGAATGCCACGTGAATATTGGCCAAAGGTCGTCAAAGCGGTATTGGAGATATCCACATTGACATCGCCACCGTCGCCGCCCGCACCGCCCGAGCCGCCAAAGGCTAGGTTGACCGGGATGGTGACGCCGAACCCCCCCTCTACCGGTATGCCAAGAATGGCGTTGTCTATTACCGAGTTCCCGCCCGTGCCGCCGCCTCCACCGATCGACTGAGCGAGAATGGCGGTAGAAGCATCCGCGTCCTTGGGAGCTTCGTCTTCAGTTTCGGAATTGTCATCGTCCCCGGAATCGTCGTCCCCCGAATCGTCGTCCCCGGAATCCTCATCGTCGGAATCATCATCGTCGCCGCCGCCGTTCATAATGTCGTCAATCACATCGGCTACGGCGGCCACATCAGCCTGGCCGAGTGTCGTGATCGAACTGTTATCTAAATTCACATTGACCGCGCCTCCATCGCCGGCTACGCCGCCGGTGCCGCCGACGCCCATGTTCAGGGCGACTTCGATGCTGACCGAGGCGGTGATAATGCCGCCTCCCGCGCCACCGCCGCCGCCGATCGATTGCACTTCCAGGCCGCTGGCCATGCCGCCTTCCGTCTCGATATGCAGGTTTGATCGATCGACCGTGACGGCTCCGCCTGAGCCGCTTCCGCCGCCATCACCGCCCATCTGGAAAGTCAGGTCGGCAAGACCGCCACCGATTGCGCTGCCGCCAGATCCCCCGCCCTTGCCCACCGATTGGACCAGCATGCCCTTGGCGGCAGCGCCCGTGGTGCTGATGCTGGCGTGCTCACTGCCCGACACCGTGACCGCGCCGCCGTCGCCACCGCCCTCTCCAGCGCCACCCACGCCGATACCCGCAACGATCGCCAAGTCAAAGGCAGAGCCACCGTCACCGCCCCCGCCACCGATCGACTGCGCGGCAACGCCGTGCGCGAACCGGCCCGACGTGGTGATCGTGCCGATGGACGTGACGTCGACCTCGCCACCGTTGCCACCGGCCTGACCTTGTCCGCCCACGCTCAGGATACCCCCGGTGCCGGCGGCGTCGCCGCCGCCTCCTCCAATTGACCGGGCCACCAAGCCTTTTGCGGCATCCCCCCAAGTGGCGATCGAGCCCGTGTTAGCGACTGACACTTTGCTGCCGTCGGCATCCTGTGCCGCATCGGACGTTCCGCCAATCGCGATGATGCCCCCGGCGGCTCCAGCCGCCCCGCCACCGTTGGCGATCGACTGGGCCAAGATGCCATGTGACGCGAATCCGCTAGTGTCGATGATGCCGGAATTCGATACCGTCACCTCGCCGGGATTGCCGCCCGCCTGGCCATCGCCGCCGACTTCCAGCACTAGGCCGGCAGCCACACCGCCAGCGCCGCCGCCGCCCGAAATCGATTGCGCCAGGATGCCATATGAGAATGCGTCCGCCGTATCGATAGAGGCACTGTTGGCAACCTTCACGTTGCCGGCGTCGCCGCCATTACCGCCATTGCCCGCCCCTCCGCCGATGATCCCCACAAAGTCACCTCCCGTGCCGCCACCACCGCCCAACGACATCGCGACCAGGCCGCTGGCAAAGCGGCCTTTGGTGATAATACGCGCCGTCCTATCAGTCACGACCTGAACATCGCCGCCATTGCCACCGAATCCACCGCCACCGGTGCGGCCGGCCACGGCCAAGTTGTCATCCCCGTCGCCGCCTTCGCCACCGCGACTGATGGCCACGACACCGTTGATCCCGTTGCCCGACGTCGTAATGTCGTAGGCTAGCCCACCCGAGAGCGACACGTTGACGGAACCCGCGTTTCCCCCGTCGCCACCGACATCGCCGTTCGGGCCCTTGCCGCCCTGCCCGCCTAAGCTGGCGGCGCGAACGGCGGCACCCGTGCGAATGACGTCCTCCACATCAACATCCTCGCCGCTATCGACCTCCTCGCTCGTGACATCGACCGAGATGCCACTATTGACATTGACGGTGACCGTGCCACCGTGACCGCCCAGGCCACCCTGATCGTCGTTATCTTCGGAGTAAAAGCCCTCGGCACCGTCGCTCTCGGCCAGGATGCCGTAGATTTCCTGGCCCTCGGTCTTCGTGTTGACACGCAACTGCAGTACGGCGCCCGTATTGTGATCGACCTCCACGGTGCCGCCTGAGCCAGCATTGCCGTTCAAATGACCGCCAAAGCCGCCAAAAGACCAGGCCCGAATACCGGTGACCAGGTCGGCGGAACTCTGGATCGGCGCTTGTGCGCCAATCTTGATCGCGCCGTTGTTCACGACCTTTGCCAATTGCCCCGCGCCGCCGGCTCCGCCATGCTGATTGTCGAACAGCGCACTATTTTGCCGGCCGCCCGCACCACCGCCGCTTTGTGCAAGCACCCCTTCGAAATTGCGGGAAATCGTGCCGTCGACTTCGTATTGCGCCGTCCCGTTCACCGTTACCCGGACGTCGTTGCCGTTGGCACCGGTGCCTCCATTGGAGTCATTGTCATCGTTGTCATCGAGTTCGCCGGCACCGCCTTGCGATATGCCGGTGATAAAGGCACGCGGCGTGGATGCAGAACTGTTGACGTTCACCGCCATCGTGCCAGAGCTTGTGATGGTGACACTGCCGACGCCACCTCCCTTGCCGGCGTCTTCGCCCTCACCGCCAAACGTCTGACCGAACAGCACTCCGCGATAGGTATCGAAGTTCGACGATACGGTAAACGTCGCACCGGTATCGTTGATCGTGACACTCGGGCTCGCACCGCCGTCGGTGGTGCCATTGCTGTGGGGTGGGTTGTACCCTCCGACTGACGTGCCCTGAATGCTTGTATACGTCTCGGTAGTACTGTAGTTGCACTGCCAACCGTTAGATTCGGTACAAGCTGCCGAAGCGGGCGAGGTGCTTGCGAGCAAGCCCGTCGTCACTGACGACACGAGGATGTGGCGTTGATACGCCAGCTTCCGACGAATTTTCATGCTGCCAGCCATGTTGTTCTCCGTTTTCCGGGTGCCGACGTCTCTACGCCGCACCGCAACAATCAGACCCGTCTCATTAAGTCGCAAAATGTGGGGGAACGCAGCAATTTTTCGACGAATCGCCGGTTTCTCTCGACGAAATGAAAGCGCGACGTTTCGCAAGCGCCACGTTTATGGGTTTGTGACGGACAGATGTCTTTAATGCGCGTCTTGGCCCGCCTGTCGTCAAGGATGGGCGCTGACCACGCGACACGCGATCCGCTTGACGCATCGCGTGTCGCAGGCGCCGTTATTTGGCCGGCAATAGTCCTGGCCGGCCCTCATGCGCGGCATGGGCCTTGTCCAGAATGAACTCGATCAGCATCGACAACGCGCGCGGGTGATGGCGGCTGGGCATATACAACAGGTACATGCCGCGGCCGAAAATGCTCAGGCGCCAGGTGTCCAAGGCGGTCAGCAGGCGGCCTTGAGTCACGTCTTCGTACACAACGTAATCAGGTACCACCGCCACGCCGAGCCCCGCCAACGTGGCATCGCGCAAGAATGGATAGTTACGCGACGCTACAGTGGGAACCAGCGTTACTTGCTGGCGCTGGCTACCTTGATAAGCCGACAGCCGCAGCGGCCGGCCGATCACGGCGGCGCTGATGATGGGCGCAGTGCATAGCGACTCGGGCCGTTGGGGCAGCCCTTGCCGCGCCACATACGCGGGCGATGCGCAAGCAACATAACGCACCTTTCCGAGTTCGCGCGCCACCAGATGGCCGGGCGGTTCGGACATAATACGCACGGCAATATCCACTTCGTCGCGCAACAGGTCTTCCACGCTGTTCTCGAACAGCACGTCGAGCACAATGTCCGGATAGTTGCGCTTGAATTCCAGCAGCCAGGGCGACATGACGAACTGGCCGTAGCCGCTGGGCACGCTCAAGCGCACACGGCCCTGTGGTGTTTTGCCCAGGGTTTCCACCGATTCGTGTGCAGCGGCCAACTCATCGCGGATGCTGCAACCATGCTGGTACAGCTTCAGGCCGATTTCGGTGGGTTCGACCCGGCGTGTCGTACGGCGCACCAGCTGCATGCCTACGGCGCGCTCCAGTTGGCCCAGGTGGTAGCTGACATTGGCGCGCGTCATTTTCAACCGGCGCGCGGCCTCGCTCAGGTTGCCTGCGTCCAGAATCTCAACCAGCAAAGTCAGGGATTTCGTGTCCATAGCGGGCATTGTCAAATTTTCCTGTACGCAGTGTCAACGGCTGATGTCATTGTCAAGATTCGCTTGCTGATCAAGAATAAAGAGCGGTACCCGCATCACCTATCACACTAGACAGGCTGCATCGCCTGCGCCTCCGGAGACATGACCCATGGCACAACGCGCCGGCCTGCGAACCTGACGAAATGGCTATCGACCCGATCTATGCGCTATCGCGCCTGCCGGCGCGCGAGGACAAGTCTGCCCTGTGCATGGGCTGTGCCCCATGCGCCCTGCCTATTTGACATTTATTCAGCACGAGAGCATTCATGGATCTGAATTTCACTCCCGAAGAAGAAGCCTTTCGCACCGAAGTGCGCGCCTTCCTGGCGGCCGAACTCCCCCCGGCACTGGCAAGCAAGGTACGCGCAAACCGGCGCCTGACCAAAGCCGACATGGAGGCTTGGCACGCTATCCTGAACGCGCGCGGCTGGCTGGCCAGCCATTGGCCCCGCGAATATGGCGGTACCGGCTGGACACCGATACAGAGCTTCATCTTCGAAAACGAATGCGCCCTGGCCCACGCCCCGCGCATCGTACCCTTTGGCCTGAGCATGCTGGGCCCGGTACTGATCAAGTACGGTGACGAGGCGCAAAAGCGCCACTGGCTGCCGCGCATCCTGAATGGATCCGACTGGTGGTGCCAGGGCTACTCCGAACCTGGATCGGGCTCGGACCTGGCATCGCTGACGACCAGCGCGGTGCGCGACGGCGATCACTACATCGTCAACGGCCAGAAAACCTGGACCACCCTGGGCCAGCACGCCAACATGATTTTCTGCCTAGTGCGCACTCGCAGCGAAGGCAAGCCACAAGAAGGCATCAGCTTCCTGCTGATCGACATGACCACCCCGGGTATTGACGTGCGGCCCATCATCACCCTGGATGGCGAACACGAAGTCAACGAGGTGTTCTTCTCCGACGTGCGCGTGCCCGCGATCAATCTGGTGGGCGAAGAAAATCGCGGCTGGTCTTGCGCCAAGTACCTGCTGACGTACGAACGGACCAATATTGCCGGCGTGGGCTTGTCCACCGCCGCCCTGCAACAGCTCAAGGAAGTGGCCGCCCGCCAGCGCAAAAATGGCCGGCCGCTGGCGCAAGACCCGGCTTTCGCGGCGCGCTTGGCGCGCGTCGAAATCGAGCTCGACAACATGCGCACCACCAACCTGCGTGTACTGGCCGCCGCCGCGAACGGTGGTGCACCCGGCGCCGAAAGCTCCATGCTGAAAATCCGCGGCACCCAGATTCGCCAGGAAATCACGGCGCTTAATCGCCGCGCCATGGGAGTCTATGCACGCCCCTATGTCGCACAGGCACTCGAAGATGGCTACGACGGCCCTGGCATCGGCCCGGCCGGCGCCGACAGCGCGGCTGCCCAGTACTTCAACTACCGCAAGCTGTCGATCTTCGGCGGCTCGAATGAAATCCAGAAGAACATCATCTCGAAGATGATTCTCGGACTGTAAGGACGAATCCGCATGAATTTCAACCACACCGAAGACCGGCGCATGTTGTCGGACATGTTGAAACGCTTCGTGGCCGAGCAGTACGGGTTCGCCGTGCGCGACCGCATCGCGAGCTCGCCCGAAGGCTATAGCGTGCAACTCTGGCAACGCTATGCTGAACTCGGCGCTATCGGCGCGCTCTTGACCGAAGCCGATGGTGGCCTGGGCGGCAGCGGCTTCGATATCGCCGTGGTGTTCGAGGCACTGGGCCGCGGTCTGGTCGTCGAACCCTTTCTCGATGCGTTGATGGCCGGCGACGCCATCGCCGCCGCCGGTACGCCGGTACAAAAGCAGGCGCTTGAGGACCTGCTGGCCGGCGCGACCATCATGTCGCTGGCCCATGCCGAGCCCCAAGCTCACTACGAACTCGCGCACGTCCAAACGCGCGCGCAACCCGACGGCGAGGGTTGGCGCCTGAACGGCGCCAAGGCCGTCGTGACGCAGGCCGAGCATGCCGACCTGTTCGTCGTGTCGGCACGCACTGCCGGCGCAGACGACGATACTGACGGGATTTCGCTGTTCATGGTGCCGGCCGGTACACCCGGCCTGCATGTGCAGGGCTATCCGCTGATCGACGGCGGTCGCGCTGGCGACCTGACGCTGGTCGATGTGCAAGTGAGTGCCGACGCGCTGCTGGGGCGACCCGGCACAGGCCACGCCGTGCTCGAGCGCAGCATCGGCAAGGGCATGCTGGCGCTGTGCGCAGAAGCCGTCGGTGCCATGGACGCCGCGCGCGACGCCACGCTCGAATACCTGCAGACGCGCAAACAGTTCGGCGTGCCCATCGGTCGCTTCCAGGCATTGCAGCATCGCATGGCCGATGTCCTGCTCGAAATCGAGCAGGCGCGTTCAGCCGTGATCAACGCCGCCGCCCAGCTTGATCACCCCGACCGCACGACCCGCGAACGCACCCTATCGGCCGCCAAATACACCATTGGCCGCGTAGGTAGCCTGGTCGCCGAAGAATGCATCCAGTTGCACGGCGGCATCGGCATGACCTGGGAACTGCCGCTAGCTCACTACGCCAAACGCCTGGTCATGATCGACCATCAATTGGGCGACGAAGACCATCATCTCGCCCGCTTCATCGCGCTCGCGCCGCAGGATTGACGTCATGACCGTCGAGACGTCAACGCCGCCCACCGACAGCCCGGACCTCCCGCTCGAAGGCATCCGGGTCCTGGACCTGTCGCGCGTGTTCGCCGGCCCTCTGTGCGGCCAGGTACTGGCCGACTTCGGGGCCGAAGTCATCAAGGTCGAACACCCCGTACGCGGCGACGACACGCGCGACTGGGGTATGCGCATCGGCCATACCGAGACTACCTACTACAACAGCATGAACCGCAACAAGCGGTCCATCACACTGGACCTGCAGTCGGCCGAAGGCGTCAAGATCATTCACGACTTGCTGCCGCAGTTCGACGTCGTGATCCATAACTTCAAGAGCGGCGGCGCCGAGAAACTGGGTCTGGGCTATGAGCAACTCAAGGCCCGAAAATCCGATCTGGTCTATTGCGCGGTCGGCGGCTATAACAGTGCCGGCCCCGAAGCTGCGCGACCCGGCTACGACCTGGTCATCCAGGGCGAGACCGGCATCATGGCGATTAATGGTGAAGCGCATCAATCGCCCTTGAAGTTCGGCGTGGCGGTGGTCGACATGATGACCGGCATGTATGCCGCCCAGGCCGTACTGGCCGCGTTGTTTCGCCGCGAACGGACCGGCCGCGGACGCCTGATAGAAATGGCGCTCTACGATTGCGGCCTCACAGTCAGCAGCTACTATGGCTTGGACGCCATGCTGCTGGGCCGCGACCCGCAGCGCTATGGCAACGCCCATCCCTCGATCGTGCCGTACGGCATGTTCGAATGCGCCGATGGACCGCTGATCGTTGCCGTGGGCACCAATGCGCAATTCGACAAGTTCTGCCGCCAGGTCGTCATGCGTCCCGACATCGTCGAGGATCCGCGCTACGCCACCAACGTAGAACGTGCCAAGCACCGTCTGACGCTGCTGCCCATGGTGATCGAGCTGTTCCGTGAATTTGAACGTGATGTCCTGATGCAACGCCTGACGTCCTGCGGCATTCCCTGCGGCAAGGTGCTGGGCCTGCACGAGGCGCTGACCAGCGAACGTACGCGCCAGGGCGGCATGTTGCGTGAAATGCCGCATCCCGCGGCAGGCAGCACGCATGTCTACGCGCCGCCGTACCGCCTGGACGGTCAGCGCTTGCCGATCCGGTGCGCGCCGCCCACGTTGGGCGAAGGCACCAAGGAAGTGCTGCAGCGCCTGCTGCAATTACCCGATGCTGAATTGCAGGCTTTGCAAGCTAAGGGGGTGTTAACCCTGCCCGACCCACCACCATAAATAAAGAAACGGAGACAAACCATGCACCAAAAAAAAGCCCCCACGCTGCGCCTTCGGCTTGCTGCCCCCCGAGGGGGTATTTTTTGCCTTGAGGCGGCCCGGCGGCAAAAAATGACCCGTCGTACCTGCCTGGGGCTGGCGCTGACTGCCACGCTATGCGCGGCGCTGCCTTTGCCGGCCCTGGCGCAAGACAAATTCCCCACCAAGCCCATTACGTTGATCGTGCCCTTTCCTGCCGGCGGCTCTACCGACCGCCATCTGCGCGCCATTGCCGAAGACGCCAGCAAACACCTGGGGCAAAACGTGATCGTGGAAAACCGCCCGGGTGCGGGCGGTACGCTGGGGCCGGCCAATATGGCCAAGAGCGCCAAGCCCGACGGCTACACCGTCAGCCTGTTCCCCTTGGGTATGCTGCGCATGCCCTACATGATGAAAACCGATTGGGACCCCATCAAGGACTTCACCTACATCGTGGGTCTGTCCGGCTACACCTTCGGCTTCACGGTGCGTAGCGACTCGCCGTTCAAGACGTTCAACGACTACATCGACGCCGCGCGTGCCAAGCCGAACACTATCGACTACGGGTCGACCGGCGTGGGTTCGTCGCCACACCTGCTGATGGAGGAAATCGCCATCAACGCCAAGGTCAAACTGAACCACGTGCCGTTCAAGGGCAACGCCGACCTGCAGCAGGCGCTGCTGGGCGGGCACATCATGGCGCAAAGCGATGCCACCGGCTGGGACCAGTTCGTGGACTCGGGCAAGATGCGCTTGCTGGTCACGTTCGGCGAAAAGCGCACCAAGCGCTGGCCGGAAGTGCCCACTGCCGAGGAATTGGGTTATGGCGTAGTGTCGAGCTCACCCTACGGCCTGGCCGGCCCCAAGGGCATGGACCCGAAGGTAGTGCAGATTCTGCATGATGCCTTCAAGCAAGCCCTGTTCTCGCCGCGCAGCATGGAAGTCATGCAGCAGTTGAATCAGGAACCCGCGTATCGCAACAGCAAAGACTACCAAGAATGGGCACAAGCCACTTATGCCAAGGATAAACAGTTGATCGAGCATTTGGGGTTGATGGCCAAGTAGTGTCGCTGGGTGTCCGACGTCGTTATCTCGACGTCGGAGCACGGTGCGCATTCGCATGGCGTCACGCGGACAACGCGGGCGGCCCTGCGTCAAGGAGTCTCGTGCTGTTCAACAGGCCGGAATTTGAACGCCGCGCGGATGATGCCGTGGTCGTTGGTGCCGCGAGCCTTGTGATCGTCGAAATTCAAGTGGTCATTGTTGACCACCATACCGTCGAAAATCCAGCGACGCTTACGGCTGTTGTCGTAGAACTCTTGGCTAACCAGAATATGATCCAGCGACTCGCGCATGTCCTGGTAGACATGGGTGTAGTACACATCGCGCGTGTCCCGGTATTCCTGCAAGGTTTGCGCCGTGTACAACACCACGTCCCCACCGCCACGCGAATCACCCACCAAGTAACGCGGCTGTTCTGTCAGGATGTTAGCCGTATTGCTATGCTGGCCGTCGTTGATATCACCCAGCACGATCACCGGCACGTCACTGTCCTTCATCAAATCCGACAACAAGAATCGCAGGGCGGCTGCCTCGGCGGTGCGACGGATGGTCGATAACGCCGCGCCCAGGTTTTTTTGGTGGTTGCGGTAAAGATCCCGGTCGCGCTTGAACCAGCCCTCGTTGTAGACTTTGGTCTCCCCCTTGGACTTGAAGTGGCACACGTATACGTGCACATCGGGTTCGGACTTGCGCGGCTTGATGGTGAAATGCAGCACCGGGCGTGAAAATCCGTCAATGTTCACTTCGATCTGCGGCGTCTGCGGATCGTCGCCGCTTGAATGCAACAGGAATCCTTCGGGAAAATCGCTGATCCATTCCGGCTCGCCGCTAAGCAGGCCCTTGCGCACCGCCGCGCCACACACGATGCCGGCCCCATCCGTATTGTCCGGCACCACCATCTCATACTCGTCGGCCAAATCTGCGGCCACGATGGCGGCTGCCAACGAATCGGCATGCCACAACTCCTGGAAGCCGAACACATCCGAATTCAGTTCGCGCAACTGGCGGGCCGTCCATTCGATCTTCAGCGCGTACTCGTCGCGACTCCAACCCGCTTTATCGGTATAGATGGGCAGGCCCGGCTCATTCAGGTTGTACAGATTAAAAGTGGCGATACTGAGTCTGGACAGGTTCATCGGCGCGGCTCCCGGTAGATATCCGAAAAAATCTAGCTCAGTCATGTGACAACCTTAAGAAGGTTGTGCGGTGTCTCCCCCTCGCCGGGAAGTCTCTGGGGTTGACAAGAGGCGATGGCAGTTAGATACTTTGCCATATGGCGAACTATTTAGAATCCCTGGATCAGACTTTCGCAGCCTTAGGCGACCCGACCCGCCGAGCCATCCTGGCTCGGCTGGAACGCGAAGGCGGCGTCACCGTCAGCCAGTTGGCACAGCCCTTTCCCATCAAGCTACCGACGGTCATGAAACACCTGGACGTGCTTGATGCCGCAGGCCTGATTGTGCGCAGCAAGACCGGACGCACCGTCACGGTTCGTCTGTCGCCCGAGCCTATGCAGGCCGCGATGGACTGGCTACGCCGCTACGAACATTTCTGGACCCACAGCCTCGATCGCTTGACCGCCTACGCAGAAAACCAGGAAGCTCAACGGAGACCCAAACCATGACCAGCCTGACCTTGGTACGACGTATCAACGCACAACCCACCACCGTATTCGACGCCCTGACCACGCCCGACGGCATTGCATGCTGGTGGGGCCCGGATGACGGCCCTGTCCTGGTCGCCGAAACCGATGTCAGAGTCGGCGGCCGCTTTCGGGTGCGCTTTCGCATGCTCGATGGCAGCGAACACGAAAGCAGTGGCGAATACTTGCGCGTCGATCCCCCTCACCACCTGGAAATGAGCTGGCGCTGGTCAGGCGACGAAGACGGCGGCGAATCGCGCGTCGAGATCGCGCTGCGCGCCACCGATACAGGTACCGAGCTCACCTTCACCCACGCCGGCCTGCAAGACGAAGCCTCGCGCAGCGGCCACGAAGAGGGCTGGAGCGGTGCGCTGGACAAGCTGGTGCGGCATTTCGCCGCCTGATCCGGAGACCAAGACATGATCACACTCACCGCATTCCGCTGGGTTCCGCCTTTTGCGCAGGGGATGGTGCGCGACTTACGCGTACGCTGGGCGCTCGAAGAAGCCCGCCTGCCCTATCGCGAACATCTGATCGGCACGAAAGACCAGGCCAGCCCCGAATACCGGACACTGCAACCCTTCGGCCAAGTGCCGGCCATCGAAGAAGACGGCCTCAAACTGTTCGAGTCCGGTGCCATCGTCCTGGAAATCGCCGAGCGCGGCACAGCCCTGCTGCCACCCGATGCCCAGGGCCGCGCGCGAGCCCGCGTCTGGACGCTGGCGGCCCTGAACACGCTAGAGCCACCCATCATGCAGCTGGCCTCCCTGGATATATTCCATGTCGACCAGCCTTGGGCAGCCCCTGCCCGGCCCACCGCGGAGCAGGCCGTATGCAAGCGGCTGGACGAACTGGCGGCCTGGCTGGGTCAACGCGAGTATCTTGAAGACCGTTTCACCGTGGGCGACCTGATGATGTCCTCCGTGCTGCGCATTCTGCACAACACTCCGCTGGTGACCGACCGCCCCGCATTGCAGGCCTACCGCGATCGCTGCGAAGCACGCCCCGCCTTCGCCAAGGCACTCGCCGATCAGTTGCGGCCGTTCGCCGAATTCGAGGCCGCCCGGGCGGCAGCAAACCGAACAACAGGCTAAGCCATCAAGCAACAGGTAATTCACGCAGCGACGTGCCCAGACCCGGGACTTTTTGATCATTTCCGTACAGGAGCAGTGCGAAATATCTGAGCATTTCGACGCAATGATGACGAGGACGGTTGATCATTTACATACATTACGTATGCAAATTGACGTACGCGACGTATGCTTTTATCATGCCTCGTCCGCAACACGCGGACAATCCCCACCCCGGCATGCCTCATGACCCGCACTAGACACTCACGCTCCCGCCCTGCCAGCCAGCCGCGCACCCGACATCCCTGGATAGCGGTCGTGTGCGGCGGTTTGGCTACCTTCGCCATTGTCACCACCGAAATGTTGCCGGTCGGCCTGCTGACCTCTATCGCCGACACCGTGGGAACCTCTACTGGCACCGCCGGGCTGCTACTGACCGTGCCCGCCCTGCTTGCCGCCCTGTTCGCGCCGTTGGTCGTGGTGGCTGCCGGCAACATCGATCGGCGCCACATTCTGTCGGTGCTTTTCGTACTGCTCATCGTCGCCAATCTGGCCAGCGCCCTGGCGCCCAGCATGGCATGGCTGCTGGCGTCCCGCGTACTGGTGGGTTTATGTATGGGAGGAATCTGGGCCATTGCCAGTACCTTGGCCGTGCGCCTGGTACCCACCGCCTCGGTGGGGCTGGCCACGTCCATTATCTTTGGCGGTGTGGCGGCCGCCTCGGTCATGGGCGTGCCTCTGGGCGCACTGATCGGCGACCTGGCTGGCTGGCGCATGGCCTTCGGCAGCATGGCCATGCTGGCGGCGGTGGTGTTGGTTCTACACCTTTGGTCCATGCCGCCACTGCCCGTCAGCCAGTCGGTGTCCGTACGAAAGCTATTCGATGCTCTGTCCAATCAAGGCTTGCGTCTGGGCCTGATCATGACGATGCTGCTGGTCGCAGGCCATTTCATGGCGTTCACTTTCGTGCGCCCCTGGCTGTTGTCGGTATCGGGTTTTGACCCTGAATGGATTGGCGTGCTGCTGTTCGCCTACGGCAGCGCCGGCATCATGGGCAACTTCATCGCCGGAGCCAATGCCGCCCGACGAGCCGGCTGGACGCTGATCGTGATCGCGGCTGGCCTAGCCATCACGCAATTGCTGCTGTTCTCGACCGCGGACGGAGCCTGGGCGGGTGCGCTGGTGCTGGTGCTGTGGGGCCTTGCCTATGGCGGCGTATCCGTGTCCGTCATGACCTGGACCATGAAAGCCGCGCCAAAGGCGCTTGAGCCCGCCACCGCCTGGTCGGTGACCGCTTTCAATTCCGCTATTGGGCTCGGTTCGTTCGTCGGAGGCAATGTAGTCGACCGCTATGGTCTGCACGCCAATGTACTGGCTGCCTGCGGCCTGCTGCTATTGGCCCTGTGTGTGGCGGCGACGATTCAATACCGGTTCGTACGTCCCGGCGCCTTCGCGTAGCCGGCGGCACGCCAGGTCTGATTCTGCCCGAGCCGCGCCGACGCTAGACTTCGCGTCGCCCCAGCGGTGGTGCCGTCGATATCGGAGCATGCGTGCGCATCAAATCGACGATCCAGTCGATAAACACCCGCAGCTTGGCGCTTACGTGCCGGTTCGGCGGATACGCCACGTACATCGGCATCGGGTCGAGCTGCCAATCCTCGAAGAGCGGCAGCAACTGCCCCTGCTCCTGATGCGGACGGGACATATACTGCGGCAACCAAAGCACGCCAAGGCCGGCCAGACCCGCCTCCAGATAGGCGTTGCCATCATCCACGGCCAGCACGTATCGGCCTTGCACAGTCAGGCATTCCTCGCCACGACGCATGGTATACGGCAACGCCTTACCCGTGCGTTTCCACAGATACCCGACGGTACGGTGATGCGTATCTTGCAGTTCACTCGGATGGGTGGGTTTGCCTAAGCGTTGCAGATAGCTGGGCGCAGCGAACACGCCCAGCTCCAAGTCACCCACGTGGCGCCCCACCATCGATTGGTCGACCAGCTCGCCGCCGCGGACCACACAATCGACGTTCTCGCCGATGATGTCCACCGGCCGGTCGCTCACGCCCAGGTCGAAATGGATGTCGGGATAGCGCAAGTGAAACTCTGGCAAAGCCGGCACAAGGATCATGCGTGCAAAGGGGCTGGGTACATCCACCCGCAACCGCCCCCGGGGCGAGGCCGACGCGCTGGACAATTCACCCTCGGCGTCCTCCAGATCGGCCAATACTCGCATCACTCGTTCATAGTAGACCGCCCCATCGGCCGTCACGTTGACCTTGCGCGTGGTGCGGTTCAGCAGCTTTACGCGCAAGCGTGCCTCAAGTTGCTGCACCAGCTGTGTCACGGTGGTCTTGCTCATATGCAGCGTGGCCGCCGCCTTGGTGAAACTGCCGGTTTCCACCACACGCGCAAAGGCCTGCATTGCATCGAATCGGTCCATGTCCAGCTCCGGATAAAGCACTCATTGTTTGAATTCTACAAATAGTGCGAGCTGGATTCCTCAATGACCTTACTCATGCCGCCATACCTGCGTCCAGGCATGACGGCTTTCCTACACAGAGGGATGACGAGGAGATAGATAGCGAGGCTCGATAAGCGGTCAAGTTTCTCGCCACCTATCGCTCAACGACCTCCTCATCCTCGCTCAAATCAACCCGCGTTGCCAGGCACCGGCGTGTTGAGCAACTGCTGTTCCCACAGGTAGGCGATACCGCTGCCAGCGGCATGCTGCTTCATGACCTCGATCAGGTCGGCGACATGCTCGGTTCGCGCCCAATCGCGCTGCCACTCAGAGGCCACCGCCAGCCAGGTCATCATGTTCGCACCGGCCCCGATCATGCGCTGGATAGCGACCTCGTGGGCTTCGACTGAAATACCACCGCAAGCGTCGGTCACTACCGTGACATCCCAGCCTTCGCCGAGGGCCTGGATCACCGGCATCGCGACGCAAACCTCGGTCCAGAGCCCTGCAATGATCAACTGCTTGCGGCCCGTCGCCTTGACCGCATCCACCACCTTCTTGTCTTCCCAAGTGTTGATGAATGTCCGGTCGATCACCTCTTGGCCGGGGAATACATCGGTGATCTGAGGGAAGATGAGGCCACCTTGATGAGCAATCACGCTCGTCAGGATAGTGGGGACGCCGAAGGCTTTGGCGGACTTCGCCAAAGCGGTCGAATTATTGACGACCGCTTGCGGGTCATGGCTGTTTAAATTCGTCAATTGGAACGGCTGATGATCGATCAGAACAAGTACCGAGTCCTCTGGACGAAGAAGCGAATCAAGGCCATTGCGAAAAGTCATTATTTGCGTCCTCTGCTGCTGATGTGAGTGGGAGGGGGTTGTTTTCCGGTAGACATGCGCTCGTGGCGACGTTACCCGGAAGCCGTATTGTGCTGTTGCCGTTTACGATGCGGTAGTACCATCGCGTGGCTAGCTGTGTCGCAAAATAGGGAACGCTAAATTGGATATCGAAGAACTGCAGACATTCGTAGAGGTCGCCGATGCGGGAGGAGTTTCGCCTGCTGCGCTGCGGCTGGGCGTGGCCAAATCGATCGTCAGTCGCCGGCTCGCCCGCCTTGAAGCGGAGCTTGGCATCCAGCTGCTTGTACGATCCACCCGCGCGACCGCCCTCACAGAAGCCGGGATCACCTTCCGGGACTATGCCGCCAGAGTCTGCGCCGAGATCGACATCGCCAAGGAAACGATCCTGCCCGCCGGAGACCTTCGCGGTCGTCTGCGAGTCGCCGCGCCACTCACTTTCGGCCCGACGCACTTTGCTCCCGTCATCGCGGAAATGGCGCAACGCCACCCCCAGCTTCACATCCAGACCAGCTACAGTGATCGCTTCGTTGATCTCATTGCCGAGGGTTTCGATTGTGCGATACGGGTCGGCTATCTACAGGACTCCAACTTGATCGCAAGACGTATCGGCCCGATCTATGGAAAGCTCGTCGCAAGTCCCGGCTATATCAAGGCGCATGGATCACCTGAGACACCGGACGAGCTCGCTGCCCATTCTGCCCTCATGCAAGGCACCGAAACCTGGCAATTCAAGGACGGCGACAAGATCATCACGGCGCGTCCGCAGGGGCGCTTTCAGGCCGACAACGGGACCGCGCTAGTCGCCGCTGCGACGGCGGGACTCGGGATCGCGTACCTGCCCGATTGCCTTACCTATGAACATGTGAACTCCGGGGCGCTCGTACCGATCATGACGCGCTATCCCCCTCCCCCGGCGGCTGCCTATGTCGTCCGCCCGTCAGGTCAGCATCCCGCACGAAAGATACGAGCCCTCACCGAATTGCTGATCGAATATTTCGATCAGTCCCCGCACTTTGCAAGGACAGTCCCTGTCACTGTCGCTGCCTGACGACAACATTGATCACCAGATAGAGCGTCGACCGACGGTCGGCGCCTGTACCTGTCGCTTACCTCAATCGCTTGCGCGGTGACCCAGCGGCGATCAGCTCGGCCATGTAGGTTCAGCCTGCCGATAGACATCATTTATTGTTTCTATTATTATTGAATTATGGAAACGTCAAACGCTGTCGCCGCGCTCGCGGCCCTCGCCCAAGAATCGCGCCTCGCGGTGTTCCGGCTACTTATTCAGGCCGGCCCCACCGGCATGGCCGCTGGCAAGATCAGCGAGGCGGCCGGCATCCCGCCCTCTTCGCTGTCCTTTCACCTGAAAGAGCTCGCCCACGCGGACATGGTCACCTCGCGGCAAGAAGGCCGCTTCGTGATCTACGCGGCGAATTTCTCGACCGCCGCCGACCTGGTGGCATTCCTCACAGAAAACTGCTGCGACGGGCAGGCGTGCGACCTGCCTTGCACCACGGACGCGGCAAAGGTACCAGCATGAGACTTCGCCATCTTTCCGACCCTGACGTCCTGCCGGCCCTGGACAAGTCCTTTGCTATCAAACGCCCGGCGCTCGACCTGACGGACGATGCCCAGCCGGTTCGTATCCTGCTGCTGTATGGCTCGCTTCGCCCCCGCTCGTTCTCGCGACTGGCCGTTGAGGAGGCCGCACGGCTGCTGCAATTCTTCGGTGCGGAAACGCGCATCTTCGATCCGTCGGACCTGCCGCTGCCCGACCAGATACAAAACGATGATCACCCGGCCGTCAAAGAATTGCGGGCCCTATCCGAGTGGTCAGAGGGACAGGTCTGGTGCAGCCCGGAACGCCACGGCCAGATCACTGGCGTCATGAAAGCGCAGATTGACCATTTGCCGCTTGAAATGGCCGGCGTGCGACCGACGCAAGGCCGCACCCTGGCCGTGATGCAGGTGTCCGGCGGCTCGCAGAGTTTCAACGCCGTGAACACCCTGCGCCTACTCGGTCGCTGGATGCGGATGTTCACCATCCCGAACCAATCCAGTGTCGCCAAGGCGTACCAAGAATTCGACGAGGCGGGCCGCATGAAGCCCTCGCCCTATTACGACCGAATCGCCGACGTGATGGAAGAACTGATGCGCTTTACGGTACTGTTGCGGCCGCACCGCGAAGCCCTGACAGACCGCTATTCCGAACGCAAAGCGGCAGGCCGCATCATCGACCAGGACACCGATCTCTCATCCATTGCTATTGCTCCTCAACCCCAGCTCGAAAGCCAAGCGCAATGACCGAAAAAACCTATCACCCTCGCATCCACCGTACCCCCAAATGAGCACGGGCACGCAGGCCATCGCCGCGACGTCGCGCCAGGCCTCTATGAGTGGGTTCGAGCGATACCTGACGCTGTGGGTAGCTCTGTGCATCGTCGTCGGCGTGGCGCTCGGCCAAGGCCTGCCTGATGTGTTCCACTCCATCGGTCGCATGGAAGTGGCCCAGGTCAATTTGCCGGTGGGCATGCTGATTTGGGTAATGATCATCCCGATGCTGGTCAAGATCGACTTCGGGGCACTGCACCAGGTCAAGGAACACTGGCGCGGCATCGGTGTCACGCTGTTCGTGAATTGGGCCGTCAAGCCATTCTCGATGGCCCTGCTGGGGTGGCTCTTCATCCGGCATGTGTTCGCGCCCTTTCTGCCAGCCGAGCAACTAGACAGCTACATCGCGGGCCTGATCTTGCTAGCCGCTGCGCCCTGCACAGCAATGGTATTCGTGTGGAGCCGGCTTACCAACGGCGACCCGCTTTTCACGCTCTCGCAAGTCGCCTTGAACGACGCCATCATGATCGTCGCCTTTGCCCCCATTGTCGGACTGCTATTGGGCATCTCCTCGATCTCGGTGCCCTGGGACACGCTGCTGATTTCAGTCGTGCTCTACATCATCGTGCCGGTGATTCTGGCGCAGCTCTGGCGACGGTATCTGCTCAAGCAAGGGCAGGCAGCCTTTGATCGCGCCATGCAAACAATCGGGCCGTGGTCGATCATTGCACTGCTGCTGACGCTGATTCTGCTATTCGCCTTTCAGGGCGAGGCCATTATCCAGCAGCCGCTGGTGATCGCCATGTTGGCCGTGCCAATCCTGATTCAAGTGCTCTTCAATTCCGGGCTGGCTTACTGGTTGAGCAAGCGGGTCGGCGAAAAGCACAACATCGCTTGTCCCGCGGCGCTGATCGGCGCCAGCAACTTCTTCGAGCTGGCCGTGGCAGCCGCCATTAGCTTGTTCGGTCTGCACTCCGGCGCGGCGCTGGCAACCGTGGTCGGCGTCCTGGTCGAAGTGCCCGTCATGCTCTTGGTCGTACGCGTCGTGAACCGCTCTAAAGACTGGTACGAACGAAGCTGAACGATCCCCCGCTACGTTCTATCAGCCACCTTCCGGTAGCTTGGCGATGACCTTGATTTCGAACTGAAAGCCAGACAGCCAGGTGACACCAATCGCGGTTGCGGTCGGATACGGCGCCTCGCCCCAGTATTCCGCGGCCACAGCCCAGGCGCGTTCGAAATGGGTGTCCGGGTCCACCATGAACACTGTCACGTCGATGACATCGCTGAAACTGCAGCCGGCCGCAGCGAGGATAGCGTTGAGATTCTGGAACGCGAGGCGCACCTGGTCATCAAGTTCCGGCTCGGGCGAACCATCGGCCCTGCTACCGACCTGGCCGGACACGAACAGCAGGCCATTGGCGCGGATCGCGGGAGAATAGCGGTGCAGCTCGTACAGAGCATGGCGTTCGGGCGGGGTAACAACGTCACGGGTGGTCATAAGGCGTACTCTTTAGGAAAAGCGGTTGGAGAGGTAGCCATTATGGGATTGCGCCAGTCACGGATAAACCCGCAGTTCGCACAATCACTGTTTGCATTAGCCAAACAATAGAATGCCGGTTCGTATCTGTCAGTTCTTGGCAATTTGGCTTTTACGCTTTTGCATCCATGCATCGCGTACGAATGTGTACTCGTCCAATGCCTCGGCACGCATCTTGTCCAAGGGCAAAGCAGCAGACCGCATGCTACCAATCTGGACGACCTTGAGGGCAATGCTCACTCCCTGATTGTCGATGTACCCCGTAGGGTTCAATGGGCTGTCTCCAAACCCGCTGACGAAATCTCGCACCGTCTTGGGTCCATAAAGCGGTACGACAAAGTACCTGGAGTCGTCCCACCCCCAGCTAGCGAATGTCTGGCCGAGGTCCTCATCGGCGCGATCAAGCTCCCACTCGCTAGCCGGGTCGAACATACCGCCGACTCCGGCAGTAGTGTTGATCACAAAGCGTCCCAGCGTTGTGGCGGCCCCGACGGGTTGCCCTTGCAACAACTGATTCACCAGGGTCCGTGGCTCTTTCAGATTCGAAAAGAAGGACGTAACCCTGCGCTGCACAACGTCTGGCACCACCGTGTCATACGCCACGCCGACGGGGCGAACGAGGTATTTGTCAAATTTGGTATTGAACGAGTACATCAAACGGTTATAACCTTCCCATGGGTCGTTGACCTTCGTGTCGTAGTCACCTTCAACATCCTCTTCAGCGCCAGTAGGGAAATCGGCAAGTGCGACCACGTCCCCGGCAGACGAGATCGACGCGCTATCCGCGAACGCGATCAAGCCGTTGCCAACCGCCTGATTCCCGTTGGATACATCCAGGCTGGCGGTTTCGTCGGGCGTCTCGCTACGAAAGTCGCGGCGTTCTTTTGACGAATCTGCCACGGCCGACGGTGCATCTATCGGCGCGAGACCAAACGCCTCCGCCGTAGATTGCGACACGGGTAGAGAGGAAGCGGATGGGGTCTTAACAGTGCTGCTGCATGCGCTTGTGCCCACCGTGATCGCCGCGAGTACGAGGAATTGAATTGCCTTCATTTTTTGAACTCCCACGCCGAAAGCAGGGGCGCCCTTCGGCGAATGAGGTAAAAGAGAAATCGTTAAGGCAGAAGCGACAGACGCCGCCAACGACCAACGACATTTGAGTGGCGTGCCTACAAGCACAAGCTTGTGAGATCGGATACTACCGATGCGGTTTTAAGCGCTTTTTAGCGTTTTTAAGAATTCTTCACGAGTTAGATCGCCGTCTGAAAAAATCCAGGAAAAACAACTCGCACCGTGAGCCCACGTCCATCCAGTCCAGTATCGACTTTGATCGATGCGTTGTGCGACTTGGCAATGCTGGCGACCAATGACAGGCCGATCCCGCTACCGCGCACCTTCGTCCCTGCGGCGCGATAGAAGCGCTCGAAAATAGCTTCGCGCTCAGCGGCGGCGACGCCTGGGCCGTCGTCGGATACCTCCAGGTAAACATCGGGCGTCATACCGGGTTTTGCATCGGCAACATAACCGCAACACACGAGCACAACACCTTCGTCCGAGGTGTATCTCATGGCGTTGTGCAGCAGGTTACGCAGCAGGATTCCGATCTCGTCGATATCGCATTCAATGATGCAGGAGCGCACATCCAGGTACAGCGATCGTCGATTCTGGCTGGCGTATACCTCGACTTCCTGCGCGACGTGCTCCACAAGCTTTCTCAGATCGGCATGCGCACGTTTGGGTGCCTTGGTGCCAGCGTTGATTCTCGCCAGGTCAAGCAATTGCTCGGAAAGCCGGGTGCTGCGTTCGGCCACAACAAGCAGTTTCTTCAAGGCGGCGTCTTTGCCCTTGAGCTCTGTCGAGTTCAGGGCGATCTCCGCTTGTGCGTGCACGGCCGACAGCGGTGTGCGTAGTTCATGGGCCGCCTCCCCTATGAATCGCCGCTCACCCTCGACGGCTTTGTCGAGTTGCAGAAGGAGATCGTTGAACGAGGCGACAAAAGGATGCAGCTCCGTTGGCAGGTCATGCAGCGGTAAAGGTGTGAAATCGAAGCTGTGCCGATGGCGCATGCTTGCACTCATGGCGCGCACGGGCTTGAAGGTCCTCTTTGTCACGAACCCCATGATGACACCGACAATAAGAAGAAGCACTGTAGCCACGATGAGTACATGCCCCGCCACGTCGCGCATGTCCGCGTCCACGACGTCTTGAGGGTTGCCGGCCTGGACGGTCACTCGCCCGGTCTTGTCCGATACAGAGTAGACACGCCACTTCTTACCTTCGATGACCGTCGACGTCAAACCATCGGTAAAGTCTGGTTTGAATGGTGACGTCGGTGCGCCAGGCGTGGCGACGAACAATCGATGACGATCGATCCATATCTGGAAGACCAGCAATTCGAGGTCAACATCAGGCGGATCACGCAGTTGCAAGCCTGGCCCCGCTCGCTCTGCAAAGCTGCTGTCGGCCGGGATCGTCAACAAGAGCTGGGTAGCAATGGTGGCCAGTTCCTTGTCAGAGGTGCTGGTCTGATTCAGAGAGAACTGCATAAAAACGACCCCGACCACGGCGATCCAACTCAACACAATGGTTGAGACGACCACGACGATCAGCCGTGTGTTCAACGATCGCGGTTTCATGCCGTTGGCCGACCGATGACATATCCCAACCCATGAACGGTCCGAATCAAATCGCCTCCAAGCTTGCGACGCAGTTGGTGGATAAACACGGCGATGGTGTTGCTTTCCACGCCGCTGGCGCCGCCATAGACCATATCCTCCAAATGATCGCGCGTCACTACGTGGCCTGGACGTTCCAGTAACGCCAACAGTGTGCGGTACTCATGCGCACTGAGGGTGACATCGACACCCGCCTTACTGACAACCCCGCGGGCTCGATCAACCTGAACGTCTCCATGCGTGGATATCGGGACGACACGCCCCTGGCTGCGGCGAATGACCGACCGCACGCGCGCCCAAAGCTCGTCGAACTGAAATGGCTTGATCAGGTAATCGTCCGCGCCAGCATCCAGCCCGGAAATCCGCTCGCTCAACTGACCTCGGGCAGTCAGGATCAGCACCGGCGTAGAGTCATAGTGGTTACGCATGGAGCGCAGCACCGTCAAGCCGGAATCGCCGGGAAGCCCCAGATCCAGTAGTACGGCGGCATAGACGTGATCTGTCAGGGCCGTGCGTGCCGCGTGCGCATCGCCAACGTGGTCGATGCTCCATCCGCTCTGGCGTGCGCCATCGCAAATGCTCTCTCCCAACATGGGATCATCTTCTACCAGAAGAAGGTGCATATGATGTCAGTCCGTTGAGCTAAGCCTGGTTTTCTTCTCTCATCATGGACGAATCGTTTTAGTATTTTATTAAGATCCAGGAAAAGAATATCCGAATCGCCTCCTCCCTCATGGTGTCCATCTATCCAGTGCATAGCTTTCATCACCTGATTTCTCGATCCGGCATTTATTTGTCTCGCAACGCCAAGACGTCAAGATTCAATGACGAATGATCCGCTTGGGTATTGGGCGCACATGAACGCCACGAAAGCGCGAACCTTGGGACTCTGCAACCGGCGAGAGGTGTGCAGAACCCAAAGTTCAACTTCGTCGCCAACCATTCCCCACGTCACTAATTCGCCCTTTTCCAGGAGCTTCCCGATGATGGATTGGGGCAGCATCGCCGCCCCCGCGCCAGCGGCAATCGCATCGCGGACGGTCAGGAGCGAAGACAGACGTAAAACAGGCTGTGGTTCAACGGTCAGTCGACCATCACGGACAGACCAAACATCTCCATCGCGATAGGTCGGCATGACGACTGCCGGAACCGGGACGGGCTTAATGCGCCGCCCCTTCGGCATATCAACAGAAGGGGCGGCGGCAAGGACCAGCCTGTCTTTGGCAAAGCACCTGCCGACCAATGAGCTGTCCTTGCGTGGATTGATCCGAATGGCAACATCGAAGTGTTCGTCAACGAGATCGACGGAACGATCCTCCGCTGCGACCTCGATCTGCACTTCGGGATAAATGGCCACGAACTGAGCAGCAAGCCGTCCCAATGCCAACTGCCCAAACAAAAGAGGCGCCGCGATACGTAGACGGCCACGCGGCGTCGCAAGGCCATCCCGTGCCGCCGCGACTGCTTCGGCAACCTCGAACATCGGCCCCTCCGTTCTGCTCAGTAACAGCTGGCCGGCTTCGGTCAACTCCAGGCTACGGGCGCCTCGCTCCATCAGCCGAATGCCCAGTGCCTCCTCAAGATCAGCGACACGACGCGACAAGGTTGCTTTAGACCGGCCGCTGGCGCGGCTGGCTCTACCAAAGCCACCGTGAGCGGCTACGAGTTGGAAATCCTCAAGCGCGTTGAGATCCATGATGTCTCATATTTGATACAAACAGTCTATATTTTAGAGTCTTTGTTTTGAACATGGAACCCATTATCGTTTGGTCATACGCAACCCACACCCCAAAGGAATAATCGTCATGACCATTCTCGTTACCGGTGCTACCGGCACTATTGGCGGCCACGTCGTCGAACAGCTTGTAAAGCGCGGCGCCGATGTTCGCGCCCTCGTCCGCGATCCCTCGAAGGCCAGCTTCCCGAAAGGCGTCGGCGTCGTCCAGGGCGACCTGCTCGACGTCGACTCGCTGCGCAGCGCCTTCTCAGGCGTCTCCACGCTGTTCCTGCTCAACGCAGTGGTGCCCGACGAATACACCCAGGCATTGATCGCGCTTAATGTCGCCCGTGAAGCCGGCATCGAGCGAATCGTCTACCTATCCGTCATTCACAGCGACCGTTACGTGAACGTGCCGCACTTTGCGGGCAAATTCGGTGTTGAACGCATGATCGAACAGATGGGGCTCAACGCCACCATCCTGCGCCCGGCTTACTTCATGAATAACGATCTCACCATCACAGACGTGGTGACTGAATATGGCATCTACCCAATGCCGATCGGCAGCAAAGGACTCGCCATGATCGACGCGCGCGACATCGGCGAGATCGCGGCCCTCGAACTCATCCGCCGCGAACAAGCCGCCACGCCTCTTCCCCTAGAGCAAATCAATCTCGTTGGACCTGACACGCTGACCGGCACGAATGTCGCCGCGATCTGGACGGAGGTTCTGGGTCGCCCGATCGCCTATCCGGGTGATGACACTGCCGGATTCGAGCAAAACCTCCGACAGTTCATGCCGAGCTGGATGGCTTTCGATATGCGCCTGATGAGCGAGCGTTTCCTCACTGAGGGCATGATTCCTGACGCCGGCGATGTCGAGCGCTTGACCGTGCTACTGGGTCGCCCCCTTCGCTCCTATCGCGACTTTGCCTCTGAGGTCGCGAAGCCAATTGCGGCGTCGTGAAGTAACGATCATGGATAATCCCCGACGCGGAATAGGATTCGGCCAGCCGCGCTCGGGCGTGGGAATCAGGGATGTTCTGCCGTCAGCGCGCAAGAAAACGTGCCAGGCCGGCCTTGGCCTCCTCACAGGTGAATGCGCGCTGGCCCAACGCTGCCTCGCGCGCAAAAGCCTCTTGAAAAGAAAGATGTCCCAGGGTCAAGGCCGCCTCCTTGATGACCGAGATGGCAATCTTGCCTTTCCTGGCGATGCCTTTGGCGTAGGCTAACGCGAGCTGCGCCAGTTCATCCGCGGGCACGACCCGGTTCAGCAAACCCATTTCCGCCAGCCGGCTGGCCGGAAAGCGCTCAGCCGTCATCATCAGCTCCATGGCAAAGGCGTAGGGAATCTGGCGTGTCAACCTGACCAACGTACCGCCAGCGGGAGTGAACCCCAGCGAGGCTTCGGGCAGCGAGAAAACCGCCGTGTCGGCAGCCACGCGGATATCGGCAGCCAACATGATCTCGAAGCCGCCGCCCATGCACAGACCATTGATGGCCGCCACCACAGGTTTGTAGAAGTTGGCTTGCTTCAGATGTGCGCCATCCCATTCTGAAATATCGAAGCGCCCTTGCGCCAATGCCGGTATCGATTCCGTCAGGTCCGCGCCCACACAAAACGCACGATCCCCAGCGCCGGTCAACAAGATGACCCGCACATCGGTGTCATCGTTGGCGCATACAAAGGCCTGTGCCAACTGCTCATACATCGCCAGCGTCAGCGCATTGAGTTTCTCTGGGCGGTTAACGCAGATATGCGCAATCTGCTCGCGCACCTCATAGCTGATGCTCATCAGATCACTCCTTCTGCAGACAGGCGCTCCAGTTCGTCGCCGCTCAGGCCCGCCCATTGACTGAATACCAGTGCATTGTGTTCACCAAAGGACGGTGCGGATCCCGACGCGTTAACCGGCGTTTTTGAGAGTTTCATAGGACTACCGAATGCTTTTACCTGCACACCATCCATAGCCACGGACACGAACATCTCGCGCGCGGCCAGATGAGGATCCTGCACGACTTCGGCCATGGTTTTGATCGGCGTGAGCGGAATCACATCTCCAGCCATTGCCTCCAGCTCGGCCTTGGTCCGATCCGCGCACCATCGACTGACAATGGGTGCCACGCGGCGCTCATACACCTGCGGATCAAAGCGTTTTTCCATGGAATCGATCTCGGTATCCGCACTCAGTTCGGGCTCGCCAAAAATCTTGCAGGCCTCGTGCCAGAATTTGTCGGTATAGGCGCCGAAAAACACAAAGCCATCCTTGCAGGCAAGCTGACCGTAGGGGCGTACGAAGGGGTGGTCATTTCCCAAGGGTTCGGCAACGATCTGGTCGACGGTGTAGTTAACCACCGCATGTTCGGTGAGCGTCACCACGGAATCCTGCTGGGCAACATCCACGAGTTGCCCCTCGCCGGTTTCCCTGGCGTGCATGACGGCAGCCAGCGCCGCAATGGTGGCATAAAATGAGGCCGACAGGTCGCCGATGATGGTGCCCACCCGCACGGGCGGCCGCCCTTTTTCGCCATTGAATGACCACAACCCGCCGGTTGCCTGTGCGCTGTTGTCGTACGCGGGGCGCTGGGAATGAGGTCCTGTCTGTCCGAACCCGCTAATGGAGACATAGACCAAGCCTGGATTGTTCTCTTTTAGCGTCTCGTAATCCAGCCCTATTCGCGCCATGGCGCCAGGGCGGAAGTTCTCCACCAGCATGTCGGCCTTGCCTATCAGTTTGCGCAGCAAGGCCTGGCCTTCGCTGGTTTTAAGATTAATGCTAATGCCCAATTTGTGCCGGTTGTACTGTGCAAAAAAAGCACTGGCCCTGCCAGTTTCTCCCTTCACAAAAGGCGGAAAACTACGCACGTAGTCAGGCTCGGCCGGGTTCTCGACCTTGATCACGGTGGCCCCAAGATCGGCCAACATCATGGTGCAGTATGGGCCCGCCACTACCCGCGTGACATCAATGACAACCAGCCCTCTCAAAGGACCGTCGCCCAGGGGCAGCCCTGCCTCTTCAGCATTCATTCATTTACTCCCGATTGCCCATGGCACAGGAGCCATGGTCGTTTTTCCTCGACGCGCGAACTCAATCCGCGAATGCGTCATCGCCCATCATGCCGTCAGCGCCATATCCATCGGCGGCGGGTTATGCAAAACATCCAGGCGATCCGCCGTCACGTAGCCACGCTCGATATAAAGCGTGGAACTCTGTACCTCCTCAAGCAGAGAGGCGTTCGACTCAGTGATCACCACGCAAAGGTGGGGATGCGATTGGCGCAAGGCCCTGAGCGAATCTCCATACTGCCTTGCCACGACAGGCGCCAGGCCCTGGAAGGGTTCGTCCAGCAGCACAAACCGCGTTCCCACCATCAGTGCTCGCGCCAGCGCAACCATCTTTCCCTGCCCGCCCGATAGCGCAGCGCCCGAGCGCGGCAACATCGGCTTGAGCTGCGGCATCGCTGCAAGGACCGTCTCTATTCGTTGTGCAATTTCTCGCTTGGACACATGCTGCACTTCGCAAGGCAACGCCATGTTCTGGACCACGCTCAAGGTGGGAAAGATGACCCTGTCTTCGGGCGCATAGCCAAACCCTGCCGCAGCACGCAGGTATACGGGTTCGGTTCCGATGTCCCGGCCGTCAAGCAACAGTTGGCCCGATGTCAGCTTCACTAGCCCCATGATGCTGCGCAACAGCGTCGTTTTGCCTGCGCCATTGCGGCCGACCACCGCAACGGTCTCGCCTTCTGGCAAGATGATGTCCACATTGCGCAGCACCGTGTTGCCGGCCAGGTCGACACGCACAGACTTGATATGCAGGCTCATCTCAACGCTCTCCCAGTACTTCGCGACGAATGATCGGATCGCTGAATACCGCATGCGGCGTGCCATCGGCTGCCACCTTCCCATCAATCCATGCCGCTGCCCGCGTGGCATAAGCCAGCACGATGTCAATGTCGTGCTCAACAAACCAACTGGTGACATTGCGCTCGCTCAATGCAGCCATGATGGTGCGCATCACCGCGTGTTTGTCCTCTGAGGCCACGCCGCTGGTCGGCTCGTCCATGATCATCAGCCGGGGTTCCAGCATCAGCGCAATGGCCACATCCAGCAGCTTGCGATGCCCTTCCGGCAAAACAGTCACCGGATCATTTCGGTAGGGTTTCAGTTCGACCAGCGCCAGCATTTCAGCGACCGCATTGCCATTGGCGTTTTGCGTCAGCGGTACCCAGCGGGAAATCTTGCGGTCGCGCGCGACCGACGCCAATTGCAGGCACTCTTGCACGGTGTGCTCGAGAAACAGTTGTGGTAATTGAAACGAACGCCCCACCCCCAACCGAGCAATCTGCCTGGGGCCTTTGCGAGTAATGTCCTGCCCCGCAAATACCACAGTGCCGCTGCTGGGCTTGATATAGCCGGTGCAAATGTTGATAAACGTGGTCTTGCCCGCGCCATTAGCCCCTATCACCGCCAGGTGCTCGCCCTTTTTCAAGGAAAAGTCGATATTGTCCGCGGCGGTGATAGCACCAAAGCGCAGGGTCAGCCCCGAGGTCTGCAACAGCAGTTCATCCGATGCGATGTTCATGATTTTCCACCTTCAGTCATCTTGCCCAGACGGAATTGCTGAAATCGTCCAACCAACCCGGAGGGCGCAAAAAAGATGACGATCAACAAGGTGACGCCCAGCACGATTTGCCAGATATTGGTGAAATACGCCGAGCCCACCAGCAGAATCAGCTCGAATACCGCCGCTCCCAGGAATGCACCGATGGCGTGGCCCGCTCCACCCAGAATGGCGATAAACACATATTCACCGGATCGAAGCCAATAGCCGCCTTCGGGTGTCATCAGCCCTTGCGTCAACGCCAACAGCGCGCCACCCACGCCTACTAGCGCCGACGACAGCACATAGGCTTCGATCAAGGCGGCCCGGGCCGACAGGCCTATGTATTCAAGCCGGGTTTCATTGGTGCGTATCGCGACCGCAATCTGGCCCGCCGACGATCTGAAGTAACGCTGCACCACCCAGCCAAGAACGATGGCCAACACAAGCGCCAGCAGCATCATGCCCCACTCGAACTCGCCGCGATCAAGCGCCATGCCGAACAGACGGGGTCGATCAATGCGCAGGCCGTCTGTCCCGCCCGTCCACGTATAGAGTTTCGCGGCAAGCGAATAGAACACCATAGAGATGCCCAGATTCAGCATGCCGAAAAAAATTCCCCGGTAGCGAGAAACAAAGGACGCCACCACAGCACCAATAATCACGGCGCTCAGCACGCCCGCTGCCAGCGCAAACAATGCATCTGTCCCGGGGAAGGCTTTGACCGTAAATGCCGCGCCGTACCCGGCAATCAGGGCGTACATGGCATGCCCAAAAGATACCTGCCCCGCACGCATCAGTACAGACAGGCCGAGCGCAGCCAACCCGTAGCCCAGAAAGGTAATAACAGGCATTCGCGTCCATGGCCAGATCCACGTCATCGCCAGGATGATGGCGGTCGCACACCCGATACCCAGAATAAAAGCCGAGTGCCGCATCAGATCCTCCTGGCCGTGGCCACGGTAAACAAACCGCTGGGCCGTACCAACAGCACCACAACCATCATGAGATAAGGCATGACGACTTCAAGCTCTGGAAACGTATAAATTGCCAATGCGCGAGCCAGGCCGATCAGGATGGATGCAATCAGGGCGCCGGTAATCTGGCCGAGACCCGCCGTCGCGATCACGGCAAAGGAAGTCACCACCATATCGGCTGCCACGCCCGGCACAAACGTTGTCATGGGTACAGACAACGCCCCGCCCACCGCCCCCAAGGCGCCGGCCAACGCAAACGTCATCAGTCCCATGCGTGCCGCGTTAATCCCTAGTGCGCCCGCCACTTCACGATGGTGAATGACCGCCACCAATTTTCGGCCGGTCGTGCAATAGCGCAGCAGCCCCTGCAGTCCCAGATAGAAAACCAACGCGATGCCTGGCACCAGCAGCAACTGGTATTTCATGAAGGTCACACCCAGGAGATCCATCGTCCCCATGCGGCTGGCCAGTTCCCCGGCATTGACAGGCGTGGCACCCCAGATCATGCGCTGCAGATTCTCAAGGATCATGAACGCGGCAAACGTCACCAGCAACTGCAACACGGGGTCGCGATCCTGAAAACGCCGCATGATGCCGCGTTCCAGCAGCGCACCTAGCACACCGCCCACCAGTGCCGCCGTCACCAAGAGTGCCAGCACCAGTGTCAGCGTCGATGTGTCGTGCGGCAATAACCAAACCACGACGGTGGCCGCGCTATAGCCGCCGAATGCATAAAAACTGCCATGCGCGACATTGATGACGCCAAACACACCGCAAATCAATGTCAGACCCAGCGCAATCATGAACAACAGGCTTGCATACGACAGCCCATCGACTGCGGCCAGCAGCAATAAATGGAGATTCATTTCCCGCTTTCCCGGACGATCACGCGTTATTTGCCTACACCCTGGATCAGCTTGCTTTGCACCATGTCTGGCTTGAGCGTCTTGACCCAATCTTCCGAGATCGCACCTACGGGCGGCGCCACCAGTTCAGCGGGATAGAACAGCAGTTCTCCGACCTGCGGGAAGGGGTAGTCGGAATGCTTGAGCGTCACACCATAAAGTTGCCCCTGCATTGCCTGGCCGTCTTCACGCATCTCGATGGGTCGCGACAGTCCGCGATATTCCAGCGAACGCAACGTCGATGCCAACTGATCAGTCGTCGGCCACTTGCCCCCGTTGTCTTTCAACGACTTTTTATACGCCTCGGTAGTGGCTTCAAGCGCCTGGATCATGTGATAGACCGCAAAGTTAGGATAAGCACCTGTTTCTTTCTTGAACTTCGCGACGAAGTCCTTGGCCTTCGGATCATTCACAAATTCCGGATCGGCAAAGTAGCCGTCACCCACAAACCCCACAATCACACCTGGCGGCACTGCGTTGCCCAATCGTTCAAGCGAAGAATCGGCCAGTGGCAGCACGAACTGTGACGTCTTGAGCAAACCGCGCTGCGAGGCCTGGCGCAAAAACGTATCCAGATCGCCACCCCAGGCAGTCGACAGCACGACGTCGGGCCGCAGCGCTTGCAGACGCGTCACTTCGGCGGAATAGTCCGGTGCGCCGAACTTGGGGAACATCTCGGCAACGATTTTCACGTCCGGTTTGAGCGCCAACAACGTGTTGCGAAACAGGTCCCAGGAGTCACGGCCCCAGGCATAATCCTGGTTCACCACCGCCAGCGTCTTGAAATCCGGCTTGACCTTCAACAAATGCAGTACCGCGGCCACCATTTCCAGCGTGCCATTCGGGCCTGTTCTGAAAACGTAGTTGTACTTTTTCCCTTCCAGCACCTTTTCTGAAGAGCACTCCCACAGAATATTGATGACCTTGAGGTCCTCCGCCACAGGCGCCAGCGCACCGCAGTAGCCGCTGGAAATGGCGGAGAGCATCACTTTCTCGCCAGGCTCCTGCGCCAGCCGCCGATACTCCGTCAGGAATTTGTCGGCGCCCTGCCCCTCATCAATCCAGGTTTGCTTAAGTTTGACCCCATCAACGCCGCCTTTGGCGTTGAAATCCGCTATCCACATATCAGCGGCGACTTTGGCGGGCGCCCCCAGCACGGAAGCGGAGCCGCTCATGAAGGTGCTCATCCCAAGCTTGATCTCGGCAGGCCGGTCCGACTGGGCAAATGCGGATGCCGTAACCATGCACAGGCTTAAAAAAAAGCCCCCACGCCGCAGCCACTGCGTGGCTTTGCTGCCCCCAAAGTGCGTATTTTTTATTTTGGGACGGCCCAGCAATAAAAAGTCGGCCAACGGCCATATCAGCGTTTTCATTTTGTCTCCATTACTTTAATTAGTAGTTAAGGGAGATGATGAATTCGAAGGGCCGGACCAACAATGTCTATTTTGTCCTGTTGAATCTCGTTTTTATGTATTTTTTAAACATCCCATAATCTGAGGCAGGGTTTACGATATGGATAAATGAGCCAACCCTCTCCATCAGCGCCTTACTATTTTTTCCCTCACCATGACACCTAATCAGACGACAGCGTCGGTCGCCGTCGAAGCATCCTCTGGCACGCATGCGATGGACACGATCAGGTTTCAGGCCAAATTGCTAGGCTTGCTGCGCAATGGCGCAAGTGCTGAAGAGTTACTGCAATTGCAGGAGCAAAGCGGGGACATCGCGCACGAACCTGATCACAAAGAATTAGTGGCCGAAAGCATTCAAGCAGCCTCTTCTATTCAGAAATTGCAAGCTATACAACTGCAGCGCGAAAAAGGCCTATTGGCCGTACTGGAGACGGCGCAAGATCTCACCGCGATCAGGGACCTGGATCTCGTGCTTCAAGCCATCGTGCGGCGCTCGCGACAGATCTTTGCTACGGATATCGGCTATCTGACCAACTATGATCGTGTGCGCAATGATTTCTATATCCGCGCCACAGATGGAGCGACATCCGACCGGTTCAGAAATGTCCGTGTCCCTCCTGACCACGGCATTTGCGGCCACGTCCTCAAGCACAAAACACCCTATCACTGCACCAACTACATGCAGGACCAGGGTTTCATGCATGACAGTGGTATTGACCTGGCCATTGCCGAAGAAGGCGTCTGCTCGCTACTGGGCGCGCCACTGATGGTTGGCAACCACTGCATTGGCATACTTTGCGTCTGCGATCGGCAACCGCGGGGCCATGAGCCTTGGGAAATCTCCATGCTGGCAACACTGGCCGCACAAGCGGCCATTGCCATAGAGAACGCCCGCCTCTTTCAAGAAACCCAGGTCGCACTGCAGCGCGTCAGCGAAGCCAACGCCTTGCTGCACCAACAAACGATCGAGATTGCTGACGCCGCCGAAGCTCATGAGCAGATGACCAAACTCGCGGCGCGTGGCGGGTCGGTCACCGATATTCTGCAGATGGTGGCATCACTGCTGGGCGCAGAGGTTGCGTTACTCAACGAGGCCGAGCAGCTCACCTATCACGCGCGCGCGCCGCAGGCCACTACCGACCCCCAACTTTCCACACTATTTCAGAGCGTCGAGGTGCAAGACCTCGTGCACAAAGCCTTGACCCAAAGCCGCCTGTCCGGCCAGTCAAAATCCGTCGCGCCGGCGCCAGACCTGGTCTTGAAAATTGCGGCCATCACCGGCGCAAATGGTCTGCTGGGTGCCATGCTGATGCTGTCTCGCGAGGCAATCTCCGACACCCAGATTCGCACCTTCGAACGCGGGGCATTGGTCGCAGGCGTCGCCCTTCTATCTGAGGAACGCAGCAAACTCGCGCTAAGCAGCCGAAGTATCGCGACGATCAGATCGCTGGTGACCTGGCAGCAAGAGCCGCTGAACGTATTGCAGGCGTTGACTGAACCGCTCGGACTGGATCTGAACTCCCCTGTACGGATCATGGCGCTGCATGTTGAAAGCAATCATCTGGAGTACGCGCTACGCCGCATGCGGCCGCGTCTGCCACGCTCGGTCTTAATGGAGACACTCGATGGCCTTATCGTGGCCATTTACGCCGCTCATCACGCAGAAGAAACTCAAACCGCTGTCCAGTCGACACTGATGCAGAATTCACGTCTCAATGTCGTAGGCGTTTACTCAGACACCATTACGCAAATCAGTACGCTGCCGCAGTGCTTCCGCTCGCTCAAACGTTGCATTGATGTGCTCCTGGCCCTGAACCGCGACAACGAGCTGGTTTCCGAAGCGCTGTTTTCGATGTATGCGCTGCTGTTCGAACAGCGCGGCACCAAAGACCTGAATTCATTTATCCAGGCCAGTGTGGGCGAGCTCATCGCCCATGACCTGCGTCGCCATACCAATCTATGCGGAACGCTCCTGGCCTATCTGGACGAATCACAAAGCATCAAGATTGCCGCCGACGCTCTAGGTATCCACGTCAACACCTTGCGCCAGCGGCTGGAGACGATAGATCAGTTGCTTGGAAACTGGCGTAACGGCAGTAAAACACTGGAAATTCAAGTTGCTTTACGCATGCACAAGCTTAATAGTTCGCTATCGCGGGTGATCGAGTGAGGCGTGTTTTTATATCCAATGACCAACGGTTATCAAGGGCAAATTTACGACTAACTCCCAAAATATGCAGCCTTCACGGTCGGATCGTTCATTAGCTGATTCGCGGGCCCCTGGTTGACCAACTCACCGCGTTGCAACACATAGGCATAGTCGACAGACCTCAGGCTGAGTTGAACATTCTGCTCAACCAACAGCAAACTCAACCCTGTTTGCGTGAGCACACCCAGCACAGAGAAGATCTCCTCGACGATCCGTGGTGCCAAACCGATTGAGGGTTCGTCCAAAATCAACAGGCGAGGACGCGTCATCAATGCACGTCCTATCGCGACCATCTGCTGCTCGCCACCGGACAAGGTTCCGGCCCGCTGGCGTGCCCGTTCTCGTAACCTCGGAAAGAGATCGAGCACATACTCCAGTGTCTGTACGCGTTGCGCTTTAGCCTGTCCAAACGTCGAGGCCGCAATCAGATTCTCCATCACGGTACATTCGGCGAATAACAGGCGGCCTTCCGGCACCGTGGCGATACCCGCCTGGGTCCGCAACGAAGCTCTATCTTTGCTGATCTCGCGGCCATCCCAGCAGATGGACCCGCGACGAGACGTAATGAGGCCGTTGATCGTTTTAACGATCGTGCTCTTGCCCGCACCATTTGAGCCGATCAACGCCACTCTCCCCCCTGACGGAATCTCTATGGCAATGTCGCGGATGATCTCGGCCTTGCCGTAGCCGGCGATGACTCCACTCACGCTGAGGGCGCTCATTGGCCGGTCCCTCCCAAATACGCTTCCTGCACGCGTGGATCGCGAATCACGTCCTCAGTGCGACCACAGGTCATCATTTCACCGAAATTCAAAACCACTGCGTTTTCGCACAAACTCAGGACCACCGGCACGGAATGCTCCACAACGATCACCGCCAGCCCACGCGCGGAGAGTCTTTTGATCTGGGCGCACATCGCCTGGGATTCGGGTCCCGTCAACCCGGCCAGCATCTCATCGAGCAGCAGTAGCTGTGGTTCGGTGGCCAGCGCCCTGGCAATCTCAAGGCGGCGCAAATCAGCCACATTGAGCGTGTCCGCATCGACATCTGCCAAGCCATCCATACCCATATCCCGCAGCACCACCTCCGCGGCTTGTTCTGCCTGCTTTGCAGAGGCATGCCTTGAAAAGGCGGCCACTTTTACATTCTCGGCCACCGTCATTCCCCGAAAGGGTTTGACGATCTGGAATGTCCTGACCAGACCGTAGCGACAGATATCATGCGAAGCGGCACCATCGATTCGCTGCCCTTTGAAATGCACCTCTCCCGCATTGGCACGCAATGCGCCGGACAGGCAGTTGAACAGCGTGGTCTTGCCTGCTCCGTTAGGGCCTATCACTGCAAAAACTTCACTGGGCTGCACCGAGAAGCTCACATCCTTTAGCGCGTGCAGGCCCCCGAAGGATTTGCTCAGCCCATTCACCGTTAATAATGCAGTCATGGCGCAGTCTCCGCCTGTTCACTACGGGAAGCAGAAGCAACCGGCGCCAGCGGTCTCTGCGCAGTATCGGATCCCTGAGCGATCTCGGCTCTGCGGGCCCCACGCCGGCGCCAGCGCTCTACGAGCCAGCCGGCCACTCCCTGGGGGAGCAACAGGGCCAGTATCATTAACAGCGCCGCATAAAAAATGACGTTACTGCCCTGAATGGCAGTGAGGCCGCGCAGAAAGTCACTGAACGGTACCAGTATCCCGGCGCCCAAGAGCGGCCCCCACAATTGGGACATGCCGCCGATAATGGAGAACACCAGCAGCTGTATAGTCAAATCAATACTCAAGACTGAGCGCGGATCCACAAACGCAACGTAGTTCGCATAAAACGCGCCGCACAGCCCTGAAATAGCGGCGCTGATCAGAAATGCCCGCATCTTCATGGCCCGGGCATTGACGCCAAGCGCCTGGGCAGCGTCCTCATTGTCACGCAGCGCCCGCCAGTAATAGCCTGTACGCGAATTGAGCAACAGGCGGCACAGAAACATGACCGCCATGAGAATGGCGCCGATAATCAATCCATAGGGCCATTTCTCCATGAACTGTAAGTGAGCAGGCCCATTGTCTGCGATAGGCATTATGATGCCGTCCGAACGTCCCAACCCATCCGTTGCGGAAACGACAAAGAAGGCAACCTCGCTGAAGGCCAGCGTCGCGATGGCAAAGAAATAGCCACGCAGTCCATAGCGAAAACACAAACCGCCGATGACGTAAGCCGCCCCGACGGAAAGCGCTACACCCATGGGCCAGGTCATCAACGGCGACCACCCGTGCACGCTATAACCCCAGGCAACACTGTACGCACCGATGCCGACGAACAAGGCGTGACCCAGCGACATCAAGCCCGTCATGCCGGCCATCAGGTTCCAGGCCACAGCTAACGCACCATAAAAGCAGGTGAGTACAAACACGTCCATCAAATAGTTGTCGGTCAGCGCATAAAGAAAGGCCGCACTCACGACAGAACAGACCACCAGCAAACTCGAATATTGCTTCATCAGTGGGCCCCTCTTCTGGACAAAAGGCCCTCGGGCCGCAGCAACAATATGAGGATCAGCAGCACGAACGGTACAGCCGCCGCGATAGAGGCCGAGAACCATGCCACGGCCACGCTTTCGGCAACCCCGACGATCAGGCCGCCAAGCAAAGCACCACCAAAACTGCCCAGCCCCCCCACAATCACAATGACGAAGGCCTTGAGCGTAAACAGAGCACCGACCGCGGGATTCACATAGAGGACCGAAACCAACAAGGGCCCTGCCACCCCCAACGCGCCGATACCTACGGCCATGGCCCACCGATACACGCGTCCGATATCTATTCCAGATAAAGACGCCCCGTCATGCGACTGTGAGACCGCCCGCATCATGAGGCCGAAATCCGTGCGCCGCAGCAGAAGGTACAACACACCCAATAACAGAAAAGATGCCGCGCCGGCGATCATTTGCGGCACCTGCAGCATCACCATCCCCACGCCGAACCCTTCTGTAGAGCGCGGCAGAACGACCAGGCGGTTATCTCCCGTGAACAACAGCAAGGCAAAATGCTGGATCAGAAGCGACAAACCAATCGTGACCGCCATCTGATTAATTTCCGGCACGCGTATGGCAAAGCGCAACACACCAACGTACAGCAGCACGCCGCAGAGCATCAGCACAGGCGTGACCACCAAGATCGCCACAATGGGGTCCAGACCAAGCAATGCCCATAAGAAATATGCGGCATACATGGCGATCATCAAAAACTCCCCGTGGGCAAAGTTGATGATCCGCATCACACCAAAGACCAGGGTCAGGCCCACGGCGATCAAACCATACATCGCGCCGTTGGCCAGCCCTCCGATTAACGCCTGGAGCAGTATTCCGACTGTCATGGGTTCGGTTCGGTTTTACTCTGGAATGACCACTTGCTTGCTCGCCACAGCCTCGGGCCAGACGGTGACAAACTCGTTGTCGATCACTTGCGCGATCACGTACCTGACATGGTTCTGGCCATGCTCGTCAAAGGCCAGCGCATCTTCAGGCAGCAAGGAGGCGGGGCCATCAGGCAGATTCAGGGTCGCGAGCGCATCGCGCACCTTGACGGGATCAGCCGATCCCGCCTTGTCGACAGCCAGCGCTACCGCCCAGGTCGACGCGTACGCTTGCGCGGAATGGCTCAAAGGGATATCCCCATACTCGGCCTTGTAAGCCGCGACGAAATTTTCGGCCGCGGGCTTTTTGACATCCTGCATCCACTCCACAATGCCAAAGGTGTTCTCTACCAATGGACCCAACTGCAACAGGGTCGGATGCACATGGCCGCCAAAACCCAGGATCATGGGCTGAAATTTCTGGGCCGCCATGGCGCGCAGCAATACCGTTTCGTCGTCTACATAGCAAACGATCAGCACCAAGTCAGCGCCGCTGGCCTTGAGCTTGACCGCCTGTGTGCTCAGATCGGCCGAGCCTGTGCGAAAGCTCTCCTCAGCCACCACATTGATGCCGCGCTCACTCAGCTTGGCCTTGTACCCTTTGGCGACACCCTGGCCAAACGGACCGTCCTCATAGGCTATAGCTACCTTTTTGATGGGCTTGCCCTTGTCTCCAAGAAACGCCATGAAATCCATGACGTTGTCGGCCGCCCAACTGCCCTTGGGCGAAACCCGGAAAACAAACTTCAGGTTTTTTTCCGTAATGCTATCAGTCACGGCGCTGGTCACAACGAAAGGGGTTTTGTAGCGCTCGGCAACCTGCAAAGCAGGAATAGTGACCGCCGATGACCATGCGCCCATCAAGGCACTGACCTTGCTCCGCGATATCAGGCGATCGGCCTCGCTGCGCGAGACTTCCGGCTTGGATTGCGTATCGGCGACCACCAACTCCACCTTGGCCCCATTGAGCGACTTGATACCCCCTTGTTCATTGATCTGCTTGGCGGCTAGCTTGTGCGCGCGCAACAGTCTATCGCCATCCGCGGCAGTAGCGCCGGTCATGGGGACCAGCACGCCGATCTTGACGGTGTCAGCGGCATGAGCCGACCATGCACTCGCCATGGCGATCAGCGCGCAAGAAAACATTGACCCTATTATTTTGATTTTCGACATCTGCATTGCCTCCTCCTTGTGGCGAACCCAATCGCCGGGGTGATCGAGTGGCCTTATCGGCCTTTTTTTCTGCAGGCCGGCTTAGCGGCAGGTATAGCCACCGTCTACCGGCAAGGCCACCCCGGTGACAAAGGACGCGTCATCCGATGCCAGCCAAAGCACGGCATGCGCCACTTCCTCTGCTCGGGCCAACCTGCCCATGGGTACTGTGGTCAACAGGCGCTTTTCATTTTCCTCGGCCTGGGCCGCGTCACCACCACGGTTGGTGAATCCAGTTTTCATCGGTGTGTCGGCCAAACCCGGACACACGACATTGACCCGCACGCCGTCCGCGGCGAAACTTTGCGCAAGCGACTTGCCCAGGCCGACGATGCCGAATTTGGCGGTAGAGTAGATCGGGCTGAACATAGAACCCACCAGCCCCGAGATCGATGAGGTGAATACAATGGCGCCTCCCTGGCGCTTACGCATGTACCCCACCGCCTCGCCAGCGCCCAGAATGGCTGACGTCACATTCAACGACATCGCTTTGTGGTAATGAACCAAATCCAGATTTTCAATGGGCCCCGGACCCGGCATACCGGCATGAGCCCATAAAATATCAATGCCGCCCAGTTTGCGCGCCGCTTCGTGAATGCTGTCTTTGGCCCCCTCCTCGGTAGTGAGGTCGGCAACAATCGTTTCAAGCTTGCCTCCCCTGGCCTCGACGTCGGCGGCCAAGGTTTTTAAAGCTTCCGGATTGACATCCACCGCCGCCACGCGGGCGCCTTCACGGATAAACAGCTCTACGCCGGCGCGGCCCATTCCCGATGCGGCAGCCGTGATGACTGCCAGCTTGTTTTTCAATCGCATGATTTTCCTCTTTCGCTTATTGCGCGTATGCGTCCGGGAATTTTCCCGTAGTGCTGACAATCGTCGTGCGCGTCTCGAGAAAACTGTCGAGCGCCTCAAGGCCATTCTCGCGGCCCCACCCGCTGGCCTTCATACCGCCATAGGGTGTAGACCAGCGTATGTATCGATAGGTATTGACCCACACCATGCCGGCGTCAATGCGCGCCGCCACGCGATGGCAGCGACCCACGTCACGCGACCACAGCCCTGCTGTCAGCCCATAGCGAGTGTCGTTCGCAATAGCGATGGCTTCGTCCTCACCATCAAATGGAATCAGTGCCGCCACCGGTCCGAAAATCTCTTCGCGCGCGATGCGCATTTGATTATTGACTCCGGCAAACACCGTTGGCGCGACAAAATAGCCGTCGGCCAATGCCGGCTCATCCAGGCGTTTGCCGCCGGTCACAAGCTGTGCGCCTTCGCTGACGCCAATATCGATATACGAAAGCGTTTTATCAAGCTGAGCCTGGTGTGCCTGCGGGCCCATATGCGTTGCCTCGTCCAGAGGCATGCCGACACGCACCCGAGACGCTCTCTGCGCAAAAGCCTCTACCACCTGATCGTAGACGGGGCGCTCCACCAGAACGCGTGAACCGAGCGCGCAGCTTTGGCCGCATAGTGTCCATGCCGATCCTGTCGCTGCGTTGAGCGCCTGCTCAAGGTCGGCATCCGCAAAAATAATATGCGGGGCTTTGCCCCCGAGCTCAAACGTAAAGCGCTTGAGGCTCTCGGCACCGGTGCGCAGAATATCTTTGGCGGTGTTGCCCTCTCCGGTGAACGCAATCTTGTCGACACCTTCGTGCGCGACCAATGCGGCGCCGGCTTCGTGGCCATAGCCTGGCACAACATTGACAACGCCAGGAGGAAAGCCAGCCTCTTCAATAAGCCGTGCAAGCTCCAGTGCGGTGACCGGCGTCTGCTCGGCGGGTTTCAACACCACGGTGCAGCCCGCCGCCAGAGCGGGAGCCAGTTTCCAAGTCGCCGCCATCAACGGCACATTCCAGGGCACAATCGCGCCCACTACGCCTACCGGCAATCTCGTCGTGTAGACATGAACGGAATCATCCATAGGAATCGTACGGCCCGACAGCTTGTCCGCGAGAGACGCATACCATCGATACCACTGGTGATGACTACCGACATCCACTCGCGCGTCACGCAAGGCTCGACCCGAATCACGTGACTCGAGAACAGCAAGTTCGGATGCATGCTTCTGATAAACATCAGCCAGACGAAGTAGCAGTGCCGCGCGTTCCCAGCCCGGCATACGCCCCCATGGGCCCTCGAAAGCGGCACGCGCAGCCTGCACGGCCCGATCGATATCCTGAGGCCCCCCGTAGGCCACCACGGCCCAGGGTTTGCCGGTTGCGGGATCAATACTATCGATGAACCCGCCGTCTATGGGTGCCACCCACTCCCCACCGATGAAGAGTTTTTCATAGCGTCGCAATGCCCCTTCATGGCGGGGGGGATGCGATGTGGCAATGCCATCTCGATGCATTCCAGTCTCCAATTAATCTTGTATGTGAATTATTTATCCACAATATTGGATTTAAAATACAACACACAGAATAGGTAGAATCCCGAATAGAACACCATCAGGCAACGATTATTGAAGTTGTACGTGTCTAATTCGTTGATTTAATGAATTTTTATAAATTATTTTCCAAACTCAACGATGAAATTAATTTTCACTTGATTCTTTTCTTTCATATAAAATTCATGATCATGAATTTTTAGTCTTCGTATTAAATTCGGACCAATATGCCCTCTTCGTGAATGCACATCCGCATATATTGATAGAGTCGAACCCCACTCCCACCGATCCAATCAAAGGTACACAGCCCCCATGCAGGTCAAACAAGCTGCAAACGTCCTGACGCTTCTTGAGTATTTCGCCAAACGCAGGCGCCCCGCGACGCTTGCCGAATTGGCTGATGAGCTTGGTTGGCCCAGATCCAGCGCCTTCAATCTGATTGGCACCCTGGCGAGTAAAGGCTATCTGTATGAACCGCGAGCACGAGGCGGGTATTACCCAAGCCCGCAATGGGCGGCAACTATCGCTCCGATCGCCGACGCAGATCCCTTGCCAGAGGCGTTACTACAATTAGCCAAAGAGGTCGCCCAGGAAACAGGCGAAACCACCGCCATCGGCGCCTGTGCGGGTACGCATGTCATGTTCGTGCACGTCGCGGAGTCCAGCCAGCCCATACGCTATTTCGCACAGGTAGGCAGTCGAGTCCCCATCCATGCCAGCTCGGCTGGTCGTGCGATTCTGGTGCAGTACAGCCAACAAGAACGCCAATCGATATACCGAAAAATAGAATTTCAACGCTACACCGACACCACGCCCATGAGCATCGATGAGGTCGAGTCTGAAATCCGACACTCGGTAGAACGCGGCTATTTTCAAAGCCACGCCGAGTACCTGCCCGACCTGGTCGGTGTATCCCTGGCCTTGCCAGTACAGTCTCGCAAGCTATCGATTGTCGTGGCGGGGCCGATTTCCCGGTGCGAAAGCCGTCGTTTACTCACTGCCGAAATACTGCAGCGTGGCTTGCGTCGCTTTGCATCGGATCTGTAATCAACGACTGGACTGCATACCTGGGCCTTTACTGCGAACGCGTAGCACCAGGTCTCGGCATCATCTTCAAGACCGAATTCTCGCGGCTGCGCCCTAAAGCGAACGTCGCCCTTGCCCATGCGTTTTTTGATAAATACGCGGCGACATGCCGAAGCGCTCTCGAAAATCACGCGAGAAATGCGCACCGTCGGCAAAGCCGCAGTCCAGCGCAATCTGTGTGACGTTGCTGGGGCGATTGACCAGTAGCCAGCGACCATAGTCCAGCCGCAGGCGACGCTGAAAAGCCATGGGGGAAACACCCAACGCAGCATGAAAGGCACGCTCGAGCTGACGCCGCCCCAATCCGACATAACGAGCGACGGCATCAGCCGAAGGCGGATCGTCCATGCGCTGCTCAATAAAATGCGCAGCCTGCCGCACACGCACGTCCTGAATGCCGGTGAGGTCGGTATAAAAATGGGCCTGCGGCAAACGTGCAGGACGCATGCCCTGCAGCATCATGTGCCGCACCGCCTGCTGCGCCTTGTCCCGCCCGCAATGGCGCGCGACCAGATACAGACCGAGGTCAATGGCGGCAGTCGATCCTGCACACGTAATCAGGTCGCCCTCGTCGATAAACAGGCGATCAACCATCGCACGCGTTCCAGGAAACTTGGCACGAAAGGCATCCAGCACATTCCAATGCACGCACACGGCACGCGACTGCACCACACCCGCTTGTGCCAAGGCAAAGGTCCCGGTGCAGATCCCCAACAGCCTGACGCGCTTGGACACGGCCTTTAGCAACCAGTCCCTGAGCACCGGTGGTAGGTGAACATTCGGGTAATCATTTCCCCCACACACCGCGACATAATCGAACTGCGACGGATCCACCGCATCAAGCGCGCACTCCACGTCCAGCGTCATCCCGGCGCTAGCGCGCCGCGGCTTGCCATCCCAGCTCATCACTTTCCAGGCCGTATGAATCTGGCGGCTGCGTCCGCCATGGTCGCCCGCCAGTCGCAACGCGTCGACAAACCCTGCAAATGCCGTGAGCGTAAATTGGTCGAGCAGGATGCAGCCGACCGTCAGCTGGGGTTTCCCCTCATACGATGGCAAAAGCGCGTCTTCATAGGGAGAACCAGAAAACGCAGGCGCAGTCGAAGAAGCCATGTCGCAATTATTCAAGTTTATGACCCAGGATTTCAAGCGAGCGTACAGCACAATCGGCAAGATGGCACCGTACGTCACCATTAAAAATGATCGACAAGGGGAAAACGTCATGGCACGACCGATACGTAGTACGTTGACCGCAGCCGCTTTGCTTGCCAGCGGCCTGATGTCCCAACACGTTCTGGCGCAAGACAAGAGCATTACGGTTGCCTGGTACGGCGGAAATTGGGGCGAAGCATTTCGCGCCTGCGTAGCCGACCCGTATACCAAAGCGACCGGCGTGCGAGTCAATGCCGATGTCGGCACGTCGACCACGACCCTGGCCAAGCTGCAGCAACAGAAATCCGCACCGACCATCGATGTCGCCTACATGGACGGCGGTATCAGCGAACTCGCACAAGCCGCAGGCGTACTCGATTCGCTTGAACCGGCCGCCATTCCGAACATGAAAAACCTGCTCAAACAGGCCGTGTACAAGTCGGGGGAAAACACCTTTGCCGTAGGATCGGGCTACTACTCGCTGGGCCTGACCTACAACACCCAGGAAATCAAGACACCGCCCACCAGTTGGCAAGACCTGTGGAAGCCCGAATACGCAGGCGCGGTCGCCATCCCTTCGCCGTCGAACTCGTCGGGTGTGCCCTTCGTGCTGTTCCTGGCCAAGATATTCGGTGTTGACGGCGACAACCTCGACCCGTTATTTGCACGATTATCGAAACTCGATACGGCCCTGTTCTTTGACAGCTCGGGTGCCGCCACCAACGCCTACCAAAGCGGCGAGGCCATTATCGGCGCGCACTTCAACGTGGGCGCATGGGACCTGATCGACAAAGGGATGCCCATCGGGTTTGTGGTGCCCAAGGAAGGTGCATGGGCCACCGACGCCCGCTTGCACCTCGTCAAAAACGGGCCCAATAAACAGGCTGCGCAACAGTTCATCAACACGGCCCTTACCCCCGATGCCGCATCGTGCCTGGCAACTCGCCTTTATCTCGGACCCGCCGTGCAAGGCGTGAAGGTCGCCGAGGATGTGGCCCGAAAGCTGCCTTGGGGTGCGACAGGTTCAGTCGACAACCTGGCGTTGTTCGACTGGAGCATGGTCAATGCCCGACGCGCCGCCATCACCGATACCTGGAATCGCCAGGTCGCCCGCTAGACGTAAGTCGAATCAAGTCCGACACGCCAACAACAAGGTTTATCGATGTCAGCGTTATTGACTCTGGACGGCATATGCCAACGCTTCGGCGCTTCGACTGCGTTGGATCACATCCATCTGTCCGTCGAGCAAGGCGAATTCATTGCCTTGCTCGGGCCCAGCGGCTGCGGCAAAACCACACTCCTGCGCACCATTGCGGGGTTTCTGATGCCCACGACCGGTCGGGTTCTGATCGAGGATCAGGATGTGAGCACCCTTGCGCCTTATCGCCGGCCCTTGAATACCGTGTTCCAGAATTACGCCCTGTTTCCGCACCTCTCGGTGTCGGGCAACGTCATGTATGGACCACGCCGCACCGGCATGTCCCGACGCGAAGCGCAAGAACGATCGCGGGAAGCCCTGGATATGGTGGGTCTGGGCGAGTTCGCAGAACGTTTTCCGCGCGAACTGTCCGGCGGGCAACAGCAACGCGTTGCATTGGCACGGGCCATCGTCAATCGTCCCAAGCTCCTGCTGCTGGACGAGCCTCTTTCCGCGCTGGATTTAAAACTGCGCAAGCGTGTACAGCTGGAGCTCAAACACCTGCAACAAAAACTGGGCATCGCCTTTTTGTTCGTCACGCACGATCAGGAAGAAGCCATGACCATGGCCGATCGCATCGTGGTGATGCATGGCGGTCGAATAGAACAGGTCGGTACGGGAGCGGACATCTATCGCCGGCCCGCTTCCCGCTTCGTTGCAGAATTCATCGGCGAAGCCAACATCTTGCCCTGGGCCCGCGATAGCGAAGCACAGGTATCGCTGGATGGGACTGGGCTCATCTTGCCCGCCCATGTTCCGGTGCCCGTAGCCACACACGGGATCGCCGTACTACGACCGGAAGACATTCAAGTCGCGGCGCCAGCGTCCGGCGACATCGACAGCACGACGGCCGACCCCGTAGGCTCACTGGGGACACCCGCAGACGTCACCTCAAATGCCGTGCCCGCCGGTTGTCTGCAACTGACGGCCGTCGTCACCGATCTGGTCAGCGTTGGCAGTCATACCGTCGTGCATACGCGGGTAGGCGAGCTTACAGTGCTGGCACGTGTACCAGGCTTGCCCGACGAGTCCCTGGCTGTCGGAAAATCGGTCGCACTATGGTGGCAGCCCAACCGCATGCACCTCATCGGCGAGACGGTGTGATGTCTCGCCTGCGCACCCCTTTCCTGCTGCTGGTGATACCGCTGGCTTTTTTCGCGGCTTTTTTCCTGGCGCCTCTTGCCACCGTAGTGATTGCCAGCCTGACCTCGTCAAACGGTGACACAGGTCTGACATTCGATCATTACGTGCGCGTGCTGGCCGACCGGTACCACTGGGATGTGATCCTGGTGACGTTTCGGATCGGACTCTATACCACCATCGCCTGCCTGCTGCTGGGCTACCCCCTGGCGTGGTATTTGGTACGCATTGTGCGCTGGCGTACGTGGCGCCGGGTGTGCGTGATCATGCTGGTCGTCCCCCTGTTCACCAGCAATATCGTTCGGTCTTTCGGCTGGATGGTGCTTCTGGGTCGCAACGGTCTGGTCAATGACGGGCTGATGGGGATGGGTCTGGTCGATCGCCCCGTCAGATTTCTGGGGACCGAACTCGGCATCCTGATCGGCATGGTGTATGTGCTGCTTCCCTTTGTCGTGCTGGCCGTGGGCAATGCGCTGGCGTGCGTCGACACCAGTCTGGAACACGCCTCTTCCGACCTCGGTGCACGCCCTGGCGCGACCTTCATGCACGTCACGCTGCCATTGACACTTCCCGGCATCATGTCTGGCGCCATCATGGTATTTACGCTGGCCGTCAGCGCCTACGTCACACCCGCCCTGCTTTCGGGTGGTCGCATATCGGTGCTGTCCATGCTCATCTTCCAACAGTACAGCTCAGTCTTCGATTTTCATTATGGCGGCGCGTTGAGCGTAGTGCTGCTGATCTTCACGATGGCCATGGTCGGCCTGGCCGCCCGCGTTGGTACTCTAAAAGGAAGCACATTGTGATCGGCCGCTTCTTGATCCGAATCGTGTCCTGGGCTCTGTTGGCCTATCTTGTACTACCGCTGGTAGTCATTCTAGGCGCGTCGCTGAGCACAACACCGTTTCTGGCTTTCCCACCCGAAGGTATCACGCTGGATTGGTATCGAAAAATGATGGCCGATCCTAGCTACGTGTCGTCTTTTGCCACCAGCACACTGTTGGCCGGCGCCGCCACGATCCTGGCGGTAATCATGACAGTACCCGCGGCATTGGCGTTGGCCCGGTTTTCGTTTCCCGGAAAAGCCGCCGTATCCTCCATCCTGATGTCGCCCCTGGTCCTGCCGCACATCGTGCTGGGCGCCGCCCTGCTGCAGTTCGGCGCGTACTTCGGCCTGACGCGCAATTTTCTTGCCCTGCTGGTTGGCCATACCGTCATCGTCGCCCCGTTCGTATTGCGCTCGGCGTTTGCACTGCTCACGCCCGAACAGCGCGCACTTGAAGAGGCGTCCTCCGATCTGGGCGCTCGTCCCTGGACCACATTTTTCCTGGTCGTCCTGCCGCAGATACGCCCGGGCATTGTGACCGGTTCAATCTTTGCATTCATCTCGTCATTCATCAATGTCGAGCTCTCGATTTTCAACACCACGGCCGACCTCAATACGATACCGGTCAAGCTCTTCAACTACGTGCAGTACACGATCGACCCGACCATCGCGGCAGTCTCGGGCGCGACCATCATCGCCGCCGTCCTCGCCATCGTTATTCTGGATCTGACCATCGGCCTGGACATGTTGTCCGACCGCGAATAGCCCGTCCTTTTTTCCTTCCTCTTTCAGTCAGGAGTACCAGTCATGCGCAAGCAAGACGCGTTCGACGTCATCTATACCCATACCGAGGGCGAGCCCCTTTGCATCATCCACAGCGGTATCCCCTACCCTGCAGGCTCATCCATTCTCGAGAAGCGTGCGTTCCTGGAAGCGAACTACGATTGGCTGCGCAAAGCGCTGATGCGTGAACCCAGAGGTCACAGCGACATGTTCGGTGTGTTTCTCACCCCCCCTTCAAGCCCGGAATTCGACGCCGGTCTGATTTACATCGACGGCACCGAGTATTCCCATATGTGCGGACACGGCACCATCGCCGTCAGCATGGCCATGGTTGCGCTGGGTCTGGTGCCACGCGGCGAGAACGGCATGACCACCATCCGTTTCGAGACGACGGCCGGGTTGGTCGTTTCCGAAGTCGCGTCCGATGGCGACGAGGTACTGTGGACGCGTTTTGAGAACGTACCGGCCTACGTCGAGGCGCAAGACATTCCCGTACACATCCCGGGCTACGGTGACCTGAAGGCCGACATTGTGTGGGGCGGTAATTACTTCGGTATCGTCGACCTGACCGACTGCGCCCTACGCATCTCTCCCGACAACGGCAGCGAGCTTTCGCGCCTGGGGATTCTGGTGCGCGACCAGATCAACCAGACCCGTAAGATCCAGCATCCGACCCAGGGCCATATCAACAACCTGAACTACGTCACGTTCTGGCATCCCGCCACGATCGAAGGTGCGTTCTACAAAAACGTACACGTATTCAGCGCCGGTCAGCTCGATCGCTCGCCCGGCGGAACCGGAACGAGTGCCATGATGGCCATGTTCGAAGCGCGCGGCAAAATGGGATTGAATCAACCCATCCTGTCCGAAGGTTTACTGGGCAGCGGCACGTTCGAGGGTTGCCTGCTGGGCGAAGTTGATCTGGACGGCACCCGTGCCGTGCGCCCGACGGTCAAAGGTACCGCTAGCATCCTGGGCACAGCACGCTGGGCGATCGACCGCAATGATCCGGTGGGCGCGGGCTTTTTGATCCGCTGATAAACCAGCCGCGGAATGCGAAGTCGGCTACCGTCGCCGCCTTAAGGCACCGGTAGCCGCAGCCTTGAGCAACCGCTGAAATGTCGGACACTCAGCGTGGTTAGGGGCCGGGCATGCGGCCGCATGCCGCAGCCCCCGACTCATTGCCCGAAGCTGCTTGACGGTCGCATCAATCTCATCTGCCTTGGCCGACAACACACCTCTATCAATAAGCGGTCCTCCGCTTGGAGAGAGCATGGCGCGTATCTCATCCAACGAGAGGCCGCCAGCCTGACCAAGCGCGATGAGGGCCAACTGGTCCAGCACGTTAGGCGCAAACTGGCGGCGCACCCCTCGTGGGCCCGCTGACGCAATCAAGCCCTTTTGTTCATAGAAACGCAGCGTATGGGCGGGAACGCCGGTGCGTTTTGCGACCTCGGCAATATCCATTCACAGACCCCTTGACTTAAAGTTGACTTCAACTTTTATCATGCACCTGGAAAGTGAATAGGTCAATGTGAGAGAGGTAAATATGGCAACGCTGGAAGATGTAGCGCGGATCGTTTTGATGGGGATCGGCGCCACCGCCGTCATGGACGTATGGCTCATCTTCATGAAGGTCCTTGGCGTTCCAACGCTCAGCTTCGCACTGGTCGGTCGCTGGATAGGTCATTTATGGCGCGGTAAGTTCGCGCACGCCAGCATTGGGCAAGCAAGCCCCATCCGGGGCGAACTGACCTTGGGTTGGATAGCGCACTACGCCGTGGGCATTGCTTTCGCATGGCTGTTGGTGTGCATTCAAGGCGTTGATTGGCTGCATCAACCCATCTTGATGCCAGCCATTTCCGTGGGTGCGGCGACCGTTGCGGTGCCACTGTTCGTTATACAACCCGCTATGGGGGCAGGATTTGCATCCTCCAAGACGCCCACGCCAGCGAAGAATTGCTTACGCAGTGTGATGACGCATACCGTCTTCGGGCTAGGTCTCTATCTGTCTGCCGTACTGATCGCCTACGCGTGAAAGTGGGCTGAGCCACTATCGATAAGCGCCTCGCGAGATTCCGGCGGCGAGCAACAACAACTGGCGATTGCGCGTGACATCTTGCTGAAACCTCAGTTGATGATGATTGATGCGCCCTTGCTCGGATTGGCACGTCTGCTCTCCCCAGTACAATCCCGCAAGCTGTCGGTTGTGGTGGCGAAGTCTATTTCCCGGTACGAAAGCCGTCGTTCATTCACTACCGAAATACTACAACGTGGCTGGCGCCGCTTTGCATCGGACCTGTAATGGACGACTGGACTGCATACCTGGACCTTTACTGCGAACGCACTGCCTCAGGCCTCTGGAACGAGCCGTTGAACGCGATGACCAACCTCGCGTTCTGGATTGCCGCTGGGGTTGTTGTCGCCGTGTGCCGCCGTCGCGGCAAGGTACTCACAACCGACCTCAAGGTCTTGATACTGCTGCTCCTGGTGGTGGGTGCAGGTAGCCTGGCGCTGCACACGCTGGCTACGCGCGCGGCCGGCTTGGCCGATGTGGTGGGCATTGCCCTATACCTGCACGCTTGGTGCGTCGTGTACCTGCACCGTGTGTGGCATTGGCCCTGGCGACTAGCCTGGCTAGGCGTCCCCGGCTTCCTGTTGCTATCCACCGCCCTGGGCTGGGTCTGGCAGTCGATCGACATGCAGCCAGCCGCCTACCTCGCCGCCTGGACCGTGTTGCTGCTGGCCTGCCTGGATGCTGCGCGACGGCGCCAGCTGGCCGTCGCCAGACCATTGGGGTATGCCTGGCTCGTGTTCGCGTGCAGTATGGCGCTCAGACAAATTGATTCGACACTGTGCGGCGCCTGGCCCCATGGCACCCACTTTATGTGGCATCTACTTAATGCGTGCACACTGGGCTTGACGGTGTGGGGATTGGCGTGTGCACAGCGCGAGCCAACGCGGCCTTGCGGAGACACGTCCAAGGCGAAATGAATCCCCAGCAAAACAGGTACAGCCAGGCCGGCGCCACATTGCGTTTGCAACGCAGATACAATTTGACTGCTCCCTTCCCTAAAGGGAAAGGGATTCCCACTTCACAGAACCGAGCCGTTGCGCATCAACACTCATGCACTCAGGTCTTACCGTTTCTCCAAGGGCTAACACCGCCAGCCCGGCGGCTAATACGTTATGCGCTGCGTTGAGGTCACGGTCGTGGTCTGTGCCGCATTCTGGACAGGACCACTGCCGCACGCTCAACGGCAGCTTAGGTAAAACGTGCCCGCAAGCGTGGCAGCGCTTGCTGGAGGGGTACCAGCGATCCACGCCCACGAACTCACGCCCGTACCAACGTGCCTTGTATTCCAGCTGTCTTACAAACTCCGACCACCCAGCATCGCTGATGGACTTAGCAAGGCAGCGGTTTTTCCGCATGGCTGACACAGACAAGCTTTCTACGGCGATCACTTGGTTTTCGTGGATCAACCGGGTGGAAAGCTGGTGCAGGAAATCCCTGCGGGTGTCTGCGATCTTGGCATGCAGTTTGGCGACTTTTAGCCTTGCCTTGGCCCGGCGAGCCGAGCCGCGTTGTTTCCTGGCCAAGCGGCGTTGTAGCTTGGCCAACTTGGCTTCATGTTGTCGAAATATCTGTGGCGCATCGACTTTTTCTCCTGTTGAGAGGGTCGCAAAATGAGTCAGTCCCAGGTCAATCCCGACGCCAGTCGACGCGGGCGTTTTCTGCACCACAACGTCATCACACAGCAGGCTGACGAAATATCGTCCTGCCGGGTCTTTGCTGACGGTGACGGTGGTGACCTTGGCTGCCTTGGGGAGCTGACGGGACCAACGAATCGGGAGCGCCTCGCGCATCTTCGCCAATTTGAGCGACCGGCCATCCCAGCGAAAGGCACTGGCGGTGTATTCGGCCGATTGCGGGCCGTCTTTGCGTTTGAAGCGCGCGTATCCCGTGCGTTTCGCGAAGAAATTAACGAACGCCGTTTGCAAATGACGCAGCGTTTGTTGCAGCGGGACACTACTGACCTCGTTCAACCACAGGCAGTCCGACTTTTTTTTCAGGACCGTCAGCGCAGCCGAAGTCGCGCGATATCCCAGACGCTCTTGCCGCTGGGCCCAGGCCGTCGAACGAAGATTAAGCATGTGGTTGTAGACCACGCGCACACACCCAAACGTGCGAGCCAGCGTGATCGCTTGCCCGGGCGTGGGATAGAACCGGAATCGGTAGGCACGTTTGATTTGCATGCCCCAGATACTATCCGCGCCAAACCAAATTACTGGATATTCATTCAGATATCGGCTCATATCAGACCAATCCTGCAGCCTAACGGCTGCGCCCCTTTCCTCCCCGGCAAGAATGCCGAGGTTTCTCGGCGCAATGGATGAATAGTTTGTTTCACCCGTGTGAATCATCAAAGAATGACCACGATTGTGGCTGCAACGGGTTTATACGCGGCTGACAGCAGCGCGATTGCGCGCGTCGATATCACAGCTCAGATGCTGCGCTCCAATCACCTCCCACCGCGCCGAACAACTGCACGACAGCCACATCATGCTCCGTCGCCGCGTCAATGGCGCCCACACGATCGGCAAAACTGCTGCGCTGGCTGTCCAGATAGCGAAGAAAGCCATCCACACCTTGCTTGTACCGGGCCTCGGCCAGAGTCAACGCCTGAGTGCTTGCGGCAGCCAGGGCGCGGCGCGCCTGCGCTTCACGGGCCAGGGTTTCTCGGCCATCCAGCGCATCGACCACCTCTCGAAATGCGGTCTGGATGGTTCGCTCATAGGCGACAACGGCACGATCGCGTCGCACCGATGCGAGGTCGAGGCTCGCACGGTTCTGGCCACCGCGAAATATAGGCAGATCAATGCGAGGGGCGAACGTCCACGCCCCGCTTCCCGCCTCAAAAAGGCCGGACAGATCTGAACTCGCACTGCCATAACTGCCTGTCAGGGACAGTCTGGGAAAGAATGCCGCACGGGCTGCGCCGATATCGGCATTGCGCGCCATCAGCCGGCGTTCTGCAGCAAGGATGTCGGGGCGACGCTGCAGTAGCTCGGCAGGCAAGCCGGCATGGACCTGGTCGGAGATGATGCTGCCAGATGCTGGCGCCGTCAAAATGGCGTCGCGATCAACCGTATTGCCGACCAGCATGGCCAAGGCATTGCGTGCACGCTGAAACTCCCTATCGGTACGTTCCAGTTCGGCTCGCGCCTCCTCGGTCAGTGCAATGGCATCCTGGTAGTCCAAAGCGCTTGCGACACCTTGGCTACGGCGTTGGCTGATGAGATTGAGCGAGATTTGCCTGGTTTGCAGGGTCTCTTGCGTTAGCAGCCTACGCTTGAGCGCACCGTCGGCAACGACATAGGATTCCAACACGGATACGATCAGGCTGATGCGCACCGCTCGAGCCACCTCCTCCGTCGCCAGGTACTCTTGCAAGGCCGCTTCGGAAAGGCTGCGTAATCGGCCGAACAGGTCCAATTCGAACGCTGTCAGACCCAGCCCGACTTCGTAGCGATCGGATATCCTGTCCTGACCAGGGCTGCCGATGTCGGCGGGCACACGCTGGCGCTGGCCGCTTGCCTGCCCATCTATGAAGGGGTAGCGGTCGGCTCGCTGTATGCGGTATTGGGCTCGAGCTGCCTCGATGTCCAGCAGCGCCGTTTTCAAATCGCGGTTGTTTTCCAAAGCCAGGTGGACGAGCTCGCGCGCTTCGTCGTTGCGTACAAAATCCTGCCACGCAATCGATGCCGCCGAGCCCCCCTGCTGTTCGCCGGCAAAGGCGGCAGGCCAGGCCGCAGGTATAGGTGCTACGGGACGCTGATAATCCGGCGTCAACGTACAGCCAGACAGAACGACAACCGCGACGACCCACAGAGATTTAGTCAGAAATACAGACATGCGTGACCTTGCTCAATTCGCTTCTTGCGTCAAAGGGCGTTCTGTCGTGGCATCAGGCACCGTCTGATACCTGGCACGTAACCCCATGACCCAGGAATAAAAAGTCGGAACAAACAGCACACCAAGAATGGTGGCGCTCAACATGCCTCCAATCACGCCTACCCCCAATGCCCGCTGACTCGCCGCCCCTGCCCCGGTTGCGATGGCCAACGGCACGACACCCAGAACGAAAGCCATGGATGTCATGACAATAGGACGAAAACGCATTCGTGCCGCCTCGACCGCTGCCTCGTATACGCCCATGCCGTCGCGATGCAGGTCCTTGGCAAACTCCACGATCAGGATGGCATTCTTGGCCGCCAGGCCAATGATGGTGATGAGGCCAACCTTGAAATAGACGTCGTTGGGCATGCCCAGCACAGTCACGGCTAACACCGAACCCAGTGCGCCTATCGGCACGATCAACATAACGGCTGCCGGGATCGACCAGCTTTCATACAGGGCCACCAGCACCAGGAACACAACAAGGAAGGCCAAAGCGAACAGACCAAGCGCCTGGGAACCCGCCAAGCGTTCCTGATAGGAAATTCCTGTCCATTCGTAGCCAATGCCTTCGGGTAGCGTTGACGCAATACGCTCCATCTCCGCCATCGCCTCGCCGGAACTGCCACCGGGGGCGGCATCGCCCGCGATGCGAAATGCGAGATAGCCGTTATAACGAGTCGATTGCGCGGCATTGAGCCGCCAATCGGTCAAAACAAAACTGGTCAACGGAACCAAATTGCCTTCGCGATTGGGAACATAAACCCGCTCGAGACCTTCCGGGGTCAATCGATCTCCTATGTCGGATTGGATGATGACCCGTTGCGTGCGGCCAGCATTGATGAAGTCGTTGACCGTCGCGGAACCGAACGCTGCAGACAACGCACCAGCGACGCGGTCGAAACTGACACCCAACGCTTCCATTTTGCTGCGATCCACTTCCAGATGCAGCTCGGGGGCATCCGCCAGACCCTCCAGGCGCACACCGGACAAGAGAGGCGATGCCAAGGCCTGCGCCAGCAGCTGGTCACGTGCTTCGATCAGTGTGTCACGGCCTACGCCCCCGCGATCCTGCAACCGCATGGCAAAGCCGCCCGACACGCCCAGTCCGGGGATAGCCGGTGGCGAAATTGCCATGAGCCGGCCGTCGGGAGCATCCCGAAATGCACGGTTGAATAAAGCAATTTCGTCCATTGCCGACTCTCCGCGCCCACGTTCAGACCAGTCTTCCAACACCGAGAAAACCACGCCGGCAGTTTGCCCACTTGCCGAGAAACTGAAACCCATGACGGCTGTGTTGGCCACAAAGTTTTCTCGGGTCGCAATGTAGGCCTCGTGTTGCTTTACCATCTCTTCCATCCGCGCCTGTGTGGCGCCCGGCGGCATCCTGATGTCGGTAAATATGACGCCCTGATCTTCCAACGGAACGAAGGATTCAGGCAGGCGCATGTAAAGCACCGCCAACACCGCCACCAGCACGGCGTAAATCGCCATGTAGCGCCCGGTACGTCGCACCGATCTCGACGTTCGCATGGCATATCGCTCGGTAATCCTGCCGAAGCGCTTGTTGAACCAACCGAAGAAGCCCTTTTTTTCGTGGTGATGACCTGGAGGGATAGGCTTCAGGAGCGTGGCGCAAAGCGCGGGCGTGAATGTCAAAGCAAGAAAACCGGAAAGCAGGATTGACACTGCCAGGGACAATGAAAACTGGCGATAAATGACACCCACCGAGCCGCTCATGAAAGCCAGCGGGACGAATACACCAGCCAGCACCAGCGTGATCCCGACAATGGCGCCCGACACCTGCCGCATAGCCTTGACAGTGGCGTCTCGCGGCGACAGTCCTTCCTCGGCCATGATGCGCTCGACGTTCTCGACGACCACGATGGCGTCATCCACCAGAATACCGATGGCAAGTACCATCCCGAACATTGTCATCATGTTGATGGAGAAGCCCAGGGCCAACATCATGGCGAACGTCCCCATCAGGCAGACCGGCACGACGATGGTGGGAATCAGCGTATAGCGCAAGTTCTGCAAAAACAGCAACATCACCAGAAACACCAGCACGATGGCCTCCAGCAAGGTCTGTATGACCTTGTTAATGGCCACCTCTACAAAGCGAGAGGTGTCATAAGGCACCCGGTACTCGACCCCATCCGGGAAAGACGCAGACAGCTCCTGAAGACGCTCGCGCACCGCTGCCGCCGTCTCCAGGGCGTTTGCGTTGGGCGCAAGCTGGATTCCGGTGGCAATGCCCATCTGCCCATTGGCGCGAACCTGAAAGTTGAAGTTCTCGGAGTTGATCTCGATGCGTGCCACATCCCTGAGATAGACCGCCGAACCGTCCGGATTGGCGCGCAACACAATACCGCCGAACGCCTCGGGATCGGCCAGCATGCCATCGACCGACAAGGAGGCGCTGAGCTCCTGCTTCGAATCAGTTGGCATGCTGCCGAAACTACCGGCCGGCACCTGGACATTCTGTGCCGCAATCGCATTGCGCACATCGGCAATGGATAGGCTATAACCCTGCAACTTACCAGCGTCCACCCAGACACGCATGGCCGCTTCGGCGCCGAAAAAACTCAGTCTGCCCACGCCCGGAATTCTTCTGAGCTCATTATTGATATTGCGAGCGATGAAGTCGCCCAGTTGCACACGACTCGGATTTTCGACGCCGTCCTGGTAGCCGATAACCACCATCATGAGAAAATTGGAACTGGCCTGATCCACCTCGACGCCTTGTTGCAGCACCGCCTGTGGCAACCTGGCTTCGGCATTGGTCAGCCGATTTTGCACATCCACCTGGGCCATGTTTGGATCCGTGCCAGGCTGAAAGGTCACGTTGATTTCCGCGGTACCGTTCGAACTGCCGGATGATTCGAAATACAGCAGATTCCGCACCCCGTTCAGTTCTTCTTCGATCACACTGATGACCGAATCGACCATGACAGATGCCGATGCGCCTGGGTAGGTCGCATTGATGGAAATACGCGGCGGTGCGACCTCCGGATAGCGGGCCATAGGGAGCGAGGGGATCGCGAGTATTCCCGCCAGAGTGATAAAAATGGCGAGCACCCAGGCAAATTTAGGGCGTTTAATGAAAAATTCGGGCATGGCGGAGTCCAGGGGACAGGAAGATTGCAGGGAAGCCGATCAGAATCAACCAGCGGATGCAGTCTGCGTGCGCACCTGCACGGTTTGACCAGCGCGCGCAGCCCCCCCTGTGACAACACGCTCACCGGCCATCAGGCCGTTGACGATGTGCCAACGCGCCTCTTGCATGCGCCCGGTCTCTACGTTACGTCGGTGCACGACGTTATCCGTGTCTACCACCAGAACCTGCGCCTGCCCTGTGCTGGTCCGGTGCACCGCACGTTGCGGTACCAGCACGGCTTGAGACGACGTGCCCTGATCGATCCTCACACGCACATACATGCCAGGAAGCAACGTCAACGCCGGGTTATCCACGACACTACGTAGCGATAGCTGACCCGTGCCTCGATCCACCGAGATATCCGAAAACAACAAGCTGCCCTTGAGCGCCTGGCTCGCGCCGTCGACCAGGACGGACACCGATGTCACAGCGCCGTTGTCCGGTTTTACCTGCCCGTTCGCCAGCGCTTCGCGCAACCGCTGGACCTCACCGGCAGGTTGGACGAAATCGGCATACACACGGTCGATCTGTTGAATGGTCGCTAGTGGCGTTGCCTCTCCTTGGCCAACCAGCGCGCCTTCGGTCACCATGGCCCGACCTACGCGGCCCGAAATCGGCGCCCTAACGGTGCAATAACCCAAATTGAGCTGTGCAGTCTTGACGTTTGCGCGTGCGGAGATGAGCGTTGCCTCGGCGGTACGCAGCGTCGCCAAGGCATTGTCAAACTCCTGCCGGCTGACAGCCTCGATCTGAACCAGGGGCTGGTAGCGCTTGACGATCGCACTCGCCTCTGTCCGTTGGGCCTGGGATCGGGCTAATTCTCCTTGTGCGCGTGCGAGCTCTGCCTCAAAGGGAGCCGGGTCGATGCGAAAAAGCACATCGCCCTCTTTGACATCTGCGCCCTCTTCGAACCGGCGCTCTAACACGATGCCCGCGACACGAGCACGTACTTGAGCGACCCGTATCGCTTCTATTCGGCCAGGCAGCTCTCGTTGCAAGACGTAGGGTTCTAGACGAACTTCGTGTATATCAACAATCGGCGTCAGCGCCGTCGGCGCCGATACCGACTCGCCACACGCTGAAAGCAACGTCGTTGCGCCGAAGGCCGCTGCCGCAATGCACAATCGAAAGCTGCTGAGCCGATAAACGTTGGGCATTCTATCTCAAGGAGTGATCGTTCTGTTGTGGGCAGTTCTCATCCATCCTCACGCTGATCGGTGCCTTGATCTCGGCTCTAGGTTTCGAGCCGTTGCTTATAGCATCCAAGCGAGCAGGGTTTTAATGAGTGATGGAGACTTTAAGCAACCCAGGCTGTCAATCCTATGACCAACTACTGACAGGAGGCAGACACTCGGCTGACAAGCGTGTCAGTTTCTCTGCGGCACTCATAAGGCGAACGGGCCGCTCGATGGCGGCCCGTCCCTTCCGTTTCGCGGATCAGCTCACTGAGCAAGCTCTGGCTAAGCTAGAGTAGCGTGCGAATGCGCCGGCCGTCGTCGGCACGCAAGAACGGGTTTGGCGCAAAGAATATGCGATTGTGCTGGGAGCTGAGCGGCCCAGCCATGACGCGTCATCCTAATTGGCTACCGCCGCCACATTGGCCCGCGCCTTATGCATTTTCTTGTAGCTGTCGATCAGGCGGTGGTGCCGATCAAGGCCCTCCAGTTTCATGCTCGTTGGCGTTAGCCCAAAGAAGCGCACGCTGCCGTCCAATGCCCCCATTACCGCGTCCATCCGGGCGTCACCAAACATCCGGCGGAAGTTAACCACGTAGTCGTCCAGTTCCAGCTCGTCATCGAGCAGTACTTCCAGCGCCACATTCAGGGCCTGGTAAAACAATCCGCGTTCGACGGTGTTGTCGTTGTATTGCAGGAAGGCACCCACCAGCTCTTGCGCCGCATCAAATTGCTTCAAGGTCAGATTGATCAGCAACCTCAACTCGAGAACGGTTAGCTGTCCCCAGTCCGTATTCTCATCGAACTCGACGCCGATCAACGTCGCAATGTCGAGGTAATCGTCCAGCTCGTTATTTTCCAATCGCTCCAGCAGTGCGGCCAGACCGGCATCGTCCAGGCGATGCAAATTCAGGATATCGGCGCGGAACAACAGCGCCTTGTTCGTGTTGTCCCAGATCAAATCATCGACCGGGTAGACCTCTGAATAACCGGGCACCAGGATTCGACAGGCGACGGCGCCCAACTGGTCATACACCGCCGTGTACACTTCTTTGCCCATGTCTTTCAAGATACCCAGCAGCGTTGCGGCTTCCTCGGCATTGGAGTCCTCGCCCTGGCCAGAAAAATCCCATTCAACAAATTCGACGTTCGCTTTAGCGCTGAAAAAGCGCCACGACACCAGTCCGCTGGAATCGATGAAATGCTCTACAAAGTTATTTGACTCCGTGACGGCATCACTGTTGAAGGTGGGCTGAGGCAAATCATTCAGGCCTTCGAAACTGCGCCCCTGCAGCAGTTCCGTCAGACTCCGTTCCAGCGCCACCTCGAAGCTCGGGTGCGCGCCAAACGACGCAAACACACCGCCAGTGCGCGGATTCATCAAGGTGACGCACATCACAGGATAAGTCCCGCCCAACGACGCGTCCTTGACCAATACCGGAAAGCCCTGCGCCTCCAGTCCCTCAATCCCGGCCACAATGCCGGGATACTTTGCCAGCACTTCGTGCGGCACATCAGGCAATGCGATTTCGCCTTCCAGAATTTCGCGCTTTACCGCCCGCTCGAAGATTTCGGACAGACTTTGCACCTGTGCTTCGACCAGCGTATTACCGGCACTCATGCCGTTACTGACGAATAGATTCTCGATCAGGTTGGACGGGAAATACACCACCTCGCCGTCCGACTGCCGCACGTACGGCAGCGAACAGATACCGCGCTGCATATTGCCGGAGTTGGTGTCGTACAGATGCGAGCCATGCAGCTCGCCATCGGGGTTGTAAATTTCCAGACAGTGCGCATCCAGGATTTCAGTTGGCAATGCATCCCCAGGGCCAGGCTTGAACCAGCGCTCGTTCGGGTAATGCACAAACGCCGCATTCGCGATGTCTTCGCCCCAAAACGCGCCACCATAGAAATGGTTGCAGTTCAGACGCTCGATAAACTCCCCTAGCGCCGACGCCAACGCGCTTTCTTTAGTCGCCCCCTTGCCATTGGTAAAGCACATCGGCGAATGCGCATCGCGGATATGCAACGACCAGACATTCGGAATGATATTGCGCCACGAAGCGATTTCAATCTTCATGCCCAAGCCAGCCAGAACGCCCGACATATTGGCAATGGTCTGCTCCAACGGCAGATCCTTGCCCGAAATATAGGTGCGAGCGTCCGCTGCCGGTTTCAATGTCAGCAACGACTGCGCATCGGCATCTAAGTTCTCTACCTCTTCGATAACGAACTCTGGCCCGGCTTGTACCACTTTCTTTACAGTACAACGCTCGATAGAACGCAAAATACCTCGACGATCTGCTTCCAGAATATCCGGCGGCAATTCAACCTGGATTTTGAATATCTGCTGATACCGGTTTTCCGGATCCACAATATTGTTCTGTGACAGGCGGATATTTTCGGTGGAGATATTACGCGTCACACAGTACAGCTTCACAAAATAAGCTGCACACAAGGCCGACGAGGCCAAAAAATAATCGAAGGGACCAGGCGCCGAGCCATCGCCCTTATAGCGGATAGGCTGATCGGCCACGACCGTGAAGTCATCGAACTTGGCTTCAAGACGCAGCTTATCGAGAAAGTTGACTTTGATTTCCATGGGGGAATTCTAAAAGTGATGCTAAAAAAGCCTGCCCGCATTTTTTTATACAGGACGGTTAAAGGTCGTTAAACCGCAAGCGCCGGTAAATTGCTCGACTGTCGTTGCTACCATTTACCTTCTGTCTGACCTATTCGGCACTGAAATGAATCATTCAGATTCGCCAATATTCTGTACGTCAGATGACACGTAACCAGGCTTCGCCTGATGCTTACCCCGCACGGCGCCGCCGCTCTTCTTCCTCGAGACGGCTATCCTCTATGTCTTGCATCAGACCATCCATGTCGACAGCGCGGGTGTCAATCTCGACCTTGCCGCTCAACTCGACATCGACATGCAACCCACCGGCTTCGTACAAGGCCCAGATTTCCTTGCCATAACTCGTGTCCAGCAGTTGGGGAGCAAACTGGCCGAAATAGCTTGCCAGATTGTCCACGTCACGCTCGAGCATCGCTGCGGCCTCAGTGTTGGCGGCGGCATCGACGGCTTGAGGCAGATCGATGATCACCGGACCATCGGCCGCCAACAAGATGTTGTATTCGGAAAGATCGCCATGCACGACGCCAGCGCACAACATGCGTACCACCTGCTTGAGTAACAGCGCATGCAAAACCACGGCGTGCTCGACCGTCAGCTCAACGTCGTTCAGGCGTGGCGCGGCGTTGCCCGTGCCATCGGACACCAACTCCATCAGCAATACGCCATCGGTGCAAATATAGGGTTGCGGCACACGCACCCCCGCATTAGCCAGCCGAAACAAAGCATCGACCTCAGCGTTTTGCCACAACTGTTCCTGTATTTCGCGGCCATATCGCGTGCCTTTGCCCATCGCCCGCGCCTGCCGGCTATTCTGAACTTTGCGGCCCTCGAGGTATGACACGGCCTGCCGGAAACTGCGCTGCTTGACGTCTTTGTAGACCTTCGCGCAACGCACGGAGTCGCCGCTGCGCACGACATACACCGTCGCTTCCTTGCCGCTCATCAACTGGCCAAGCACTTCGTCAATAAGCCCTTCCTCGATCAGCGGAACCAGCCGCTTGGGCGTTTTCATACCCCCCTCTGCAACGGGCTGTAATGCAAAAGCTCAGGGTCAAGGAAAAGCGCGACGACGGCCTCCGGAAACTGCGTGGACGGTACCGCGTGCAAGAATGTTTTAAACGAAAGGAATGATGCCATGCACCATTATAAACGTGCGGGCATTTGTAACGGCCGAGACCCACCCGGATCAAGCGGCGCGTTGCTGGACATTCTCCCAGTATATGTACGTACGCAGTACATGCAGCTCCAGCAACGCGGGGCCGCGAATGCCATGCAGCGCCGCTGGGATCACCGCATCGCCATTGGTCCAGCGCATGGTAGTGCCGCGCACGTCCTGCGGTGTATGCATGCCTTCCAGGTGTGCACTTTGCAGGTCGATATCGCGGCGACCGTCCTGGTCTTCAATAGTGATACGTACCAGGCCCACACCCACTTGCCGCAAATCTCGACGCGCGCTTACCGCTGTGTCACGCACCACCGCCGAGCGAGAGCGGATGCGCACATCGCCTACCCGAACGCCTGTCGGCAAAACGAAACGAACGACGTCTGCTTGCTGGCTCGCGTCCAGGGCGCGAACCTCCTGGCCGTCGACTTCGAGGCGCAAATCGGCATCAGACGTGCGTGCGCACTGGGTCATGGTTTCGGCGCGCTGAAGCAGGCGCTTGCGCACCGCATCGACGATGGGACCCGATCGTACTACCTTGATACCTTCGATCACCGGACGCCCTTGAGCAGGCGCAAAATCCGGATGCAATGCAGCGGTCTTGGCATTCTGGAACATCTTGCGGTTACCCGTATCGACATACGACTCTGCCGGCACACCTTCGGCCAACATAATATCGAACCGTTCCAGCTCAATATGAAAATACTCAAAAACCTTCATATCGAATTGCTGGATAATCGTCCGACCATTCGCCAACAACATGGCCGGAATCAGCGCGCCATCGAAATAAAGATGGTGCCAGGGCGACACTATCAAATCCCGATGGGGCCGGTTTGAGGCGATCGAGTCTTTCGTGAACAGAATGGGAAAGGCGACAAGCGCATTTTTTACCGGAATATGCTGCTTGCGCAGTTTGCGATAGCCCAGCCATTTAACGGTGGCAATGCCGCCACTGGCGGTCAAGACCTGATCGCCCGCCTTGATATCCTCGATTTTGACTTCGCCATCGGGCGTCGCAATGTGCGTGCCCTTCAGGTAACACGCGTAGGTCATCGACCCACCGTCGAAAGTCATCCACTCAGGGTTCAGGTCAGAGGCGTTAAACACAACACGGCTACCGTCCGCCGAATTTTCAAAATACAGTGTCTCATCCTGATAATAAGCACGGTCAGTATTCGGGACGATAAGCTGGTCGCCCTCAGCCATGCCCGTAAGCTTTGGATAATATTCGGGATTATCCATGCCACCCAAACCGCTGGCATCATAAATCAAGGTCGACTCGCCGGCACCACCAAAATCAACGTTGATCGCACCACTCCACCAGGTGCCACCGTTAACGACTGCGCCGATGAACTGAGGCGTCATCTCCAGCGTAGCCCCATCTCCAATACTATAGTTGAATATAAATGTTTCAGCTGTTGCATATTCATCGAGAAACCAGTTATCCAGAGAGACAAGCTTGACGTTCGCGTTGTCTTCCAAGGTTAGCCCAATGGGATCGGCCACAGACAAGTAGTAATACGCGTCTACTTCAACCTCAAGCACGCTATCAGAGTTCGATTCATTAGAGATAGATAAATCTACTCCCGATAACGCATATGTCGCATGCAGTAATGTATCGTCAGGGTAATCGCCCTGATCAATCGAGACCGGCGAGTTTTCATAGTTTATATATACTGGTATGTCAGCCATGAGTTACCTTTAATAAATAATAATTAAACGGAACACTGCGAACTACTTTCTATACACACCAAATTTCTCGAATTCGGTTCGATGAACCAGGGATATAACCTCTTGGGTATTTACACTTAGAGTGGGCGTTATTGCGTGTCGTCACTGTGCGAGTGCGTACGCAGTACATGCAGTTCCAGAACCGGCCATTGACGTCCTGCTGCTTGATCGGATCACCGCGCTACCTTCATATTGCTAGCAATGGTAACGAAATGACGAGAACTATCAATATCTCGATTTTTATAAACCAACTTAAAATCGTTTAAGTTCGTCTAATTTCGTTTAATTTAGATAGATATACATAATTTTTCAAAATCGAATATTTTTAAATAAATATTAATAATATCGGGCAAACGAAGGGGTATCCATGCCCCTTTTGCAGACCTTTACCCGCGAGCAGATCGACTCTGACGTCACGCATTGGCGCAAGAGCCGCGCGTCTTGGACTCCCCCGTCGGCTAAGTATCGACAATGTGTGCCATCAAGCCCGTCTGATCCGGTGCAATGTGATCACCCAAAACGTGACGATCCGGATAGTCGCCGCCGTTTTGCCGACGAAATGCGATTGGCTCGTCCTCGAACAACCCTTCCACCCGACCACGCCAGGCCGCAGCGGCCGCGGCCATGCCTTCGACGTCGATGGCCGCAGCGCCATAGACGGCAAAGGTAGGCAGCACTTGCATGCCAGGAAAGAACAACGTGCCATGCGTGATAGGAAAGAGCAGTTGGTCCAATGGTCCGTTGATACCGCGAGGCGAGTAGTCGATCTCCGGCCCACCCACAGACACCGCCAGCAGCGCGCGCTTGCCGGCAAAAGCGCCGTCGCCGTAACGATAGGTGTTACCTGCCCCTTGATAGCCATAAGCCAATCCGTAGGCCCAGATCCTGTCCACCCACCCCTTCATGATCGCCGGCATGCTGAACCACCAAAGCGGGAAATGCAGAATCACCGCGTCGGCCACGGCGAGCTTGCGTTGTTCTTCTTCAACGTCGGGCGTCTGGTAGCCATTAGCAAACGCATGCCCGGACTCCTCGATGAAGGACAAGCGATTCTCACGAGCCCGCCTGGGAAAATCCCGGGCATCGAACACCGCTTTCCAATCCATGGCGTACAGATCAGACTGCATGACCTCGTGATGCTGGCCTTTCAGTACCTCGGCCGAAATCTCGGCGAGTTGATGGGTGACGGACGTGCGCTCGGGGTGGGCGTGGACAAGAAGAACGTTCATGGTTGGTGCTCCCTCATTAAAGAGAGACACGTTAGAACGGCATCAGATATAGTAGAAATGAATTTCCAGTATTTCAGGTATATGCATGAACTATTCCTTGAGGCGTCTCGACCTGAATCTGCTGGTCACGCTCGACGCTTTGCTGATCGAGCACAACGTGACGCGCGCGGCCGAACGCCTGCATCTGTCCCAGCCCACTGTGAGCGTACAACTCGCCCGGCTACGCGAGTTCTTCGGCGATCCGCTGCTGCTGCCCGGCCCCCGCGGCATGCGGCCAACCTCGCGCGCCGACGAACTGCGCGAGCCGTTGCGGCGAGCATTGGCCGCGTTGGCGCAGGCGGTGGCCCCCTCAAATCCTTTCGATCCCGCCCAGGCCAGCCAGACTTGGCGCATTGCGGCCTTTGACTACAGCGAGTTCACGATCGTGCTGCCCGCACTGGCGGCGCTGCGCGCGGCCGCGCCGGCAACACGCTTGGCCATCGTACAAAGTGCTCCCTCGCAAGTGGCGAAGAAAACGGAGCAAGGAGACATTGACCTGGCCTTCCTCATCGGTAGTGAGGCCCCCCTGGATCTACGTCGCACGTCAATGTTCACGGAACGCTATGTGTTGGCCGGCCGCGCCGGGCACCCTCGTTTGAAACGCCGTCCAAACCTGGCGCAGTTCTGCAGGCTCGACCATGTGATCGTGTCGCCGGACGGTGGCGGATTCCATGGCGTGACGGACACGGCGCTGGCCGAGCGGGGCATGACGCGTCGGGTCGTGCTGTCCGTGCCGCATTTCTTGGTCCTGAACACGGTGTTGGCAAGCACCGACATGGTGGCGATGGTGCCGTCGCGGTTAGTGAGCGGCAATGCCGCGCTGCAAGTCGTCGAGCCGCCTCTCGACGTACCCGGCTTCGAGATGCTCATGCTCTGGCCAGAGCGGGTCCATCGCGAACCCGCGCATCAATGGCTGCGAGAGCGCATCGCGAGCTCGGTACGAACGTCGTAAGGAGAATGGGTTGTGTAACTCGACTTGACGAGGCATCTCCGTCGGAGAAAACCACGATTGTCAGTTAGGTCCCTTATCGACCCTATCCACCCGACGCGTCAGTTCGCGTGTTCAATGGCTTTTGCCAATTCATGCTTGGACTGATCCCAGCCCGACGCCGGGACGAATTGGCCGACCTGGGCCTGTACGCGGTCGAGTTGTTCGCACAGGACATCGACCGGGGTGTCCGCGTCACCTACGTAGATGCCTTGCGTCATCGTGATGTGCGCGCATTCAAAGCTGCCCCCGCCCGCCAACAGAATCATGCGCGTCGGGGCGTCTTCGCCGACCAGAGCCACCATGCCCGGACTAACCTTCTCCGGCGTCAACACCTCAACCGCCTGCGCATCCAGCAAGCCCTCGGTCATCGCGGTGATGGCGGTGGGCGCCAGACAATTCACCCGCACGTTGTGTTTGGTTCCTTCGAGCGCGAGAGTCTGCATCAGGCCGACCAGCGCCATCTTGGCTGCGCTGTAGTTCGATTGTCCGAAATTGCCATACAGACCCGACGACGAGGTCGTCATCACGATCCGTCCGTATGACTGCGCGCACATTTGAGACCACACCGCCTTGGTGGCATTGACGGTGCCCATGACATGGACATCCAACACCAGGCGAAAATCGTCCAAGTCCATTTTGGCAAAGCTGCGATCCCGCAAAATGCCTGCGTTGTTCACCAAGATGTCGATCTGTCCAAAAGCCTCCACCGAACGGGCGGCCATGGCCTCCATGTCCGCATATCGCGTCACGTCGCTCACGACTGCGATGGCCTGTCCGCCGGCCGCGCGGATCTCCTCAGCCACATTCTGAGCCGTACTGCCAAGATCATTGACCACCACCCGCGCGCCATGTCGCGCCAGTTCAATAGCGTGGGCGCGTCCCAGCCCGCCACCTGCGCCAGTCACGATCGCCACCCTGCCCTCTAGTCGTTTCAACATACGCTGCTCCTGATAAACCATCACCATTGCGCCGACGACTTAGTCGACGCGCCGTACCGCAGGGTAATCGAACACGCCGTCCAAGTGAACAGGCTGGGGCTGGTACAGCCTCAGCGTCAGATAAAATTCCGCGCCTGCGGGCGCGGGTAGCCAGTTTTTTTCAGGCCCCGGATCGTTGGCCTGGATCGAGATGACCAAGCCACCATCCTTGTCATATTGCAGGCCCGGCGTACGATCGCCGATGGAATGTCGACCGATGGGATTGGCCGCCAACAGACAGTCGCTGCGACGGTATAGCGTAATCGACCAAAACGCGCCCACCCGCGGCCCGCCTTGCGGTGGAAAGCGTAGCTCATAACGCTGTGTGCCCGTCAACGGCACGCCATCGGCATCCACCTCGGCCATGATGTACATCGCCTCGTCGACACCCAGCGTGCCGATCCAGTTGCGTGCCACACGGGCGCGTGTCAGAACGTCGCTGCCAAAGCTCGTGCGCACAGCGACCGCTGTGGTCCAGCCGCCCCCCAACTCGGAAGGCTGCGCCACGTCGCGCAGCTCGGTGTAAACCTCGGCCAACGCCGTCTGCAGATCCGCTACGGTGGGCGGCCAGCCCGGCAAGGGCTCGGACGGAGGATTGCGTTCAAGCATGTTATCCAGCACGCGCAGGTATTCGTGAGCCTCGGGTATGCCGGTATCGCGGTTATCGAGCAGCACATCCAAGCGCGACAATGCAGGGGTGCCGTCGATTCGGCCAATGGCGAAGCGGTCTTGCAACGCATGCACTTGCGCCAAGTCCGCCGCATGGGGATCCACCAGAATGCGGCCGATGACCCACACGTCGTCGCTGGGAGCACTGATCCGATGCATACCCACCGGCACGGGTCCTTGCCAGCCGGGACCATGCACAAACAGGCGCTGCGCGTCTCCGCCCGTAGTGCGTCGCCCGGCATACGCCCAGGGGTTTGTCCAGGCATCCAGAAATCCCAGCACCCAGTAACGCGATCCCATCTCCGGAACGTCGATGACCAGCGGCCCCGCAGACAGGTCCAGCCACGCATTGGTAAACAGTGTGTCGTTGTTTGGCGTCACGACTTCTTTGTCGTCGGGACCCCGCAGCCTGCGAGTATGTGTGAACTGATTCACCCAACGCATTGTCGACGCGGGGCTGTCGCCGGCAAACCCCGCCACCGCATGCTTGCGCGCGGTATTCGAGGCCCGCATGCGTGCCATCTCGAACAGAGGCAACGTGACAATCACTGCCTGCCGGGTGGCGGATGATGCCCGGCAGGTGGCTCCCGTCAACAACACCGCATCCAACGCGCACACACCTTGGCCCCGCGGCAACACCATCAGCGGGTTCAGCTCCACCGAGTCGAGCGCGTCGCCCGCCGCCACGGCAAACTGCGAGAGTCGCACAATGCTCTCGGCCAACGCCTCCACATCGGCCGCGGGCGCGCCGCGAAAGCCCTCGAACAACGGGGCGATCTTCAGTTCGCTGATCATCTCGCGTGCCTGCTCGATATCGACAGGCGCCAGCCGCAATGCCACGTCTCCCAGCAATTCGACGTTCACGCCTCCCGCCCCGAGCATCACGACAGGCCCCAAAGCAGGATCCCGGCGCACGCCCAGGATGCACTCCACACCACCGCGCAACATCGGCGCAACCAGCACGCCCTGGACTCGCGCGTGCGGCGCTGCGCCGGCGACGGCCGACAAGATGCGATCATAGGCGCCAGCGGCCGCGGCCGCGTCACGGATATCCATCACCACGCCGCCGATATCACTCTTGTGCGTAATATCGGCGGACACGACCTTCATAACCACAGGAAAACCCAACGCGCATGCGTGATTCACTGCCTCTTCGCGAGACTGCGCATGGCGCGCCGACACAACCGGTATGCCGCTTTCGCTCAACACTCGCATGGCGTCGACCTCGCTGTATGCGCCGGGTCGCAGCGCAACCAACGGGCTCGCAACGGCAGGCTCAGGCATGGGCCGCCATTGTTGCGCATGAAAGAACCCCATCGCAGCCAGTACACGGATAGCTCTGGCCGGGTCGCCATAGCACAGGCATCCCTGCGCCTCGAGCGCGCGTTGCTGCGCGGTGTCGGCCAGCGCACTGAACATCACCAAGCGGCCGGGGAATTCCCGTCGTAAATCTCCGGCCAGTTGTTGTTGCCTGGCCTGCATGGCGGGCGTACTACCGAACGCCGCCAGAAAAATCAGCAGGCTGCCATAGTCACCCTGCTCTAACATCGCGCGGGCCGCGGTATCGAGCAGCGACGGATCGGCCGTCACCTGCCCAGTCAAATCGACCGGATTCTGCGTCGCGGCAAGGGGCACGCGGGCCCGGATAATTTCTTGCGCAGCCGCTGGCAGCTCGGCAACATCCAGCCCCGCCTCAGCGGCGTCGTCGGCCATCATCACGCCGACCCCGCCCGACACCGTCAACAGCCCCACGCGAGCATTGGTCGGCCGACCCGACACCACAAGACAATGCGCGATATCGAAAAATTCCTCGATGGAGCGTGCGCGCCAGGCACCATGTTGACGAAACAATGCTTGGTAAACCGCATCGTCGCCCGCCAACGCCGCGGTATGCGACGCGGCCGCTTGTGCACCTAGTGCCGTTCGGCCGACCTTCACTACCACCACCGGCTTGCTCGCGACGCGCGCCAAGTCCAATGCGCGCCGCAGTTTTCCACCGTCGCGGCAACCTTCCAGATAGGCCATGATTACCCGCGTCGCCGGGTCGTGCGCCATCCATGCAATGCAGTCGGCCACGTCAATGTCCGATTCATTGCCCGTCGTCACCCACGTGGAAAGGCCGACGCCGCGCTCACGCGCCATGGCGTAGGCGTACGCACCGAACGCACCGCTCTGGCTGACCAAGCCGATGTGGCCGGCCTTGACCAGACCGGTCGACACCACCGGCGAGAATGTGGCGTACACAGACTGCGCCACGTTCATGAAACCCAGGCAGTTAGGCCCCAACACCCGGATTCCCGCCGCGTTAGCCTTTTCTGCAAACCCACGCTGCGCGACGACGCCTTGCTCTCCGAGCTCGGCAAAACCGGCCGAGAACATGACGATGTTTCGCACTCCCGCGGCGATGGCATCATCGAGCGCCGCCTGCGCTCCAGCTGCGGGAATGGCGAAAATCGCCAGATCGATCGGCTTGCCCACGGCGCGCAATGATGGGAAGGACAGATGCCCCTCGATCCGCGACGCCCCGGCATTGATCGGATACACCTCGCCACGATAACCCTGCTCGAGCAGATATCGCACCGGCACGGCGCCGACTTTGGCGGGATTAGTCGATGCGCCAACAATAGCGATGGAACGCGGCGACAGAAAAGAATCTAGGTCGGACAAATTCATAAGCGGCCGGATGACAATGGGAAAACCTCTGCAAACTGCAAACGGCATCCGCACGTTGCGAATCCCCGAGGTTGGCCGCCTAAGATACGCGCCCGTCTTTTATCGGACAAGACGAGATTTCCGAAGTTTTTATCGGAAAATCTTATTTATTCACGCCCACGCCGACCTCGTGGGATCGCGGGGCGCGCGGTCGGCGCACGGCCGGCGTCGTCGACCTGCGCGGCCTCCAGGGCATAGTCCAGAAAACTTTCCACCGCGGGCGACAACGATGGTCGGCTACGGGAAAATAGCGCAATACGCCAATTTACGGCGGGCTGGCACAAGGGCACGAAGACCAGGCCAAAGCCTTCGACCAACGATCGCGCCATGGCAGGGCAGATGACATAGCCGGGCCTCACGCGCAGCAACGACAGTGCCGTGTTGACGCGATGCACCGGCACGATCTGCTCGGGATGATGCCGCGACGGCACATGACTCAGCACGTTCACCGCCAGATTGGGCATGTAGCTGATCAGTGGCCGTTCGCGCAGGTCTTTCCAACTGACCGATTTGCCCATCGCCAACGGATCATCGGGACGCAGCGCGGCCCACAAGGCGTCGATGCGGATCAGGTGCGCCTGCAGCGCATCATCGGCCAGCACGCCCGCCGGACCGAAGCCGATATCCGCGCTGCCGTTATGCAGGTTGGCCAACACCTGTTCGATCGGCACATCGTCAAACCGGATATCCACCCCAGGATGACGCTCGCCATAGCCGGCAATGAGTTCCGGCAGCAACGTGCACGACAACGTCTCGGGCGCGGCTACACGCACCAGCCCACGACGCAGTTCTTTCAGGTTGGTCACGCTCTCCAGGGCCTCGTCCAGGTCAGCCAACACGCGACGCACCATGGGTTCGAATGCCGTGCCGACCACCGAAGCGCTGACGCTACGCGTGTTGCGATCCAGCAATCGTACGCCCAGCCGGCTTTCCAATTCTTTGACCAGACCGCTCAAGGCCGCCTGCGACAAATGCATCGTATCGGCCGCCACAGAAAAGCTGCCGCATTCCAATACCGTGATAAAGGCCCGCAATTGCCGCAGCGTGACTTCGAATGCCATGAAATATCCTTTGCAGCCGCCGGAAAGTGAAAAATCGATTTATAACCTAAACCTTTAAGTTGTCAATAATTTGAAAATTGTCCTAATAGAAACAGCCATCTATCATCGCCTCTCGAGGGTCGCGAGGGCCCCGGCTTCTTGCGGATACCCAGGCGAACGCTCCCTATTCCTATTCGAACATCCAGGAGACAGATATGACAATGAGCCGAAGGACGCTATTGAGCGCGGCCGCCGCAGCCGCTTGCACCGGTATCGTGCCGAGCGCGCTGGCGCGCCAGGCATGGCCCGACCGCAACGTGAAAATCGTGGCACCGTACGGAGCCGGCGGCCCCAGTGACCTATCGGCGCGCCTGATCGGCAATTACCTGGCGCAGCACCTGAATCAATCCGTTATCGTGGAGAATAAAGCCGGCGCCGGCACCCGGGTCGCCAACGAATTTGTCGCTCAGGCCCCCGCCGACGGCTATACCATCCTGTATGCCGCCGCGCCCTATTCCACGCTACAGGCCCTGTACGGCGAACTCGGCTACGACCCCAAAAAAGACCTGCAACCGGTGGCCATGTCCGCCACGGTTCCCTTATTCTTGATCGTCAACGCGCAATCCCCTGCAAAGACCGCGCAGGAACTGATCGACTATGGGAAATCACAGACCAATGGCCTGACCTTCGGCTCGCCCGGCAACGGCTCGCTGCCACATCTGGCGGCCGAGCTCTTCCTGCGCGATGCCGACGTAAAAGGCTTGACGGTGCAATACCGGGGCGACGTTGCAGCATATACCGACCTGCTCGCCGGCCGCCTCGACGCCACCCTCACGGCCATCACTGCGGCACTGCCACACATCCAGAGTGGCAAGCTGCGTGTGCTGGGCGTGGCCTCGGCCGAGCCCAGCGAGATCTACCCGCAGGCACCCACCCTGCGCGGCCAAGGGTTGCCTAATGTAGTCGCGTCGGGCTGGTATGGGTTCATGGTGCCGGCGGGTGTACCCGCGGAAATCGTCAATCGCCTGGACACGGAAATCAACAACGCACTGGCCGACGCCGATATCAGAAAGCGTTTTCTGGCGCAGGGGATGGAGCCGCACCCGGGCAATGCCGCCGCATTCGGCAAATTCATCGACGCCGAGATGGCCAAGTGGAGCGATGTCATCCAGAAGGCGGGCATCCGGGGGTCGTGATTCGACTCGGCGTTGAACTGCACGTTCGACGCCCCGGTCGCCACCTACCTTCGGTACCAATCGCGCTGCAAACGGGGGAACAAAGAACGATCTCAGGCTTGGCCATGGGATCCTTCGGACGGTTTCGCAGCGTGGTCAAAGATCAAGCACGTCGTGGTGGCGTGCGCATACAGCTTGCCGTCGGGGCCGACGATGCGGCCCTCGGCCGTGGCGACCTGACGCCCCGCGTGGATCACCTTTCCTTCGGCGCGCACGAGCGGCACTCGGTCACTCAGGGGACGTACCATGTTCACTTTCAATTCTAGCGTGGTGAACCCTTTCCCCGCGGGCAACGTCGTGTGCACTGCGCAGCCAACGGCCGAATCGAGCAGCGTGGCAAACCAACCACCATGCACAGTGCCCAGCGGATTGTAGTGTCGTCTCTGCGGTCGGCCTTGGAATACCGCAGCGCCGGGTTCCATGTGGATCGGCACGAAATCAAGCGTCTCGCCAATCGGTGGCGGTGGCAGTTCCCCAGCAAAGATCGCCTCGAACATCTCCATGCCCGAAAGACCAAAGATCTGCCGCTTGGGCTTGGCGTCGGCGGCACTCAAAAGTGCGCGGACTCGCGCCTCGTCCGCCTCCCAGCGCGCTAACACCTGTTCGATCACCATCGAGAGTTCTTCCTGGAAGCAATTTGTATAAACAGAGACGAGCGACGGAACGCGGAATTCGTCCTCTATGCATCAAGACGCGAGGATAGCCTTGATAGGGCTGCCGCCCGACAAACATCCAGAATCTCATCAGCGAGCGGCGAGTCGTCAGGACACGCGCGCGACAACACCATGGCGCCGACAACCTGCGCAATCACCTCGATACGTCTGGCGCGCAAGTCGGCTTCGCACATGCCGTCCTCTGGCGCACCGAGCTGGTTTGCCAGGATCTCCAGCATGCTTTCAACGCCAGTCGCAAAAACCGTCCTGATTGACTCCGGTTGACGCGCCGCGTCTCCGCATAGCGCGGCCATCGTACAACCTTCACTAAGTGCATCCCGATGCGCGCGGGATAGATAATGATTGACGAACGCCGGCGCATCGAGGCCTTCGGCCCTGGCGGCCCCTTGTGCAAAACCACAGGTCGCCGCTTGCGCCATCAGGTCAGCCTTGGACGAGAAGTGCTTGTAAAACCCGCCGTGGGTGAAGCCTGCGGTGGCCATCAAGTCCGCGATCCCCACCCCGTCGTAACCCCGCTCTCGAAACAGATGGGAGGCGGTTTCAACGATGCGCGTCCGGTTCGCCTGCGCCTGCGCTTTGGTGACCTTCATGTCCAGGATCTCTCTAGATGTGCCAGCAGTGAAATCAGTAATATACATTGATGTTGATCATCATCAAAATACTTGACAATAAAGATGATGATCGACATCATTGATGAACCTTACCATGGAAAGGACTCTGGATATGAACGACACGCACGTGACTGCACCCAGTTCCAGTATCCCGAATGCTTCCTGAAACACGCAATCCCGTTTCTGAAGAAGTGACGCCGTTGCACATCTCCATTTTCAGCCTGACCCACGACACAGTAGATAAACCATGACTGACAAATCGCTTTTCGAACCCTACACCCTGGGTTCACTCAATCTCTCCAACCGCGTCGTGATGGCGCCGTTGACGCGCAATCGCGCAGGCGCGGGGCTGGTTCCCAGCGAGCACGCCGCCATCTACTACAGTCAGCGCGCCTCAGCGGGCTTGGTGATCACCGAAGCCACGCAGATCTCAGCACAGGCCCAGGGCTACCAAGACACCCCTGGTCTATATACGCAGCCGCAGATCGACGGCTGGCGCAAGGTCACCGACGCCGTTCACGCGAAGGGCGGGCGGATTTTCGTCCAGTTGTGGCATGTCGGACGCATCTCCCACGTCGATCTGCAGCCAGATGGTGCTGCGCCGGTTGCACCGTCGGCCATCCGCGCCGAGACCAAGACCTTCGTTAACAATGGCTTTATGGATGTCTCTCAGCCGCGCGCGCTCGCGTTGGACGAACTGCCGTGCATCGTCGAGGACTTCCGCCAAGCCGCGGCCAATGCGATCGCGGCGGGGTTCGATGGGGTGGAGATTCACGGCGCCAACGGCTATCTGCTTGAACAATTCATCAAGGACGGCGCCAACGCCCGCACGGACGCCTATGGCGGCTCCATCGAGAACCGTGCCCGTCTCTTGCTGGAAGTCACCGCCGCGGTCGCCCGGGAAATCGGTGCAGACCGTACTGGCGTGCGCATCTCCCCCGTCTCGCCGGCCAACGGCATTTCCTGCAGCGCTCCCCAACCGCAGTACGACTACATCACCGAGCAGCTCAGTGCACTGGGCATCGTTTATCTGCACGTCGTGGAAGGCGCCACTGGTGGCCCACGCGATGTTGCACCGTTCGACTTCGATGCGTTGCGCAGCCGCTTCAAAAACACCTACCTGGCCAATAACGGATATGACCTCAAACTGGCCGGCGCCCGCCTGGCTGAGGACAAAGCGGACCTATTCGCCTTTGGCCGCCCCTTCATCAGCAACCCTGATCTGGTCGAAAGACTAGAGACCGGCGCCACCCTTGCCGCGCTGAACCCCGCCACCCTCTACGGCGGTGGCGCCGCGGGCTACATCGACTACCCGGCGCTCGCCGATTCCAACGCCCAGTAGTCATTGGCCCATACCGCACATCGCGGTATGGGCTCGCCTTTCGATCAAGAGAAAAACACATGACTACTCGTACCACTGTTCTCATCACGGGCGCCTCCACCGGCATTGGCGCCGTCTATGCCGAGCGCTTCGCGCGCCGCGGCCACGACCTTGTGCTGGTCGCCCGTGACAAGTCGCGGCTGCAAGTGCTCGCCGCGCGTCTGCGCGAGGAAACCGGCGCTGCCGTCGACATCCTTGCGGCTGATCTAACTCAGCCCAGCGATCTGGCCGCGATCGAGGCGCGCCTGCGCGAGGACGCCAGGATCGAAACCCTCATCAACAACGCCGGGGCCACGCTGCTCGGTCACTTCATCGACCAATCGACGGATGATGTCGCCCGTCTCGTCAACCTCAATACCACCGCACTGGTAAGGCTGGCGAGCGCCATCGCCCCGCGCCTGGCGCAGGCAGGCAAAGGTGCGATCGTCAACATAGGCTCCGTGGTCGGGCTGGCACCCGAATTCGGCATGTCGGTCTACGGTGCGACCAAGGCCTTCGTGCTGTTCCTGTCCCAGGGGCTGAGCCTGGAGCTCACGCCCAAGGGCGTCTACGTACAAGCAGTGTTGCCTGCGGGAACTCGCACCGAGATCTGGGAGCGTGCAGGCATCGACGTCAACACGCTTTCCGACTTGATGAACGTAGATGAATTAGTCGATGCGGCACTGGTCGGCTTCGACCGCCGTGAACTCGTCACGATCCCGCCACTGCATGATGCCGCGCACTGGGAGGCACTGGACACCGCACGGCTAGGCCTGCTTGCCGACCTCCGCCAGGCGCAAGTCGCGCAGCGCTATCGGGTCGCGCCTTGCCAGTGAAAGCCCTGTGAAAAATTGAATGCCCTCTACCGACAATAAGGAGGCGCGCGCTCTTCGACATGATAGAGATAATGAGATGGCTCAACCAAGGCTGAAGAGACTGCAGCCTGCGGGTTGCCCCAAATACATTCATTGAAAAACGCTAGAGAGCAGTTTCCTCATGAAAGCATTCATCATTAATCGGTATGGAAAAAAACAGGCGGGCCTTATCGACGAAATGCCCGCCCCGGAGGTGGGCGACGAGGATGTTCTGGTCCAGATCCACGCGGCGAGCGTCAACGCTCTGGATATCAAAATCAAGAGCGGCGAATTCAAACTGATTCTCCCCTATCGCCTTCCCCTGGTGCTGGGCAACGATATGGCTGGCAAGGTCGTGCGCGTCGGCTCTCGTGTTCACGGCTTCAAGCCCGGCGACGAGGTCTACGCGCGCCCGGACGATGATCGTATCGGCACCTTCGCCGAGCTCATTGCCGTGAAAGCGTCATCGCTAGCGCCAAAGCCTCAGAATCTCACCATGGTCGAGGCAGCCTCCCTGCCGTTGGTGGCATTAACAGCCTGGCAAGTGCTGGTCGAAACCGCCAAGCTGAAGAAAGGACAAAGCGTCTTCATCCAGGCCGGCTCGGGTGGCGTAGGGACCGTCGCCATCCAGTTGGCCAAGCATCTGGGAGCTTTCGTGGCCACAACCACGAGTACGGCCAATATTGGCTGGGTGAAGGCATTGGGCGCGGACGTCGTCATCGATTACAAGCAGCAGGACTTCGCCACCGAGCTACGTGACTACGACGTGGTGCTGAACAGCCTCGGCAACGACGAACTGAAGAAGTCTCTCCAGATCCTCAAGCCAGGCGGGCACCTTATCTCCATCTCCGGGCCTCCCACCCCGGCGTTCGCCGCCGCGAAACGTCTGGCCTGGCCGCTCAAACAGGTGCTGCGTCTGCTGAGCTTTGGCGTCCGGCGCCAAGCGAAAAAAGACGGCGTTGAATATACGTTCGTCTTCATGCGGGCTGACGGGACGCAGTTGCGCGAGATCACTTCCCTCGTCGAATCAGGCGCAATCCGCCCGGTCGTCGACAAAGTTTTCCCATTTGAGGACGCTCATAAAGCCTTGGCTTACGCAGAAAGTGGACGCGCCAAGGGCAAAGTCGTAGTGCAAGTGATGTAGCTAACACGCATACCTGCGCTTTGTATCAGAATACGCGCGAGCTAGGCGCTGCGAAATAATAGAAACCATCGCCCGGCTTGGCGGATGCATTCGGGAACACCACCATGCCATCACTGGGCGCCAGCAACGGCTCGCCATCGGCGCGTTGGGCGATGGCTTCTCCGGCCTTGACGGCGTCGCCCGTTTTCCAGGCCTGAGCCAAATGATCTCCCTCGTTCATGCACAGCACCACCTGAACGATCTCTACGCCGCGCGTCATGCTGATCTCAGGCTCGGGGGCATCCACTAGCCCCAAATGTGCCAGTGCATTCAAAATGGCACGATAGGCGACGTTGACGGCTTCGGGGTCGTTGTGTGAGCCGCATTCCAGCGTCACGGCATAGCCACCCGAGAAACGCATGTATTCCGTCGTGCCCACGCCTTCGGCAACGTGCCCCACGCGAAAGCCGTTCTCGGCGCGCAGCGCCAGTAGGCGGGCGTAGTTATCCAGCCAGCCATGCATGACGATATCCACGCCCAGCCGCGCAGCGAAAGCCGCCTCTTCTTTGGCCCACCGGAAAGGTTCGACCGGTCCGGTGTTATCTAAGGGGCCGCAGAAAATGAAGGGCTCGCCTTGCGATGAGAAAGAGTGCAGATCCAGCAGCACCTCGTGCTCGCGCAACAAGGGCGCCAGCACATTGGCGACCTTGTCTTCATAGTTCTGGGGAATCGGCTTGTCGCTGAAATCGCGGTTCAGGTTGCGGTCGCCTTCGCGCGTGTTCTGCCGATACGCCTTCAGATTGGCGATCGGCACGAAAGTGACTTTTCCCCGGCGGACTTTGATGCGGCCCGCGCGACAGTCTTCGATAACACGCAAGATAGCTTTGGTCCCGCAGACCTCGTTACCGTGCACCGCGCCCACAATGATCAGCTTACGGCCCGGCGCCATGCCGGTGAAGCAAACCGTCTCAAATGGATCATCCGGCGTTATGGTGGTCGTTTGCGGCACGCGACCGTCTGGGGTCGGGATATGGCTCATCGTCATGCTCTCTCGGGAAGGTGTCCGGTCGCCACTGGCAGAGGCTCGCGTCATGGCATCAAGGGGCTACTGTAGCGTATCAGGCCAACTCAGCGACACGACGGCAACGTACGAAATGCTCGGGATGCAACGCGTCGAGCGTGGGCACCGGCGGGGCTCGGCAAATCTCGCGCGCCTCGGGGCAGCGCGGGTGAAAGCCGCAGCCGGTAGGCGGATCATAAGGGTTGGGAATGTCGCCGGTGATCTTGGTGCCCCGAGTGCGGCCTGAGGGATCAGGAATGGCGGCGATCAGCGCACGGGTATAAGGATGGCGCGGCGTGCTGAAAATTTGCTGCCACGTACCGGTTTCTACGATGCGGCCTAAATACATGACGGCTACGCGATCGCTCATGTGTTCAACCACGCCAAGATCATGGCTGATCATCACGTAAGAAAGCCCTAGCGTTTCTTTCAAGTCGAGCAGCAGGTTAATGATTTGCGCGCGAATGGAAACGTCCAGCGCTGAAACCGGTTCGTCCAGAATCAGCAACTTGGGCTCAAGAATGAGCGCACGCGCAATGCCGATGCGCTGGCGCTGGCCTCCGGAGAATTCGTGTGGCAGACGACTGGCATGCTCCGGGCGCAACCCCACGCGGGCTAGCGTCTGGCTGATGCGCCCTTCTATTTCGGATGATGAGGTAATGCCGTGCAGGCGTAGAGGGGCTTCCAACGTCTTGCGCACGCTTTGGCGCGGGTTGAGCGAGGAATACGGATCCTGGAACACCATTTGCGTGATACGCGCCCATCCTTTGCGATCGATGCCCGCCGCACCCACCGTATGGCCATCGACCGTGACACGCCCGCCTGTGGGCGGTTGCAAACCCAGCAAGGAAAGCGCGAGAGTGGTCTTGCCGCAACCGGATTCGCCGACCAAACCCAGGCACTCGCCGCGTTTGAGCTCAAGATCTACGCCATTGACTGCGTGCACGGTACGCTTGGCGCCACCCAGCAGACCACCACCCATCGGAAAATGCACGACAAGGTCTTCGACCTTGAGGATGGGCTCATTGGTCATCTGGCTGACGTCGGGGCTGGAAATACTGGCCATGTTAGATGCTTGATTCAAGATGATGACACCGTACTAATCCCCCTCGCACCAGCACGGTTTCTGCGGGTGCGGTTGTCTGGCACATATCGGTGGCCGCATAACAGCGCGGATGAAAACGACAGCCGCCGGGAAAAGAAGACACTGGGGGAACGACACCGGAGATCTCTCGCAAACGTTGACGACCATGCTTGGCGCGCGAGCCAAGCAACGGCAAAGACGCCACCAGTCCCTTGGTATAGGGATGGCTGGGGGACTCGAATATCTCGTCCGCATTGCGTTGCTCGACCAATCGGCCCGCATACATGACGCCGACGCGGCGACACATATTGGCGATCAACCCCAGATCATGACTGATCATCAGGACAGACGTGCCCTGCTCTTTGGATAGATCACGAATCAGGTCAAGAATTTCCGCCTGAACGGTGACGTCCAGCGCGGTCGTCGGTTCGTCTGCCAACAGCAGGCCAGGGCCACAGGCTAGCGCAATGGCAATCATGACGCGCTGGCGCATGCCGCCCGAAAGTTGATGCGGATAATCTTTCATGCGGCGCTCCGGCGCCGGCACCCGCACGTTGTCCAGCGCCTGCACCGCGTGGCGCTCGGCCTCTTTCCAGCCCATGGCCTTGTGCAGCACGAACATCTCGGCAATCTGGCGGCCAACGGGCGATAAGGGGTTGAGCGCCGTCATTGGTTCCTGAAAAATCATGGAGATCCGGTTGCCACGCAGCTTGCGCATCTCGGGGCCGGAAAGGCTTTGAATCTCTTTACCTTCTAACCGGATGCGGCCCCCCCCGATGACGAGCGGCGCGCGTAGCAGGCCAATCAAAGCCAGCGCCGTAATGCTCTTGCCGCAGCCCGATTCACCGACCAGCCCAAAGGTCTCGCCACGCATGATCGTAAAAGACACCTCTTCGACTGCGCTGAGTCGCTGGCCGTCTGTCAGCAGATCGATTCTGAGGTTTTCCACCTCAAGCAAAGGTTGATCAGTCATGTCCGACGCGTCCGGGATTGAGGATCAAGAATGTCGCGTAGCCCGTCGCCCAACAAATTCAGGCCCAGCACGGTCATGAAAATCGCCATGCCCGGAAAGATAAGAATCCACGGTGCCGTGGAGATCTGGTCGCGGGCATCGGAGAGCATGCTGCCCCAGCTGGGGAACGGCGGCCGAATCCCCAGCCCCAGAAAAGACAATGATGCCTCGGCTAGCACCGCACCGCCCATGCCGAGCGTGCCGATGACAATCAGGGGGCCCAACATGTTCGGCAGCAATTGCGTGAACATGATGCGAATGTCGCTATAACCCAGAATGCGGGCGGCTTGCACATAGCCTTGGCTTTTCAGAGACAAGGCAGAGGCCCGCGCCAATCGACAGGTGAAGGACCAGTTGGTCAGCCCCAGCGCAATCACCAGGCTGACCAGGCCTGGGTCCATGATGGCCATAATGGCCAGCGCAAAGATCAGCGAAGGAATGGCCAGCATGAGGTTCGTCAACGCGCTGACGAAATCATCCCACCAACCTCCCCAATATCCGGCGGACAGTCCCAAGGCAATGCCGATGGCCGTATTGATGATCTGCGACAGAATCCCCACCGTAAGAGAAATGCGCGCGCCATACAGCACGCGGCTATAGATGTCTCGCCCTTGTGCATCGGTGCCGAACCAGAACGCCATGCCTGGCGGCTCTTCGGCGGTCATCAAGTCGGCGTCCATGACGGGATCGGTGTGGGCCAGCCACGGCGCGAAAATTCCCGCGATTACAACCAGCGCAAAGAGCGCGCCGCCAATTAGCAAGTTTGCTCTGATCTTCATGCGTCCTCAGGTGTATTTGATACGCGGGTCGATGATGGCACACAGGACGTCAACGAGCGTATTGACCAGCAAAAAGAACAGGACAATCGCCAGGATGGCACCCTGCACGACCGGGATGTCTCGCAGCGTGACGCTGTCGACCAGCAACGAACCTACGCCCGGCCACGAGAACAGTTTTTCCACGATGACGGCCTGACCAATCACTGAACCCAATTGCAGGCCGATCGTCGTCAAGATGATCACCAAGGCATTGCGGGCCAGATGCCACTGCACGACTCGGCGCTCGCTCATCCCTTTGGCGCGCGCCGTACGCACAAAATCGGCATTCATGATCTCCAGCACAGCGGCGCGTGTGGTACGCGCCAACAAGGCCAGCGGACCGACGCCCAGCGCTACCGCAGGAAGAATCAAATATTTCAGATCGCCGTCGCCATAACCGAAACTGGGCAGCCATCCCAACACCAGGGCAAAGAAATACATGAGCATCAACCCCAACCAGAACTTGGGGATAGACAGGCCCGAAACGGCAATCACCATGGACGCGGAGTCAAGCAGGCCGCCGGGGCGCATAGCGGCCATGAAACCGATAGGAACGCCAAACACAATGGCAAACCCCATTGCAGCCAGACAAAGCTGCAAGGTCGGCCCCGCGCGTTGGGCAAGCACGGTGGTAACGGGTTGACGTGACCGAAACGACGTACCCAGATCCAGTTGCGTCAACTGGACCACGTATTTGCCAAAGCGTGTCGGCAAAGGCTCATCCAAGCCGAACTCTTTGTTCATCCGTTCCATGACGGCAGCATCAAGCACGTTGCGCCCGTCGTCACTCATGCTGGAGGCGAAGGTGCCAGGAATGACGCTGAAGATCACAAAAATCAGCAATACAGCGGCCAGCACAATCGGCACGGTTTGTAAAAAGCGCCGTACAAGAAACGACAGCATTCAACTTCTCCAACGCCGACACCCGGGGCACACGTCCCAGGTGCCGGATTCAACGCCTCGCAGGCTGCACAGGCGCGGCATGACGAATTACTTGGCCGCAGGCGAGGTGCTGTCGATCCAGACATCCTCGTAGTTCTGGACAGCCAATTCGGTCGCGTTGGGTTGCAGGCCATGTACCCAGGGCTGATAGGCCATGGCCGCCTTGTTGTAGTTGAAGAACCACATTGGGGCTTCATCAAACACAATGGCGTTGACCTTCTTCAAATTGGCGATTCGGACCGACTCGTCAGTGCTGGCATTCGCCTCATCCAGCAGGCGGTCCACCTCGGGGTTATTGAACAAGGTGTAGTTGCAAGCCGACTGAGGCGTCTTGGAGTGAAAACACATCAACACGCTCATAGGATCAGGGCCCGTGTTCAAGGACCAGATATAGGCCTGGAAATCGCCCTTGCGCACGGTCTCGGCCAGCACGGTGCCTTCCACCGGGCGAATTTTCGCCCTGATACCGACTTTTTCCAGCATCGGGACGACGGCTTCGGCAATGGGAATACCCCAGCTTTCATTAGGCGTGGCTGTCCACTCGAATTCAAAGCCATCGGGATAGCCTGCTTCGGCCAACAATTGTTTTGCCTTGGCCGGGTCATACGGATAGGGCTTCATATCCTTGTCAAAAGCAGGCGATGCCGGGGGCAGCCAACTGCTGGCGCGGTATGCCTTGTCCTTGACCAATTTCTTGATGATGAGGTCCGTGTTGATGGCGTAGTTAATCGCCTGGCGCACACGCTTGTCCGAAAACGGTTTGAAGGACGGATTCATACCCATGGCACGCGTGTAGACCTCCGCCACCTCAAGAATATTCTTGGAAAGCTCGGGATCCTTTTGGTAAGCCATGTACTGCACTGGGCCGAGTATGGACGCGTCAATTTCCTTGTTGCGGAAAGCCACGTCGCGCGCGGCGGCCTCGCCCATCAACTGTACGGTCACTCGATCGGTGTAGGGCTTGCCAGGCTTGTAGAACTTATCAAAGCGCTCGGCCACGAAACGCGAGCCCGGCACGTACTCAACGAACTTATAGGGCCCTAAGCCGATCGGGTGGGTGAAGAACCCCTCTTTCATCGCCTCTTCTGCGGGATAGATCGAGGTCATCGCTGAATAGAAGGAATTGGCCGGGTCACCGCGCTCGACCAGTGTCATTTCAAAGGTGGAGTCGTCGATCTTCGTCAAACCGGAAATGGTCTTGGCCTGGCCCTTTTCAACCTCTATCGCACCTTTGATCAAGCGCACATAGCGCGCGCCGGGATAGGCTTTGGCGCCATCCATCATGCGCGTGAACGACCAGATCACATCATCGGCCTTCAGTTTTCTGCCATTGTGAAAATACGCGTCATCGCGCAGCTTGTAGGTATAGGTCAGGCCATCGGGCGAGACACTGACGGAGCTGGCCAACTCGGGCACCGACTTGTTGCTATTTGCATCCCACAGATAGAGGGATCGGTGAATGGCCTTGGCATAAATTTCATCTTGCGCACGGTTCGACGTATGGATGTCCATGTTCGCAAAAGTCGCCCCATAGGGCGCCACATAACGCAGCGTGCCACCGTGGCGCGGCGTCTCATCGGCGGCAAATGCACAGGTGCCGGCTGCGAAGACTGCGACAAGCGAGGCAGCTAAAGCAAATTTCTTGACCACGTTTATCCCCTCAAGTGAATGGGACAGGGTATCGAGACATTCTCCGAAAAAATTGACTCAATACGACACTTTCAAGGACAAGTCGGGATATTCCACCCCCATCACGAGGACACGTAACGGGCCCATTTTCTCGGCACCCTCGGCCGCAAACCCACTGTTCACGCGGCCTGGGCCGGTACGCCGCCCACCCTCACCACCGAAGTGCGCCATTCACCCTAGGGAAAACACTGCCCCGCAGTTTGTGATGGGAAGCCTACTTGCTAATTATGATGAACAGATCATTCGTTATTTTGAACGCTTGCCCATGGCCTTTTGCCTGGGTGCCGAATAACCAGGTGGTCACTTGACACACCGATCTGCTGGATACACGTATGTTGCAAGCAGAAGCGATGACTCATGCCCCGAATACCGAGGACGCATTCATTGACGTACTAGAAACCTGGCTCATCCAGACACTGCCCAGGTCTGATCAGGTCACGTTGAGCCAGGCCGCGAAATATTTCGGCATTACGGAACGCACGCTGCAGCGCCGGCTGGCATTGCAAGGCACAACCTTCGTGGAAGTGCGGGCACGCATCCGCATGCGACTGGCGCATCGTTTGTTGCATGATTGGACACTGTCGATGACTACCATTTCCGGCAAACTGGGCTTTAGCGAAAGCAGCGCATTTACTCGCGCCTTTCGCAGCCATACCGGTCATTCTCCGCGCTCGTTTCGCGCCATGCTGTCAGAGGTTCGGACGCAAATTCGGACGGCTGGTTGATAAATTCGTGCGTAGCGCTGACAAGAATAAGACTCGATTCGCCGCTACATCGCTGCCCGTTACTGCCCCACGGAGGTCTTCGCTAGCCACTCACGCGGAGACATGCCTACCTTGGCTGAGAATGCGCGCGATAGTGCCGACGGGTTCGCATATCCGAGCTCGTCCGCCAGCATCTTGATCGGTTGCCCTTCGCGCAGCCTGTTCTGCGCTAGCGCAATGCGCCAGTCGTTCAAGTAGTCGGCCGGCGTCTGGCCCACCACCTCGCGAAAGGTGTTTGCAAACGCCGTGCGCGACATGCCGGCGCGTTCAGCCATGTGCCCCACCGACCAAGGCTCACCAGGAGCGTCGTGCATGGCCACCAGCGCACGCGCCAAACGCGGGTCCGACAGTCCGGTGATGAAGCCGGGGCGCACGCCCGCTTCCAGCGGATGGTCAAGCAGCCAGCGCATTAGCTGGATCACAACCACCTCGAAGAGCCGATCAACCAGCAACCGCTGGCCGCAGCGCATTTGATCGGTTTCAGCGAACAGCAATTCAAGCGCCAAGTCCAGGCCCGACACTCGGGCCAACGGCAGCGCAATCAAAGGCGGCAGCGCCCGTGCGAGAGGATTGTACGAACCACCGTCGAAGTTCAGCCGCGCGCAAGTGAAATCAGAACCCTCCACCGGAGGGTTGTGGAAGCGATGAGTAAAGGGGCGCGGATACAGCAGCAAGGTCGGCTCGTCGAAACGCATCGACTTGGGCACATCGCGCGCGCCTGGATGGCTCACCGTTAACTGGCCGCGACGCAACACGTGCAGATAACCATGCCCCTCGCGGGCGTCGAAGTGGTTAAGCCCGCACAGTGCGCCGGAGTGATGCAGTTGGGCCTGCACTCGGAATCGTTCGAGAACGCCCGAGAGGCGGTCAATGGGACGAAAGGCCTGCATATGAACTAATTGGTATGTTTTATGAACTTATTGGACCAAATCATACATCAACCTTGGCCATACTGTGCACACAGACCTGCCCCACCGGCAGTTTTCCTGTACTTCAACCTGACATCCTCCAGGAGATCGACATGTCCCGCATCAACATTCAAACTCAAGCCGCCCCCGCAGCAAGCCAGCCCCTGCTGGCCCAGATCCAGCAAGCCTTCGGCGCCACACCCAATATGTTCAAAGCCGTAGCGAACTCCCCGGCCGCGTTGCAGAGCATGTGGGCCGCCTTCGGCGCATTGAGCAAAGGGTCTCTGGGCGCTAAACTCGGCGAACAGATTGCCGTGGCGATCGCTAATCGCAATCGCTGCGAATACTGCTTGGCAGCCCATACCGTACTCGGCCAAAAAGCGGGTGCGTCTTCCGCCGAGATGGCTGCGGCCCAGGCTGGACAATCGGATGACGCTAACACCGCCGTCGTCTTGGCCTTCGCCCTGAAGGTGGTCGAACAGCGTGCGCAGATCACGGACTCCGATGTCGCGAGCCTGCGGGAGGCAGGCTTCGGCGACGAGCAAATCGTTGAGATCATGGCGCATGTCGCCCTGAATCTCTTTACCAACTACATCAACGTTGCCTTGGATATTCCGGTCGATTTTCCCAAGGTGGCTCTGAAGTGAATGTCGGGTGAGCCTCATCCCACAATAGGTGAGGCTCGCTCGCATACGAGCGTTGAGATCATGTCGACCCAGTGAGACTTACATAGTGAATGCTGACGCCCCCTTGGAAACACCCACTTTGCACGATCAACATGGCCGATGGCCGCAGGCTGAATCGGTAGCGGACTTTCGCCGGAATCTCGCCGACGTCCACGCACGCATCGCTACCGCCTGCCTGCGGGTCGGACGCGATCCAACGCATGTACGTCTGCTGCCCGTGAGCAAAACCAAGGACGAAGCGAGCGTCCGCCTGTCCTATGCTGCCGGCTGTCGGCTACTTGGCGAAAACAAGCCACAGGAGGCTTACCAAAAATGGGAGGCGATGGCGGATCTGACTGATCTGCAGTGGTCGGTGATCGGTCACTTGCAGACCAACAAAGCCAAGCTCGTGGCGCGCTTCGCCACCGAGTTCCAAGCCCTGGACAGCCTGCGCGTGGCCGAGGCACTGGACCGGCGTTTGCAGGCCGAAGGCCGCGCCTTGGACGTGTTTGTGCAAGTCAACACATCCGGCGAAGCCAGCAAGTACGGTCTGCCACCAGACGAAGTGGCCACATTTCTCAAAGCGCTGCCGGCGTTCACCGCGCTGCGAGTGCGTGGCTTCATGACGCTTGCGCTGTTTTCAGCTGAGGCCGAGCGCGTCCGCCAATGCTTCGTACTACTGCGTGAGCTGCGGGACAGGCTTAGCCAAGATATACCGGGCGAGATCTCACTCGACGAGCTGTCGATGGGCATGTCCGGCGATTATGAAATTGCCATTGAGGAAGGCGCGACAATCGTGCGCGTGGGGCAAGCGATCTTTGGTGCAAGGTCCACACCAGACGCCCACTACTGGCCGTCAACTGTGGAACATGGACCTCGCTGTTAGCTGCCGCCGTGACCGCCAGGTCATGCAAGTACAAGCAATCCGGATCAGCGGCGCATTGCATTCTATTGCTTGCTGGATGAGTTTTTCTGATTCCCACGCTGGCTACATAGCACTGCCCATAATGTGCCTCGGCAGCCAGAGCACAACGTCGGGCACGGCAGCCAGCAAGAACACGAAAAGAATCATGATCAGTAGATAAGGCGTCGCGTACTGGGCAAGCCGTCCAATATTCACGCCACTTAACCCCTGAAGCATGAAAAGATTGAACCCAACAGGGGGGGTGATTTGAGCCATCTCGATGACAATGACAAGAAAGATACCAAACCAGATTGGATCAAATCCTGCCGCGGTGACGATCGGAAGAACAATCGGCAATGTCAGCACCATCATCGAAAACCCGTCGAGAAATGCGCCAAGCACGATATAAAGACCGATGAGTATTGCAATCAGCCCGAACGGAGACAGGTTCAATGCAGTCACCCACCCACTGATTGCCTGCGTAATGCCCAGGAACGCAGTGGCGTGCGACAAAATGGAAGCACCGAGCAGGATCAGCGCAATCATCGCGCATGTCTGAATCGAGCCCATAGCAATATCACGCATCGATTGCCGTGTAAGGCCCTTCTGGAAATAGGCAATCAACAATGCGCCGAGGACACCCACCGCTGCACTTTCAGAGGGCGTGGCAATGCCAGCATACATCGAGCCGAGAATAGCCAGAATCAACAGCATCACAGGCCCAAGGTCCTTTAGTGCCCTGAAGCGGATATCCCAAGTTATCTTCAGGGTCGGATCATCTTTGGGAACCAGTCCTGGATTGATGCATGAATGTATCATTACCCAACCCATGAAACAGCTTGCCAGAAGCACCCCGGGCACCACGCCGGCCATAAAGAGCTTCAGCACGGACACATTACCCAGCACACCGTAAATGATCATGATGTTGGAAGGTGGAATCAGGAATCCGAGCGTTCCCGCGCCAGCGAGACTACCAAGCGAAATCGATTTTCCATAGCCCCGTTTTTCCAACTCCGCAAGAGAAATTCTCCCGACTACCTGAGTTGTCGCCGCCGACGACCCCGAAATGGCGGCAAAAATGGTTGAACCAATGACATTGACGTGCAACAGACGGCCAGGAAGTAAAGACGCCCATGGAGAAAGCCCGTTGAATAATGATTGCGACAGCTTCGTTCGGAACAGAATTTCCCCCATGACGATGAACATGGGCAAGGCCAGCAGCTCCTGTGTCGTCAAGATGTTCCAGGTGTATTGCGCCAGGAGCTTGCCGATCGGAATATCCCGAAACAGCACGAGCATCGTACTGCCCGTCGCAGCAAGCCCGATGCCAATCCAGATACCGCTACCGAGCAGCAGTAGAAGAATGACCAACAAAGAAGAAACAATGATAGTCATGATATTGCCTACTCCTGCGGTACGGCTGGTTTCATGCGAGAGTCCTCTAAGGGCAATCCCAATATGGCCTGGATAAGTCGGGCAAGCAGTTGCAAAGCGAGCAGCAATATCCCCAGCGTGACCGTCAGCTTTGGAATCCAAAGCGGTGTCCCGCTTGCGGCGGACACTTGGCCGGAAGCAAACGACGACCAGGTAAAGATACTCATCGCAACGGTCAAGAATGACACTGACACCAATCCCACGAGCGACAGTGCGATCTCCAATCCTTGCCTGGCTCTAGCCGATACATTGGTGAGTAATAAGTTCACGCGGATATGCCCGCCGGTACGCAATGTCATCGCGGCGCCGAAAGTAAAGCAGGTCGCCATCAGGTACGAGCAGTACTCCCACGTATAAGGCAGCCCGCCGGGCAAACTCGGAAACATGTTCGACAGTATCCTGATTGTCAGTTCTGCGAGCATCAGGGCAATCAGGAGCATCAAACATCCCGCACCGACCCATCCATCCAACAGCGACAAGCGCTCGATCCCATCCAACAGGCGTTTAACCGCCCGCTCGCGTTTTATCTCCGACCGTTCGAGGGAAAGATCGCCAGTCATCGCTTTACTTCCGTCAAGTATGCATCGAGCACTGTCTTGGACGACGGTACGCGCTTCGTGAACGCTGCCAATTGACCGGATGTGCGATCTCGCATCTCTTGCCTCATGGCCGGCGAAATGGGCATGACTTCCATACTCATGCTTTTAAGCGTCGCTAACCCCTCGGCGTCAGCCTGGGACGCGCGATCCCAAAACACGGGCTGCAGCCGCTGCGCCGCGTCGGTCATCGCTTTTTGCTGGCTGGCGGACAGCTTGTTCCACGTGTCCAGATTGATATTGACCATCTGCGAGATCCAAGTATGGTTCGTTGGATATATGTACTTGACGAACTCCCACAGTCGACCGTCGACCGCAGAGGGCGTCGATGTCGTCACCCCCGAGATCGTTCCAGATGCCAGTGCGGGAATCGTTTCGACCCACGGTATCAACACCGGCGTTATGCCGATAGCGGTACACATGTCCTGCACATTGCGATCTGACACTCGGACCTTGCTGTTCTTCAACCCATCCAGCGAATCGGCCTTGATCTTGGAGAAGATGTACTGTGCCGGCCATGGCACGATATACAGAATTTTCTGATTGTTCCTCGCAGCAGCCTCGTCCAGCAGCGGACGCAGACGACGATGCAGAATCTCGAGTTCCTTAATATCATTCACCAGAAACGGTATTGTTTCAGCCGCCAGAATGGGCTCGTCACCTGCCTGTTGTGAGATATGGATGTCCGCCATTCCGACCAGACCGTCGCCTACTGCATGCAGATGGTCAGGTCCCTTGAACCCAAGTGAGCCGCCTGAGTGAATGCGAATCTGGACTTCGCCCCCAGTGGCTTTCGCAACCTCCTCAGAATACATGTTGGCATTCTGAGTGTGAAAATTCCCCTCCGGCAACACGGTCGACAGATCTATCTGCGTAGGCGAGGCCGCCCGCGCGAACGGCCCCAAAGCCATGAGTGCAACGATAGACAGCGTGATCGCGGAGAATTGACGCGTTGTGATCATGATATATACCTTTCTATTGGAGACGGTGAAAGTAGCTTGGTGCCGCGTCGGCGTGGCATCGGAGCTTCTAGGAAACAACGGACAACGCTAGGCACTCAGCAAGCTCTGCATTTAAGCGAGAGCGACTGGTTCACTTCCGTACAGGTTGCGGGCCTGTTCCTCAGTTAGTAGGCCATCTGCAAGATCAATTGCGACATGCGCGGGTAAACGACGCTTGGGGTCGCCGATACCGCCGCCACCGGGCGTGTGGATCATCAGGCGCTCACCCGCAGGAATTTCCTGACCACCTTTGCCTGCCAACAGACGACCCGAGGAAAGACCAATGAACCCGGCCGCTCCATTACCTCCCCCGTCGCGGCCACGCGGCGGATGCTTAATGCGATCAAACGACGCCAGAATCTCAAACGTCTTGTCGCATGTAGACTGAACTTCGATCACCTGCCCGAGCCCCCCGCGCGTGCGCCCAGCGCCGCCTGAGCCTTCACGCAGCTCCTTGCGCCAGAATATCAATGGCGCCTGAGTTTCGGCGATCTCGACAGGCGTACCGTTCAGATTCGTGGGGAAGGCAGTCGCGGACAAACCATCGATGCCGCTACGCGCACCAGTGCCGCCATTACTCGTGAACCCCAACGTGAAACCGTAGCGACCTCGAGATGCATCTTGTGTTTCTCCGCGCAAATTGAGCAGCCAGACACACGAGGCGCCTTCGGCCGGAACACGCTCAGGAATGATCTGGCGCAGACATCCAAACACGACATCTGGAAGCATTTGCCCAATGACGTGTCGGGTGGAGACGGGTGCCGGCGGCAGCGCATTGAGCACGCAACCCTTTGGTGCCGACACAGTGAAGACAGATAGCGATCCTGAGTTGTTCGGTATCTCGCTGGCAACCGCACATGCCAGGCCAAATACAGAGTATGCGGTGGCATAGCATATGGGTACGTTAATCCCATGCGAAGAGATCGGCGATGTGCCGGCGTAGTCGAGCATAATGCCATCGCGTGACACGGTCAGCGTAGCGACCAGATCGATGGGTTGGTCATACCCATCAATAGTCATGCAATAGGTCGACGAACCCTCAGGAAGCTGGCGCACAGCGTCGAGCATGGCCGCGCGCGAGCTTTCCAGAATATATGAAGAGAGGTCTTCCAGGGAGTACAGTTCGAACTCACTCATCATCTCCTGCAATCTCTCGCAGGCAACATCATTGCATGCGGCAAGAGCGTAGGTGTCGCCTACCGTCTCAAGGGGCTGACGCGTGTTGGCACGCAGCATGTCCATGAATGTTTCGTTCACTGTTCCTGACGAAAACAGCTTAAGCAAAGGAATGAACAGTCCTTCCATATGAATGTCCGTGCCGTCTGGTCCGAACCCCAGTCCTCCAATATCCATGACATGGCTGGTTGCGCAAAACAATGCAACTGGCCTGCCATGCAGAAAGCAAGGCGTCACCACGACAAAATCATTCAGATGGCCAGTGCCCTTCCAGGGGTCGTTCGTAATGAACACATCGCCTGGCTGCATCTCGTCCAATGGATACTTGCTGAGAAAGTGTTGAACAGATTCCGCCATGGTATTCACATGACCCGGCGCGCCGGTGACCGCTTGTGCAAGCATCTGGCCATGTGTATCGAAGACCCCTGCCGATAGGTCGCTGCACTCGCGCACAATGGCACTGAATGCCGTCCTTAGGAGAACCTGCGCCTGCTCTTCGACAATAGCGGCAAGACGTTGCCACATTAATTGATACTTGATCTGCTTCGCGTTGGAGTTCACGCTGTCACCTCTGCCTTTGTTTTTCGGTCCATGACAAGATTGCCGCAATGGTCAACGCTCACATCGAAAGATGAAGACACAAAGGTGGTGGTCTGATCTTCCGCGATCAACGCAGGGCCCATAAGCTGTTGCTCGCACTGCAGTTCCTCCCGCGCATACACGGGTATGCTCACTCGTTTCCCCGTAACGCCATCAAAATGCTCCCGATACCCCTTGGGCAACGGCGATCGGCCAGTCGCAGGAGGCAACACGGTGGCCTGCGCATGATTAGGCTCTGTCGCAACCAGCACCGACCACGTCAGAATCTCAACCTCGGCGCCTGGTATCGTCCGGCCAAAGAGCTGCGTGTAGGAAGCCTCGAAGGCTTGCGAGAATTGAAGAACATCGAGTTCACGCAAATCACCATCGGGCAACAGGATCGCGACCTCATGCCCTTGGCCGACATAGCGCATGTATGCATGACGCCGGACAATCAGCTCTTCGTGGGGAGCGCCCTGTCGCACGAGCGCCGAAGCCTCATCCTCCATCTGCGTCAACATCTCGCTGACTTCCAGCGCAGCCAAGGTCCGCAGCAGCGAATGTCGGCTTCGAACAACCTCATAAGAAATAGGAGCACGCAGAAATCCTATTGCCGACCCCACGCCTGCATTGGGTGGAACCAATATACGTTTGATGCCCACCTTCTCAGCGATCCGGGCAACGTGAAGCGGCGCCGCTCCGCCAAACGCGATGAGCGTGTGATCCCCAATCGATTTTCCTTTTTCGATCGCATGCACGCGTGCCGCGTTGGACATGTTTTCGCACACCATCTCATACACGCCAAAAGCCGCCATTTCGACAGAGAAGCCCAATGGGGCGGCAATTTTTTCGAGCGCACGTTCAGCCGCCTTTACTTCCAACTGAACGGTGCCACCAGCAAAGACATCAGGGTCGATCAAGCCAAGCACTGCGTCAGCATCGGTTACCGTAGCATCCTCACCTCCCCTGCCGTAGCAAGCAGGACCGGGCTCCGAACCCGCGCTTGTAGGCCCGACCTGAATATTCTTGAGCACATTGATGTGTGCGATAGATCCGCCTCCCGCGCCAATTTCAAACAAATCGATTACGGGTATTCGTAAAGGCAGGCCACTGCCCTTCTGAAATCGCGCGGCGCGGTCCACCTCATAAGTACGATCCGTATCCGGCTCGTACTGGTCAATCAGACAAATTTTGGCTGTGGTCCCTCCCATGTCGAATGCCGCTACCTTGCTTTCCCCCGCGCGCCTTGCGACATCGGCGGCATAGATGGCTCCGCCAGCCGGGCCAGACTCGACCAACCGGACGGGAAACCGGCGGGCCGTTTCCAGGGACGTCAGTCCGCCGTTGGACGTCACGAGATAAAGAACGCCGTTAAACGACTCGCTCTCGAGACGTTTTTGCATCCGATACAGATAGTCCGCCATCTGAGGCTGCACGTAAGCGTTGGCAACGGTTGTCGAGACCCGTTCATACTCCCTGATTTCGGGGCAAACCTCACTCGAAATAGAGACATGCAAATTCGGCAACGCATCGAGTAATAGCCGGCGTGTTTCCAGCTCATGCGCTGGATTACGATAGGCGTGTATGAAGCAAATCGCTACGCTAACGACGCCCTCGCTCTGGATTACCGAGATCTGTTCAGCCAGGCTGTTGCGATCCAGCGCCAGAACTTCCTGCCCATTTGCATAAATACGTTCCCTGACAGTCAACCTCAAGCTGCGCGGAATCAGAGGTGCTCGACGCTCTAGTTGCAGGTCATATTGGTCGAACCGACCCTCGGTGCCAATCTCGAGCACATCTCGGAAGCCTTCAGTGGTTATCAACGCCGTTCTGGCTCCACGGCGCTCCAGGATGGCATTGGTTGCAAGCGTAGTGCCATGGACGAAGACGTCTACGTCCTTTAAGGTCAATGCATTGCGTTCTAATAGTCGGGACGCTCCTTCGAGTACCGCCTGCTCGGGAGCAGTCGGCGTGGTCAAGACTTTCGACGTGACGCGAATCCCGCTCGGCAATTCGGCAACAATGTCTGTGAATGTGCCGCCGATATCGGCGGAAAGTCTCACTCGAGGGTCGAGTAAATCAGCCATGAAAGAGTCCCCTTATCGCGCCCTGACAAAGCCTTATCGAGGAATATGTGTGTAAAAATACATTTTTCTTCATTGGTTTTATACTTATAACGTTGGGAATTTCCCAATGATACGTTATTGATACACCAATATAATTAGGGATTTTACTTATGAGCAAGACAGACAAACCGTTAGTTCTCTCTCCGCATCTCGTCTCCCCCAAGGGCGCAGAACTGAGTGAATTTGAGTTTGCAATGATCGTTTGCTGGAATGCTTTCACGCGTTGGCTCGAAAAAGGCGCCTCGGCAACAGATTCAGGCGACATGACCTTTATCGATGTCGTTGTGCTGCATCAGCTCAAACATCGCGCCAAGAATAAAAAGGTCGCAGACATTTGCTTTGTCTTGAACTTCGACGACGTGCATGTCGTCACGTACTCGCTGAAAAAGCTTGTAGCGGCGGGACTTGCTATCGGTGAAAAAGTGGGAAAGGAGGTGTTGTATCGGACAACTGACGCAGGCGAGGCCGCGATTGAGAGCTACCGCCAAATTCGCGAACAATGCCTGATGAGCAACGTCGACGAATCCATGAACGCTCACTTTCGTGAGCTGGCAAATTCGCTGGGTAATCTAAGCAGCCTGTACGAACGAGCGGCCCGCTCAGCGTCTTCGTTGCGTTGATGTCAAACGCATTCGAAGTTTGAGCCGCTTCGCACAGGGTTGCGCAAAGTGAATCTAAATTAGCGATTGCCAGAAGTAGGAGCGCCATGCGGCTATGGCCAGCCGCTGCTTTGGAGTGAATCCGTCCAAGATGCGATTTCGGTTGCCGATGTAGCCAGTTAGATTGAGCAGTTCAACAGATGCTCGAAGCACACCGGCATTTGGAATACGCCGCAGCAACTTGGCAACGTTGTGGTGACCGTAGCTAATTCGCTAACACAGATATGAGGTGAGTAACCAGCGCACGAACCTTAGTTGACGGTCTGGGGCCCGACGGAAATACAGCGAACGCCTTCAACGGCTCAAGTTCGTAGTCGGGCAGCAACCGGACAAGCTTGCCTTCACGCCGCTCTTGCTCTGACATGATCGTGGTTACGTTGGCTATCCCTAGGCCTGCCAGTGCAGCAGCCAAGACCCCGGGCGCCGCATCAATCTTGACTTTCCCACGCAGAGTCACCACCCGCACAGCCTCGCCCTTCAGCATCTTTAACGTACTTTTTTCTGGAAAGCTTCGCTCATGCAAGATCGTATCGTGGCCTGTTAATTCGTCGGGCGTTCGAGGCGTGCCCCGCTTAGCCAGGTAGGACGGCGAAGCGACTAATAATCTTTCCACGGACGCAATTTGTCTGGCACCGAAAGTTGAGTCTTCAAGGGTGCCCATCCGAATAGCCATATCGACGCCAGCGGCCACGAGGTTTTGACGCTCATCCCGCATCGTAATTTCCACTCGCAGATCGGGGTAGCGCTCCAGGAAGCTGGCTAACGCGGGGATGATCGCCCGAGTACCGTACACGATAGGCACTGCGAGTCGGATGGTTCCACGGAGAGAATCTATTCCCCGAACCGCATCCTCGGCGTCCTCCAGATCGGCTGCGGCCTGGCGGGCTCTGTCCAGAAACGCAGCGCCTGCCTCAGTCAAGGCCACATTTCTAGTCGTGCGAAGCAAGAGCTTTACCCCCAACCGAGCTTCCAAACCCGTGATGATTCTGGAGGCGGAGGGCTGCGAAAGCTCAAGCTCCTGAGCCGCGCGGGAAAAGCTCCCCGACTCGGCCACGCGTGTGAAAACCTGGATTTCAAGCCAGCGATCATTCATTTGTTATCCAAATAAGTGTTCTGTAATTTTGGAGCATAATTTTCTCAGAAGAATCAGTCTACTATGGCCTCCTCGCTCAACAGCCTGACGGGAGATCCTCGATGATCCTGCAAGATGGACCCGATACCGAGGGGTATAGACCCGATTGCAACGCTGATCAAAACTCAGCATTTACCTGTAAGAATTACTATGACTATTAAAATCTATGGCGACCCGGGTTCGGGTAGTCTTCGTCGCGTCACTGCTGCTGCAAAGATCATGGGCGTCGACATCCAACGTGTGAATATCGATTTGTTCAAGGGTGAAAGTCATACCCCTGGATTTTTGCAACTCAATCCGCACGGACTCACTCCCGTGCTTCAGGATGGCGACACCGTTATCTGGGAGGCCTCCGCCATAAACCTTTACCTTGCCGAGAAAGTAGACTCCGATCTGCTTGGTCGCACCCAGGCAGAGCGGTTTGAAGTCCTGCAGTGGATGTTCTGGTCCGGCGAGCAATGGCGGGTCTTCTCAACCCTGCTCTTCAACGAATGGGCGGGCGCCACGCTCATGGGCAAGCCCCGGACTGAGGCGATCGTGGATCTGGTTACGACAAACATTCGCAACGCCGCCGCTGTCCTGGATACGCACCTTGAGAAACGGAACTTCATGGTCGGCGATGCGTTGACCCTTGCCGATATCGACATAGCTGCACCATTCTCGCAACACAAGCGAACAGGAGCGCCGTTCGACGAGTTCCCAAACCTCATTGCTTGGCAGGAGCGACTACTCCAAACCGTGCCGGCGTGGGCTGCTACGAGAGACGACGTTGAGCAACGAATGACGGGTGTACTTAGGGCCGCAGATCCGGTCGATTTTCCCAAGGCGGTCTTGAAGTAAATTTGGGGTAAGGCTCACTCGCACGCGAGCGTTGAAACCATGTCGACCAATTGAAGCTTACATAGTGAATGCTGACATCCCCTTAGAAACACCCACTTTGGGCGGTCAGCATGACGGCGGCGGGAAACACCTTGCATCTTACACAGCGCAGTCAGCAGATTGCGCGGCTAAAGGACTCTTTGGAGAGGGCGTACCGGTCAGTGGCAGTCTTTCCTCCAACAGCGTCGAAACGATCTTGGCCAGCGTACTGGCCGGCGTTGGCATCGGCATGTTCCACAGGGCTTCGCTTGTGGGGGAATTTCAGCAGTCGGATGTAATCACAGTTCTCGACGAATTCATCGACGAGCCTAGAGACGTCAGCCTTGTCTGGCCGAAGCGCCGGTTCGTACCCACACGTGTACGACGTGCTACGGATTTCTTTGCTATGACGCTGCCGCTACGCATCTAGTTAAGACACTCCGCAGGCCCGACACCAGTCGGTATTGGCTTCACCGTCTCGCGCACGATGGCAAGGAATGCACTCAACACCGGCGAAGGCTGTTCGCACCGATAGATGATGGATGTATCGATAGACAGGTTTCGGCCTCGAATGGGGCGATAGACCACGCCAGATCGCCGCAGGTTCGCAAGACAGGCTGGCAGCAGTGAGACACCAAGCCCTACGGACACAAGCCCGATGATGGTCTGCTTGGGCGTTGCTTCCCGCACGATCCTTGGACTGAAGCCGGAGGATCTACACAGCTCGACGATCTCGTCATAGAGGGATGGGTTGATGCTGCGCGGAAATTGAATCAGTGCCTCCGGCGCCAAGTCGGCCAGGGCGATCTCGGTTTCTGCGGCCAGTCGGTGCGCTTCCGGCAATGCCACGATCAGCGGCTCGACCACTATGCTTTCGACCCGCAGAGCCTTGTGAACGATAGGAGGATGAACAAAACCAATGTCCAACTGGCGTTCGGCCACAAGTTTGACCTGATTGGGAATGCGCAGATCGGTCAGGCTCAACTCGACCTCGGGATAACGTTCGGTGAATTGCCGAACGATAGCTGGCACCACGCTGTAGATGGCCGCATCGATAAATCCGACTGATAGATGTCCGGTTTCACCGCGACCGGCTTTGCGAGCAAGCTCCACCGCTTGTCCTGTCTGATGAAGCACTGCCCGCGCTTTATCGAGGAACACACGGCCCGCAGCAGTCAGTTCGACCTTGCGCTTGGTGCGCTCCAGCAAGCGCACGCCCATGGCCTGTTCCAGTTGCTGAATCTGCTTTGTCAGTGGCGGTTGCGATATATGCAGGCGAACTGCGGCACGCCCGAAATGCAGTTCTTCCGCGACAGCCACGAAGGACTGCATCAATTTGTGGTCCATCCTTTAATTTCCCAAATCGAATTACTTCCGACCCAATCGATATTGGACGGAATATATCGGAGTCTGCAAAATCTGGAAAGTTGCAGAAAACAAGGAGGCAGGATTTTGAAGAATTCCGAAATTTCACGCCGCCAGATGCTGAAGTTGCCGTTTGCCGGAGCGGCAATCGCGACAGCAGCTCATTCTGGTCTTGTCGGCGAGGCACTTGCACAACCTGTGCCTGCTTCCTCACCAGCGCCTCCCGGCGCCTTCGCCCATAACGTCGAAGCGGTTGGCTATACCGATCTCGATCATCGCCCGGCGTTCAAGATGGCGATCAGGCAGGTGGGCGAGCGCTGGTATCTTTACACCGGACACTTCTGGCACTCCGGCTGGAGCATCGTCGACGTGACCGATCCGGCAAAGCCGGAGGTCGTCAAATTCGTGCCCTATCCCGGTACGAACACCTGGACGCTACAGATCGATCTGTCCGGTGACACGATGGTGACCGCGCTCGAAAGGCCATTCGCGAATTTCGGCGGCGATCCCGATGCTCCATTTGGTGAAGGCGTTCTGATCTGGGATATCGCCGACCCCATCAATCCGAAACAACTCGGTCACTATCGCACCGGCGGCAACGGAACACACCGCAATCTCTATCCCGGCGGGCGCTACGTTCATCTTGCCGCCGGCATGCCAGGGTACAAGGGTAACATCTACGTCGTTCTCGATATCTCGGATCGCTCCAATCCGCGCGAGGCCGGACGTTGGTGGGTGCCTGGCCAGCAGGAGGCCGGCGGCGAGAGTTTTGCGGCTGCCGAACCCGCCGCCGCCACTCAGGAGACCTCCGATGGCTACCGACTGCGGCCCCAATGCATGTGCGGCGCCTTCTGTGCCAGCACAGGCGAGGATGTTTCTCTGCATGGCCCGCCCTATGTCGTCGGCGACCTTGTCTATCTGCCGTATGGCGCGGCGGGGATCGTCGTGCTCGATATCAGCGATGTCTCGCAGCCGAAGCAGATTAGCGGCCTGAGCTTCAGTCCGCCCTTCCATTCACGCTTCGGCGTGCATGGTGTACTGCCGATCCCAGAGCGCGGCATCGCCTTCGCCAATTCGGAGAACGTCACCTATGGTCGTGGCGCAATGCATCACGCGTCGATCGTCGATATTTCCGACCCCAGCGAACCCTTCCTGCTGTCGCTGTTGCCCGAGCCCGTGCCGCCCGCAGATGCTCCCTATTCGGACTTCACAACCCGTGGTGGCTGGCGCGGGCCTCACAATATCAACCACCACCAGCATCATCCCGATGTCGAGAGGCAAGGCGATCTGTTCTACATCGCGCACTTCAACGCAGGGCTCAGAATCTACGACGTTTCGAACACCCGCCTTCCACGTGAGGTCGGCTATTTCATTCCGCCGGAACCCACCCGGCGCTATGGGCCGATGCCAGAAGACAAGCTGGTTCTGCAGACCGAAGACGTCGTCGTGGACCGGCGCGGCTTCATCTACATCAGCGACAAAAACCAGGGACTCTGGATACTCCGCTACACCGGCCCGAAACCCGACGGTGCCAGAACATGAGGGTGCCTTTCCGGCTCAACGATGCCGAGGTTTCGGCTGACGCGGAAGCAGGCACACCCCTCCTCTATGTTCTACGTAATGACTTCGAACTCAACAGCCCGAAATTCGGATGCGGACTGGCGCAATGCGGCTCCTGCCGCGTGATCGTCGATGGCGAGATCGCGGCATCCTGCGTGGTTCTGCTCGAAGATGTCGCCGGCAAGTCAGTCGAGACGCTCGAGGGAATCGGTATATTGGATCATCTCCATCCCCTGCAACAGGCTTTCCTCACTGAGCAGGCGGCACAATGCGGCTTCTGTACGGCTGGCATGATTATGGCCGCCAAAGCGCTGCTCGATCTCAATCCGAACCCGACCGATAACGAGATCAAACAGGCGCTGGAGCGCAATCTATGCCGCTGCGGCACCTATCCCCGAATCATGAAGGCAGTGCGCCGCGCGGCGAAAGAGATGACGGAATGAATAAGGCAATTGTTTCCCGTCGCGGTTTTCTGTCCAGTTCCGGTGCGCTCGTCGTTTCGATCCTGCTACCCGGATGCGCCCGTGCGCAGACGGAGGCTGCATCGCATTCGCACCGTTTCAACGATCGGATCGAAATCCGCGCTGACGGCACTGTGCATATCCATATCGGGCGCATCGAAATGGGTCAGGGACTGAATTCGGCGATTGCCCAGCTCGCAGCCGAGGAACTGGATGTCGCGATTGAGCGCATTGTCGTTGCCCCTGTCGACACAGCCTCCGCGCCTAATGAGGGCTTTACCGATTCCAGCGCCTCCATGCGCTCAACCGGGATGGCCGTACGTCAAGCTGGGGCGCGGGCACGAGCGATGCTACTGGCGATGGCTTCTCGGCACTTTGAAGGTCTGACAGCTGAATTTAGCGTACGAGACGGGACCGTGCAGTCCGGCGGGCGAAACGTGACCTATTGGCAGCTCGTCGCGAATCGCACGGCAGCGGGCGCTGCCATCCGTTCGGCCACGCTGAAATCGCCGTCCGACTACCATTTGATCGGGCAGGATGCCCCCCGCATCGACCTCCCCGCCAAGGTCACCGGTGGGGTGGCCTTTGTCCAGGACTTGCGTCTTCCGGGCATGCTGCATGCCCGCGTCTTGCGCCCGCCGAGCTACGGGGCGGTTCTGGCCGGTGTTGAGGTGGATGCGGTGTTGGCCATGCCCGGTATCGTACAGGTCATCCGCAATGGCAGCTTCCTCGCCGTTGCTGCCGAGCGGGAAGAACAGACGATCCGCGCGCTCGATCGGCTGCGCAACACGGCGCGCTGGCACGAAACAGAAACGATGCCCGGCCAGGATGCCATCTTCGATTATCTTCGCCGGGAGGCCAGAATGGAGGAGCAGGTTGCCAACGTCTCCCGCCATCGGCTCGTGGCCACTTACGAAGTCCCATATCGCATGCATGGCGCGATCGGCCCGAGTTGCGCGGTGGCCGAATATAAGGACGGAAGCCTGACCGTCTGGAGCCATGCTCAGGGCATGTATCCATTGCGTTCGTCGCTGGCCGGCCTTGTCGATCTTCCTGCCAGCCGTATTCGTTGCATCCATATGGAGGGCGCCGGCTGCTACGGCCACAACGGCGCCGATGACGCTGCCGCCGACGCAGCCCTGATCGCACGCGCCCTTCCCGGTCGACCGGTCAGGCTACAATGGATGCGCGAGGACGAGCATCTCTGGGAGCCGTATGGCCCGGCGATGGTCATGCAGGTCTGCGGCGAAATCGACGAACGCAGCCGGATCTCGGCATGGGATTATTCCGTCGCCAGCCCGTCCCATTCCTCGCGGCCAGGCGGCGCGGCTCGCCTTCTCGCCGCTCGCTACGTCGATCCGCCAATCGCAGCATCGTTCCTTGATGGCCTTACCCAATGGACCGGCGGCGGCAGCTACAATGCCGAGCCCTATTACGATATCCCCGCCAGCGTCGATACCCGCTTTGTCCGGCGCGCACCGCTTCGCTCCTCAGCCCTGCGCGGCCTTGGCGCATTCGCCAATATTTTCGCCATAGAGAGCTTCATGGACGAGTTGGCGGTTCTGGCCGACACTGACCCTGTCGCCTTCCGCATTGCCCATCTTTCCGATCCCCGCGCACGAGCTGTGATTGAACTGACGGCTGAACGGTTCGGCTGGTCAGACTTCACAATCGGGCAACAGCGTGGACGGGGATTTGGTTTTGCCCGGCTCAACAACTACGGCGCCTATGTCGCCGTCGCGGCGGAAATCCAGTGGGATAAGGCCGGCGAGAATATACGGCTTGCCCGCGCCGTCGCTGCCGTCGATTGCGGCGAGCTCATCAACCCGAACGGCGTACGCAACCAGATAGAAGGCGCCATCGTGCAGGCTGCGAGCTGGACCTTCATAGAGGCCGTCGAGTTCGACCGCACTCGGATCGCAAGCAGCGACTGGGTGAGCTATCCGATCCTGCGCATAACCGAGGCTCCTGACGTCGAGGTGCATCTGATCGATCGCCCAGGCGAAGGCTATCTCGGCGTTGGCGAAGCCGCACAAGGGCCGGCAGGTGCTGCAGTGGCCAATGCATTTGCCAATCTGGCCGGACGACGCATCCGACGTCTGCCGATCAAAGCAGTCGCTGTCCTCCCCCGACCTGGCGAGTAACGGAGATAGAGCTTCGTCACCTCCGATATTTTCTTGCTGTTGCCGAACATCGGGGTTTCAGACGAGCAGCTCAGGCGCTCAAGGTTCAGCAACCTGCCGACGAAACGATAACGTACATATCGTCACAGTCGGAAGACTAGAGCGCAGCAGCGAATAGCGGCTTCCACGATTCGATATGTCGGGTGATCAAAGCCACGATCGCCTCGGATTGTTGGTTGGACGCCAGTTCGATCATTTCGTAGTGTTCGTCCACCGAGGCACGCTGGCGCTCTCGGCCCTCTTCGGAATTGATTCCGTAAAGCCGCATGTCCGCACGCAAGTGCATGATCATCCGAGTGAGTAATGGATTGCCAGCGCGCGAAACCAAGGCTTCGTGGAAACAGCGATCGGATTCGATGTACCGCCCCACGTCTTCCGCTTTCACTGCCTGCGCGACCTCGTCAGCCAGCGCCACAAGCGGTGCTGTATCGGTCAGACCCTTGTGCGCCAGGGTCGCCAGCGCGCCGGACTCCAGCATGACACGCACGTCAAAATGATTCTCGAGATCCTGCAGCGTGATAGTCTGCACACGGAAACCGCGATTGCGCAAGGGCTCGACCAAACCCGATCGGCTCAACTCCAGCAACGCCTCGCGCACTGGCGTGGTAGATATGCCCAACTCATTCGCCAGACTGGGAACCGAAAAAATCATGCCAGGTGCCGCGGTGCCCGACACAATCTGGGAACGCAAGTGTGCAATAACGGATTCTCGCAGGTTTGCGGGCGGTGCCATCCTCGACATGCAGTCGACCTCTTCGGTTGTTTGTACGTAGTTGTAGCCCTCACTTTAACAAAACCAATAACGTAGCGCGTCACGCGTCGAGGTAAATTCACGGTTCGCCCTCCGTGACGCGGCGTCGCGTTTTTCAGCCCGCATCGCCCATAGACGGATAGGCGTAATGGCGAGCCGGCACCCAAGTTTCCTTGACGGTGCGCGGCGAAACCCAACGCTGCAGATTCAACATTGAGCCCGCCTTGTCGTTCGTGCCGCTCCTACGGGCACCGCCGAATGGCTGCTGACCGACCACGGCACCAGTTGGTTTGTCGTTGACGTAGAAGTTGCCGGCTGCGAACCGTAGAGAGGCCGCAGCCTCATTAATGGCCTGGCGATCGTTCGCGAACACGGCGCCGGTCAGAGAATAAGGGCTGGTCCGATCCACGAGCGACAGGACTTCCTTCCAGTTCGCATCGGGATAGATGTAGACCGACAGCACCGGTCCAAAGATCTCTTCCCGCATGGTGTCCGCTTTGGGGTCCGAGGCCTCAATCACCGTGGGCTCGACAAAATATCCAATGCGGTCATCTCCTCTGCCACCGGCCAACACCGTCGAACCTTGTACCGACGCGCGATCGATATACCGCATGACGCGATCATAGGCTTTACGATCGATCAAAGCCCCCATGAACATACCGAAGTCCGACACATCACCCATACGCACGGTGGCCAACGCATCCAGCAAGCATTGTTTGACGCGAGGCCACAGCGACGCCGGAATATAGGCGCGAGACGCAGCACTGCACTTCTGTCCTTGGTATTCAAAGGCGCCGCGCAGCAACGCCACGCTAAGCGTCTCTGGCTCGGCGGAGGCATGTGCCAGCACGAAGTCCTTGCCACCCGTCTCGCCAATTAGCCTGGGATACGCCCGGTACGTCGGCAGGTTCTGTGCCACCTGCTGCCACAGTCCGTCAAAGACCGCGGTGGAGCCCGTGAAATGCAGACCGGCAAAATCGGGAGATCGCAGTACGGCGGCAGAGACCGCAGCGGAATCACCAGGGACAAAATTGATGACGCCAGGCGGCAAGCCAGCCGCCTCGAGCAACTCAAGAATCAGGTAATTGCTCAGGGACGCCGCGAACGCGGGTTTCCACACCACCGTGTTGCCCATAAGTGCTGGCGCGCACGGCAAGTTGCCGCCGATAGCTGTAAAGTTGAACGGTGTGACGGCATAAACGAACCCTTCAAGTGGTCGATAATCCAGGCGATTGAGAGCGCCGTTGGTCGACAGAGGCTGCAACTGCTGCAATCGCTCTGCAAAGGCAACGTTGAAACGCAGAAAATCGATCAACTCGCAGGCCGAATCAATTTCCGCCTGATGCACGGTTTTGCTCTGACCCGCCATCGTCGCCGCATTGAGCGTTTGCCGCCACGGCCCCGAAAGCAATTCAGCGGCGCGCAAAAAAATGGCCGCACGCTCGTCGAAAGGCGTAGCGGCCCATTCTGCCTGTGCCGCTACCGCCGCCTGTACCGCCGCAGCGGTCATCTGTTCATCGGCCTGTGCGACCATGCCTAGCCTATTGGCGTGGTCATGCGGACAATGCAGCGCGCGCGTGCCGGCACCGCTTTTCCGCTGACCGCCGATGACCAGCGGAATTTGCGACTCGCGAACACGTAACGCATCCAGCGCTTTTTCCAAGCACCGGCGTTCGCCGCTGCCGGGGCGATAGTCCAAGATGGGTTCGTTTGCGATATGTGAGATGTTCATGATGCGATTCACAGAGTGGTTTCAATGGGCGGGAATGACAGGCGGAACGTAGCTGAATGTGTGCATAAGAATCGCGCCGACGATGACGACGATGGGGAAATGCACCAGAAATTGCATGGCGGTATAACCGACGAGGTCCTTGGATTTGAGACGCAATATTCCCAGTAACGGGAGCATCCAGAACGGATTGATGAAGTTGGGCAGCGTCTCGGCAATGTTGTAGACCATGACCGTCCAACCAAGGTGGGCCTGTATCTGGTTGGCCGCATCCATGATGTACGGTGCCTCGATCACCCACTTTCCGCCAGCTGATGGGATGAAAAAACCAAGAAATGCGGAGTAGATACTGACCAGCACCGAGAAAACGCTGCTATCGTGCGCGAGGCTCACGAACCAGTGTGCAATCGCATCCGACAGCGTATTCCCCTGCGCATTCACGACCTTGGTCAGCACATAGCCGATGCCACCGTAGAACGGAAACTGCAGCATTACACCGCCGATGCTCGGCATGGCGCGGCTAAAACTCTCCAAGAAGCTGCGCGGTCGCCAATGCAACAACAAACCGAGCAACAGGAACACAAAGTTATACGTGTTCAGTTGCGACATGGTGATCAATGGATTGCCGCTGCTGAAGGTCAAGTACAACCATCCCGAAGCCAGTCCGATGACGGCCACCGTCAGCCAAGGACTGAACTCCAGGTAATCGCCGGGGCGTTGACGTTGTGCTGCCTCCGCCTTGTTTTCCGTCAGATCCACGCCCAAATCCTGCGCAGTCATAGATCGTTCCGGACTGGGCGTTGTGAAATAGCACACCAGCGCGGAGACGGTAGTCACCAGAATCACCACCACCAGGTTTTGCCACGTCAGTATGGTTTGGGAGAACTCGATCACGCCCGTGATTGGCATGAGCGACGCCGGAATACTGGCGGGCGTCGCTTGCAGTTGTGCTGCCGACGAACTCATTCCCAATGTAAAACCGCAGCCTAATCCAAGGTATCCCGCGGCGCCAGCAGCCCGGTAGTCGAGCCGCAGGTCTGTGCGGCGCGCCATTTCACGCACCAGCAATCCCGAAAAAATCAGGCTCAAGCCCCAGTTCACCAGCGACAGCAGAATACTCAGCGTGCCGATGAACACAACGGCTCCGCGCGGGGTCGAGGGCACGCGCGCAAGCGCGCGCAGCATCCGTGCCACCGGTGGAGACAACGCCAGTACGTAACCCGTAATAGCCACCATGGCCATCTGCATCGTAAAGGGGATGATGCTCCAAAAACCTTTGCCGAAAGCCTCACTGACCGCAAGCGGATCACCGCCATGCACAATGGCGCCGATCGCGACTGCCACGCACGCCACGATCACGAAAACGTACGCATCGGGAAACCATTTTTCCGCCCATGCGACCATGGCATGGGAGAACCGTTCTATAGGACTGGCGATTGCCTGTCTACGCTCGGCGGGGGCAGCGGCGACAAGGTGGTCATTTGGCATGACAAACTCCTGGGAAAGGCAGAGGCAGGGTTAGCTGCGCAGAGTCAAGGGGGTGATTGGAACTGCCTGACAGGTCAGGCACGTATCCGGTGGACCATCGAAATCAATGAGGTGGGCGACCTGGCCGGAAACGATATGCATGGTGCAGCTCTCGCATTGACCGACCCGGCATCCGCTCGGCAAAGACAGGCCGGCGCGGTCGGCGGCGTCGAGCAACGTACCGGCCGAGGGTTCCCAGGTATAACTGGCACCCTCTCCTTGAATATCGATCCGCTGCGGTACCAGAGTCGCCGGCACACGTGTTTCGCTGTTGAACGTTTCCGCGAAAATGTCGAAACGCGGAATGCCCCGTGCAACCAGTTCGTCCGTACAGTGCGTCAAAAAGCCCGGAGAACCGCACAGGTAAACCAGGGGCTGCTCCGCCGCCACCGCAGGAGAAAGCCATTCGAAATCCAGCCGACCGCTCTGGTGGTAATCCCGGCCCAACTTGTCATTGCCCGTCGGCGCCGCATACACCGTCAGCATACGGACTGAGCCAATGCGGCTCGCGAGACGTGTGAGCTGAGACCCATACGGGTGCGACAGTCCGTCACGGCATACATGTATCAACAACACGGATGGGGCAGCGTCAACGCTTTGTGCCAGGGCTTCCAGGTATCCATGAAAAGGCGTAATGCCGATGCCACTGGCCATCAATATCACAGGCCGTCTCGTGTGCAACGCAGGCGTGAATACCCCTGCAGGTGGAGACAGCATCACGCGCGCACCCTCGCGCAGTCCATGCAGGGCATGGGACATCACGCCATCGGGGACGTCTTCACCTCTTACCCGTCGGACGGCAATGGACAGATATGTGGGAGCGCGATTAGGGCCCGTAAGCGAATAAGCACGCCGAACCTGGCGGTCAGGTATGGACACGGTGACGTGCTGCCCCGGCAGAAAATCAGGAAGTGCTTCGCCATCGCAAGGCGCCAGCCGCAACTCCGCCACATCATGTGCGATGATGCGCTTGCGCGTGAGTCGAAACTCACGCACACCGCTCCAGCTACCCGTATTGCGCGCATCATCGCGAATGATGTCGCACACCGTGGCGCGCAATGGCACCGAGCCACTAACGGGATCGCGGTGACGATCCGTCATGATGGCGTTGATATTGCTGGACGAGGACCCAACGATCGCGTTCTCGGCGCGCCCCAGGCCCTCGCAGCCCTGCCACCAACCGAACTCGGCAACCGCGACATTTTCGTGCAAATCGCCATTGATTTTCGCGCGCAAGGAGACCTCGCCATATGGCGTTCGCACATGCACCCAATCGCCGTTGTTGATGCGCCTGCCTCGCGCGGCCGTTGTACTCATATACACCTGAGGCTCGGGCGATTTGCGCCGCAACGAGGCGACATACCGATGCGACGAATGCACGAACCAGCCGCTCTTGGCGGTCGTCAGAACTATCGGATATTCATGGCCGTACCGTGCCGGCGTATCCGCAGGCTCCACATAGGTAGGCAGCGCGGGTTGCCCGATGGTGTACAAGGCTTCGGAATAGATCTGTACCCTGCCCTCTGGAGTGGGAAATCCTGCGGGCTGGCCATCGTGCAGCGCCTTATATTTTTCGTAGGAAAAAGCCTGCGGAAAACGGATTCCCTCGGGCTGCTCGCGCAAAGCCTGCGCATCGACGCCCAAGGGCGCCAGTTGATGATTCCAGCACGCATCCATATCCGCGCCGAAAAACGCGTCGCGCAGTCCCAGGCGCCGCGCCAAGTCCAGCACGATCTCATAGTCCGCGCGCGACTCACCCGCAGGCGTCACCATTTTGGGACGCAACTGCACGTGTTCCACGGCCGCCTGACTGATCTCGAATCCCAGCTTCAGCGCTTCGCGCTCCCATGGCATGTTGGCCGGCAGCACAATGTCCGCATTCATGGCGGTCGGATTCATGTGCATGTCGACATGCACATGGAAATCCAACGCCTGCAATGCCTCCCTGTTGCGCGCGGTCTCGGCTTGCGAGACCAGCAGGTTCGTGCCAAAACTCATCAACGTGCGTACCGGATACGGATCTTGCCGCAATACTGCCCTGCAGAAGTCTCGCGTGGTGATCCATCCCATGCTGGGAGGTCCGAGAGGCAGCTCATCCAGGCCGAGTGCTTTCGCGCGTTGGGATGCCGGCAACAACTCGCGATACCCATTGACGGCGCGATAGGGAGGCGCCATGGTCCACAAGTTCCCCCCTTTTCTATCGCACGCGCCCGTCAAGGCATACAGTGTGGCAATGGCCCGATCAGTTTGCGTGGCATTGGTATGCTGGCCGACACCGGTCCAGGCGTGATAGGACAGCCGGGGAGCGTTTTCGAAGATGGCGTTGAATCTTGCCAACTCGGTCTCGTCGAGCCAGGCTAACCTAGCGACTTCGCTCGGTGTATAGCGATCCACGGTTTCCCGCAGGGCTTGCATGACCGTGATGCACTCACACATACGACCGTCATATAGGCGTAATGACCAGGAGCCGAATAGCTCGGCCCGCGCCGTATCCGAGCCGCGCCCGCTAGCGATAGGACCATCGCCCTGCACCACCACACGCGCCGCGGGATCGGCATCCGGCCAGAGGTCGACGGCCCGCAGCAACTCTCCACTCGTGCTGTCAACCAGATATGGCCCGTCGGTCCAACGCACTACGAAGTCGTGGTCAAAGCGCCTCGTTTCCAACAGGTGGCGAATGGCGCCCAACGCCAGTGCACCGTCGGCACCGGGACGTACTCGTATCCATAAATCCGCCTGCTGACTCGATCCCTCTCGGTTGGGATCCACAACCACGATTTTTGCGCCCCGCTGCCGGGCCGCGGCGATCCGCGCGGCCTGCGCCAACCATGTCCGCGCGGGGTTGTGCCCCCAGAGCAGCATCGTGTCGGTGTGCTCCAGATCCGGAATGCCGATGCCGCGCCCGAACGTCAGCGCATGGGCGTAGTCCTTGTGCCAACCACAGACCTCCACCGCATAGATCAAGTTGGGGCTACCGAACAGCCGGATGAAGCGCTCCACCCACTCAAAGCTGTCCACCATGGGCGTCCCGCTGGGTGTGGTGACGGCGAAGGCAACGCTTTCGGCCCCGTCACGTTCTCGTGCGGCGGCCAGCCCTGCGGCGACTTCATCCATAGCTTGCGACCAACCGATTTCCCGCCAACCGGGGTCCGCCGCGCCACGTGGATTTGTCCGTTTGAGCGGCCGCAGCAAACGCTGGCTTTTTGCCATCATTTCCGGCGCCGCCCTGCCCTTGGCACACAACGCGCCGCCGGTGGGATGGCTCGCAAGAGGCGTCACGGCGACCAGTCGGCCGTTCTCCACGTGATTAACGGATCCACAGCGTGACCGGCACAACGTGCAGTATCCGGTGAATTGCTTCATTTTTCCTTATCCATGTAATGCGTGACGCGCTACTTGTAAAACAGATAATAGTGCGTGACGCGCTACTTAAAAATAAGGGAAAGTACGGATGTGGGCGAACAGCCGAGTGATGCGCTTCTTTCTTCAAAAGCCGTACAAACAAGTGGCACGACGGAAGACAAAGTAGGCACAACTAGCAATAGGCATAGAACTTGCTGATTCTGGATGCCACCCTACTCAAGGAATTTCATCATGCCAGCAAAATCCAAATCCCAGCAGCAGGCGGCCGGCATCGCGTTGGCGGCCAAAGAAGGCGAAAAAAAGGTCAGTGACTTAAAGGGGCCATCCAAGTCCATGTACAAGTCCATGAGCAAAAAGGAATTACACGACATGGCGGCCACGAAGACCAAACATAAACCTGAACATAAATCCGATAAAGGCTAGGAAGCATGTCAGGTCCTTCGTGACATGCAGTACCTTATCTACTTGGTGGGCGCGACTCGCCATATGGTGTTTCCCGTATCGTCAGCGACGAGAAGCGCACCGGTCTTGTCCACCGCTACGCCAACTGGTCGTCCCAGCGCATCGCCTTCTTCATTGAGAAACCCGGTGAGAAAATCTTCCGGCTGCCCAGCCGGCCGGCCATTCTTGAACGGCACGAAAATCACTTTGTAGCCGCTATGCGGATCCCGATTCCAGGAGCCGTGCTGACCGATGAATGCGCCACCGGCATATTTTTCGGGGAAGGACTCGCCGTCGTAGAAAGTCAACCCAAGCGAAGCCGTGTGTGCGCCCAACGCATAGTCGGGCTTGACGGCCGAGGCAACGAGCGCGGCGTTCTGCGGCTTCATGCGCTCGTCCACGTGCTGCCCGAAATAGCTGTAGGGCCAACCGTAAAAAGCGCCGTCTCTGACCGCCGTCATGTAGTCTGGTACCAGGTCGTTGCCGAGTTCGTCGCGTTCGTTGACCGACACCCATAATTGCCCGCTGTCCGGCTGCCAACCCATGCCGTTTGGATTGCGCAAGCCGGTTGCGAAAAGTCGCTTCTTGCCAGTCGATAGATCGATTTCCCATATCGCCGCGCGCCCTTCTTCCTCTTCGAGGCCATTTTCGGCATTGTTGCTATTGGATCCCACCGTGGCGTACATCAATTTTCCGTCCGGGGAAGCGATGATGTTCTTGGTCCAATGGTGATTGCGGGGGCCGGCCGGCAGGTCAGTCACTTTCTTGCCAGCGTCTTTGATCGACGTCACCCCTTCCTCATAAGGAAAGCGCAGTACCGCATTGGTATTCGCCACATAGAAATCCGTACCCACCAACGCCATCTCGAAGGGGGAAACCAGGTTCTCCAGAAAGACGTCGCGGGTCTCGGCTTCGCCGTCTCCGTCCTCGTCGCGCAGCAGCGTGATGCGGTCGGCGCTGGGAACGTGAGCCCCCGCCTTCTTCTGAAAGAACCGCATAACTTTGGATCTAAAGCCTTTCTCGTCCTCGGGCCGCTTTGGCGCATTGGTTTCGGCTACCAGTACGTCGCCGTTTGGCAACACGTATATCCAACGCAGGTGGTCCAGTCCCTTGGCGTACGCACGTACCTCGAATCCAGCCGGCGCCGTGGGTTTTTGATTGTCAGCCCAGGGTTTGGCCGGCGCGACGTTTACAGACGGAATGAGAGAAGAGTCGGGTTTCGGTAGAACGGGATCCGACCCGTAGCTGGTCGACGGCGGCGGTTGTCCACTTCCACCGCAAGCCGATACGCCGAAAACCATGATGCTGGCCAAAATATAAATTCTGAAGTGCTGCAGCATGGCGTTGCTCCTTGAGTCTATGAGTGGCTGCCAGCAAGTCTTGTTCCAGGTCGAAGAGTCCGTGCAAGCGCTCTAGCGTCCCGACGCCAGTCAGGGGAACACTACATGTTCGGCCTTGACATCTCAGGCGCTGATTGTGGCACCGCCAGCCATCACAAGTTCATGAATTCGAGCCCACGCGACGCGCGATTCGACGGCAGCGTTCTATTGGCTCGGGCTGCTGGCCAATCTCTCAACACGCGGCGTGATCATCGCGCTGGGCAGCCCACTTCAGCAACTCATCAAGGGCAGGACAAAGCGCTTGCCCCCAATCGGTCAAGCCGTATTCAACCTTGGGCGGAACCTGATGATGAACAATGCGGCGAACGATTCCATCATCCTCCATCCGCCGAAGTTGCTGGATCAGCATCTTCTGCGAAATTGCAGGAATGGCACGCTCTAATTCGGAAAATCGCAGGAGGTGACCGCCAAAGAGATGAAACAGGATCAGCAGCTTCCAGCGTCCCTCAAGAATTTTAAGGGTCTGCTCGACGCCTTCAGCGGCGGAGGTTGGCGTATGAATTACCTTACCTTTAGGTAAGTACCCTACTTTTTCGTGCGTACTTGTCATTGGTAAAGCTTATCTCTACTCTGTTTGCCAGGCAAGCAGTTGAGAGAACTCATCTGCATTTCTAAACACCAGTAAGGGAGTTCGCGTGATGCTACAACTACCACATTCCATTGCAGCATACTTCCAGGCAGATCTAAGTGATGCTGTTTCGGTTTCCGAATGTTTTACTGAAGATGCCATCGTCAAAGACGAGGGAAACACCTACTCTGGTCGCAATGCGATACGTGACTGGAAGGAAAAATCGTCACGCAAATATAAATACACCGCCGAGCCTTTCTCGATCGACGAGGCAGGTGAGCAGACCATTGTGACGGCGCACGTTGTTGGTAACTTTCCCGGCAGCCCAGTGGATTTGCGATATTTCTTTGGTCTGCACGCCGGCAAAATTGCCTCACTGGAGGTCAAATTATGAGCTTCAATCGTGATCTGGCGGCCCTCCCCCTCGTGACGCGCGGCGCACCCAGGGTATCCGGTCAAAGCGAAGATCGCTATTCATTCGAACCACATCGGAATGATTGAAATAGCAAGTAGAGCTCCTAATACAGCATTGAATGCATGCCATTGCGCATCTGTTCGAAGAAGGCGCGCGAGTATCAAGCCCGCGACGCACCAAAGGGAAAGCGAAAGGATCGCCGCGAACCCGAACGAACATCCTAGGGTAAGAGCGAAATGCGATGGCTCAGCCGCAAGCGAGGCAAAGGAGGCGGCGGCTCCCATTGCCACCGCCCAACCTTTCGGGTTATGCCAGACGAGCCAAACCGCGCCGAAGAATCCAGTAGGACGCGCGATATTTGAATGCAAGTGCGGTGGGCCGCTTCGCGTCATCTTCCATGCGAGCCATAGTAGGTAGAGCGTGCCGATGAGCTTCATGGCGAGCTGCAGAGACGGAAAGGCCAGAATGACCCCTCCTAATCCAGTAGCAGCACCGGCGGCCATGGAAGCAAGGCCCAACGCGATCCCGCATATAAACGGTAGAGAGCGGCGATATCCGAAACGAGCGCCGGACGCGGTAGCTAAAGTCGTGGCGCCGCCTGGCGTGATCGTGGACACGATGACAAACAGCGTAAGTGGCGACAATTCAGCGATGGACATACACCCCCCAAACGTATTTGGGAAACTCTATCGCGACTCCTCGCATAACTAAATCTCATATTGTGCAAGCGATGCATTACGACTCATAATGCATAGCATGGCTCGCAATCTCGATGTCGCCCTACTTCGCACCTTTGTCGCTGTCGCCGATCACGCCAGCATGACGGCGGCCGGAAACGTCTTGCATCTTACCCAGAGCGCTGTCAGTCAGCAGATTGCTCGGCTAGAGGATTTATCCGGCGCGTTGTTCATTCGTGAGCGAAAGACGCTCCGTCTGACACCAAACGGCGAGCGGTTTCTCGGAAAAGCAAGGCGTCTTATTGTTCTCAATGACGAGTTGTGGGCGGATATGGCGCAAGAGCCAATAAATGGCCTCGTCCGCCTGGGCGCTCCGTATGATCTTGTAGGGACATGGCTGCCCCCGATTCTTAAAACTTTTTCGCAGGCGCATCCCCAAGTGGAGATCAAGCTTGTCTGTCTTGCGTCCCCTGAACTTTTGACTGCTGTCGACAATGGCGCATTGGATCTCGCCCTGGTCGAGGAGCCGGTTGGGAAATCGCATGGGAAATCGCATGGGGAATGCTTGGCGGTTGATCGTCTCGTATGGGTCGGCGCCAAGGGTGGCACGGCACATCTGAAGACCCCGCTTCCAGTTTCTATGGTCGCCGAGACCTGTGCTTTCCGTCCCGTTGTTTTACAGGCTCTCGGTGAAGTCGAACTTCCCTGGCGAACGATGTTCGAGAGCGGTAGCATCGATGCGACACACGCCACGATTCGGGCTGATCTTGCCGTGACGGCGTGGCTTGCCTCGACAGTTCCGACCGATCTCGGCATCCTCCCCTTTGGGGAGCGCCTGCCTGAACTTCCCTCATTCGCAATCAATCTTTATCAGACAAAAGGGCAAATCCCACGTGCAGTCAGTGAACTCCTGCAGCAAATACGGCATAGCGTAAGCAGCCCGCTTATTGCCGACCAAGCAATCGCATAGTTCCGCGTCGCACTCATCACGCGAACCGACTATCCAATGATTGGCTCGTGCGGGTGATACCAAGGGTATCCGGTCAAAGCGAAAGGATTACCGGGAGCCCGAAACGTATTGGAGGAGCGCTATCGCGACTTTTGAGACTTCTCTCAATCTATCGCAAGTGCGGAAAATGCTGGCTGGTTCTTTATGCTGGGACGTTCCTGCATTCTTGCGTACCAATTCAATAAGGCCTTCAATTCAGCAGGTATCGGCAGCTTAACGATCGAGGCGAAGACCAAACCGCCGATTACGGTAATGTCTGCCATCGAAAAGGCTCGACCGGCAATATAGGGCTGGTTTTTCAGAACACCATCAAAGTAGTGCATACCTCTCAAGGCCTTGTCTCGCTGGCGAAACCCCCATTCGGGATTCTGATACAGCTCGACCGCAGGCCCCAGCCCTGGCGTCCCGTGGTGAAAATAGACGCTGATGGCATCAAGCAGTTCCAATTCGGCACGCTTGCTCATCATGTGGATCACGCCCTTTTCAAGTGGGGTCGTGCCGGTTAGCGTGGGCAGACCGTCAAGTGCGTCGAGGTACTCTGTGATGGCGGTGCACTCGGCAATGCAGGTTCCGTCATCGAGTTCGAGCACGGGCAGCGTGCCCGAGTAGTTTTTGCTCGCGATGAACTCCGGCTTTTTGTGCTCTCCTTTATACAAATCGACCATCACGAACTGCACGCGAGATTGCAGGTTCTTTTCGGACAGGGCGATGCGAACCCGCGTCGGATAGGGTCCTTGGGGAAAATCATAAATTGTCATCAGCGACGGTCTGACTTCGTCGAAGTTCGTTGTGGTGGTAGTCATGGCCCTTCCTCTGCAGTTGTATTCGTGACGGTTTGGATCGTCATTCGTTAAATCTAACTAACGTTCGTTAGTTCTAACGATAGGCGCTACAATCCCCCTCTGTCAATACTTTTTCTTCAAAGCGGAGACCGTCGTAGTGAGGAACGAAGCAAATTCAAGCTCCAGGGAGCGAATCCTGATGGCCGCCACGAAGATTGCGCAGGCCCATGGCTACGGTGGGCTGAATTTCCGGGATCTGGCGGAAGCCGTAGGAATCAAGGCGTCCAGCATCTACCACCACTTCACGAATAAAGCCGATCTTGGTGCAGCAGTAGCACGACGATACTGGGAAGACTCGGCCGCGGCATTGGACGCACTATCGGCCGAAGCCAAGGATCCGCTGCAATGCCTGCACAGATATCCCGAGACGTTTCGCAAGGCGCTCGCGAGCGGCAATCGCATCTGCCTATGTAGCTTCATGGCGGCAGAAAGCGATGACTTGGCCGAGAGCGTGATGAAAGAGGTTCGGACCTTCGCAGAGGTACACGTCGCATGGCTGATCAACGTTCTATCCGCGGCAAACGTGGTCGGCCCGGCAGAGAGTGAACAGCGCGCACGCGCCATCTTTGCAGCCGTCGCCGGCGCTCAGCTCATTGCCAGAAGCCGTTCGGACATCACCGTCTATGATGCATTGATCGAGGGCTACCGCACTGCGGGTCTACTACCTGCATAGTTCGAGGCGTGATGCTTGGAGCGTTTCCGGTTCTGGCTTTCAAGCAATCGAACGAACTACGCCGCCATCGACGCGCAATGCGGCACCCGTGGTTGCAGAAGCCTGTTCCGAGCAGGCATATACCACCATGTTCGCCACCTCTTCCGTGGTGGCGAAACGGTTGATCAGTGTTGTCGGGCGTGCGGCTGTCAGGAACTCTCGCTCGGCTTGTGCCTGAGTGATGCCCTGCTCTTGTGCGGTCGATTTCATCCAGTTCGACAGAATCTCGGAGTTGGTAGGACCCGGCAACACGGCGTTGACGGTAACGCCTGTGCCAGCGACGAGTTCCGCCAACCCCCGCGAGACGGCAAGAATCGCGGTCTTGGTGACGCCGTAGTCGATCATCTCCTTTGGGATGTTCAGTCCGGATTCACTGCTGATGAACACCACGCGCCCCCAACCACGTGCCGTCATTTTCGGCACGTAATGACGCGCGGCGCGCACACCGCTCATCACGTTGAGTTGGAACAGGTCGAGCCATTCGTCGTCGCCTTGATCAAAGAAATTGTTCAGGCGTGCCGTGCCAGCATTGTTGACGAGAATATCCGCATCCGGTGCGTGCGCGAAAAGAGCCGAGCAACCTGCTGCCGTGGCAATATCTGCGGCAACACCGGTCAATTCGGCTTCCGGCAACAGGGCTCGCATCTCGCGCAATGCGGTATCAACACGCTCCTGTGTACGCCCGTTGATGACGACTGCCGCGCCTGCACGGGCCAGCCCTTCGGCAATCGCGCGGCCGATGCCAGCGGTGGAACCGGTCACAACCGCCGTGCGGTTCTTGAGTTCAATTTGCATGGAGTTTTCTCCTATCGAGGATGGGTTAGTCTATCTGTTTCGCCACGTCGTCTTCCGCCGCGCGGGCAAGGCGTTCGACCCAATCCTGGTGGTAGCGGTACAGGGCACCGGGATATTGGCGTCCGATCACGTCGAGGAAAAATTCGCCTTGTTGAGTTTCTTCTGTCAACACATGACAGCCTTCGTCCGTCGGCGTGATGACCCAGCCGTGGTAGGCGCTCGAACCCGTATCCTCGCCATCGACAGTCGTCGCCCACGCCAATCGGCGGTTCGGTACGCATTCGGTCACGGTCAGGCTCATCGGATAGCCGACCGTCACCCGGTGGTAGCGCGTGCCCAGCATCAGCTCCGGCTCTCCTGACAGGATTTTCACCTGATCCTCGGCGGGAAAATAGCGAGCCCAATGCTCGGCATCGACCAACAGCTTCCAAACCACTTCGGGTGGCGCTTTTACGTCGATGTCGTTGAGTGCATAGATCGCCGACGTTCTCGGATCGTAACGCTCAGGCCAAATCACTTTGTCGATCATGTTTTCCTCCCGCTCTTCAAGCGCCAGACTTCTCGCGGGCGACCGCGACTTCGGCGATGTCCTTGAGCAGCTTTTCATGGGTGAGCCAGAAAATATCTGGCGCCTGCTTAGCCAGCTCGATCCAATGCGGCCCTCGCATCGTTTCTTCGGTCCACAAATGACAACCATTGGCCGTTGGCGTGATGATCCAAGCGTGATAAGCCTTCGAGTGCTCGTCGACCGTCGGATAGCCGCCCCAAGCGATACGCGCCATCGGCTCGAACTCCTGCACCGAGGCATAAACATCCTGTCCGGCCAGATTTGTCTCGAAGCGCGTGCCGGCACGGAAGCGCTGATGACCGTCTAGCAACTGCACATGCTGGACGCCAGGATAGAAGCTCGGCCACGCCTTGGGGTCTGTGAGCAGCGACCAGATCGTCTCGACCGAGGCCGCGACGTCAAGCTCGTTGGTGAAGTGGATCGGTGAGCGGCTCGGTTTCATTTCCTCGGGCCACTTGATAATTTCGTACATGATTTTCTCTTGTTGCTTGCTTGATTGCAGTGGACGTTCGCACGAGTTCAGTTGGACTTGATGAGGTCTTGAAAAATCAGCGGGCCCAAATGCGTCCACGCGCCTAGGCGAGTGCGCCGCCTTCGGCGAGGGCTTGACCCACTTCGCCGAAACCGATGATCGAATAACTCATGAAACCGCTCCTACTCTAGATGTGCTTGAGAAGGATGGTAATTAATTCCACTATGGTTGATAATTACTGAATAACCCATCAGACTTATGCCAAATTGGAATGGATCGTTTTCATGAACTGAAGGCCTTCATCGCCGTGGTCGAAACCGGCGGGTTTTCGGCGGCTGCGCGCAAGACCAGCCAGTCGCAGTCTGCCATCAGCAAGGCGGTAAACGCACTGGAAAAACGGCTCGGGGTAGCCCTACTCCATCGCAGCACTCGGAAGGTGACGCTCACCGATCAGGGGCAGAGATACTACGAACGCCTCAAACCACTGGTTGACGAAATACAGGTAGCGGACAGCGAGCTGACCAACAGCACGTTGGATGTCTCAGGTCTTGTCAGAATCGCCTCGCCCTCCACATTCGGCCGCTTGCACGTTCTGCCGCTGATTCCCGAACTCTTGTCTCATCATCCTGGCCTACGGGTCGACCTGGTGCTGTCCGATGCCGTGAGGGACATGGTGGAAGACCGGATTGATCTAGCCATTCGTGTCAGTCCGGTTAGCGACCCCGACTCTGTCGTGCGACGTGCGGCCGGCACCTCACTCGTCTGCGCGGGCTCTCGTCGCTACTTCGCGAAACACCCTATTCCGAAGACACCTGCTGAACTCACCAATCACAATTGCCTGATCTACGGCGACATGACGCAGTGGCCGTTCACCGGGCCGGAAGGTCGGTTCAGCGTACCGGTCAGTGGCAATCTTTCCTCCAACAGCGTCGAAACGATCTTGGCCGGCGTACTGGCCGGCGTTGGCATCGGCATGTTCCACAGGGCTTCGCTTGTGGGGGAATTTCAGCAGTCGGACGTAATCACAGTTCTCGACGAATTCATCGACGAGCCCAGAGACGTCAGCCTTGTCTGGCCGAAGCGCCGGTTCGTACCCACACGTGTACGACGTGCTACGGATTTCTTTGCGATGACACTGCCGCTACGCATTTAGTTAAGACACTCCGCAGGCCCGACGCCAGTCGGTATTACATCGTTCGATGCTGGTAGCAGGATTGATTCCGAGCTACTGACGACGATACTCGGCATACAACCAATCCTGGCCCTGCTGATGACCGAACGGCGTCTCCCCACATGACAATACGGTCCATCGCGGCTAAAGACTGCACTCAGCGCGCTCTTTTAACGTAGGCGCTGCAATGCTATGCGCTCTGCACCGTGCGGCTGGCATACTCGCTATACAGGCGCGGCTGCTTCATGACGTCCTGCTTCGGAGCGAGGCCAAACGTCCGCGAGTATTCCCGACTGAACTGCGAAGCGCTCTCCTAACCAACCTTGTAGGCAGCCTCCGCTATGTTGGCCGCCTCTGATACCATCAGGCGCCTCGCCTCCAGAAGGCGCATTTGCTTCTGAAACTGAAGCGGCGTCATGGAGGTCAGTGCCTTGAAGTGCTGATGGAACGACGATGGGCTCATTCGCGCCACATCGGCCAATTGTTCTATTCGCAGGGTCTTGGCAAAGTTTACGTGCAGCATGGAGACGACCTTTACGACCCGCTCGATGTTCGAATCTGGCAGCGCCAACTTGCAAATTTCCCCGCCGTGCGGGCCGCTCGTTGCCCGGCGCGCGCAGTACGTGCGAAGGGGCAAAGTGCATGATCTCATCACATGCGGATTCACGCCTTAGAGGGTACGTAAGAACCGAACAAGCGCTGCATTGACTTCGCTAGGCGCCTCCTGTTGCAACCAGTGCCCTGCGCCTGGAATAACCTCAGAGAAACGCAGTTGAGGCACAAGTTCGGGCATCGCCTTGATGATTTGGTCCATACCCGGGATAGCAAGTCCCGTATCTCGCGCACCGACGAGAAAGAGTGCGGGCACCTCGACTTGCTTTCCTACGAAAGCGCTCTGTAGCATCCAATTCCGATCCAGATTCCGATAGTAGTTAAGTCCACCTCGAAAGCCGCTCCTCTGGAAGCTCTCCACGAAGATGTCCAGATCGGCTTGTTCAAGCCAAGATGGAAGTACCACAGGATCTGGAAGCGAGTCGAGCAACCCCTGCCCGCGCGTCACCATCCCAAACGGATTAGGGGTGTTTGGATCAGTTCGCGGTCCAGCATCTCCGGACGCAGCGAAGTAGATTTTTCGCAGGGTCGAAGCAGTGTCCCTATCGAGCTCCTGTTCGGCCACGTTTGGCTGACTGAAGTAATGCGTGTAGAAGATCGCCATCGCGGTTTGAGGAAACATCTGACTCGGTGCAACCGGGGCACGTCCCATCATCGGTACACCCAGCGCAGCCACGGCACGGAATCGATCGGGCCGCACCTGTGCTGCTTGCCAAGCAATCGTTGCGCCCCAATCTCCTCCCACGATCACCGCTTCACGCTCCCCTTCGGCATCGACAAGGGCAACGAGGTCGCCCACCACATCCAAGGCGGTAAAGTCTGCTGCGTCGGCTGGGCTGTCGCTGTTGCCGTAGCCTCGCAAATCGGGCGCTACCGCTCGAAAGCCAGCTTTGGCAAGCGCGGACAATTGATGTCGCCAGGCGTAGGCTGTCTCAGGGAAACCATGGCACAGAAGCACCAGAGGGCCTTCGCCTTCCTCCGTGAGGTGAAGCGTGAGCCCGTTGACCTCCACATAGCGCTGGTTGCGGTTGCTCATCAATGATCCTCGATTAAAGTTTCGGATGAAAGCATGTTATCGTAACTGTAACTGTTACGCAAAATTCTGAGTTTCTCATGGCATACGACACCCGCCTTGCCCGTTTACTTCATGTGCTGATCCACATGCATTTGCGTGGTGGTACCACGACATCCGAAAACCTCGCCAAGATGTTGCACACCAACGCGGTAGTAGTACGCCGGACCATGGCCGCGCTACGCGACACTGGTCTCGTCACATCGACCGGGGGACGCAATGGGGGATGGTCGCTCACGCGAGATTTAAGTGCCACGACGGCAAAGGACGTGTATGACGCGATCCCTCACGGCGCGGTCTTTACCATTGCTCTGGCCGATGACAACCCTCAATGTCCGGTGGAAGGCGCTGTTAATAGATTTATCGTCCAAGCCATGCACGATTCAGAGCAAGTCCTGCTGGCCCGATTAGACGGGCATTCGCTTTCCGAGCTTGCACAGATGATTTCTTTACACCCGGATGGCGCCCAGCGCCTTTCGAGTGCAATGCGATTCCGGCATTGATCATGACCAGGCCAACAATAAAGGGCGTGACACCAGCCACGGAGTCGTACTTCTTGGTGCACGTCGCACAAGCAAGTTATCCTCCAGAGCGGCGCGCGAAAGCCGCCCCCCTTCCCTCGTTGCTCACTCCTCAACGAAATTTGATGACGAGCGCTACCTGGTTCGCGATTCGCTGAAAGGAGCGAGATGACAGCGATTAAGACGTCAGCACAAATTATCGAAGGCCATATCGACACGCTGCGCGTGGCGGTTCCACCTCCCGAGGAAACATCCACCTACGCATCGACGGTGTCCCCATGGCCGGCACTCTCGAAAATGCCGCCAACATCCGCATCTTGCGAAGCCTGCAGCAGCGAGGTACACCCGTGCGTATCGGTGTTCTGCCATTCCTAGCCGAAGGCGATCAGGTTGAAATTGCGGCATACGCGGACGGAATATCCGGTAGCGAGTCGCGCAGGGCCGTGTATGCGATGCGTGTTTGCCTTGTGGGCTGCCTCGGCATTGCGTTACCACTGCTGTTCCTGGATGCACGCTGGCGCTTAGGCAGGCCCACACGACGCCAGCGTACTCTGGAACGGGTTTATCTCACTCTAGATCTGGGCACGCCTTTCGCGCCTACGTCGCGCATCGAAGAAGTGTAGTGCCACACATTGAATCCGGCACACCGGTCAACATGTCTATGTAGATTTTTATGGCAGCCATATACCGTTCTCCCATCCGCTTCCTTCTATTTGGCCTCATGTGTCTGACGAGCTACGGAGTTTTCTCACAGGATGAGCTTCCCTTACTCCTGAACCCTGCGCCAGGCGTTTCTGCGCGCATCGACAAACAAGGAGAGGACTACGTCCTGATCCAGCCGCGCGGACAACGCATCACACTCGTGTCGCAGGACAAGCTCATAGACCTGGGTCAGGGTGATCCTATCTTCAACGAGGAAGACTACGACTACGATGGCTACGCGGACATTGCCATTGGTCTGCGCGCCGGCATGGTGAATACCGGCGAGGCGATCTATCTCTACGATGCCAGATCAACATCCTATGTACCGTTCGACGTTCCCGAAGACGTCGGAGAACGGCAGAACTGCAGGGGATTCTGGTCCATCGAACGTCTGACCGAGCGCAAGGCCATTCGAAGTACATGTCGGGATGAGGCGCGCTGGCACTACGATATTCTGCAGATCGAGCCTGACCGGTCAATATGGATATCCGAACAATCACGTACGCCGGAGGACGTTGTTTACTGGCCGTATTTCGGCAAGCCCACGCGATACGTGACCTATGACCGACACGGAAAGACATTACGCGAGGCTGTGCTGTCCTACGAAGAGGGTGGAGATCGGCACACGGGTTGGGTGGTTCCGGTCAAGCGTCTTGCGCTCTACTCGGCTCCCGACACAAACGCAGCGACAACAGCCTATCTCATCAAAGGCGACGAAGCCGACAGGCTGGCTTTCGAGGGCGGCGAGTGGATGAAGATCGCCTATAACGGCAAAAAAGGCAGAATAGAACGTTGGGTGTCTCTCAAGGATGCCTATGACCTGGCCAAGGGCTACGATCCGCAACAGCGGTCACCCGATCCGCTAGTGCTCTGGGCGATCGATTATCGTGAAACGCGCACAGCCCCAGACTACTATCGCAATCTGTTCACGCTGTCGCTCGACAACGTGGGCGAAAAGGACATCAAGATCTATCAGGGCGAAATCCACCTGCTCTTCACCGGACCGGACGGCGCAAGCGCCGTACACAAGCTGTATGACCTGTCCATGTTCACCGTCAAACCTCGGCAAAGCCGCGTCCTGGACGACAATGTCATCGAACAGCACGGCGGCCGCTACGTCATTTTCCACGGCGTGGGTGCTGAAACAGATTCCAAACCGGAATACGTGCCTTTCTTTCCGCCGGACCTGGCGCCCGGACGCTACCGGGTCCGGGCTGTTTTGACCGATCCCGGCTTGCATGATCCCATTTACGCGAAGGAAGAAATCGAAATTGATTATCCGCCGCGTCTTCCGGCCGATCTCGTCAAACCGTGAAGCGATAGGCTTCGCGTCCGCTCGCGATCCATACCGACTGAATAAGAATGACAGCAAAAACTTACCGGCACTACCTCTTCGGCATAATTCTCTCTATTGTATTGGCCGGCTGGATCGCTATCCTCGGCATCACCGCAGTGACCCATCCGACGCTAGGCATGGGCATCATGATGCTCCTGAACGCAGCATCTGACCTTTCCAACACTGCCTGACACACTTTCCGTGACGACGATATCCGCCGTTCCTTGATGCGCGCGAGAATCCATCGCCAAGGCGAGAAGGACGCGCATTACTTTTTTCTGCTTGATCGCGATGCGATACCGCCGACGATCATGACAAGACCAACGATAAAGGGCGGGATGATGTAGGGGAGAGATTCGGTGTCTTCCCACGGGAGAAGAAATTCGCGACAACCGGCGGTCGACATGCCGCAACCAAACGCCTGCAGCCAGTACCAACCAGCAAAGGTGACGAGGCACAGGAGCATGCCGCCGATGATAAGCAAGGTTTTAATCATAGACAGGCGCCCCTCAGCACGTGTTCTGGCCTCTGTCGGCACGATTGCTCATAAGATCCACCGGTGCGTTTCATTTTTTTCCTTATTGTCATACTCTTCTCCAGACGCCCAAAGCGATCATCGACTTGAGTCGTTCAATTTGTCAACGGCTTCATATCTCCGGCAATTGTATTGCCACTACCTGACGTCACGCCCCTTGCACCTGCTCGGGCGGATAACTGGGCTCGTCGGCCGTGGCCAATGACCTGCTCAACGCGACCTGTTGTTCGGCACTACGCAGGCTGGTCTGGGCATCTTGCGCCAAGGTCTGCACTAGCGCAGCGCCAGCCAATTTGGGTTCATGCGTTAAGCATGCCGCGCACTGTCGCCATGGACGCGGGTCGCATCTGAGAATACCGGAAGATTCATGCACTTGAGCATCGGGTCAATGACGTGAAACGTTGTCTTCTTGATTCGGACGAAGTCAGACCTGCGAGGCGCCACCGTCGGCAAAGAGCTCCACACCATTGATGTAGCTTGCCGCATCGCTGGCCAGGAAAATTACTGCCGAGGCAATCTCTTCCGGCTCACCGATGCGTCCCAGCGGGCTTTTGGCAGTCAGGAAGGCCAGGCCTTCCTCGGCCTTGTCGCCAAACGCTGCCCTAAGGGAATTCGTGTTGGTCGGTCCCGGACTCAAGATGTTGATACGAATTCCCGTCCCCTTGAGTTCAGCGACCCAACTGCGGACCATGTTGCGTACAGCGGCCTTGGTGCCGCCATAGATACTCATGGTGGGCCCTGGGTCCATGGAAGCGGTGGATCCAACGATGACCACACTGGAGCCAGGCACGAACAGGCCGAGCGCGCCCTGAATCGTCAGCACCACCCCCTTGACGTTGGTCGAGAACTGCTCGTCGATCTGCGCCTCGGTGATCTGCCCCAAGGGCGCATGCACGCCACCGCCAGCGTTGGCGATGAGAACGTCGATTCGGCCGAAACGACCTTGCACATCCGCATACAGCGCTTCCAGGCTCGACGCCTGACTGACGTCGGCAACGATTCCCACTGCGCCGTCGCCTAGCAAGGCAATCGCGTCATTCAACACAGCTTGTCGCCTTCCCGTTATGACGACGCGGGCTCCCTCGTTGATCAGTTGCTGGGCAATGGCCAACCCGATTCCGCTACCGCCACCGGTCACGAGGGCGATTTTTCCGTTCAATTTCGACATTTCTTATCTCACATTGTAGTGGTCGCTATAATAGATTATAGTGATCGCTAAAGCAATGACGTACCACGTGTGTTCATCGTCGCCGGCGAGACCTCAATGACCCGATGGCATCGCCGGGCAGCTTTATCATCACGAACCAGCATGAGATGCACAATGAACCCTCCCTCTGGCAACTACCAGGACGTTATCGCTCTGCTGAGCACCGGCGTATGCACGATTGCCGTTGCATAGATTTCCGAACGCATGTTTGACGGACCTATCGACCATGAACCATAAAGTTTCAGCTTCGACCCGAAGTAGTATCGGGCACTCGACTGCCCGCAAACCTCGACGGGCCTTCGACCGCGAGGCAGGCGTCATCGTAGCCAAGGACCTGTTCCACGAGCGGGGATATGACGCGGTCGGTATCGCTGAACTGACGCGCTCTTTGGGGATCAATCCGCCTAGCCTCTACGCTGCTTACGGCAGCAAGGCGGGCCTCTTCGAGCGATGCATGGCGGTGTACGTGGAAGAAGCCAACCTACCAGCGGACAAGATTCTGACGCCTGGTCGGCCACTGCCTGAAGCCATCAACGACTTGTTTCTCCACGCGGCGACACTCTACACCAAGTCGAAGGCCAAGCGCGGCTGCATGGCAGCCGAGGGCATGCGCTCTGCCGACCCACAGGCGCGTGCTTTGGCCAACGCGTACGGGGAAGCTGCGGCCGCTTTCATCGAACGCTATATCAGCCAGACCCATCCGCAACGTGCACGCGAGCTCGCCGACTATGTCGTGACAACTCTGCAGGGCCTCTCAGCGGCGGCACGCTCCGGGTTGTCCAGGCCCCGTCTTGCGACGGTGGCCAGGCTGGCCGGGCGGGCCTTCGAGGCGCTCCTCCCTACCCTCTGACAACATATGACCATGACCATCCTTGATCACATCGAATTTTCTGTGCGTGACGCCGAAGCGTCCCGACGTTTTTACGAACAGGCCTTGGCACCTCTGGACATCGCCCGGGTCATCACCGTCGGGCCCGAACGCACCCGCAGCGGAGGCACTCGCCACGGTTTCGGCAAGGACGGCTATCCCAGCCTCTGGATTCACGACAACGAAGCGCCAGGGGCCGGCACCCACATCGCCTTTGCCACGAACGAGCGGGCCGTCGTCGATGCCTTTCATCGAGCCGCGCTCCAGGCCGGCGGAGCCGACAATGGTCCACCCGGGATCCGATCTCGCTACCACGCCCACTATTACGCGGCCTATGTGCTGGATCCGGACGGCACCAATGTGGAAGTGGTTTGCCAGCATGCCGATAGCATTCCATGACGACAGGAGCGCTTCCATGCCTAGACGAGCGATACAGCCACCTCCATTGTTTTCGAGCCCTCCTTGGGAACTCTCGCAGGTCGTGATCAGTGAGTCAACGCGGATATACTCAGGACGGTTGTCGATACAGTAGGGGTTCTACGCATCCTGGGTACGAACAAAGCCGAACTTGGTCGCCAACACGACCCGATTCCCTCGCAGCGATAGGCGGGTTGCAAAAGCTAAGTCAAACGTCGCCCTTGATGGTCGCAACGTCAATGATCCGGGTATCGGCGATTGTCTCGGCAAAACCGTGGCCGAACACACCAACTGGAGTCTGGAACCCATGGAGAAGCTCGCCGCGTAGCACTCGCCGCGCGGCCTCAGCAGCGGCCATGGCGGTAAAGGTATAGCCGTTCACCGTATCAAGGACCGAGAGCGCAACCGTACCGTCAGCATCGATGACTTCGACGGCCGCATGGTACCGGTTGGCCGCCCGCTCTTCCGTGCTCGGGCCTGCGGGGAGTTCCGCAACATCTCCCGCCGGAAATGCGCCTGCAGTGACATGAACGAAGGTCTCGATGTCGGGCACGCCGGTCGCGTGGTGGATGGTCAAGAGATCGGGCAACGTCACAGGGAACGAAGACTGCGGCCCGTCGCCGAAGTCGAAGACGCGCAGCTCCTCGCGATTGCGCGCAACGAGCTCCCCGTCGACGAGATGGAGCGTCTCGGTCACCACATTCTGAGTCGCGCTGGTCACCGACCCTCGCGACATCCCGCCCGCCACATCGAGTGCGATGCGGATTTTTCGTGGATCCTTGAGCCGCACTGTGGCATGGCCAGCAAGGCTTCCGAGCATCGCGACACTGCCCCCGCTTCCGGGCAAAAGCATCACGCCTGCAGCACGGGCTTGCCCGTCGAGGGCAATCGCCTGTCGATAGGTGCCGAGCTCGGCCGAGAAATCTAGGTAGTGCACGCCGGCACGGATGGCGGCAGCCATGAGCGGTTCCGCCGTGGCCATGAACGGCCCGGCGGCGTTGAGCAGCACGCAGACGCCCTCAAGCCCATGGTGGATTGCACCGGGATCGTCAAGGGAGAAGATCCGCGCCTCCGCACCGAGCCGCTGGGCTAGTGTCTCAAGCGCCGCCCGGCTTTGAGCGCGACCTGCGAGAACCAGGTCGAGGCCTGCGGATGCGGCATGCTCTGCCGCCATGCCGCCGGTATACCCGGCGGCTCCATAGATCATCAGTTTTTCATTGTGGGGCACCCTTCCAGGTGGTTTATTCGAGCGAGGCGTCGATGCGCAGGATCAACCCGCGGGCGTTGAAACATCAGTTCCCGTGCTGCCAGCTTTTGTAGACGAACTCCAGGCTGTAGCCATCTGGGTCTCTGACCTGCGCGGCGTAGTAGCGGGGATCGTAGTGAAGCTGCGGCCCGGGCGCATGGATCTCGGTCGCATCAGCGGCCAATGCCTCGGCAAAGGCGGCATTCACCATTTCCTCGGAGTCCGCAATGAAGCCAATGTGCACGGCATTGGGCGCTGCAGCTCCTTGCCGTAGCCAGAATGACATGCGGCCCTTCGCCCCGAAGCCCTTCAAGTTGGGATGGCCCACCGGGCCGTCCTTTCCGTCATAGTCGAGCCGGTTGGTGATCCCGAGGACGGGAAGCACTCTTTCGTAGAAGGCAACCGAGCGATCGGTGTCACTGACGGTGAGAAAGATGTGATCGATCATGAAGATGTCCTGTAGACGATGTAGCCGCCAGCGACTTCGATGTTCTGGGCGTTGATCCAGCCACCGTCCACAGTCAGCAGCGAGGCGATCACACGAGCCACTTCTTCTGCTTCACCCACGCGCCCGAGGGCGGTGCTGGCGCCGATACCCCGGCTACCTCCGGTGATGACGATGATGTCCATGGGTGATTCCTTGAAGTTCGATAGCAATACGATAGGCGCGCGCCACGGTCCTGGCCCACCTGATCCTGCCTCATTCCTGCCTATTTCTGCTCAATCGCTTGCCCTCAAACGAGAGTCGAAGTTCAATGGCGTCATGGAAAAACAATTGAACGAACTGCGGAGCCTAGCCGCTCACGCGCGAAATCGTCGTACCGAGACTGGCATCCCACGTGTGGCGATGGTTCAGGGAGCCGTTCCAGAACACGAGCTTGCCGCCGTCTACGAGCCCATGATCAACCTGATCCTGCAAGGAAGTAAGTCCATGTCCGTTGGCGGGCAGACCCTGCACTACGATCCTGCCACCTATTTCGTCATGTCCGTCGATCTCCCGGCGGCTGGCATCGTGCGCAGCAGCGAATCGGGTTCCCCCTATCTCGCGGTGAGCCTGACGCTCGACCCATCGCTACTGGCGGGCCTGTTGTCGGATTTGCCCAATACTGCCGGAGTGAGACGCCGGGAGACGGGATTCTCGGTCGCTGCGGTGACCGTGGAGTTGCTGGATGCCTGCGTACGCATTCTGCGCCTGATGAGGCATCCGGCGGATATTCCGGCACTTGCACCTGCCTATGAACGCGAGATTCTCTACCGCGTGTTGCAAGGCCCAATGGGCTGGATGCTGCATGACATCGCGACGCCGGATACCGCATTGGCGCGCATGAGCCGGGTCATCCAACGTATCCGCCAGGACTATGCGCGTCCCCTGCGGATGGAGGAACTGGCCGAGGAAGTTGCGATGAGCGTATCGGCGTTCCACCGTCACTTCAAAGCCGTGACAGCGCTGAGTCCGCTGCAATACCAGAAACAGATTCGCCTGCTGCAGGCGCGCACGTGGCTGATCGCTGCGGGCTACAGCGTCACCACAGCGGCGCATGAGGTCGGCTACGAGAGTCCGACCCAGTTCAGCCGCGAGTACGCTCGTGAATTTGGATTGCCGCCCTCAAAGGACGTGATACGCATTCACGAAAGATTGCGGATCAAAGACTGCACCCTCAATACCAAGCCTTCGCAGAAAGCCACTGCGACCTGACAGGCCTCGGATAGGCAAAGGTGTCGTCAACGAACATCAGCGGCGCCACCTGCGTTAGCAGCCGCGCAGTATCGAGATAGATCGGTTCATGGCTTGAGCACCAGCAGGCCTTCAGCCGATCGGGATACCCGACGCCGCCAAATCCTCCGAGGTCAGTGGCGTCCCCGGTGCCAGCCGGGTATAGAGCGCATTTAGCTTGCTTGGAGTAGTCGTAGCCATACTACTATTTCCACAATTTTTTCAAAAAGAAGTCAATTTGATATGAAATCACCAATCGTAGTCTGAATACGATAATGACAACTTATCCAAACTATTTTGGCGTAGCTGCGCGGGAAGACGGTCGAGTGTTGTCTCCCCTGCCCCGTCCGAATTCCCGGTCGCCGGCGATGAACATCCCCAGGATGTGCGGGATCAGCACCGTGGCATCGACTGCCTCGCCGTAGGTCTGTACGTGCATCACCGCCTATGCATCCCGTCTTTTACGTTCCTCAGCACGTCCGGAGATGAACATCACGCTCGCCCCGGCGAGCGCTGCAAAAAACACATACACGATCACGCCCTCTGAGCCGGATCTGTCAATGATCAAACCTCCTAGAACCGCGCCCATGGCAATGGCAACCTGGAAGATCGATGACAAAAGCGCGCCAGCGCTTTCGGCGTGATCGGGTGCCGCACGCGCGGTCCAGATCGAGATCGAAACCGGAAACGCACCGAACGCGACCCCCCAGAGTGCGGTCGCCGTGAACGCGACGCCCGCGATCGTTCCAAAGACGCTGAGCGCGAGGGCGACGCCGGCAATCAGGAGCGATGCACTGGCTACCGCCCACGCAGGACTGCGCTCGGCGATGGCCCCGCCGGCGAAGTTGCCGAGGAACCCGCCGAGCCCGAAAACCAGGAGCGCGAGCGAGACCGTCGAAACCTCAAGACGCGGCACTTCCTCAAGGAAGGGGCGGATAAAGGTGAAACCGGCGAAGTGCCCGGAGATGACAAGAAGTGCTGTTGCCAGGCCGATTGCCACCGAGCGGCGCGATAGCGCCGCCTTGAAAGAGGCAAGGCCAGGGGCCGAGGTGGCTGGAAGCCTGGGTAGAGTCAGCATCTGGACGACGAGCGCTACCGCACCAATGCCGGCCGCAGCCAGGAAGGTTGCCCGCCATCCCCACACCTCTCCCAGAAAAGCACCCAACGGCGCAGCGAAGACTGTTGCGACCGAAATGCCCATGATGATGATTGAAATGGCTCGCGGTACCTTGTCAGCAGGAACTAGCCGCAGGGCGAGCGCAGCCATCATGGCCCAGAAGCTGCCGAGGGCGAACCCCAACAGTGCTCGGGCTATCAGGAGGATCGTGATGTTGGGAGCATAAGCCGAGAGAACGTTGGAGAGAACAAGCATTCCCATCAGTCCCCAGACGATCTTCTGCCTGTCCAGTCGGCCCGTACCCAAAATAAGAAGCGGACCGGCTATGGCAGCGATCACAGCCGTGGCCGTGACGGCTTGGCCCACCATGCCATTGGAGACGCCTAGCTCAACTGCCATTGGAGTCAGCAGACTCACAGGCAGAAATTCTGCCGTCACCAGCCCGAAAGCGCCGAACGCCAAAGAAAGGACTGCCAACCATGCAGCATGCGACGCAGCAGCGGGCTGGGTCAGAGCGCTTGAATCGGTTGTATCAGACATGCATTGATCCTCGATGGTGTATTGGGGTGCGGTTGTCAACCAAACTGCACCAGCTCTAGCGAAGGCAGCGGTCCACCAGGGAACTGCGTCATGCGTCCACCCACGGCCAGCGTGCCAAGATCGATACCCGCGAAGCCCAACTGATCGATCAACGCACTGACCTGCGCCTTGGCGTGGGTATCGTCGCCAGCAAAGAACAGAACGCGTCGCCCTCCGCGCTCCGCTGGATCGGCGAAGAGCAGTTGGGGACGAAGATGATTGAATGCCTTCACCACGTGTGCGCCCGGCACCAGATCGGCGAATGACTGGCTCGATGTGCGGCCATGAAGATCGATGGGCTTGAACAGCGGTGCCTCGATCGGATTATTAGCATCGATAACGATGCGCCCCTCGAAGTCCGGCAGCTTGGCTAGGGCACCTGGCAACTTCGACCAGTTCACCGCGACCAACACGATGGCCTGCGCGGCCGCTTCCTCTCGTGTGCCAGCGCGTATGCTGGGACCAATGCTCTGTACCAGCGCTTGCAGACTTTCCGGCCCGCGGCTGTTGGACAGGATGGCCGGGATGCTGCAGCGTGCCAGCGCGCGCGCGAATGCCGCGCCGATATGACCTGCACCGACGATGCCGATGGAAGGAAGCGAAGTGTTCATGATGAATGTCCTCGACCGAAGATGAAGTTGTGTCTGATGATGAAGATCGGCTTTGCAGTCGTGTGGAGCGGGCCAACGGGCCCACTCCAGAGACGCTCAAGACGTGAAGCCGCCGTCGACCAGGATGTCGGCGCCCGTGACATAGGAGGCCTGTGGGCTGGCGAGAAACGCCACGACGCTGGCGATTTCATTCGGCTTGCCGTAACGGCCCACCGCGATACCGGGGATGAGCAACTTGGCCCACTCGCTATCGACCGGATTCATGTCCGTGTCTACGGGCCCGGGGTGCACGGTGTTGACGGTGATGCCACGCGAGCCCAGGTCGTATGCCAAGCTACGGTTAAAGCCCGTGATGGCTCCCTTTGTCAGTCCGTACACCGAGAGACCGGGCACACCGGCATACTTCGTTGCTGAACTACCGATGTGCACGATTCGGCCACCTTCCTTCATGTGGCGTACGGCTTCCTGCGTGGCTACGAACACGCCCGTGACGTTGACCGCGAGCATCGACTGATAGTCCTCGAACGTAATCTGGTCTATCGGGCTCGCCGACGCGATTCCGGCGTTGTTTACCAGAATGTCCAGACCACCAAATGTCTCGACCGTCTTGGTGATGGCCGCGCGCACGGCCTCCGGGTCCGCAGCGTCGGCTACGATGGCCAGCGCGCGGCCACCGGCTGACTCGATGTCGGCGATTGTTTGCTTGGCCGCGTCAGGCGAGCCGCGGTAGGTAAAGGCGACTTGGGCACCGTCGGCAGCGAGTTGCTTGGTGATGGCCGCCCCGATGGAGCGAGAACCACCAGTGACGAAAGCCGTCTTGCCTAGCAGCGGAAGCGATTGGGTAGAAGTTGTGTCGTTCATAGGTCACTCCGTTTAAATGCCGAGGATTCGGTGGAGTGACTTTCGCGCTTTTATTGCTCATTGATTAGTATCAAATGACTTGGATCATCTTCAAGCAATGATTTAATATTCACAAATGGAGACCTTGGCCAACTTGGAGTCGTTCGTGCGCAGTGCCGAGAGCGGAAACTTTTCGGCTGCGGCGCGGCGGTTGGCGCTAACTCCGGCAGCAGTAAGCCGGAACGTGGCCATGCTGGAGCGCAACCTAAAAGTACGGCTGTTCCATCGTTCAACCCGCAAGCTGACGCTGACCGAGGCGGGTGAGGCATTCCTGAGCGCGATCGGCGGCAATCTGGAGTCTTTGCAAAACGCCATTGCGTCGGTATCGGCAGACGACGGACAGCCTGCGGGTGTACTCAAGATCAGCCTGCCGCCAACCGTCGGGATGAGCCACATTCTGCCGCTACTGCCGGACTTCTTGCAGCGCTACCCTCGCATCAAGCCCGAGTGGCATTTCGAGAACCGCGCGGTGGACCTGATCGCCGAAGGCTACGACGCCGCTATTGGTGGTGGCTTCGAGCTCACGCCCGGCATGGTCGCCCGGACATTGGCACCAGCGCACATCATCGCCGTCGCATCTCCTGCCTATCTGGCCCGACGCACGGCACCTGCTGACCCATCCGAGCTGATTGAGCTGGATGGAATCGTCATGCGTTCACTCAAGTCGGGCCGCATCCGTACCTGGAACATGCGCGACGCGCAAGGCGATCAGGTTGCCGCATTGATGCACGAAACTTTAGTGGTCAACGACCCTGCCGCACTGAGGGAGTCGGTGCAGCTAGGCTTGGGTGTCGCCATGCTGGCCGTCCCTGATGTTCTAGCAGGATTGGAGTCGGGGGAGCTTATGCGAGTTTTGCCGCGCTGGTGGGCCGATGCGGGCGCAATCTCGCTCTACTATGCGAGTCGCGACCTGCTCCCGGGCAAGACGCGAGTCTTCATCGACTTCGTGATCGAGGCATTCAAACGTGAAGACTACGCACGGCGTTTTGCCGGTAGCTTGGGATAAGAACGTATGAATGCCTCACCAATAACAGGCCGAGGCAGGCCTGCACCTTAGGTCGAAATGATGATCCACCGAAAGCACAAGCTCGTTGGCCGTCGTGCAGCCCTTTGATTTGCTATTTGTTTGATAGCGAAAGCCGCGATTGTCAGCTCAACGCATCCCGATGCCGTCAAGGAACAGATCCACCAAGTGCGCGACGCGCGTTTTCCCGGCGCGGCCTTGCTCGACGGCAAGGGAGATCGCCGTGACCATGCACAAGAGGTCGTCCAGGGAAACATCCTTGCGAACAGCTCCCGCTTTCTGTGCGCGATGGAGCAGCCGCAGTCCCTCTTCGCTCCCGGCGTGACAGCCGGGAGTGCCACTCTGGAGTACCGCCCCCAGCGACGCCGCCAACCCGCGATAGTGGCTGGCGTGCATCACCAGTTCCTGGACAAAGGCGCGTATGGAAGCCTTCGGTTCGAGCGTGTCGTCTGCGGCCCGGCTCGCCGCAGCGAGCGACAGCAAGCGCTCATCGCTTAATGCAGCAAGCAGGGCCTCGCGCGCCGGAAAGCGGCGATAAAGCGTTCCGATACCCACCTTGGCGCGCTTGGCGACATCGTCCAGGGAGGCATCGGCGCCACGTTCAAGAAACACCTCTTCCGCCGCGGCGAGGATGCGCTCCCGGTTGCGCGCTGCGTCGGCGCGCAGTGGCGCTTCGTCGGTTCCAGAATGTCCTTTCATTTTCGATCTCATTTACGAAATGGATCATACCTCCATTTACAAAGTGGATGATCTCTCCATATAATAAGTGGAGTAATACTCCACTTATAGATGAGGTACATATGAGCAAGCGCTTTGAGAACAAGGTTGTGGCGATCACCGGCGGCAGCGAGGGCATCGGCCTGGCGACTGCCAAGCTCTTTGCGGCCGAAGGCGCGCAGGTCTACCTCACCGGACGCAGACAGGAACGACTCGACGAAGCTGTGCGGGAAATCGGCAATGGTGCTATTGGCGTACAAGGAGACGCCGCGAACCTCGCTGACCTCGATCGACTCTATGAACGCATCCAACGCGAGCACGGGAAGTTGGATGTCGTTTTTGCCAACGCCGGCATCGCCGAGGGCGAACCGCGGCCGCTGGGTACGATCGACGAAGCGGGCTTCGACCGCGTCTTCGGCCTGAATGTGCGTGGCCTGCTTTTCACTGTGCAGAAGGCATTGCCACTGCTGACTGCGGGCGGCGCAGTAATCCTTAACGGCTCGGTTGCCGGCAGCAAAGGCTTTCCCGACCAGTCGCTCTACAATGCGAGCAAGGCGGCGGTGCGTTCGTTCGCGCGAAGCTGGACGACCGACCTGAAGGAGCGTGGCATCCGCGTAAACGTGGTCTCGCCGGGCGGCACCGAAACACGCCTGATGCGCGGCTACCTCGACACGCGTCCGGGAGTCGAAGACATGCTGACGCAGATCGTGCCGCTCGGTCGCCTGGGACAACCCGACGAAGTCGCGCGCGCCGTGCTCTTTCTGGCATCCAGCGAGAGCAGCTATATCGCGGGCGTCGAACTCTTCGTGGACGGCGGCTCGCTCGCTGTTTGAGCCCCGCTTCGCCCGAGACTTCCTGCAAGCCGCGCAACGCTACTACGGCCACGACGGTAAGTCCTTGCCCTCGGCGTCGAACGGCAAGATAGTTGCATCGTGCCTCGCCCACGTTGCGGGCGCTGGGTCTATTCGATGTGCTTTCGATCCAGGACGCCGCTCTTGCTGCGGCTGGTCGAAACGCACTGAGAAACGCGCGCAAGCCACTTGCGCCCCGCCCCGTCGTCACCCGGACAAAGGCGGCGACGGGGCGATTTGGTGATGGACATTGAAATTGGGCGCGGCAAACCTGCCGCGCCCAATTTAGTCAGATAGTCCTCGAAGGACGTCAAATCACTCCCACTCGATCATCAACAAGTCGCCTAAACCCGCATGGTTAAAGGGATTGGCAGTGATCAACATAGGGCGTTACCGTCACTTTTACCGTTAGAAGCTCGCATCTTTTGCTGGCGCGAGAAATGGAGCAATTTGCGGGGCGGCAACTCTGGCAACACCATCATCAATCAGGGAGAAGGATACCAAGTTAACGCACCTCTTGGTGCTGCCACAGTCTGGTGTATACGCCAGGATGCAGCAGCAACTATGGCCAAGCCCTAAGTCCGAAGCATCAGTGACTTACCGGCAAACATGCGCAATATCAGCTGGAACAGAAGATTCGCATGGCAACGTTTGCGCGAGCTGCCGATGTCTGGAGTGTGCCCAGGTAATAAGCCATCTGGAGTGACAACGGAGTTGGCCCCGCAGGGCGCGTGAGTTGTCGGACAAGTTCCTTCTTGCTGAGCGTACGGCCGGCAAAGATCCAGATCTCCTTTGCGTACTGTGCGGACTGGATGCCACGTTTGATCTCGCCCCAGGTGACTTGGAGATTCGGGTTCGAGGATCTCAGCACTCGATGCGGAACCTGCCGATGATCATCCGTTGACCAGGGTGATGCCCACCAGGTGGAGCGATCCTGGAGCCGCGCGCCGCGTGCGATGAAGGCAAGAGACGCCATCGCCTGACGACCAACGATCTGCATAGCACTCACGCTCATCGAGTTGTCGTTGACTTTGGCATGCACGAACACCACGCGACGAGGGCTCTCACCCTTGAACATGAAATCGGCTTGCTCCTGACCACCGTCGTCGCACACCATCGTGTCAAACGTCTGCAGCTCTTGAGCGAGTGCAGGGTCCAGCGCGTGCAAGGGTCGTGCCCTGGCATTTGAGCGAGCGCCGTGACTGGAGAGCCCGAACTCAGCGAAGACGCCGCCGAAAACGGAACCTGCCACCCACTGCCTCGCGCTTCCTCCACCCTTCTCGGACGTGACTTGCTCTAGCCACGGCGAAGGCGTGAGCATCTCCAGAGGTGATCCTTCCTCTCGACCCGCGGCAATCGCGTCAATGTCTAAACCGGTTTGATAGAAGAGCCGCTTGGCATAGGTGAGATCGGATCCACTCGGTATGACCCGAAATGCCTGCTCCTTGTTGAGGGCGCGTACCAGGGATGCTGGCTCAGTCGAGGGGGAGTTGGGGTCTCTGACGAATGCGTCCAGTTCTGGCGATTCGATGTCATAGCGGCCTTTAGGCCGAACATTGCCTGTGACCGCGTACGTGATTTTTCCGTTCAGGACCTTGCCGTCCACATTCAGGCTGAAAGCCCCGGATCCATCAACGTCGACGCAGGTTTCTGCTTGTCTAAGAGATTCGCACTTCGTGGCATGCCAGCCAGCTGTATCCAACGAGGTGTCGAGCAAATCGTAGAAGTCGAACAGAACGTTCATGGGTAGAGCGTCTTGTACAGGCGGTGCTGCGACTGACCGGGCGAACCGCTCGAAGACACCACTGATGAGCGCATTCGAATCAAGGACTGCGGCCAGATGCTGGAGCCACACGAAGTATTCGTTGACCGAACGTCGCTGTGTGCGTGCGCTGTAGTCGGAAACGCTGGCTCGGTCGATCGACAGGTAGCGTGTAACCGGCGTGTCCTGCAGACGCATCGATGCCCGAACTGAGTGCAGGGCTTGGCTGCTTTGCGACAAGTCAAAAAAGCCGCTGGCGAAGTCGTGCATCCGAGCTGTGACTGAGCGGACGGCGGACTCGGACAAGTCCAACCCGATGGCGGATGCTTGGGACACTCTAGATACGATCCCGTTCCCGTTCGCGGGAATCAGGCGCTCAAGGTGTTCCGCGGACTCCGGCTCAAGCCCGAGGGCGTCCAGGTCAATCACGATGCCCTCGGTGTCCAGGATAAACACCCGCGCGCCAATCCGGCCAAGCACCATAACGCCCAGGCTCCAGATCGGTAGGGAGTGTCGGATCAACAGCTCTGAATTCTTGCAAGTCAGGTAGTGAATCAACCGTACTGAGCCCGGCTCAGCGAATCCAGATTGGAGGATCGTCACGTTGTAGCGGTCCTCAAGCTGCATTGCATCGGCGCAGGCTTTCGTCAGGTCGTCGAGCGTGGCAGTGTGAGAGTACCGGTAGATGGATGTTCTAAGGGGAACCGCAAAATCTGCGTACCTGGGAGGCTCGAGGGCGTCGTCCAGCGGAACACGCTCTCGAAAGTCGCCCGCCAAGTATTGGTAGGGAGCTACGCTCTGCAAGAGCAGTCCCGGCAAGTTCGACTCTTGCTCAAGAGCGCGCTTTGGGTCCTTGGCGAAGTGCTGCTCGTAGCGGGTGTATCGCTCAAATCGGGCGTGGGCATCGGCCTGTATGTCCGCGCTGGCAAATACGGTTGCAACTTCTTTGTCGGGCGCGCCCCGATCAAGCACCCGGATGATGCGACCGATCTGTTGGATCGTTGCACGCGATGTGGAGAACGGCTCATAGATCGCGATGGTCGCGAAAGTGCTGTCGTCGACGCCTTCGAGAAGCTTCCATTGATGGAGCCAATACTCGATGGGGTCACTCTCAGGCGCTAGCAACGCCCGATTTACGCTCTGGAACTCCAGCTTGACCGCATCGTCACGCTTCACTTTGTCATGGATGAGAACAGCGCTGCTGCCTAAGCTTTGTAGCGCGTCGCGCATGAGAATCAGCGATTCATGATCGGCGCAGCGCACGATCACGCGTCTGGGGCCGCGCGCTGCGGGCCAGTACTGCTTGTCCAAAACTGTAGTCTTGAACTTTTTCAGGGCTTCGGAGAATTCCGAAGGACTGCAGCCGCTCTTGGGTAGATGCTGGGCACCTGCAAAGGTCACTGGCCGGATTAAATGTCGGTTGGTCGCCTCTTCATAGCCAAGGTTGAAAGCGAAGTTCCCGCGCACCTGAAAGTACTTGAAATCGTTACGGTACGGCGTCGCGCTAAACAACACCGTGGGACGCGCCAGCTCACGAATGCACTGGGACCAGACAAATGCCGGTTCGTAGTGACCTTCATCAACGATGACGAGATCGAAGTCAGAGAGTGCTGCACGGACGAGATCCGCTTGTGGAGCGGTCCATTCAGACGATCGGGGTGCATCGGTAGGGCCTTCGTCGCGCTCGGTCGGGTAGCGGCCAGTGAGCCGATGTGCAGGTCGAGGCGGTCGAAGGATCTGAGCCAAGGCGCTGAAGGTTCCCACAACGATCAGCCGCTCGCCCTTCGGATAGGAGCATAAAGTCGCCGTTGTCGAGGGCAGAAGCCTCATGACGCCATCGGCGGTCATCTGGGTATCCGTCGGTACAGCATCGCCACGTTGGGACGCTCTGAGCCCAGTTGTCCCATACTCAAGTTCAAAGTGCTTCCAGAACCTCCAGTGGACATCGTTCAACATCTGGTCCACGAGCGACCTTCGTGGCGTGATTATGAGCGTCCTGCGAACCTTCGGTAGCGCGCAGGCCAAAGTAGCAATCACGCCAGACTTGCCCGTTCCCGTAGGCATTTTGATGAGTGCAGACTCGGATGGCGTGCTTCCTGCAACCGCGCCGATGTAGGCCACTGCAGCGCCTACAGCTCGACGTTGGGGTGCCCAGAGGCCGGCTGAAGGTCGATACATGCATGCGTCGGTGGCCGCCGTCCAGAACTTGTAGCTCGACAACGCCGCCATCGCTTGGTCGAAGTACTGCTGTTCGCCTGCTGTTCGAGTGGGCGGCAAGCAGCACGTGCCGCCAAGGCGGGACATATCAGTGCTCGCGGGATCGGTGATGTCCAGGTCCGATAGCTGCAATTTCTTCTTCCTTTTATATTTCCGGCCGCGTCGGACCGGCTAAGTTCCCGCATCCCGCCCGTCGTCATGACCACGCGTCGCACCACCGTCGACGATGCACCGTGCTGAGCAACTCGCGCACGGCGCATGTGGTCTGCGATAGATCCATGCCCTCCTTGTCGGCCGGCCCAACTTCAACAAACATCGCGATCCGAGGATCGCTACCCTACGTAGACCTTGTGAAGGTTGGTTCGATGAACGCCAGTTAGCCCCTTGAACGATGCTCCGGTCATGATGACTTGTGCGCCCATGAAGGAATCCTGGGCCAAGAGGTCAATGAACGGCTGAACGATGAAGTTCTCTTTGTCCTCTATAGACTCTCCGAGAAAATCTCCGGGGAGGTCGATGATCGACAGGCCCGGGTAGTGACAATGAGGCAAAGAGCTCAGCGAGAGGAGGCCAAAGTGATATGACATCAAGAAGTACAACGTATCCGTCCCACCCAACGCCGAGCTCCACCGCCTGGACCCCACCTTGATGCTGAAGGCGGATCTAGAAAGATTTACGTCGACTGCGCTGTGTCGCCACACGTTGGGTTTGATGCGATTCAGTGCATTCAGATAGAAAGTCATGCCGGAAGAAAGCAGTTCCTCACCATGGCCGAAGTCGGTGGCGCGCGTGATGTCATCGACCTGAACTTGTAGTGGCGCGATCTCCGTCTCCATTGCTTCAATCTGTCCAGTGAGTTGTTCGCCCAGCTCAACTGCTCCAGTCAAGCGCTTCACCTGGCGCTGCCGCTCGTTTAGTTCCCCCATGGCCATGTCGATAGCGGTCAGTTCCTCACTCACCAAAGCAGACACTGCCTCCCGTGCGGGTGCGAGTTCGTTCTCGGCCATCCTTAGCTGTTCGTCTAAAGCCAACTGCGCGTGAGCAAGACGCTCTACCTCCCGTCCAAGAACGACGAGCAGCGTCTCCGCTTCCTGAAGTTCCCCCGTGAGACGATTGTTTTCAAACTGCAGGCGTGCTGCCCCCAACCCTTCGACCATCGGCTCCACGGGGAGATGTTGATGACATAGGTGGCAATCGGTCACATCGACTGCTTGTTGCGCGACTGTTTGGTCACACGCGGGACAATGCGTAATTTTTAAGTCGGCGAACAAGGCTCCCGCGTCTTCTGCACGATGCAGCCGCGCCAGTTCATTCGTCAAATCGTCTCGGTAGCGCTGCATCTCCTCCAACCGTTCAGTCGTCGCCTTCGTTTGGCGAAACTGTTCCTCTCGCGTAACGATGAGCGCGGCCCGTTTTTCGCTCAACGCCTCAATGCGTCCGCGGCTCTGGTTGGCAACAGCATTGTTTCGTCCGTCGACAAGCGTAGCAATTCGATGATCCCTAAGCTCATTGAGCTTCATGTCGATGCGCTCCTCCGCCTGCCGCACAACTTCCGCGTTGACACTCTGTTCGAGGCCTTCGACATTCAAGAGATCTCTTGCAAGTTCGTTCAGCGTTGAGCCGTATTGCTCGCGCCTGGCTTTGAGACGCTCTACCGCAAGCTTCATCCCCACCAGCTGTCCATACTTCTCGGTGTAGATGTGCTCAGCCAGACCAAGGAACTGCAGCAAGCATGCGTGTTGCTCGGCCTCAATCTGTTGGTCTGCGATGCCGCTCCAGAACCGTTGCTGCCGGTAAATATGTCGCAGCAGCATCCTGAAACTGAGCTCAGGCCAAGTCTGGCCAGAAAATGGATTTCCTCGCGGAAAGTGCATCAAAGGGATATCGAGCTTTTGCAGTAAAAGATGTTGAAAGTCACGCGCCGGTAGACCTTCACCATCGACGAAAACCTTCGTCTTGCTGCCCGGTTCCTTCCAGCGCCGCTCGACGAGCAGGGTTTCCTCTCCAACAACCAGCTCCGCGCTGATCGAGTCGTACTTTGCGAAGAGTTGCTCATCAAATGTCGACTCAAAAGACGACGGATCACCCAGCAGATGGTCGAGCATCTGAAGCCACTTCGTCTTTCCCGTGTTGGGGGGGCCGATGAGCAGGTTGACGCCAGGTTCAAACTTCAAGGCTTCGGTTTCGCCGTTGGAGAATCGACGTGCTAGCCGACCGATGGAAATGTATCGCCCGCTCATGCCTCGATCACCTCACCTAGGCGGCGACGGCCCACTTCCTCGTCGAAAACTTTGTAGATCATGTCTTTCAGCGACGTGCCACTACGCGAGCCAAACGCGCTCTTCACTTCCTTCATCCGGCTCACGATCGGAGCGAATGAAGGCAATTCCAACAAACGTTTGGCTCGATCTTGACCAAGATCAGTTAGGGCAATACGGTAGGAGTTCTTTTCTTTGGCCACGGAAATCAGTCTCCTCGCCTCTAGGTTTGCTAGCACATGGTAGTAGCGCTTGTCCCACGGGCCATAGTGGTGTCGCACCATGGCCGACTCAACAGCGCGATCAGATATCCCGGTTCCGTTCGACTGATCACGCGCGGTCTCGAAAAAGTCGGGATACCTGACAAAGAAGTCGAGTTTCGCCATCTTTGTCAAACCGTCGATCCGCCCCGCGGTTCCGCACAGTCTCAGGAGCAGCAGCAGTCGCGCCATGTGGAACTCCACGACATCGTCGGCAGCCAACGGTAGGCTGACGGGCCGGTTGCCCAGGCGTTCGAGCGACTTCATCGCACTGGCCTCGCGAATCGGTGCAAGCAGCGGTCTGTGATGTCGTACATGCATCCCTGAAGGAAAGCAGATCGATCTTTCTCGCCGGCAGGTCTGTCCTCGTTCATGGCATTCAGCCGTTCCAGACATAACGACAGAAAGGCTGCACCATCAATGTCGAGGTGGCCGGCGGAGTAGCGCGCACGCAGCAGCATCATTTCCGACTTCACGCGCTGCTGGAGAACAGATGTTTCGTCTTCCGCCATGTAGCGCGTAGTTCGCATTAACGCGGCGTAAGTCCGCCGAATATCAACTGCCAGTGCGATCGTCTCAGACCCCGCACCGATCTCGTTGAGCTTGGTTGAAAGTTTGCCGCCGCCGGGCGCCGTCGCACCGTCGCGGATTTCGTCAGTACGTCGGCACCACCAATCGCAAATCGCCGTGCGCGTAATGATCTTTTTATCCCGGTCGGGAATCCAGCGGGCCTCTCCGGCACTCTTGGCCCAGTCACGCAACTCACCAAGCAGAACTTGCGCTTGCTCGGGGAGAAGGCATTGACCTTCTTGCGCCGACAGTTCGATCAATTTCAGCAGGTTGGCGTTTGCGATGCTGGCGTGATCGTTCCGGACGTCCCAGACACAGTTGTCAATCCAGAACTGTGCGTCGTTGCCTTTGGCCGATTTGGTTTCAGGGCAGTATTGACCGATGGCGTCCAGGAGCGCGGTCACCGCCTCGCTTTCCGGCTCCCGCCCTGGCGCACCGAGTGGAGAGGTCAGCACCCGAAGGGCCGTCACGACCGGCCGATGGGTGACTAGGCGAAACCTTGACGGCTCGATGTACTTATCACGAGCCAAGGACACCTCAAATATCGAACTTCCAACCGCGCCTGCCTTGCGAAAGCAGAGGTTGGCGACAGACCAGAGCTGGTCAGGCTGGCCTCCCTTCACCTGCACGAACTCGGCATGGCAAACATCGTCCACACATCGAACAAGCAGAATGTCGTCGTGTGTCTCGCAGTGGACCTTCCAAATGGAAGGGGAACACAGCATTTCTATGAGGAAGCCCACCGCGACCTCGTCTTGATAACTAAAACCGATCCTAGCGATGGGCCCACCCTCCTCTTGCGGCGAGATTTCGTCGATCGACGGCCAGACTGCTGGTGCTAGCGTGGTAGCTTGGTCGTCACTGACGGTCATCAAGTCTCCATTTCATAGGATCGACGAGTGCGGGTGGATAATTTGTTACATATTACACGAATAGCTCGTGAGTCTGCTGTGCGGCCGACATGGCCACACAGCGCCCAGGTCCAATATTACCCAAAACGTTACCTGAAGCTACAATCCCCGACCATAATGTACAAGAACCGCCAAGTTTTCCGGAAACAGTCTCGGAACGTAGATCTGCTCGTTGATCCAGGCATCCACCATGTCCGCCCACTCTTGCAACATGTGTCGCCGTTGCTCAGCGTACTCGGCCTTGTTGTAGATCGAGCGCGAGGACCGTCCGTCTCCATGCGCAAGGCATTTCTCGATCCAATCTCGGTTGAAACCCAATTCGTGCAGCAGCGTTGATCCCGTACGGCGCAAATCGTGAACGGTAAACGACTCCAGTGGTAAGCCCGCGACTTTGGCCCTCTCGACTACAAGCTGCGTGACACGGTTCAGGGTCGCCTTGGACATGCAACTGTCAGCGTTGTAGCGCGACGGCAGGACAAACTTGGAACCGGCCGCACAGGTATGCAACGCCACGAAAATGTCGAGCGCCTGACGTGAGAGATAAACCACGTGCGGCCTCCTCCCCTTCATTCGCTGCTTTGGAATGGTCCAGGTTGCCTTCTCGAAATCGACCTCGTCCCAAGTCGCCTCGATCAGCTCACTCTTTCGCACCAACGTCAGCAAGATCATGCGCAATGCTAATCGGATCGTCGGATAGGTAGCCACGCACCCTAATTGCTTGGACATCAGATGGATTTCCTGCGGGGACAAGGCACGATCCTTCGGTACGAAAGTCGCAATGGAAGCCGCTTCTACACTATCAGCAGGGTTTACCACCTTCTCCCCATGCAGATTCGCGTAGCCGTATATCTGCTTCACAAGGTCCCGAATATGAACGGCGGTAGTTGGTGCGCCTCGCGCTCTCACACGCATGCACAGAGCGCGTAGATCCTCCCCATGGATTTCGCCAAGAAGGCGTTTGTTGAACGCTGGCAAGATGTCGCGATCCAGTACGCTCTTTCGCATCGAACGGGTCGACTCGGCCATCGTGGCCCCATAAAGCCAACGGGTGGCATGATCGCTGAAGGTCTGGGTCTCCGGCCCACGTCCCTTCTCTCGTTGCTTCTGTAGCGCTGGCGAAGTGCCCTCGCCCAGCAGCCCCCTGGCCCGCCGCAGTTTTTCTCGGGCTTCGGCTAGTGAAATCCCTCCGAAGCCGTAACGGCCTATGGTCAACGTCTCTCGTCGGCCATTGATCCGGTAGTCGTATCGGAAGGTAATGGTGCCTTTCGGCGAAACGATGGCGTACATGCCATCGCGATCGGCGACCTTGTAGAGGATCGCGCGGGGTTTCAAGTTCCGCAGGGAAAAGTCTGTAAGCACGGGAATAGTCTCCTGATTGAAACGGCCGATTGCCGTCACCTATCACGAGACCTACATGCCCTTGCGAGCCCGCATAAATCCTGATGTCTAAGAGGAAGAACTACCGTCGCTGACGGTAGTTCTTTCGTGGCTACGCCAACCCCAGGCCAAAGAGCTTGCGCACCCCGTCAAATTTACCGTCAGCTTCGCTGCCTGGAAGCTCTTAAAGGTAAATTATTCACACGAAATAGTCTTTAAAATCAACAACCTAGAAGAATCACATTCTTGTTGATGATATTCCGAGAGACCTTCTAGACTGTTGATTTATAAGGGAAAACTGCTTCCCCTCACTCCCACTCGATTGTCGCAGGCGGCTTGCTCGACACGTCATACACCACCCGATTCAACCCACGGACTTCATTAATAATCCGCGACGACACCTTAGCCAACAACGCATGCGGCAACGGCGCCCAATCGGCAGTCATGAAATCAAAGGTCTGCACGGCGCGCAAGGCCACGACGTATTCGTACGTACGGCCATCGCCCATCACCCCTACCGACTTCACCGGCAGGAATACCGCAAAGGCTTGCGACGTCAGGTCGTACCAGCTCTTGCCGGTATCCGCATCGATCGTGTTGCGTAGCTCTTCGATGAAAATCGCATCCGCGCGACGCAGCAGGTCGGCGTACTCGTGCTTGACCTCGCCCAGAATGCGCACGCCCAGGCCGGGGCCGGGGAACGGATGACGATAGACCATTTGCGGCGGCAGACCCAGCGCCACGCCGAGCTCGCGGACTTCATCCTTGAACAATTCGCGTAACGGTTCTAACAACTGCAGATTCAACGTGTCGGGCAAACCACCGACGTTGTGGTGCGATTTGATCGAAGTGGCTTTGCCGGTTTTCGCGCCGGCCGATTCGATCACATCCGGGTAGATGGTGCCTTGAGCGAGCCATTTGGCATTTTTTAGCTTACCGGCCTCGGTCTGGAATACCTCGACGAACTCGCGACCGATGATCTTGCGCTTGGCTTCGGGGTCGGCCTGGCCAGCGAGTTTGCCCATGAACTGCTCGGTGGCATCGATGTGAATGATTTTCACACCCATGTTTTCGGCAAACGTCTGCATGACTTGCTTGCCTTCATCCAGGCGCAGCAGGCCGTGGTCGACAAAGACGCAAGTCAGTTGGTCGCCGATGGCTTTATGGATCAAGGCTGCGGCAACGGAGGAATCCACACCACCTGACAGACCCAGGATGACTTCGTCACTGCCGACCTGCTCGCGAATACGTGCGACAGCCTCGGCCACGTAGTCCGGCATGTTCCAGTCGCCCTGGCAGCCGCAGATGTCGTTCACAAAGCGAGCCAACATGGCCTTGCCCTGAATCGTGTGCGTGACTTCGGGATGGAACTGGACTGCATAAAACTTGCGGGTTTCGTCGGCCATGCCAGCGATGGGGCACGACGGGGTCGACGCCATCAGCTTGAAGCCCGGCGGCAGCTCGGTGACCTTGTCGCCGTGGCTCATCCAGACCTTGAGCATGCCATGGCCTTCGGCCGTGGTGAAGTCGGCCAAGCCGTTCAGCAACTGCGTATGCCCGTGCGCACGGACTTCGGCGTAGCCGAATTCGCGGTGATCGGAAAAACTGACCTTGCCACCCAACTGCTGGGCCATGGATTGCATGCCATAGCAAATGCCCAGCACCGGCACGCCTAATTCGAAGACGGCCGGCGGCACGGTCAGCGAGCCTTCGGCGTAGGCCGAGGCATGACTGCCCGACAGGATGATGCCTTTGAGGCCCTGTGCTGCTTGCTCGCGCACAAAGGCGTCGTCGACATCGCCTGGATGAATTTCGGAATAAACACCGGCCTCGCGAACGCGGCGGGCGATCAATTGGGTGACTTGCGAACCGTAGTCAAGGATGAGAATGCGCTGATGCATAAAGACTCTGCCGGTTTAAAAAAAAGAAAATGCCGCTACGCGAGCTGACTGCACCGGGGTGCCGTTTTGCCTAGGACAAAACGGCACCGGCAGAACCGCTGGGAAGCTTTGCGGTCCTGCCGGTGCGCGATCGTGGCATTGTACTGACTGACGGGATCAGTCGGCGCGATAGTTCGGGGCCTCTTTGGTGATCTGCACGTCATGGACGTGAGATTCACGAACGCCAGCCGAAGTAATCTCGACGAATTGCGTTTTAGTACGCATATCGTCAATCGAGGCGCAACCGCAATACCCCATCGATGCCCGAATCCCGCCCACCAATTGGTAGATGATGGCCAGGACACTGCCCTTGTATGGGACGCGGCCCTCGATGCCTTCGGGAACGAGCTTGTCGGCGTTATTGGCCGGATCCTGGAAGTAGCGATCGGCCGACCCGTCGGCCATGGCGCCGAGGCTGCCCATGCCGCGATACGACTTGTACGAGCGGCCCTGAAACAACACAATCTCGCCGGGCGCCTCTTCGGTACCCGCGAACATGCCACCCATCATGCAGGCAAACGCGCCGGCGGAAAGAGCCTTGGCAATGTCGCCGGAATAACGAATGCCGCCGTCAGCGATCAGCGGCACGCCTGTACCGTCGAGGGCTTTGGCCACATCGGCGATCGCCGTGATTTGCGGGACGCCCACGCCCGCCACAATGCGGGTCGTGCAGATGGAGCCCGGGCCGATCCCGACCTTGACACCGTCGGCGCCGTGCTCGACCAGCGCCAGCGCGGCCGCGGCCGTCGCGATATTGCCGCCGATCACTTCGACCTTGGGGAAATTCTGTTTGACCCAACGGACGCGCTCCAGCACGCCGGATGAGTGCCCGTGCGCGGTGTCGACGATGATGACGTCAACACCCGCGGCAGCGAGTTTTTCGACACGCTCTTCGGTGCCACTGCCCACGCCGACCGCGGCGCCGACGCGCAATTGACCTTTGCTGTCCTTGTTGGCAACCGGATGTTCGGTATTTTTAACGATGTCCTTGACGGTGGCCAGGCCACGCAGCTCAAAGGCGTCATTGACGATCAAGACGCGCTCGAGGCGGTGCTTGTGCATCAGCGCCTGGGCTTCGTCCAGCGTCGCGCCCTCTTGCATGGTAACCAGGCGTTCCTGCGGCGTCATGATGTTACGCAGGGGCTGGTCCAGACGGTCTTCGAAGCGAAGGTCCCGGTTGGTCACAATGCCGACCAACTTTTTGCCTTCGACCACGGGCAGGCCCGAGATGCCGTGTTGACGTTGCAGGGTAATCACGTCGCGCACTTTCATGTCGGGCGTGACGGTCACCGGATCAATGACGATACCGAACTCGTGGCGCTTTACGCGGGCGACTTCCTTGGCCTGCTCGTCAGCGGTCAGGTTTTTGTGGATGATCCCGATGCCGCCCTCCTGGGCCATCGCAATGGCCAGGCGCGATTCTGTCACCGTGTCCATGGCGGCAGACACGAGCGGGATATTCAGGGTGATATTGCGGGTAAGACGGGTGGCCAGAGAGGTGTCGCGCGGCAACACCTCGGAATACGCAGGCACCAATAACACATCGTCAAAGGTGAGCGCTTTTTGGACGAGACGCATGGAGGACTCCGGGCAAAGCAAGATTATACGCGTTCAATTCGCTTTGACTAGGTGCTTTCCCTAGTCTGAAACTTAAATTTCTCGTTTCAATATTTAACCCGGGTAATATTGATTGTTATTTTTACCCAGTAAATAATGGATGCATGTCCCGACAGAAGGAGCATCTATGAACACTACCGCCGACCCTGTAATGGATAAACTGGCACCCTGCACCGCCTTTAAAGGCCATCAACGCATTGCGTCTGGCCCCCTGCCCCAAGTCGCCTTGGCCGCGCGCCGAGCCCAACAGGAGCCCACCCCGGATCCGGTACTGATCTACAACGATGCCACCGGACGGCTGGTGGATGTCGACCTGCGCGGTACGGACACCGACATCACCGCCCGCCTGTCGCCCCCTGCACTACAGACGGACGAATCGCATGCGGACCCGGCATTGGCGACCGCTGGCGTTCTGGCGCGGGGACGTGGCCGGCCCAAGCTGGGCGTGGTATCCCGCGAGGTTACGCTGCTGCCCCGCCATTGGGATTGGCTATCGCAACAACCCGGTGGCGCATCCGTGACTTTACGGAAAATGGTTGACCAGGCGCGTCACGCCGATGCGGGCGTCACCCAACAGCGCCAGCAGCAAGAGGCCGCCTATCGCTTTATCTCTTCGATGGCCGGTGACATGCCAGGCTTCGAGGAAGCCGCTCGCGCCCTGTTCGCCCAAGACCAAACGCAATTTGTGCACCACGCAGCGGCGTGGCCCCAAGATGTGCGCGATCATGCCGCGCAGATGGCGTTCGGTGTGCAAACGTCATAGGGATGTGATGGCTCCTCGACCAGGGCGAGTCCTGATTCTGCCCCAATCGGGACACACCCTGATTTTCAGTACACTGGCATTTTTCCCGCTCCGGCGGTATGCCTTTACCGATGTCCTCTGCTCCCGAAATTCGCCCTGGCCAATCCGTCGAACTCCTCAAGGAACTCCATATCCTGACGCGGGACGGCAAACTGAACCAGGACAGCCGTCGCAAGCTCAAACAGGTCTACCACCTGTTCCAATTCATCGAGCCTTTGCTGCAAGACATTAAGACAGAACGAGACGCGGTGACATTGGTCGATCACGGTGCAGGCAAATCCTACTTGGGTTTTATTCTCTACGACCTGTTCTTCAAGGCCCTGCAGGATCAATCGCATGTCTACGGCATCGAAACCCGGGCGGAGCTCGTGACCTCATCGCAAGCCTTGGCCGAGCGATTGGGGTTTAAGGGAATGTCGTTTCTGAATCTGTCGGTGGCAGACTCCATCACCTCGGACCAATTGCCTAAACAGATCGATGTCGTCACGGCACTGCACGCCTGCAATACCGCCACCGATGATGCAATTCACTTCGCCCTGGCCAAGCACGCCAAATACATCGTGGTCGTGCCCTGCTGCCAGGCCGAGGTCGCTGCCGCCCTACGCAAAAACAAAAGCCAGGCGCTCGCGGATCCGCTCGCCGAAATCTGGCGCCATCCCTTGCACACGCGCGAATTCGGCAGCCAAGTCACCAACGTCTTGCGCTGCTTGCAACTCGAGGCGCATGGGTATCAAGTCAGTGTGACCGAGCTGGTTGGATGGGAACACTCGATGAAGAATGAGTTGATCATCGCGCAATATAAAAACCTGCCACGCCGCAAACCGGCGGAAAGGTTGAATGAGATTCTGGATCGCATTGGATTGCCAGCGCTGCGGGAGAGGTTTTTTACGGACGCGTTGGCGTGAGGCCTACGCTCGCCGCATCGTCTCACACTAAAAGCCCACCCCAACAAGGGGTGGGCTTTTAGTTTTGGCAAAGAGAAAGCGCCCTATCGTTGCTTTGTCAGCATCGCCTTAAAGTGCGCCATCTCCTAGCACGATGCCTTCTCGCCGCGGATCAGCACCGCCTTGCAGCATGGTCTTGCCATCTACTGTCACACGCATGATAGTCGCCACACCGCTCGATTGAGCACCGGTGGATACCGTATGCCCCTTGGCCTTCAGACCGTCGACCAATGCAGTGAGATCCAGCAGGGTGTTCGAATGATCCACACTCGTGCGGGGGCTGTTACTGGCACCGAACACCACGAGCGAGGTGGCCTGCTGCGCGTCGAGCCCCCAGTCCAACGCACCTACCACGGTCTTCACCACATATTGGATGATGCTGCCACCGCCAGGCGAACCCGTCGCCATCACGAAGTCGCCCGGTTGGTCCCCTCTGAAAACCAGAGTCGGGGCCATTGTGCTGCGCGGGCGCTTACCGGGCGCCACGCGATTGGCGATAGGTGTGCCGTTGTCGTCCACCGGGTCTGCCGAGAAGTCCGTGAGCTGATTGGTCAGCAGAAAACCGTCGACCATGTGGAACGAGCCCATGCTGGACTCGACCGTCGTGGTCATGGAAACCACGTTGCCATAGGCGTCGACCACGGAAAGATGCGTCGTGCCATGCTCAACCGTTTTGTCCACGCCCAGCGGTACATCCCCGAGATTGCCGGCCTGCGCTGTACCCATGCTTGCATTCATGTCGATGAGGTTGGCACGCTGCGTCAGATAGCCAAGGTCCAGCATCGTGGAAAAGCCCTTGCCAGGCAACGGGATGAAATCGGTATCGGCTACATATTTGTCGCGATCCGCATACGCCAGCCGCTCGGCTTCCGACACCAGGTGCACGCCCATCACGCTGGGAACCCCACCCTCGTTGGAAGGGGTCAAGGGACCATACTGCGACAGATCGAATTGGCCTAGGATGCCCAGCGATTGCGCGATCGCAATGCCTCCGGAGGAAGGTGGCGACATCGAGCAGACGTGATAAGTGGCGCGATAGTTCACACATACTGCGTCGCGCTTCTTGGGCTGGTAATTCGCCAGATCGCTCATGGTCATGAGGCTTGGTGTGATGGGCGTCTTGCCTGCATCGTCGCCCACCGCTTGCGCGGCCTTGGCAATGATCGCCTCTGCGATCTCACCGGTATGGAGCGCATCTGCGCCCTGTTCTGCGATGGCCTTCAGTGTCTTCGCGTAGGGCAGATTGGTCATGATTTCGCCGGTGGCACGCGGCGTTCCATCTTCATGGAAATACGTGGCCATGGCGTTGCCGTCCAGCGCGAGGCCGGCGGCATTGCTCTGGATGGCAGCGCCCAGGCGTCCAGGAATCTGGAAACCATCGGTTGAAAGCTGCACGCCATAGTCGAACAGGCTGTTCCATGGGAGTTTGCCATGTTCCTGCTGTGCCATTTCCAGCATGCGCAGCACACCCGGCACGCCGATAGCGCGACCGCTGCGGCGTGCGGACGGTACGGGGGCTGGAGATTGGGCGTCTGCTTGATCTTGACGTCTCAGGTAGTAGCCTGTCGCTGCGGCTGGCGCCGTTTCGCGGCCGTCGTAAGCGACTACCTCCTTGGTCTTGGCGTCGTAATACATCATAAATGCACTGCCCGCGATGGTGCTTGATTGTGGCTCCACCAGTCCCAGGACGGCTTGCATAGCGACGGCGGCATCCACTGCCGAACCACCTGCCTTGAGAATATCGCAGCCGGCCTTGACTGCCAGCGGCGTATTGGCCACAGCCATGTAGCTATTAGAGTTCTTTGCTGTTAGTCCGACCCGATAACCCGAGGCGGCTTCCGGCGCGGCGGGATCACCGGCTACACCAGAGCCCACGACAATTGACGAGTTGCCATCGCCTCGCACAGTGCAACTAGTGGGATCGTTGTCTACGACCAGATCGTTGCTTGTGATCGGATCGTCGGTATCGTCATCCCCACCACTTCCTGAACCACAGCTCGCCAAAAGAATGGCTGCGAGGGAGAGCGGCGCCAATTTCCAGCATTTTCTCGTGAGCATCATTGTCAGTTTCCTCTTGCGTGCTACACATATTGTTCGGCGAAATGAATCGCATTGAAGCGGACGAATGTCTTGTATAAGCAAAGTCGGCAGCATGGGTCATGCGTTGGGTAATCTGTCTCTGCTGTATGCCACTGTGACAGAGCGCAGCGCACCCGCCGCTTACTATAGCTGCAATTTGGCGGCATTGGAGGGTCCAACTACACTTTGCCGAACAGCCCGACCCAAGCGCACGATCCGTAGCAAGCTACAAGCTCGAAGATATCGTGATGATCACCTTGTGCGCGGTGGTTAGCGGTTTTGAGCACTGGATTGCCATTGAGGACTTTGGCAACGAGCATGAACCGTGGCGGCGCACTTTTCTGAAGTTTCCCAACAGCATTCCCTCGCACGACGCGCTCAATGACGTTATTGACTGTATCGATAAAAATGCCGTCAGTCAGGTAGGGGCGTGAATAAGTGAGGCGCTACCTCGCCTGGCGGGGTCGTCGCATTGCGCTCGATGGCAAGACATTGCGCGACAGCGCTATCCAAGGCAAGGACGTCATAGACTATCCCATGGCTCGCCTGCTCTGGCACGACATGAAGGGAACTCACGCGCCACAGATGAGGTGCATTGACCAGTGTACACATAGTCCTTCTTCAGCATGCAGCGTTCAATACTATCCACCGTTGCTTTAGACGCGGCTTCTTCCTGATCAAACGTTCTCTCCTTTCCGTTAGGTAGTGGGGCGAGCGAATAATCCCCCCAAGAATTCCCACCACACGTCATCCAATCCTGCAAGCGAGCTTGCACAGTTCTGTCGCTCAAGTCCCAGTGGTCCACCATTCTTCCAGGATGTATCGCCTTTTCATAAGCCTCCCTATCGCAAAAGATCTGAGGCATAGTGATACTGCAGATTTCACCCTTGCGCGTGACATAGCACCCTGCGAGTGAAAATGCTAGTACGCACATACACATGAATCGATTTAATAATTTCACTTTAATGCTTCCAGCAAGATATCCAAGATCTTCCATGCCGCTGGCGGTAGTGCCTCGGACAATGCGAATGGTGTTGAAGGAATTAGAGCTAGGCCACTCCATATTCCATATAAACGCTGTTGTAATGAGCTCAATCCATCCCGAGCATTGCCATCCTGACCATAGAAGCCGCTAAGACTTCCACCGACGAAATCATGGGTCCCTCCGTAGGCCTCGTGGAGAACATCAAAGATAGAGCCTGAGTCATAGTGCATACCCGCCAACATACCCTGACTACCCTGAATACCTCCGGTGAATCCACCCATGCCTCTACCTCGGTCGGTTTGAAGAAAATCAGCCAAGGACATCTTGGCGTTTTTAGGTTCAAACTGCACCATTCCTGTCTGCTTGTGTAGATCAAGTTTAGGAACCCCATTCTCATCCAAGATGGACTTTCCAGTAGGATCCTCCTGTACCTTGCACCTCTCATTCATCTCGCCGCAGATAGCAGCCAATACAACCCGTGTACCTGCCGTTTTGAAACCATCCCCCCGAATACCGGCACTTTTTCCGCTCTTGTTATCCAGCGTAGTCACCCCGTCAGTGATCCCAGGGAACTTCTTTGAATCTGCGATGGTGTACTCCCGCATTCGATCGGCGGCTTCTGACAATCCGGTTTGAAGTGCCGCTATGCCTCCTGAGCCCGTCACGGCACCCACGACGACATTCAAGATACGTTCTTGAGTGTTCAGCTCGCTGATCTGTTGTTGTAGTGCTTGCTTTTCCCGTTCATCGGTTTTTTCACTGATCTGCTGACGTAGGGCAGCACGTTTTTCGTCGGTGTACGATCGGATGGTTTGACTAGCCTGTTGAGTAAAAGCCGCGACGATTTCAGACTCGGCGGAGACTTTGGCTCGCAGTTTTTCGGGGTCCCAGGTTTTGCTTAGGCCTCTGGCAGCGTCGCCGGTTTGAGTCTCTTGATTCAAAGCGGCTAGTAATTGCTCGGCAGTTTTTCCTGTCAGCGCGCGCTGCTTCGCATGGTCGGTGATGGTGGCCGTCGCGTCGCTGACTCCGCTCTTCGTGGTACTGCTCTTTTTGCCACGGGCTTTGCTGGCACCCGAGGCTAGGGCTGATGTATCGCTACCGGATTTCTTATCAACGTCGCCGCTAACGCTGAATCCGCCTGCCAAAGAAACGCCGCTCGCCTTGTAGTTGCTGTGATTCTCGATATCGCTCACCGTCAGCGTACCAGTGCTGACGCGATTCGCGCCGGCCCGCACTGCCTTTTCAGTGCTGGCGATCGTCGCTCCTTTTAGATTGGTGTTGCCTTTGACTTTCACATCAAAGCCCGCGTCGCCCGCTTGAATGCCACTCTGCTCGCGTACGCTGGCGAAGTCGCCTTTGACCTTGTTTTGTGCATAGCTTGCGCTGCCGGAAAATCCGGCGCCTATGATCATGCTGCCGCCGACGCTCTGGTCCTTGCTTTCAAAGGTGCTTGTGTCTTGCAAGCTTTCGATATTCAGATCGCCTCCAACGTCAACCACCACTTTTTTTCCGCTAACCACGGCGCCCTGCAAATTGGTATCAGCGCCGGATCGCAGGGTCAGTGTCTCGCCAGCGCTCACTTTGCTATTTGTCATGGTTTTGTCTCGGCCTTTTGCTCGACCCTTCGCACCACTGGCACTGACTTCGACTCCAAAGCTGACACCATCCGAGCCCAGGGAAGCCGCCACGCCGATCGCCGCGCTGGATCCACTGCTCTTGTGCTTCATGTCAAGCGTACTTGCGGATGCCTGCAAATTGATCTTCCCCTCGGCGTCGAGCACCGTATTGCCGCCGGCCGAAAGTTTTGAGCCTTTTACGTTGATACCCGAGTCCTTTTCAGCGCCTGCGGCAATAACCGTCAGGTCTTGGCCCGCGCTCACCGTAGAGCCTTTCGCGGTCGACGCTTTGAGTTCAGTTTGGCTGGACTGCTTGCTCGTACCCACGCTAATACCGACACGGATACTCGCCGCCTGAGCCACGGCCGCAGCGCCATCGGCATTACCCGGCGTCGGAACTGCCTTGAGAGCGCTGAGGCCTTCTAGTCCGGCGGCCGCCGCCGCCAAGCCCTGCATCACCGGGTTGTCGGCATTAGCCGCGGTGTCAGCCATACCACCCATCGCCTGCATCGCATTTATCATCGGAACGTCGACGCTTATGCTCACCCCTGTTTTCTTGATGTCGAGAGATTCTTTCTTGCGATGCGCATCTTGCGCAGTGTCGATGGTGACCTGCTTGCCAACCAGCGTGATATTGCCCTGCGGCGCGATGATCGTACTCGCGGTCACGTTCACCGCTTGACCGGTGCGTATTGTCGTGTTGCCTGTCACGCTACCTAACGTGCTGGGGGTACTATCCACCGCGGTTTCCTGCACGGAATGGGTTTTCTGGTACGTACCGACACTCATACCACCGGTTGCGCCGACGCCGGACTTCTTGAGCCGCTCGGTGCGGCGGCTGTCTGATTGCTTATGGCCCGGATCGATGTTGACGTTACGCTTTGCCGTGATATCCAGAAGCGCTTGCGCACCTACATTCGAGCCCTGCACACTCACATCTCTGCCAGCGGTGATCTCGACGTTCTTGCCGGTCACCGTTGACGCATGGGATTGCTTCCATTGCACCGAGGTCGTCGTATCTTCCGTTTTGGACGACAGCGGACCTTTTCTCTTTTCTCGATACTGGTCTTTTGCAACGCCACTGTCCATGCCCGCCCTCAACATGACGTCGCGCCCCGCATTGACGCTCAACTTCTGCTGCGCGTTGACCTGTGCAGCACGTGCGTTGACGTCTTGCCCCGCAGCCATCGCTAGATCGCCTTTCGCATTCGCAGCCGAGCCAATCGCCTTGTTCGTGCTGAGCTCATGACGCTGGTGCTTGCCGCTGGAGATCGTCTCGCTGTGCTGCGCGTTCAGCGCATCCAATTTAATATCGCGTCCCGCTTGCAAACGCGCATTACGTTCAACAGAGATTTGCGCGGCCAGCATAGTGATATCCTTGCCCGCCTGCATCGTCAGATCGTTGGCGTTCACCCGCGACACGCCAGACAGATGCGTACCGCTCGTACCATCGGTATCCTCGGGGGACAAGCTCGATATCAAGTTGATGTTTTGACCCGCACGCAGTGATACCGTGTGACCTGCGATCTGTGCGGCCAGATTGCTCAGATTCTCGCGCGCGGCCAGGTCTATGCGGCGCGCCTGCATCTGCCCCCCGAGATGATTAATGATGTTCAACGCGCTCACCTCCGCAGCCCCGTTTGCGCCTATGGTGCCGCTATTGACGAAATCACCCTGTGCCGTGATCTGCGTGTTGCGGCCAGCCATGAGCGTGCCATACACATCCGACGTGTCCACTCGCGACGGCAGCGGCACTTTCGGCATCAAGACCGTGCGTACCGCGCCTACGGGCAACTCAAACGGCTCGCGCGTCTGCGTGACTTTGTAAGGCGATCGGTGCGCTTTACGATCACTCTTGCGCGCCTGCGTAAACGTGGCCTGACCCTCACGGGTGACGGTGCGCCAGCCGGTGGCACCAATGTTGTGAATCGCCGGACCATCGACAGTCAGCTTGCCTCTCGCGGCAATTTGACTTTTATCGTTGGTAACCGCGCCTTTGAGATTGAGGGAACCCGCGGAAAAAACGCGACCGGGGTCGCTTCGAACCGTACGTGTCCGCCTTGTAATCTCGTTGACTTCGTAAAACGTGAAGTGTTTAACCAGTCGATTCAGGAAATCTCGGTTGAACGCTTTGATCCGCGCGTCCAATGCCAGATGACGCGCTTTGTAGTCCTTGTACGCTGGCATGGTCTCATAGGCCTGTCGCTGCTGTTGCGGCGTCTGGCGCTTGCTGGAATAACGCTGCTGAATGGCTTGCGGAGATGGCAGCTCGGCGACGGGTGGCGCCACGCCGAACACGGCCCAGATGCGCGAATCGCGCGGATAGCGAAACCGCTCGGCCGTTGGGCGGCAGTTGCGACCTATGCACGTCCGACCCGGCGGGGTATACGTCAGCGCAATGGGACTGGATACACCGGCAGCGCCACGGCCAGCTGGTGCGTAGTCGAATGGCGGGCCGTAGCGGGACGCGGGGTATTTCGTCGAAGGCAACAGCAGCCTGCGTTGCGGGTCATCGTTCAGCCACTCTGGACGTCGGCTGCATCCACGGGTGACCGTATCGCACAGCCAATGGTTGGCGGCGTCATACATCTCTGTACTGCCTTCGGGCGTGAAGTAGACCTTGGGCTTTGATGAAACCTGCACGGTCTCCGAGACGAAGTTTGCGTTCTGATTGTGAATCTGGTGTGCGGCGATGACGACGTTGCGCCCAGCCTCGATCGTGGCCGAGATGTTTTCTATATGGTTGGCCTGCCCCTCGGCACGCCGGGCCGCGTCAAGCTCACCGCCAACTCGCAAATGACCCTTGGCATAAAGGACGGAATGGTGGCGATTGGACAATTTTCCCACGCCCAGATCGAGATTGCCGCGTGACGCGATAACGGCGGAGCCTTTGGGCCCCGCGTCGTTAATCAGCGTACCGGTGCCCAGCGACACCGTATCGCCATAGATTCTGCCGCGATTAAGCAGTTGCGAGGCATTGATACGAGTGGATTGCGCATCGATCAGGCCTGCGTTGGTCAGGGTATTAGTGACTGCCATCGTGTTGTGACGGCCGGCGAGTAGCTCTCCCGTAATCTGGTTGCTTAGCGACGCCGCCTTGATGCGCAAGTCACGCCCCGCAATCAAGCGGGCCTTGTTGACCAAGGTTCCGCCCAGATCCAAGCTCAAATCACGCCCCGCGACGAAGTTTCCTTGAGGCGTTAGCGAGCCGCCATAGGTAAAAGACAAGTCTGTGCCCGAATGCAACCATCCTAGACTATCCAAGGTCCCGGTTTTAACCGTGAGCTGCTGGCCAGCAGAGAGTGTGCCTTGCTTGTTTCGCAGTGTTTGGGCATCAAGACGGGCCTTGCCCTGCGCAACCAATTGACCCGACGGGTTTTTTAGCTCATCTCCAACGAGAGTCAAATCGCCACGGGCGTGAATCGATCCTCTGGTGTTGTCGACTCGGGCCACACGAATGTCGATGGCCCTTCCGGACACGCCTGAGACGACGGGCGTATCCGGCGCTGCGCCCGCGGTTGCTTTGCCAGGGGTGGCCGTAGACGTGGCCACCGCAGCCGCTTTGTTCGCCTTCAGCGTGTCGCCATTCGCGAGCCGAGCGGCTGACAAACGCAAGGTGTTGTCGGCCAGGATTGAGCCCTTACGGTTATCGATGCCGTCTTTAATCGACATCGCAAGATGACCGCCCGCAACGGTGCCACCTTGATTACGGAACTGATTGGCATTGATCGACTGTTTGCCGGCGGCGGCGAGCAATCCATCAGCGTTGGATAGCTCACCTGCGATACGTAGCGTGGCCGGACCTGCCGCGGTGATGCTGCCTTTTTGGTTGCGTAACGTTTGGGCTGAGATGTCGAGGCTGGTGCCATGCAACGTCGCATTGCGCGTGTCGAGATGCCCGGCGGTATTGATCGCGAGCGTCTTCTTTGCCGACAACGTACCATTAGGCGCGATGCGCACATCGCCTGCCGCATTCAGGGTCAAGTCGCCCGTAAACGCCACTAGGTTGCCTCCCACGTTCACCCCCACGCCTGCCTCGGTGCCGATGAGTCGAATACTGTTTGCGTACATGCCCCCTAACGCAGCCGTGTCTAGTGCGAATTTAGGTACAGGCCCTTCGCCACCACGCGGACGTGCTTCGCCATTGGCCTCGACCCTTGCCGCGCCAGTCACCACGTTCAGGCGATCCGTCCAGATTCCCGAGTTAACGATCAGAGCCCGTGCCATCAAATCGACCTGGCCGACATGAGTGCCGTTCAGACCCTGACCGTCGACCACCAATCGACCAGACGCCACCTCGAACGCAATGGAGCCCTTGGGGCCCACCTCTGGACGGCCCGTGGTCAACGTAGCGCGAGAGGCGTTCAGGAAGCCACAGCCATTGCACGTGATACCCACCGGATTCGCGACAATCACATTAGCCCGATGGCCAGCCACCTCTAGCAAGCCACGCAGTTGTGAGGCATTGGGCGCGGTGACTTGGTTGAGAATCGTCGTCGCGTGCCGATTGCCCAGCATGGGGTTGCCCGCGATCTGGCCGGCCATCTGCGTTTGCGTCGTCCCCCCGCTGTTGTTCAACACCGCGCCCGACGGCCCGATATTGAACTGCGTAAATCGATTGTGCGAAACCCCTCCCGCCGAAGGCGGCACGATTTGGATGACAGGCGTTCCGTGGCTGACGCCGATCACAGGCTGGGCTCCCCGTGCGGTCTTGTCTACGGTGATCGGCAGTGTCTGCGCGGGCACCGATGCCCACCCTTGGGTGGACAGCAGTCCAACCAGGACCCTACGGGCTTTCTTACTGAACATGTACATAGTCTCTAAAACTCGAACAACAGCGCCGCGGAAAATACGGCACTCGGTGTGTGGAAAAATTGAGGCTTTTTCAGTGGCCAGCCCATCGACACGTCGTAGCTGGCATCGACATAAGGCACCGACAGGCGCCCACGCAGGCCCGCAGCCGCGCCGACCAGCGTACGGCCCGGCAGGTACCGCACCGATGGCCCACCCACTTGGCCCATGTCAAGCCCGGCGTACAGTTGTTGACCGAGATTTCCCAGGTTCAGCGACAGATCGTTACGCAATGCCCAGCCGTTTTCGGCTGCCAGTGCCATCTGGCCATCGAAGCCGCGAACGGTGTAGCGATCGCCGACCGTAAAATAGTCGGACGGAACGATCTGCGTTTTGGCATGTTGAATCTGCCAATTGAATTGATACGCCATATGCTGGCGAGCAACGATGAAGGGCAAATACATGCCCGCGTTCGCGGCAAGAATCGTCGTGCGCCCGTTCCATTCGGGATCGCCGTACACATAGCCGGACTGCCTGGAATATCTGGGTATCGTGCCCCGTAGCCCGCCGCCGACATCAAACACGGCACGGTCCAGATAGTGACGGTGCTGGTAGCCCAGCTCGTAGCCGGTGACATCGCGACGCTGTATATCGAGGTCGATATCATTGAGCGTACCTTTCACGCGTTTGCGCAACATCTTCATGACGACCGTGCCCTTGCGGTGACTACCGCGATAAGGCACGACCGAGACGCCCGTTTCGATTTGGGCTGTCGTGCCGCCGTACACGATGGGTTCGCTGAATCCCGCGACTGTCTGCTGATAACGAGAACGGCCAAGGCCCGCGAATACCGACCAATAGCCCAACGGCACGCTGTAGTTGACCGCGGCCGCACGCGTGCGATTGTCACGATTACGCCAGACGGCGTTGCTGTTCCATGACACCGAAAGCTGGCCGTATAAAAATAGGGGTGAATCCAAGATCAATCCGGCATTCACCCGCTCTCGCCCCATGGATCGCATCCCGGCGTTATCACCGCCTATGTAAGCATGCCAGCGCTTGCCAGAGCCTGGCCGCACCAGGACATCGGAGCTGCCTGGCTCAACGCCGGGCACGACATCGATACGAGCATCCATCTGCCCTCTGAGGCGTCGAATGTTCTCCAGAGTCTGGTCCAGATCTCGTTGATTCAGGATGTCGCCCTGACTGGCAGGTAACACCATGCGCCACCACCCTGGCGTATCCGCGTCTTGCACGGCGGCAATCCGACCGGGAACATAACGCAATGAGAGCGTTCCTTGTGCCAACGACTGTTCGGGTATCAACACCCGTGTCGTCATCAAGCCAAGGTCAACCAGGCGTACGGTCAGCTGCGCTTGCAAGACATGTAGCGCTCGATTGCCGACACACCTTCCCAGGACCGCACGCGCCTGATTTTGTATGGATGAAGGGGGATCACCTCCATCCCATCGAACCTCGCGCACGACAAAGCAGACGGTTTCTTCGGGAAAATTCCGAACATCCGAGCTAGTGTTGTCGTCACTCGGTGCGGACAACACATCCGGATGCTGAGTCGCGCGCTCTTGTAACTGCTCGAGTTCCTGCTCTTGCCTGCGTTGAAGCTCATCAGTACGAGTCGTAAACGGTCGACCCACCGGATTGGCGTGTGACACATGGCCAATGGCCATCAGCAGCAGGAGAATCGAGGATCGCAACCGGCGCGATTTCAGGCGCCCCAACAGGGACCAGCGATAATAAAAAAAATGCAATGAAATCTACTTCTTTTGTTGAGTTAGCCATCAGGCTATGAATGTTGTAATAAATTTGCCAACAAAAGCGGCATGAAACCATTCGGCTTCGCCGTCGGATTTCTCGTTTGCAGGCAAGGATTTACTGACTTTTTCTTCGCGCTAATTTCCTATCGTTTTTAAAAAAATAGGACTCATCCTGCATCATCAATCTGCGCATGCCGGATAGCGAGGCGTAGGCGCCGCTGATAACGCAATGGAGAATCCTTGGTGTTGACCGCCAACTCGATCACAGAACATGCGCCGATAGAGAACGCGACGCGCCCCGGATTCAGGTAACGGACAAGACGCCGTACTCGACCGTTGCGATTAACAAACGCGACATCGATGGGATAGCGCATACCGATGGTATGAACCGCCCAACACGGCGATAGCCTCAACCCTGCACGTGGTCCTGGCGGAGAGGCTCTGCACAGCAACCCTCGCAACCGCCCCAACACGCCACGCGCATCCACCAATCGGATACGGTGGGGATCGAGGCGACGACGCCTTGTCTGCATCGATGGCGGCTCCTGCGTCATCGCATGGCCTCCCACATCTGCACCACAATGGGAAAAGCCAACACGATGAATGTGCAAGGGAAAATGCAGCCAATCAATGGCAGCAGCATTTTGACCGGCGCCTCAAGTGCCAATTTTTCTGCATGTTGGAAACGATCTGATCGGCATTGCGCGGCGTGCTCTCGCAACAACACTCCCACACTCATCCCTAAGCCATCTGCCTGCAACATCGCGGCGACCCAACTGCGTACGCTCGGACATTCACTGCGTTCAGCCAATGCCGTTAACGCCGTTACACGCGGCACCCCTGCACGCATGTCCGACAAGGCATGTGTCAACTGCTGACGTAATGGGCCGGACGGACCGTGCTGTTCGGCCTGCTGTAATGCGCCATGCAAGCTCAAACCGGACTCTACGCATAACGTCATCAGATCCAGAACGAAGGGTAACTCTCGAGCGATTTGTCGTCGTCGGCGGCGCACGCGTGCACGTAGTACTGCGATAGGCCAAAACCCGGTCGATACCCCCATTCCGAGCGTGCTCCAAAACAACCCATCAAACATCCCGAAGTAGGCGGTGAGCCCCGCCCCGGCTATCGCACCCAACACCATCCAGTTAATCACCCAAGCCAGCATATGCGCCGGCGTGATGGCGGTCGGCAAACTCGCTTGCTTCGCCAATCTCGTTAAACGATCTCGTTGGCGCCAGGACAACATCGGCTCACACAGACCCGACAAGCTTGATATCCAGGGCCAGCATAGGCGCCAATGCCAAGGCATATCCGGTTGGAAAGTCATATCACGCGATCCCATCGCCGGCCGCGCGATCAGCCAAGCCGATAACGATCCCCCCGCTCCCGCCAACACCACGACAAGCATCAGATACATAGCAGTGAGTCAAATATCGATCGTGACAATGCGCCGAATCAGCAGCATGCCGATGGCCTCCAAGCCGAGTAAAACGGCTAGCACGCTCCAGCCTATAGTCGTGTGCCACAACATCGCCATGGCATCGGGCTCCAGATGGCTGAGTACCGCCAGCAATAGCAACGGCAACGCCCCAACAATCCACGCCTGCAACCGGCCTTGTGAGGTCAGGGCCTGCACCTTGCGGTGTAATTTCAGGCGCTCGCGTAGCGTGGACGAAATTCCGTCTAGCGTTTCTGCCAGGTTACCTCCCGTGAGAGAGGCAACGCGCAATGCCGCAACGACCAGGGCACAGGACTCAGAAGGAACACGTCCGTGTAAATTGTGCAGCGCGATATCAAAACTAACCCCCAGACGTTGCTCTCGCAACACGAGACCAAATTCTTGAGTCAATGGGGCTTCGCCATGATCCACGATATGACGCAAGGCCGTCGATATCCCTACCCCCGCTCTCAACGCAGAAGCCAACGCCAACAACGCCGCAGGCAATTGCCGCTCGAATCTCGCTAACCGTCGACCGTGCAAACGCCTGATCATGGCGTTAGGGAGTCGGCAGGCAAGTCCCCCGGCAATCCCCGCCACCACGACGCTGTCACTCACGCCAAACGCCACTGCACCTGCCAATAACGCCAGCATGGCAGCCCAGATCAACAACTGAGCGGGATTGATGAACAGGAATATCTCGCTGAGATGGATCCCGGCCTCGTGCGTATACACCTCGCGATAACGCGACAACGCCGGCCCAAACCACGTCTGCAGTTGCCAGGCCAGCAGCACCGCGCAAACGCCGGACATGGCAATCGCAAGCCAGATCATTCGCCGGCGCTCGGTTCATCTACCACTAAGTCTGATCGGGAAAAAGCACCAATATCAAACTCAATCCCTGCCTCGCGCCACTCATCGATAAAGCGTGGCAACAATCCGCATCCTTGAAAACCTATCCCTCGCTGATAGCGGAACAGCTCCTGGGACTGAATACGACCGCTTTCCAAACCGGTAATTTCCACAATAGAGGTCGCCACGCGTCGTCCATCGGACAAACGCGCTTGCTGAACCACCATATCGATGCTGGCGCCAATATGCTCACGGACCACTGTTAGCGGTAGATCCATCCCCGCCATCAATATCATGGTCTCTAGCCTGCTGAAGGCGTCTCGGGCACTATTGGCATGCAGCGACGTCAACGATCCCTCATGGCCTGTATTCATCGCGGTCAGCATGTCGAGCGCCTCGGCACCCCGACACTCGCCCACGACAATGCGATCCGGTCGCATGCGCAAGGCATTGCGTACCAGATCCCGTATGTCAATACGGCCACGGTTTTCCAGATTGGCGGGGCGCGCCTCCAACGCAACCAGGTGCGCATGACTCAGTCTGAGTTCTGCCGCATCCTCGATCGTCACCACGCGTTCACCGTCAGGAATAGCGTTGGACAGAATATTCAGCAGCGTGGTCTTGCCCGAGCCGGTGCCACCCGATACCACGATGTTCTTGCGGGTACGTACGCATAGTAAGAGAAACGCCGCCATGGCCGCACCCATGGATCCGCCTTGTACAAGATCTCCCATCTCTGGTCGGCGAGCGGGGAATTTTCGTATGGTCAGGCTCGCGCCTTTTAAGGCCACGGGCGGAATCACGGCGTTAACACGAGAACCATCGGGTAGCCGTGCATCCACCATCGGCGCACTCTCGTCAATACGGCGACCGATGGGGGCAACAATCCGCTCGATCACCCAACGCACCGACTGCTCGCTACTGAACACGGCGCTGTGTCGTGACAATCGGCCATAACGCTCGATGTAGATCTCATCGTACCGATTAACCATAATTTCGCTGATGCTCGTGTCCGAGAGCAAGCGATCCAGTGGTCCCAATCCGACCGCCTCGTCCAGCACATCGCGACAGAGCGCTACCCGGTCGATATGCCCAGGAATATCGGTGTCGTCGGCGGCAATCTGATCCAGCAATCGTTGCCCTTCGCTACGCAACACGGCATCGCTCATTCCTGCGACGTCGCGACGTCGCAGATCCAATGCCTGCAGCAAGCCCGCGTGCAGCCGGCGCCGGTATGGCAGAGAATCTCTGGTGGCAGACGGGTCGTCATCCATCGAGGGCGCCACGACTTCTGTGGCAAAAAGGGATTTGTCAGGCACGGTCGGCGCCACATACTCCGTCGGCTTCGCACAGACGATGACAGCCGTTTTCTCTGCCGTGGTGGTGACCGCTGAAATGGCCAGGCCCGGTGGTTGCGTTGCCGGTTGGTTCAGCGGACGCACACGCAAACGGCACGGACCAATCAGAATGTCGTCCTCGGGCAGCACAGGTCGATGAACCGAGACGCGTCGGCCGTTGACCACGGTGCCTATCAAGGAGCCCATGTCCTCGAGTTCCAGCGCCTGCCCTTGACTAACCAACCGTGCATGTTGTTTGGCCACACGCCAGTTCGCAATGCGTAGGCCGCATTGCGCTGACCGTCCAATGACCAATGGCATTTGAACGCACACGCGACGCTGCTCCCCACTTTCGAATGCCATCGTTATCTCGAACATGCTCATTTCACTGTCTGATGGAAATGGGAATCAGCGCCGTTCTGGACGTGGGAAATCGGCATCAGCGCAGGAGCCGAACCCGGCACAGGTTGCCATTGAGAGCCCGGCCCCCGATACACACTCCAATCAGGATCTCCAGGGCCGGGCGCTGCCGTTCCCATAGCAGGCATATCGGGAAACGCGTCGCGCAGCACATGGCGTCCGCGCTCAACGCGTTGGGCCATCTCGGGGTGATCTTGCGACACAATGCGCGGCGTCACGAAGATGGCCAGCTCTGTTTCTGTGTGTTGCTTGCGCTGCGAGGAAAACAGTGTGCCGAGCAAGGGAATATCTTGCAGCACTGGCACACCAGTACGTTCGTGCGAACGCTCACGAGACAGGAACCCGCCCAGAACCAGTGTCTGGCCCGATCTCACGTTGAACTCTGTTGAGGCCCGACGTGTACGCAATGCCGGGCCGCCCGAAACACTCAAAGAGGTATCAACGGAACTCGCCTCGACCTCGATACGCGAGCGAATCGCGCCATTACGATCAATACGTGGCGTGATATTCAGCGATACGCCGTAGGGTTTGAATGCGGTGTTGGTGTTGCCTTTTGCGTCGGTTGTGCTGTAGGGCACCTCTCCGCCCGCCAGGAAAGAGGCGGTCGCTCCACTACGCGCCAGGAGCTGGGGCTGGGCAAGCATCACGGCTTCCCCGCGCTGTGCCAACGCGGTAATGCGTGACGACAGCAAGGCATTCAAACCAAAATAGCCGCCCGCGCCCATGCCTTGCATCGTTAGCGGCAATGCGTCTTCGAATCCGTTCAGGTGCACGCCGGAACCCGGCTGCCACGCCAGCCCGGCCTGCATGCCGCCCTGGGACACGGCGTCCCATCGCACGCCGAATTCGCGCAAGCGGGATCGAGGTAATTCCACCACCTGTACGTCCAGTAGCACCATACGATCCCATCCCACCTGGCCAGTGAAGTCCAGAATGCGCGGATAACGTTGCACCAAAGCAGCTATCCGTGTCCGATCATCATCGGCGAGGTCCTCGCCCTCGATAACGATGTTGTCACCGACCAGCGTGCTGCGTACGTTCGGGATGTGCTCGAGCAAGGTCCGCACCTCATGCTGCATGTTCGACCAGCCAGCGGGGTGTACTTGTACCTCGTACGCCATGCCCACGCCGGCAGGTGTCCAGACGTGTACCGACGAGGTGCCTTCTTGCCGGCCAAAAAGCACCACGTCTTTGCCCTCGACAGAGACAGCGCTGATGACCTGCCCATTCCCCACGGCCACACGAGTAACGGACTTGTGCTGTACAACCTTGGTTTGACCGACTTCCAGTACCAGGACAGTAGGTTCGGCCGCCATCACCGGCCATGTGAACAACAACAAGATTGACTTCATGATGGGGCGTGCAAACTGGGATACTTTCATGGCGCATCCTGCAACGTGGAAGCGCGTGGTATGGAAGGCGGCAAGTCACCCGACAACCCATCAGGGATCAACGCTGTATCGACACGATCGCCGTACAGGATAGGAATGGGCGCGTGAGTCACGACCTCTCGTTGATCAATACCCATCAACGCTGCCAGATCGCCTGGCTCGGATTCCTTCGAGATCACCACGTCGCCACGATGACGCACCATCGCCGTCAACGTACCGCTCTGGCGTGCCGCTACCAACTTGATCGCATTCTGCTCCGAGGTGTCGAACGTAATCGACATCGGTGCTTCAGCACTCCCCCCCAATGCCAATACCCTGACCCCTTGCAACAAGGGTGCCGTCAGATGCTGTCCCTGATGCGTAAAGGACACATACAAATCAATCAGATCGTCTACTTGCAATAGACCGGAGACTGCATTGATCTCCGCCGCGGGCAAGGTCACAGCCCGCCGGCCCGACGACACTAATGCTGAGATTGGTGATCCGGTCTCCGCGGTAACATGAGCGTCCAGCAGAATGTCCCCCCGCCTGAGGTCCGACGTCAGTATTCCGCCTATTGCGTGTTCTACGGTCCCGGGGTCGAACGAGCCCCCCGGTACCCACGGCAAGGGAATATCCCGTACTGCCAGATGATCAGTATCCAGCCGAGTACCGGCCTCGATATCGACCGCCGCGACGACGCGAGTGAGCACGTCGACTTCGGATTGACGCTCAATCTCTCGCTCGCGAGTTTGAATATGGTCGTGTACGGCCCAGGCCGCGAGCAGTCCGGCGCATAACGCGAATGTATAAACGGCGAGCGTACGCGCGCGCTGCTGCAATGCCATGATCGTAAATTTCATCGTGCGGACCCATCATGTTGATGCACCAGGATTCCACTGCCGCCGTCGACGGCGGTGATGGTGATCTGAAGCGTGCTGCGTTGCCGCACCCATCGGCCAGCATCCGGCGTCAAGGTTTCTAATTGCCACTGCTCTTGCTGTAAGCCCCGGACGATAGCTCGCCATGCGGCAGGTACTGGCAAGGGAAATGTCCATACCTGCTGTGATGTATGCCCACCGCCCCTATCCTCTTGGGCGTCCAGCCGTAGTCGAAGTCGCGCGTCGCCCGGTAACCAACTCTGTGCCGGCGACGCGGTGCTGCGATGCGACTGCGTGCCATTCGCTGGATTCAAGGTCGCGAAGGAAGTGGCCGCCATGTCCAGCACGGAAATACTGCCTCGCGTTTGGCGAAGCCCCGCGGGCTCGAGTGTCACGACCCAGAATTGATCGGCAACCTCTCCGGATAACACTGCACAACCCGGATAGACACTCAGGTCGGACAGCCCGGGATACTGCTCGCTCAACATGCGTGCGGCCTGTGTAACCGACTCCGGTATTTCGATGACGCGGATATCGACAGGCACACCATGGAGCTGCATCCGAGTACCCAGCGCGGCCTGAGCGCTGCCCGGTGGCAAGACCAACCGATCAAGCAAAGACAACGTGTCGGCATACGTACTATCGGAGAGAGCCAGAGAGATCATCACAGCAAACACGCCTTGCAAACAAAATGACGTGTATGGCGACCGAGGCACGTGCCCAGAATATGCAGAGGTACACGATAGCCATCTACCCAATACGACGTTCAAATAGCGGGTTATGTCACCGCCCCATCGGCTGACGATCATGGTGTTTTCTCGGCGATCGGTGCCAGGTCATGCCAAGCCTCAAGCCAATCCCCTGTCCAGTTGCCTCGGCCCCAGGGGGCGTCCACAGGCAGCATGGGTTGCCTCAGGGCCTGCGCGGCACGTAATGAGCGTCGGGCCGCGCCCGACCAACCCAGCACAGAATCTTGAGTCCGTCGCGCCACCGTCGCATCATCGGACGCGTGCCCTGCTCCCACCGCCACGACAGTTTGGCGACGTACGGACAGCATCGACGCCGGTCTAACGTGCTCGGAAAAGGCAAGGTGCCCAGAGGGATACACGGTAGCTTGTGCTTGGCGCAATCGGGGGTCGGCCCGTAACCAGTCTTGAGCCAAAGTCGCTGCCTGCGCATTTCCGACGCGGTTGATGTCACCGGACTGAGGTAGCGTCGTCACCAACGATACAGATCCGCCTGAGCGCCCTGCCATGTCTGCACGATGGATGTGGTCTTGTCCTCTTGCGCTGGCAAACGCAGCATAGCGGCTCAGATGGGCCGCTTGTTGACCTCGCAGCAAAGAATCACCGATCGTCACCAACCCGTGCATGAATACCCCAAGCAGGCCGAGCGCGAGCATGGATTCGACGACGGCTTGCCCGCGAGACGATGAACAAGAAAGTTGGGGTTTCATCGCGGCCCACCCTCTGGATGGCGGGGCTGGGCGGAGCTAAGCCGCGCCTGCCAGTAAGGTCGAAAAAGACTCGCAAGCTCGTGCCGGCCGTCGACGCGCGAATGCGGTCGTGCAAAGTATGTTTCCGCCGCACTGCCTACCGTTATGGCCTGCCCTGCCCTCAATCCGAGGTAGGTGTATCTGCCGACAGGCGCGGCCACATTGCTTGCGGCGTCAGTCGTGGACATCGACGTAGCGGACTGACGCACCTGGATGGCAAAACGCAGAGCGTGATTCACCGCGCTCTTGTCTATCTCGTGATACGCAGGCAGCCCACGACTCGGCCATCGTTGCACGTCTACCGAGCCATAAGCATTTGCCAGGGAGTTGCTTCGGCCCGAGAATAAATCCCACGAGGTGTTTTCGTGTACCCAACGCCAAAAGTCCTGCTGTGAAAATTCATGAGGCGGTGTTGGGGTCGCCTTAGCATCCCCCGGCGTACGATGTCCGTTCTGGCCCCACCCCATCGCGTACTCACGGTAGTGGCACCCAATCCAGCGGTTAGAGCGCAAGGCGTGATAAGACAACGTGTCTTCTGCTGCCCAGCGACCCTGGGTATCGAGCCAGGTCTCGCCACGACGACGAAGCTCGTGCCGACGCGTCGGACACTCCGCCTGCACTGTCCAGGCATTGCGGCGCGTCAGGTCACGTGGCCGCAAAAAGTCGTAGCGGCCCGCAGCCCCCTGCGCCATGCCCCGCAAGTGTCCGTCTTCGCGATCTTGGTGTTGCCTCAGATAACCCGAATAGCCATCGGAGAACATGGATAATCGAAAGGGCCCATGCGAAGATGTCTCGCCCTGATCAACCGTGTCATGCGCATCGAACCCGGCACGGTCAAACTCGGGATAGTTCGCACGCAGCACCTGCCACATTGCCTGCCGGCGAAATGCCACCAGGCTGGAAACTACCGAAGCCGAGGCTTGCTGCAGGATCTGGTGCACCACGTGATCGTGCTGCTGAAAGGCATCAGCCAGCTCAGGCAGCGCGCCGCTCGTAGCGCTGGCCCGAGCGTATGCCGCGCCCAGATCCGAGCCAAAGAGCTTGCCAATCAGCGCGACCTGCGGATTGTGCCGTGTGTGCTGCTGCGATTGCGTTTGTCCGAACTGTGCCCACGATCCCAACGTCACGAGATGCGCCATCGCTACCTGATGCGCCACCTGAGCACGATTGATATAAGACAACAGATTAAGGCTGCGCGCCTGCGCGAGCGCCCCGCTATACGCGACCGCATCGGCGACATGCGTCAGACGTACGCGAGCACTGGCCGTCTGCCCAACGTTGTACAGCGCAATCCAGGCGATTCCCGCTACCGCCATCAGCATCAAGGCCAAAGGCAAGGCCTGACCGCGCTGCGCAGTAATAATGCCTGTCTGCAACACGACGTGGCCCATCATTTTGCGTGGCCCGTAAACGACTTGAGCGTACGTACTTTGGTCTGGGTGGCGGCCTTGCCCGCCGTGGACTGTGCGGCACGCGACGCGGCGGTGCCGTCTTCTCCCGCGAGCTCGTTCGCCATCGCAGCCGTCTGGGAACGGATGACCTGGCCGAACAACTGATAGACCGCAATCGCGGCCACGGCGATCAGCGCCACCACAATGACGTACTCGGTCATGCCCTGGCCACGCTGGCGAGAAATACGCGGGATCATGCATCAGCCTCTTTTCAATCGATAGAGGCTGTATTCTGAAACGACGCGGACGGGCGGGCTATTCGCAGATGCCGAGGTAGGCGAATTGGTCTCACAGACCTAGACAGGGGCTAAGCCAAGCATTAAGCAGACACTAAACAGGAGAACACTTGCCGTGATCAAAACAACAACGGCCCCCGAAGGGGCCGCCGTCATCAAAACGCGTGGGTCTTATTTGTCTGCGGCGTTAGTGATGGCTTGACCTGCCTTGGACATGTCTTGACCCACGCCAGCCATCGTATTGCAGCCTTGCAGCACGACCCCAAAAACGATAACCGCCGTCAGTATGACTCTTGCGCGCATGATGAAACTCCTGAATCAAAAAACACCGCACTGCCTCTTCAGTTTACAGTTCGGCGGTAAAAATAGCCCCCACGCTGCGCCTTTGGCTTGCTGTCCACCTCGCGGCAGGCAGGCCGCTCGGATTCGCCAGGCACACAACAGTCCGCAGGGACTGTTCTGTGTCCGGGCTCATCCCCCAAGGGGGCGTTTTTTGCCTTGGGGCGGCCCGGCGGCAAAAATATATCAAGCGATACGCACGCGCAACTCGCCCAGGCCCTCGACGCTACCGACGAGCTCATCGCCTTGTACGACAGCGCCCACGCCTTCGGGGGTGCCTGTGAAAATCAGATCGCCGGCCTTCAGTTCGAACAGGCCCGACAGGTACGAGATGCTCTCGGGGATATTCCAGATCATCTGCGAGATATCGCTGGACTGCTTGCGCTGCCCGTTGACATCCAACCAGATGGCGCCCTTTTCGAGCGTGCCGACGGCACTGCGCGGATGAATAGGACCGATCGGCGCGGATAGATCGTAAGCCTTGCCGACTTCCCAGGGACGGCCCTGTTTCTTGGCCTCGCCTTGCAGGTCGCGGCGTGTCATGTCCAGACCTAGCGCATAGCCCCACACATAGTCATTGGCCTGGTCGACGGGAATATCTTTCCCACCTTTGCCCAGCACCACAACCAGCTCCATCTCGTAATGCAGGTTGCTGGTCTTGGGCGGATAAGGCGTGGCGCCCGTCTGGCCATCCGCAATCGTCACGATAGCGTCATTAGGCTTGCTGAAAAAGAACGGATCTTCGCGACCGGTAAAGCCCATTTCCTTGGCATGCTCGGCGTAGTTGCGGCCAACGCAATAAATACGACGCACGGGGACTAATGCATCGCTGCCCACAACAGGCACGGCAACGGGCGGCAACGGAGGGAATACGTAATCCATGTTCTCTTGACCTTGTTGAATGCGTGTCGGCATGGCCGACAAAGGGGAAATCCAGTTCGCGAGTTTATCCGTTATTTCGGTGTGCCGGACCATGCAAAGACAACGGGCCGCGAAGCATTAGTGCACCGCAGCCCGACGAAATGCCAGCCCGGTTGGCCTTAGTCCTTGTTGTAGCGCTCGGCGCTACGGACGATTTCTTCGCGGGCAGCGTCGACGCCCTTCCAGCCCTTGACCTTGACCCATTTGCCTTTTTCCAGATCTTTGTAGTGCTCAAAGAAATGCTGGATACGGCTGATGTCTTCGGCGGGCAGATCTTCGTAAGACTTGATATTGCGATACGGTGGGTACAGTTTGTCGACCGGGACCGCCAGGAGCTTGGCGTCACCGCCGGCTTCGTCATCCATTTCCAGCACGCCCAGGGCGCGGCAGCGCACCACGGCGCCCACCTGGATGGGGAACGGCGTCAACACCAGTACGTCGGCGGGATCACCATCGTCGGAGAGGGTTTGCGGGATGTAGCCATAGTTGCACGGATAGTGCATGGCGGTCAGCATGAAACGATCCACGAACACGGCGCCGCTGTCCTTGTCGACCTCGTACTTGACCGGATCGGCATTCATGGGGATTTCGATGATGACATTGAAGTCTTCCGGTAGATTTTTACCGGGAGAGACGCGATCGAGACTCATGATTCAACCTTGTTTGTCTGAAAGAAGATGTGATTTGTCGTCATCCCGCTTGTCCGCATCACGCTCGACAGGTGACTCGGCCGGCCACGTGCTGTAGGTAGGCACATCAAACGCGGCGATCGGGATGGGTGCGCTATCGAAGTAGTCTTCGATATCGACGTTGGAGCCAACGGGTGCGACGGCGGGAGGATCCGGCTGCAACGCCACTGATGCCTCATGTTCCAGGGCGCGGGCATCGGGATCCAAAACGTAGTCCGCAGGCGCAGACACGGGCATATCGCTCTGGACGGTGGCGTGACTGCCTGCCAGCGAAACCTCGGGCGGATAAGTGGAATATTCGCCTTCGGCGTCCAGGTGCAGCGGATCGGCACTGGTCTCGGCCGCGGGCAAAGCCTGATCCGTCGCCAGAATGGGCAATGCCATCGTCGCTGCGGTCGCCAGGCGCCAGTGCCGCGTCGCGTCGACCGGACGGTCCAGGCGGTCATACAAGCTGCCCAACAAGGCGTGCGTCTCGGGCGAGTCAGTGCGCAAGCGCAGGCTGCGCTGCAGATAACGTTCGGCCTGCCCCCACAACTGTCCGTTCAGGCACAACATGCCCAACGCGCTCAGGAGGCCGGCATCGGCCGGACGTTTTTGCAGCCAACCCTCTGCCTTGGCCAAACGACGAGGCACCTGATCGGAATCACACCGGGCATAGGCTTGCACCAACGCAGGGGTGAAATGCACGGGAACAGCGGCTTCGAGGATTTTTGCGGCCTCGGCAGGCTCACCAGCTGCCTCGAACACCATCGCGCCCGCCAATGCAATTTGCGGCAGGGTACGCTCGTCGCTCTTGAGGTCTTTCCAGACACTGCGCCAGGCCTCGGTGCCCGATGCGGCGGCGGCGCGCAAACGCGCCGCACCCGATTTGTCGATCAGTTGCTCCGCCTCGGACTTCGATAGTGCATTGCGGCGCATCAAGCCACGCGCCAGCGTAAAGACCCGCTCGTGGTGATCCAGCGCGGCCTCTGCACGCAACAGCAGGCGCATCGTATGCAAATGACGGGCCCCGCCATCTTGCAAGGGCGTAAGCACGGCCAATGCATCCTGCGCGCGCCCTTGGTCCAACAATTGATCCGCGGCCACCGTAGCGATGGCTTCTTGCAGGCCGGTATTGCCCGACGCGTGCTCTCTTGCAGCATCCAGAAGCTGGTCTCGTCGCGCAAATTCGCCCAACTCGTGCGCGGCGCGAGCCGCCGACAAGCCCGCCAACACCCGGCGATTGGCCACGCGAGTCTGGCCCAGGAGCTTGGTCAAATTCCTTTCGGCATGGGCAAAGCGCCCCTCGAGGAGCTCTGTCCAGCCGCGCTCGAGCAGCACGTGGTCACGCGCCTCGGCGCGCTGGCCACGCCAGACGCGCATGCGATCGGGAATGGCCAGCAGCCACGCCAACAGACGCAACCCCACGTACAGGGCAATGAAAAAGCCCAGCACCAGCAGCACGAACAGCGTCAGCGACAGCTCAACGCGCCAGGGCGAAATCAACAGGATGACGTTGCCCGCATGGGAGCGCAGCACCACGGCCAACGCAACAGCGACGACGAGCAGCAGTAAAGTCCAGAACCAAGTACGCATACGTCAGTCCTGTTTGGGCGATTCAAAACCGGCGGAACGCAACGCTGCCAAGCCAGTCAGGCTATCCGCAACATCGGGTAACTGGACGGCGATATTGGTATTGGCCAACTCGTCGGTCAAACGCAGCGCCGCCTGGGTATCAACCGAACGACCGTCGTAATAGATGCCCAGCACGTCAGCGACGTTATCGAGCTCGTTTTTCCAGACCTCGGGCTGGCGCATCAACATCGCCAATTGCGCGGTCATCAGACGCTGACGCAAGGAGGCGCGCACCTGCTCGGCCTGCTCGGACGACAGCATCAATGCCGCAGGCTGGTCCACGCGTTGCACGCTGATGAGATCGCCTAACTCTTGCGCCAAGACACTGCCGGCGCGACTTGGCCAAGAAGCCATCTCGGCGCGCCAGCGCTCCCACCACGCGGCATCCGCGGGTAACTGGCTGCGCGGATCATCAGCTCGAGGCGTGGCGGGCGCCACAGCGGGCTCGGCCGAGCTATCGATCGGCTCACCCGGCGCGGCGGCATCGGGCACGAGCAACGGTGCCTTGGAAATCAGGCCCGCCAAACGATCGATACGCGCGGATTGTGCCGGGATATCTACCGTGGCAACAGCCCGCAGACGGTCGATATCACCATTGATGCTTTGTTGCAGGCTGGCAAAACGCGGCCGCGCGGCCTGCGTCAAGCGAGCTTGTGCGGTTTCCAGCGCCACGATGGCATTGTTGACATTACCGGCCAGGCGCAGTTGTTGATTGGCCAACACCAGCAGATGCTCGACATCGTTAGCCAGAATTTCATCGGTCGCGCCGCCGCTGAACGTTTGCCAAGCCTGCTGCAGGTCGTCGTAGCGCGTCTTGGACTCTTGGGCCTGGGTCGCGAGGGAGCGAAGCTGGGCCTCCTGGCTTTGGGCCAGGGTCAGGGCTTCGCGGGATGCTTTGCGGCCTTCGGCGACCGCATTTTCCAGAGTGCTGAGACGAGTCGCCACCTCACGGCCAGCCGTTTGGGACTGCTTGCGCTGTAACCATAGCGCCCACCCCATACCCAGGGCCAACAGCAGCACGATGATCAGCGCCGCGCTTAGCAGGCCTGTCGCGCGGGAAGGCTTTTTAGCCGGAACCTTGGTCGGCTTGGCGGGCGAAGCAGCGCCCGGAGTTGCCGTCTCGACGGCAGGTGCAGTATCAGGAGTCTGGTCTGTCATGACGCGATTGTATTCGGTGAAATGCCAAAACTTCGATTCAAGCCGCAACAAAGGCGGAGAGGATCGCATCATCGGCCGGTAAACAGATTTTTACCATTGGCGCTGCGCCCGTGCCACCGGCCTCTTGTTGCAGCCGTCGGGCCAGCGTGGGATGCGTGACAATAAAGCGGGAGGTCCACCACCAATCATCCAGGTCCGCCTGATGCAACCGGTCCCGAACCGCCGACAGGCCTTCTCCACTGGTCAGCAGCCACGTCACGGGCTGGTGTCGCTGCGCCCAGTCGTGCAACTGCCGCAAGGAGGATTCGGGCCAGACGGCGGGTTGGCGGCGATAGGCGGCGTGCCGCAGTACCTGTACACCGGCGGACTCGAGCTGATCACCCAACCAATCTCGCCCCTGCGTACCGCGTACCAGCAGTACACGTTGCGGCAAGTCGCCGCGTGCTGACAATACTTGCCACAATGCCTCGGAATCGTGCGTCGGCGCCTCTGGGCCCGGACACAGCACTGTTGTATTGGCGCAAAAACCGGGCGCCTCGCGCAAGACGCGCGCACTGGCCAGGCCCACAGTGGCCGCCGGCACCGCGACCGGCCAGTCGATTTGTCCTGCCAGCTCGCGGAGCTGGCTCAAATACAGCTGTATGGCATTGCCGCTGACAAAGATGACGAGATCGTAGTCTTGAGGCAATGGCAGATCGGCGGCCGCAATTGGCAGTGGCTGCAGCGTAAGCGCAGGCAAGACCAAAGGCTGCCAGCCTGCTGAACGCAGGCCGGTCGCCAGCGTATCGTTGCGGCCGTCGGGACGGGTCAGGATGGCGACTTGTGGCATAGACGAGCTTGGACGTATCCCCAAAAGAAAGCGACCGGCGAACGCCGGCCGCCTCAGACGGCGGAAGGATCTTGCAGTACGGCCAAAATGGCAGCCGCGCCGTTCGACAGCAACTCTTGTGCGGCGGCCTCGCCAATCCGCTGGGCATCCTCAATCGGACCCGTGTGCTGGCAGCGAATCATCCGGGAACCATCGGGAGACGCCACCAGCGCCTGCAGGATGACGGTATCGCCCTCAAGCTGAGCATACGCCGCCAAGGGGACCTGGCAGGAACCGCCCAAAGTGCGGGACACGGCACGCTCGGCCAGGACACAAGCCGTCGTCCGCGCGCAAGCAAGCGGCGCAAGCCACGCTCGGAGGTCATCCCGGTCGTCACGGATTTCGATACCCAATGCGCCCTGCCCGGCAGCAGGCAGGCTATCGGCAGTCTCGAGCAGGCTACGAATACGCTGATCCAGGCCCAGGCGTTGCAGACCGGCTGCCGCCAGCACAATGGCCGCATAATCCCCTCGGTCGAGCTTGCCCAGACGCGTGTCCAGATTGCCGCGCAGCGGTTTGACCTGCAGTTGGGGATACCGGTGCCGAATCTGCGATTCACGTCGCAAACTGGAGGTGCCCACGATGGCGCCGACGGGCAAGTCGGCCAATGACGTGTACTGATTGGAAACAAAAGCGTCCCGCGGATCGGCCCGGTCGAGCACGGTGCACAGTTCGAACGGGGCTTGCAGTTCGACGGGGACGTCTTTCAGGGAGTGCACGGCCAGATCGGCACGGCCATCGAGCAACGCGGTTTCGAGCTCTTTGACAAAAAGCCCTTTGCCCCCGACCTTGGAGAGGGTGCGATCAAGAATCTGATCGCCCCGTGTCGTCAGCGTCAGCAATTCGACCGTGCAGTCGGGATATAAGGTGCGCAAGCGATCACGTACATGCTCGGCTTGCCATAAGGCAAGCCGGCTGGCGCGCGTTGCGATAACGAGACGTTGCGGTGCAGACACGGGCAGAATCAACCGCCCAGGCTGGAGAAAATCACCGCAACGATGACCCCGATGATGGCCAGCACTGCAAGACCTTGCAGCAAGCTCAGACCGGACCCGGGGTTGCTGCCTTTACGCAGACTCATGTGTAGATTCCTTAGAGGCAATTTTACGGCTGGCAAGCCACCGCCCCAAGGCTACAACAAGCACTGCGCCGATGACTTCTGCAGCAATTTTAACCGCAGTGGGCTGCGGACCGAATTGACTTTCGACAATCACATCGGTAACAACCATGCCACCCGCGATCCAGCCCAGCAGTCCCGCGCCCAGCGTGACCACGAACGGATAGCGGTCGATGAGCTTAAGAACCAGGGTGCTGCCCCAGATGATGATGGGCACACTGACGATCAGGCCGAATACAACCAGGCCAATCTGATGATCCGAGTGCGCATTTTGGGCCGCCCCGGCGATGGCGATGACATTATCCAGGCTCATCACGAAGTCAGCCACGATGATGGTCTTGACCGCCGCCGCAATGGATGTACTGCCTTTGATATTGTCGTGCCCCTCGTCCTCGGGAATCAGGAGCTTGACGCCGATCCAGACCAGCAGCAGGCCGCCGACGACCTTGAGGAACGGGATGGCCAGCAGCGTGAGGGCAAAAGCAATGAGCACCACGCGCAAGATAATCGCGCCGGCCGTCCCCCAAAGAATCCCTTGCATGCGCTGCTTGGGAGCAAGATTTCGGCAAGCCAGCGCGATGACGACTGCATTATCGCCACCCAACAGGATGTCGATCATGATTATTTGGAATACTGCAGCCCAACTTATTGTTTGTAGGAACTCAAACACGCTAAAACCCCCCACCGAAGTATTTATCTAACGCACTGCTACCAGCGCAACACAGGCGAGACATCGCCGCGCCCGTCGCACGCGGCAATGTCTCGCCAAAGCGGTAAGTATAATTCAGGCCTGAGTCAGGGTTTGGCGCCGGGCCAGAAAAAATTTCCCTAACGCCAAAACCAGCAGTGCACCGATCGCGCCGGCCACTAATGCCAGTTGATGCTCAGTCCACCCCAACGCCATATCGACGCTGATGACAGAATCATGCAGCGCGGGGTCACCCACCAACAGTTCGCCAGCAATAAAGCCCAACAATGCTGCGCCAATCCAGACGATCAAAGGGAAGCGCTCGATGACCTTCAACAGCAGCGTGCTGCCGAAGATAACCAGCGGGATACTGATCGCCAAGCCCACCACCAGCAAGGTGGTGTCGCCCATTGCTGCCGCGGCGACAGCCACGACGTTGTCCAGGCTCATGACTAGATCCGCGATCATGATGGTGCGGATAGCCGACAGCAACGAGCCGTGCTGTTTGCCGTCGCCATCATCCTCACCCTCGGGTAACAGCAGCGTCACACCGATATAGACCAGCAACAGCGCGCCAACCAGCTTGAGCCACGGCAGCAGCAACAGCTTGGCAGCAACCAGTGTCAACAGGATACGCATGACGATCGCGGCCACAGAGCCTATCGTGATGGCTTTTTTCTGCTGCGAAGGCGGTAGCGAGCGCGCGGCAAGCGCAATAACCACGGCGTTATCGCCGGACAACAGGATGTTGACCCAAATGATTTGCAACAAGGCAATCCAGAATGCTGCGGATGTAAGTTCCATTCCTCTCTTCCTAGCGATCCCCTAGGTGTGAGTCAATACAGGATGCGTACCGGCCGACTTGGTATGCGCGAATAGTGTGGCCAGTGCCGGGTGCCTATGTCACCAGACGATTTTTTATGGGTGTACGCGTAAAACAAGCTCGTTATTATATTTTGCCGAGCCGGTGAAACAACTCGCGTTGCTCCTCGTGAAAAAGCCCGCCAAAACGGGCGGGCTTTCCAGACACGAGGAACGCCTCGCGTTTACAGCACGGACTTGAGCAACTTGCCCATTTCCGACGGATTGCGCGTGGTACGAATACCGCAGGCTTCCATCACTTCGAGCTTGGCATCGGCCGTATCAGCACCGCCGGAAATCAGCGCGCCGGCGTGGCCCATACGCTTGCCCGGAGGCGCCGTGACGCCGGCGATGAAGCCGACCACGGGTTTCTTCATGTTGTCTTTCGCCCATTGTGCGGCGTTGACTTCGTCGGGGCCACCGATTTCGCCGATCATGATGACGGCATCGGTATCGGGATCGTCATTGAACAGCTTGAGCACGTCAACGTGCTTCAGGCCATTAATGGGGTCGCCGCCAATACCGACGGCGCTGGATTGGCCCAGACCCAATTCGGTGACTTGCCCCACGGCCTCGTACGTCAAGGTGCCAGAGCGGCTGACGACGCCGATACGGCCCTTGCGGTGAATATGGCCGGGCATGATGCCGATCTTGATTTCATCGGGGGTGATCAGGCCGGGGCAGTTCGGGCCCAGCAGCAAGGTTTTGCTGTTCTTGGCCTTCATGCGGTTTTTGAGCTCCAGCATGTCGCGCACCGGGATACCCTCGGTGATGCAGATGACCAGATCCAGTTCGGCTTCGACGGCTTCCCAGATGGCGGCGGCAGCACCGGCGGGCGGCACGTAGATGACGGATACGGTCGCGCCGGTTTCTTGCTTGGCGTCTTGAACGGTGCCGAAAATAGGCACGCCTTCGAAGTCCTCACCGGCACGCTTGGGATTGACGCCAGCCACGAAGGCGGCTTTGCCATTGGCATACTCACGGCACATGCGGGTGTGGAACTGGCCCGTCTTGCCCGTGATGCCTTGGGTGATGACTTTGGTGTCCTTGTTGATCAGAATCGACATTTGTGAATCCTTGGCAATTTATTTGACGGCGGCTACGACGCGGGTGGCCGCTTCGGCCATGGTGTCGGCGCTGATAATGGGCAGCCCCGAGTCGGCCAGCATTTTCTTGCCCAGTTCTTCGTTGGTGCCCTTCATGCGAACGACCAACGGCACGCTCAGGTTGACGGCCTTGCACGCGGCGATCACGCCTTCGGCGATGACGTCGCAGCGCATGATGCCGCCAAAGATGTTGACCAGAATGGCCTGCACGCCCTTGTTCTTGAGCATGATCTTGAAGGCTTCGGTCACTTTTTCGGCGGTCGCGCCACCGCCCACGTCCAGGAAGTTGGCCGGCTCGCCGCCGAACAGCTTGATGGTATCCATGGTTGCCATGGCCAGACCAGCGCCGTTCACCAGGCAGCCGATGTTGCCGTCGAGCTGAATGTAGGCCAGATCGAATTTGCTGGCTTCGACTTCGGCGGGATCTTCTTCGTCCAGATCTCGGTAAGCCACGATTTCCGGATGACGGAACAGGGCGTTCGGGTCGAAGTTGAACTTGGCGTCCAGGGCGATGATGTTGCCCTTGCTGTCGCAGTTCAGAGGATTGATTTCGACCAACGAAGCGTCGGTTTCCATGTAGCACTTGTAGAGCTTTTGGAACACGTCGGCAGCCTGATCAGCGGCGCCGCCGCTCAGGCCAATGGACTCGGCCACTTTCTTGGCTTGTTCGACCGACAGACCGGTCTGCGGATCGACGTATTCGGTGATGATTTTTTCGGGAGTCGAGTGAGCGACTTCCTCGATATCCATGCCGCCTTCGCTGGAAGCGATGATGGCGACGGTCTGCGTGGCGCGGTCGGTGACCAGCGACACGTAGTATTCCTTCTGGATATCAGCGCCGTCTTCGATGTACAGGCGGCCTACCTTTTGGCCTGCGGGGCCGGTCTGGTGCGTGACCAATTGCATGCCCAGGATTTCCGACGCCAGCGTACGAACGTCGTCGAGCGAACGGGCGAGCTTCACGCCACCGCCCTTACCACGGCCGCCCGCGTGAATTTGCGCCTTGACGACCCAAACCGGCCCACCCAGCTTTTCAGCGGCAGCCACGGCCTCGTCGACGGAAAATGCGGGGATCCCGCGGGGCACAGGCACGCCAAATTGCTTTAGCAGTTCCTTGCCTTGATACTCGTGGATTTTCATGTGTTACCTGTCAGGACGAATGAGAAAAAGAGGGGGAATCGGAACTCGCGCCCGCTGTCGCTTCAGCGCTATCCCCGGTGTACCACTTGGGATAGTGCTCAAGCACCACCGCGCCGTCAGTGCGCAAGGCATGACAGCCGTCCAGCTGAAATGGGCGTACATCCGGATTGCTGCTTTGGCGCCGCCGATTGGCCATAGATTGTACTGCCGCAGTGGGCAGCACTTGTGACAGCTCGGTCATATGTGTACAGCCTGCCGTACGACCAAAACGCTCTTTGACCTGGCGCCGAAACCCTTTTAGCAGGTTCATGCCCACCAACCCCTCGTAGGCAGCGGCGATGCTCGTACATTGCTGTTCGTAGGGCGCCGCGTCATAAACCGCCTGAGCCGCCACAATCGTACATGCGTCATCAATAGTGATGCGCAGCAGCATGTGGTGTATATGGCGGCCGGCCTCGAAGACCTCGCCGTTATGCTTGGGGAAGTCGTAGCCCTTGAAGTCGATGAGCTCGGCTTCAAGGTCCCATAGCCCATCATCGCGCTCATAGGACTGCACGCGTATAGAACGCGTGTGCAGGGGGCGACGAGAAACAGATGGAGGTGGCAATGGCATTACGGGGGACCTGCTCAGGGAATTTGACGCAAAGCAGCAAATCCAGAGAAGTATAACGCAGGGCATTCAGAAACGCCCTGTCCCCCACCAACTGGCGCCCCTCCTGGGAACGCCTACACGTGACCGGCCCGGGGGCGGACCGGGACGGGTCAAGCCGCGCGCAAGGTACGCGCCGCGTCGACCATGCTAACCAGAGCCGCTTCGGTCTCGGGCCAGGCGCGCGTCTTCAACCCGCAATCGGGGTTCACCCAGAGACGCTCGCTCGGCAGGCGGGTCGCCGCCTTGCGCATCAGGCCCACCATCCAGTCCACATCCGGCACATTGGGCGAGTGAATGTCATAGACACCGGGCCCGATGTCATTCGGATAATGAAAATCCTCAAATGCCTTGAGTAGCTCCATATTGGAGCGCGAGGTTTCAATCGTAATCACGTCGGCATCCATCGCGGCAATGGATTCAATGATGTCGTTGAATTCGGAATAGCACATGTGCGTATGAATCTGGGTGTCGGCGGCCACGCCCGCAGTCGACAAGCGGAAGCAATCCACCGCCCAATCCAGATAGGTCTGCCAGTCGCCGCGACGCAGCGGCAGGCCCTCGCGTATCGCGGGCTCGTCAATCTGGATGACCCGTACACCCGCGACCTCTAGATCGACCACCTCATCGCGCAGCGCCAGCGCCAATTGGCGGCACGTCTGTTCGCGGGGTTGATCGTCGCGTACAAACGACCACTGCAAGATGGTCACCGGACCGGTCAACATCCCCTTGACGGGCTTGTCCGTCAAGGACTGGGCGTACGAGGACCAGGCAACGGTCATCGGTGCGGGACGGGCCACGTCGCCAAAAATGATCGGCGGCTTGACGCAGCGCGAACCATAGCTCTGTACCCAGCCGTTGCGGGTGAAAGCAAAGCCCGCCAACAACTCGCCGAAATACTCGACCATGTCATTGCGTTCGGGCTCCCCGTGTACAAGCACGTCCAGGCCGATTTTTTCCTGGAAACGAATAACGGCCTCGATTTCGAGGCGAATCGCTTTTTCGTAGGCTGCGTCGCTCAGTCCGCCGGCTTTCCAATCACGGCGCAGTGCGCGGATCTCGGCCGTTTGTGGAAACGACCCAATGGTCGTGGTGGGAAACGCCGGCAACTTCAGCAATTGCTGCTGTTGCGCAATACGATCCGCAAAAGGCACCCGATCGCGCGCGACCTCGGCGGCAGCTGCCATACGACGAATGACGGCCGGGTTATGAATCCGTGGAGATTGACGACGCGCTCGCAAAGCCGCGCGTTGCGCCGTCAACGCCTCGTTGACCTCTGGCGCCTCAGCGTTATCGAGCGCGCGGCCCAATACGCTGAGTTCATCCAGCTTTTGGGCCGCAAAGGACAGCCAGCCTTTGAGTTCGGCATCCAGCTCCGTTTCGTTGTCCAGATCAACGGGCACGTGCAACAGCGAGCACGAGGGCGCCAACCAGAGGCGACCCCCCAATTGCCGGCGAACCGGTGTCAATGCCTCTAGCGCAGCATCCAGATCCGTACGCCAGATGTTACGCCCATCGATCACACCGGCCGACAACACCTGATCCGGACGCAATGCGGCGGCGATATGCTGGAGCTGACCTGGCCCGCGGACCAAATCCACATGCAAGCCAGCGACCGGCAACGCCAGCACAGTGTCCTGATTGTCTTGCAGTCCTCCGAAATACGTCGCCAGCAGCAATTTAACCGGTGCCTGCGTCAGACGCTCGTACGCCGACCGGGCGGCATCGTGCCAGGCCTGGGGCAAGTCCAATACCAGAATGGGTTCGTCAATCTGCACCCATTGCACGCCTAACCGTGCCAAACGGGCCAGCACCTCGGCATAGACCGGCAACAGCGCGTCCAGCAGCGACAATTTCGCCTCGTCCCCTGCCCCGTCGGCAAACGCGTCTCCCTTGCCCAACCACAACCACGTCAGCGGACCGGGAATAACGGGTTTGACATGGTGACCCAGGGCTAGCGCCTCGTTGACCTGCTCAAACAAATACTCGCGCGCAATGCGAAACGTCTGACCCGGCACGAGTTCGGGCACGATGTAGTGGTAGTTGGTATCGAACCATTTGGTCATTTCGCAGGCGGCGGTCGGCGTGCCCGAGGGCGCGCGCCCACGCCCCATCCGAAACAAGGTATCCAGCGAGACCGGCTGATCATCAGGTTGACCAAATCGAGCAGGTACGGCACCCAACAATGTGGTCCATTCCAGAATGTGGTCGTACCAGGCAAAGTCGCCCACGGGTACGAACTGCACGCCAGCGGCGGCTTGGCGCCGCCAATGCGCGCTGCGCAATTCGCGGCCGGTTTGTTCCAGCTCCGCGGCATTCTGTTTACCTGCCCAGTAGGCCTCGACCGAGCGCTTGAGCTCACGCTGAGCGCCAATACGAGGGAAGCCTAAATTATGAATTATTGTCATAGAAATATCCAAATAAACAAATTCTGTTCAACTCAGATGCTATTCTGCCCTTAACTTAAGTTGCGTCAAAATCAATCTCAACATACATTTATTGAATATTTTTCATATAAATAATCGGTCACCCCAGCCATGCTTGAAATCCGCCATCTCGAGACACTCTCTGCTATCCGCGATGGCGGTAGCCTGCAAGAGGCCGCCGATCGGTTGCATTTGACGCAGTCCGCGCTATCTCATCAACTGCGCGATCTGGAAGCCCGGCTGGGCACCCCCTTGTTGAATCGGCGCACACGCCCTGCCCGCCTGACCACGGCCGGTCTGCGTGTCCTGGCATTAGCCGATGAGGTGTTACCCCGGATGCGAGCCACCGAGCGAGAGCTACAGCGATTGGCGGCGGGACGCACGGGCCGACTGCATATCGCCATCGACTGTCATTCATGTTTTCAATGGCTCATGCCCAGCCTGGATGTGTTTCGTACGCAGTGGCCCGATGTCGCCCTGGATCTTTCAGCGGCGTTTTCATTTGCCCCGCTACCCGCCTTGGTGCGCGGTGATCTGGATCTGGTGATTACCTCTGATCCTCAACCCCTGGAAGCCGTGGAATACCTGCCGCTGTTCAAGTATGAGTTGGTGCTGGCCGTATCGGAATCTCATCCTCTGGCGTCCAGCAAGCACATCGCCCCCGAACAACTAGCGGATCAGGTGCTGATCAGCTATCCCGTGGATCGACAACGTCTGGATGTCTTTACCGCGTTTTTGGATCCCGCCGGCGTCGAGCCCGCCGGGGTACGCAAGGCTGAATTAACCCCCATGATTGTGCAGCTTGTCGCCAGCAATCGTGGCGTCACCGCGCTGCCCAACTGGGCGCTGACAGAGTACTTGCATCAAGGCTGGCTACGGTTATGCCATTTGGGGCAGCAAGGGGTATGGCGCACGCTCTATGCCGCCGTGCGTACCGAAGATACCGATGCGTCGTATATCAGTGATTTCTTGGCGATTGCACGTGAAACGTGCTTTAAAACGCTAGACGGGATTCGATCGGCGAAAGTCTGAGCGCCATTGGCCTTAGTCGTCGCGCTCGTCACCCAATAGACGTCGAATCACCTCATGGGCAAAGCCCCGGCCCGCCAGAAAACGAGCCTGCTTGGCGTATTCGGCACGGTCTGCGGGCTTGACGCCGTAGCGCTTGCGCCAGACCTCCTGGGCGCGCTGATATTCGGAAGCGCGCAGATCATCGCGCAACTGCGCGACTTGATCTTCGGCGACACCGTGCTGGCGTAACTCTTGGACAATGCGCGCCGCGCCCTGCCGTGAGGCGCGACGATGTACCAGGCTGTGCGCAAAGCGCTCCGTAGACAGCCACCCTTCTTTTTCCAGGGCATCAAGCACGGGGTCAATCTCGGAGGCATCCTCAGCATAAGGCTGAAGCTTGCGCGCGAGCTCGTTGCGCGCGTACTCCCGTCGTGACAGATAGCCCACTGCGCGGGCCTTTAGGCTAGGGCCGCGCGGCTTGGGCTTGCCCAGCGTTTCAAAGCCGCCATCATCAGGCTCGGACTTGTCCGAGCCCCGCTGCGACCATGAAGAACCGGACCGACCAATCATGCTTCGCTATCGGCCTCGGCTTCGGCCTCGCTAGGTGGGAAGGTCGCAGCACGACTGACGATACTGTGGTTCTCGCGCACCTTGTTCTCGATCTCGATGGCGATCTGGGGGTTCTGCTTCAGGTACTCGCGCACGTTGTCCTTGCCCTGGCCAATGCGCGTACCGCTGTAGCTGTACCAGGCACCCGATTTATCAACCACACCGGCTTGCACGCCCAGGTCGATGATCTCGCCCTCGCGTGAAATGCCTGCGCCATACATGATGTCGAACTCGGCTTGCTTGAACGGCGGGGACACCTTGTTTTTGACGACCTTGACCCGGGTTTCGTTACCGACGACCTCTTCGGCTTTTTTAATGGAACCGATGCGACGGATATCCAAACGCACGGATGCATAGAACTTCAGTGCATTGCCGCCCGTGGTGGTTTCCGGGTTGCCGAACATCACACCGATCTTCATCCGGATCTGGTTGATGAAGATGACCATGCAGTTGGTACGCTTGATCGAGGCGGTGAGCTTGCGCAGCGCCTGGCTCATCAGGCGAGCCTGCAAACCGGGCAAGGAATCGCCCATTTCGCCTTCGATTTCGGCCTTGGGCACCAAGGCCGCCACGGAGTCGATCACGATCAGGTCGACCGAGCCCGAACGCACCAGGGCGTCAGTGATTTCCAGGGCCTGCTCGCCGGTATCGGGCTGCGAGATGAGCAGATCGGTCAGATTGACACCCAGCTTGGATGCATACTGCACGTCGAGCGCATGCTCGGCATCGACGAATGCGCACGTGCCGCCGACTTTCTGCATTTCGGCGATGACTTGCAGGGTAAGCGTGGTCTTGCCCGACGACTCAGGGCCGTAGATTTCAATCACCCGTCCCCGTGGCAGGCCGCCAATGCCCAGTGCGATATCGAGTCCCAGCGAGCCAGTCGACACGACCTGAATGTCATGTTCAACCGCGTTATCGCCATAACGCATGATCGAGCCCTTGCCAAACTGCTTTTCGATTTGCGAAAGCGCGGCGGCCAGCGCCTTGGCCTTTTCCGAGGCGGCTGCTTTGCTGGTTTTATCGTCCATGTGGTGTCCCGTGGATAAATGAGGTTGACGCTGTAAGGGTATGACGCGAAGGCGTGCTGCGCAGCAACAGTGACAATGCCACAATGCGGCGCGCTCCGTGCCAGAGCGGCGATTATTGCATCGGATTGTACTGTATATAAACCCAGTATGCCAAATTTCTGTAGGGTATCAGGGCCCCGACGGGGGATTCCCCGCTCTGTAGGGCGGACCATTTTCTCTAAGCATAGACCGGATTTCCCAGGAATTCCCTGGCTGGGCAATTGTCCCGGGCTGTGCCAGAATGCTCCCACACGGCGACCGCAATAGTGTCGTGCCATTCCAACGGCCTGCCCCCGCTTCCTACGCATGCGCATCCTTATCGCCGAAGACGACAGCATTCTGGCCGACGGCCTCTCTCGTTCACTCCGCCAAAACGGCTACGCCGTTGACGCGGTGAGTGACGGAACAGCCGCTGACTCCGCCCTGGCTGCCCAGCCTTTTGATCTGCTCATTCTGGACTTGGGCCTGCCCCAATTGACCGGGCTCGAGGTATTACGCCGCTTGCGGGCCCGCAACTCGGTCCTGCCGGTTTTGATCCTGACGGCGGCCGATAGCGTCGAACAACGCGTCAAGGGTCTGGATCTGGGTGCCGACGATTACATGGCCAAACCCTTTGCCCTATCAGAACTCGAAGCCCGGGTCCGCGCCCTGACCCGACGCGGTGCGGGCGGCGGCGCCACGCTCTTGCGTCACGGCCGCCTGATGTTCGACCAGACGGGTCGCGTGGCGCTGGTGGATGATCAGACGCTGGATTTGTCTGCCCGCGAAGTCAGTCTGCTGGAAATCCTCTTGACCCGCAGCGGCCGCATGGTCAGCAAGACCCAGTTGGTCGATCATTTATGCGAGTGGGGCGAAGAGGTCAGCACCAACGCCATCGAGGTTTATGTGCATCGCCTGCGCAAAAAACTCGAACCCAGCGGGGTCAAAATCATCACCGTGCGCGGCCTGGGCTATTGCCTCGAACGAGACCAAGGTGCCAGCCACCTCACCCACTGAGTCGGTCGCTCACGAAGCCCTCAACCAGGAAGCCCTGGACGCAATGCGCGGCGGGGCCAAAGGTCCAAGCTTCGCGCCGCCGCAACGATCTTTGCTGGGCGAGATCCTGGACTGGATGCTCGCCCCCCTGTTTTTGTTGTGGCCAATGAGCGTGGCCATCACCTATGTCGTTGCACAAAACATTGCCAACGTTCCGTACGACGGCACCCTGGCGCAAACCCTGCACACGCTGTCACGGCATATCCACGCGCAGGACGGGCGGGCTGTCCTCCGTCTGAATGACTCCATCCGCGATGTGCTGCATCCGGGTGAAACGGACAGCATATTCTGGCTGATTCAGGGCAGCCACGGCGAAGTCCTGGGTGGGGACAGCAGCCTGCCCTTGCCCCCCGACCTGGGCCCGCCACAGCCCGGTACCGTGCTCTATACCGAGAATACCTTGCGAGGATTTGACGTGCGTCTGGCCTACACCTGGGTCGACTTGCATATCCCGCAAACCCAGCCAGTCTTTCTGGTGGTTGCGGAAACCATGGAAAAGCGCACGGAACTCGCCAACGACATCATCAAAGGCGTGATCATTCCGCAGTTTATTGTGCTGCCCGTGGCAGTCTTGCTGGTCTGGTTTGGCCTGTCGCGCGGCGTGGCACCGCTCAACGCCTTGCAGCAACGCCTACGGGCACGCCGCCCTGACGATCTCTCTCCCATCGACGAAGGCGCCGCACCCTCGGAAATCGCCCCGCTGGTCGGCGCCATGAACGAGCTCCTGGATCGCCTGTCAGCCAACGTCCAGGCACAAAAGCGCTTTGTCGCTGACGCGGCCCACCAACTGAAAACGCCATTGGCAGGCCTGCGAACCCAGGCGGAATTGGCCTTGCGCGACGCCAGCCCGGACGAAATGCAGGCGAGTCTGCGCCAATTGATCATGGGTTCCGAGCGTGCAACGCGTCTGGTCAACCAGTTGCTGCTGCTGGCGCGCGCTGAAAACCCGCACTCCGCGGGCTTGACGTCCACGGATCTCGACACCATTGCGCACGAGCAAACTCTGCAATGGGTGCCCCAGGCGCTTAATCTGAATACCGATTTGGGCTTCGAAGGGGCTCACGGCCCGCTCTTGATTGCCGGCAACGACATTCTGCTGGCCGAGTTGCTGAATAACTTGATCGATAACGCGCTGCGCTACACGCCGTCCGGCGGGCACATCACCGTGCGCGTGCGCCGCAGCACAAAGCACGCCATCCTTGAAGTCGAAGACTCCGGCCCCGGCATTGCCACCGAAGAGCGCGAGCGCGTATTCGACCGCTTTTACCGCGTACTGGGCACGCAGGCCGAAGGCAGCGGCCTCGGCCTGGCCATTGTGCGTGAAATTTCCCAAAAACATCATGCCCAGGTGCACATTCTGGAGGGCACCTCCCACTCCGATCTGTCCGGGACCTGCATTCGCGTGCAATTTCCGTTGTATGAAAGCAATGAATCCCCTCTTCTTACCCTCTAGGGATATCCCTGCCTCTTGCACGCTCAACGCGTTCCGTTGCCCCGCTCGGGGCCTAATGGCACACTTTTTGTTTCAAATTTAAGATTCAAGTAAGCCTTCCGTCAGAACCTCGTCAGTCTCGTTTTCTACCTTGCTAACTGCCTTACACCGGAAACATACCGGACAAGAGCCGGCACGGTGGATCACTACCGGGCCAAAAACGAGGAGACATCATGAGCACTGCAACGGTGGCCAGTCCCGGCCCATCTTCGGGTCCGCGCCCGATGACCAAGGAAGAACGGCGCGTCATTTTCGCGTCGTCGCTAGGCACAGTATTCGAGTGGTATGACTTTTATCTGTACGGATCACTCGCAGCCATCATCGCGGGGCATTTTTTCTCGGGTGTAAACCCCACAGCCGCCTTCATCTTTGCACTGTTGGCCTTTGCTGCCGGCTTTGCCGTGCGCCCCTTCGGCGCGTTGGTATTTGGTCGCTTGGGTGATCTGGTCGGACGTAAATACACGTTCCTGATCACCATCGTGATCATGGGCCTGTCGACGTTCCTCGTGGGCGTACTGCCCAGCTATGCCAGTATCGGCATCACCGCCCCCGCGATCCTGATCGTGCTGCGACTGCTGCAAGGTCTGGCACTAGGTGGGGAATACGGTGGCGCGGCCACCTATGTGGCGGAACACGCGCCGCAGGGCCGTCGAGGCGCCTACACCGCCTGGATCCAGACGACCGCCACGATGGGCTTGTTCCTGTCGCTGCTGATCATCATGGGCGTGCGTGGCGTTATGGGCGAAGAGGCCTTCGCTGAATGGGGCTGGCGCATTCCGTTCCTGCTATCCGTCGTGCTGTTGGGCATTTCCGTGTGGATCCGGCTGCAGCTCAATGAATCGCCTACGTTCAAACGCATGAAGGAAGAAGGCCGGGGCTCCAAGGCGCCGCTGACAGAGTCGTTCGCCCAATGGAAAAACCTGAAGGTCGTGATCATTGCCCTGCTGGGCCTGACCGCCGGCCAAGCCGTGGTCTGGTACACGGGCCAGTTCTACGCCCTGTTCTTCCTGACCAAGACCTTGCAAGTCGATCCCAACACCGCCAACATCATGATCGCGCTGGCGCTGTTGATCGGTACGCCCTTCTTCCTGATTTTTGGTTCGCTCTCGGACCGTATCGGTCGCAAGCCGATCATTATGGCCGGCTGCCTGATCGCCGCTCTTACGTACTTCCCACTGTTCCAGGGCCTGACCCACTTTGCCAACCCTGCGCTCGAAAAAGCCCAGGCGACGGCACCGGTCACCGTGATTGCGGATCCCGCTACGTGCTCATTCCAGTTCAACCCAGTAGGCACCTCGGCATTCACCAGTTCCTGCGACGTGATCAAGTCATTCCTGGCCGGCAGCTCGGTGAACTACAGCAACCAGTCCGCTCCCGCTGGCACGGTCGCCAAGGTCACGATCGGCAACGATGAATTTGTCTCGTTCGAAGGCAAAGACATGTCGCCCGCCGAGTTCAAAACCAAAACGGCCGAGTTGAAAGCAGCCCTGACGACAGCCATCCGAGACCACGGCTACCCGGCCAAGGCCGATCCGGAGCAAATGAACAAAGTCATGGTCGTCGTACTGCTGACCATTCTGGTGATCTACGTGACCATGGTCTACGGCCCGATCGCCGCCATGCTGGTTGAGATGTTCCCCACACGCATCCGCTACACCTCGATGAGCTTGCCATATCACATCGGTAACGGCTGGTTCGGCGGCTTCCTGCCCCCCGTCGCCTTTGCCATCGTCGCCGCAACCGGCAACATCTACGACGGCCTGTGGTATCCGATCATCATCGCTGTCATGACCCTGATCATCGGCATGTTGTTCGTCCGGGAAACCAAAGACGTGGACATCAACAACTAATCACACTGTTTTCCCCCGCCAGGCGGGACTGCTGCGCCTGTCTGGCTCTTCCAAGCTCCTTCGGGAGCTTTTTTTTGGCCATCGGCCAGAGCCAAAACCAAGGCTTCGGAAAAAGAGGCGTGATTCAGGACGATGTCAGACCGACAAGACTAGACTGCAAGCTCAGAACACGACCTTGCTCCACATTGCGGGACGTTTGATCCCCAGTCCCGCAATAGCAGGGTTAGTTCTCTGACACCGATGCCACGCCCCCCGCGAGCCTTTAACGGCGTGGCATTGTGTGACCCTGCCAGGCCCGGCTTCTAAAGCCGGGCCTTTTTTTGTCTCAAGACGGCGCTATCCGCCCTTAACAAAAAACTAAACTGCTTACCCCATTATCTCGGAATACAGCCGATGTGTAGGTATGGATGGCGATGAATCGGGGTGAAATGAATCTACTTCTCGTGGAAGACGATCAATTGCTGGGCGAGACCATTTGCGATGGTGCACGCCAGAGCGGATGGCGCGTTCATCACGTCGGTGATGCGAGTTCCGCCCGGGCCGCGCTGGTGGATCACGCCTATGCGGCGGTCTTACTCGACATCGGGCTTCCCGGAGATTCCGGCCTGGCCGTTCTGCGTGCCATGCGGGTGCGCTACGACTCCACGCCTGTCCTGATCCTGACCGCGCGGGGCCGGTTGAGCGAACGGATCGCCGGCCTGGATGCGGGCGCCGACGATTATCTGGTCAAACCGTTCCAGTTCGACGAACTCTGGGCACGCTTGCGCTCCGTCATCCGACGCAGCCAGGGACGCGTCGTTCCCGTTTTCACTCATGGGGATATACAGATCGACCGCAGCCGCCGCGTGGTGAAGAAGGCGGGCGCCGATGTCATCCTCAGCGCCCAGGAATACCGCACATTGCTGGCGCTTATTGAGCGCCCTGGACATGTGGTGACGCGCGACCATTTGCATGACATCGTCTATGGCACGACGAGCGATGTCGAGAGCAATACCATCGCCGTCTTCATCCACCAGTTACGCCGCAAGCTCGGTGACGACCTGATCCGGACCGTTCACGGGCTAGGCTACATAGTGGGACAGCCGACATGAAGTCGCGCTCCATCAACGCGCAGTTAATCTTGGCAATCATCGGGGTCACCGCGTTGTTCTGGATCATTGTGGTCGCGGTGGTGCTCACAAAAACATCGATCAACCGCACCAGCACTTGGGACGAAAGGCTTGAGGCCGTCACCACACAACTGCTCGTCAGCATCCCCGCCGACAGTTACCGCGACGAGCGCGGGGGACCAGGTTTAACGTTGCCGCAATCCTTCGACGCAGTGCGCGGGTCACTGGTCTTTCAGATATGGATAGATCGAAGCAGACTGCTCGCCCACACACCGGGGGGACCGCAGACCCCGCTGCAGCCCGACTTCGCCGATGGACCTGCGTCGACCCATGTTGAAGGGAATAAGTGGCGTGTTTACTCCGCGTCTGACAGTACCGGCCGGGTGACGGTCCAGATAGGTAACCTGCAAAGTGTCGTGGATGCTGACTTACGTCACGAAGCAACGAATGAGGTAGTCCAGACGACCATACTGCTCATGATTGTGGGCCTCGTCATGTGGCTCGTCACCCACAGCGCGCTCAGACCGGTCCGCACCCTGGGCTCGGCCCTGCATCGCCGGCCCCGCTTCGATTTCACTCCCCTGCCGCTCAAGGGCCTGCCGCGGGAGTTGCATCCATTGGTCGACGCATTCAACCGCCTGCTGCAGCAACTCGACCAAGCCATTGAGGGCGAACGCCGCTTTATTGGCGATGCAGCTCATGAACTACGCACCCCGCTATCGATCTTGCAGGGGCAGGCTGAGATTGCCCTTCGCGAGGCAAACCCGCAGAAGAAAGATGCGGCCCTGAAGAAACTGCTCGTGGTGGCCCGACACAGCACCCGCCTGTCTGAGCAGTTGCTCGACCAGGCCCGCATCAATGCCGGCGGCAAGGCGCCCAAGCACGCACCTGCAGACTTGAGCAAGCTCGCACAGCATGTCGCGGATGAATTCGAGGTCTACGCCAGCCAGAATCAGCGCTCGTTGCTCTTGGAAGTATCGTCCTGCATGATTCAGTGCGACATAGACGAAATTGGCATCCTGCTGCAAAACCTATTGCACAACGCCATGCGCTACACCACCGAAGGTGGCAACGTACTGGTGCGCTGCGGCTACATGCTACCCGCGCGCGCCGCAGACGGCCCCACGGTCTTCTTGGACGTCGCGGACGACGGTCCAGGCGTTCCGGCCTCAGAACACGATGCCATCTTCGAGCGCTTTCACCGGGTAGCGAACACGCCTGTGAGTGGCAGCGGAATCGGCCTGTCATTGGTCGCAGGCATTGCCGAGTCGCATAACGCCACCATCCGGACCGGCACGGGACTGGAAGGCCGTGGTTTCATGGTGCGCGTGGTCTTCCCAGGAATAGCCCCTGCCCGGTCTCTAGGCCGAAATCAAGATAAGCGCCAAGCGACCGGGAGCGGCGCGGTCCCGAGCACACCGGGCGCTTAGGACATTAGCGACCGCGACCCAGCCCAATCACCAACAGGCCGACCACGATGGCGCCCACGCCGGCCCAAGTCGGGACCGATACCGCTTTTTCGGTCTCGGCAGTCGCCTTGACTGAACCGATCTGCAATACGGTTTCCTCGGTGGTGTAGGTAAAGCCCTTGTACACCAAAGCCGCCGCACCTATCGCGATCAGCACGCCCCCAATAATTGTCGCCAGTTTCATGGTTTGCATCCTTTTTTAGTCAGAGTCACTACGCGGCGCACGATACCGGAACGCCCCTGCGTAGTCAGTGACAGAATGTGTAACATGCCACCGTTGTGAAAGAAAGCAATAGCCTGGAACCACGGCCCCTTGTGTTGCGTAATTGACGCCAAGGGGGGGCATCCTCAGAAATGTCCGCGAAGCCCCCTGGACAACGAAGAGATACACAACAAAAGCACGTTCACACCTGCGATGCGATTCGGGGTCGTATAGAATCTACCCTTTTGCCCGACGCCATGTGGTTCAAGAATCTCAAGATCTACCGACTATCCGCACCGTGGACGCTAACCGGCGAACAGCTTGAAGAAAGCTTGGCGCGACACGCCTACCAGTCCGGCAACAACCTCGAAATGCAAAGCGTGGGGTGGATTTCCCCGCGCGAAAACGCCGCCTTGTCGCATACGGTCAATCAGCAAATTCTGCTGAGCCTGCGCGCCGAGAAAAAATTGCTCCCCGCCACCGTCGTCAATCAGGTGGCACGCGTACGCGCCCAGGAAATCGAAGAGCAACAAGGCTACAAGCCGGGCCGCAAACAGATGAAGGAAATCAAGGAGCGTGTCACCGACGAGCTCTTGCCCAAAGCCTTCAGCGTCTATCGCGACACGCGCGTGTGGATTGATCCGGTCAACCATTGGCTGGTCATTGATGCCGCAGCCTCGGCCAAAGCCGACGAAGTCATCGGCCTGCTGGTCAAGACCATCGACCCCTTGCCACTCGAAAACCTGTATGTGGCCCAATCGCCCGCTGCCGCCATGACGGGCTGGCTAGCTGCCGACGAGGCCCCTGACAACTTCAGCATCGACCAGGACACCGAGCTGCGCGCATCCGGCGAAAGTCGTGCCGCGATCCGTTACGTCAAGCACACCATCGACGTCGATGACGTGCGTCGCCACATCCAATCGGGCAAGCAATGCACCCGTCTGGCGATGACCTGGGCAGACCGTGTGTCTTTTGTCCTGACCGAGGCACTCGACGTCAAGCGCATCGCCCCGCTGGACGTACTTAAAGAAGGCAACGATGCCGTCATGCAAAATGACGACGAAAAATTCGATTCGGACATGGCGCTCATGACCGGCGAACTCGCCAAACTCCTGGCCGAGCTGACCGAGGCCCTGGGTGGAGAAAAGCGGATTTAACCAGGCAACATCACTCAAAAAACGAGTTCGGTAAACAAACACGGCAGATAGGCAACGGGGTGCCATCTCACCAAAGAGATGGCACCCCGCTCGTTTTTGGCAAGCCTGAAAACCACAAGGCACGCCATCACGTACCCTGCCTGCCAATCAATCCAGTCCGTGAAAAATCGAATCATCCGGACCGACGTGCGATGGATGTTTCCAGGTCACATCGCGCATTGAATGCTGTACCAAGCCCTCGACGCCGAGCAGCACGGCAAAAATAGCCATCCGGATCGGAATGCCGTTATCCGTCTGACGGAAAATGGCCAAGCGCGGGTCATCATTCAGATCCGTACTCAGGTCGTTCGCACCTGGGCGGCTATCTCGCGGTAGCGGATGCATGACGATAGTGTCCGGGCCGCAATGGGTGTCGATCGTCGCGCGACTGATCTGGAACTCCGGCGTATAGCCTTCGCTTTCCTCGTTGGCAAAACGCTCTTTTTGCACGCGTGTCGCATAAATGACATCCGCGCCCGCCAGCCCGTCGGCCACACTGCTCTTTTGCTCGATCACATTATCGTTGCGACTGGCCTGATCGATGATATACGTCGGCATTTCCAGCCCTGACGGCGAAATCAGCGTGAACTTGATGCCCTTGTACAGCGCCAGCAGCTTGATCAGTGAATGCACGGTACGGCCGTACTTCAGATCACCAACCATGGCGATATGCGCGCCGTCGAGCAACTTGCCCAGACGGGAAAACTCCGTCAGGATTGTATAGAGATCCAGTAATGCTTGACTGGGATGCTCGCCGGGACCATCACCGCCATTGACCACCGGAATATTCGTCGCCTCGGCGAACTCTGCGACCGACCCCTTGTCAGGGTGGCGGATGACCATCGCATCGACGTAGCCGCTCATGACGCGACTCGTGTCGTAGATGGACTCGCCCTTGGCCATAGAAGAGAAAGTAAAGCCCGTGGTGTCGCACACCGAACCGCCCAGGCGACAAAATGCCGAACCGAAACTCACCCGCGTACGCGTGCTGGCCTCGAAAAACAAATTCCCCAGCACGGCGCCCTCGAGCACGCGCGAGACTTTTTGTCGGCGTGCAATGGGCTGCATCAGATCGGCTACACGAAACAGGTCTTCCACCGACTCGCGTGTGAACTGATCGACCGAAATCAGCTGGTGTTTGCCATTGAACGCAATACGCTCACGCAACGGACCCATCTGTGCGCTTTGCGTATATTTTTCGAGTAACGCGGTGTTTTGAACGATTTCGCTCACGAACCGCTCGACCACCTCGGGCATCGCACGAAACTCCTGCGATTCCTCTGGCAACAGCCAAGTATCCAGGGCGCGCCGCTTGACGCCGATGCGCGTCGCGAAGACATCACGAGTCAAATTGAGGCGACGCATCGCGTCGCGCAGGAAGGCTTGCTGGGAAATGGACATGGCGGCCCTTGGATGGATAATGTACGCAATGCGTATATTAAATCCAGCTCATCACGGGCCGCAAGGTTTTTCCTATCGCATCCGCCAGACGCCGATTCAGTTTTCCAGGGGCCGGCAAACCGGTGTCGCGCTCTGAATAGAGGCCTGGGCTGCCTGGACTTCGGCCTCATCCCAAGGCGCATCGCCCAGCACCAAAACGGTCACCTGCGACGTGGCCGGGCCATCCGACTGAGCGCGAATGATTTCGAGGATCTTGGCAGGCTCGGTTTGCTTGTATACGCGCACCTCGTTCGGTGCGCCCTTTTCGCCCAGGCTCTGGTGAGACTGATACGTCACACCATAAGCATGGCGACGCTGTTCATGACAGACCCGCACAAATTCGCCCGCGCGGCGATGCGCCGCCTGAACGTCCGCCTGCACTGGAAAAGTCGCTGTAGCGCCCGGGGGATCGCCCGACATCAATCCTTTGCTGGCGCAGCCGCTGATTACAACGGCGATGGCAAACCCGGTCAGGCCCAAAATGCGCATAATCATTCCCACTAGATTTCACTAATAGTGGAATTATGCATCACACCTACTGCGATGCGAATTGCCCACTGCTCACGCACAGTGTGTGAGCAGTGGGCAATTAGGGATTAATCAGCAGCTTTTTGAATGCTTTCACCACCCTTTTCGATGTCTTTCCCGGCCCCTGCAACGGTATTGCACCCAGCCGACACCGCCGAAACCGCGAGCAAAACGATAAGCAAGATCTTGTTCTTCATGGGTAGGTTCTCCTAGTAACAACAAACTACGGGTGCCAGCTTGCCCAACACCCGAACCGGGCGATAAATCCCGACGTAGGCAATCATGCACTGATTACTGGTAAACCAGCAACTACACCCGTCGCGCGCAAACCACGCCCTGTCATACACGCCGGCGTCGCGTTGGTATAGCATGAGGGTATGCAAAACTCTTCTTCTTCGACGGGCGACGCGGACCAGGGCTGGGGCTGGCAACAGCCCGCCCACGGTCAAAGCGCCTTGGCACTATTCATCGACGACCTGCACCGCGTACTGCAGGCGCATGCCGCCCGGCAGTTGGCGGGGGCCGCGCCGTTGGCTAGCGCCCAAGAGCAGGTCGACAGCCTGATCGCACATTACGTCGAGCTGCGTCGAGCCCCCGAGATTTTCGACGGGCAGTCGGTCACCCTCAAAGAGGGAACGGACCGTGATGGCGTCTCGCATACCGTGCCGATTTTTTCACCGCACCTGAAAAAATCGCTGGTCGCCATGCTGGGCGGCCAAAACAAAACCACCCAGTAGGCTGACGCCAATCATTCTGACCCGGCCCCGTCACTGCCGGGTGGCGGCCTGCATCGGACCCGCCCAGGGCTCGGTCTCGAGTGACAGGCGCGTTTCCTGAAACCCTCCTAGCCCATCGCGTAACAGGCCCGCGCTCAAGGCTTGCCCCAGCGCGCGCCGGCAGAGGGTTTCAAAATCGTCGGATAGCGACTGAAAGGCGCCGTCCGGGATGCGTAACCGCAGGTTCGCATCCGCCGCCTCTGCGGCCGCGGCGGCCGTACCGATATGGACATGCGCCGGATAACCGTGTGGGCACCATACCCCCACATAGTACTGGCCCTGCGGGCCCATATCGGCAATGTAGCCGGGATGATCGTACTTGGCAGTACCCATGTGACATGTCTCCTGAAAAGAGAAAGCTGACAACCCGCTCGGGCATGGTATCCCATGCCCGGCGTTGCTGCCACAGTAGGACTTACCCCAAGCGTCAGAATGTCCTGAGAATCTGCTTCACCCGACCCTCCAGGCTCTGCGCATCGTCCTGCAACTGCCCGCGCTTGGCGTCCAGACTGCGGATTTTGTTTTCGCTACCTTCGAGTTGCTTCAGGTAACGCGTACTCAAATCACTATTTGCCGCCACCGCGGAGAGATTCTTCCGAATACGATCCTGCTCGTTGACCAGGCGCTCGTGGGTCTGCTCCAGATGCTGCAACTCGGTCTGTACCGCGATCTGTTTCTTGCGCGTATCCGCCAGCTCGACGAGCTTGGCCGCCAGCGCCGGATCCGGACTGGAGGCTGACCAACTCAACAACATATCGGGCTCGGTATCGGTCAACGCGTAGACCTGTCGCTGCAGTTGCTCGTCAACCGCTTCGAGTGTTTTTTCCTGGCCGGCGGGGACACTCGCCTTGAGCCGGTAATGGCTCGCCGTTTTACCATCGCTCTGTTCCGAGGAGAACGTCCAGCCTGACCGCACAGGATGTTCGATCACCACCGTGCGCGCGCCATCCAGCGCGCCCGTCACGGTATACCGCGTCACGATGCGTGTTTTTTGCGTCAGGCTCAACATGCCGTCTACCACCTTGGCTTGCATGAGCGCTTCGGTTGGCTTGCGATCCTCGGTGATGGTCACTTTGCGATCCGTCGCGAAGCTAGCCAAACGTGTGTCCTCATTGGGCAAACCCGCCAACTGCGCATCACCCACATAGCCGGACGTGGCATCGTAAATCGTCAAAATACCGGCAGGCAAACTGACGCTGGTCGTATTACTCAGCATCAGCGCGGCGACGGGATGAGGAGACCGGGCGGAGGCCCGGTACAACGACACCATGGTTGCCGGTACTTCGGCATCCGCGATCGGGACGGACAACGTGTCACCGTTGGCCAGGTCGTACACCCCCGGCAGCGCAAAGGTCGCGGAAATATCATTTTCGTTCGCCACCGCACTATCCTGCATGGGCGCCGCCCCACCATAGCCACTCCCGGGCTCCGGCGCGGCAGGCGGCGGTGGGGCCGCGGCAAACTCCATCGTCGAATCTGCCATCGATTGCGACCGGGCACGCGCGGCCATCGCAGAACGCTGCGCCTTTGCGCGGTTCGCCAGATTCCCAGTATCCACCTCGGGCACATTCGTCGAGGCGGTATTCACGGGCACCTCGTGCCGATCCCGCCAGTACAGTTGGTGCAAGCGCTGCCGTAGTGTGACGGGGTCGGCCGAGGTCAACACGATCTTGACACCCTTCCAGTCTTCGCCGCTGGCATTTTCCAGCACCGCCCAGGCCTGCAGACGCGCCTTTCCATTGTCCTGCACCACGACCTTGTAGGCGGTTTTCCAAATCGGTGCCGCCACCACGTAAGACACATCGACAGCGCCGCTCGTCGTGCCCTTGACGTTGATATTGATCACGCGCGAGCGATCATTGCTCGCGCGGCCGATCGCCTCGGTCGCCTCGACCAGCTTGCCTCTGAGCTCGGCATCATCCACCACGACCGATGCGTCTTGCGCGAGCGCCAGCGTTGCGACGACCCCGTCAGACGTCAGCACAGAAAGCAGAAAGTATTGCGCACCGTCCGCACCCTTGCGCGGCTCCACTCCCAACACCTTGCCTTGCACCGTCTTGCCATTACTCGTGACAGTCACGGACGTACCCTGCAAGGCCTTTAACAGCAACGGCACAGACGCCAGCGACTCCACTGTGAACGGCAGCCCCTTGAAGCTCTCTTCGCGCGGGCTTGGCCCCACCAGCGAAAAGCCCGCGACCGTCGCCGTCGCGCTGTTCAGCACCACGCTCTTCAAGATATCGTCGACCTGCTCGAGCGGCACCTCAAGCCGGACGACCTCATCTTTGCCCACGGGAGCCGCCCTGAGAATCTCGGCCAACCCACCCGACGAAAGCCTAATCTCACGGATGGGGCCATTTTCTGATGCCAGTGCCGCAGCGGGAAACACGGCCGCCACGAATAGACTTGCAACGATACGATTGAACATAAGAAAGTCCTGTGAAGAAAGCCGTCAGCTTTTAAGCTGAACTATAGCCCTTCATCATGCACAGGCGCGTCAGCTCATTGCGAATCAAACCGCCGAGGCCTGGCGCCTGCGTCTTATCCCACTGCCTTGCTCGTGAGTTGGCGTCGTACCTCGTCGGCGATGGCATGCAGGGCCGCAGGCTCCATCGGCGCGACGAGACTGTAGCCCAGGCCGCCATCGATCCAGGCATATCCATTTACCTTGCCTTCTGAATAGGGAGACATCGGCATGTCAGACTGCGTTTTCATTGGACGGGCATGCATGACAACGCGCGTGCCATTATCGTCGTCATACATGAACATCACCGCAGGTCCTTGACGCGTCGGCACAACCCGCCCGCCCATAAAGCGGTATCCAGACGCGGCCAGGTCCGGGATCGCGACGGGATGTGAAAGCTGTGCCGCCGTCCATGCGACAAGCGCATCATGATCCGTCGCGCGGATTTCGACCGGACGAATCCGGTCCGGTCCAAAGACCCTATAGCTGGCGAAAGCCTCCTGCGCAACCGCCTGCACGCCAGTGGCCGCGAGCGGCGCCATGCCATGCGCGAACCATCCGCCGGCGACACCGACCGTCAGCAGTACCGTCGCCGCGATCGCCATCGACCAACGCGACGCGGGGCGCGGTGCCCGCCGCTCCGCGATCATGCGGGACAGATCAAGCTCCGGGGGGATCGGCTCTTCGGCAATCGATCCAAACGCGGCGCGCAGTTGATCGCGTTGTTGGCGGTACCCGGCGACGCGACGAGCCACATCCGGATGAGAATCCAGATAGGCGATGACTTCGGCATGGCGCACCGCATCCAGTCTCTGATCGACAAACCCATTGAGGTCATCTTCAGTTATGGGTCGAAAAGTCATTTCACGCTCCGCAGATGAGAGTGGCTGGATTGTTGTTGGATTTCGCCGGACATCAGCTTCGACAAACGTTCACGGGCACGCGAAAGACGTGACATGACGGTACCGATCGGGATGCCAAGCGCCTGCGCGGTATCTGCGTAGGAGAGATCTTCGACAGTGACCAGCAGGAGTACTGTCTTCTGCTCCTCTGGAAGATGGTCGAGCGCGTTAAGCAAATCTCGATAATGCAATCGGTCCTCCTGACGCGCCGCGACAGCAAACGCGTGCTCATTTACGTCGTCCAATCCGACATGCAACGGCCTCCGTGTCGAGTGCCGTAGCCGGGTCATGGCGAGATTATGGAGGATCGCGAACATCCAGGCTCGAGCATCGCCATCCTTGCGTCGCTGATGCCAGCGCTCGATAGCCCTTTCCAGGCAATCCTGAACCAGATCATCGGCCGCGCCGGGATCTTTCATCAGCGCCCGGGCATAACGCCGCAATGCGGGAATATTCGGCTCTATCAAGTGAATCATGTCCTGGGTCATCATATTTCTCAGATTAGAGCCGGCGTCGCCGCCCTGGACAGCGACAACGACATCTATACCACGCTGCCGATTGATGGCTAGTATGTACTAGACGCAATCAGATGGGATTTATTCCATTGAACCTCGAAGGTTCTTACGGCCGGTCCGCGGGTCAAAGAAAACAATTTCCCGTCCGATGGAATAACCCCTCCTCCGATAGGTCTGCCTTGACATGGATTGCCTGCCGGTGACTTCAGGCAACCCGTTGTCATCGCGGCAACTCTTTCCGCAACCAAGCCCTTGGCGGCCCACTCCAGACAGCCGGCCACACAGGATTTTTTCGACCCTCCGGATCTCAGGTTTTGACGAGATTCAAACATAAGAAACAGGAGCATTTTTATGCGTTTTTCTAAACTTGCCACCGTCGGCGCCTTGATGGCAATATCCGCAGTGGCCCTCGGCACCGAGCTACATGATCCCTCGATTTCGCGCCATGCGAAAGACGGCGTCATCAAGCTTTACGGCGCCGGCGGACCTCACACGGCATTCAAGAAGGTAGCTGAGGTTTGGCAGAAACAAACCGGCAACAAGGTCGAGATCATCGCCGGTCCCGAAAAGACCTGGTCGCACAAGGCTCAGGCGGATGCCGATATCATCTGGGGCACATCCGAACAGTCAATGACGGCATTTCTTGAAACCTACCAGAGCTTTTCGTCCGATCAGGTCGATCCAATCTATGTCCGCCCAGCCATCATCGCCGTCAAGAAAGGCAACCCCAAAAAGATCGCCAGCTTCGAGGATCTGTTGAAGGACGGGGTAAAGATCGTCGTCACCGAAGGCGCGGGCGTCAGCAACACATCGGGAACAGGCGTCTGGGAAGATGTTGCCGGACGCACCGGAAAGCTAGAGGAAGTCCGGGCATTTCGGAAGAATATCGTCGCCTTCGCACATGGCTCCGGCGCTAGTTTCAAGGCGTTCAAGGCAAAAGACGCCGATGCGTGGATCACCTGGCCGAACTGGCCTGTCACCCATCCGGACGCGCTTGACGCGGTGGATCTGTCTGCCGACCGCAAAATCTGGCGTGATGTGAACGTGGCCCTGGCTCCCGACGCCGACACGAATGCAAAGGCGTTTCTGGATTATCTGGTCACCGAAGAAGCCCAGAAAGTCATGAACACGGAAGGTTGGGTTCGCTAACGACGCGCGCAGCTTTCAAGCGTAACGCGGCAAAATCGAGAAGTACAAAAACAAACACCCCCGGGGGGATTACCCTCGGAGGTGTCGGAATTTGGTTGCGGGGGCAGGATTTGAACCTACGACCTTCGGGTTATGAGCCCGACGAGCTGCCAGACTGCTCCACCCCGCGTCTGATGAAATGAATCATAGCATACTTTGCGACGGACCGCATCCCCTGCTGGACCCAAACACGCCAGAGGGGCTGTGGTTGCAGCCATAACAGACGGGCCGACACACTGGCCGCGAGCGTAATGGATGACGTCTGGTCGAATCCATACGACTCCCCCTGACGCAAGGGCACGGCAACCCGGCAGGGCAACATCCCCTCGGCCTGAGGCACCGTCTCATTGAAACTCACACTACCCTCCACGCAGACCAATGTCGCGCCATCGGCACCGTGCAGCGTACGTGTAGCCCCAGCGGGCAAAACAAGCTCCTGTGCTTGGCAAAAACAAGAAAAGATGGCCATGGCGAAATATTCCTGGACAAAGCCCTGAGTCCTGGCGCCGAGACCGCCAGTCAGGATGAAAATCAATCCCCGTCCGACGAAAAAAGCCTTATGCCGACCGGAAATCCATGGCCTTCAGCTTACGCACCCTCGCCTCACCAAAACAGACACACCAAATTCCTTTCTGTACCGTAACAGACAGTCTGTTTTTCATCTGTTATGGTCTTTTATCCGTGGAACTGTGTCTTACCGTTTGACCTGATCGAACCCATGATGTCGAGATGGATGCGCCGATGACCCCTCCTCATGATTCATCTACACACGAGCAGCCCTTATACCGGCGCCTGGCCGACCACTATCGGCAAGCCATCGATGCGGGCGTACTGGCGCCCGCAGACCGTATGCCGTCGGTACGCAAGCTGGTACGTACGCACCGTGTCAGCCTGTCGACCGCCCTGCAAGCCTGCCGCCAACTCGAAGACGACGGACTGATTGAGGCACGACCCCGCTCTGGCTACTTTGTGCGGCCCAAGCGCCGGATCACCATGCTGCCCGCCTCCGAACCCGATCCAGGGCGCCTGCCGGCGCCGGCCAGCTACGTCGGCATACACGATCGGGTATCGGATTTTGTGGCCAAGTGCGAACAGCACACGACCAGCGTCAACCTGGCATTGGCCGCAGCATCACCCGCCCACTATCCCGGTGATGCCCTGAAGCAGGCCATGATTCGTGCGCTACGCAAACACCCCTCAATGCTGGTTGATCGTGCCCTCCCCCGTGGCCACCCCGATCTGCGGCACGTACTGGCACGTCGGGCGCTCGAACTGGGTATGAACCCTGATCCGGACGACATTCTGGTCACCCACGGATGTATCGAAGCCGTCAATCTGGCATTGCGGGCCGTGGCCCGACCGGGCGACACCATCGCCGTCGAATCGCCGGTGTACTTTGGGTTATTACAAATCCTGGAAAGCCTGGGTATGCAGGCACTGGAAATTCCCACCAGCCCGCAACGCGGGCTCTCGGTGGACGCGCTGGAATTGGCCCTGCAGACTCACCCGCACCTGCGCGCCGTGGTCGTCGTGCCCAACTTTCAGAATCCGCTGGGCTGTGTCATGCCGGACACCGAAAAGGCCCGGTTGATAAAGCTATGTGAACGCCACCAGATCGCAATCATCGAAGACGACACCTATGGTGCGCTCTGCGATGACAATCAGTTGCCGCCGGCGCTCAAATCCTGGGATCGCACGGGCAACGTGATCTATTGCGCCTCGATGCATAAAACGCTGGCCCCGGGAATGCGGCTAGGCTGGATGACAGGCGGACGCTGGGACGCGCGCATCGGCATGCTGAAATTTGCGCAAAGCCGTCCAAACGAAGCTCTCGCCCAGGTGGCCGTCGCAGAATACATGGGATCCACCGCCTACGACCGCCATCTGGTGCGCCTGCGCCGCAAACTGAAAATCCAGCGGGAGCACATCGCGGAGGACATTGCCCGGTACTTTCCCCCCGGCACCCGTCTGAATGTTCCTGAGGGCGGCATGTTGCTATGGGTCGAAATGCCGGGCCAACAATCCAGCACCCAGGTATTCGAACAAGCGCTGGCGCGCGGGATACGCATTGCCCCCGGCACCATGTTTTCCAACGCTGACCGCTACAACCATTTCCTGCGTTTGAGTTGCGGCTCGTCTTACACACCACAGATGGCCGAGGCAATGCGTACCTTGGGAGACATCGTTACTGCGGCGGGCTAATCCGCCCGGCGCCCAGCCCGAAAATTGCACTTTTATGTCAGAATTTGATCGCAGGGGGTAAACCCTTGCCAATAAAAGATTTTTTCCTACTGTGCGCAATCTATCCCAAGGGTTGTCCACAGAAGCTGTGGGTAAGATGGCTTATTTCAGTGCGGCCAGGACGGTATCGCGCACACTTTCAAAGCCCGCCACATATTGAGGATTTTCCGAACGCGCCAGCAAGCTCGAATAGTTCTGCTCCAGTTGCGCCTCAATCGCCTCGCGTAGACCGGGCGACGATTTGGCCAAATGCAGCATCGACGACATGACCGAATTCAACGCATCAATGCGCCCACCCTGGTGTGAAATCGTATGCACGATAACGGCGATCTGTTCTTGGATATCCATGGAAACCTCGTGGTGAATGACTCTTGGCGCGCATGCTAGCATGCGCGTCGCTGATCGCTACAGCACTTGCACCGCGCACCGCTGTGCTTTGTAATAGCACTCATCTTATCCGTGGATTCCCCATGCCGCTTCGCCCACTCATCTATGTCCTGACGCTCTCCTTGCTTGCTGCCTGCACCAGCATGAGCGAAACCACGCCTACCGGCCCCGATACCTATCGGGTCACCTACAACGCGGGCGCCAAATGGCAAACATGGGTCGAAGTCAAAAACATCGCTCGCAAGCAGGCCGAAGCACACTGCACCAACTTGGGCAAACGCCTATCCCAACCCAAAGTGACATCCAATCACGCGACGGGCCTGATGCCCAAAGAAGCAACCGTTGACTTCACGTGCGAGGAACTACCCGCCCCCACGCCTCAAGAGCAAAAGCCGAATTCGTAAATTGCCTAGGGGCCGCCATGACGGCCAATCACTACGAGCCCCCTTCTACCGGGGTTCGTCAGCGCCAGACTGAATTGCCTTGGCCACATCCCAGGTACCTACGCCCGGCCGCTCAAGACGTCGGCCAACATGAAAGGGATCGCGCTCTTGAACTTGGATACTGTCCGGGCCAAAGACACGATACGTGACATGCCCCCACCTCACGGTGCGTACCCAGGACGCCCCGATGATCGCGCTCAGATGAAAGAGATCGACGATGGGCTGGCAACAGCCCAAGCCGAGTTGAACGAGACGCACGGACCAGGCATCCGGCATTCCAAGGCGACGCGAGAACTCGCCGATCACATACTGCTTGAGCAGCCCCAGAAGCATCAATGCCTGCAACACCCAAACTCCCGAGTCCTCGATCACTGCGACCAACAGAGCAGCGCTCCATCCGGCCAGCCTTAAACCGACCGCGCCGAGGCCTATCGACCACAACGTCGTGCGATAGATACGACACATTTGGTACTGCCGACGAGCAAAGTGCCAAGCAGACGCAAACGACTGTTCATTAGGAGAAGGCACTAACAATGATCTGTGTGTTCCCACCCGTAATCCCAACCAGGATGCACGGCGAGCCAACGCTAAATCATCGGAGAGCACGCGATCAAAGAGTGACCGCAAGTCTACCCACTGGGCCACATCGATAGTCATCGCAATGCTTCCGCCCCACGTCACACACGCAAAATCAAGCTCTACACGCGGCAGCAGTGTGGTCGCACGGTCCGTTGCTGCGACCAGATGCGCTCCCAGACGATGTCGCGCGATTTGCTGCCAACGATGGCCGCTGATAATGTCGTACTCACCTGCAACAACGGGTGAAATCAGACTGCTCAGCCAGTCTGGATCGGGCACGATATCGCCGTCCATCAAGACAATGACCTCGGTCCGAACGTCGAGATGATCCAACGCGGCTTGCTGGTTACGGCATTTTTGCGCCTGATGCGCCGCTGGCCCTGCCACGACTAGCTTGATCGGGAAACGTGCTTTGCGGATGCTCGATCGTACCCGGGCATAGGCGGGATCGTGCTCGGATTCGACGGACACGACTAAGCATGCCGGGCGCAATGTCTGCTTGTTGAGCGCGTCTAACAATGCACTAAAAGCCCGCGCCTCTCCCGTCAACGGGAGAATGATCGACACCCATGCACTCTCGGTAGTAGGGGATCGGCGTAGCCCGATCAAACGTGACATGACGGCCAGCAATGAGATGAGGCCAATACCAATCGCAACGGAATAAAGCGTGTGAATCGCGAGCACAAACACCGACCGTCAAAGTGGGCCAAATTTGCCTGCAGCCTCTCAGGGCTGCGCCGATACACACGGGAGCGACTGCACGACGGCCAAAAAGTCTCACGCCTCGATGTGTTTGGTTAATACTATCACAGTGAAATTCTAAAGTTAACGAGTTAATACAAAATAGTGATGACATAAAAGCCACCAACCTGCGAATGATCTGACCTCCGAAGGTTGGATCTACGTCCAACTTTCGAGGGTCAATTCACGAAGGCTGATGGCTTTTCATGCCTAGAAAACAGGCGCGGCCAATGACGACGTCACTGCCCCATGCGCCAGCCTTACATCAAAGATCAAGTTTGGAGATTTTTGCGCCCTCGAGCGAGACACCGGCCATCAAGCCGCCATTGTTGATGACAAAGCCCACAATAGGTTGCTGGGCCGTATTGCTATCGATGCTGCCATTGGCCCCAACCTTGGCCACTGCCACCGTCGCATCGGCGCCCACTGTCCAGCCGTCACTCTTACGGAATTTTTCCAACGCTTGGTCGGTCATGAATAGCAAGATGACAGCCTTGGATTGCGCACCTGCCTGAAATCCGACCGAGCCCGCCGTGGTGCTGTAGTAGCCAGAATCCACGCCGCCTACACGCAACACACCTTTACCGTGCTCGGCCCCAACGATTAAGCTTGCGCTGAGCACGGACGGAAAGACCAGCACTCCCTTGGCCCGTTCGACCAAGGCCTTGGAATCGGGAGACGTCTCGTACAGCTTGGTCAACGTGGCATCCGTGCCACTATTGATCTCTTGCCTCTGCTCAGATGCACTGGCCGAGGCCTTATCCGATGTCGTGGTGCATCCGGAAAATACTACTCCAGCCACCGCGACCGTCATTGCCGCCATCGCGACACGACGCATCGTCGGGAATGTATTAAGCATGGGACGCTCCTGTTCTTATTGAAGGAGCTTTTCACTGTACTCGCCTGCCAGCCCGCGTGCAAACCGCGCCGGCAAATAAGCCCCCACGCTGCGCCTTCGGCTTGCTGTCCACCTCGCGGCTGGCAGGCCGCTCGGATTCGCCAGGCACAGAACAGTCCGCAGGGACTGTTCTGTGTCCGGGCTCATCCCCCAAGGGGGCGCTTTTTGCCTTGGGGCGGCCCGGCGGCAAAAAAACCCTACCAATGAAAAAGCGCGGGATGCGGAAACTGTCCGCAAACCCGCGCCGATACTTGGTGGCCCCCCTGTGAGTCGAACACAGCACCAACGGATTATGAGTCCGATATTATGAGGTCCAACAAGATCCAGCGATATCCAGAAATCTCAGAATATCGTTGAAAAATAAGGGTTTCTAGTCCATATTCATCCGAAGCCGTCTGATTTCATCGTGACGAATTCTGGCAACAAACTGGCAACGGATAAATTATGGCCACCACCGGACAAACCCTCCGCAACCTAAAACCCGGCGTATTCACCACGCTGCAAAAGGTCAATCCGACGGGCGCTCTGCAAGTCCGCAAGCAAGCCAACGGCGCTATCACTTTTTACTGGCGCTACACGATGGACGGGAAAAGCGAACGTGTGGTTATCGGACTATACGACCCGTCCGCACCGCCCAAAAAAACCGAGCCTACTAACGCGGGCGGATACTCCATCCTCGCCGCCGAACGTGCGGCTGAAAAGAAAGCCGCCGAACACCACAACTACCGAAATAGCGGAGGCTGGCCGGCGTTGCAAGAGCAAAAACACAGAGAACGCAAAGCGGCAGAGATAGCTAAAACGGCCGTCGAACAATTCACCCTCGCCCGTCTCTGTGACGAATACTGTAACTACCTAAAGGCACTGAAACGTGACGCCCACCGCGACGCGGCCAGCATATTCCGATTACACATAAAAGAGGCGTGGCCCGCGAAAGCAGCAATGCCCGCCAATAGCGTCGAGATAGACGACGTGGCCGACATGATGCGCCGCTTACATGAACAAAATAAAGGCCGAACCGCTAATAAGCTGCGTAGCTACCTGCGATCCGCCTATCAAGCCGCCCTATCCGCAAGAACAAAGCCTGATATCCCGGTTTTATTTAAAAGTTTCGGAGTCACCGCGAACCCCGTAGCGGGAGTGATGCCGGATGAAACGCAGAACCGAGCCGATAAGCGCCCGCTATCCGAATCGGAATTGCGCAGGTACTGGCGGATTATTCGAGGCATCCACGATTTACGAGGGGCGGCCCTTCGCTTGCACCTATTAACTGGCGGCCAACGTATCGCACAGTTGGTTAGGCTACGCAATGAGCACGCGGGCAAGCGTGAAATCACTATCTACGATGGCAAGGGACGACCCGGGCAAGAGCCCCGCGCCCACATTCTGCCGCTGACTGACGCTGCGATCGAAGCTATCGCCGGTTGCCGCTCCGACGGGATATATGCAATTTCGACGGATGATGGCGTAACCCACGTGGCGCCCACGACGCTCAGTGGCTGGGCCGCTGAAATTGTGGGCGACAAGATAGCGGACTTCCAACTCAAGCGCGTCCGCTCCGGCATAGAGACCATTCTAGCCAGTGCGGGAGTATCAACCGATACGCGGGGCCGCTTGTTATCACACGGCATCGCGGGCGTACAGAATCGGAACTACAACGCATACGACTACATCAACGAAAAGCGAGCCGCGTTAGAAACGCTTTTTATGCTGCTGGAGCGAAAAACCACCGATAACGTAACGACCCTAAAGCGGAGGACTGGGTAATGGCCCGTGCGGACAAAGCCAAGGTGCGCTATGCATTCGAGAGTGGAGGCGACGAAGAACGGCCCCTAGCAAACGCCACGGAGCAAATCATTCGGGAGTACGAAAGAATGGCCGCGTCCGACGAACCGCAATTGCGCGCGCGCGGCCAGAAGCGGCTCGAGGAAATAGAGAAACTTGGCGTCGAAGGCCGACAACTATCGGGGCGGCGCGCCGCTCAACGCGCGGGAAAGAAGAAAGACGACGCGCTCGTATTGAGATGGCTCGAGCGGATCGCACCGTTGCACCCGGACGCCAAACCGGCCGCTCTGTGGAATTTGCTCTTTAAGTATCTCGAGGCTGAGGGATTAAAGCCAAGCAAAGACCTCAAGATCCGCAGCAACAAGGCAAAAGAGCCAATCATTCGCTTTGGGGACGATGACGTGATTTCCATGTCGGGATTTCGCGTAATGCTATATCGCCTACGAAATCCGGAGCCTGCCAACAAGCCGAATGATCGCGCTCGGAACGTACTGCTCCAACAATTCCGGGAATTTGAGGATGCGGATCAACCACGGAAAGCCAAGCAAGATAGAACCGCGTTCGTTGGCCCGGACGAAAACCGGGTACTCGTGAACGCCGTAGTGGAGAAGGTTCTACACCGGCACCGCGACGCTTACGCCCGCGAACTGTGGCCGGAATTTATCGCAGCGCTGGACGCTCTCGGGTTGAAACCCCGGGACAAACAGGACGCTGTGAAAACCGATGACGGCGCATCAATAACGTACGCCTCGTTTGCAAGCCGAGTAGCCAAGTTGCGTAAAAACACCAACTAAAAACGCAACATATCGCGGCTACGACGTATTCGTCCGGAACATTCCTCAGGTGCTCACTGACACCCGGAGACTTCCGACATGACTACGTTATCTCAACCCCAGCAAAAGCGTTTTATTCGATTGCCTGTCGTTAAAGACAAGACAGGCCAGGGTCGCTCGTCCATCTACGACGGCGTCGCTGCCGGCACGTTTCCCGCACCCGTAAAGATCGGTAGCCGGGCCGTCGCGTGGCTAGAACATGAGGTAGACGCGTGGATCGATGCGCGGGTGCAAGCCGCCCGTGATGCTCGCTAACGCTCTCTAAATCTCAAGCAACCCCAGCAAGATTATTAGCTGCCCTAGCCATCGGCCACAAAAAAAGCTCCCGTCGCGGGGCACATGGCGTAGCGAGGGAGCAATTGGATCTATCTATTATGATTCTCGCTGATTTCATTAAACGCGTCCAGACCACGCGCAATATCAATTTCGCCATCGCCGCGATGCGTGATGCTATCTCGGACCCTCCCGTACCTGGGACCACGGCCGCTAAGACATTTGTATATGCCCTGGATTGCCACTACGGTGCCGGTACTCTGCATGCCCCCGACCTGTCCACCCTTTGGGATTCGCTCGACGCTGATATGAAAAATCGGCTCGCGTCTGTCCTACTTCGTGAGTCGTACGACGCGCAATTCGGTATCCACCAGCGGGGCTAGCCATGCAGCAACTACCCCCCGCCCTGGCCGGGATGGCCCAGTACGCTACGTTTGTTCTATGGCGCCACGCTACTAATAAACGTGGCAAACCGATTAAAGCCGTCACGGATTCGACCGGCAAGATCCACAGCGCCCATGACCCCGCTGTACATATGACGTTCGAGGATGCCTCGACGCATGCGGCGCGTCTCGGATGTGGTGTCGGGTTTGTTTTTGGAGAAAACGACCCGTTTTGGTTTCTCGATATTGATAAATGCCTGCAACCCGATAACACGTGGTCGCCGCTCGCCACGACGTTATGCCAAGCGCTGGCCGGATGTGCGATCGAGGTATCGACGTCCGGTACGGGTCTACACATCATCGGGCGCGGCAAGTTACCCGACGACCACGCTTGCAAGAATACGGAACTCGGGATCGAACTCTACGACACGGGTCGATTCGTGGCGCTGACGGGCACGAATGCCTCGGGCGACTGCAACGCCGAGATATCCCCCGCGCTCGCGTCATGGCTCGTCGATTACTATTTCAAGCCCCGCGCGCGCCATAATTCCCCCGACTGGACGACCGAACCTTGCGACGAATGGCGCGGCCCCGTGGATGACGACGATCTGATTCGACGTGCCTGCCATTCGAAGTCGGCCGGCGCAGTATTCGGCAACCGCGCGACGTTCAATGATCTATGGTCCGATAACGTCGACGTACTAGCCACGTCGTACCCCCCGCAGAACGCATGGGATCCGTACGATCGGTCGTCGGCTGACCTCGCGCTTGCGTCACATCTGGCGTTCTGGACTGGGCGTAACGCCGAACGTATCGAACGTCTCATGCGTCAGTCGAAACTTGTACGTGAGAAGTGGGACAATCGAAGCGATTACCTACCAGCGACGATTATCGAAGCGTGCGCGCTGAATAAAGATGTGTGCCTCGATAAACCGGTTGCCGGACTGACTGCGAATGGGGCGTCTGTCGTTCTCGATACCGATAGCGGTCGGGAGATTTCGACGCGCGATCCGTTGCCGCATACGACGCTATCGGGGAAGCCTAAAGCCGTAAAAGAAAACTACGCCGAGGTATTCCAGCGCGCTGGTGTGATTTGCCGCTACGACGTGATCGGCAAGCGTGTAGAGATTCTAATTCCCGGCCATGCCTATCACTCCGACAAAAGCGACGTGGCAAGACTAGCTTGGCTCTCATCTTTATGCGCGCATTTCGGCCTGCCCCGCGACGTAATGCCCGACTACATCACGTACTTCGCCAATCAAAACCCCTATAACCCGGTACTGACGTGGATTGAGTCAAAGCCTTGGGATGGTGAATCTCGCCTGCCTCGGTTCTTCGAAACGATAACTCCCGCTAACGATTCGGCGTTGCCGGATGGGCGGCGACTTCGCGACGTGCTTATGTTGCGTTGGATGCTGACCGCCGTAGCCGCTGCGGCTAGTCCTGATGGATTCGCAACGCAAGGGATATTAGTTTTATCCGGCGCGCAAGGGCTCGGTAAATCTCGCTGGGTGGATAGTCTTGCACCGAACGAACTCGGCGTTATCCGAATCGGCGCGATTTTGAAGCCAGACGATAGGGACTCAATTACTGCGTCTGTAAGAACGTGGGTTACGGAGTTAGGCGAACTCGATGCAACGCTCAGAAAATCGGACGTGGCCCAGCTTAAGGCATTCATCACTAACCCCGCCGACGTGGTGCGCTTGCCCTATGAGCGCGCCGAATCGAAATTCGCACGCCGAACGGCATTCGTCGCAACGTGCAACAAGCATGAATTCTTGGTCGACGATACGGGGAATAGGAAATTTTGGGTTATCGCCACGTCTAACGTAAATGCTGATCACGGATTCGACATGCAGCAGGTATGGGCGGAAGTGCTCCATCTGTGGCGCGAGGGTCAACCAGCGTACTTACTGCCAGATGAAAGAGCGGCCCTTGATACGTCGAACGAGGACCATTCAGTTATTGACCCGATCGAGGATCAATTAACGACGCGCTTACGTTGGGATGCACCTAAAACGCAATGGACGTGGCGCAGCGTTACCCAAATATTGGCTGATGTGGGAGTAGACAGACCGAACAGGAGCGACACCACGAAGGCGGGGATTGTTCTTGAGAGGCTGGGTAGTCCGTTGAAACGATCAGCCACGGTGCGTTTGCGTTTAGCCCCGCCTGTTGCCTCGCCCTTCGCCGTCGCGGGTATTCAACCATGACACCGTATGACGCCGTCATCCACGTTATCAAGCAGGCGTCATGCCTGGAAACCCGCATGGATACTGGTTCTCTACTACCTATGTATACCTATGACACCTATTTATATAGAGATATATATAGATATAGGGGGGTAGAGGAGAGGAGCAACGGTAGACAGCAGCAGTGTGAACAACCACGGCCTCCAGGAGTGTTAGTAGTCTTTCGCTTAGGTGGCGTCATAGGTGCACACAACGCTGAGAGCAAGCATTCATGCGGGTTTCCAAGGGGCAACCCCGAAATTTGGCGTCATGATGGGCGTCATTTATTCGAGATGGACGCAACGGAGAATCGATGCGTACGTAGCGCGGGTAGCGTCGATGCCACTCCGACCGCATCACACGCCCACGGTGCGTATCAATCGCTCGGTCCGTGCGCTGGCTTATCTCAGGCTAACGAGACGCTTAGAGCGCCTCTATTGGCTATTCAAAATTTCGGGGAAAAATCATGCTGAGTCTTGCCGATGTTTTTGTTCGTTTCCCGGAAATTTCAGCGAGCGGTTTTAGAACTTCTGAAACGAGCGACGATGATCACGATCGTGAACGATTTAAATTATTCGTTGAACGAAACCGTGAAATCACGGCCGCCTTAAAATTTCTGGATGGCGTCGAAATTATCGAAACGTCCCGGATCGGAATACAGCTTCTCACGCATATAGCACAACGGCATCAAAACTCACGCATCTGCAACGGAGCAATGATCGTTGCTCTATTGATGGCCGGCGTTTCGATTGAAAGAGCCGTTTCGGATTCGCCGCACGTCTTGTGCTGCATCTGCCCACACTGGATCGAGACTCGCGCTCAAGAAACAAAACGGTGGCGCTATGTCTGATAAACGCCCACCGATCCGTAATGCTTTTGGCACGCTCGTGGGCAGAGTGAACGATCTGCCCTGGCCCGAACGCGTCACCGAGATTCAACGCAACGCGGGCAGTCTTATGGCCGGTCGTGCCTCGCCGGCAATTCAGCAATGGGCGGGCTCTGCTCTGTTTGCTCACTTCGAACGTGGCGTACCGCTCGATGCGGCATTAGGGCTCGTCCCTCCGCCTGGATGCAGATCGATGCATGACCACGTACGACGCGCGCGCTCGGACCGACTCCTCGTAGCGTTTGCTACTGCCGTTGGGAACGACCGTAGAGCGTTGCGCATTCTCCGAGGTAACGCCGTATGTCCCGACGCGGCCCGTCAAGCATACGACGCGCTGTTGGCGTGTGGTCATCCGCTCCCAACGGGACCTAACGCAATCACTCGATCTCGTCACCATATCGCGCTTAGCTCGCGGTGAAAGTCACCATGGAGGCTCTCTTACCTTTATTCGGAACTGACACCATGACTACCACCACCACCACACGCGCCGCAGGCCGGACCGCCGCACGATTCTTGAAAGCCCTAGCGGCTACGAGTGGCAATCCCATCGGGGCCAGCGCATTCATAGATGAGAAGCGCTGGCTGGACGGCCCCCAAATCAAGGCCGCCGTCGACATGCTTACGCAGGGCAACACACCCAGCCTGCAAGGCAGTGTCGGCGGCGACTTTATGCTCGCAGTGAGGCCAGCTACGATCATCGGCCGCCTGCCCCTTCTGCGCCGCGTGCCCGTCAATATTCGACTGGTTTACCAGACCGATGGCGTCCGGGCCTACTGGGTTCCGGAGCGCCGCAACAAGCCCATGAGCGCCGGGCGCTTCACGGACGCCGGCAGCATAGCGGCTCGCAAAGTTATCGCGCTCACCGTGATTACGGAAGAGCTAGCCCGCGCCGGGAATGGCGACGATCTCATCACGCGCGACTTGCAAGCCGCTGCCGTCGAACGGCTGGACTCCTCGTTTATCGATCAGGCCAACGCAGGCGTGGTCGACGAAGAACCCGCCTCGATTACCTATGGTGCGACCGCCATTCCCGGCACTACCGACCCTGCCGTCGACATTCGCGCCGCGCTCGCCGCGTTCAATGGACGCCTCGAATCGGCAGCATGGATCATGCACCCCACGGTTGCGGCATCGCTTAACCTGCGTGGCGGTGCATTTGAAACCGTGAACGCTCTTGGCGGTACGCTCGTTGGCATCCCTGTGGTCACATCGTCGGCCGTACCGCTTGATAGCAACGGTTCGTCGATCACGCTTCTTGACCAGGATTCCATAGAGTACGCCGGTCTCGATGGCGCCCAACTCCGCGTATCCACTGAGGCCGCTATCGAAATGGAATCGGACCCAACTACGGGCGCCAGCACGCTTGTATCGTTGTACCAAACGAATAGCGTCGGTCTGATCGCGGAGATGTACGCGAACTGGCGCGCACGTCCTGGTGCCGTGGTCGTCATTCAAGGGGCGAGTTATGGCTAAGCCAATCGACGTCCTACCACCGGGCGCGGCTGAGCGACTCCACGACAACGCATCGCGAATCATGGGCGAGTCTACGGACGCCCGCCTTCATGTGGCCGCCGCTTCGGCGTTTTCGATAGCCGTCCTGAAAGAGCTACTGCCCGTTCTGAAAGCTCAGAGCGAGCGAATCGCTCTGCTTGAGGATCACATCACAAGACCGGAGAAATAATCATGAGTCCAAATTTCCAACGCATCGTTAACGCGTTTCGAAGCGGGTTAACCGGGTCCCACGAACCGTCGGAGCCCGTTGCTGTGAGCGATGATCTCCTGAATGATTTAGGGATACTCATCGTCAAACACGCTTCTCTGACGGCGGATGATCTGAGAGCGGCTATGGACCGCGCTATCGATGTCTACGGGATCTACTGATCAACGCTCGTGTCGGGACTGTGGACGAACGCTCGCAGCCCCGACACCACGAGGAGGCCGACCACGGTTGTACTGTTCAACGTGTCGGCCGCGCCTTGCGCACCGTGACCCATGCGTTCAGTGTGGCGGCGTGGTCAAACATCCCCGGCGTCTGTTCTGCTCCGCCCCTTGCCTGCGCCTTGCGCACCATCGCCGCAAGCATCCGTTGGATCATGAGACATACCTCGCCCAAGTCACGCGTACGAGCAATGATTTCATTTGCGAACAGTGCGGTACGGCTGCACATCGCCGGCTGTCTGGCACCGCACGTAAGCGCGGCTATGTGAATCGTTGGTGCTCGCTGGCGTGTCGCAACGCTGCGATACGGGCCGCTCGCGACCCATGACGGTATGGGCGTCGGGTAGCGCCGGGGGGGGCCTAGAATGTCGAATCCATCAAAAAGCGGAATCCGCACCACTCCTCACGCGCGAACTTTTCTCCACATTTCATAATGTGAAATTCTGAATTACCGGGAATTTCTGCATCTGGCCTGGCCGTCTACGCTAGACTGCGCTTGACTCAGAAACGGGGCTCAGAATGCCAGAGAGAATAGAACTAGCAAGCGGCTTTACCGTGGCCAACTATCAGAATGCGCGCGACGCTGACGATAAGGACGCCCTGGCCGAGTTCGTAAAATGCCGATTCAACGAGCGCTATTTAATCCCCGCTGGCGTCAATGCACTATCAGACGGAGCCGTTCACGGGTTCACCATGATGGCGATTTCCTGCCTTCTCATCGAGACGCTACAGGCTTTCTACGAGGGTATGGCGGACACTAAGGGTTCATCCCGTGACATGTTTCTCCGGTTCTTTGCAAACAAGGACCTCGCCGAAGATCTCTCGGCGTTTAACGGGAACGACTGGTTCTACGCTGATATCCGCTGCGCCATCCTGCATCAAGGCGAAGCGCGAAACGGTTGGCGGATTCGACGGCTCGGCCCGCTGCTTGATCACGACAATCGAACCATTAACGCGCACGAATTCCTGAATGAATTACGGAAATCCGTAAACAACTATGCGGGCCTGATCCGGCGAAATGGTCAGCAGCTAGCGAATTTCCACGCGAAAATGGATGCGATCGTTAAGAACTGTGGGCCAAACGACGGCGAGCGCGACTAACGAAAGCGTGGCCGACAGATTGCGGTCAAGCGCCCTCTGGCAACTGGTCGCCAGGTTGCCAATCCCCCAGCCGCCAGCGCTCCTCGAATCCCTCGCCCGTAACGATCCCGGCGACCACGTCTCCGAGTGCTTGGATCTGCTGGAAGTCGGGCGTTGCTTTCTGTGCCCACCGCCTGACCGCGAATTCCCACGATGGGGTATCCAGATACTCGGAGATCTCCGGGGCCACGTCCGACAGGTAAAGCAGCGCGACTGCTTGATCATGCAGGACCGCTGCGATCGCCCACTCATCATCGAGGCGGATTTCGGAGAAATACTCGGGGATCGGGTACGTGGCCATGCGGTCTAACCTCCTCTGCACTCGCTGGAGCGTTGCGAACTGGCAACGATCAGAATTCTGGCAACAGACTGGCAACCATGCGGCGGAAAAGAAAACGCCGCCATTGCTGGCGGCGCTAAATTCCTGATTTCTCAGGGATTTTTGGTGGCCCCCCTGTGAGTCGAACACAGCACCAACGGATTATGAGTCCGCTGCTCTAACCAGGCATGAGCTAGAGGGCCGTTTAAAACTGACTGCTTATTGCCCTTCCAGGAAGCTCTTGAGCTTGTCTGCCCGGCTAGGGTGGCGCAGCTTGCGCAGCGCTTTAGCCTCTATTTGGCGTATGCGCTCACGCGTGACGTCGAATTGCTTGCCCACTTCTTCCAGGGTTTGGTCGGTGCTCATTTCGATACCGAAACGCATCCGCAAAACCTTGGCTTCGCGTGGGGTCAAGGAGTCTAACACTTCTTTGACCACATCGCGCATGGATCCATGCAATGCGGCGTCCGACGGTGCCAACGTCGCCGTGTCTTCGATGAAGTCACCCAAATGGGAGTCATCATCGTCACCGATCGGCGTTTCCATCGAGATCGGTTCTTTGGCGATCTTGAGGATCTTGCGGATCTTGTCTTCCGGCATGTCCATCTTTTGCGCCAGCGTCGCGGGATCCGGCTCGCCACCGGTTTCCTGCAAGATCTGACGGCTGATCCGGTTCATCTTGTTGATCGTTTCGATCATGTGAACCGGGATACGGATGGTACGTGCCTGGTCGGCGATAGAGCGCGTGATGGCCTGACGAATCCACCACGTGGCATACGTCGAGAACTTGTAGCCACGACGGTATTCGAACTTGTCCACGGCCTTCATCAAGCCGATGTTGCCTTCCTGGATCAGATCCAGGAATTGCAAGCCACGGTTGGTGTATTTCTTGGCGATCGAGATCACCAGGCGCAGGTTGGCCTCAGTCATTTCGCGCTTGGCCTTGCGAGCCTTGGCTTCGCCGGTGGCCATGCGCTTGTTGACGTCTTTCAGGTCCTTGAGCGGCAGGACGACGCGCGTTTGCAGGTCGATGAGCTTTTGCTGCAGTTCTTGGACTGCCGGCACCTGACGTTCGAGCGTCAGGGAATACGGATGACCTGCCGCGACTTCGGCCAACACCCAATCGAGGTCGGTTTCGTGACCTGGGAAGGTCTTGATGAAGTGACTGCGCGGCATACCTGCCCGATCCACGCAGGTGTGCAGTACGGCGCGCTCGACTTGGCGAACCTCTTCGACTTGCGCACGCAGCGTATCGGCCAGTTTTTCCACCATTTTGGCGGTAAAACGGATACCCATCATTTCGACCAGGATGGCCTCTTGGGCCGCAACGTACACGTCGGACTTGTAGCCATTCTGTTCGTACGACACACGCATCTTGTCGAACTGCTTGCTGACCTCGTCGAACTTGGCCAACGCCTTGACGCGCAGATCTTCGAGCTGCTTGCTCGACATGCCGCCGGCGGGGCCGTCGTCGCTTTCGTCTTCGTCAGCCGTCACGCCGGCGCCCGCGTACTCGGCACCGTCTTCGGGATCAACCAGACCGTCGACAACTTCGTCGATCTGGGCCTGGCCTTCGCGCACTCGCGTGATATGGCTGAGAATTTCCGTGATGGTAGTCGGGCACGCCGAGATCGCCATCACCATGTGCTTCAGGCCGTCTTCGATGCGCTTGGCGATTTCGATTTCGCCTTCGCGCGTCAACAACTCGACCGTACCCATTTCGCGCATGTACATACGCACCGGGTCAGTCGTACGACCAAAGTCGGAATCCACCGTGGTCAACGCGGCTTCGGCTTCGTCTTCGACGTCATCGTCGTTGGACGCCACCGGCGCGTTTTCGCTCATGAGCAGCGTTTCGGCATCGGGCGCCTGGTCATAGACCGCGATACCCATGTCGCTAAACGTGCTGATGATGCCGTCGATGGCTTCGGCATCAACCAAATCATCGGGCAGATGATCGTTGATTTCGCCGTAGGTCAGGTAGCCGCGATCCTTACCCAGCTTGATCAACTGTTTGAGTCGATTGCGGCGGGCTTCGTATTCCTCGGGCGAAACGGGGCCGCGAGCGATCAGATCCTTGGCATCGCCCTTGCCGCGCTTGCCACCGCGCTTGGGCGGCTTCAGATCAGGCAGGACCTCGGCGTCGCCGTCCATCGAATCGTCGAAACCATCGGAATCGTTATTCGCGTTTTTGGCGGGACGCCCAGGACGGCGACCGCTGGATGGCCGAGCCCCCCCGCCGACCAGGTCAGCGAGTTTGTCTTCGGCTTTTTTGGCACGCGTTGTCTTGACAGCCTTTGCCGCAGAGGCTGCCGGTTTCGCTGCTTTTTTGGCAGCGGTCTTTGTCGCCGCAGCAGTTTTTGTTGCCGTAGCGGTTTTTGTTGCTGTTTTAGAGACCTTCACTGCCGCTTTGGCAGGCGCTTTTTCCGCCGCCTTGCTGACAGCACGCGTGGCCGTCTTGACGAGCGTACCGGCCTCGTCATTTGCAGGGGAGGTTTTGCCTGATGTTCTGGTCATAGTCGCTTCCGTGGTCGTCGCAACCCGTGATTGGGGTCATTGCACCGCATAAACCGGCCGCACGCGCAAACGCGCCGCGATCCGGTCGATGCGGGTAAAACAGGCAAGCACGCTGAAATCACGTGCGCTACATTGTCTGTAGCGCGGATCCGCATGGATCCCACTGTTGCCCCCTCTAGCCTGACGGCCCAGGGGCGCCGCGTATCGCGAATTCGTTCCGGCCGGGTTTCCGGGCGTCGGGATGGGCTGTCTTGCCTGCGACAGGCTCTGCCAGTCTGAAGGGGTCTTGCCCCCAAGCTGCTTGCGATAGATACAGCCCCACCCTACGACGCCGCTGGCCAAAACCCTGGCCGGACCTGCGTACTTACCACCTAATTGTAACAACTTCAGCGGCCACATAGGTCATCTCATTGACACATGTTGATCTTTGACCCACATAGTGAAAATTGCGATCCGTAGTGCTATACCGCTGGAAAACCTTTAATTGTACCGTACTTAGTGTTTCCCGCTATTCTTGAGAACCAGCAAATGCGCGGACAGTTCCTGGTAACGCTGACGGGCTTCGTCCGTACTCAGCCCGGCCGCCGCCAGCCCGGACATTTCCGCTCGGACGGCCTCGAACTCGATCCTGCGTAGCGCGTCGTCCCATTCGGTCTGAGGCTCGGGCAGATCCTCCTGTGCCAGCAGATCTGCCCGCAGACTTTTTAGAACAGTCGCCAGATCGGAATCCGGATCGGCAGCCTGCAACAACGCGCCAACATGGCGTGCGCCGCTAGCTTGGGCCAACATGATCAAATCCCTGACTAACCCTAGATGGGGGCCCTTGTCCAGAACTTCAAGCTGCTGATCGCCCATAGTGTCGACTAATTCGGGATGCGCGAGCAATAGCGTCAGCAAGCGCTTGGCCAGCGAGGGCATCGTGCGCCGCCCTTCGTAGCCACCGATACCGTCGTTGCGTTTACCACGCCACTGGCCGCTGCCGCCTTTGCCGCCCTGCCAATTACCCTTCTGGCCGTCTTTCCAATTGCTTTTTCGGCCACTTTGCCAGTTTTCTTGGGCGCCAGGCTGGCCGCTCCAACCCCGACCCTGTGCGGAATCGTCAAAACCCATCCCGGATACAGGCTCGCTTTCGTAGCTGAAATCCGCCGGTTGATAGTCAAAATCCGGAGGGGGACCATCGGAATGGCCGTAATCATCGACCCGATCCACCCCGGACGCCGCCGTGCCGGAGGATGCCGCGGCATGCGGCGGCACAGTGCCCCCCGTCGCGGGCTTTCCGGGGGCAGGCTGGGCAAATGGACGGGCCGGCGCCTGCGCCAACACCTGAGCCATTTCCTCGGGCGTCAATTGCACCTGACGCGCCATTTCGCGCTCGATCTGCAACCGCAGCGCGCACTCGGGGATAGCCGCCAACAAGGGCTTGGCCTCGTGCAAACAACTGGCGCGACCCTCGGCCTCGGCCAGATTGTGCCGTGAGGCGAGCTCCTCGAGCAAGAACCGCGACAACGCCATGGCGTCAGCCAAAGAGTCCCTGAACGCCTCGGGCCCCAATTCGCGTACGTAGGAGTCCGGATCGTGCTCGGCGGGCAGAAACAAAAAACGAATCGCAATATCATCGCGCAGCACGGGCAAGCATGCCTGCAAGGCGCGCCAAGCCGCGCGGCGGCCGGCAGCGTCACCATCGAAGCTGAACACGACCTTGTCGCTGGCGCGCAGCAATTTTTTGACGTGGTCGGGCGTGGTGGCAGTACCCAGCGTGGCGACAGCGTGGGCAATGCCCTGCTGTGCCAGGCCCACCACGTCCATGTAGCCCTCGACGACGATCACCTGCCCTTCCTTGCGAATGGCCTGCCGGGCCTCCCAGAGGCCGTAAAGCTCCTGGCCCTTTGAAAACACCGGCGTTTCCGGTGAGTTCAGGTATTTGGGCTCACCTTTGCCGATGATGCGGCCGCCAAAACCCACCAGACTGCCGCGTGCGTTTCGGATAGGGAACATCACGCGCTCGCGAAAACGATCGTAACGACGGCCGTCTTCGGACTCGATCACCAAGCCAGCTTCGACTAGCGTGGGATCGTCGTAATGACTGAAAACCTTGGACAAACCGTGGCGGTCGGTACCTGACCACCCCAGACCAAAATGCGCCGCGACCTCTCCCGTCAAGCCACGCTGCTTCAGATACTGAATAGCGGCGGAAGACGCGCGCAACTGGCGCAAATAATGCGCTTGCGCGGCGTCCAGCACCTGCGTATGGCGAGACGTCTCGGCCTTTCGACGCGCGGATTCAGCCTGCTGGCGCGGGCTGCGGTCTTCTTCGGGGACGGTCATTCCGACTGAGCCGGCGAGCGTGCGCACGGCCTCGGGGAAACTGCTGCCCGTATGCTCCATCAGGAAAGTGATGGCGGTACCATGCGCGCCGCAACCGAAACAGTGATAGAACTGCTTGGTCGGGCTGACGGTAAACGACGGGCTTTTTTCGTTATGAAACGGGCACAGGCCAAGTAAATTGGCCCCACCCTTTCGCAACTGCACATATCGCCCGACGACATCTGCAACGTCGACCCGGGCGAGTAAATCTTGAATGAATGATTCTGGAATCAATAAATTCGGGAATCAAAAATCAATACATGCGAGGAGGCAGTTGCTGGCTACGAATCCGCTTGTAGTGGCGCTTGACCGCGGCGGCGTGCTTGCGCTTGCGCTCAGCGGTGGGCTTCTCGTAGAACTCGCGCGAACGCAGCTCGGTGAGCAAACCGGTCTTCTCAATCGTGCGCTTGAAGCGGCGCAGGGCGGCTTCGAACGGCTCGTTTTCCTTCAGTCGAACAATAGGCATAAAGTGGCAAACCTGCTTGGGATAACAAAAAGTTGAAAATACAGGGTGCGCTAACTGCAAGCCCGGCATAGTTTATTGACAGATCTTTGCCCTATTTCAGGCTCGATTTTTGAGCCTGGCGCCCCAAATACAGCAAGCGGCCAAGCAAAAAAACGTCAGTAAATCACGCCCATCCACGCCTATGCACCCTGGCGCCCCTTATAGGGTTCAGCGATAACCGGAGATTCTAACACGGTAATCGAAAAATTTCACATCTGTAAAACGACAAGACGTATGAAACCGGCAGCATCGCGCTGCCCGCCTGCGCTAGGCGACGGTCGACGAGCCTTTGCGAATCCACGCTTCGAGCTGATGCGGACGAAGACTATCGTAATCCTCGAACGGCTGGTGAATCCAGGGATTCGTGGGCAGTTTTTCCACAAAATAGTCTGGCGTGGCCTTGGAGTGGCCCTTCCACCACAATACCGCGCTGCGTAATTCGCTGATCTCTGGGAACTGTTGCTGCAAGTGCTCGCGCACCCGGTTGAATGTCAGACCCGTGTCAACCATATCGTCGACCAGCAATACCCGACCGGCCGGCGCGCCGCGCGTGATCGTAATGAATTTGGCGATATCCAGGTCGCCTTGTTTGGTACCAGCCGCCTCGCGATAGCTGCTGGTGGCCAAAATACCCAGCGGCGCATCGAAAATACGCGACATGACGTCACCCACGCGCACGCCGCCGCGCGCCAAACATAGAATCAGGTCGAACTTCCAGCCGGACTGATACACCTGCAGCGTCAGGCGTTCGATCAAACGGTTGTAGTTTTCCCAACTCACCCACACATGACTATCATCATTGACGGGCGTGCTCATGGCCAAGTTCTCCTAGAATGCAAAAGGCCGCCGTCGACATAGCCGACGGCGGCTTGGAATCATAACCCGACTGGCGATTCCTCTGAAACTCGAATCGCGGCGGCACACCATCGCTGGCGACCGCCATGGGTCGAGTGTGTATCAGCCTTTGAGCGGGTGACGCAGCACAATGGTTTCGTTGCGGTCCGGGCCCGTCGAAACGAGGTCGATCGGCACGCCACAAACCTCGGCGACACGCTCGAGATAGCGACGCGCCTGAACCGGAAGCTTGTCGTATTCGGTGATACCCACCGTCGACTCGCTCCAGCCGGGCAGCTCTTCGAGCACGGCTTCGGCCTGAGCCACGGCATGTGCGCCATAAGGCAGCACATCACGGAACTCGCCATTGACGCGGTAACCCACGCCCAACTGGATATTTTCCAAGCCGTCGAGCACGTCGAGCTTGGTGATGCACAAGCCGCTGATACCGTTGAGGCGCACCGAACGCTTGAGCGCGGCACCATCGAACCAGCCGCAACGACGCGCACGCCCCGTCACGGAACCGAATTCCTTGCCAATGGTGGCCAAACGCACACCGATCTCGTCTACCAGCTCCGTGGGAAACGGACCCGAGCCCACGCGCGTGGTGTAGGCCTTGGTAATGCCCAACACGTAGTCCAGCGACTGCGGACCCACGCCCGCGCCCGCCGACGCCGCACCAGCCAGGCAGTTGCTGCTGGTGACAAACGGGTAGGTACCGTGATCGACGTCAAGCAGCGCACCCTGCGCACCCTCGAACAACAGGCGCTGACCGGCTTGTTGCATGGCATACAGATTGCTGGACACGTCTTTGACCATGGGGGCGATAGCGGGAGCCAGCGCCATCGCCTGATCGCGCACTTGCTCAGCCGAGACCGGCTGCGCGCCCAGATACTGGGTCAGCACGAAGTTGTGATAGTCCAGCACCTCGGCAAGCTTTTCGTCGAACAGCGCGGGATTAAACAGGTCTTGTACACGAAGGGCGCGGCGCGCGATCTTGTCTTCGTATGCCGGGCCGATACCGCGGCCCGTAGTGCCGATTTTGCTGTCGCCTTTGCGGGCCTCGCGGGCCTGATCAATGGCGATGTGATACGGCAGAATCAGCGGGCAGATTTCAGAAATCTGCAGGCGCGAGCGTACATCCAGGCCGGCGGCTTCGAGCTCTTCGATTTCCTTGAGCAGCGCCTCGGGCGACAGCACAACGCCGTTGCCGATGAAGCACGTCACCCCAGGATGCATGATGCCCGACGGGATCAATCGCAGAATGGTTTTCTGACCATTGATCCACAGCGTATGGCCGGCGTTGTGACCGCCCTGAAAGCGCACCACGCCCTGGACGGACTCGGCCAGCCAGTCGACGATTTTGCCTTTGCCTTCGTCACCCCATTGGGTGCCGATAACCACTACGTTCTTGCTCATTGTACGAATCGATATCGAGTTTCTCGGGAAATCCGGAAATCTCCCTGCGGCCCCCTTGTAGACAAGGGGGAATCAGTTTTACAACGTTCGAACCACCCATGCGCCGTCTTTCAACGTCAACTCACGGTCGCAGATGAATTCATCCTGGCTTTGCTCGTGGCCAGGCAAGACCTGTACGACAATCTTGCCCTCGCGCCGCAATTGCCGCACTGCTGCAACCAAGGCGGGATCCTGGCCCCAGGGCGCGCGTACCGCACACGCCCGCTCGGCAGGCGGCAAGCCGCGTGCCAACTTTCGCAAATCCAGACTAAAACCTGTGGCGGGACGAGCCCGACCAAAAGCACGACTGACGTCGTCATAACGACCACCACTGACCAAGGCATCGTGCCAGCCCTCGGCATACAGCGCAAAGGTCACGCCAGAATGGTAGCCGTAGCCACCGATATCAGCCAGATCCACACCCAGCGCTACGTCGGGCATGGCATCAATGATGTTTTGCAGTGCATCGAGTGCGGCCGCCACACCAGGCAGCAAAGGCAGGTCGCGCCGGGCCTGCCCGAGGATCTCCGGCCCCCCGTAGAGGCCGGCCAGACATTGCAAGGCCGCCAGCGTGTCGGCACGCATGCCGTCCGCCTGTTGTGCCAAGCTCGCCAGGCCGGGGATGTCTTTTTCGCGCAGCAGCAAAATGATGTCTCGTACGCGCGCCGCGGCTGCGGGATCGGCGTCGACCAATGCGCGTACCACGCCGGGATGGCAGAGATCCAGGCGGGGCTGACGCACTCCTGCCGTCGCGACGGTATCCAGAACGAGCGAAATAATCTCGAGGTCCGCCTCGAACCCTGCATGGCCGTAGATCTCGGCGCCGATTTGCAGCAACTCGCGGCTGGACAATAAATCGGCCGGCCGGGCATGCAACACCGTGCCGCAATAGCAGAGCCTGGTGACGCCGGCACGATTGAGCAAGTGCGCGTCGATGCGCGTCACTTGCGGCGTCATGTCTGCCCTCACCCCCAAGGTGCGACCAGAAAGCTGATCGACCAACTTGCAGGTGCGCAGATCCAGATCGCTGCCGGTACCGGACAGCAATGAATCGATGTATTCGACCAAGGGCGGCGCGACTAGCTCAAAACCGTAGGTACGGTAAAGATCGAGCAGTCCGCGGCGTAGTTCCTCGATGCGCCGAGCCTCGGCCGGAAGTACGTCGGCAAGGTTTTCGGGCAGCAACCAGTTACCCATGAGTGTTTTTACCTGAATGACACTTGAAGAATTGCGTGGGCGACGCCCAAAACAAAAGCGGCTGAAAGGGCGTAAGCCCGCTCAGCCGCCTGCGGAATGTTTTCTAGCTTACGCGGTATTGTACATGGTTTGAGGGCTTGTGCAGTACGCGCGGTGGCGTACTGCACAAGCCCTTTTTCCTGAGGTTTCGCGTAGGACCTGAAAACCGGCGTTTACGGTTGGGCCGGCTTGGCCTGCCCGGTGGAACTCTTCATGAACTGGAAGTATTCCGAGCTCGGATCCACCACCAGGACGTCACCCGGCTTCGAGAACGACGAACGGTAGGCCTCCAGGCTCTTGTAGAACGAATAGAAGTCGGGGTCTTTGCCAAACGCGGCCGCATACAAACCGCTGGCCTCGGCATCGCCCTCACCCATCACCGTCTGCGCCTTGGCATACGCCTTGGCCAGGATCACCTCGCGTTCACGATCGGCTTCGGCACGAATTTTCTCGCCTTCTGCCGCACCGAGGGAGCGCAACTCGTTGGCGACGCGTTTGCGCTCCGCCTCCATACGACGATAGACGGATTCGGAGATTTCCGGCGCGAACTCAATCCGACGCAACCGGACATCGACGATCTGCACGCCCAATGGCTCAGCACGCTTGGCCACGGTGGTGAGAATTTCGGTCATGATCTTGTCGCGCTCTGACGACACGACTTCTTTGACGGTACGCACGTTAACCGACGCGTTCAGCGCATCGCGAATCTGCGCTTGCAGACGCTCTTGTGCGGCACGCTCGTTACCGCCAAAGGTCACGTAGTACAAGCGAGGATCGGCGATACGCCATTTGACGTACGAATCGATGAGCAGGTTTTTCTTTTCGGACGTCTGGATGCGCTCGGCCTCGGTGGTCTCGATCGTCAGGATGCGCTTGTCCAGCGTAACGACGTTTTGGAACGGCGGCGGCGCCTTGAAATACAGGCCGGGCTCGCTAATGACCTTGCGCACCTCCCCGAGTGAAAACACGAGGGCGTAATCGCGTTCGCGTACGGTAAAGACGCAGGAAGACAGGGCGGCCAGCACCAACAGAAGGCCGACCAGGATAGGCATGAAACGTTGCATGATCTTGGGCTCCCCGGATTAGCGCGTCAAACGATCGCGAGACAGCGTATTGCCACTGCTGCCACTATTACCGGTATTGCCGGACGAATTTGCGGTGCCAGTACTACGCGGGGGAGGTTCCGGCACGGCGGGCACGCTGGCGCCAGGCAACGCAGTGGGTTTCACCCCGGAAGCGTCACGCGCTGTTTGCTGCATGATCTTGTCGAGCGGCAAATACAGCATGTTGTTGCCGTTTTTGGTGTCGACCATGACCTTGCTGGCGTTCGCGAAAATTTGCTGCATCGTTTCCAGGTACATGCGTTCACGCATGATATTTGGCGCTTTTTGGTATTCAGCCAAAATGCTGTTGAAACGTGACGCATCGCCCTGCGCATCGCCAATGACCTTGGCGCGATAGCCTTCGGCCTGCTCAGCCATACGTGCCGCCTGACCACCCGCCAATGGGATGACCTGGTTGGCATAGGCCTGCCCTTCGTTGATCTGGCGCTCGCGGTCCTGGCCTGCCTTGACTGCGTCATCAAATGCGGCCTGCACTTGTTCGGGCGGCTGCACGTTCTGGATAGCCACAGTGCTGATCTGGATGCCCGACTTGTAACGATCGAGAATCTGCTGCATCAGGTTTTGAACCTCGACAGCGACTTCGGTACGGCCTTCGTATAGCACGAAATCCATGGGCTTCTTGCCCACGATTTCACGCATGGCGGTTTCGGAGGCTTGACGAACCGAATCGTCCGGGTCGCGCATATTGAACAGGTAATTCGGCGCCCCATCGGCACGCAGGCGGTACTGCACCACGAACTGCATATCGACGATATTTTCGTCAGTGGTGAGCATCAGCGATTCGGCCAACACCTTGTTGCGTGAGCCGCCCCGGAACCCGACTTCGAACGTACGAAGCTGGGAAATATTGACAGACTCGGTACTCTGGATCGGATACGGCAAACGCCATTGGAACCCAGGGGGTGCCGTGCTCTTGTATTTGCCGAACTGGGTCACCACCGCGACCTGGCCTTCCTGGACGATATAAAAACCGCTCGCCAACCACAGCAGTACCAGCACCCCGGCGATAACGCCCAGGCCGATACGGGCGCCGCGCGGCGACGGCGGCGTCATCCCGCGACCACCGCCAGGGCGATTATTGCCACCCCCGCCCTTACGGCCGAACAACGAGCCAATGCGGTTATTGAAATCGCGCCAGACCTCGTCGAGGTCGGGCGGATTGTCTCCGTTGCCTTTTGGCCTTTTGGGCGGCTCGGAGCCATTATTATTACCGCGACCCCAGCCGGGATCATTCAGATTGAAGAGTTTGGAAATTCGAGGCATTGTTTCCCACAATATGACCGATCTCTGCAATTGCCCCGCGCAATGCATCCAGACCGGCGCGCTCAGTAGCGCTTACAAATACTCGCGCAATCGTACCATGTGCATCACGCTCGATCCGAGGTTCCAGGCCAGCCCGATCAATCTTGTTGTGCACCAGAATGGTGGGAATCGATCCCGCGCCGATTTCGGCCAGGACTTTGTTGACCTCGGCGATCTGCTCGTCGCGTTGCGGACTGGCCGCATCCACCACGTGCAACAGTACGTCCGCGTGGATCGTTTCTTCGAGGGTGGCTCGAAATGCGGCGATCAAATTGGGGGGCAGATCACGGATAAAGCCCACCGTATCAGACAGCACGACAGATCCCGTGCCCTCGATCCAGATGCGACGCGTCGTGGTGTCCAGTGTGGCAAACAACTGATCTGCCGCATAGGCCCCCGCCCGGGTCAACGCATTGAACAAGGTGGACTTTCCTGCGTTGGTGTACCCCACCAATGAAACGGAAAGCGCACCGCCTCGCGCACGCGCGCGACGCTGTGTCACCCGCTGGCGCTCTACGCGATCCAGTCGTTCGCGCAGCATCTTGACCTTGGCGCCGATAATGCGGCGATCCATTTCGAGCTGCGCCTCACCAGGCCCTCGCATACCGATCCCGCCACGCTGGCGCTCCAAGTGAGTCCAGAGACGCGTCAACCGGGTGACCAGATGCTGCAACTGCGCCAACTCGACCTGTAGTTTGCCTTCGTGGCTTTTGGCGCGCAGCGCAAAAATATCCAGGATGAGTGCAACCCGGTCCACCACACGCAAACTGAACTCGCGCTCAAGGTTACGCTGCTGCGCGGGTGATAGTGGCTGATCGAACAAGACGATATCAGCCAGCAATGTGTTGGCCATCACGACGGCCTCTTGGACCTTGCCCGAGCCAATGAAAAACTTGGCATCGGGACGATCGCGCCGCGCCGTCACGGTGCCGACGATTTCGGCGCCCGCCCCACGCGCCAGCATGGCGAACTCTTCGGCATGCGCGGCGAAGTCAGGATTACCCAAATCAACGCTGATAATCAACGCACGCATACATTTTCCTTCAATCCGAGCCTACGGCTTGCTGCCCCAAAATGGGGCGTTTCTATCTTGGGGCGGCTCGACGGCAAATAAAATGCCCCATTACAGCGAAAATGCCCGCCGACACTAGCCGTGCGGCGGGCAGAAAAAGGTACAGCCGGAGCTTGACGATTATTCAGCGGGAGCATCCACCTGAAAATTGACAGCACGTGCGGGAACCACGGTGGAAATGGCGTGCTTGTACACCATTTGCGTGACGGTATTACGCAACAGCACGACGTACTGATCGAAAGATTCGATTTGCCCTTGAAGCTTGATACCGTTTACCAAGTAGATGGACACGGGCACATGTTCTTTGCGCAGCGTGTTTAAAAACGGATCTTGCAGAGTTTGCCCTTTATTGCTCATTGGCCAGGCTCCATTGTTTGTTTTGAGTGGTGGCAGACGCCGAAACATGTACTCTACAAGGTTTTCCCGAGGCGTGCCACTTGCCTTGCAGGGCAAATTCTTTCATATGGTGTCTGGTTTTTGTTAATGGCAGGGCAAATGGTTTGCCCTGTCGTTTATCCCTTAGACCAAGATGGTTTTAAGAGCTTCTATCAGACGCGCACATTGCGACTCAGTTCCCACGGTAATGCGTAGGAACTGGTCAATGCGGGCCTGCTTGAAATGGCGCACGATGATACTGCGTTCACGCAAGGCTGCGGCCAACGCGGCACCATCATGTCCGGGATGACGGGCAAAGACGAAATTGGCTGCCGACGGCAACACGTGGAAACCCAGCGCGTGCAGCTCATTGACCAACGCGGTGCGCGTCGCTATCACGAACTGGCAGGCATTCTCGAAGTAGGCTTTATCCTCTAGCGCGGCAACTGCCCCGGCTTCGGCCAGGCGATCGACAGGATAAGAATTGAAGCTGTTTTTGACGCGCTCCAGGGCTTCGATCAACACTCGGCTGCCGACCGCATACCCTACTCGCAGACCGGCCAGCGCACGCGATTTGGACAGAGTCTGGATGACCAACAGATTGTCATAACGGGAAACCAGGCTCGCGGCGGATTCCGCCCCGAAATCGACGTAGGCTTCGTCAATGACCACAACAATGTCAGGGTTGCCTGCGACGACACGTTCGATATCTGCCAGTGGCAGTGCGCGACCGGTCGGCGCGTTGGGATTCGGGAAAATGATTCCCCCCGCTTTACGCTCGACCGACGGCAGATAGTCCTGCACGTCGATACTGAAATCATCCGTCAGCGGCACTGCCTGATACGTGATTTGATACAGCCCGCAATACACGGGGTAAAAACTGTACGTGATATCGGGAAACAGCAACGGCGCATCGTGCTTGAGCAAGCCCTGGAATGCGTGCGCCAGGATCTCGTCAGACCCGTTACCCACGAACACTTGATCGGGTTGGACACCGAGATTGGCGGCGACGGCCACACGTAGACGCTCGGAGCCCGGATCCGGATAGAGTTTCAAACTGTCGTTACAAGCCGCCTGCATCGCCTGCAGTGCCTTGGGAGACGGCCCAAGCGGATGCTCGTTGGTATTGAGCTTGACCAAGTCTTGCAGCTTGGGCTGCTCGCCCGGCACATACGGGCTGAGCTTGCCCACGACGGGGCTCCAAAAACGACTCATGCTTATTTGTCCTGCGCGTACGGATTATTTGACGACTTGAACTCGATACGCAGCGGCGTGCCGGAAAGTTTGAAAGCCTCTCGGAAACGCGTCTCCAGATAGCGACGATAAGAGTCCGGGATCGCGTCTAGCGCATTGCCATGGATCACGACCAGAGGCGGATTCTGCCCGCCTTGGTGGGCATAACGCATCTTGGGACGGAAAATCCCCTTGCGAGGAGGCGGTTGCTGCTCGACAGCAGCTTGCAACTCACGGGTGAGTTTAGGCGTAGACAGCTTGGCGAATGCCGCAGCATGCGCGGACACAACGGACTTCAGCAGTGGCTTGATCCCCTGCCCCTTCAGGGCAGACGTCATATGCATGGGCGCGAACGACAAGAACCGCAGCTTGCGATTGAACTCGCGCTCGATGCGCTCGCGCTGATCGATGTCCAGGCCATCCCATTTATTGATTGCCACTACCACCGCACGGCCGGTCTCGAGCACAAAGCCGGCAATATGCGCGTCCTGGTCCGAGACCTCGGTCTGCGCATCGATCATCAAGAGCACAACGTTGCTGGCCTCGATCGCCTGCAAGGTCTTGATGACTGAAAATTTTTCGACGGCTTCGAAAACCTTGCCGCGCCGGCGCAGCCCGGCGGTGTCAATCAAGGTGAACTTGCGCCCGTCACGCTCGAAGTCGATTTCGATCGCATCGCGCGTCGTGCCTGGCAAGTCGAACGCGATAACACGCTCTTCACCCATCAGCGTATTGATCAGCGTGGATTTGCCGACATTGGGCCGACCGACAATGGCCAGCTTGATGCGATGGTCGGGCGGCAAATCGGCGACAGCGCTGCCCTCGTCGGGTTCGGGTTCAGGCTCGACGAGATCCTCTAGCGCCAGGCCGATGAGGTCGACGATACCATCGCCATGAGCCGCCGAAATCGGATAAGGCGTGCCTAGACCCAACTCGTGAAACTCGCTGGTGGCGTTGCCGACGCCCATGCCTTCCGCTTTGTTGACGGCCAGCACGACGCGTTGTTGCCCGGACTTGCGCAACAATTTGGCGATCTCGTGGTCGTGCGCGTTGACGCCGGCCCGGGCATCGACCAGGAATACCACCACGTCGGCCTCGGCAATCGCCTGCCGGGTCTGGCGCGCCATTTCGCGCAAGATGCCGGTCTTGGCGACGGGCTCGAAACCCCCGGTATCCACCGCGATAAAGGGAATATCCCCCACCCTGCCCTCGCCATAATGGCGATCACGCGTCAGGCCCGAAAAATCGGCAACCAGCGCCGCGCGAGAGCGCGTCAAGCGGTTAAAAAGGGTCGACTTGCCCACATTGGGGCGTCCGACCAGGGCGACGACGGGCTTGAGAGACACGGTTGAGTTAAGAAATAAAAGTTAGTTAGTGCCAATCAGCACAAGATTGCCATTGCCATTTTGTACCAGCACGCCGGACGGCGTGGCCTGCAAGGGCGAGACGATGGCACCGCCTCCCACCGACAATCTGGCCAGCAGACTGCCATCACTGCTCGACAGGAAATGCACGTAGCCGTCCAGATCGCCTACTGCAATGGCGTTACCCATCGCTGCAGGCGCGGTCAATTTGCGGTTTTTCAGGGCAGATTGCTTCCAGACATTGGAGCCGCTATCCAGGGCGAAGGCGTTGACCACGCTGTTCTGATCGGGCGCATAAGCAAATCGGTCATCAATCGCCATACCGCTGGCGCTGGAGAAATCCTTGGCCCATACCGGGCGCCCGCCCTGGCTGACGTTAAAGCAGACGATACGACCCTGGTAGGCCACGGCGCACAGCAGGCTACCCGCCAAGCGAGGCGACCCCACCACATCCGTCAGGCGCTCCAGGTCGCTGGCGCCACGCGGCGTGGCCACGGTGCCTTCCCACTGGACGTTACCGCTACCCACGTTGATCGCCAGGAGTTTGCCGCCCGGCAGACCCGTAATGACCAATCCCTCGGCAATGCGCATTTGGCCACTGCTGCGCAAGGCCAGTGCGGGCCCGGGGCGTTGCAAGCTCCAGAGGCGTTCGCCCGTTTCGATATTAAAGGCCTGGATACGATAGTCGCCGCTACGAACCACGACGGCGCCGAAACCGACCACCGGAGCGACATCGACCTCGCTGGAGGCTTTGGCCGTCCATTTGACTTTGCCGGTGTCGTCAAAAGCCGTGATATCACCAAGGGGCGACGCCACCACGGTGGTGTTGCCATCGCTACCCACGCCCGCTGACAGATCCGTATCGGTGGAGGCTTTCCAGACCACGCGACCACTGGCCAACTCGAGCTTGGCCACGGAGCCATCCGGGGTCGCTGCATAAACCGCATCGCCCACGACTGCCGGCACGAAACCCAGGCCCGCGCCGCTACCGATGGACGTCGACCATATCTGGCGCACGGACAACCCCGGCGCGTACTCGGTCAACTCAGCGGGTTCATAACGATCGTCGTTACTGGAAAATATCGAGCAGCCGGCCAGGGCCAGCAAGCTGGCAGTAAAAGCAACCCCACGCAAAGCTCGGTTAAAACGCAAAATAGTCATACGGTCAGGCTCCGCTGAGGGCGTCCAATTTCAGTTGCACGGCTTGTCGCAAAGGATCCCCTGCCCCCAGTCCATCCAGGGCCGACTGCCACGCCTTGCGGGCATCCTCGGGTTTGCCTTGAGCCGCCAAAATATCACCGCGACGGTCCGCATACAGCACCGCAAAAGCCGCGGGCGGATTGTCGAGTTGGGTCAGCGCGGCATCGTACTGTTTTTGATCCAGCAACAAGCCTGCCAGACGCTCGCGCGCGACAGGCTGCAGCGCCGGATGCTTGGACTGAGTCGACAGCCACTCGAGCTGCTGACGAGCGCCATCGACGTCGCCTTGCTCGACCAGGGCCTGCGCTGCGACCAACGCGCCGCGCGCCGCATAGCCCGTCGCGGCGTAATCATCACGCAGCGTCGAAATGGCTGCCTTGATACGCGCGGCGGAATCCGTGCTTTCTAGACGGGCCGCGTCTTCGAGGGCTTCAAAGTAGCCCATGGCCTGATTGGCGCGATGGCCCTGATAGGCCTTCCAGCCCCACCAACCGCCCCACGCAAGCGCCGCAACAGCCACCAGCGACATGACGAGCGTGCCATAGCGAGCCCACCAAGCCTTGATTGCGTCGAGTTGTTCCTGTTCTTCGAGATCGTATGCCATGCTTACCCTAGGATTTCAAAACATCCGCCAAGCGGTCCAGTGGAACCTGTTGCTGCGCGGCCTCGCTAGCCGCATCCGCACGCAGGAATTTGACACTGGCCGTTTGCGCGGCCACTTCATCGCTACCAAGAATAACCGCAACGCGAGCACCGCTGGCGTCCGCCCGCTTGAATTGCGATTTGAAACTGGCAGAACCCGCATGCACGATGACCGCCAACCCTGCATCGCGTAGCTGCTCGCCCACGCGTGCGGCCAGGCGTTGCGCGGGTTCGCCTTGGTGAACAACATAAACGTCGCACTCTGCCGTGGCGACCGCGGGCGCGCTTTGCTCCCACAGATCCAGCAGGCGCTCCATGCCGATAGCAAACCCGACGGCCGGTGCGGGCTTGCCGCCCAGCAATTCAACCAATCCATCGTAGCGACCACCGCCGCACACCGTACCTTGCGAGCCCAGGCGATCCGTAACCCATTCGAAAACGGTCGAGTTGTAATAGTCGAGGCCACGCACCAGACGAGGATTGAGTCGGTACTCGATTCCGGCATCCGCAAGCAGTTGGCACAAGCCATCGAAATGCGCCTGTGACTCGTCGCCCAGGAAATCAAACAAATGCGGCGCGCTGTCGGCCATGGCTTGCATCGCCGGATTTTTCGTATCCAGCACGCGCAGCGGATTGGTGTACAGACGGCGCAGGCCGTCTTCGTCCAGCACGTCGCGATGCTGCTCCAGGTGCGCGATCAGCGCGGCACGGTGGGCGGCGCGCTCGGCTGGCAAGCCCAGGGAGTTCAGTTCCAGACGCACATCCGTCAGGCCTAATTGCTTCCACAGTCGCGCCAGCATGATGATGAGCTCGGCATCGACGTCCGGCCCGGCGAAGCCCAGTGCTTCGACGTCAATCTGGTGAAACTGGCGATAGCGGCCGCGCTGCGGGCGCTCGTGACGAAACACGGGGCCAATGCTGTAGACGCGATGCGGCCGGTCATACAGCAGATTGTGCTCGATGGTGGCACGCACCACACCGGCCGTCATTTCAGGACGCATGGTCAACGAGTCGCCATTGAGTGCATCCGTGAACGTATACATCTCTTTTTCGACGATGTCCGTGACCTCGCCGATGCCGCGCGTAAACAAGCGGGTGTGCTCCAGCACCGGCGTGCGCACATTGCGATAGCCGTAGCTGCGCAGCCAACTGCGCACGATGTCTTCGAATTGCTCCCAACGAGCGCCATCGCCCGGCAGTACGTCATTCATGCCGCGGATCGCGGCGACTTTTTGAAACGCTTGCGTCATCTTCATCATGCCGTGGCGGCCCGCACTGCGGCCCACCATACGGCTCAGCCCTTACTTTTAATGAGTGGCCTGCGCACCATAACGGCGCGCGACGTAGTCTTCGACAATGGTCTGGAATTCTTCGGCGATACGTTCCCCCTTGAGGGTAACGGTACGTTCGCCGTCGATAAACACCGGTGCCGCGGGCACTTCGCCCGTACCCGGCAAACTGATCCCGATATCCGCGTGGCGGCTCTCACCGGGACCATTGACCACACAGCCCATCACCGCAACGTTCATGCTCTCGACGCCCGGGTAATTGGCACGCCAGACAGGCATCTGTCGGCGTAAATAAGACTGTATGCTGTCGGCCAGTTCTTGGAAAAATGTGCTGCTGGTACGACCGCAACCCGGGCAAGCCACCACCATGGGCGTAAACGCACGCAAGTTCATGGTTTGCAGGATTTCCTGAGCCACCACGACCTCGCGAGTGCGATCGCCCCCGGGCTCGGGAGTCAGTGAAATACGAATCGTGTCGCCGATACCCTGCTGCAGCAACACCGACAAGGCGGCGGTCGACGCAACGATCCCTTTGCTGCCCATGCCGGCTTCGGTGAGCCCCAGGTGCAACGGGTAATCGCAGCGTGCGGACAGGTCGCGGTACACCGCGATCAGGTCTTGTACGTGACTCACCTTGCAGGACAAGATGATGGCATCACCGCGCAGACCGAGCTCTTCGGCCCGCTGCGCATTGCTGATAGCCGAGACCACCAACGCGTCGCGCATCACGGCCTGGGCTTCCCAGGGCTGGGCGCGGCGGCTGTTTTCGTCCATCTTGCGCGCCATCAACTCGTGATCCAGGCTGCCCCAATTGACGCCAATGCGCACTGGCTTGTCGTAACGGCAAGCGACTTCGATCATTTGCGCAAAATTGTCATCGCGGCGCTTTCCGCCCCCCATATTGCCGGGGTTGATGCGGTACTTGGACAACGCCTGCGCGCAATCGGGAAATTGCGTCAGGAGTTTGTGGCCGTTGTAATGAAAATCGCCCACCAACGGCACCGATACGCCCATGCGATCGAGTTGCTCTCGGATCGCAATGACCTCGCGCGCGGCTTCGGGGGTGTTGACCGTAATGCGCACCAGTTCGGAACCGGCTTGCGCCAAGTCCTTGACCTGAATAGCGGTCGCGATGGGCTCTGCGGTATCGGTATTGGTCATGGATTGCACCACGACCGGCGCCTGGCCACCAATCGTGACCACGCGATCCCCCCATGTGACAGCAACCGACCGGGTTTGGCGGCGTGGCGCAGCCCCTACCTCTGGAGGCGGGGCGTCTTGGCAGGGCAATGGCAACTCTTGCATGCGTCTATTGGATTACGGGTTTGCGCTGGACAGCCAACCGGGCAACCAATCGGCGGGTAACCAGCCTTGCCAGATCGCATACGCGCCCAACGCCACCAACAGGGCCAGGATCACCCATAGCCAACCCCAAGGGGCGGCACTGCGACTATCGCTGCGCCCGCTAACGGCCACGGGAATGGGAACGGTGCGTGATTCCCGGTGAACAGAGCCCGGCGCCGACAACACGCCGACCTGGCTTTCGACCGAAGAAACGATAGCGGCTGCATCGGTGTCGAGCAAGCGCGCGTAGCTGCGAACCAGTCCACGCAAGGAAACGCCTTTGGGTAATTTGTCCCATTGTTCGTCTTCGAGCGCCTGGATCTGGCGTGGCGAGAACTTGATGCGGCTCGAGACGTCGTCCAAGGACCACCCCTTGGCGACACGTAGACTGCGCAAGGCTTGGCCTACAGGTGTCGAGGTATCGACACGTGCCGCCTGCTCTTGGGAGTTTGACTCGGTAGAAAGAGCGAGCGCATCAAGCTCTTGCGTCATGCCGGCACCTGTGCAATAGGAATGGATCGGCCAGCATTACGCTGGGCAACACGCGTACGGTCACGGACCTCGCCGGCCAACTGCCCACAAGCCGCATCGATATCGTCGCCACGCGTTTTGCGTACCGTCGTCACAATACCGGCATCCATCAGACGCTGGGCAAAAACCTTGACTCGGGCGGAAGGCGAACGCTTGAGGCCCGAGGCGGGGAACGGATTAAAAGGAATCAGGTTGAGCTTGCAGCGTACCTGACGCGCGACCTGGATCAGCGCCTTGGCATGCTGATCGCTATCGTTCACCCCGTCCAGCATGCAGTATTCGAAAGTAATGAAATCTCGCGGCGCGCTGGCCAGATAGCGTTCGCACGCCGCCAGCAATTCTGCCAGCGGATATTTTTTGTTCAGCGGCACCAGATCATCACGCAGCGCGTCTGTCGGCGCGTGCAATGAGACGGCCAACGCCACCGGGCAATCTTTGGCGAGCCGATCCATCATGGGAACAACACCGGAAGTCGATACCGTGACGCGGCGGCGCGACAAGCCATAGGCGTTGTCGTCCAGCATCAATCGCAGCGCAGGCAACAACTGATCGTAATTGAGCAGAGGCTCGCCCATGCCCATCATGACAACGTTGCTGATGACGCGCGTATCGTCGTTGCGCCCTTCGCCCAGGCGCGCCGTACCGGCGTCTGCCTCGAGAACGCGCTTGGCCCACCACAACTGGCCGATGATCTCGCTGGTTTGCAAATTGCGGTTGAACCCCTGGTGGCCCGTGGAGCAGAAGCGGCAGTTCACCGCACAGCCTGCCTGGCTGGACACGCACAAGGTACCGCGATCGTCTTCGGGAATGAAGACGGTCTCGATGGCATTGCCCTGCCCTACATCGAACAGCCACTTGCGTGTGCCGTCGGAAGAGCGCTGCTCGGTATTGACCGGCGACGCCTGGATAAGGCAGTGCTGCGCCAATTGCCCGCGAAACTCGCGGGCCAGATCGGTCATGGCATCGAACGAGTCAGCCCCGCGCTGATGCACCCAACGCTGCAACTGGCGGGCGCGAAACGGCTTGCCCCCCCACTGCCCGACCAGCTCGGACAATTTGGCGGCATCGAGGCCCAGGAGATTGACGCGTTCGGCGGTTTCCATGACGTACTCAGGCAATGCTAATCCGGATCAACGGCTGTGAATGTTGATTTCGGGGAAGAAGAAAGCGATTTCCACAGCGGCGGTCTCGGGAGCATCGGAACCGTGCACGGCATTGGCGTCGATGCTGTCAGCGAAATCGGCGCGGATGGTGCCCGCCTCTGCTTTCTTGGGATCGGTTGCGCCCATCAGGTCGCGGTTCGTCTGGATGGCGTTTTCGCCTTCGAGGGCTTGTACGAACACCGGGCCCGAGACCATGAAATCAACCAGGTCCTTGAAGAAGGGGCGCTCTTTGTGCACGGCGTAGAAACGCTCGGCATCGGCACGCGACAGTTGTTGCAGGCGCGCGGCGATGACTTTCAGGCCAGCGTTTTCAAAGCGAGCGACGATCTGACCGATGACGTTCTTGGCCACGGCATCGGGCTTGATAATCGAAAGTGTGCGTTGGACGGACATGGAGACTCCAAATTCCTAATAAAAACAGGGACTTCTGTAGGGTTTACAGTAACCCGGCATTCTAACACGCCGTCAAGTCCGTAATACATCTTAAAATGAATGGTTCGCTCGGCCAATAAATTGGTCGGGCCCCGTTTTTTGCCGGAACCCCGTAATGACCGAAGCTGCTGCCCAAACCTCCCCCGACACCCACACCGCCGACCTGCCCAAGAGCTTTGAGCCCGCAGAGCTTGAAGCCCACTGGTACAACGAATGGGAGCGCCGCGGCTATTTCACGGCGGGCCAACACGTAAAAACGGGGACGGACGCTCAACCGTACGTCGTCCAGTTTCCCCCGCCCAACGTTACGGGCACACTGCACATGGGACACGCCTTTAACCAGACCATTATGGACGGTCTGGTGCGCTATCACCGTATGCGCGGCGACGACACCGTGTTCATTCCGGGCACCGATCATGCCGGCATCGCCACCCAAATCGTGGTGGAACGCCGCCTGGATGCCCAAAATATTTCACGCTACGACCTGGGTCGCGAAAAATTCGTCGAAAAAGTGTGGGAATGGAAAGAGCAATCGGGCAACACCATCACCAGCCAGGTACGTCGCCTGGGCGCCTCCGCCGACTGGCCTCGCGAATACTTCACCATGAACGACAGCATGTCGCGCGGCGTGGTGGAAACCTTTGTGCGCCTGTACCAACAGGGCCTGATTTATCGCGGCAAGCGGCTGGTCAACTGGGATCCCAAACTGCTGACGGCCGTCTCCGACCTGGAAGTGCAGTCCGAAGAAGTCGACGGCTACATGTGGCACATTTTGTACCCGTTTGTCGACGGCCCGCAAACCATTGTGGACAAGGATGGACAGACGGTCACCCTGCGCGGCATGACCATCGCCACGACCCGCCCCGAAACCATGCTGGCTGACGGCGCGCTGTGCGTACATCCCGACGACCCCCGCTACCAGCACCTGATCGGCAAAATGGTCGAGTTGCCGCTCTGCGACCGCAACATTCCCATCATCGCCGACGACTTCGTTGATCCTGATTTCGGTACCGGTTGCGTCAAAATCACCGGCGCGCACGATTTCAACGACTACGCCTGCGCGCAACGCCACGATCTGCCGCTGATCGTGATTTTCACGCTGGACGCGCACATCAACGAAAACGGCCCCAAGCAATTCCAGGGCATGGAACGCTACGAGGCCCGTAAAGCTGTCGTGGCCCAACTCGAAGCCGAGCAATACCTGGTCAAGATCCAGCCGCATAAAATGATGCAGCCCAAGGGAGACCGCACCGGTGTGGTGCTGGAACCCATGCTGACCGATCAGTGGTTCGTGGCGATGAGCAAGCCCGCGCCCGAAGACACCCTGCATCCAGGCAAGAGCATCACCGAGGTTGCCCTGGACGTAGTGGCCAACGGCCAAATCAAGTTTTATCCGGATAACTGGACCACGATCTACAACCAGTGGCTGAACAACATTCAGGACTGGTGCATCTCGCGCCAGCTCTGGTGGGGCCACCAGATCCCGGCCTGGTACGCCGAGGACGGCCAGATATTCGTCGCCCACTCCGAGGCACAGGCCCAGGAACAAGCGCGCGCCGCGGGCGTGACGGGCCCGCTCAAGCGCGACGACGATGTACTGGACACCTGGTTTTCGTCGGGCCTGGTTCCCTTTACGACGCTGGGCTGGCCCGAAGACACGCCTGACCTGCGCCGCTATCTGCCGTCCAGCGTGCTGGTCACGGGTTTTGACATCATTTTCTTCTGGGTGGCTCGCATGGTCATGCTGACCACGCACCTGACGGGTCAAATTCCGTTCAAGCACGTGTATGTGCATGGCCTGATCCGCGATGCGGACGGCCAGAAAATGAGCAAATCCAAGGGCAACACGCTAGATCCGGTGGACCTGATTGATGGTATCGACCTGGATGGCTTGATCGCCAAGCGGACCTATGGGCTGATGAACCCCAAGCAGGCGAGCACCATCGAGAAAACCACCCGTCGCCAGTATCCTGATGGCATTCCGTCTTTTGGTACCGACGCGCTGCGTTTCACCATGGCGGCCTATGCCACCTTGGGCCGCAACATCAACTTCGACCTCAAGCGCTGCGAAGGCTATCGCAACTTCTGCAACAAGCTGTGGAATGCGACCCGCTATGTGTTGATGAATACCGAAGGCCACGACCTGACCGGCGATCAATCCGCCGAATTGTCGTTCGCCGATCGCTGGATCGTCAGCCAATTGCAGGCACTGGAAGCCGAAGTCGAGCGCGGCTTTGCCGACTATCGTTTCGATAACGTCGCCAACGCGCTCTACCGCTACGTGTGGGACGAGTATTGCGACTGGTACGTCGAGCTGGCCAAGGTACAGATCCAGAACGGCACGCCGGCCCAACAATTGGGAACGCGCCGCACCCTGATTCGCGTCCTCGAGGCCGTGCTGCGCCTGGCCCACCCCATCATTCCGTTCATTACCGAAGCCCTGTGGCAAAAGGTCTCGGTCGTGGCCGGCAAGCGCCAGGCCGATGCCACCGACAGCGTGAGCGTGCAGCCGTACCCGCGCAGCAACCCCGACGCCATCGACGCCGCTGCCGAAGCGGACGTCGCGGAGCTGAAGGCCCAGGTCGAAGCCGTTCGCGCATTGCGCGGCGAGATGAACCTATCCCCCGCACAGCGAGTCCCGCTCATTACGCAAGGCGACGCCGCCACACTCAAGCGCAATGGCCCTTACCTGGCCGCACTGGCCAAGCTCAGCCAAGTCGATGTGGTCGACACGCTACCCGATGCCGGCGCCCCGGTACAGGTGGTAGGTACCGCCCGCCTGATGCTGCACGTTGAAATCGACGTCGCGGCCGAGCGTGCTCGCCTGGACAAAGAAATCGCCCGCCTCGAAGGCGAAGTCACCAAAGCCAACGGCAAACTCGGTAACGCGAGCTTTGTCGAGCGCGCGCCAGCCGCCGTCGTCGAGCAAGAAAAGGCCCGCTTAGCGCAATTCAACGACGTCCTGTCCAAGGTCCACGAACAGCGGGCCAAGCTGGGGTAAACGCATCTCGCCACACAAGACGGCCACCCAACCGTAAACGCAACCCGTCCCTGGGGCATCGAGCAGAATGATTTGCTCGGATGCCGTCAGGGACGATGCTTATTGATGCCTTGACGTGTAAAGCGACTCAGTTGTCCATGCTGATGCCAGCCACTTTGACGACCGTTTTCCAGCGCGCAATCTCATCCAATTGAAATTTGCGCAGCTTCTCGCCGACCGCGTCCCCAGGCTTGGCGCCTATGTCTTGTATTGCCTTACTGGTTTTGGGTGCATGCAAGATCGCCGAGACGTTGCTCTGCAACAGATGCAAGCGATTTGCCGGGGTTTTTGCCGGCGCGAACAGGGCATACCAGGCCGTGGCAACATAGTCCGCGATCCCCGCCTCTTGCATGGTGACGACCTCTGGAATCACCGCGTTGCGCACGGGATCACAGACCGCCAACGCCCGCAAAGCGCCGCTCCTGATGTGCGGCAGAACAAGAGGCAAATCAGCAAACATCACTGGCACTCGTCCCCCCACAAGATCGACCAAGGCCCCCGCGCTGCCCTTGTACGGCACGTGCTGCATCGATGTTTGAGTCGAGTATTTGAACAACTCGGCCGCAAGGTGCTGAGATGCGCCCACGCCTCCCGATGCATAACTGATACTGCCCGGGCTGCCCTTTAACAGTTGCACGAGCTCCTTGACGCTCTGCACTTTCAGATCAGGATGGACGACCAACACGAGTGTGACCTCGCCCGCCAACGCAATGGGCGCGAAGTCAGTGACGGGGTCATAGGGCATGTTGCGATAGATGAGCGGATTGGTCGCATGCGTTCCAATTGAACCCATGATTAACGTATAGCCGTCGGGAGAAGACTTGGCCACATAGTCTGCGCCAATATTGCCGCTGGCGCCCGTACGATTCTCTACCGTCACGGGCTGCTTTAGTCGCTCGGACAACTGCGCACCAATCAGGCGTGTCAACACGTCCGTGGAACCGCCCGGTGCAAACGGCACAATCATATGGATCGGCTTGCTGGGGAAAGCCTCTTGCTCGGCGGCAAACGCCATAGACGGCCCGAGCATGCATGCCGCAACCATGCTGCGCAACACATCCCTTCGATGACAGGCCGTCATACCGTGACCTCCATTTCCGCAACGTGCCCTGAAGGCGTACCGAGCACGGTTGTGCGCTCCAGATGCCGCCTGCACTGAGGGTCGTAATCTCCCAATGCGAGATGGCTAGTGCAACGGTTATCCCAAATCAGTAAATCGTTCGCCTGCCAGCTATGGCGATAGACAAAATGAGGACGCGTCGCGTGACGAATCAGAAAATCGATCAAAGGCTTGCTTTCTTCCTGCGTCATTCCTTCGAAGCATTTAACCTTTTCGCCGATGTATAGCGCCTTACGCCCCGTCTCGGGATGAACGCGCACGACAGGCTGCGCCACGGGTGGGTTCAACCGTTGATTTTCCTTTTCCCAGGTCGCGGATAGTCCCGAATTTTTTCTCTCAGAATGGTGAACGCCATTCAAACCCTCAAGCATCTGCTTCATGCGCCCTGACAGCGTGTCATAGGCAAGATACATGTTCGCAAACAGGGTGTCCCCTCCCACGGGCGGCACTTCAATCGCATGCAGAAGCGACCCCAGCGCCGGCGCAAGCGTGAACGACATATCGGAATGCCACATCTGGCCGGTGTATCTAGAGTTCGACGGGCCACCATCTGGTTTTTGATCATTGGTCACCATCAACAGCACCGGCAACGTAGCGTCCCGATCCATGGGCAGCGACTCATGCTCATCCAAATCTCCAAATCGACGACTGAACGCAATGTGCTGCTCGCGGGAAATGGATTGGCCTCGTATCAGGAGCACACCGAATTGCAGAAATCCTTGATGCACCTGCTTCCACTCAACCTCAGAAACAGGAGAATGCAGATCCAACCCGATGACCTCCGCGCCCAAAGCGAACGAAAGTGGTCTAAAGTCAACAGCCATGTTTCACGCCTCCTCTTTCTGGCCATTGAATCACCCGACGATGGTTTTGATAATCGGTAATATTGAAAGAATTATTTGATTTTTCGGAAGAAATTGACTGCTCCCTTCCCTAAAAGGAAAGGGATTCCCACTTCATAGAACCGAGCCGTTGCGCATCAACACTCATGCACTCAGGTCTTACCGATCGACTTTTTCTCCTGTTGAGAGCGTCGCAAAATGAGTCAGTCCCAGATCAATCCCAACACAGCCCGGCGCGGGCGTTTTCTGCGCCACGATGTCATCACACAGCAGGCTGACAAAGTATCGCCCTGCGGGGTCTTTGCTGACGGTGACGGTGGTGACCTTGGCTGCCTTGGGGAGCTGACGGGACCAACGAATCGGGAGCGCCTCGCGCATCTTCGCCAACTTGAGCGAGCGGCCATCCCAGCGAAAGGCACTGGCGGTGTATTCGGCAGATTGCGGACCGTCCTTGCGCTTGAATCGCGCGTATCCCGTGCGTTTCGCGAAGAAATTAACAAACGCCGTTTGCAAATGGCGCAGCGTTTGTTGCAGAGGAACACTACTGACCTCGTTCAACCAGAGGTGGTCCGGCGTCTTTTTCAGCGCCGTCAGTGCAGCCGAGGTCGCGTGATACGCCAGACGCTCTTGCCGCTGGGCCCAGGCCGTCGAACGAAGATTAAGCATGTGGTTATAGACCATACGCACACAACCAAACGTGCGAGCCAGCGTGATCGCTTGCTCGGGCGTGGGATAGAACCGGAATCGGTAGGCACGTTTGGTTTGCATGCCCGAGATACTATTCAAACCAAACCAGATGGCTGGATATCCATCCAGACAACAGCTCAAGTAAGACCAATCCTGCAGCCTGACGGCGGCGTCCCTTTCCTCCCCGGCAGGAATGCCGAGGTTTCTCGGAGCAATGGATGAACCTTCGCCGTATCGAGAGTTTTATTGCCGTCGCCGAGCTACTCAGCTTTAGCGCTGCCAGTGCCAAACTGCATCGCTCGCCTGCGGCGGTCAGCACTCACGTGCAACAACTCGAGGCGGAATTGGGCGTTCCACTTTTTGATCGCACCACACGGCAAGTCGTCATGACGCCTGACGGCCAATTGTTTTATGCACGTTGCCAGACAGTTATCCGTGAACTGGCGGATATCTCCCGAGAGCTGGGAGACCGGTCGGCACTACGCGGAGGCCACGTATCAATTGGCACGGTTCCGTCGATTTCAAGCCTGAAACTGCCGGCTGTCTTGGGTGAGTTCAAAAGCAGGTATCCGAACGTCACGTTAGAACTACACGAAGGGCCGATCAATCAGATCCATCAACACCTGAGAGAACGCGTTACCGATTTCGCCGTCGCGCCCCTACACGAGGACTCGCGCGAACTGGATCACACACCAATCATCGATGATCGATTCGTTGCCATCCTTCCCCGTTCAATCGCGGCGAATCGGAAATACATCACGCTGAAGACCCTAAATCAATTCGATCAACTCGCGCTGTCTCACGAGACGGCGGTGCGAACGACGGTAGAAGTCGCCTTCCGGAATGCCGGCTTACGCTATCTCCCCAAAATCGAACTGACCCATCATCAGACGGTTATCAGTATGGTAGAAGCGGGGCTTGGCGCTGCCATCCTTCCCATGATCTGCGTACCCAAAGACGGCAGCGCCAACTATCAGGTCGTGCCTATTCGCCCGGCCAACATCAAACGGCAAATCTGCATTGTGACCTTGAGCGGCAAGAAACTCAGCCCGGTGGCCCAGACCTGCGCAGACCAGATTGCCCTGGCCCTGAGGGAGTGAATTCGTTTTTATCCCGCGTGGCAGCGGAAAGATCTACAACCCGGACGCCAGCGTCGCCAGATAACGTTCATCGGCCTTGGTCAGCCAACCATTGGCGCGTGCGCGGGCTAGCAGATCAGGACGGCGTGCTGCCGTGAGGCGCAGGGATTGCTCGCGGCGCCAACGCGCGATGTTCGCGTGATGGCCGCTCAGCAATTCAGCGGGGACGCTCTGACCGTCATACACCTCGGGCCGCGTGTAGTGCGGGCTATCGAGCAAGCCGGAAAGCGTGTCGTTAAAGGAGTCCTGTAATGCGGAGTCGCCATCATTCAGGACACCAGGCAAGAGCCGTACCGCGGCATCGACCACTGCCAGTGCGGCGATTTCTCCGCCCGACAAGACAAAGTCACCGAGCGAAATCTCGTCCGTTACACAACGATCGATAAAGCGCTGGTCGATGCCCTCGTAGCGGCCACAGATCAGGATCGCCCCCGCACTGTCGGCCAACGACTGGGCGGCTTGCTGGTCGTAGCGACGGCCCGTAGGCGACAACAGCACCACGGGCGCTAGCCCACCCCCCTGAGCGGCGCGATCTTGCTGCGCAGCGGCGACAGCGGCCTCTAGCGGGGCCGCCATCATCACCATGCCAGGGCCACCGCCATAAGGACGGTCGTCAACAGTGCGGTGCACATCGTGGGTATAGTCGCGGGGATTCCAGGCACGCAACGCCCATAGGCCTTGCGTGTGGGCTCTGCCGGTAACACCCAAGTCGCGCACCGTTCCGAACATGTCCGGAAAAAGCGTGACGACATCGAAGCGCATCAGAATTCCGCGGGCCAGTTGCTATCAATGCGGCGCGCCGACAAATCGACCGCCAGAATGTGGGCACCCACAAAAGGCACCAGCATTTCCAGCGGGCGACCCTTGGCGTCAAGCCTGGGCTCAGGCTCAGCACCCGGCGCTGGAGCGCGCTGCAACACGACACGCAAGATCGCGTGCGCGCCATTATCGGCCACGTCCTCGACAACACCGATACGAGCGAGTTCGCCCTCGGCGTCCGAATAAAATGCGCAGCCGATCAGATCAACCCAATAGTATTCATCGTCTGCGGCCACCGGGAATTGGCTACGCGGCACCTGTACGGAGCAACCACGCAACGCCTCGGCCTGATCGCGATCGTCAATACCATCTAGCTGAGCCACGACGGTCGTGCCCTGGGGCCGGGCCTGTAATACTCGATAAGTATGAGGTGCAGACGTGACAACGCCTCGCGCCGTTTCGGGGGCGAGGCGAGCCAACCACCAGGTTTTCACCCGGCGTAGTACATCAGCCTGTGCGGAATGCGGCTGCACTTTAACCCAACCCTTGACACCATACGCCCCGCTGACGCGGCCTAATTCGACTAAGTCGTCAGGCACTACGTTGCGAGTCGTGGCATCAGGCATAGGGCCAGCAACCGAACGATGCACAGGATTTCCGGCGAGCCCTTAGGCTGCGGCGGAAACCTTGGCCGAGTAGTCTTTGACCAGACGCTCGACGGCGGGCGACAGTTGTGCGCCGGTCTTGGTCCAGTACTCAACGCGATCCAGCGCAATACGCAGCTTTTCCGCGCTATCGCTGGCGACGGGGTTGTAAAAACCCACGCGCTCGATAAAGCGGCCATCGCGACGATTACGCGAATCGGCAGCTACCAGGTTGTAGAACGGACGCTTTTTGGAGCCACCGCGGGCCATGCGAATCACCACCATAGGTAATCCCTTGAATTAGTTGTGAAAAACGGAAGATTCTAGCATTAAATCGAGAGTCATGGCAAGCCTTACCTCACCCTACTCCCAGAGGGCGGTACTTATCTCCGACGCAAAAAATGTAAAACAGCGTCTTGGGCCTCGTGCTGCGCGACGAGCTCGTTACCAGTCTGCTTGGCGAAGGCCTGAAAATCGCGCGTGGCCTTGGGGTCGGTCGTGGTCACGCGCAACACCTGACCGCTCTCCATTTGAGCCAAGGCTTTTTTGGCACGCAAGATGGGCAGCGGGCAAGTCAACCCGCTGGCATCGACCTCGTGCTGGAAAGCCGGCAGACCCTCGACAATATCAGAGGCGTTCATCAACCCATCCTGTCACGCTGGCCACAGCGGCCGGCAACGCCTGGGCGTCGGATCCACCGCCCATCGCCATATCGGGCCGCCCCCCCCCTTTGCCGCCGACCTGGCTCGCCACAAAGCCCACCAGCTCGCCCGCCTTGACGCGGCCTGTCAGATCGGCCGTCACGCCACCCACCACACTGATCTTTCCATCGCCGCCGGCGCTGGCCAGCAATACGACGGCCGATTTCAGGCGGTCTTTGAGGTTGTCTACCATTCCACGCAGGGCCTTGGGATCGACGTCGCCGATGCTGGCGGCCAATACCTTGACACCCTTGATGTCGGCAGCCTTGGCGGCCAGGTCATTGCCCGCGCTGGCGGCCAATTTGCCGCGCGCCTGCTCCAGGTCTCGCTCTAGCGCACGCACCTGATCCTGCACCTGGGCGATACGTTCGGGCAGATCTGCGGGCGTGCTGCGCAACACGCCCGCTGCACGCAGCAGCAAGGCCTGTTGATTCTGTACCCATACCAGAGCGTTATCGCCGGTGATGGCCTCAATCCGGCGCACGCCAGCCGCGACCCCCCCTTCGTTCACGATCTTGAACAGACCGATATCGCCCGTACGGGTGACGTGCGTACCGCCACACAGTTCGCGCGAGAAACCGATATCCAGCACCCGCACCGTGTCGCCGTATTTTTCACCGAACAACGCCATGGCGCCACCCTTGACGGCATCGTCATACGCCATGACCTGGGCCTGGGCGGGCTGGTTTGCCAGCACCTCGGCGTTGACGATGGATTCAACCTGCGCGAGCTGCTCGGACGTCATCGGCGCATCGTGAGCGAAGTCGAACCGGGTCTTGTCCGGATCCACCAGCGAGCCACGTTGTTGCACATGGCTACCCAACACCTGGCGCAAGGCCTTGTGCATCAAATGGGTCGCCGAGTGGTTACGTACCGTGCGCGCACGGCGCACGGCATCCACGCGTGCCAGCAACGTGTCTCCGACGGTCAGGGCACCGGATTCGAGCTCCCCATGGTGCCCAAAGACGCCGGCCTGAATCTTGAGGGTATCGGCCACGGCAAAGCGAACCCCGCCCCCCTCGAGCAAACCGGTGTCACCGACCTGGCCGCCCGATTCGGCATAAAAAGGCGTGGCATCCAGCACCACGACGGCCTTTTGGCCAGCCTGAACACGGTCGACCTGAGTGCCATCCACGTACAGCGCAGTGACCTTGACCCCGTCGAGCTCGAGCTTGTCATAGCCCTCAAAGCGTGTCTCGGCCCCCTCGTAGCTCAGGCCTTCGGCCATTTTGAACTTGCCGGCGGCGCGTGCCTGATCCCGCTGACGCGCCATCGCAGCCTCAAAGCCGTCCATATCGACCTCGACATTGCGCTCGCGGCAAATGTCGGCGGTCAGATCCACCGGAAAGCCATAGGTGTCGTACAGCGTGAACAACGTCATGCCGTCCAACTGTGCCCCTGCCGACACGCCGGCCAGCGCACCATCCAGGATTTTCATCCCATGTTCGAGGGTTTCGCCAAAGCGCTCTTCTTCTTGCTTGAGCACCTGCGCGACGCGCTCGGCCGCCTGAGCCAGCTCGGGATAGGCCTGCCCCATTTCGGCAACCAGATCCGGGACCAACTTGTGGAAAAACGGCTTGGTTTGCCCAAGTTTGTAACCGTGGCGCAGCGCACGACGCACGATACGGCGCAGCACATAACCCCGGCCCTCGTTGCTGGGAATAATGCCGTCGACAATCAGGAAAGAACACGCACGAATATGGTCGGCGATGACTTTCAACGAGTTGTCTGCAAGATCCTTGACGCCGGTTTCGCGCGCAGCGGCCTGGATCAGGTTACGGAACAGGTCAATCTCGTAATTCGAATGCACACCCTGCAGGACCGCCGCGATACGCTCCAGGCCCATGCCGGTGTCTACACAGGGTTTGGGCAAGGGCTCCATGTTGCCGGCGGCATCACGCTCGAACTGCATGAACACGAGGTTCCAGATTTCGATGTAACGGTCGCCGTCCTCTTCGGGGGAACCCGGAGGGCCGCCCCAGACATGGGGGCCATGGTCGTAGAAAATCTCGGAACACGGGCCGCAAGGGCCGGTGTCAGCCATCTGCCAGAAGTTGTCCGACGCGTAGCGAGCCCCCTTGTTGTCACCAATGCGGATGATGCGTTCGTGGGGGACCCCGATTTCCTTGGCCCAAATATCGTAGGCCTCGTCATCCTCTTGGTAGACCGTGACCCAGAGCTTTTCGGCCGGCAACTTGTAGACGGTGGTCAACAGCTCCCAGGCATATTGGATCGCGTCGCGCTTGAAATAGTCGCCAAAGCTGAAATTGCCCAGCATTTCAAAGAACGTGTGGTGCCGGGCCGTATAACCGACGTTTTCCAGGTCGTTGTGTTTGCCGCCGGCGCGCACACTGCGCTGCGACGACGTCGCGCGCGAATAGGAACGGGCTTCCTTGCCGGTAAAGACGTCCTTGAACTGCACCATTCCCGAGTTGGTAAAGAGCAGCGTGGGGTCGTTGCCCGGCACGAGCGACGCCGAAGGCACAATCGTGTGCCCTTTCGACTGGAAAAATTGCAGGAACTTCTGGCGAATCTCTGAGGATTTCATGCGTGGACGAACCGGGATTAAGGCGAATCTTTAATTATAGAGGGTTGGCCGCCTAACGTCATAGCAGCGCCCGGTATAGCGGCACCACCGCGCGAGGTCGCAGATATCCGCGACAGAGTGCGGCGCAGAAACAAGCTGCATGCCCTGGGGCCCAGAAAAGGGCCACGAATCGTTCGAAAGGCACCCTGATTTCAGAAAATTTGACGAAAATTCGACGAACAATGATCCATGCTTAACTGTCAGCGCCTCTTGGCGTACTTGGCGTACTTGGCGTTGGATGCCTGGGTTTCGCCGGATCATCGCGGCTTTCGGTATGCTGGCTAGCACTGACGCGTCCGTCTATATTGGACGGCAACCCCAAGAGCCACCCTTTAAGAACAGGCCCAATTCAGCGTCAACAACCGTGCCATCGCCCTGCCCGCCTATGAAAACCGTTTCGGCCAATGTCCGTTACCAGGTATTAATCGTTGAAGATGATCTCACTATTGCGGGTAATCTTTATCAATTCTTAGAGATGGGGGGGTTTATCCCTGATGTGGCTTACGATGGATCGACGGCGCTGCGCATGCTGCAGAACCAGTCTTTTGATGCCATCGTGCTGGATGTGGGCTTGCCTGGCAAAGACGGCCACCAAGTTTTGCATACCCTACGAACCGAATGGCGCAAAGCCATTCCGGTATTGCTGTTGACGGCCCGGGATACGTTGGAAGACAAACTAGCTGGCTTTGGACATGGCGCTGACGACTACCTGACCAAGCCATTTGCCCTTGCTGAAGTACAAGCGCGCTTGTTGGCGCTCATTCACCGGGCAACGGGCACCGTCGTCGATGCCATCCAGACCTGTGGCTCCTTGCAGTTCGATGCGCGCACTCGTGACGTATCGGTCGCGAACCAGTCACTGCATCTCACGCGAAAATCCGCGCTGATTCTGGAGACGTTGCTGCGAAACGCGGGCCAAGTCGTATCGAGAGAGGCACTCGAGTCCGTGCTGTGGAACGATGAGCCGCCCTCCAGCGACGCCCTGCGCAGTCAAGTGCATCTGCTCAGACGTGCCTTGTCGGACGCCGGCTTTGACGGTATCGAAACCGTACACGGGATAGGCTGGCGGCTGGTACTGCCCGTCGCCGAATCATGAAAAACGGTACGCTCACGCAACGAGTGATATGGGCATTGACCGGCGCAGTCGCCATCTTCGTCGGCGCGCTGGCGTTGCTGGCCTATCTGGCGTTCGATCAAATGGAAGACGGGTTAGTCGATCAGATCCTCACGTCCGAGGGAGATCGCCTCGTGCATCACCTGCAAACTGACCCTGATTTTGCCGTTCCGAACGACACGCTGGAACTCAGTGGCACGATGCGTGTCTGGCTGCGCCCCGATGTCACGACCAGCGACATGCCCACTGTGCTCAAGGAGCTTGCTCCGGGATTGCATCTACTAGAGCCCGACAACGAAACCTGGCATGTCATGGTCGCCGACACGCCACGCGGACGGCTTTACCTGCGGTATGACGCCACAGAGCATGAAGCCCGTGTACACGAGTTCGGTTTAATCGTGTTGGGCATGGGCGTACTTTGCGTCATCGCCGCGTATGCCTTGTCGCGCCGTATTGCGGCCATTGCCGTCGGCCCGCTCTTGGATCTCACCAGCCGGCTATCGAACTGGGCGCCGGGTTCGCCGGATATTGCCATCACGCGCGACGACGAAGCGGGTCGACTGATCGAGGCGTTTAATCGCGTGCAGAATCAGGTGGATCACTCCATCGCTCGCGAGCGCGAATTTGCCGCCAATATCAGCCACGAAGCTCGCACGCCGTTGGCCGCTATTCGGTCTGACAGCGAAATCATGCTTCTGGATGCGGCATTGCCCGCCGACCCACGAGAGCGTCTGACACGCGTCATCGCCAACGTCGATCACATCGTCGCCTCGCTGGAAAGCGCGCACGCTATGGCGCGAGACCAACCCCGCCCGGCCGAACCTGTCGATCTGAACACCTGCATGGATGACGCGTGGCGTGGTCTGGAAGCGATCGCGGAGGCCTGTGGCCTGATATTCCAGAACCATATTCCTGCACAAACCGTGCGGATGCTGGACAGATATGCACTGCTGACGGTGCTGCGCAACTTGGTACGCAACGCGATAGACCATGCCGCCCCCGCGACGTTAACGGCATTATTGACTGTCGACGGTACCCTTGAGTTGCGTGACAACGGGAAAGGAATCAAGGCCCAAGAGTTACCCTTTTTATTTCAACGGCATTACAGCGGACGTCTGGTGGACGAGGGTGCCCGTCCTGCGGCGCGAGGCGATTTTCAACACGGCCTGGGTCTGGCCATCGCCAAGCGCGTCTGTGACATGCAAGGCTGGAAGCTTGATGTCAGGTCGCAGTCGGGCGGCCCGAACCAGGGTACGTGTTTCACACTGCGTTTTGCCTGAACGCGCCCGCTTAACTTGTTTTTCGAGATGCTTTCTTCGCATTTGACGAAAATTCGACGTACACCTGCACATACTGGGCGCTCTTGAACACTAAGTCCCCATTGTTATGCCCATCGAATTTCGTTTGGAAACGCAGGCCCACGCGCTGCCGCCCCTTGCGCCCGAAGTATCGCTAACCGCCACACTCACCCGCGCGGCCAGATTCGACGACGTGCAAATCAGTTGTGTAGTCCCGTGCCTAAACGAATGCGACAACCTGCACCTGTTGCTGCCCGCTTTGCGTGAACAGTTGAAATCTCTGTCGTCGCAATGGGAAATCATCGTCGTTGATGATGGCAGCACCGACGGCACTCAGGACCTGATGCGGGAATGGTCCACGCACGACGGTATGCGTTACCTGCAACTGTCGCGTAATTTCGGTAAAGAAGCCGCGTTGTCTGCGGGCTTTAAGAGCGCCGACGGCGACGTCATTATTTGCCTCGACGCGGACTTGCAACACTCTCCCTCACTCATCGGCGCCATGCTCGAGCGCTGGCGCTCGGGCGCCGACATGGTCTATGCCGTACGCGCGCACCGCGACGACGAATCCTGGTTCAAACGCACCGGCGCACGCTGGTTCTACCGTTTGCTCAGCAGCAATCGAAACGTACAGGTACCGGCTCATGCGGGAGACTTTCGCCTGATGGATCGGCGTGTCGTCGACACGTTAGTGGCGCTGCCGGAGCGTACTCGCTTCATGAAAGGGTTGTATGCCTGGGTGGGATTTCGTGCAGAACCTCTACCCTATACCCCCGACGCGCGTGCGAACGGAATGAGCCACTATGGCGTCTGGCGGTTAGTACGCCTAGCCCTGGCAGGGTTGACCGCCTTTACCACTTGGCCGCTGCGCATGGTCAGCCTACTTGGCAGCATTTTTGCGCTGCTCTCATTTGCCTATGGCGGTTTTCTGGTATTTGACTACCTCACCAATGGCAATCACGTCTCGGGCTGGACGACCATCATGACCGCCCTACTGTTCTTCGCGGGCGTAAATTTGATCTCGCTAGGTGTGGTCGGCGAGTACATCGCCCGCATTTTCGACGAGGTCAAAGGTCGGCCGCTGTACGTGGTCCGCCAACAACGCGGGCGAGCCCGCCGTGCCCGTTCTGCTCAGGTACGCTCTTGAACGCGCGCCGCGATACCGGGGCCCCCCTGTGGGTGCCCCCCGCCGGCTGGTTGCTATTGGCGATCGGTACTTGGTTGGCTTTCCTGGCCTGGGCACGTGCTCTCACGCTGCCTGATGAGGGTCGCTATGCAGGCGTCGCGTGGGAAATGCTACGCAGCGGCTCGCATGCGGTGCCGTTGCTCGATGGCATGCCTTATTTTCACAAGCCGCCGCTGTACTACTGGATGGCCGAACTGAGTTTCAAACTATTTGGCCTGAACGAATGGGCGGCACGCGTGCCCTCATGGTTAGCCGCATGGGGAGCGTTATCCGGCCTGTACATTTTCGTGCGCCGCTATCGCGATGCGGCAACCGCAACCGTTGCCGTTGTCATGCTGGCCACCACGCCCTTCTTTTATGGTGGCGCACAGTTCGCGAACACGGATATGCTGGTTGCGGCGATGATCACCCTGAGCGTACTGGCGGGTGCAGACGCCGTCCTGCGTGCGCAATCCGATCAACCGTACCGTCTGATGTCCCTGAGTGCCGCGGCCTTCGCGGGCCTGGCCGTGTTGGCCAAGGGCCTGATCGGGCTGGTCTTGCCTGGCGCCACACTTTTCTTGTGGCTGGTATTGACTCGACGTTGGTACGGCTTGAGGGTATTGCTTTGGCTTCCTGCGCTGGTGCTGTTCGGGCTGGTGGCCGTGCCATGGTTTTGGCTCATGCAGCAGCAATTTCCCGATTTCTTTCATTATTTCTTCGTCTATCAACACTTCGAACGATTCGCCCAGTCTGGCTTCAACAATGCACAGCCCTTCTGGTTCTACCTTCCGGTCACCGTTGGCCTGACATTGCCCTGGTCGCTATGGGGAGGCGGCGCATTACGTAGAGCGTTCTGGCAGTCTGCAGACCCTGCGGGGCTGCGCAGTCTCATGGCGATCTGGGTGGTGGTCATTTTGGGTTTTTTTTCCATCCCCAGCTCGAAGCTCATCGGCTACATGCTGCCGGCGCTGCCTCCGCTGGCCGTGTTGTTGGCCATAGTGGTCGAGCGCGCGGTGCGGCAAAGCGCAACCGGCCATGCGCGGCGACTGACCTATCGCTGCATCGCCGGGTCAGCCATCCTTTGTGTCATTCTAGTTTGTGTATTCGTGGCCAACCCGCGTCACAGCGCCAAGCCCGTCGCTCGCCAACTTGCTGCGCAAATGCAGCCCGATGATACGTTGGTGACGCTGCATGCCTACCCTTTTGATCTAGGTATTTACACGGGAGCCACGCGGCCTGCTTGGGTGGTCGACGACTGGAACAACCCCGATATTCCGTTGCGCGACAATTGGCGCAAAGAGCTCTATGACGCGGGGCGCTTCGATCCCCAGACTGCCGCCCGTGTCCTGATTCAGCGAAAGGACCTCTTGGCCCGTCTGTGCGCGGCGCCTGCAGGCAGCCGGTTCTGGGTGTGGGGGGATGCCGATGACGGCAAGCGCACTCTCATTTTGCAAGGCCTGGACGCCCGTCTTTCGGATCGACGTTACCAGGTTTGGCGCGTGGACATAGATGCAGCGTTCAGCGACCGGATGTGTGGCGAAATGCCCAAAGCCGACTCCCCAGGAAAGTGAGTACCGCCAGTCCTAGCAGGATCAATGCAAGCAGCACGTCGTAGCGTAAACGCGTGACGTGCAGCAACCAGGCGTACGCGGCCTCGTTAATCAGAAATCCGCACGCAGAAATGAGAAAGAAACGCCGTGCGGCAGTCACCCAGTGTGCTGCCAAGCGACGAAAGGTAAGTCGATAATGACCCGTGAACGACACGACAAAAGCAATCAACCAGCCTATCGCATTGGCAGCGAGAGGTGGGATATGCAACCATTGAACGCTTGTCACCGCGACCAGCCAGTGCGTCACGGCCGCGGCACAGCCGACGGCGACGAACCAAGCAAGTTGTTTGATCAGGGCAGCCATATAAATTGGGGCAATGCCGACACAGGCAACAGAAGAAACGCAGATCGATGCTGGAAATACATCGTCGTGTGTGGCGACGATTTTGGCATGAATTTGAATATCGATGCAGGCATGCTTGAATTAGCCGCATTAGGCCGGCTCAGCGCGATCAGTTGCCTATCACTTGGACCAACCTTTACGACCCATGCGCGGCGTTTGCGTGACCTTGATGTTGACGTCGGCCTGCATTTGAATCTCACTGAATCGTTCGGCCTGCAAGATCAACCCGCCGTGATGCCTTTACCAACGCTGATTACGCGAGCCTATATCAGCCAACTAGATAGCGGTTGGATTGATGAGCAATTGGCACGCCAGCTAGACGCCTTTGAGGGAGTGCTCGGCCGAGCACCCGACTATGTCGACGGCCACCAGCATGTACACCAGTTACCTGGCGTGCTGCCACGCCTGCTACGGGTGCTGGAACTACGCTACGGCAGCGATCGCCCCTGGCTGCGTCACACGGCACCGGGAACGCAAAGCGGTGTCCCCTTAAGGGAATCCGCTAAAGCGCGACTGATCGGCACGCTGGGTGCGGGGTCCGTCGAGCGCGCGGCTCGCTCTGACGGCTGGCGTACCAATCGTCGTATGTTAGGCGTCTACGATTTCCACGGGGGGCCGCGTCGCTATGCGCAATTACTGCATCATTGGCTAAACAACGCCCGAGATGGCGACCTGCTGATGTGCCACCCCGCGCTACCCGGCGCCGCAGACAAGCTGGGAGCTCAGCGCGCAGCGGAGTTTGCAGTCCTTGCGAGCGCCGAACTAGGGCAATGGATGTCACGCAATGGCGTGCAAGTCGCACGCGCCAACTGGCCAATGAGATCCGCGACACCTGAGACAGCCTGCTCGGTGACACCCGACTCCCGGGACGCAGGCAATAGGTAGGCAAAAACCAACAACCTCGTCGTCGTCATGGTGATGCTGGACGGAAGTACCCGGTACGACGAGAATCCGGGAGTGGCATGGATTTCGTGCTCCTGACTCGTGTCGGCAATGGCCATCGGGGTGGATGTCATTATCCTGCTGCTGGCTGGCCTGTATAGTTATCGACGTAAGCGTAAAGCGCGTGCCCGTTGCGTACCGGCGCATGCAACACAGATCGTATTTGCTGAAAGGAACACACCATGAGTGATTCTAAAAAACCGGGCAATCCCCCCTCGACCACGGGCGCAGGCGCACCTGCTGTCAGCGACCGTAATTCGCTGACCGTCGGTACAAACGGCCCCATCCTGCTCCATGACGTGCACTTCCTCGAGCAAATGGCGCACTTTAACCGCGAGAAAGTGCCCGAACGTCAGCCGCACGCAAAGGGCGGCGGTGCGTTTGGGGAGTTCGAAACCACTGCGGATGTCTCGGCCTACACCAAGGCCGCGTTGTTCCAAAAAGGCTGTAAGACCGAAATCCTCGCCCGTTTTTCGACGGTGGCGGGCGAATCCGGCAGCCCGGATACTTGGCGCGATGTACGCGGCTTTTCGTTGAAATTCTATACAGACGAAGGCAATTACGATCTGGTCGGCAACAACACGCCCGTTTTCTTTGTGCGCGACCCGATGAAGTTCCCGCACTTCATCCGCAGCCAGAAACGCCTGCCGGACTCGGGCCTGCGTGATGCCAACATGCAGTGGGATTTCTGGACCAATAATCCCGAATCCGCCCACCAAGTGACCTATCTCATGGGCGTTCGCGGCCTGCCCCGCACTTGGCGTCATATGAACGGCTACGGTTCACATACGTATATGTGGATCAATGCTCAAGGCGAACGATTCTGGGTGAAATATCACTTCCATACCAAACAAGGCATGGAATTTTTCACGAACGCAGAGGCCAGCGAAATGTCCGGCCTGGATGCCGACTACCATCGCCGAGACCTGTTCAACGCCATCGCAAACGGCGACCACCCGGTCTGGGTCATGTCCGTTCAGATCATGCCGTATGACGATGCCAAGACCTATCGTTTCAATCCTTTTGACTTGACCAAGACCTGGTCGCACAAGGATTACCCGCTGATCGAAGTGGGCACGATGACGCTCAATCGCAACCCCGAAAATTTCTTTGCGCAGATTGAACAAGCGGCTTTCTCGCCGGGTAACACGGTGCCAGGTATCGGCCTGTCGCCGGACAAGATGCTGTTGGGACGCGCCTTCGCCTATGCCGATGCGCAACGCAACCGTATCGGCACGAATTTCCATCAACTGCCGGTCAACAAACCCAAGGTCCCCGTCAACACCTATATGTTTGACGGCCAAATGGCCTATGAGCACAGCGGAAATCAACCGGTTTATGTGCCGAATTCCGGTGGGCGCACATGGTCCGATGAGACCGGCAAGGTGGAGGATGGCTGGGACACCGATGGCGACATGGTGCGCAGCGCCTACCAGTTGCACGCGGAAGACGACGACTTTGGCCAAGCCGGCATCCTGGTGCGCGAGGTGTTCACCGACGACCAACGCAATCAGTTGGTCGACACCGTTGCCGGCGGTCTGCTGGGCGGTGTACGCAGCCCGGTGCTCGAGCGTGCGTTCGACTACTGGAAGAACGTGGACCCTGACATCGGCAAGCGCATCGAAGACAAGGTGCGTGCGACCAAGAAGTAATTTCAGGCCATAGCCGGGCCAGTCTGATTCTGGCCGGCTGCGCCCTTTCCTCCCGGCATGAATGCCGAGGTTCCCGGAGCAAATGATGAACAATTCGTCCGATTATGTCCCGCCCAAGGTATGGAAGTGGGAAAAGCAAAACGGTGGTCGATTCGCGAACATTAATCGGCCCGTTTCTGGCGCCACGCATGAAAAAGAACTGCCGGTGGGCCGACATCCCCTGCAGCTTTATTCACTGGCCACGCCTAATGGCCAGAAAGTGACGATCATGCTGGAGGAACTGCTGGCATTGGGCCACCAAGGCGCCGAGTACGACGCTTGGTTGATCCGAATCGGCGAAGGCGATCAATTCGGCAGCGGCTTTGTCGCGGCGAATCCGAACTCGAAGATTCCAGCGCTGGTCGACCGCAGTACGCCTACGCCCATTCGCGTCTTTGAGTCGGGCGCCATCCTGATGTACCTGGCGGAGAAGTTCGATGCCTTTCTGCCGACCGAACCCGCCGAACGCGCCGAGTGCCTGTCGTGGCTGTTTTGGCAAATGGGCAGCGCGCCCTATCTGGGTGGAGGGTTTGGGCATTTTTATAGCTATGCGTCCGTCAAGATCGAGTACGCGATTGATCGCTTCGCCATGGAGGCCAAACGACAACTGGACGTGCTCGACAAGCGTCTGGCAGACAACGAGTTTCTAACGGGCGACCAGTACACCATCGCGGATATGGCAGTCTGGCCGTGGTACGGCGGCCTCGTCAAAGGAGAGATCTATGACGCCGCCGAATTTCTGTCCGTGCAGGAGTATACGAACGTCCTGCGTTGGGCAAGCGCCATCGCGGCCCGCCCCGCCGTGCAACGAGGCCGGATCGTCAACCGTGCCCGCGGAGATCTATCCAGCCAACTGCACGAGCGACACGACGCCTCGGATTTCGACTTGCGTACGCAGGATAAACTGGAGGGTAGCGACGGGAAGGTCTGATCCGTTCAAATAAATACTAGCGAACAGTCACCATGCAGCAAACTACCCTGCCCTGCGGCACCGGCTCGGATGGCCTGCCGATCGGTCTGCAACGGGTAGGCGGCTTTCGCCAGGACGCGGAGTTGCTCAAGGCCTGCGCCGTGTTCGAGGCGGCAGGTTAGCCCGGACACCGTGTGCCGACTGAAAAAACACGTCAGGAAGCCGATGTTTCCTGACGCGTCTTGGCGCTCTCCACGGATAGCGTATCAGGAAGCGCCACCCCATTTTTGATGGCAAGCACCTGGGCCATGATGCTGACAGCGATTTCCGCGGGCGTCTTGCTGCCAATATAGATGCCGATCGGTGCGTGCAGGCGCTGCAATGATTCGGGGGTCTCGTCGAAATACTCGATAAAGCGCTTTTTGCGTTCGTTGGTATTACGGCGCGAACCGATTGCCCCCACATAGAATGCTGGGCTATGCAGTGCCTCGAGCAGCGCCAGGTCGTCGAGCTTGGGGTCGTGGCTCAAGGCCACCACGCACGTCCGCGAATCGGGTTTCATCGCAAGGACGGCGTCGTCGGGCATGTCGGAGACTAGCGCGACACCAAGCACGGACCAACTCCCGGTGTGTTCGACGCGCGGATCACAGACAGTGACCGCAAAATCGTTAAACAACGCCATGGTAGCGAGGTATTCGGCCATTACGCCCGCGCCGATCAGCAACATCCGATATTGCGGCCCCAGCGTACTGGACAACATCGCACCATCAAAGTGCAGCGCCTCGGGAGCGGTGGTGGGCGTCAGAGTGACGGCGCCGGTGGCGCAGTTCACCGACCGCTGGACGAGGTGGCCGGACTCCAGTTGCTGAACCAGCGCATCCAGTGCCTCAACATCGGGCTGAAACTCCAACAGCAATTCCAGCGTACCGCCACACGGCAACCCAAACTGATGCGCCTCGTCCGCCGTGACGCCGTAACGCACGAGCGAGGGTGTCGACCGCGGTATGCCCTCGCCTCCATAGGCCTGGGTATAGCGTTGCACCAAGTCGTCTTCGATACAGCCCCCTGACACCGAACCGATGCAGCGGCCGTCTTCGCGTAATGCCATCATGGAACCGACTGGGCGCGGGGATGAACCCCAGGTTTTGACGACCGTGACGAGCATGACTCGCTGCCCGTCGGCGTGCCAATCGCGTGCGCTGCGCAATACGCGTACGTCGACGCTTTCCATGCGATGATTTCCTTATACGTGGCGGGCTGTGCTCGTTCCCGAACGTCCCGCTTGCCTACTGTCTACGGTTTGCCGCTAGCCAGGATAGACTAAGCACATCCCATTAATCGATCGTATTGCCAAATGCCAAAAACGCTACCTGATCCCGTCGTCATTGTACTTGCAGCCGGCCAGGGAACCCGTTTTCGCGCGTCAGGGGGACAGGTGCACAAGCTTGACGCAGCGTTAGCGGGGCTGCCCGTGCTACAGCACGTGATACGCGCGGTGACGGCGTCGGGATTGCCGTGGCACGTTGTCCACCATGCATCGGGAGCCGGTATGGGCGACTCTATCGCCGCAGGCATCAACGCCACGGTCGATGCGCCAGGCTGGCTTATCCTGCCTGGCGACCTGCCACTGGTCACACCGCACTCGTTACGTTGCGTGGCGCAAGCGCTGGCCACATACACCGTGGTGGTGCCCCATTGGCAACAGCACCGGGGGCATCCAGTCGGGTTCAGCGCGGCGTGTCGCGATGCACTGATGCAACTGTCCGGCGAGATGGGTGCCGCATCGGTGGTGCGCCATTACCGCACATCAAATGAGGTCCTGGACCTGGCGCTGCACGACAGGGGCATCATCACCGATATCGATACCGTGGCGGATCTGGCGGGCGCGGAAAGCCTCCTGGCCTCGCGCTCTCGCCCATCGCGTTGACGGCCGATAGACCACCCATCAGCCCGCTATCGGCCCAGGCGCTACCCTGCCCCCAGGTCACGCAACGACGCCATGGTGACCTCGTAGGGGTGGGTGACCCCCAGCAGGGCCATATTCCGATGGACTTCCTCGTGTAGCAGCGTCAGTGCCCGAAGCACCCCTGCCTGCCCGGCGGCCGCGACGGCGTAATTGAAGGGGCGTCCGGCAAAGACGCAACGCGCTCCTAAGGCGAGTGCTTTTAAGACATCGGACCCCCGCCGTATTCCACTGTCCATCATCACCACCGTCTCGGGCACGGCCGCTACGATGTCAGCCAACACGTGCAGCGGCGATACGGCCCCGTCCACTTGGCGGCCACCGTGATTGGAGACCACGATGCCGTCCACGCCGATAGAACGGCAGACCTTCGCATCCTCAACGGAAAGTACGCCTTTGATGATCAGGTTGCCCTGCCAGAAGGTGCGCGCAGCCTCGATGTGCGACCAGTTCAGGCTGTCACGGCTCTTGATGTCCCTGTTCAGGTTTTTAGAGAGAACCGGATGACCCCGCTCGGCTCTCCAATTCTCGAGATGCGGCATGCCATCGTTCAACAACATGCGCGCAAAGCTACCAAACAACCATCCGGGTCGCGAGATCCCCTGCAAGGCCAGATTCAGGCTAGGTCGCAGGGGCGATGAAAAACCATTGCGCACATACCGGTCGGGGCTCACCGAGACCGGCAGATCCACCGTCAATACCAGATTCTTGTATCCCGCCGCGGCGGCGCGATCCAGCAGGCGTTGGATTTCGTCTTTTTCACCCGGTACATAGGCCTGAAACCACGCGTTGGGCGCGGCCGCCGCGACGGTTTCGAGGCGGGTCAGCGACGCACCGCTCAGGACATACGGCACATTGCGTTGATGCGCCGCCTGGGCAAGCGCGACGTCTCCGTGATAGGTGTACATGGCACCCAGCCCCACCGGTGAAATGCCGAATGGACTGGCATATTCGTGACCAAACAGCGTAATCCGCTGATGCCGGCCAGAGACATCTTGCAGCATCCGCGGAATAAAGCCGTAACGCTCAAACGCATTTCGATTGCGCCGCAGGGACACCTCGTCCTCGGCACCATTCTGGATATAGCTGAATATCGCCCGAGGCAGTGCCTTGCGGGCGAGTTCTTCGAAATCCAGCAAATTTTGAACGTTATCCAAACGCATTTGTCGCCTCATTTTTATGATCGACATAGAGTGTACGTCCGCCTGCGCCCTTTGCGAATTCCGCAACGATTCCGCGGCAGGCCCGCAGAGCCAATGTTTTACGATTTAGTAGGACTTGGGCAGACCCAATGTTTTCTCGGCGATGAAGCTAAGAATCATCTGCGGACTCACGGGTGCGAGGCGCGGTATCCATGCCTCGCGCAAATAGCGTTCGACGTGATATTCCTTGGCGTAGCCCATGCCGCCATGCGTAAAGATGGCGTTCTCGCAAGCCGTGTAGCAGGCTTCGGCCGCCAGGAACTTCGCGCTATTGGCTTCTGCGCCACAGGGTTGTTTCTGGTCGTACAGCCACGCGGCTTTTTGCACCATCAGGTGAGCGGCCTCCAGCTCCATCCACGAACGCGCCAGGGGATGCTGTATGCCCTGATTCTTGCCGATCGGCCGATCGAACACTTCGCGTTCCTTGGCGTAGCGGCTGGCTTTGCGCAGCGCGACCTGGCCCAGGCCGACGGCCTCCGCGGCAATGAGGATACGCTCGGGATTCAATCCATGAAGAATGTAGCTGAACCCCTTGCCTTCGTCGCCGATGCGGTCTTCGACAGGGATGCGCAAGTCATCAATGAACAGTTGGTTCGAGTCCACACACTTGCGGCCAAGCTTTTCGATTTCGTGCACTTCAATAGCGGAACGATCAAGGTCCGTATAGAACAGGCTCAGCCCTTCACTCCCTTTACAGTCCTCAATCGGGGTCGTACGCGCCAGCAATAGAATTTTATTAGCGACTTGGGCGGTCGAGATCCACACCTTCTGACCCGTGACCACGTAATGATCTCCCTGGCGAACGGCACGGGTTTTCAGTTTGAGCGTGTTCAAGCCCGTATTGGGCTCGGTGACGCCGAAGCAGGCTTTGTCTGTACCTGCGATCAGGGGCGGTAGCCACCGTTGTTTCTGATCTTTCGTACCAAACACCACAACCGGGTGCAGGCCAAAAATATTCATATGTACGGCCGATGCACCAGACAGGCCAGCACCGGTAGCCGATATCGTGTGCATCATCAGTGCCGCCTCGCTGATCCCCAGCCCCGCGCCGCCGTACTCCTGCGGCATGGCAATGCCCAGCCACCCTGACTGCGCCAGCGCCTGATGAAAATCAAAGGGATAGCCGCCGTTCTTGTCCTTGTTGAACCAATACTCATCATCGAACGGTTCGCACAGGCGTTCAATCGCCGATTTTATTTGTTCGTGCTCGTCACTGAGTCTGAAATCCATGACACGTATCCTGCTGGGGTGGATGGTTGAAAAATATTGATGCGACGCTGCCCTAGCCTCACACAACCACGGGAGCCGGAAAATCAAACTCGAGCTGGTGTTGACCAAAACACGGCGGCGGCATGCGATAACGCGCGGGGGTTCGGCTGAGTTTTACCGGCGAGGCGATACCCATGTAGCCATCGTGCTCCAGGACCATTTGACGATGCGCGGTATGAGGATGCTGCAAGGCTTGAGGGATGCTCAACACGCTCGAGCACGGCACCCCCGCCTGAAGCAACTGTTCAGAAAGCGCCTGGGCGTCGTGCTCACGCAGCAGCGCGATCAATGCCTGGCTAAGCGCCTGCCTGTTGGCGCACCGATCACGATTCGATGCATATCGCGGGTCCTTTGCGATCTCTGGAACGCCAAGCGCCTCGCACAGAATCCCGAACTGACGGTCATTGCCAACAGCGAGAAAAATCGGGTCGGTCGCGGTTGGAAAGGTATCGTACGGGGCAATGTTGGGATGGGCATTGCCCGTTCGTTCAGGCTTGGCGCCAGAGGCAAAGTAGCTCGCCGTATGCGGATGCAAGATTGACAGAGCGCAATCGAACAGCGCGATGTCCACGAACTGCCCGCGGCCGCTGCGACGTCGCTCTTGCAGGGCCAACAACACACCGATCGCGGCATTCATACCCGTCACCATATCCACGATCGGCACGCCCACGCGCGTGGGTTCGCCAGCGGCATCGCCATTGACGCTCATGATGCCGGACATGGCCTGGATTGCGGCGTCGTAACCGGGCATGCCACCCAGCGGACCATCGGCGCCAAAGCCGGATACGCGGCAATGAATCAATTGCGGAAACCGTTCGCTCAGCACGTCGAAACCCAGCCCCCAACGCTCCATCGTGCCACTCTTGAAGTTCTCGACAAGGACGTCGGCATTCTCCAGTTGAGCCAGCAAATGATCGCGCCCGGTTTCGGACGATAAATCAAGCCAGGCGCCGCGCTTGTTGCGATTGATCCCCTGGTAATACGCCGCGACGTCGCCCATGAAAGGGGGACCCCAGGTGCGAGTTTCATCGCCGGCGGGCGGCTCGATCTTGATCACATCTGCACCGTGGTCGGCCAATATCTGAGTGCAATAGGGGCCGCTTAGCACCCTGGAAAGATCGATGACACGGATGCCGTCCAATGCCCCGCCGACCGAGTCGCGGTCAGTCAAACTAGAAGCTTTCTGCATGATCGCCTGCCACGTTATGGTTTCGCCTCATCACCCGCCCGTGCTTTGGCGGCATTGATCATCGCGGAATAGGGGTAGTACGGCGGGAACGGTCCGATGGCGTGCATGTCGACCTCTACGAGAGAGGGGCCGCGCGTCGCGAGCGCCTGCTGTACGGTGGCGCCAAAGTCCTCTACCCTGCTCACGCGCCAAGCCGGCATATTGGCGAGTTCGGCCAGCTTTAACAGATCGGGCGCCAACAGATTGCTATGCGCATAGCGTCCTTCGCACATCGCATCCTGCATGTGCTTGATGACGCCATAGCCACCGTCATTCATGACGATCATCACGATGTTGGCAGCTTCCTGCACAGCCGTCCATATCTCCGTCATATTGAAGAAGAAACCCCCGTCACCACTAAGCAGCACCACTTTTTGATTCTTGCTGCCGATCGCTGCCCCGATACCGAGCTGAAGCCCCTGGCCGATGCCCGCCCCTACGGGATAGATGTTGTGATGCTGGTCATGCAGCGGGAAAAGGCGATGGCCCCACGTGCTATTGCTGAGCGTAACGTCGCGCGCGAAGATGGTATCGGCGGGCATCACGGCACGCAGTTCAGACGCAAAGTCTTGATAAGGGCCCAGCGTCTGTCGAAAATCAGCGATCGCTTGTTGCTTCGCATCGCGCACGGCCTGCGTAAATGCCGGATCAATCGACAATGTCTCGTCGCGCAAGCGGGTCAGCAGCTGCCGCAGCGCGACGGCGGCATCGGCACATACGAGAAGCTTGCCGGGATAACCGCGATCCTGGGCAGCCGGATCCACATCGATTCTCACCAGGTTGTCTGGCAGCTTCAGTTTGTGATCAAGGGTCTCGTGCCCACGCAACCGGGAACCCACGACGAGCAGGAGATCGGCCTGCTCATAAAGCGCTTGAACCGCCGGGCTGCCCGGGCCGTTGAGCCCGCCGAGATTCGAGGGATGGTCGTCGGTGACGACACCGTGCCCATTCCAGCTCGTGACCATGCCAAAGCCCAACTCCAGCAATGCAGCTAGCTCCCGACTCGCATCCCGGGCGCCGCCACCTGCCCAGATCATGGGACGCTTGGCGGCTTTCAGGAGTTGCGTCAGCTGCTGGATCTCTTGCGCTGACGGCTCTCGCGATGCTGGCGCGGGAACGACATAGGCCTGTGCATCGGCGGGCCGGCCGATCTCGGCACGCTGAATATCGATGGGAATCTCGACACTGACGGGGCCTCTCGGTGCCGTCACCGCCTCGGTCCAGGCCTGCTTCAAGACATCGAGCGCCTCGTTTGCTGCGCGCACGCGAAAGGCTTTCTTGCTGACGCTGCTCAGCATGCCTAGCTGGTCTGGCACGTCATGCACGGCGCCCGTATCGGCACCGATATGAGCCATGGCGCTCTGGCCGGTGAGGTGTAGCAGCGGCGTACCCGCAAACCTGGCCTCTACCAAGCCAGGCACCGCATTGGATGCGCCCGGCCCGGTACTACTGATCACGACGCCGACCTTGCCGCTCGCACGCGCCAGGCCGTCAGCCATGTGCGCGGCGCCCGTCTCTCCGCGCGTCATCACCATACGGATGGTGTTGTTCAGCGTGATACCGTCCATCATCGGGATGTTATGGACGGAGATAATGCCGAAGACGGTGTCTACACCGTTATGGGCGAGAAAGTCTGCCACCAAGTGGCCAACAAGGTATTTCGACATCAAATTGCTCCCTTAATCCTGGCGAAGATTGGCACGCTCGGCGAGGTCGCGAAACTGCTCTCCCTCGCTTGCAATACGTTCCCCCACTTGCTTGGGAGAACTGTCGACGATGGTGTAGCCCGAGGCTTGCATCCGCTCGCGAAAAGCGTTGTTGGCAAGTATTTTTGCGTTCGCGTCCGACAGGGCCTTAACCACTTCTGCCGATGTGCCGGCAGGTGCCAGGATGCCCAGCCATCCGTCAAAAATGAACTTGGGATAACCGGCTTGAACCATGGTCGGGACGTCTTTGAACATGGCATTGCGTTCACCCGAGGTAACGGCCAATGCCCGAACACGACCGCTTTCCACCAGGTTTTTCGCCGTGGTATTCAGGTCAAACAACATGGTGATCCGGTCCGCGATCAGGTCACTTTGCGCGGGTGCGTTGCCCTTGTACGGAACGTGCGTCAGCTCAATGCCCGCGTTTTGCTCGAAGAGTTCGCCGGACAGATGGTTCGACGCGCCCACGCCGGCAGACCCGTAAGTCAACTTGCCGGGATTCGCCTTGGCCGCCGTCACCAGGGATTGAATGTCCTTATAAGGGGATGCGGCGTTCACCAGCAATACGTTGGTGTAGCTCACCACCGTCGCCACGGGCTGAAAATCCTTGATCGGATCAAAGTTTGTCTTTTGCAGCGCGGGGGTAATCGTGACGGTCGGGCTGGCGGTGAAAAACAGGGTATAGCCATCGGCGGGCGCGCTCGCGACGGCCTGCGCCGCAATCGTTCCGCTGGCGCCACCGCGGTTTTCAACCACCACGGACTGCTTGAGTAGCTGGCCCAGGTGTTGCGCATACTCACGCGCCACAATGTCCACCGACCCCCCGGGCGAATAACCCACCAGCAACCGTATCGCTTGATTGGGATAGCCCCCTTGCGCCATGACGGCTGAAAAAGGAACCGCGCTCAGGCAAACGGCCGCTGCCAGCTTTTTTGACCAGATGTTCATATCGTCTCCGTGTGTTCTGTATTGCCGCTCAAACCGCGCGGCTTTTTGGAATGCCGGTGGGCATGTCGAGAAAACTATATCACCTTAAATTCTTATGAAAGAATAATTATTCCTACACATGAATTTTTGTTAAGCTGGATAAAATTTTGATACCCAGGCAATGCAGTACCTCGCGTTGACCCTTCTTGGCCGCTGACCCAGACAGGCTCTTGCCCGACGGGCGCCTTGTCCTATCGATAGGATGGATTTATGTCGGAAGTAAAACTTGTCGCCCGTACACTTGATTTATTTGAATGCTATGCAGACAAGGGGGAACCGCTGTCTCTCACCGAGCTCTCGCAGGGATTACAGGCACCGATGTCCAGCACGCTGGCGCTGGTGCGCACGCTGGTAGGCCGCGGCTACCTCTACCAAACACGCAAACGCACCTATTACCCGACAAAGAAATTGATGGGCATCTGTACGTCCATTGACATGCAAGATCCCGTACTGGACATCTTGCGCCCTTACTTGGTGCGACTACGGGACAAAAGCCGTGAAACCGCGGTTCTGGGAACACGTGAAGATTTGCGGGTGCTTTATCTGGACGTCGAGCCCTCGTCCCACCCCATCCGCTATACCGCGCAAGCCGGCGAGACTCGAGGCTTGCACTCGAACTCCCTAGGCAAAGCCTTGTTGTCGGCCTTGGAAGAGAAGGAATTGCAGGATGTGCTGGGTCGTCTCAAACTGACAGCGCTGACCGATAAAACCCTGAGCAGCCCATCAGCGTTGCGGGCAGATTTAACGCTATCTCGTCAACGAGGCTGGTCAGCGAATATCTCGGAAAGTGTTCCGGATCTCGCCGCCGTGGCTGCGCCCTTTTGCCTGGCCGGAAAATGGTATGCCCTATCCATCGTCGGACCGATCGTCCGAATGCAGGACGCATGGGATCAGCATGTAAAGGTATTAACCGGCGTCATGAAGGATATCGCGCAAGATCAGGCTGTGGAGAATATGTGAGGGATAGCCGCAGGAGATATCGACACGAAGATCGACACGAAGATCGACAATATCAATATCACGATTTTCTCTTGGGACGACATCGCACCGACGAGTTACGCGGCGCATACCAGCAAATTTTCCGGTTCGAGCAAACTGGGTTTGTTGTCTATCCAAACCGTTGACTGCCCCTTCCCTAAAGGGAAGGGATTCCCACTTCACCGAACCGAGCCGTTGCGCATCAACACTCATGCACTCAGGTCTTACCGTTTCTCCATGGGCTAACACCGCCAGCCCGGCGGCTAATACGTTATTCGCTGCGTTGAGGTCACGGTCGTGGTCTGTTCCGCATCCCGGGCACGACCAACGCCGTACGTTCAACGACAACTTGGTCAAGACATGCCCGCAATGGCTGCAACGCTTGGTGGAGGGGTACCAGCGATCCACCCGCACGACGTCTCGTCCAACCCAACGCGCTTTGTATTCAAGCTGTCTCACGAACTCCGCCCATCCGGCATCACCGATGGATTTAGCAAGACAGCGGTTTTTCTGCATGGCTGATACAGACAAGCTTTCTACGGCGATCACTTGGTTCTCGTGGATCAACCGGGTGGAGAGCTGGTGCAGGAAATCCCTGCGGGTGTCTGCGATCTTGGCATGCAGTTTGGCGACTTTTAGTCTCGCCTTGGCACGGCGAGCCGAGCCGCGTTGTTTCCTGGCCAAACGGCGTTGTAGCTTGGCCAACTTGGCTTCATGTTGTCGAAAGACCTGCGGCGCATTGATTTTTTCTCCTGTTGAGAGGGTCGCAAAATGAGACAGCCCCAGGTCAATCCCGATACAGTTCGACGTCGGAGGTTTCTGTGCCACGACGTCATCGCACAGCAGACTGACAAAGTATCGTCCTGCGGGGTCTTTGCTGACGGTGACGGTGGTGACCTTAGCAACCTTGGGAATCTGACGGGACCAACGAATCGGGAGCGCCTCGCGCATCTTCGCCAATTTGAGCGACCGGCCATCCCAACGGAAAGCACTGGCCGTGTATTCGGCGGATTGCGAACCGTCTTTGCGTTTGAAGCGCGCGTATCCCGTGCGTTTCGCGAAGAAATTAACAAACGCCGTTTGCAGATGGCGCAGCGTTTGTTGCAGCGGAACACTGCTAACCTCGTTCAACCAAATGTGGTCCGGCGTCTTTTTCAGCGCCGTCAGCGCAGCCGAGGTCACGTGATACCCCAGACGCTCTTGTCGCTCGGCCCAAGCCGTCGAACGAAGATTAAGCATGTGGTTATAGACCACGCGCACACAACCAAACGTGCGAGCCAGAGTCATCGCTTGCTCGGGCGTGGGATAGAACCGGAATCGGTAGGCACGTTTGGTTTGCATGCCCAAGATACTATCCAAACCGAACCAGATGGCTGGATATTTATCCAGATATCAACTCATATCAGACCAATCCTGCAGCCCGACGGCTGCACTCCTTTCCTCCCCGGCATGGATGCCAAGGTTTCTGGAAGCAATGGATAAACTACGAAATCCACCGCGGTGGAAATTCGTTGAACAACGTCGCGCAATTGCATGTCGCCATGGCGTTAAAAAACACGGAATTCTTCGAAGTCTTGCTTCCGGGCGGTGCGCAGAAATATAGCCTGATTGACGACATTGAGCCCGACGCGGAAGGCTACGCTCATGCACCCACCGAACCGGGCCTGGGCGCCAAGATCGACTTTGACCTCATTGAGCGCAAGCGTATCGCGGTATTGTCGTGTTTGCGTAATCCTTCGAATCAAGGGAACTGATGTCTCTAGCGCCTTTCACTCTATGCGCCTCGGGCACATCGACGCGGGCTGCAATGGCGACAATGCATCCCAATCCGCGTGCACAGGCAACGCCAGGCAAGCTTGGATCTTTGCCTGGGTCTCACTCACCGTCCAACCCGCAGCCATCATCAATCGCTGCGTCAGATCCGTCAACGCCGCCAGTGTCAACGGATTTTCCGGATCACCGGGCGCGTCATCGGCTTGCGCCTGGAACGTACGACCATCTTTCAATGACATCGTGACTGCGGAGCCAAAATGCGCAGGATATCGAGCATTGCTGCGCGCATCGGTTAGCAGCCGTGTCAGCGACCGCAGTCGTGCGCAATCAGGATCCGTCAACGATGGGCCATCCAGCTGCGCCGGCTCCAGGCTACCTGACAGCAAGGCCTGCGCCACGACATGCTGCAAGCTAAATCGCGCTTGCGCGGCACTTACCGGCTCGGGCCTATCGCAAAATGCAATAGCGTCGTCATAGGTATGAATGTCGATGCTTCGTATCTCGTCCACCAATGCGGTACGTGGCGGAATGCTGGAGAGTGCGCTTAACCACATTTTTCGCACATCCAATGCGGCGGCGATCGCCGCATGAGCGTGACGACAGGCCGTCCAAGGTTTGAAGCTGACGCCATGGATATGAGGATCGCTGTCTGGCGCATTCAAAACAGCCGTCGCGTTGCCCTGCTCGGACAACGCTGCAAAGAAACCCTTATCACCCTCCAACGCATGTTCTGGGCCTGTCAATCCGGCGCGCGCCCACAAGGCAGCCTGTACGCCCACCTGTGCCGCGCGTTGCGTATGCCAAGGTTTCGCATCGCAATCGTCCAGTCGGATTTGCCATAAGCCAGCCGCCTGTGTTGCAGCCAGGCAAATGGCATGTGCGCATTGCTCCGCACTTAACTTTAGAAGCGCTGCCGCCGCAACGGCAGCGCCGATTGCACCGCAAGTCGCGGTGGGATGGAAAAACCGGTAATGCGCCGGGTTGGCCGCTAACCCCATGCGTATCGTGGCCTCGTACCCTCGCGCCAAGGCATCCAGCACGGTTGGCCCTGATGCGCGAAGTGCCCGCCCCATATGCAAGACCACGGGGACGATCACGGGTCCGGGATGAACGAGCGCGCCACGATGCGTATCGTCAATCTCCAGCAGGCTGCCCAGCGCCGACTCGAACCACAAATCAGCGGGTCCGGGCATTAGCGCTGCCACCGTGTCAGACGTCATCGCGCCAACGTCGCTTGCCGGCGCAATGCCACCGTGTGCATGCGCCACATGGGTGGCCAACTCGGTCACGGCAGCTAATGCCGCACCACCATGCCAGTGCATCACATGCAGAGCAGACCGGTCCCGCGTGCGCGCATCGACCGGTCGCAGGCACAGTTTCGCCAGCGTCAAGGCCAGCGGCATGCGCGTCGTCAATGCGCTTTCTCCGTTTGCGAACCGGGTGCTGGAAACTGCGCGGCGTACCAATCCGCGATCGCGCTTCCGTTGAGAAATACGACCCTCGGATGCGCGATCAGCAGGTCGAGCATTTCTTCGAAATAGCCGAACCTGTGCGGAACACCCATCAAATGGGGATGCAGGCCTAGCGCCAGCACGCGGGGTTGAATCTGGCTTTCCCGCTCGAACAGGCTTAGCGTGCGCTGAAGGCGCAGCAAAAACTCATTAGACGCGTGCTTTTCGATGGCGTAGATGATCGAGTCGTTCAACTCCAGGTTGTACGGCATTTGCATCAACGCGCCCGTTTTCACCTGCATCCAGTTGGGCAAATCATCCACGACCCAGTCACACACGTAATCGACGCCGGCCGCAGCCAGTATGTCTGGCGTGTCGAAGGTCTCGCGCAATCCCGGGCTTAACCAGCCGCGCGGACGCATCCCCGTGAACGCCGCAATCTTGTCCAGGGTTTGCTCAATAATATCGGCCTCGGCACCCGCATGATTAATGGACTTTTGGTGCATGCCGTGCCCGATGAATTCCCATCCGTGACGGAGCATGGCCTCGGCGGCGCGCGGGTAAGCATCGATCACGCTGGCATTGCAACTGGTTGACGCGGGCAACTCGCGTTGTGCGATCGCGTTGAGCATACGCGGCAAGCCCGCACGCATGCCGTAATCGGCCCAACTGAAATTGGGTACGTCGGGCACGGTTTCTTTACCATGCGGCGGCGTGATCAATGTTCTGGGCATGGGCTGATCCAGGCTCCAGTTCTCGACATTGATCACCAGGTGCACCATGATCGCGCCGTCTGGATGTGGCTGACACACCGAACGGTCTTCGGGGAAAGCATAAGCAATGCGCGGATTCGCCATGTCAGTGCCTTATCTGCTTCAGAATATCCAACTTGAGGCCATTGAAAACCTCGCCCGTGATCAGATCCAGAGACCGAGGACGTTCCAGCGGTACCGTCATGCGCGACGCGATGCGTCCCGGACGCGCGGACATGACATAAATCGTGTCGGCCAGCAGGATAGCCTCGTCAATATCATGCGTGACGAACACGACTGTCGTGCGCAGGTTTTGCCACACGGACAACAGCAACTCCTGCATCGTCAAACGAGTCTGTGCATCCAGCGCACCAAAAGGCTCGTCCATCAACAACACTTTGGACTGCATCGTCAATACACGAGCAATGCCTACGCGCTGCCGCATGCCACCGGATAACTGCACCGGCAAATGCTTGGCGAAGGCCGACAGCCCCATAATGTCGAGCATCTCGCGCGCACGCGCTTCGTAGGCGTTTTGAGGCATGCCCGCGACCTTGGGACCGAACACCACGTTTTCCCAGACGTTAAGCCAGGGGAACAAGGCCGCCTCCTGGAACACCACACCGCGCTCGGGGCCAGGGCGCGACACGGTGGCGCCATTGACCGTCAGGCGGCCTGAACTGGGCGCCTCGAAACCCGCGATGAGATTCAACAGCGTGGATTTTCCGCAACCCGACGGGCCAAGCAAGGCCACGAATTCGCCCGCGTGCACGTTCAGATCGATGCCCTCTAGCGCGTGCACGGGCGTCGCGCCCGGATAAGTCTTACTGACCTGTGATACCGCAATATTGGTCATGAGATCCTCAATGATTCTGCAACATGCGCCACAAGAGTACGCGGCGCTCGATCAGCACGATCAACCGGTCGCTGATATAGCCCATCAAGCCGATCGACACCATGTCGGCCAACACGATATCCATGCGACCGACGTAATAGGCATCCCACAGGACGTAACCCAGCCCCGATTTCACCGCGACCATTTCAGACACGATGACGGCCGTCCAGGCGATGCCCAGCCCTATGCGCAATCCGGTAAAGATCGATGGCATCGCCGCCGGTAGTACGACACGCCGCAATAGTTGGCTTGAGGTGGCCCCCATCATGCTCGCGGCGCGAATCAAGTTACGATCGACGTCGCGCGCACCCTGTGTCGTGTTGACCACGATCGCGTAGAACCCGCCCAGAAAAATCAGGAAGATGGAGCCCATATCGCGTATGCCAAAGACAGCGATGGAGAACGGCAGCCACGCCGTGATCGGGATCGGACGTAGCCCCTGCACCATCGGATCCAGCATGTCGGACACGAGTCGGCTCCAGCCGATGGCCAGTCCCGTCGGAATCCCGACCAACATGGCCAGGGCGAACCCCTGAAAGACGCGCATCGCGGAATACGAGACATTGCTGACCCATGTTCCCAAGTAGGGATTCAGGCCAAGCCCCGGACTACCGAAAATCCAGTCATACCAGGATAGGGCCACCTGCCACGGTGTAGGGACGATGCCCGCGAACCGCGCGGAACTGCCCGCCGCCTGCCAGATCAACAGGACCAGGATCGGCACGATGAACCCAAGCAGGGTCTGCTTGAGCATCTGTGAACGACGTGGAGGTTTTTTTTCCACTAGCGCCACCTGTTTTAACGTAGATGCGTTCAACAAACTCTCCTGGCGTGACGAACGAAAATCGCCACGCATCGTTTACGTTATTTAGACTGCATCACCTGTTCGATCAAGGACGGGTCCCAGGCTCGGGTCACGTCATCACTGACATCTTTCGGTATCACGCCCAAGTCATGGAAGGTCTTCGCCTGGCGCTGCAATTGATCCAGATCCAGCACGCCGCCCAGCTTGATGAGCTTTACCGATTCACGCGTAACGTCGATCGGCAGACCGGTGTATTTCGCATAGGCTTGCGCAAAGGCTTCGGGATCCTTGGCGAACCGCTCTTCCGCGGATTTGTAGGCCCACAAAAAGCAGGTCACGGCTTCGCGTTTGGTCTTGATGGCCTCTCGCGTGGCGGCCAGTAACCCCAACTCGGCGCCGACGGCTTTGGATTGGCTGTACTCCAGATTTTTAGAGAAATAGGCATCACCCGAGGCCACCAACTGCGATTCGAACGGTTCCCACAGAGCTACCGCGTCCACATCACCGCGCTGCAAAGCCTGCACGAATGCGGTACCACCCCCCTGGATATTCACGGCCGTAAAGCTGTTGTACGGCACGTCCTTCTCCGTCAACGTGGCGGCCCACTGGAACCAGACGGCTGACCCCGGCGCAATGCCAATGCGCTTGCCTTTGATGTCGTCCCAGTCTTTGATATCGACGCCTTTGCGGGTCACCAGGTATTTGGGAGATGAGGCCACGCCGGTCAGGCCGACCAGTTTGTCACTGCCCTGCGCCAGCGCAATCGCCAGATCCGCCGGGCCGACGCCCGAAATGTCGACCGACCCCGACAACAGCGCCGTGCGAGCGTCTGCATAGCGCACAAACTCGACGGGCTTGATCGTGACGTTGCAGGATTTGACCTCGTCGGCGACGAACAGCATGGGCGACAAGTGGCCGACCTTGACGTATCCGACGCTCAGTTCCTGTGGCGTCGCAGCAGCCTTGGGTTGCGGGCCGACGGCAACGCTCATCGCGGCATACCCCGCCAAGGCGAGGGTCAACGCAGTCTTGATGAATGTTTTCATGATTTCCCCTTGTTTGACATCAAAATCAGCGTCCTGCGAAGCGCGGCAATCGCTTTTCGCGGAACGCGGTTTGGCCTTCCTGGTAATCCTGACTGTCGAAGCAGGCCTGTACGGCCGCATTCACCTCGTCGGCCGATGGCGCCCCCGCAAGGCCTGGCAAGTGCCGTAATGCCAGCTTGGCTGCCCGCAGGCTGAGTGGAGCATTGCCGCTGACGGCATTGATGCGTTCGATGGCGCTCCGATCGAAATCCGTATCGTCGAAAACCTCGGTGGCCAACCCGATGCGCGCCGCTTCGAGCCCATCGAAAGTGCGGGCGGTCATAAACAGATCGGAACATCGCGCCGCACCCAGGACTTCGCGCATGCGCGCGACGCCCACCAGGGTGTAGCCCAGCCCCAGCCGTGCGGCCGGCATGCGAAATCGAGCGCTGGCGTTGCAATAGCGCAGATCGCAAGACACCGCGAGGCCCATACCCCCTCCCATGCAGACACCGCGAATCACGGCGATGGTGGGATGACGACAAGCGATCAACGCGTTCTGCGCGCTGGCGACTGCCCGCTCGTAACGAGCCACCTGCTCAGGATCGTTGCGCTGTTCGCCGAACTCCGAAATGTCGGCGCCCGACACAAATGCCCTGTCGCCTCGCCCTTGCAGGACCACCGCGCGCACGTCGGAGTCACTGTCGCCCGACTGCACTGCCTGACCCAGGCTTTCCCACATGCTCAAGGACATGGCGTTGTATCGACGCGTATTCACGACCTCAATAACAAGCAATCCGTCAACGCGCCGCACATCGATATGACCCGGTGCGTTTTTCGGTGTTGTCATCCATTCCGGAGATGTCGTTATCGATTGCGGCTGCGTCATCACACCACCCCTTCGGCATGCAAACGCGCGATGGCCGCGTCGTCATACCCTGCCTCGCGCAGAACCTCGTCGGTATGCTCGCCCCAGCCCGGTGCGGTGCGTGCGATCGCGGCGGGCGTCCGCGTCAATGTGACCGGTTGGCTGATCAGCGTGCGCTCGCCCCCCTGCCAGGCCTGCACCGTACGCGCGGCCTGCAGATGCTGTACCTGTGGATCCTCGAACATTTGTGGCACGCTGTACACGGGTCCAGCCGGCACGCCTGCCGCATTCAGCAGATCGACCCAATGCGCCACGGATTGCTCACGAAAGACTTCCTGTATGACTTCGTTTAATTTCCGTCGATGGCGAACCCGCAGCTTTTCCGTGGCGTAGTCCGCGTCATCCAGCCAGTCCTGCCGACCCAGTACCAAACAAAAACGTTTCCAGTTTCCCTCCCCCGCCGCGCCCAGATTGAACGTACCGTCGTTAGCCGCAAACAGTCCCATGGGACAACTGGTGGGATGATCGTTGCCCTCTTGCACCGGCACATCGCCATCGTTCAAGTAGCGTGCCGCCTGGAAGTCCATCATCGCGATCTGGGCATGTAGCAGCGAGGCATGGACCCACTGCCCTTCACCGGAGACTTCACGCTCCAACAAGGCCGTCAGTATGCCAAGCGCCGTGTATAGGCCGGTGCTGGAATCCGCCACTGCCAGCCCTGCGCGCACCGGCCCTTGTCCGGGCAGGCCGGTTACCGACATCAAGCCACCCATGCCCTGCACGATCTGGTCGAAGCCCGGGCGCCGCGCATATGGACCATCCTGACCAAAACCCGAGATACTGGCAAGAATGATGCGCGGGTTGATCGCGCGCAGCGATTCATAATCCACACCCAGGCGCGCCTTCACATCCGGTCGCCAATTCTCAACGACGACATCAGCCTGCTCCACCAGAGAGCGCAGCACCTCTCGGCCCTCCTCGCGTTTCAGATTCAGCGTCAATGAACGCTTGTTTCTGTTCAGGTTCTGGAAGTCGCCGTTCCAGCGATCCGCCGCAAACATGGCCTCGTTGGGATCAATGCCAGGGGGAGGTTCGATGCGGATCACGTCGGCGCCGAAGTCAGCCAGCATACGCACGCACGTCGGCCCGGCACGCACCCGTGACAGGTCCAGGACACGAAAGCGCTGCAGGGCTGGAGAAATCGGAATATGTGGCATGGTGGCAGGTGATTTAGACTTATAAAGAAACGGGCGACGTGGCTGCAGCGCTGGTATGCAGTCACGATGAAAGAGGACGGTCGTATAGGCCGCGAGCCGAGGCGTGCGCAAAATCCAGCAAGACGGCTTCATGACCCACAGGGGCTATAGCCTGTACCGACACTGGCATGCCACGTTCGTCCTGGCCGACGGGGTACACGACGGCGGGCAAACCCAGATAATTCACAAACGCCATCCAACTAAACAACTGCAGCAGCCGACGGGGCTGGAAGGTCGGTGAACGACTGTCGACGTCGGCCCAGTCCGGTACGCGGCAAGGCAGCGCGGGCGTCAGCAAGATGTCGTGATCGCCGAATATGGCGCGCACGAAGGCGTCGGTATGCGCTGCGCGCTGCGCCAGCGCCTGGGCGTACCACCATGCAGGTATCACCGCACCGGGCAGTGCGACGGCGCGGGCATGCGCGCCTAGCCCGACTGCGGTACCGCGCAAGGCGCTACGGTGCACCATGGCGGCTTCGCTATGCATTAACACTTGTGCAAGCCGATGCCATTCGGCCAGGCCGTTCAGCGCGCCGGGACGCTCTTGAGCCCCCACAGTACGTGCATAGTGCCGGAGCACATCGTGGGTAGCGGCGTCTGCCTGGCCTAATTCCGAACCATGATTCCAACAGGCGATAACACGCGAGGCCGGTCTGTGCGGGGATCGAATATGTTCGTCAGACGCCGTATGCAGAGCGTCGAATACGAGACGCGCGTCGTCGGCGCTGCGGGCCAGGATGCCCACGGTATCCAGACTGGGCGCCAATGGCGCCACACCGTCCTGTGACAATCTCCCGTAACCGGGCTTGAGCCCCACGATGCCGCAGGTCGCGGCAGGCATGCGTACGCTGCCGGCCGTGTCTGTACCGAGTGACGCGTAGCAAAGCCCGGCGGCAACGGCGACAGCCGACCCGCTGGAAGAACCGCCCACGGCGGCATGCTCATTCAGAGGATTGATAGGTCTCGATGTGTTCGGATTTTCGCCCGTCGCGCCGCAAGCGTGCTCCGCCATCGCCAGCGTCGCCAATGCGACGGCCCCGGCCTGCTGCAGGCGCTGCACGACAGGGGCTGTCCCTTCGTGCTCCAACCTAGGGCGAAAACCGGTGACAGCGCCGCACCCAGGGGGGTGATCGCCGATCTGAAAGACATCTTTGTGCGCAACGGCCACCCCGCTCAGCGGCAAGGTCGGGTCGAGCACCGCAGATCCCCCCTCCGCTGCAGGAATCATTCTCGCGACGCATCCATAAGCCTCGATCGCCATCGCCGAACGCTGTTGGGCCAGTACTTGGCTAACGTCATAGTGGCCCATGCGGACACCCGCCCGCAGGTCCGCGATGTTACTGGGCAAGCCGGCAGGCGTCAGAGATTGCTTGATGGCAGACATGACGGCCCTGCTGTTGACACATCGGTAGATACATCGGATGCCGGATACCCCTGCGCTACCGTGGGAGAAAAATCCTGATCATCGACCCTTGGCTGCAGCCGCGCCAATGTCTTTGCCAACGCGCGCAACTCGGCGGCGGACGCGGCAATCCCCTGCGCATCCAGCGCGGTCTTTAGCCCTGCACAGTCCCACTGCAACCTGGCCATGATTTCCCTTGTTCATCAACGATGAGCGACGGTCGATCTCGTTTTCCGATAATATTATTTTTAGATTTATAAATATATTTATAAGCCAACTGATAATATGCTGCAATCGGTTTTTCTCCCTAAACGAATGAAATCCAGTGAACGCATCCGCTCCGCCATAGAAGAAGACATTCGTACAGGCAATCTTTTGCCTGGCGATTCGATCGATGAGCAAGAGATCGCGGCCCGATTCCAGGTCTCGCGTACGCCCGTGCGCGAGGCGCTGTTGCAACTGAAAATCCAGGGCCTGCTGCTCAGCCAACCGCGCGCCGGCATGGTGGTCGCGAAAATGGATCTGCAAGAGCTGTTGGCGATCTGGGAACTACTGGCGGAAATGGAAGGCGTCTGCACACGTCTGGCATGCCAGCGCATGACGCCGGCCGAACGCGCCGAACTACAGCAGATCCACACCGACGCCCACGCTATCGTGCAGGCGGACGACGCCGATGGCTGGCGCGAGGCCAATCATGCATTCCATGATGTCTTGTATCGCGGATGCCGGAATCCTTATCTGCGACAAGAGTTATTGCAGCTGCGCGCCCGCACCGGCGCCTACTTGCGTCATGCCTTTAGCGCAGTTGGCCGCATCAAGGCGTCGTATGAGCAGCACGAGGAACTCCTACAGGCCATCCTGGAAAATAACCCCGAACGCGCACATCAAATGATGATGCAACACATCAGTCTGGCGCAGGGGGCTCGGGGATTAGCGGATTTCCTGATCAATATTCCCAAATCGATGGTGAAGGGCTAGAGTCTAAGGTGTCAGCATCAATGGCTGCACCCACGGTGACCGCGGATTACCTGCAACATCATCGCGTCACTCGCATCTCCTCTTTCCCACCTTTCCAGGAGAGCCATCATGTTTTCACACATTACTGTTGGTATCAGCGATTTCGAACGAGCATTACGTTTTTATGATCAATTGTTTGGCGTGTTAGGTATAGAACGGCGGTTCTGCGACACGAACATTCCCTGGGCCACTTGGGCGCCTAACGACGATTACCGCCCGTCTTTCATGATCGGCAAACCTTTTGACGGCAACCCTCACGATCCCGGTAACGGACAGATGTCGGCGTTTCTGGCGTCCTCTCGTGACCAGGTACGGCAGGCACATGCGATCGCCCTGGCTGAAGGCGGGCTCAGCGAAGGCGAACCCGGCTTGCGACCGCACTATCACCCCAACTATTTTGGCGCGTATTTTCGGGATCCGGATGGGAACAAATTGTGTGTCGTCTGCCATCAGGCGGAATGAGCGTGGATCAAATCCTCGCTTCAACGACAGCGATCGCGATCACTGCCGTCGTCAATCGATCGCTTGATACACGGCCTTGTCCGGCCACGCGCTGAGCACGGTCTGTCAGCGTGGCGGCGATGTCGTTAATGGCGGTAATGGCGGCACGAAATCAGGGCCGCTAGCGGGCGCCTCGAGGATGGCAGGCAAGGACGGTGGCGGGACGTGCCGCTCGACCCGTGCGATATAACGCCCGCCCTGCAATACCAGTGCGGGCCACACGCCATCGACGATAATGTATGGGTCTTGACGATGATACGGCAGCGGTGTCAGCCCCTCGGGCGTTTGCGCGAACAAGGCGGGCGGCGTGCGCCCCGGCGCGAACTGCAACCACGTGCGGCCTGCGCCGCTGAACACCTGCAACGGCGCCACCATGGGGTCGCCCGACAACTGCCAATTGAAGTCATAGTGGTCAGCCTGCGTACCGCTGCCCGGCCAGCCCTGCCCTGTGTTTAGCCACGGTGAACAACCCGCCAGACATAGCGACAACAGCCCTGCCCCCAAATATCGAATCATGCTTTCCCCGAATAAAGAAGCGCCCCTAGAGAGGCGCACGAAAAGCATGATGACGGGCTAGGGGAAAGACGCCTAGACAGACATATACGAACGGAGGTTTTTATTCAGTCGCTGGATTGAGGCCTTGCACGGTTGAGCGTTTCGGCCTTTACCCAATCTCGGCGCGACTATTCGATCACAATCCCGCGCTCTTCGATCAACGCCTTCCATCGATAGAACTCTTCAGCCTGAAACGCAGTGAATTCCTCTGGCGTGTTTGCAACGATCTCCAGTCCTTGCTCTTCTAGTTTGGTGACGACCGCGGGATCTCTGAAACTGGCGATGGTGGCCTTGGACAGCTTGTCTTTAACCTCCGCAGGCAAACCTTTGGGTGCAGACAGTCCCTGCCAGGAATAGACCACCGCGTTAGGGACGCCCGCCTCTGTCAGCGTCGGGACGTCTGGCAAAACGGCTGAACGCTTGCTGCCGGTGACAGCGATGGCTCGCAGCTTGCCTGCGCGAATATGCGGCAATACGGCGTTGACGTTCTGAAATGAGTAGTCGACTTGACTACCCATCAGGTCGTTAATCGCGGGCGCGCCGCCTTTGTAGGCGACATGCATGCCCGCCGTCTGTGTCTGCTGCAAAAAAACCTCGGCCGACAGGTGGTCCGACGCCCCATAGCCGGAGTTGGCGAAGCTGATCTGCCCGGGCTTGGATTTCAGCTCGGCAATGACGTCCTGTACCGTGCGTACGGACTTGCTGGGTGCGGCGACCAGCACGTTGGGCGCTTGTACCAGGACGGAGATGTAATCGAAGTCCTTGAGTGCATCGTATGAGGTGGACTTGATTAAGTGTGGCGCGATGACGTAGGTACCCAATGATGACATCATCAACGTGTAGCCATCGGGCTCGGCACGCTGGACGGCTGCGGCGCCGATCGTACCCGTGGCGCCGGCACGGTTGTAGACCACGAACGATTGATCCAGGCGGCGTTGCAGTTGCTCGGCCAACAATCGTCCGATGGTATCCGTGGCGCCACCAGCGGGAAATGGCACAACGACTTGCACAGGTTTTTCTTTGGGCCACGGCGTCTGCGCAGTCACGCTGAACGCGACACATGACAACATCAGCGCGGCAATCACTTTTTTCATTTTGGCTCCCCTTCGCTACCGCCTGGTGTCGCGGCATCAATAGTTGTACGGTGATATCAGGATGTCGCGACACTTTCGCGAATGACCGCGTCCTGCCGAACCTTGACGTCGGGGCTCAGGCGTGTGCCCAGGCCAGGCGCAGTGGGCGCCATGACCATGCCGTTGTCGACGATGGGAAGATCGGTGACTAGATCCCGGTACCACGTACTCAACGTGGCGCGAACGACCTCTTGAAAGATGGCCGTTGGCGCATGCATGGCCAGGTGCAAGCCAGCGATCAGCGTGACGGGTCCCGTGCAATCGTGTGGCGCCAGCGGTCGGGCGTAGGCTTGGGCCAACGCGGCGATTTTGCGCCCCTCGGTCAGACCGCCGCACCATGCCAAGTCCAACATCACGATATCCAGGGCGTCGTTAGCGAGCAGGTCTCGAAATGGCACGGTACCGGCCAGTGTCTCGCTACCGCAGATCGGGACGCTGGTACGGCCTCGCAGGTCGGCCAACGCCTGCGCGTCGTCCATTTTGCTCAAGGGATCTTCGGCCCAGAAGACGTCGTAGTCCTCCAGACCGCGACAAATGCGCAGTGCCGCGTTGGCGCTCCATAGGCTGTGCAGTTCGCACATGACTTCGATGCGATCACCGACCGCCTCGCGAATCTTGCGAAACGGTTCCAGGCCGAGCCTTAGGTCCTGCGCACTGATCAGATGTCCCCCTGTCGCAGCGGCATAGGTATCGAACGGCCAGATTTTCATGGCGCTGTAGCCCTCATCAAGGAGGCTTTGTGCCAAAGCGCCGGCATCCCGCATAAAAGCGATCTGGTCGTCATAGGGGCCTGCCGACAACTCTGTGCCATCGGTGCTCCGTCGGGCAACGCCACCCGTGTTGTAGGCGTACCCGGCGCAGGTGTTGTAAGCCCTGATGCGATCGCGCACGCCGCCGCCCATGGCGATATAGGTAGGTACACCCTGACGTTGCCCGGCCAAGTCCCACAGCGCAATGTCCACGGCACTGGCGGCGCGGATTTCGGCGCTGGTGCTGTGGAAACCCAGATAAGGATTCATCAATTGCTGCGAGACGGCTTCAATGTGCCGGGCGTCGCGTCCCAGTAACCAGGGCGCGACTTGTTCGTGCAATACGGCCTCGACCGCTTGTGCGCCGCGAAAGGATTCCCCCAGGCCCACCAGGCCCTCTTCCGTTTCGATTTCTACCCAAATCAAATTGGGACGTTCGTTGATGCGTATGCTGCGTAACGCTGTAATGGTTGCCATACCTTGGATCTGCTCTTGTCCGATGAAGTCATGGCAAACCCGCCATCGGTGCCGAACGAAAGTCGGACCCAGGTGAATCGCCGCTGTGTCGTATGCTCGCGGCGAGCGGTTATCTTGTCAATAAATTGAACAAGTAGTATTACTACTTTGAAAAGGGCTGTTTGGCATTCAAGGACGGTGACGATGGCAATTTCCCCATTGAGCGATTTCGCTTACAAGCAGATGTTGCAAACCATCGAAATACGGGAACCCGATGAACGGTTACCCAGCGAGGAAGCGTTGGCACGCACGCTAGGCGTATCGCGCCCGGTGTTGCGCCAAGCCCTGGCGCGGTTGCGCACCGAAGGATGGGTATATGCCCGGCGCGGCGCGGGAAATTTCGTAGGGAAACCGCCCGTTTTGCAGAGCGCGACGTTCGGCCCGCTGCACAGCATTCCGGACATGCGCAGCTTTTTGGAATTTCGTTGCCTGATAGAGGGCGAAAGTGCCGCAGCCGCGGCGCGATGTTCCGACGCACCGCTGCTGGCGGAAATTGATCGACGGCAACGTATGCTCGAAACGGCGTGGAGTCGTGGCGAGCCGGGTATAGAAGAGGACATCGCGTTTCATGGTGCTATCGCGTCGGCGAGCGGCAATCGTTTTTTCGGTATGACGATGGCGGCGTTAGCCGAACAAACACGTGTCTCAATCAAACTGATCCGCGAGCTATCGCCACTGCCTATGGTGCGTCGCGCCGTAGACGTACGCAACGAGCATCGCGCGATCGGCGATGCAATCAAGGCTGCAGACGCCGACGCGGCCCGCGAGGCGATGGTGGCGCATCTGCGTGGCGGGATGACACGCTTGTTTGGTGTCGATGATATGAGTATCCCCCGCAGGAATATCCCCACTCCTCCCACCAGGGATTCGTAAACGACTCGAGGCGACAAACCTTTGTCGCCTCGTTCGTGCCTGGCTCATCTATCGGTGCATCGGTCGCCGCATCAATGGTTGAGGCGACCATGCGCCCGCTTATCGAATCGTCGGCATCGCAAATTCAGCGCCCTTGTTGATGCTTTCGGGCCAACGCTGCATGATGCTTTTTTGGCGCGTGTAAAAACGTACGCCCTCTTCGCCATAGACATGCATGTCGCCGAACAGCGAGCGTTTCCAGCCGCCAAAACCATGCCACGCCGTGGGCACGGGAATGGGTACGTTCACCCCTACCATGCCGACTTCGATCTGACGACCGAATTCACGCGCGACGTTGCCATCACGCGTAAAGCAACTGACGCCGTTGGCGAACTCGTGGTTGTTGATCAACGAGACAGCGGAAGCGAAATCCGGCACACGCACGCAGGACAGCACGGGACCGAAGATTTCTTCTTTATAGATGCGCATGTCCGGCGTCACGTTATCAAAGAGCGTGCCGCCCAGCCAGAAGCCATTGTCGCAACCTTCGCCGGCCAGCGAGCCCTGGAAGTTTCGGCCATCAGCCAACAGCGTTGCGCCTTCGTTGATGCCGATATCGATATAGCCGGTGATGCGCTGACGCGCTTCGGCCGTGACGATCGGGCCCATTTCGGCTTGTGCGTTGGTGCCGTTGAGCACTTTCAGTTCTTTCAGGCGTTCGGTCACGCGAGGAACAACCTGATCCGCGGCCGAGCCCACCAGCACGGCGACGGAAATCGCCATGCAGCGTTCCCCAGCGGAGCCATAGGCGGCACCCATCAGGGCATCGACGGCTTGATCGATATCCGCGTCGGGCATGATGACCATGTGATTCTTCGCGCCGCCCAACGCCTGAACGCGCTTGCCGTTGCGAGCGCCCGCTTCATAGATTTGCTGTGCGACGGGCGTCGAGCCGACGAAGGAAATGGCTTTGACGTCGGGCGCTTCGATCAGGGCCTGTACGGCGTGGTGATCGCCCTGGACCACGTTGAAGACACCGTCGGGCAGTCCGGCTTGTTTGAGCAGTTCGGCAAGCAACAGCGAGGGGCTGGGATCGATAGGGCTGGGTTTCAGGATGAAAGTATTGCCCGTGGCAAGCGCCATCGGGAACATCCACATGGGCACCATGACCGGAAAGTTGAACGGCGTGATGCCGGCGACAACGCCCAGGGGCTGACGCAACGTCCAGTTGTCCATACCGGAGGCGACTTGTTCGGTGAAATCGGTTTTCAGCAACTGCGGCGCGCCGCAGGCGAACTCGACGATGTCGATGCCCCGGGCGACTTCGCCTTGCGCGTCGCTGAAGACTTTGCCGTGTTCAGCGGTAATCATCCGCGCCAGGTCGTCTTGATGGCGATGCAACAATTCCAGAAATCGAAACAACACGCGGGCCCGGCGCAGCGGCGGGGTGGCGGCCCAGGCGGGGAATGCTTTGCGGGCGGCGGCGACAGCGGTCTCGACATCCGTCAGTTCTGCCAGGGCGACGCGCGCCGATACTTGCCCGGTAGCGGGGTTGAATACGCTGCGGGTTTTGGGGTCTTGCGGGTTGACGCGTTGACCGTCGATCCAGTGGCCAATGAGGGAAGATGTGTTTGCGGCTGCGGAAGTCACGGGCGATATCCAGGAGAGGTTGATCGAAAACAAGCCCAGTCTACGACTCGGCTCGCTTCAAGAGAAGGCCGGATTTGCGACATCAGTGTTTGATAAAATGAACAATCATCAGTTTCGGGAACGCCAAAATGGCTGCCGACCAGATTGCCCCGCTCGTCGCGGATATCTATTTGTTGACCGCGCTGGCGGAAACCCGCAGCTTTACCCAGACCGCGAAACGCCTGGGGGTATCGAAAGCCTCGGTCAGCACGCGTATCAATGCCCTGGAAAAAGCCGTCGGCCTGCCACTGGTGCGCCGCACGACGCGCCACGTCATGCTGACCGAGGCCGGGCACAATCTGGTCGAAGATGCGGCCCCCGCATTCGAACGCATTAGCACCGGCTTTCTGGCGGTAAAGGATTTGTCGGATGTGCCACGCGGCACGGTCAGGCTGACAGCCCCGGTGGCCTTTGGACGCCAGCATCTGGCGCCGGTGCTGCCGGCGTTTTTGCGCCAGTACCCGGAGGTACGGATTGAACTGGAGCTGATCGATCGTCTGGTGAATCTGGCGCATGAGGGCTTTGATCTGGCGATTCGACATACGGATCACCCTCCCGAATCCTATATTGCATGGGAGTTATGTTCATCCCGGTCCCTATTGGTCGCCAGCCCGCAGTACTTGCACGCGCATGGCGAGCCTAGGCACCCTCGTGATTTAAGCGACCACGCCTGTGTCACGTATCTAGGCAACCGTACGTATGAGACCTGGTCGTTCGTACAGGACGGGCGGCGCCGGTCAACGCCGCAACCTATCGTGATACCAGTCAGGGCAAGGTTTCGAGCCAACAACAGCGAAGTGCTGCGCCAAGCGGTGCTAGAGGGCGCGGGGATCGGTATGCTGCCAGACTTCAGTGCCGTGACGACACCTCCCAATGGCCTGGTGGAAGTCTTGTCAGGCTGGCGCGTGCAGGGGTTTTTTGGTAGCAAACTCTATGCGCTGCGACCCTGGTCGGCGCATGTGCCGCAATCGGTGAAATGCCTGGTGGAGTTTTTACGTGACAAATACGCGCAAGGATTCGAAGGTGAATGACCGCACGACACGCGGCAGCCGAGGCGGCCGTAGCGGCGTCACCTTGACCGATGTCGCACGCCTGGCCGGCGTATCGGCGATGACCGCATCGCGTGCGCTGAATCAGCCTGATCGGGTATCGGACGATACCCGCCGGCAGGTGCTCGAAGCCGTTGCCAGCAGCGGCTATGTACCCAACCTGCACGCCGCGGGATTGCGCGCTCGGCGCACCCGCATGATTGCGCTGATGGTCCCCTCGATCGCGTCGGGCTCGGCGTTTTTGCTGGCCGTTCACGCGATGACAGAGATTCTGGTCGAGGCCGGCTATCAGGTCATGCTGAGCGAGCGTGGCTATGATCGTTCGCGCGATGACATCGTGCTGGAATCCGTGATTGCCCGGCGGCCCGACGGTATTGTGCTGACGGGCCTGATGGAGTCGCCACTGGCGCGACAACGTCTCGCAGCATCGGGCATTCCCGTGGTGGAAACCTGGGAAATGTCCGATAACCCCATCGACATGCTGGTGGGGTTTTCGCACTATGAGGTGGGCCAGGCCATTGCGCGTTATATGCATGCGCAAGGCAAACGTCGCGTGGCGTCGATCGCAGCGACCGAGGCGCGCACGGCCGCGCGCTTTCACGGGTTTGCCGACGAGGCTCTGAAACTGGGAATCGCGGGCCGTCACTTGCGGGAAGGCAGCTCGCTGGTGATATCGCCGCCAAGTCAGTTGGGACACGGGCGTACAGGCCTGGCGCGTGCCCTGGAGGGCGACCCGGGGGTCGATGCGATTTTCTCGGCCACGGATATGGTGGCGCTGGGTACGCTGATGGAAGCCCAATTGCGCGGGATTCGTGTTCCCGACGATCTCGCCGTCATCGGATTTGGAGATTTCGACTTTGCCTGCAATGTCTCCCCTACCCTGACGACGGTCCGAGTGGACCACGAGGATATTGGGCGTCGCACGGCAGGTATGCTAATAGACCGTATCGAAGGCATTCAACCCGCGCACCCAATCCAGGATGTGGGATTCAAACTGATACAGCGGCAAAGCGGCTGACGATCGTCGCAAGACGCCGATGCCAGACGCTGCCCGCGCGTTGACGACTCAAAAAGTTAACGTTAACATTCACGATATTACCTCTCATCCATCACCCATCCAACCCCACTTTTTCACGTATGTTGACCAGCACGAAACCTTCGACGACAACGGCAGTTCCTCTCACTGACACGCCCCGCGCCATTCGCATGCACGCCAACGACAACGTCGCGATTGTGGCGAATCAGGGCGGGCTGAGCGCCGGTACGCAATTGCCTGACGGTCCCCAATTGCTTGACCGCGTTCCTCAGGCACACAAGGTCGCCCTGGCCGACATTCGCGAGGGTGCGGAAGTCCGACGCTACAACGTCACGATTGGCTATGCGAACCGCGATTTACCGGCGGGAAGCTGGGTAAACGAAAATGTGCTGACCATGCCGGCGGCGCGCACGCTGGATGATCTGCCTATGGCAGATCAGACGCCTGCCCCCCTGCCCCCGCTGGACGGCTATACCTTTGAGGGTTATCGCAATGCCGATGGCAGTGTCGGCACGCGTAATTTGCTGGCTATCACGACCACCGTGCAATGCGTGGCCGGCGTAGTGGACCACGCCCTGCAACGCATTCGTGCCGAGTTGCTGCCGCGCTACCCGAATGTGGACGGCGTCGTGGTGCTGGAGCATGGCTATGGCTGTGGCGTCGCCATTGATGCGCCGGATGCGGTGGTGCCGATTCGTACGCTGCGCAATATCAGCCGCAATCCGAATTTTGGCGGCGAGGTGATGATCGTCAGCCTGGGCTGTGAAAAGCTGCAGCCCGAACGCCTGATGCCGAGCAATAGTATTCCTATCCAGGCGGATGGCTCCCTCAGTCAGGGGCTGGATGTAATGCGTCTGCAAGACGACGAACATATCGGTTTTCAGGCCATGATCGAGGCCATCCTGGCTCAGGCGGTACCCCACCTGGAACGCCTGAATGGCCGCCAGCGAGAAACCTGTCCGGCCTCTGATTTGGTGGTGGGCGTGCAATGCGGGGGTAGCGATGCATTCTCGGGCGTGACCGCCAACCCGACGGTAGGATTCTGCAGCGATCTGCTGGTACGCGCAGGGGCGACGGTAATGTTTTCGGAAACCACCGAAGTCCGCGACAGCGTTGAACAACTGACCAAGCGCGCCGAGACGCCCGCCGTCGCAGAGGACATTGTGCGCGAGATGGCCTGGTACGACGCATATCTGCAACGTGGTCAGGCTGATCGCAGCGCCAACACGTCGCCCGGGAATAAAAAAGGCGGTTTGTCGAACATTGTCGAAAAGGCGATGGGCTCGGTGATCAAATCGGGCTCGGCAGCCATCAATGGCGTCTTGAGCCCCGGCGAGAGCTTGCGTGATCGTGGCATCAAACAAGGTCTGGTCTACGCCGCCACCCCCGCCAGCGACTTCATTTGCGGCGCACTGCAATTGGCCGCCGGCATGAACCTGCATATTTTCACAACGGGACGCGGCACGCCCTATGGTCTAGCCGAAGTGCCTGTCGTCAAAGTTGCCACACGCACCGACCTGGCGCGCCGCTGGCATGACCTGATGGATGTGAATGCGGGACGTATTGCCGATGGCGAGGCCAGCATCGAAGAGATGGGCTGGGAGATGTTCCATCTGCTGCTGGATGTGGCGAGTGGCCGCAAACAGACATGGGCCGAGCGCTGGAAACTGCACAATGCATTGGTGCTGTTTAATCCCGGGCCGGTGACCTGATCGTCAAAGACCGGACTTATCAGCACAGAGGGCCATGACAGTGTTTCTGTCATGGCCCTCTGGTATTGCAGATCGCGATTAACGCTGCTGGACGATTTTACGTGCCTGTTCCGAGGCGCTATTCAGGGCCGCGACGGGCGGCGTCTGTCCGTCCAGGGCCTGATTGAGCTCGGTGTTCAATACTGGCTCGACACGGTCGTAGTTTTTCATGCGGAAACCGCGGCTGGTGTTGGGTGCCTTGCCCGTCATGGATGCGACGACCGCCTTGGCGCCAAGCACTTTGTCGTAGAACGACACGTCAGCGGCGCGGAAGGCCGCATCCGTCAGGGGCAGATAGCCCGTGCGCTGATGCCATTCAGCGGCGTTGACCGGCTTGGACAACCAGGCCAGGTATTGCGCCGTCGCCTTTTCCTGGTCTTTCGGATGCCCATCGACCGCCCACAGCGCGGAGCCACTGACAAACGGACTGCCGGCTGCGGCCGTGACCTGTGAATAGAACGGCAATGGCGCCACGCCGAACGACAAGGAACGCGTGTTCATGAACGTACCGGCCGATCCCGATCCGGACGTCAAGACGCCGCATTGCCCCTTGGCAAAGAGCTGATCGTTTTGTGCAGAATCGGAATGCTGCATCAACAACAGCGAGCGCTTCCAGCTGACCATCAAGGAAATATGGCGCATGTACAAGGTGTCGAACTGGAAGACAGGCGGTTTTTTGCTGGAGACCAGACCATTGTCATTCGAGGTGTACAACTGCTTGTTGATGGGCGCCAGATTCTCGAGGTGGACTTGCACCTGGTTGCTGGTGGCGTACGGACACTCCAGGTTGGCGACGTCTCGCAGCTTGAGCAGATCAGCCTGCAAATCCGCCCACGTACGCGGCGGCTTGTTGGGATCCAGCCCGGCCTTCTTGTAGTAGCTCAGGTTGTAGTACATGACCGGGATTTCGGCCATCCAGGGGAAAGCCAGCAGACGCCCTTTATCATCACGGATAAAGCTGGAAGTCGAAGGCAGGAACCAGTTCAGGTCCTTGATCGGATGCTGCGCCAGCAATTTGTACAAGGGCAGGATTGCCTTGTGCTGGGAGACGACTTCGGGTGAGCGATTGTCCGCCAGTTGAATCAGATTGGGGCCGTCTTTCTTTTTCAACGCCTCGGTAATCGCAACCTGCAGCGCCTGGCTATCGGCAAAACCGCGCAATTCGACGTCGACTTCTTTTTGTTCGTTGTTGTACTTCTTGGTGAGCTTTTCAAACTCTGCTTTGTTGGGGCCGCTCAACGTATGCCAGACTTCAATTTCAACGCCGGCGCCATACGCAGTGCCTGCCACCGCCATGGCTACGCCGAATACCCAGGTGCGCCGGCTGGCGCGCAATGCACGGGCCAGGCCCGCCAATTTCAGTATTTTCATGCGTTTATAGACCAAGAAAAGGAAATTCAGGCTCTGGTTTGCGTCCGCTGAGCAGATCGGCCAAAGCCCGGCCCGAACCGACACCCATCGTCCAGCCCAGCGTGCCATGACCTGTATTGAGGTACAGGTTGGGGATGCGGGTGCGTCCGATGAGGGGTACGTTCGATGGAGTGGACGGGCGCAAGCCCGACCAGTAACTGACGCTCTCGAAATCGAGGGCGCCGGGAAAAAGTTCACGTGCCAGACGGGTCATTGCTTCGCAACGGCTCGTATTCAGCGAACGGGAATAGCCGGACAGCTCGGCGGTGCCAGCCATACGCAGACGATTACCCAATCGCGAAAAAACGACCTTGTGACTGCTGTCCGTCAGGCTGACCGACGGTGCGGCGACCGGATCAATCACGTTGAAGGTCGCCGAGTAGCCCTTGGCCGGATAGACATTGCACGGCACGCCCAGGGGACGCAACAGGCGGGGACTGAAACTGCCCAAGGCCATGACGTAGGCATCGGCCGCGATCCGGGCAAAGCGGCCATCTGGCTCGATGACCTCGAGGCTTTGCACTTGTCCGCCCTCGGTAATCAGGCGGGTCGCGCTGGTTTCGTAGCGGAACTCGACACCGGCGGCCTCGCATCGTTGGGCCAACCCCGTTGCAAACAAATGCACATCGCCGCTTTCGTCTTCGGGCGTGTAATCACCGCCCACGATCGTGGCACGATGCGGCGCCAGGGCGGGCTCGATGGCAATTACCTCGTCGGCGGTGACAACGCGGCGCTCGACCCCGAAATCGCGCATCAGGCCGGCCGCCTTTTGTGAGGTTTCGAATTCGGCCTGGTCGCGGTAGAAATTGAGTATGCCGCGCTCCAGGTGATCGTAGGGGATCCCTAATTCGGTACGCATGCTGCGCAGCGTGCTACGGCTATATTCAGCCAAACGCACCATGGCGCGGATATTGGGCGCCAACCGGCCCGGCAGGCATTCGCGCAAAAAGGCCAGGCCCCACAGCCACTGACGCAAATCGAGCTGGGGACGGAACAACAGCGGCGCATCGTCCTGAAACATCCATTTCAGCAGTTTCAGCGGAGCCTGGGGATTTGCCCAGGGTTCCGCGTACGAAACGGAGATTTGCCCGCCATTGGCCAGGCTGGTTTCTTGTGCTGCGCCGGGGCGACGATCAACCACCACGACATCGTGTCCGGCCTGGCGTAACCACCAGGCACTGGAGATGCCGATAATGCCGCTGCCCAATACCGCTACTTTCATGCGCGCCTTGCTCCTTGCGCCGCCTGCCGCAGCGGGCTGTGCCTCTGCTGCCGCGACGTAATCCATTCGAGATGTCGTGCCGCAGTTTACAGCGCCGGCCGACCCTCGCCTATGACATAACCGCAGGAGCCGTATCTATTTACACCGAAAGGTTTCATTTCCGCCCGCTGCCTCAGGATCCGACTGCTGCCAAGTCCGCCTGCGAGGTAAACGCATCGGCGTAGAACTCTTCCTCGGGCAATCCGCACTGGGCCGTGAACTCGCGGCGCGCCGCGTCCACCATGGGGGGTGCCCCGCAGGCGTACACCTGATAGCCCGACAAAGCGGGCAGGTCTTGCATGACCGCCTGATGGACGAAACCGGTACGGCCTGTCCAGGCGTCCTCGGGTAAAGCATCGGACACCACCGGCACATACCGGAAGTCGGGCAGCGTCTGCTCCCAGGACCGGGCAAGCGCATCCATGTAGAGGTCTTGCGGGCGGCGTCCCCCCCAGTACAGCACGACCGGACGACGGATCTCGTGATGGGCCATATGTTCGACAATGGCCTTGACCGGCGCAAACCCCGTGCCGCTGGCCAACAACACGATGGGTTTGTCAGAGTCTTCGCGCAAGAAGAACGAACCAAACGGTCCCTCCAGACGCAAAATCTCACGGACTTTCATCTGGGTCGTCCCCGTGCCAAACACGTGATCGGTGAACAATCCGCCCGGCATGTGACGGATGTGCAGCTCTAGCGGGCTGCCATTGTGCGGCGCGCACGCCATGGAGTAGCTGCGGCGCTTGCCGTCTTTCAGGATGATTTCGACGTATTGCCCCGCGTAGTAACGGAAGGGATCGGCGGCGGGCAGTTGCAGGCGCAACACCGTCACATCGGGCGCGGCCAATTCCATTTCCTGCACCCGCGAAGGCAGTTTGCGAATCTGGATGTCGCTGGCAAGACGCACCTCGGTGGCTTCGACCACCAGATCGGACTGCGGACGTGCCTGGCAGAACAGCGTATAGCCCTGGGACAGCTCTTCGGGTGAAAGGATCTGGGCGGGATATTCGCCCGCATCAACCTGACCGGAAACCACTTTGCCCTTGCAAGTGGAACATGCGCCACTGCGACAGCTATAGGGCAGCACGATACCGGCGGCCAGGGCGGCGTCGAGCACGGTTTGACCGGTTTCGACAGGAAATTGATGCTGACTGGGTTGTACGGTGACCTGGAAACTCATGAGTACCAATCTATAGAAATAAGCTCGGCGCTGGTGCAACGGCTGGGCAGGTGAATGCCTCGCCATCCCGGCGGATAATTTGCTATTCTATAATTTTTACTGCACCGGGACGGCTCGGCGCAGTCGCCGGCTAGGCTGCCGGCCTATTCCTATCCGGGGACGGCCCCATTTGCCAGTGCATACGCTGGCTATATTGAAAAAGGGGCATGTCATGGCCTGGATTATTCTGGTGTTCGCGGGGCTGTTCGAGGTCGTTTGGGCGATTGGCCTGAAATACACCGAGGGTTTTACCCGTTTGGTTCCCTCCATCGTCACCGTGCTCGGCATGATAGTGAGCTTTTGGCTACTATCCACGGCGATGAAAACACTGCCACTCGGCACGGCTTACGCCGTTTGGGTCGGTATCGGCGCGATCGGGGCGTTCATCGCCGGTATTGTGCTGTTTAACGAGGCCTTGAGCGCCATGCGCGTAATCAGCGTGCTCTTGATCGCCGCGGGCCTGATTGGGTTGAAGCTGTCGACCTGATCGCCCAGTCACGCACAACATGAAAAATGCAGGCAGAGGCGTCAGACCTCTGCCTGGATTGTGCGCAATCTTACGATCGAGCTTAAAAATCGAGTTCAATCTCCACCGCATCGCCCACATTTAAACGGCTGCCTTGCGGCGCGTCGACAATGGCGTTTTGGCCAAAGACAATACCGATATCGAGTTGCCGATAGGTGGCCAATGTCCAGCCTGGCTCATCGTAGCGCTCGCCGGTCAGTTGATCGACGTTGGGCATGGGACATCGGGTGCAGGGCTTGACGAAGGCCAGAAGGCTATCACCGATAGCGATCTGGGCGGTGACGTCTTCGTCATAGGCCTCCCAGTCGTCGCCCTCGATCACAATGTTGGGACGAAAGCGATCCATGGGGACGGCGGGCTGCCCATGTGCCGCCAAGCGGGCGTTTAAATCATCCAGCGACGCCTGATTGGTAATCAGCAACGGAAAACCGTCAGCGAACCCGAAAAAATGGTCGCCGACAAAGCGTTCGGCCTGTTCGGGATGCGCCTCGCGCCAACGCTCGACCCAATCGATCTTGGCAGGCCGTTGGGCCTGCTGATCGACTTTGAAGAGCACACAACTCAGGCCCAAGGCTTGGCTAAGCCAAGCGGCGGCTTCAGTGCTTTCTTCGCGAGCTGCGACGGTGTCTTTCCACACAGTGACGCCCCGTGCGACAGGGCCGAGCTGCGAGCCGTCCAGCGGGACGCGCAAGACAGGCATGTCTGGCGCACGCAGTTCGAGATGATCCGCCGTCAAGGCCGGACGAATGCGGGCCATGGCGGGCCACTGGCGCTGCGTCATGAACTGCCCTTGCGCCGTCAGGATCATCCAGCGCCGGTCGCCCAGCAAACCTGCTCGATCAATGGGCGACGTTGTCAGATCAATCGCCGCGCAAGATTTAATAGGGTAAATATGCAAGCTGAGGATACGTGCAGTCATGGCGGATACCGGGGAACCCGAGGCGTGGATGACGAGGTCCCAAGCTTAGCATCCGCCGCCTCTCTCGCGCAGTTGCCGCAATGCCTCTAGCGCGGCCTGCAGCGTGGCCTCAACGTCGGCTAGCGAGGCAGCGTCGGCCGGCGGGGTCGCGACGACCGACGGCGGCACGGCAGACTTTGCACTATCAGGCAAGGCCGGATGCACGCGTTCGCCCGCGGGCGTCACGTCTACATCGAATACCAGTTTTTCACCGCGATGCCAGGTGGTGAACCATTCCAGCGGTTGGCCATGCTGGTCATAGCCCTGCCCTTCGAGCATCAACAATGGACTGCCCACGCTCACGCTCAAGGCATCGGCCAACACGGGGTCGGCCCCCACCGCGCGAATGCGATTGCGTCCCCGACCGGGATGCAAGCCGAACTGCTGAACCAGCGTGCGATGCAATGAAGCATCTTGCAAATGCTCGGCAGTCAGCCCCGAAAGGCGGGCACGCGGCAACCAGGTGCGGACAAAGGCCAGCGGCTCGCCATCGACGCCGCGCAGACGCTCAAGCACGAGCGTATCGTCAGAGCCAAAAAAAGTGGCCACCTCGGGAGGCGGTGCCTCGGGTGCTAGTCGCAGGACGCTTGTCTGCAGCGTCGTACCCGTACTGGCGAATTGCTCGAACAGCCCGGTAGAGCGTTGCACCAACCGACGATGTTCAACGGGAGGTGCAACCGTGGGAGCACGCCCGGGCTCGCGCCGGATCAGGCCTTCGGCCACCAGCGCGGCCAGCGCCTGACGCACGACGCTGCGCGCCACGCCAAACTGGCGGCACAACGCGGACTCGCTCGGCAATACGGTGCCTGCGGCCAGGCTCCTGCCATGAATCTCACGGCGTAGCGCCTGGGCGACTTGCCCATGCAAAGGATGGCCGCTGGTGCGATCCAGCGCTACCTCGGCACCCGCGTTCGACGCCATAGGATCAGCCCCCCGTGGTGGAGCGCGCGGTTTCCCAAACCTGTGACCATCCCGGCGCCAGATTGGCTGCACGTTCGGCGGCCAGGATCAGGCTGTCTTCGCGTGCGATACCCTTGCCCGCGATATCGAATGCCGTACCGTGGTCGACCGACACGCGCACGACGGGCAGGCCAACAGTGATGTTGACGCCATCGTCCCCATAGACCGATTTGAAGGGAGCGTGTCCCTGGTCGTGATAGCAGGCAATCACGAATTTCCATTTGCCGCGTACGGCCTGGGGGAACAAGGCATCAGCGGGAATCGGACCCGCAGCGAGGATGCCCGCCGCATTGGCCTCGGCCACGGCAGGCACCAGGATGTCGGCGTCTTCGGTACCGAAAATACCGTTTTCACCCGCGTGCGGGTTCAGCCCGGCCACGGCGATCGGCTCGTCGCTACGGCCCAGTGCTTTGGCGAAAGCACCCGCCAGGCGCAAAACGGCACGCATACGTTGAGGCGTCACATCGTCAATGGCCTGACGCAGCGAGACGTGTGTCGTGGCGTGAAAGATATACAACTCACCAGCGGACAGCACCAGCGAAAACGTCTTGACGCCGAATTCATGGGCCAGCAACTCGGTATGGCCAGGCCATTTATGGCCGCCCATGTGCATGGCGGCCTTGTTCAACGGCGCCGTCACGATGCCGTCAATGCGACCTTGACGCGCCAACTCACAAGCCGTGGTCACAAAACGCACGGAGCCAGCTCCCGCCTCGGCGCTCAATTCGCCCAGTGGCACATGCTCCAGCGATGGGCCCGCCTGGATGACTTCGATGACACCCGGCTCGTTAGTCACTTGTTCGGGACCTTCTACGACACGCACGCGGGACGCGTCGGCCCCCTGCGCCTGGGCCGCTTTGCGCAGCGCGCCGGCATCGCCGATCACGACCAAACGCGCCCGTTGGCGCAGCTCATCGTGGCCCAGCAGCATTTTGGCGGTGATCTCGGGGCCTATGCCCGCGACATCGCCCAGCGTGACGGCCAGCGTCGGAATATGAGTCGGCGTTACGTCTTGCGTCATGATCAGAATCTCCTTTCGCGAACCGCACGCGCGGCCCGAATCAATACATCGTCAGTGCCAAAGCCTCCTGCCTTGGTCACAATGGGCAGCCCGGCAGCCGGCCCGCCCGTCAGGGTGCCTAGCGGCACGCCCCCAGTCACTTCGTCTACGAGCGCAATGCCGCCGGCTTGTAATGCAGCCAGCACGGCACTGGCGCCGTCGCCACCGGTGGCCACGACACCAGCGACTCGCCCGGCAGGCGTCGTCGCTGCAGCCCGGTTTGCCGCAACGCGACTGCCATGACTCGCCAAGCTCTGTTGGATCAATTGTCCGGCCAGGGTGCCCAAGCGAGTCGCCACGGCATCCGAACTCAAACCGTCCAACCGCCCCTCTGGCGCCAACAACAGCCAAGTCGACTGCGGCTCGGCAACCGCGGCCGTTTTGCAGACTTCTGCCGACCACTGAGACCAAACCGCGTCATCCGCGAGTTGCGCCAAGGTCGGCGACCATACCCGTGCACCGTCCGCCTGCAAGGCAGCGACTTGACGACGCGAAGCGCTGTGTTGGGAGGTCACCACCACCAGGACGGCTCCTCGCGTTTCGGCGCCCGCCCACAACCGGGCCAACGGCGCAGCCAAGCCTCCCGAGCCCACCGGCACTGCGCGCTCGCCGATCAAGGCAATCGCCCGAGCCAAGCGATCCATGTCCTGTTGCGTGACGGCATCGACGACGACGGTATGGCCCGCCGCGACGATCCGGTCTGCCAGCGACTGCGAGGTTTCGCCGGGAACCAACGCGAGTTGCGCGCCGCCCAGCAAGGTGGGAATGTGGCTCTCGGTAACGGGGGTTACCGGGTCGGTTGCCGCGGAAGTTTCGGTGACCGGCTTGTCGTTCACATACAGCACGCCGTCGCGCACGGTACGACCCGTATCAGGAAATGCCGGGCAGACCACCGCGATGGCGTCACCGCGCCATGCTGCCCGTGCCGCGTCAATTTCGGCCCTGAACGCACCGCGCAAGGTCGAATCGACTTTCTTGTACAACCGCTGTACGCCCGCGGCGCGCAAGGCGGCCACGTCCTCGCGGACGATAGTGGCCGCCTGGGCCGCCGGCAGAGACCGACTGTGCGTTGTCACCGCGATCACCTCTGCCCGACTGGCAGCGGGGTCGGTCAATGCCTGGCTGGCCCGGCCCACCGACAATTGCGTGGTCCAGCCGGCACGCACAAACTGCACCGCCGTATCGCCGGAGCCCGTCAGATCATCGGCAACAATCGCGATAAAGGGGCCCATCATTACACCTTTGCGTCGGCAACCGGCGGCGCGGTTTCGTCCAGCATCGCCACGACATCGTCAGACGGTTTTAATTCACCCGCACGCTTCAGGAAGTATGACGCCAATACCGGGGCCAGAATGGAACTGATCAGCACACAAGCCGCGACCTGCGCTGTCGCCGTGCCGACGTAGGGCAGCAAGGAAGGATCAGCTGCGGCCACCACGGCGGGGGTGGCGATCGCGTTGCCTGCGGTAGTTCCGGCGGCAAAACCAATGCCGCTTTTGCCACCACGACGCAGAATATAGCGGTAGCCCAAGTACACGAGGAAACCCGTCACGGGGCTGATCAACAGGCCCAGCACCAGACCCGTCATACCGCCCGACAACACCGCGCCCAGGTTGATCCCTGTACCCAATGCGAACGCAAAAAACGGGATCACAATATTGGGGACTGGCTTGAGCACGTTACGCCATTGCACGTCCAGGTTACCGACCACAACGCCCAGCAGGAACGGCACAAGTGCGGCAATCAATGCAGTCACCGGAATGTCGGCCAGGCCCGATGCGCCCAGAAACAACAGGCTAAAAAACGGGCCGTCGTTCACCGCGCTGGCGACGTAGGCGCCACGATCGCGGCTATCGCCGTACTGACCCGTGTAGGCCAACCACAGACCGCCGTTGCTATTGTCAAAGGCGGCCAACAGGGCCAGGATCGACACGCCCAGCACGCCGTCCAGACCGACAAAACTACCCAAAATGATGATCAACGTAGCGGGCACGATGGTTTTCATCAGCAAAATCGTGCCTGCCGTCGCCAAGATCGGGCCGCCCGTGCGCATATTGACCTGGGTACCGGTCGCGAAAATCAACAGTGCGATCAAAGGCAACGCACTGTTCTTGAACAAGGCCGTCGTGAATCCCCCGATCGCCAGGGCGTCAGGGGCGAATGTGCCGATCAACGAGCCCAGAATCAACGGGATCAACATCAACCCGCCCGGCACTTTGAGCATGATCGAGAACATGGGGAAACGAGAAACTTCGGCGTTCATTAGGTGCGTCTCCTGGCGCTTTTGTCATAGGTCGGCGTGCCTGGGGAATCCTGAAACGCCGAGCGTAAGAAAAACGTAGTGTACAACTGATACGTACAGGCTGTACGTACAGTGTTTGTAAGCGCGACAACGCCATGTCGTTCTCAAAAACAAACAGCCCCCAGAGAGACTCTCTGGGGGCTGTCCTATACGCCAGTACCTCAGTGGGAAACACCGGCAATTTCTGCCATGGCCTTCCCGTGGCCAGCTACTCCACGAGTTTCAGGGCGTCCAGCGGCGTCACCGCCTTGAATGCCTGACGCGTGGCAATATGCTCGGGCCGAGGATCCAGCCCGTACTTGGGCGGATTCAGCGTGTTTTCCATGCTGTTGTAGACCATGAACACATTGGCACGCGGCCACGGCGAGATATTGCTGTTTGAGCCGTGCATGGTGTTGCAATCGAAAAACACCACGGAGCCAGCTTTGCCCGTCATAGTGCGAATGCCACCCTGCTCTACCAGCAATTGCAGGCTGACCGGATCGGGCACGCCGTACTCTTGCTTCTTGAGCGAATGCTTGTAGTGCTCGCGCGGGGTTTCGCCCACGCACGAAATAAACTGACGATGCGATCCCGGCACCAGCATCAGCGGACCGTTGCATTCGTTGTTGTCGCTCAGCAGCACCGAGCAGCTCAGTGCGCGCATGGACGGCATACCGTCTTCGACGTGCCACGTTTCAAAATCAGAGTGCCAGTAGAACTCTTTCCCTTTGAAACCGGGCTTCATGTTGGCGCGCGATTGGTGGATGTACACCTCGGAACCCAACAGTTGACGCGCCACATGGGCGAGTCGAGGGTCACGGGTTAAACGTCCCAACATGGCATTGAGCACGTGGACACGGAAGATCGAACGCACGGCGTTGCTGCCGGGTTCGGTAATGGCTTCCTCGCGGCGCACGATCGCCGGATCGCGTGTCATGCGGTCGACCTCGGCAATCAGCGCCTGGACTTCCGTATCGGAAAACACGTTTTCCAACAGCAGAAAACCGTCGCGATCGTAGCTGTCGACTTGCTCGGCCGACAGTGCGTCGGCATATTTACCATCGCCATAGACCACGGGATCGTGGCGAGCGATGATGGCGGAACTTCGATCCGTACGCGAGGCGTACGGATCCTGGGCAGGTGAGATCATCATTAACCTCCTTGTATTCAGGCCGCTTTGATTTCGTCGGGCAGCGAGTAGACGCCGTCGGCGTCGTGCACTTCCAGACCCGTCAGCGGCGGGTTGAACACGCAGATGACGCGCAGCGGCTCTTTGCCGCCGCACAGCCAGTGCTCATCGTTTTCGTTCAGGGCGTAGACAACGCCCGGTCCCAAATCGTACTTTTTGCCGTCGGCAATCGTTTCGATTGAGCCGTCGCCTTCGATGCACCAGACCGCTTCAAGATGGTTCTTGTAGTGGATGTGCGTGCGTCCGCCCGGAAAAATGGTGGTCTCGTGAAACGAAAACCCCATGCCATCCTTTTTCAGCAGCACTCGGCGGCTAACCCAGGTATCGGTACGGACTTCGTCCTGCGTTCCGATCACATCTTTCACATTGCGTACGATCATCGGCGTTTTCCTCCAAATTTCAAAACACGGGCAGATTGTCCGGACTCGCCCAGCGCTTCAGCTAGGGCGGATTCGATGGTTTCCAGGCCACGGGTCAGCAACTCGTCTTCGATGGTCAGAGCCGGCAACAGCTTCAGGACTTCGTCCTGCGCACCCGAGGTTTCGATCACGAGACCACGCTTGAACGCCTGCTGCGCGATGCGATTTGCCAACGCGGGTTCAGCGGTAGTCACCAGCCCCTGAATCAGGCCACGGCCACGCACGGCCAGACCGGCGTTGGGGAAACTGTGGGCCAGGTTTTCCAGCCAATCACGCACCATACGTTCTTTGCGCTGCACTTCGCTGACGAATGCATCGCTGGCCCAATAGGTATTGAGCGCCTCGGTCGCGGTAACGAACGCCAGGTTGTTGCCGCGGAACGTGCCGCTGTGGGCACCGGGTTTCCAGATGTCCAGTTCGGGACGCATCAAAACCAGCGACATCGGCAGACCAAAGCCGGACAGGGACTTGGACAGCGTGATGATGTCGGGTCGGATACCCGCCGACTCGAAACTGAAGAAGTTCCCCGTACGGCCGCAACCCACCTGGATGTCATCGACGATCAGCAGCATGTCATGACGACGGCACAGCTTTTCCAACTCTTTGAGCCAACGCAGCGTTGCCACGTTGACACCGCCCTCGCCCTGCACCGTCTCGACAATCACGGCGGCGGGCTTGTCCAGACCGCTGCTGGGGTCATCCAGCATGCGCTCCAGATACGCCATCGTGTCCACGTCGGGACCAAAATAACCGTCATACGGCATGAAGGTCGTGTTACCCAACGCATAGCCGGCCGCATCGCGGAACTTCATATTGGCGGTTGCCGCCAACGAACCCCCACTCACGCCGTGAAATCCGTGGGTAAAGGAAATGATGTTGGAGCGCCCTTTCACCTGGCGCGCGATCTTCAGCGCGGCCTCGACGGCGTTCGTGCCGGTCGGCCCGGTGAACTGGAGGGTGTATTGCCAGTTGCGCGGCTTGAGCAACACGCGATCAACGGTTTCCAGAAATTCTTTCTTGGCGCTGGTGGCCATATCCAGGCCATGCACTACGCCATCGGCTGCCAGGTATTCGAGCAGCTTTTCTTTGAATACAGGATTATTGTGGCCGTAGTTCAGGGTGCCTGCGCCGCTGAAGAAGTCGATATATTCTTCACCGTCTTCGTCGATCAGCAACGAGCCGCGCGCCTGGCTGAATATCACCGGAAACGACCGAATGTAGCCACGCACCTCCGACTCCATTCGGTCAAAGATTTTCAAGTCCATAATATATCCTCCGTTCATTTCGTGAATTGACAGACGTAACGGTGCCGATGCCAAAGAGACACCAGGGCAACGCCACGTCCCGGTTCCAACAGGCTGCAGGCCTGTCCGCTAGCGGACGGACTGCGTAAACGGGCCTATCTTCAACAACATCTCGTCGTCATGGTCCGCACCACCGAATAACTGCCGATCAAAGAACGGCTGCTCGGAAATGTGGGCGCCGAGCTCGCCGGCCAAGCCGGTAAACGTGCGGCGCGAGGCCTGGTTATCAGGGCCTACCGTGGTTTCAAGATGACGAACATGCTTCAACTCGTCGCGCTGCAAGAGTTCGCGAAGCATGGTGCGGCCTAACCGTTGGCCGCGTGCTCGGGCATGCACGGCAACCTGCCAGACGAAGATCACGTCGGGCCGAGCTGGCGGCACATAAGCGGAAATAAACCCATCTATCCGACCGCCGGCGCTTTCGGCGACGACGCAAGTCGCGCTGAAGTGCTCGCACAGCAACAGATAGGCATATAGAGAGTTGACGTCGAGTGGCGGGCACTCGGTAATCAGGCGATGCAGTGCGGCACCGTCGATACGACGCGGTTGCCTGAAAATCAGGCTCGCAGGCGAGGCGGCCGATTGAACGGCCGTAGAAGGCTGGGTAGAGGTCAGGTCATGCCCCCTCATACGACCAACCCCGACTCGGGCGGCGCACCGCCAGTGGGGACCTCGAGAATGGGTGATGAGACATCGGTGTGCGCCTCGACCACGTGACCTTCTTGTTCCATCAATGTCACGATACGCTCCAACGCTAAAGTAATCGTGGCCTGCTCGATCTCGGGCAAGGCGTTCAACCCGTCGGCCAGATGCTTTTGCAATGGCGACGGAGCATGCTCGGCCAAGTCGCGGCCGGCGTCAGTCACCGAAACAAACACAATGCGGCGATCGACACGGCCGCGCTCCCGTCGCACCAGGCCCTTGTCTTCCAGGCGATCAAGGATGCCCACGACCGTACTGGGACTGACGTGGATATCGCGGCTGATCGCGGTCGCCGTCATGGGGCCATTGGCAATGACCGTACGCAGGCACATCAACTGCGGCGCAGTGATGTTGCTGACGGCCGCCAGCTGGCGCGAATGCAGCGCGATCGAGCGCGTGATGCGGCGCAGGGCACGCAAAATGCGCAGGTCGTACTGCTGTGACGGATCGGGTAACGGTGCATTATTCATGACTGAAATAGTTCAGTAGGATTGATTTCTGTACAAATGATTCTACCCAGATGATATGCGCTTGAGCATCATGGGTCAACCCAAGCCTCCAAGAAAATACGAAAAGATGAGGCTATGTTTCAAGAAGATGGTGAAAAATATCATCTTTTACATTTCCCTCCGGGGGAAATCTTTGCCATGCCTCGCATACGCCAGAAGTCCGAGACGGATCAAATCCGTGCCAGTACACCCCTTCAAGCCCGGACTCCTGTGCACCGGCACCCCGTAATACACAAACAAAGAAAACGAAGCTGCGTTTGGCCTCATCGCCAGGGACGTTTGGTAAACGGTAAGGAATACCCTAATTGTTAAAAAAACATATGTTTCTTAAAGTCCACGCCGGTAGTCATATGTTTTTTTAACGCTCCACCCCCTATGCCGCCGCCATCCCCACCATCGCTGATCTTGGAACGTCTGCAGAGTTTGTTCGATCAATTGCCGCCCGAGCTTCGGCGCGCGGCACACTGGGTGGTCGATCATCCGGCCGAAGTCAGCCTGTGGTCCATGCGACGCCAGGCCCAGGCGCTGGGTGTCGCGCCTGCCACGATGCTGCGTTTGGCGCGTGCCGCGGGCTACACAAGCTATGAGGCCTTTCGGGTGCCCTTCCAGCAAGCGCTTGCCGGCACCGAACCCAGCACGCTACGCGAACGCGCCGCAAAACTGCAAGCGGCCCAGGCACAGCCCAGCGCGCCAGGTCACAGCGCGTTGACGTATTCGCAGGTCCATGCCATCCAATCCGTGACGTCGGTGAACAGACCCGAGACATTCGAGGCGACCGTCACGACGCTGTTAAATGCTCGCCACGTCGGATTCCTCGGTACGCGTTCGGCCTTTGGCATCGCGTTCCAAATGCACTATGCCTATCAACTCGTGCGGCGTAACAGTCTCCTGATTCATGGCCTGGGTGGCCTGCATGCCGAAGCCGCCGACAATTTATACGAAGGTGACGCGTTAATCGCGATTTCGCAGGCGCCCTACCCGACGGAAACTGTACTTCTGGCGCGACAGGCCGCCCAACAGGGTGTGGCCGTTATTGCCCTGACGGATTCGCCGCTATCACCACTAGCAACAGATGCTCGGCACGTCCTACTATTCGACCGTGCTGACCGTAAAGAGGGGAAACGTCAAAGCGCGCAGCATGGCCTGGGATCTTTCTTTCACACCACGGCGGGGCTGCTGGCCCTGTCCGAGCACCTGATCGCCCGCCTGACGGCTCGCGGCGGCGAAGCCGTGCTGAATAGATTGAGCGAAATCGAAGAGCGTATGCACGCCGATAACGTGTTTTGGTCCGCCTCCGCCGCCGCTCAACTCGATCATTAGAATATTGCCGCGCTGGCATCCCAGCGCACTATGTCACGCGTTCCGGCCCGGACGCGTTGTTTTACCGGAAGCGCCGGTTACTTTCACGGGGAACATCCTCACAAGGAGTTTGTATGAGTCAGACTATAAAACCTATTTTCGGCAACAAAAAGAAAACCTTGAGTCTCGCCGCGGCCTGCACGGCTGTTGCCCTGGCTTTTGCGGCTCCGCTGCCCGCCGCCGCGCAGCAAAAGTTCGTTAGCATCGGGACCGGTGGCGTCACGGGTGTTTACTATGCGGCCGGTGGTGCGATCTGCCGCCTGGTCAACAAAGACCGCGAAACGCACGGCGTGCGCTGCTCGGTCGAATCCACCGGGGGCTCGGTCTTCAACGTCAACACTATCAAGGCCGGCGAACTGGACCTGGGCGTGGTGCAATCCGACGTTGGTTTTAACGCCTACAACGGCAAAGGCCAGTTCAAGGATGCGGGCGAGTTCAAGAAATTGCGCTCGGTGTTTTCGGTTCATCCCGAGCCCTTCACCGTCGTTGCCCGCAAAGAAGCCAACATCAAGTCGTTCGAAGACTTCAAAGGCAAGCGTTTCAACGTAGGCAACCCCGGTTCGGGCACACGCGCCTCGATGGAGGAACTGCTCGCCACCATGGGCTGGAAGCTCAGCGATTTTTCGCTGGCCTCTGAACTGCGTCCCGACGAGCACGGCTCGGCATTGTGCGACGGCAAAATCGACGGCTTCTTTTATGGCGTCGGACACCCCTCGGCAAACATTCAGGACCCGGCTACGACGTGCGGTGCACAGTTGATCTCGTTGACCGGCCCTGCCGTAGACGAGTTGGTCGAAAAGTATCCGTACTACTCCAAGGCCACCATTCCCGCCGGCCTGTATCCGAACAACGACAAAGAAACCCAGACCTACGGTGTAACGGCCACGTTCGTGACTTCGGCCGACGTGCCTGACGAAACGGTCTACGCCGTCGTCAAAGCGGTCTTTGACAACCTCGACGACTTCAAAAAACTGCACCCCGCCTTCGCTCACTTGAAAGCTGAAGACATGGTCAAGAACGGCCTGTCGGCCCCCCTGCACCCGGGTGCTGAAAAGTACTTCAAAGAAAAAGGCTTGCTGTAAGTCAGTGGCGTATGGCCTGGAGCGCCCCTCGGGGGGCGCCTTGGGCCTGAGACGCCCTGGTGCCGGAGGTGCATTGCGTCATCCCACGATGGCGCAATGCACTCACCGGCTGGCCAAAATCTATTAGGAAAACTCAATGAAGACCGAGCCGTCCTCTACGACAGCTGATCTGGAACAATTGGTCGCCGATGTCGACCGGGGCGGGCGCCAGGCGGGCGGGATCGCCGGCGCCACGCTGGCGATTGGCGCACTGGTCTGGGCCCTGTTCCAGCTCTGGTATGCCTCGCCGTTGCCCTTTACGTTTCGATGGGGCATTTTTAATGACACCGAAGCGCGTGCCCTGCATCTGGGCATCGCCATGTTTCTGGGCTATCTCGCCTACCCGTTCAGCAAGCGGTCCCCGCGTGACCAGATGCCCTGGTATGACTGGGTGCTTGCCCTGATTGCGGCGTTCTGCGGCGCCTATCTATTCCTGTTCTACAACGATCTCGCTCAGCGTCCCGGTCAACCGACCACCATGGACGTCACTACAGCAGCCGTCGGCCTGCTCTTGCTGTTGGAGGTCACGCGTCGCTCGCTCGGTCTGCCGATGGCGGTACTGGGTGCGGTGTTTGTGCTGTACGTACTAGCGGGCCCCATGCTGCCTGATGTCCTGGCCCACCGCGGCGCCTCCATCGAACGCCTGGCCTCGCACATGTGGCTGACGACCGAAGGCGTCTACGGTGTCGCACTCGGTGTGTCCGTATCGTATATCTTCATTTTCGTGCTGTTGGGCTCGCTGCTGGACAAATGCGGCGCCGGCAACTACATGATGCAGGTGTCGTTCGCGCTGTTGGGCCACTTGCGCGGCGGTCCCGCAAAAGTAGCCGTGGTGTCCTCGGCGGTCAACGGCCTGGTCTCCGCGTCGTCGGTCGCCAACGTGGTTACCGGTGGTATCTTTACCATCCCGCTGATGAAAAAAGCCGGCTATGGCGGCATTCGGGCGGGCGCTATCGAAACGGCGTCGTCGGTCAACGGCCAGATCATGCCGCCCGTCATGGGCGCAGCGGCGTTCCTGATGATCGAATACGTGGGTATCCCGTACACGGACATTATTCGCCACGCGATTTTGCCGGCCTCGATCTCGTACATCGCGTTGTTCTATATCGTGCACCTGGAAGCCTTGAAGCTCGGTATTCAACCCATGATGTCCGCCGGCGCGCCGCGTACTCCATTGCAAAAACTTGCAGGCTGGGGCATGGGCATTTCCGGAACACTGATCGTCATGGGCCTGGTGTATTGGATCGGCATAGGCGTCAAGGCTGTCGCAGGCGATGCCGCCATGTGGATACTGCTAACGTTGCTGGTGATCCTGAATATCTGGCTGATGCGTGTAGCTGCCAAGCACCCGGACTTGCCGACGGAAATCAGCGTCACCAATCCAGTACGTCCGGAGCCATGGCCCACCGTCCGCGCGGGCCTGTACTTCTTGATTCCGATCGGTATCCTGGTGTGGTGCCTCAGCGTCGAAGAGCTGTCCGCCGGCCTGTCGGCCTTCTGGGCCGCCCTGGCCATGCTGATACAGATGATCGTTCAGCGACCGCTGATGGCCTGGTTCCGCAAGCAGGATGTCAAGCCTGCCCTGGGGCTCGGTTGGCGCGAGGCCATCGGCGGCCTCGAAGACGGTGCCCGCAACATGATTGGCATTGCCATCGCCTGCGGCACCGCCGGCTTGATCGTAGGTGCCATCACCTTGACCGGCCTGGGCCTGCGCATGACGGCGTTCGTCGAGTTGGTGTCAATGGGCAATGTACTGCTGATGCTGATCTTTACGGCCCTCGTCTGCCTGGTTCTTGGGCTGGGTATGCCGACCACCGCCAACTACATCCTGATGGCCACGTTGATGGCACCCGTCGTCGTGGAGTTGGGAGCCCAGAACGGGTTGGTGATTCCGCTGATTGCCGTGCACATGTTCGTGTTCTATTACGGCATCATGGCCGATATCACGCCGCCTGTCGGTCTAGCGACCTTTGCGGCGGCGGCGATTTCAGGTGAAGACCCCATCAAGACCGGTATTCAAGGCACGACCTACGCCCTGCGCACGGCGGTGCTGCCGTTCATTTTCGTCTTCAACCCGATGTTGTTGTTGATCGACGTCAATGGCTGGTGGGAGCTGTTCCTGGTCGTGGGCGGCGCCGTTCTAGCCTCGCTGACCTTCGCGGCCGCCACTCTGCGCTGGATGCGCGTGCGCTGCTCCCTGATCGAGACGCTCGTACTGTTGCTCATCACGTTCATGCTGTTCCGTCCGGACTGGTTCATGAATCAACTGGCCGACAAGTACGTCAATGTGCCGGCCTCGGAGATCTCGAACACAGCGGCCGCGCTTCCTCCGAATGGTCGTTTGGTGGCCGTACTGCAAGGAATGAACATTGAGGGCGACGAACTCACCAAAACGGTCGCGGTGGGCCTGCCAGCCCTGCCCGAGGGTGACACCGCCACGGGCGTCGCAGCCGGCCGCAAGCGGCTCAGCGAGGCCGGTCTGATGGTCACGGCGCTGGGCGATCAGGTGCAGATCGGTGCGGTGCAGTTTGGCAGCCGGGCCCGCAAGGCCGGTTGGGAACAAGGTTGGGACGTACTCAACGTCAAAATCCCCAACCCCCATCGTCTATCCGAGTTCTGGGTGTATATCCCTGCACTGGCGCTGCTGGCGTTGATCTGGATGTTCCAAGGTCGTCGCGAAAAACGGCAGCAAGCATCTACATAACGACGTTCGTGAAGGAGGTTGCCTGAGCAAGATAGGGCAACCCGTAAGAAAGAGGGCACCGCGAAAAAGCGGTGCCCTCTTTTTTTTGCCGCCGGGCCGCCCCAAGGCAAAAAACGCCCCCTTGGGGCGGCAGCAAGCCGAAGGCGCAGCGTGGGGGCTTTTTATTGCCGCCGGGCCGCCCCAAGGCAAAAAACGCCCCCTTGGGGGGCAGCAAGCCGAAGGCGCAGCGTGGGGGCTTTTTTGTCGCCGCGGCGGCGCCATATACGTGCTCGCAATCAGGAAAAAGCCATATAGGCTGCAACGAGCAACATGCAGATGCCGAAGACTTGACCTTGGATTTTTACAGCACGAGTTGACTGGAATCGGCGCATTACTAACTGCCCCCCGTAGATCCACGGGAAATGGCAGACCACGCACACAACGAGAAATGCGATGGTGAACAACGCGACCTGCATGCCGAGCGGTTTTACTGGATTAAGGAACTGAGAAAACATTACCAGGATCATCGAATGGATTTTTGGGTTGAGGACGACGGACAGAAATCCATCCCGGATACCGAGGTGTTGCAACCGCCGTGCACCATTATCGGTAGCCCCCGCTGACGATCGAAAAAATCCCCATGCCAGATACAACGTATAGGCAATTCCTGCCCATTTGATTATCGTCTCGATGTTCGGGTAGCCATGCAACAACCTGCCCAGGCCCAATCCATATGCAACGCACAGTACGAGGTTGCCGACCTCAAAGCCGATCCAGAATGGCAGCGATCCGGCTATTCCAAAGCGACCACCGGCGGTCGCTAATAAGGTGTTGCCTGGCCCCGGACTAACCACCATCGGAACCGTGTAGCCGAAAAACAGAATCCATATATCCCATGCAATCATCGCAGCCTCTATCAGCAAGTACCGGGATTTCGCATTTCCCGGCGAGTGCGTATTGCAAGTGACTTCACGGCTTATCACAAACGGATTATCCTCATACCCTCGATAAGTCAAAGTAATCGAGGACTCCATGCGACGCCTTCCGCCTTTGGGTGCGTTACGTGCTTTCGAGGCTGCAGCGAGGCATTTGAGCTTTACGCGCGCAGCGGCTGAGTTATGTGTAACGCAGGCCGCTATCAGTCATCAGATTCGTCAGCTAGAAGACTGGCTTGGCACGAAACTGTTCGAGCGTCGAGGACACGCATTGACACTGACTGCCAAGGGACAGGCATATCTGCCCGAGCTTGCAGAAGCACTTGATCGAATCTCGGCAGCAACCCTGCGCCTCATGAAGCACGACGATCGACCGTTGCGCATCACGGTCTTGCCCTCATTCGCTTCCCGGTGGCTCGTGCCTCGTCTGGAGTCGTTTCGTGCCCGGCATCCCAAGATTGATGTGCGTTTGGACAGTTCAGCCGACTTATGGGACTTTGCGACAGAGCGTTTCGATCTCGGCATTCGATCAGGGCTGGGAAAATGGACAGGATTGAAGGTTGATCTGATCGCCCGAGAAGCGTTGAGTCCAGTCTGTAGTCCAACGCTCGCTAACGGGGCACGGCCCATTCGCGCTCCGGCGGACTTGGGTCATGCCCGCCTGCTATATGACACGCCTCACGACGCGTGGCAGCGCTGGTTTAACCTTGCCGGGATGGATGCACCCGAAATGAACGCTGGCGTATCGTTCACCGACGCCAGTCTCGCATTGCAGGCCGCAATGGATGGGCAAGGTGTTGCTCTTGGACGGCTCACGCTCGCTGCGAATGATCTTCAGTGTGGGCGACTCGTACAACCATTCAATGTCGTGTTGCCTAACGATTACAGTTATTGGCTTGTCTACCCATCGACAGCATTGCATCGCCCCGGCGTTGCAGCCTTCCGGAAGTGGCTGCTCTCAGAGGCGCAGCGCGGGAGCTTTTTATAGCAACGGCCGACTACAGCACGGGCGAGAGCACCGGTTGCTTGGGCCGTACATCCAGGGCGCGCCCCTTGCGTGCCCGCTTGCCGACATACAGATCCAGTGCCGAGCCCACCAGAATATCTTCGGTCGGCTTGTTGCGGTAAATGCCGGTAGCGCGTAGGCCTCCTGCTCCGATGGGCACGGCTTGCTCGAGCTTGTCCGTCCCATCCAGGCCCATCAGGATAGTGCCACGACCACCGCCCGATAGCGACTTGACCTCTTCCAGGCCAAACACCAGACATTTGCCTTTGGCCGACAACAGGGCCAATTGCCGTGCGCCGCTGAACAACGGCACGGGACGCAGCAACGCATCGCCGGGTTCCAGGGTGATGAACTGCTTGCCCGCACGCTGACGCGACATCATGTCGCTCAGTTTTGTCGCAAAGCCAAAACCGCGTTGTGTGGCCAGCAACCATCGGCTATCCGCCGCCGCAGCGATGCTGTGCACGATGCGCGTGCCCGGCGTGAGATCAATCATGGTCGTCACGGGCTGTCCGTCGCCGCGTGCAGATGGCAGACCCGAGACGGCCACGGAATACACCCGGCCGTTGTCGCCCACCGCAATCAGGGTATCGGTCGTACGGCACTCGAACGCACCATACATATCGTCGCCCTGCTTGAAGCCAAATTGCGAGGCATCATGCCCATGCCCCTGACGCGCGCGCAACCAGCCCTTTTGCGACACAACGACGGTGACGGGCTCATCCAGTACTTTGGTTTCCAGGACGGCACGCTCGGCGGATTCGATCAAAGTGCGTCGATCATCGCCGTATTGCTTCGCGTCGGCCTCGATCTCCTTGATCAGCAGACGTTTGAGCGAGGTGGGGTTGTCAAGCAGCTCTTGCAAGCGGGCTTGCTCGTCGCGCTTGTCGGTCAGCTCTTGCTCGATCTTGAAACCCTCGAGACGCGCCAATTGGCGCAAGCGCATTTCCAGAATGTCCTCGGCCTGGCGTTCCGACAGCGAAAAACGCTGCATCAATGCGGCCTTGGGTTCGTCGGATTCGCGGATCGTCTGGATGACCTCGTCGACATTCAGGTACACGACCATGCGGCCTTCGAGCACATGAATGCGATCCGTGACCTTGTCCAGGCGGTAGCGCGTACGACGTACCACGGTATCGGTGCGGAACACGATCCATTCGACCAGAATGTCGCGCAATCCCTTTTGACGTGGCCGGCCATCTGTACCGATGCACACCAGGTTCACCGGCACGCTGCTTTCCATGCTGGTTTGCGCCAGCAGCGTATTGACGAACTCATCGCGATCCACACGAGACGTCTTGGGCTCAAAGACCAGACGTACCGCGGCGTCTTTGCCCGATTCGTCACGCACCGCATCCAGGAGGTTCAGCATGACAGCCTTGGACTGCTGCTGATCCGCCGTCAGGGCTTTTTTGCCGGTCTTGATCTTGGGGTTGGTGATGTCCTCGATTTCTTCGAGGACCTTCTGCCCAGACGCGCCCGGCGGCAATTCAGTCACCACTAGCTGCCACTGCCCGCGCGCCATTTCCTCGAACTGCCAACGCGCGCGCGCCTTGAGCGAGCCTCGTCCAGTGGCATAGACGTTGGCGATATCCGCAGTGGACGTGATGATCTGGCCGCCGCCTGCGAAATCTGGCCCCGGGATCATCGTGTACAGATCGCTGTCGGAGAGGTTGGGATGCTTGACCAGAGCCACGCAAGCCTGTGCAACCTCGCGCAGATTATGCGAAGGAATTTCCGTCGCCATACCCACTGCAATACCCGACGCGCCGTTGAGCAACATCACGGGCAAGCGCGCCGGCAGCATTTGCGGCTCTTGCTGGCTGCCATCGTAGTTCGGGGCGAAATCGACCGTGCCTTCGTCCAGCTCATCGAGCAGCAGACGCGAGAACGGCGTCAGGCGCGCCTCGGTGTAACGCATGGCCGCAGCGTTGTCTCCATCGCGCGAACCAAAGTTGCCATGACCATCGACCAGGGGGTAGCGCAGCGAAAAATTTTGCGCCATGCGCACCATCGCGTCATAAGCCGCCTGGTCGCCGTGCGGGTGGTATTTACCGAGTACGTCGCCGACCACACGGGCGGACTTGACGGGCTTGGCGCCAGGGCCCAACCCCATGTCCTGCATCGCGTAGAGGATGCGGCGCTGCACGGGCTTTTGGCCATCGCCCACATCGGGCAAGGCACGACCACGCACCACGGAAACGGCGTAGTCCAGATAAGCCTGCTCAGCATAGCGGGCCAGTGTAATGGCCGCGTCGGCCTCGCCAGCGGCTTCGTCGAACAAGCCAGGTTGATTGCTATCAGTCATGTGTCTTCGGAATAGCTAATACGGTCAGCAAAGGGGCAGCGTGAACCCGCAGGTCAAACTGCCCCGTGAGGGCATGAACAGTCAAGGATCAGATATCGAGCTCGGCCAGATTGCCCTTTTCTTCGATCCAGGCGCGGCGTTGCGATGACTCGCCCTTGCCCATCAGCATGTCAAACATGCGGGTGGTGTCCTCGGGGGTCAGGCTGCCATAACCCACCGGCAGCAAACGGCGCGTGTCGGGATTCATGGTGGTTTCCCACAGTTGCTCGGGGTTCATTTCACCCAGACCCTTGAATCGGCTGACGCTCCAGGCGCCTTCGCGCGCACCCTCTTTGCGTAGCTTGTCTTGGGCCGCCTCGAGTTCGCCTGAATCCAGGCAATAGATCTTGCGCGCGGGGCGTTTGCCCTGGGCAGGCACGTCCAGGCGGAACAGGGGCGGCTTGGCCACATAGACGTGCCCGGTTTCGACCAGCCTGGGAAAATGCCGATAGAACAAAGTCAGCAAGAGCACCTGAATGTGCGAGCCGTCGACGTCAGCGTCAGACAGAATGCAGATACGGCCATAACGTAAGCCAGATAAATCCGGCGTGTCGTTGGGACCATGCGGATCCACACCGATCGCCACGGAAATATCGTGAATTTCATTGTTGGCAAAGAGCCGGTCGCGGTCGACTTCCCAGGAATTGAGCACCTTGCCACGCAGCGGCAGGATCGCCTGGAATTCTTTGTCACGCCCCATCTTGGCCGAACCGCCAGCCGAGTCACCCTCGACCAGGAACACCTCGGTGCGCGTGGCGTCAGACGACTCGCAATCGGTGAGCTTGCCCGGCAACACCGCGACGCCAGAACTCTTGCGTTTCTCGACTTTTTGCGCGGAACGCGCGCGCGCCTGAGCCTGCCGAATCGCCAGTTCGGCGAGTTTTTTTCCGTACTCGACATTGCTGTGCAGCCAGAGATCCAGCGCGCTTTTTACAAAGCCGCCCACCAGCCGCACGGCGTCGCGGCTATTGAGCCGTTCTTTGATTTGGCCCTGGAATTGTGGGTCGAGGACCTTGGCCGACAACACAAAACTCGTGCGCGAGAAGACGTCTTCGGGCAGGAGCTTGACGCCTTTGGGCAGCAAACTGTGCAGTTCCGCAAAGCCCTTGACAGCGCCGAATAGCCCTTCGCGCAGGCCGGACTCGTGCGTGCCGCCAGCGGGCGTGGGGATCAGGTTGACATAGGACTCGCGCACGGCGTTGCCGTCTTCGGTCCAGGCCACCACCCACTGCGCGCCTTCGCCATCCGCAAAGCTCTCGTGATCGGCACCGGCATATTGCTGACCCTCGAAGAACGGCACCATCAGCTCGGCGCCGGACAACGCCTCGGCCAGATAGCCGCGCAAGCCATCGGCATATTGCCAAGTCTTGGTGTCGCCGGTTTTTTCGTTGACAAGCGTGACTTTGACGCCCGGCAACAACACAGCCTTGCTGCGCAGCAGGTGGGTCAATTCACTCAGCGGGATCTGGGGGCTGTCGAAATATTTGACGTCCGGCCAGACTCGCACTCGGGTGCCCGATTTTTTGCGGCCGCCCTCGGGATAGGGAGCCAGCGGCTCGGTGACGTCACCGCCTTGGAATACTAGGCGACTGGTCGCGCCGTCGCGCCAGACGACGACTTCCAGTCGCGTCGACAGCGCATTGGTGACGGATACCCCCACGCCGTGCAGGCCGCCAGAGAACGCGTAGGCGCCCCCGCCGTGCTTGTCGAATTTGCCCCCGGCATGCAGGCGCGTAAAGACCAATTCGACGACCGGCGCGTTTTCTTCGGGGTGCAACCCGACGGGAATGCCGCGGCCGTCGTCCTCGACGGAGACGCTGCCATCGGTATGCAGCGTGACCTGGATTTGCTTGCCATAGCCGGCAAGCGCCTCGTCAGCGGCGTTGTCGATGACCTCCTGCACGACGTGCAGGGGATTTTCGGTGCGGGTATACATACCCGGACGCTGGCGCACCGGCTCCAGTCCCTTCAGGACTCGGATGGAGGCTTCGGTGTAACGTGGTGTAGCCAAGTTATCCCCAAGATCTGTGGAAAAAAACCGACATTTTACGGATTAGTCTAGATTCTGCGCGGCTTTAGGTAGGATGCGCACGACCTGACCAGCTCCGAATTCGGTAGGATAAGCGTTTGGCGGTTGGGGAATCAGCGGACAGCACAAGGTGTGCCCCACCATTCCATCAATCGCGATGCAACATGCTACACAAAACCGGCAAACCCTGTTGTTATTAACAGTGGTATGCTTAGCGCATCACCTCCCTTCTAGTAGAACAAAACGGCAAAGACGCCCACGCGTCCACAGCCCCGGAACAGAGAATCACCATGAGCGAGCAAATCAAAAACGTCAGCGACGCCAGCTTCGACGCCGATGTCATCAAATCCGGCCAGCCGGTGCTGGTCGACTATTGGGCGGCCTGGTGTGGCCCCTGCAAGATGATTGCCCCCCTGCTGGAAGAGGTCGCCACCGAGTACGCGGGACGCCTGACCGTCGCCAAGCTCAATGTCGACGAAAACCAGGACACAGCCACCAAGTACGGCATCCGCGGTATTCCCACGCTGATGTTGTTCAAGGACGGCCAAGCCGCCGCCACCAAGGTCGGTGCGCTGTCGAAATCACAACTTACCGCTTTCCTTGATGGCGAGTTGTAATACACTACATGCTACGAACACGCATCGGCTTGACCGATGCCCGGACATGACTACCGCGCGGGCCCGTCCGTGGCCCGCCGCCACTACTCTTCTCTAATATCCCCCTTTCACCGCGATGCACCTTAATGAACTGAAGGCGCTGCACGTTTCGCAGCTGCTGGAAATGGCCGCAGGCCTGGAAATCGAAAACGCCAACCGCTTGCGCAAGCAAGAGCTGATGTTTGCCATCATGAAACGGCGCGCCAAACAGGGCGAGCAGATTTTTGGTGATGGCGTCCTCGAAGTCTTGCCTGATGGGTTCGGCTTTCTGCGCTCACCCGAGACCTCATACTTGGCGAGTACCGACGACATTTACATCTCGCCGTCGCAGATTCGCCGTTTCAACCTGCACACAGGCGACTCCATCGAAGGCGAAGTCCGCACGCCAAAAGACGGCGAGCGTTACTTTGCGCTGGTCAAGGTCGACAAGGTCAACGGCGTTCCCCCCGAGTCGATCAAGCATCGCATCATGTTCGAGAACCTGACGCCGCTGCATCCCAATCAGCCAATGCGTCTGGAACGCGACATCAAGAGCGAAGAAAACCTGACTGGTCGGATCATGGATATCTTTGCGCCGATCGGCATGGGCCAACGCGGCCTGATCGTCGCGAGCCCCAAATCGGGCAAGACGGTGATGATGCAGCACATTGCGCACGCCATCACCACCAACTATCCCGACGCTGTCATGATCGTACTGCTCGTTGACGAGCGGCCCGAAGAGGTCACGGAAATGCAGCGCACCGTGCGCGGCGAAGTCGTGGCATCGACCTTCGACGAGCCCGCGACGCGTCACGTGCAGGTGGCCGAAATGGTCATCGAAAAGGCCAAGCGTCTGGTCGAAATGAAGAAAGACGTGGTGATCCTGCTGGACTCCATCACGCGTCTGGCTCGCGCTTACAACACCGTCGTACCGGCCTCTGGCAAGGTCCTGACGGGTGGTGTCGATGCCAATGCCCTGCAGCGCCCGAAACGATTCTTCGGCGCCGCGCGTAACCTCGAAGAAGGCGGCTCGCTGACCATCCTGGGCACCGCGCTGATCGAGACCGGCAGCCGCATGGACGAAGTCATCTACGAAGAGTTCAAGGGCACGGGCAACTCCGAAGTCCACCTGGAACGTCGTCTGGCCGAAAAACGCGTTTATCCAGCGATCAACCTGAACAAGTCCGGTACCCGCCGCGAAGAGCTGCTGATCAAGCCTGATCTGCTGCAAAAGGTCTGGGTACTGCGCAAGTTCATCCACGATATGGACGAGGTCCAGTCGATGGAGTTCATCCTGGACAAAATGCGCGCCACCAAGACCAATGCCGAATTCTTCGACATGATGAAGAAGTAAACACCATCAGGCATCAAGAAGGCAGCATCACGAAAAACGGGCCAAGATACTTGGCCCGTTTTTCATGCATCAATCAGAACGACAGGGTGTTGTCCGAATCAGTGTTCAGATCAGAACTACCGACTGTTGCCCTGATCAGTGTTCGATATACTCGTCGGGTGTCGAGTGCTTGGGCGCCGCCTTGGTCTCGACAGGTTCCAACTTCGGGTCATTCCACGAGCCCGTCACCCCATATTCCACCGTCATCGCGTGAGCCAGCGGTTGTTTCAGCAGCCACTGCGTCACGAACGCCCCCAAGCCAATCAAGGGGTTGACCGCCAACGCGGCCGCGACCGCGGCGCCGCTGACATCCAGATTGGGAATCACCACGGCTTTCAGATCCCATTGCTCGGCCACGATGTTCGCATCACCGGCCAACACGATCGTTGCCGCCGGGCTATTGACCTTGAATCCCTCGGTGTGCGCGATCCCGTGACTCAACGCAATATCGCCCACAATCGTGTCAAACGGAAAACCTTCGCGAGCCCAACTCGTCGGATTGAACTCCAGTCTGGCCAAGCGGGACAACGACTGCACAGACAGTAACTCCAACAGGCGCGCGCCGCGCGAATTGACCGTCAGGAGACGCCCCTTGCCCAGACTGATCTGTAATTGACCCTCGATATTGGTCAGACTCTGCGACCAGGGCAGATCGCGCCACGTCAGTTTGCCCGTCACCGTTCCACTGCCGCCAGTGAGGCGATCTTTCAGACCGATACGGTCGACAAAAGCCCCCAAGTCCTTGAACTGCGCCTTGGTGTCGACCGTGAGCCCGCGCTCCGAGCCCTTGAGAAGCCAGTTGCCCGACGCGTCCAGCTCGGCCGACTCGTTGCTAATACGCAGCTTGTCCAGACGCCACAGTTGGCCGCGCTGCATATTAGTTCCCAAGACCTCTAGCGCCCCGACGTCATAGCCATACAAAGAGAGTTGCTCGGCCTGCAAGTCAATCGCGGGAATATCCGAGAGTTCCTCGTCAGGGGACTCCAACGATCCCCCCCGTGATTTTGGGACCTTATCGGGGGAAGATTCTTTCTTGGCAGACGTGTTGCTGACGTCCTGTTGCTTACCAAATGCCAAATGCTTGAATCGTGCCGTCACTTGCCCGGCAATCGCGCCAGAGGCCTCTTGCCAAGACACTGTGCCCGTCGCCTGCCGCGACGTCAGGTTGACCAGCCAGCGTTCAGGCTGCGGTCGCGTTGCCTGCAGCGTCAATTCGTCCAATCCCCAACCGGCCACCTGCAAACGACCCGTCTTCAGATTGATCTTGGTCAACGTCGGTAGTGAATCGGAATCGTGCTTCTCAGCATCCGACGAAGAGGATTTCTGTTCAGGCATCAGCGTTTTGGCTACCCGTTCCCAGGCATCGATATCCAACTCTGGCATCTGTACATCGACAACCATTCCGCTTGCCGGCAGCGTGGCCGGCCGGCTCACGCCCAACGCACCGCGCGCAAAGTAGCCCGCCTGACGCGATGCCCGGTCATGCTCAAGCAGCAATGCGATATTCGAACCCGCGCTGACCGACAATTGATCACGCTTGCCGCCGCCCCCCTGCGCCGCCGCCCATCGCACCTTGAGAGGGAATTCACCCTCCTTGCTCTTGCCCAGAGGCGAGGGAAGATCAATCGCCATCCCGTCCAAACTCGCATCCACCGAGATATCCAGCACGCCGCCAGGGCCATACGCCAAACGCCCGCTGTACGGCGTCTGCCCCGACAAGCGCTCCATGACGGGTTTCTTGACCCAATCCCTCAGGCCAGACGCTGGCAGGGTGCCGTCAAAACGCAGCGCATCCTGGCGACTCTCGAGCTTGCCAGCGATACGCGCCGGCCCACCCAGAAATTCTGTGCGTAACTCGTCCGTGCGCAGTCCCTTCTCCGAAAAATGAAGCTCGCCGCGCAGCTTGCGCAGCATCGGCATTTGCGGCACAAAGCGGAAATCATTGCCAGCAAAGACGATGTCTCCGTCGACCTTGGTTTCCTCTGCGTCGAGCAACGGCACCTCGAGCTTTAGCGGTACCTGCCAAGATCCCGTGCCCTCGGCCTCGTCGAGTGCACCGTCGAGCAAATGGCCCAGTTGATAGTTGGCGGCCAACGCCAAATACGCCGACACGGAGCCCGAGCTCTGCGCCTCGAGATGCAGGGTCGAGTTGTGCTCCATATTGGGAATCGCGGCGGTGATGGCGCCCATCTTCAGGTCATGGCCCTCGCCAGTCCGCGCCGTCGCCCCGCCCGGGCTATCCAGCGACAGACTGACCTTGTCGACGGCAAAATTGCCGGACACGTTCTCCAGTCGAGGCCAGCCCTTTTCTCGCCGACGCGCGGGCGCGTAATCCACGATGGCGTCGTGATAGGCCCCGGCAATTCGAAACTGGCCAACGTCGCCTTCGTCCTCAAAAGGGAAATCGTCCAGATCACCCTGCACGGTCACAGACGCATCCCGCACCTGGCCCTCGGGTAAGCCCTGCGCCAACCATTCACGCGCATCGGCACTGACGGTCAACGGCAGGTATTTGTGAATCGCCGACATGGCGCCACGCACTAGCGTGCCCTGAAAATCCGCGTTGCCTGCGGCCGTCTTGCCCTCGCCTGTCCAACGCCCCTGCAGGCTGACGTCCAGGTCCCGATTCGCCATATTGAACTGACGTACATCAATCACCAGCGGCTGCTGTGCCGGATGACGGACCGTGGCGTCCATGCGGACCGTGTCCGCTTGCAGCAAATCCGTTGCAAAAACGGTGGGTAAATGCGCACCCAGGCCCGTTAGCTCCGCACGCACTGCCAGTCCGTCGTTATTTTCGGTCTCGGCCGGCGACACGTGCTCGCCCTGCACCACACTGCCCGGCGGGCCTTGCACATGAATCGTGCCCGATGCCAAGTGAACGGCCGTGGCGTGATCGGCCGGCACAGCACCTCCGTCCCTCAATCCCTCGGCCGATGTGGTCCCGCGCGCCCGCCAACGCAGTTCGCGCAGCGCAGCATCCGCGGTGACATCGACCACCTTGCCCTCGTCCAGGGTCAGCCAGGCACGTGCCGCCGTCCGGCCCGATATGGCGGGTACCGATAACCACGGCGCCCACGCCTGTGGCTCGGCGTCGTCGAGCTCCGCATACAACTCGCCCGCCCAGCCGGCCGAACCTGCCTGTAATGGGTTTCGCTTGAGATTGCCGCGCACCGTCAGCGCCCGCGCTAGCGCCGCAGGAGGTTCGGCGTTCAGGGCAAAGCGGTGAGACAGCAGACCGTTATAGAAACGCAAACTTACATTATTCAGTACCACCTCGGGCGCCTGCCGCAAGTCGTCCTGCCAATGCACCGTCGCGCCAACCAAGGCCAAATCGCGTTGCGCCGCCAACCACCGAAGCAGCGGTGAACGACCCTTGTCGTCTGCGTCAGAGGTATCCGACAGCGCTTTGAGATCAATGGACTGGCCCGCGATCCAGAGATGATTCGTCGCATCGCGTCGCGCCCACAGTTGCGCCCCATCCACTCGCAGGCTGAGCAGCCGCGGTTCCATCACCAGCACGCTACGCCACCCCAATACCGCCGAAACCGTCGGCAGCGACAGAACCGATTCGGCGTGCGGGTCATCGATCGTCAACGAGGTTAATTGCAGGCTGGGATTCAAGCCGCGCCAACTGGCCTTCAGATGGCCAATCTCGACGCGCGTGCCCAAGGCATCGCTGGCATAGGCTTCGATTTTCGGCCGCCACTGGTCAATATTGGGCAATATCCAATAACGCAGGCCAAGCAACGTCGCGGCCGCGACAAAATAGACGGTGATTCCGCTCCAATAGAGACAGCGGATGACTTTGGTGGATAACGACACAGATCTGTGGGCAGGGAGATCATCTTGGGGTATCGTCCCCTTATACCTGAAACGCGTCATTCCGTCTGCCCTCCCATGTCACCTTCCCTACTCGCCCCCGCGCTCGCCTGGTCTGGCTATCTGCGCCGCCGTGTCGATGCCCGCCCTGATCTGGCCGCCTGGCTGGAAGTCTCCAGCCGTCACCCCGTTACCGCTAATGCGCTAGCCGCGTGGCAAGCCGAGCTGGCGGGCGCCGAGGCCGCAGCCATATTACCCGTGGCACAATGCCGCGAAACCTTGCGCAAGCTGCGCGAGCGCGTGTTCACGACCCTGATGGTGCGCGACCTGGCCGGTCAGGCTACGCTGGAAGAAGTCGTGGGCGCCATGACGGCACTCGCCGACCTGGCCGTGGCCGCCGCCTATCGCAGCGTCGCCGCAGAGTTAGCCGACGTGCACGGCATTCCGCGCGATCCGGCAACAAACGCGCCCCAGGAAATGCTGATTCTGGGCATGGGCAAATTGGGCGGCGGCGAGCTGAACGTCTCATCAGACATAGACCTGATCATGCTGTACGGCGAAGAAGGCGAAACAGACGGACCGCGCCGCATCAGCCATCACGAATTCTATGGGCGCCTGACCCGACGCATGATGCCCGTGCTTTCCGAAGCCGACGCCTATGGCCAGGTCTTTCGCACCGACTTACGCCTGCGCCCCGATGGCGACTCGGGCCCGCCCGCCTGGAGTCTGGATGCGCTGGAGCACTACTTGGTCGCCCAGGGCCGCGAATGGGAACGCTACGCCTGGCTAAAGGCGCGCCTCATTCCGGCACAGGCCTTTCCCGACAGTGACGCATCGGCGCAAGAACGTCAGCTCGAAAGCCTACGCGTACCCTTTGTCTATCGCAAGTATTTCGACTTTGATGCACTAGCCTCGCTACGTGACCTGCGCGAACGCATTCGCCAGGACTGGCAACGCCGCGCCCTGGCGCGCAACGGCATCGATAGTGCCAACAACATCAAACTCGGCGACGGCGGGATTCGCGAAATCGAATTCGTGGTGCAGTTATTCCAACTCGTGCGCGGCGGCCGAATGCCCGCACTGCAACGCCGCGGACTGCTGCAGGCGCTGCACGCCGAATGCGAAGCCGGTCTCATCAGCCCGAACGACACGCAGCGCCTGGAACACGCCTATCGCTTTCTGCGCCGGGTCGAACACACCCTGCAATACCGTGAAGACGAGCAAACCCACCTGTTGCCCGGCGACCCCGAAAAACGCGCGCAATTAGCTGCCGCCCTGGGCCTGAGCACCGATGAGTTCGAGCGCACCCTGACCGAGCATCGCAATTTTGTACAGCAGACGTTTCGTAACGCTTTTCGTCTGGCAGGTATGGGCGATACTGATGATCATCATGCCGACACGGCCACGCCTAGCGCTGCACGCATTGATGCCGACGACGACGATGACGAGCACGATGCCGAAAGCCGCCTGGCCGAGCAAATCAAGCAGGCCTTTGGCGATGATGCCGACGAACCCCTGCGCCGTGCCGAGTCACTGGTAAACAGCCACCGCGTACGCAGCCTGCCGGAAAGCAGCCGACGCCGCCTGGAAGCCCTGCTACCCGCCACCATCCATGCCGCCCGCCAGACCGCCGCGCCGCAACAAGCCGCCGTGCGCCTGCTTGGCTTGATCGAAACCATCGCTCAACGCAGCGCCTACCTGGCGCTATTGGCCGAGTTCCCCGACACCCTGGCACGCGTCGCCCGCATGGTAGCGGCCAGCCCGTGGGCCGCACAGTACCTCACGCAGCACCCCCTGCTGCTGGACAGCCTGATCGACTGGCGCACGCTATTCGAGCCCTTGGATTTCGACCAGATCGCGCGGCAGCTATCCGCCGACCTGGATGCCTGCACCCTGCCCGACGGCGAACCCGATATCGAGCAGCAGATGAACCTGATGCGCGACGTCCAGCGCCAAGCCAGTTTTCAACTCCTGGCGCAGGACCTGGAAGGCCAACTCACCGTCGAGGCGCTCGGCGACCAACTGTCCGCCCTGGCCGATATGCTGCTGGCCGAAACCATACAGCGTGTCTGGCCTCTCGTGAACAAGGATCCCGACGCCAGTCCGAAATTCGCCATCATCGCCTACGGCAAACTGGGAGGCAAAGAGCTGGGTTACGCCTCCGACCTGGACTTGGTCTTTCTCTTTGACGACCCCCGCGAAGACGCCCTCGAGATCTACGCCAAACTCGGCCGTCGTATGACCTCATGGCTATCGACCATGACCTCCTCCGGCCGCCTATACGAAACCGACCTGCGCCTGCGCCCCGACGGCGACGCCGGCCTGCTGGCGGTCTCCGTTGAGGCCTTTGAACAGTATCAACTGCAGCACGCCTGGCCCTGGGAACACCAAGCCCTGACGCGCGCCCGCTACGCCGCGGGCGACACCACCGTCGGTGCTCGCTTCGAGCGCATCCGCGCCGACGTGCTCGTGCAGCCGCGCGACACCGCAAAACTCCGTGACGACGTCCTGGCCATGCGCGACAAGATCAGCGCCGGCCACCCCAACACCAGCGGCAACTTCGATCTGAAACACGACCGTGGCGGTATGGTCGACGTCGAGTTCGTCACGCAATACCTGGTCCTGTGCCACGCCGCCACTCACCGGGTGCTGGTCAACAACCTGGGCAACATCGCGCTGCTGCGCCTGGCCAGCGAAGCCAGCCTGATCCCTGCCGACCTCGCCCAACGCGCGGGCGACGCCTACCGAACCTTGCGGCGCGGCCAACACCAACTCCGCCTGCAAGGCATCGAAAAAGCCCGAGTCCCCCAAGACCAACTACCCGAAGAACGCGCCGCCGTCACCGCCTTGTGGCGTACCGTCCTGGGCTGATCGAACCATCCCTGTCCAAGTCATCGTAAAATAAGGGTTTTTACCGCCCTACCGCTGCCTGCCATGTCTGAATTTGTGCGCCCCAAACTCGATCTGCCCACCGGCCGCCACAAGGTGCTGATGCACTCGTGCTGTGCGCCCTGCTCCGGCGAAGTCATGGAAGCCATGCAGGCGTCGGGCATCGACTATTCGATTTTCTTCTACAACCCGAACATCCATCCGGTCAAAGAGTACGAACTCCGCAAGCAGGAAAACATCCGCTTCGCCGAGGAACATGGCATCGAGTTCATCGACGCCGACTACGACATGGACAACTGGTTCGACCGCGTCAAGGGCCTGGAACACACCCCCGAGCGCGGCGAACGCTGCACGGTCTGCTTCGACATGCGATTCGAGCGCACGGCCCTGTATGCGCATGAGCATGGTTTCGATACGATCACCAGCTCTCTCGGCATCTCGCGCTGGAAAGACATGAATCAGATCAATGGCTGCGGCGAACGCGCGGCAGGCCGCTACGACGATCTGGTCTACTGGACCTACAACTGGCGCAAGGGCGGCGGCTCTCAACGCATGATCGAAATCTCGAAGCGCGAGAATTTCTACCAGCAGGAATACTGCGGCTGCGTTTATTCTCTGCGCGACACGAACAAGCACCGCCGCTCGCAGGGGCGCGATCGCATTCATATCGGCGTGAAGTTCTATGGTAAGGAAGAGCTCGTCGATTTGAGTACCTTGCAGGATTGATGTTCTTGCTTGCTTGCGACGCGATTGGTGTTCTTGCGGGCGTGAGTGCTGCTGACGTAGGGTGTCGCGCTTGGAGCGTTCCGGCGGTTTGCCAATGGGGGGCGCCGACCTAATCAAAACGGCTCGGCCCAACCAGGGGCCTCGGCCCCGCTACGCGGGGCTGCCCGTTTTTCAAAAGGCCGGCGCCCCCCATTGGCAAACCACCGGAACTCACAGTCGTGACAACGCCATGGTCGTTGGCCCGCGACGGGCTGTGATGAACATTTATCGTATCGATGTTCGGCGCGCTGAGAACACCCGAGAATGCGAAACATGATGAGCGGGCGTTCGGCGTAGCGGAAGCATCATGGACGGCCGCGCGTCAAGAACTCCTTCTCGCCGCAATGATCACTCACTCGCCTACAATCGAAAGCTATGAGTGATACGTTAAGTGCGCCCTGTCAGTACGAGGAAGATATCAAGAAGAGCCGCTTCGCGGTTTTTGCTGCGCCGGTGGCCAGCGTGGATGAGGCGATGGCGTTCTTTGCTCGGCATAGCGATCCGGCTGCGACGCACAATTGTTGGGCGTATCGCATTGGGCTGGCGTATCGGTTTAACGATGATGGTGAACCTGGCGGGACCGCTGGGCGACCTATTTTGCAGGCGATTGAGGGCCAGGACCTGGATCGGGTAGTGGTGCTGGTGGTGCGCTGGTTTGGCGGGATTAAGCTGGGTGCCGGCGGACTGGTGCGGGCCTATGGTGGGTGTGCGGCGCAGTGTTTGCGGCTTGGGCCGCGGGTGCCGATCATTGAGACGGTAAGTGTTCAGTGCCGGTGCGATTATGCGGAGCTAACTTTACTGAAGGCGCGTGTTGAGCAGGCGGGAGCCTCGGTTGAGACTGAGCAGTTTGATGGTGAGGGTGCCGCGTTGACGTTGGTGGTGCCGCGTACGGTGGTGGCGGATGTGGAGCGTGTGGTTACCGATATCACGCGTGGGCGATCTCAGTGGACGATTCAGGCACCGTGCCGACTGTGTAGGCGTGCAGATTAACCGCCGTGGCAGTCGGGGACTTCTTGGTCCAGGTAGACGTCGAATGCGACGTCGCGGGCCCATTTTTCGATCATGGTGTTGATGGTGCCTTGGCGGCGCCATTCTTTCATGGTGTCGGTTAGCCAGGTTTTGGTCGCGACGTCGTGGTCAGGGATGAGCCAGACGCGTTCGGCGCGTGGGCCGTTTTCGGACAGGGTGGAGGAGAATTTTTTCCACTCGGGGAATTTCATTAATGGCGCCCAGGTGACGTCGTCGATCAGGCCGATGTCGCAGTTGCCTTCGCGTACGGCGACGAGGGCGTCGGATGGAACGCGGTAGGTACGTACGGTGGTGCCCCATTGTTGGGCGAGTGCCTGGGCCTGAAAGGCGGCGGTGGACATGCAGACGGTGAGGCCTTTGGCGTCTTTCCAATGCTGCAGTGTGGTGTCGCTGCGAATGATGGCTTTGGGGCGTGCGGCGTAGCCGGTGGGAATGGCGGCGATGTGTTGATCGGCCTGCGCGGGTACAGGTTGATCCGTTCGGTGGGTCACGTTTTCGCCGGCAGGGGCTGGCATGTTGTGGGTAGTCAGCCCGGGCGTGCTTTGACCGGCGATGTGATCGCCGATCAGGAGATCGACTTGGCCGGTAGTGAGCGCATTGGCCTGCTGAGCCGGATCGATTTGCACGAGTTTTACGGGCAATCCGAGTTGTTCGCCAAGGCGTTCGGCCATGACGGTGTCCAGGCGTTCCGGCGTACGAATTTTGGCGCCAGCGATGGCTTCGGGTGCGAGGTATGGGATGCCGACGATCAGCATCCCACGTGTGCGTGCCTGCGCGAAGGGGGTAGCTGATCGAGGTGAGGCTGTAGATGCCTGTGCTAAGGAGGCCGCTGATTGAGGTGAGCCTGCGGATGCTGCCGTTGATGAAGCAGGCAGCGGCTCGGCGATCGCTACTGCCACGGCGAATAATAACGACGCCGCCAACGTACTCAACAGAGGTGATTTGATGCGGTGGCGCTGTCCAGGCTGTTTGCCGGTTGGGTAGGCGGCCCTGCCCGCAGTGTGCATTGGTATCGCGTTGGCACGATGCACGGCGGTGGACGCGGTGGGTTGCCGGACACGGGTGCAAGAGGTGGTTAGAACATCCATGGCGTCAGGCGGGCGGGTTTGCTACCCGCCCCTTCCCTTTTAAACGTACTGATAGCGCAGCAAGCGATGCTTGAGGTTTTCGAGGATGAACTGGTCGATCAGGGCCGCGAGGATGGCGATGACCAGGATGTTGGCCATAACACCCGTCATGTCGGCGATTTCGCCGGAGTAGGCGAGCGACCGTCCGAGACCCTGGCCGAACCCGATCAGCATTTCCGCGGAGATCAGGGCGCGCCAGGCGTTACCGAAGGCCAGTTGTGCGCCAGTGATGAGCTCGGGCATGACGGCGGGCAGGTAGACGCGTTTGATCAGGCCCCAGGAGGTTGCCCCCATCACGCGCGCCGCAGAGACGTGGACGCGTTGCACGGATTCGGTGGCGTTCATGACGCTGAGCGCGGCCGGAAAAAATGCGGCCAATGCGACGACCACGATAATGGGCGTGTTGCCAAAGCCCATTACGATCAGGAACAGCGGTACCCAGGCGATGGACGGAATCGACTGCAGGATGACGATGGCGCTGCGCAGGACTTCGCGAAAAAAGTACAGCACCGCTGCGACGAGACCAAAACCTACGCCGGCCAGCAGCGCCAGGCCGTAGCCTGCGCCCAGGCGTCCGAGCGAACCCGCCAGGCTCTGATGAAAGGATGATTCGCCCAATTCGTTGAACAGGCGCTCGACGACGGCGGGCACGCCGGGCATCAGGAAGTCAGGCAATGCCCAGGCGGCGCACTGCCACAGCAACAGAATGAAGACGACGCCAAGCACCCCGGCGAGGTGCTTGCGCAGTCCGGTTACACGAGTAGATGCGCTCAAAGTTTACGAGCCTCTTGCCAGGACAAATCGATGATGCTGGACACGTCGTACGGCTTGCCGTCGCGGGTTTTCAGCGAACCTTGGGCTTGCAGGATATCGGCGATTTCTTGCATGCGCGCCGTGTCTTTGTCGGTCAGCTTGGCCGTGAAGACCTGGGTCTTGATGGCGTCAGTGATGACGGTTTCACGAGGCAATTCGCCTTGCTTGAGTGTTTTGAGCGTGGGCTCGGCGATGAAGTACGACGCGATCAGCTTGGAAGCCTGCTCGGGGTTCTTTTGCAGTAGTTCGATGGCGGCTTTTTGTGCGTCGAGCGCCTTCCATACGTCGTCTTTGCGCTTGTCCAGCACGTCGCCCGAGGTGATCACCACCATGCACGGGAACGGCCAGGCCTGGCCGACTTCGTAGATTTGCTTGACGGGCGCGACCAGTTGCGCGATGCGGTCATACGGCTCGAACAGGAACGCCGCGTCGACGCGTTTGCCGACCAGAGACTGCACGGCGACGGCGGGGCTCACGCCCATGATCGTGACGTCTTCGGGTTTGAGGCTGCCCTCTTTCAGGACGACGCCCTTTAGCACGACGTCGGCGGTGCTACCCTCCTTTTGCGAAGCCAGGGTCTTGCCTTTGAGATCGGCGATCTTGTCAATGCCGGAATCATCACGCACAACCAGCGAGTGGTAGCCTTGTTGCGCGCCACCGACGACCTTCAGGTCGGCGCCTTTCGACGCCCATGCGACGGCGTTGGTAAAGCCCAGTACGCCGATGTCGGCCTGGCCACCCACGATGGCTTTGATCAGGTCAGTACCCGATTTGAATTCGATCAGTTCGGTATCGAGGCCGGCGTTCTTATAGAACTCGCCCTCTTGGGCCACGATGGCCTGGGCATCGTCCATGACGCGCAGATAACCCACGCGGAGTTTCTCGGCGGCCATGGCCGGCGCCGCGGCCAACAATGCCGCAGCCAGTGGCAAAGATAACCATTGTTTAAGTTTCATGAGTGCTCCCAGAGGGGGTATCGGTAGTAGGTTCAACCCTGTCTGACACGTGCGTCCAGCGTGACGCGTCGGGTCGACAGGCGGCAGTCATAAAAAAGTCGATGTGCTCGGCTTAGGGGTGGTTCAACACGCAGCGGCGGGATCAGCGCGGATGACCCGAGGCTGATCAGGCCGCCAATGCGACATTGCCCTCGTCTTTGTCCGCGCTGTCGGTGACTTGGATACCCAACAGGCTGAGGATCTCGCGTTTTTCCGTGGCCAAATCCGACAAGTCGTGCGTCTTTCGACGTTGCGTCAGGTTGAATTCGCGCAGTACGCGGGCCGGACGGGCGCTGAACACCACGATACGATCGGCCAGGAACAGCGCCTCGTCGACGTCGTGGGTCACCAACAGCACCGTGGGCTTTTCTTGCTGGATGAGTTGGCGCAGGACATCTTGCAGACTCAGGCGCGTCAGGGCGTCCAGCGCGCCAAAGGGCTCGTCCATCAGCATCGTCTGGGGCTGGGCGATAAATGCCCGCGCCAATGCGGCACGCTGGCGCATGCCGCCCGACACCTGCTGAGGATAGTAGTTCTCAAATCCCGCCAGTCCGACGCGCTCCAGCCAGGCGACGGCTTTTTCGCGAGCCTGGGCGCGAGCGACGTTCTGGAACTCCAGTGCCAGTGACACGTTGTCGCGCATGGTCAGCCAGGGGTACAGCGCGTGCTCTTGGAATACGAGGGTACGACTGGGGTGCGGACCGGTGACGGGCTTGCCGTCGGCGAGCACGCTGCCACGCGTGGGGTTTTCCAGGCCTGCCGCCATGTGCAGCAAGGTCGATTTGCCACATCCCGAGGGGCCTACCAATGCGACTAACTCGCCCATTTTGAATTCACTGGAGAACCCGTCAACAACGTGCAGTGCACCGAAGTCTTTGTGGACATGGTCGAAAGTCAGATTCATAGAGCGGGCTCGCGCACAACGTGCTTAAAAAACATAGCCCTAATCTAACAATTCGCTATATGAATCCAAACTATATTTTAATCATTGAATCATTACTTTTAGTTATATAAATATCGCATCCTCAGGTGAGATATCGAACACCCATAGCCGCGTGATCGGTTTTCACGATGCCTTCGGCATTGATTTTCAGCAAAAAATACAACAATAAATATCAATATTAAGAAATTAATAGGACTTTTAACGTAATTATTGATTGAATTTCTTTGTATTGTGAGCCATATTTAGACTTCAAGTGACATTTAAAGTTATTTGGAAAGTTTTCAACGGTTGCAGCTTTCCCCTTTCTTGTTTTCCCTCTTGGAGCGCGAATTCAATGGCTACAGTCTCGATTACGATACCCAACGGCGATTCCAAAATCGTCAAACCCGACGATTCCCATGGCGTCAACAACGATGACACGATTGACTTAACCCTGGAGGGCAGCAATCAACTGACGGTTGAGCACCTGCAAGTGCACCTCCACGTTGTGACCTCTGAAGCAGGTACCGGCGAAAGCGTCATTACCTCTGCACAGGACTCGGATCTCTCCATTCGCCACGTCCAACTGAATAACGGTCAAACCCTCAAGTACAACGTCGACCACGAGTCGTCGCTGACGTATAACGCCAAGGCGGACCAACTCGACGCGCTGGAGTCGAGCACGTTTCATTTCATGGGCACAACCGAGGGCGGTGACCCCGGTGCCGCCATTAAGCTCGTGCTGCCTCAGCCACTGGACACGGACATTAATCCCTCTATCACGAATTTGCAGCCCGGCGACTCGCTTTTGATCGAAATCGATGACGGTAGTGGGACGCCCATCGTACCGGCACACTATCAGTTCAATACTCAGCCAAGCGGCGTTCAGTTGCGTTTCTTCGACAGCGAAGACAACGATCTGGTGTATTTTGACCTGCCCGAGGGTTTCAACCAGGACCTCACATACGAAGTGGACTCGAATGGCAACTTCGTCGTCGGTTGCTATTTGCGCGGCACACACATCGCCACACCCGAGGGCGAAAAACTCGTCCAGGACCTGCAGCCCGGCGATCAAGTGCTGACCGCCAGCGGTAGCGTCGCCACCGTGAAATGGCTGGGGCATCGCACCATGTACGCCAGTCGCATTCCCGCCAATCACGCCATTCGCGCGTATCCGGTATGCATTGCAGCCGGGGCACTTGCGCCCAATGTGCCCACGCGAGATTTATACGTGTCGCCCGGCCATCATATGTACTTTGACGGCAAGCTGATTCCCGCCATGCTGCTGGTCAATGGCAAAACCATTACGCAGGATTTCTCTCGCCACGCGTTCGAGTACTTTCACGTCGAGTTGGATCGATTCGATATCCTGCTGGCCGAAGGCGCGGCTGCCGAGTCCTATGTCGATACGGGCAACCGTTCGACGTTCGAAAACGTGAAGACAGTCTCGATGCTCGCGGACTTTGGACCTGCCGAGGGTCGCCCTTCTATCGATGGCATCCAGATCGCCCGATCCGGGCCCGCGGTCGAGGCCGTGCGCAAGCATTTACTCAAGCGCGCCGCGGCGATCACGAAATCCACGCGCGTCAATGATCCCGATCTAAAAATTTCCGTCAACGGCCAGGAAATCTTGCCCGAGCTCGCCGGCCAGACCGAAGGGGTGATGCGCTTTGTCTTGCCGTCGGGTGTCCAGGCCAGCGATCTGCACATCGTGTCGCGCTCGGCCGTCGTCCGTGAAACCACGTGGCATGCCCGGCGTGATCTACGACGCGTCGGCGTCGCGCTGGCCAGCATCACCATCGAAGACGCCACGGGCCGACGCGAGATCAATGTGCAGGATAAGCGCTTGCGTGGGCTGCAACCGTCGCAGGACGTCCGCGGCGTCATCATGCGCTGGACTACGGGGAACGCGATTATCCCCGCCACGCTGCATGCCATCGAAGGCCCGGCCGTGCTCGAGCTGGATGTGCGGCGTACGTATTCGTATTGGGCGCCCGCGCAAAAGCGCGCCGCGTAGCCGAACAGTCATCTGATTGACATCTGATTGACGCCGTACTGACATCTCACACGGCGCCGCGGCCCCGGGCCGCTGCAGACGACCAAGTTACTCGTTCATTGAGTAGCCCAAGACACTGCAGCGGCCCAAGCGACCTTAGCTACCCGTCGGCGATAAACGCTCGCTAAACGGCTGCGCCCGTTATCATGCGTTACCACTTGCAAGACATAGAACAGCGCGTTTCCCTAAGCCTACTCAACCTAGCGGATGCCTTCTTGTCATGACCCAGTTCATCTTGGTAAGCGACGAAAACATTACATTCGATTCCTCGTTCTCCCCTGAGGACGGCATTGCCGATATTGCATTCCAAAAATCCAACACGGTCACGGTTGACGATATTGATCTCACCATTAACCTCGACGCGACTCATGGCGACGAAACAGGGCTGCCCGCACCAGCACAGACCACCATCAACGCCGTCAACGATGCCAACATCGTCATTGATTCCGTGATTGGCTACGAGCGGGATGGCGCGAGTCTCACGCTGAACATCAGCGACACATCGTCGATTTTTTACAACGCAACAAACATCAGCAATCTAGACGATTTTGACAAAGTGACCGTGAATTTCACGGGCGACGATGGCGCCGGGTTGTTCAAGCTGCAACTTCCGCCCGAAAGCGTTTATCGCAGCGCCACCCTGTCCGGGCTCTCGAACGGAGATTCGCTCATTATCGAGCCATACGGTTCCGCAACGGGCATTGGTCGCGTAAATTGGGATGCGGCAAATAGCGAATTGCATATCGACGTCCTCGAGCCAGACGGCTCATTGCGACCAGCCTTGACTTTCAAGGTCGAGGGTGACATCCCGGCGGACGCGACGTTTGAGAATGTAGGAAACGGCCAGGTCACCTTCAAGTCACCGTGCTATCTGCGCGGTACGCATATCGCCACATCCGAGGGTGAAAAACGCATCGAGGACCTGCAAGCCGGTGATCAGGTGCTTACCGTCAGTGGACGGCTCGCCACGGTGAAATGGGTGGGCTACTTCAAGCTGCACAGCAATCGCATCCCTGCTCAACATGCAACCCGTGCCTATCCGATATGCTTCACGGCCGGCGCGCTCGCGCCCAATGTTCCTACGCGAGACCTGTACGTGTCGCCTGGCCATCATATGTATTTTGATGGCAAGTTGATCCCTGCCCTGCAGTTGGTCAACGGCAAAACCATTACGCAGGATTTCTCGCTACGTGCGTTTGAGTACTTTCACGTCGAGCTGGATCGATTCGACATCATTCTGGCCGAGGGCGCGGCGGCGGAGTCCTATGTTGATGCCGGCAATCGCTCGGCATTCCAGAACGTGAACATCGACTCGATGCTGGCAGATTTTGGTCCTGCCAAAGGCCGCCCCGTCATCGATGGCATTAAAGTCGTGCGCGCCGGCTCCGTCGTTCAGGCCGTACACCAGCGCTTGCTCGAGCGTGCCGAGGCACTGAAACTCGCCGTGTAAGCACGCGCACGACAACGGCTAATGCCGCTATCTTGCGTTACCCCCTGCAAGACATAGAACAGCGCGTTTCCCTAAGCCCACTCAACCTAGAGGATGCCTTCTTGTCATGACCGATTACTCGTTAAGACCCGACGAAGACCTCACGCTCGATGCCTCGAGCGACCCGTTCGCGAACATTACACCTCACGGACCCAACACGATTACCGTTGATGGTAGTGATATCTACATGAACCTCGATGGCACCTCTGGGGAATTCATCGGCGCCTTTCCGGTGACGACTATCAACGCCACCAACAATGCCAATGTCGTCATTGAACAATTGACTGGTTACTCGATAGACGAGACGAGTCTCACGCTGAATATTGACGACACCTCCTCGCTTTCTTATGGCACGAAAGACTTCAATCAAGAGGCCTTCAGCAGGACGACTGTTAATTTCACGGGTGATGGCGGTGGGATATTCAAGCTCCAGCTTCCGCCCGAGAATATTCCTGACGGTGCCATATTGACCGGGCTCTCGAATGGCGATGCGCTTTATGTTGACGCGCTGGATCCAGAGACAGGAATACAATATAAGGTTGACGTAAATTGGGACATGTCAAATCGCCAATTGTCTATCGCTTCCATCGACCCGAACGGCAATGTGCGATCACACGTGACTTTCAAAGTTGAAGGTGAGATCCCACCTGACGCGATATTCGAGGACCTTGGAAACGGCAGAATCACCTTCAAGTCACCGTGCTATCTGCGGGGCACACACATCGCCACACTCGAGGGTGAAAAGCCCATCGAAGACCTGCAGCCGGGCGATCAGGTGCGCACCGTCAGTGGACGAGTCGCTACCGTGAAATGGGTGGGCTATTTCAAGCTGCACAGCAATCGTATTCCCGCCCCACATGCAATTCGTGCCTATCCGATATGCATCACGGCCGGCGCGCTCGCGCCCCGCGTTCCTACGCGAGACCTGTACGTGTCGCCCGGCCATCATATGTACTTCGACGGCAAGCTGATCCCCGCCTTGCTGTTGGTCAATGGCAAAACCATTACGCAGGATTTTTCTCGACGAGCGTTCGAATACTTTCACGTCGAGCTGGATCGGTTCGATATTATTTTGGCCGAAGGCGCCGCGGCGGAGTCCTATGTTGATGCCGGCAATCGCTCGGCATTCCAAAACGTGAACGTCGACTCGATGTTGACGGATTTTGGTCCCGCCGAAGGTCGCCCTGATATCGATGGTATTCAGATTGCCCGATCCGGCTCCGCCGTCGAGGCCGTGCGCAAGCATTTGCTCAAGCGTGCTGCGATGCTGACGCGCTCCACTCGCGTCAATGATCCCGATCTGAAAATCTCCGTCAACGGCCAGGAGATCCTTCCCGATATTGCCGGCCAGACTGAAGGGGTAATGCGCTTTGTCTTGCCCTCGGGCATCCAGGCGAGCGATCTGCACATCGTGTCGCGCTCCGCCGTCGTGCGTGAAACCACATGGCATGCGCGACGTGATCTACGACGCATCGGTGTCGCCCTGGCCAGCATCACCATCGAAGACGCCAGGGGCCGACGCCAGATCAATGTGCAGGATAGGCGCCTGCGTGGTCTGCAGCCGTCGCAAGATGTTCGCGGCGTCATCATGCGCTGGACTACGGGGAACGCGATTATCCCCGCCACGCTGCATGCCATCGACGGGCCGGCGGTGATCGAACTGGATGTGCGGCGTACCTATTCGTATTGGGCGCCCGCGCAAAAACTCGCCGCTTAACTGAATAGACAACGCTCGCTAAGCGGCTGGACCGTTATCGTGCGTTGCCACTTGCAAGACATAGAACAGCGCGTTTCCGTAAGTCCACTCAACCTAGCGGATGCCTTCTTGCCATGGCCGATTATTTATTAGAACCCGACGAAAACATTACGTTCGATCCCTCGTCTTCTCCCGAAGACGGCACTGCCAAGCTTACAGTCGTAGGCAACAACAGAATTACGGTTGACGGTCTTGATATCGACATTAGCATCGGGGAGGTACCGGGCGTCTCCCAAAGTGCACAGACAATCATCGACGCTGCTAACAACGCCAACGTCACCATTGATGACTTGGAGGGTTACCACACAGGCTCCCAGAGTCTCACGCTCAATATTGATGACACATCGTCGATATCCTATGGTGCCGAAGAGTTCAATCCAGAGGCCTTCAGCAGGACGACCATTAATTTCACGGGTGACGGCGGTGGCGTGTTCAAACTGCAGCTTCCGCCCGGACGTGTTCCTGACGGCGCCATTCTGACCGGGCTCTCGAATGGAGACACTTTCTATCTTGAGACGGACTCTCCCTTGAGGAAGATTGGCGACGTACGTTGGGATGCATCAAGTAATGAATTGCGCGTAACCACCTTCGAACCAGACGGCTCGCGACAGACGGCCGTGACCTTCAAGGTCGAGGGCGACATCCCTGCTGACGCGACGTTCGAGAATGTTGGAAACGGCCAGATCACCTTCAAGTCGCCGTGCTATCTGCGGGGTACGCACATCGCCACATCCGAGGATGAAAAACGCATCGAGGACCTGCAGGCCGGTGATCAGGTGCTTACCGTCAGTGGACGGCTCGCCACCGTGAAATGGGTGGGCTATTTCAAGCTGCACAGCAATCGTATCCCAGCTCAGCACGCAACTCGTGCCTATCCGATATGCATCACAGCCGGCGCGCTTGCTCCCAATATTCCTACGCGAGACCTGTACGTGTCACCCGGCCATCATATGTACTTCGACGGCAAGCTGATCCCCGCCCTGCTGTTGGTCAATGGCAAAACCATTACGCAGGATTTCTCGCTACGTGCGTTTGAGTACTTTCACGTCGAACTGGATCGGTTCGATATTATCTTGGCCGAGGGCGCGGCGGCGGAGTCCTATGTTGATGCCGGCAATCGCTCGGCATTCCAGAACGTGAACATCGACTCGATGTTGGCGGATTTCGGTCCTGCCAAGGGTCGCCCCACCATCGACGGCATTAAAGTCGTTCGTTCCGGACCCGTCGTTCAGGCCGTACATCAGCGCTTGCTCGAGCGCGCCGAGACACTGGCCCAATGGGCGCAGTCCGCCGGCCCGAACGTCGGACTGACATCGACGGCCAGATTATCGACAACCACTCAGCGTGGCGCTGGAATACGTTAGATCCCGCCTACTCTGGTCATGGCAAGCGGGCCGACATTTCGACGTACGGCCCGTTTGCCAAATCCGTTTTGATTGCTTGCGACAGCGCCCCCAGTTCGCAGCTATCGGCTATCGGCTATCGGCTCCAGCTTGCGGGTTGCCAGCGACATTTGCAGTGTGGGCGTCGCGCTGCCCATCGAGATTCGTTTGATGGGATAGGACAATAAGACGGAAGGATCGGGCATCGGCAGCACCGACAACCCCAGGCCGGCGCTGACCATGGCCACGATAGCCGCGGGATTGCCGAGCTTCAGGGTACAGCGCGCATCGCCGACGTTCTTATGCACAAAACGGGTCGCCGAGGCACTGCCGACAGTGCCGGGTTTTGCGATTTTTATTTATATAAAATTCCGAATAATCACCCAATAATTTTCGTTGGAATACTGAAGTCGTTCTCTCTATCATGGATGAAACTTTCATCTGAGCAGAAGGAGCACGAGCAATGTCAACGTGGGCGATAGGAATTGATATTGGAGGTACGTTCACCGACGTTGTCGCGCTGAATTATGGCGGTGGCGCGCTGCGCTCGCTTAAAGTCTTGACGACCCATGGCGATCCCGCCGAGGGTGTGGCCAACGGTGTCCAGGCCCTGATCACCGAATGCCAGATTGACTCCCGCCAGGTAAAACGCATCGTCCACGCGACCACGCTATTCACCAACGCGCTGATTGAACGACGCGGCGAACCCACGGGCCTGCTGACCACCGAGGGGTTCCGCGATGTGATCGAGATCGGCAATGAGCGCAAGTACGATCTCTACGACTTGAATATTGAGGCCGCGCCGGCGCTGGTGCAACGACGCTGGCGCGTCGAGATCGGCGCGCGCATGGATGCCGACGGCCAGGAACTGGCGCCCGTGGATGCGGAGCAAGTCAAACGCGCCGTGGCGCCCTTGATCGAGGAAGGGGTCAAATCGCTGGCAGTCTGTCTGCTGCATGCCTATGTGGATCCCAGCCACGAAATCGCAGTGCGCGATATTCTGAAACAGGCTTATCCCGACCTGGACATTACCTTGTCCAGCGACGTGGCGCCCGTGATCCGCGAATTCGAGCGCACGTCCACCACGTGCGCCAATGCGTATATCAAGCCGCTGGCCAATCGCTACCTGACCGCGTTGCAGCGTCGCTTGAGTGCCCTGGCCCTGCCCACCGATGTGCTGATGATGCTGTCCAACGGTGGTCTGTGCCATGTCGACGAAGCGCGCCGTACCCCCATCGAATTGCTGGAGTCCGGCCCCGCCGCGGGCGCGATCTCGGCATCGCACTATAGTGCGCGTGATTCGCTGTCCGACCTGCTGGCCTTTGACATGGGCGGCACCACGGCCAAGCTGTGCCTGGTAGAAAACGGCAACCCCTCTATCGCCTACGGTTTTGAGGCGGCGCGGCAAAGGCGTTTTGCCGAAGGCAGCGGTCTGCCGATCCGCATCACCACCGTGGATCTGATCGAGATCGGCGCGGGTGGCGGCAGTATTGCGTACCGCGATGCGCTGGGCTTGCTCAAGGTCGGCCCGCAAAGCGCAGGCTCGGAGCCCGGCCCGGCGTGCTATGGCCTCGGCGGCGAGGACGCCACGGTGACCGATGCGAATCTGCTGTTGGGCTATTTGAATCCCGAGTACTTTGCGGGCGGCACCATGAACATCGACGTCGATCTGGCCGGACAACAGCTGGGCAAGATCGGCGATGAGGTCGGCCGAGACAAGGTCGGCGTGGCTTGGGGTATTCATGACATCGTCGCCGAGAACATGGCTGGCGCGGCGCGTGTGCACGTGGCCGAGCGCGGCCGCGATCCGCGCGATTTCGTGCTGCTGTGCACGGGTGGCGGCGGACCGCTGCACGGCTACTACGTCGCCCAGAAGATCGGCGTCAGCAAACTGGTATGCCCACCCGCCGCGGGCGTGGCCTCGGCCTACGGCTTGCTGGTGGCCCCGGCGCGTGCCGACCGCTCGCGTACGGTCAGTGTCCGTCCGGGTAGCGACTCGCTGCAAACGCTGGAGTCAGCATTCGCTGACCTGGAAACGCAGGTACAGATTTCGCTCAATGCACTGGAAGCCACCTTTGGACCGGTGCGGATATCCCGCTACGCCGACGGCCGCTTCGCGGGCCAGGGCTTCACCCTGACCGTCCCGTTGCCGGACGGCCCGTACCACGGTCCGGGTGCGTCTGACGAAGCCAGCGTGCGTGCCGCGCTACTGACCGCCTTCGAAGCCGGCTATCGCGAGAAGTTTGGCCGTACGCCCCCCGATGTGCCGATTGAACTGCTGAACCTGCGCGTGTCCGGCGAAGCGCCGCCACGCCAGAAGCCGCCGCATGAAGCCGTCCCTACCGGCGCCACCGCGACGCCCAAGGCGCGGCGCAACGTGTATTTCCGCGAATGCAACGACTACGTCGACACGCCTATCTATGACCGCGCCACGCTGTGCGCCGGGTTCCAGGCCATGGGCCCCTTACTGGTCGAAGATGCCGGCTCGACCCTGGTCGTTGGACCGCGCGGCCGTGTCAGCCAGTCGCTGAGCGGCAACTTGATTGTCGATATCCTGGAGCAAGCATGAGCCAACCCCAAGTCATGGACGTGACGACCGATCCGATTTTTCTGGAAGTGTTCTGGGCGCGCATTCGCTCGATCGTCAACGAAGCAGCCAAGATGATTGTCCGCACCTCATTTTCCACGCTGTCCACGGAAGCCAACGATTTCGCCGTCGTGCTGACAGACTCGCAGGGCCGCGCGTTGTCGGAAAACAGCGGCAGCATCCCGTCTTTTATCGGCACGCTGCCCCGCACCACGCAAGCCGCCATCGAGCGCTTTGGCACCGAGAACATGCGTGCGGGCGATGTCTACATCACCAATAACCCCTGGATCGGCACCGGCCACCTGAACGACGTCACCCTGGTCAAGCCGCTGTTTCACCAGGGCGCGCTGGTAGCTTTTGCGGCCTCGACGGCGCACGTGCCCGATATCGGCGGCAAGATCCGTTCAGTCGATACCCGCGAGCTGTACGAGGAAGGTTTTCATATTCCGCTGATGCTCTTGCTACGCGAGGGCAAGGAAGACGAAACGCTGCTGAACCTGTTGCGCACCAACGTGCGCACGCCCGAGCAGACGGTCGGTGATATCTGGGCGCAAATGGGCGCACTGGAATTGATTGGCGGGCGGATCGACGCGCTACTCAAGGAATATGCGCTGCCCGAGCTCGATTCGCTGGCCCATGCTTTGTTTGAGCGCAGCGAGGCCGCCATGCGCGCGGCCATCCAGGCCCTGCCAGATGGCAAGTATCAGTACCAGATGAATACCGACGGCTTCGAGGAACCATTCCTCTATGTCGTCGAGGTGCGCATCGAAGGCGATACGATCACCTGCGATTTCGAGGGCACGTCGCCCCAGCAGCCACGCGGTATCAACTGCGTGCTGCCGTATACCGCGGCCATGTGCGCGTACGCCATCAAGACCCTGCTGTTGCCGGACCTGCCCAACAACGATGGCCTGTTTCGCCCCATCAGAACCACGGCACCCGAGGGCTCGTTGCTGAATCCACGCCAGCCCGCTCCCGTGGGCGGCCGCTCGTGCACGGGCCACTATGTGCCAACCGTCGTGTTTGGCGCCATGGCCCACGTAATCCCACGCGCCGTGATCGCCGGCGCGGGATCCCCGCTGTGGGTCACCAACTTCAGCGGCACACGCCCCAACGGCAAACCCTTTGCCACGGTGCTGTTCTACAACGGTGGCATGGGCGCATCGGCAACCAAGGACGGCGCCTCGGTCATGGCATGGCCCAGCAATATCTCGCCGACGCCCGTAGAAGTCGCCGAGCGCGAGGCGCCGCTGCTCTTTAAGCGCAAGGCGTTTCGCACCGACTCCGGCGGACAAGGACGTCATCGCGGCGGGCTGGGTGAGGAAATATGTTTTGTCAGCCGTCACGACACACCCATGTCGGTCATTTTCATGACCGAACGCACCAAGGTGCCCGCGCCGGGTATCGCCGATGGCGAAGCCGGCGCCTGCGGCGAAGTGCTAATCAATGGCGAGGTCATCAACAACCGGCTGCCTCAGTGGATACAACCCGGCGACGAGATCACCCTGCGCACCCCCGGAGGGGGTGGCTACGGTCCGGTGGTCGAGCGTAACCCGACGCTGATCAACCGCGATCAGCAACAGGGATACGTGCAAAACGTGCCGTAATTTTCGGGCCGCGCATCAAGCCCGCCGGCTTGATGCACCGGCGGGGTGGCGGCCCAAACAGACGTTTTGTCACCCCGCCTATACATCGATGATCAACGATCACAAGGGGAATTTATGAACAAAGCACTATTGAACAAGCGCATCTTCTGTGGCGCGCTGACGCTGACTGCCGTGATGGCGGTGCCCATCGCATCGGCGGCTTATCCCGATCAGCCCATCCACTTCGTCGTGCCCTACTCCGCGGGCGGTTCGACCGACCTCCTGGCACGCATGCTGGGCGAGAAAGTCGGCAATCAACTGGGGCAAACCGTCATCGTGGAAAACCGCCCGGGCGCCGGCAGCAACATCGGCACCGGCTATGTCGCCAAATCCGAACCCGATGGCTACACCATCCTGATGGCGACCTCCACTGCGCTGGCAACCAACCCTCATCTGTTCAAGAACCTGCAGTACGATCCGCAAAAAGACCTCGCCCCCATCATCCTGACGAGCACCCTGCCCAGCATGGTGGTGGTCAATGACAAGCTACCGGTCAAGACGATCGCCGAGCTCAATACCTATCTGAAGGGCCCAGACGGTCCCCATACTTTTGCGTCGGCGGGCACCGGCACACCGGCTCACCTGGGTGGCGAGCTCTACAAGCGCTCGTTGGGCGTTAACGTGATTCATGTCCCGTACAAGGGTGGCGCGCCTGCCTTGACTGATCTGGTGGGAGGCCAGACCGATTTCATGATCGCGGTGGCGCCCGAAGCCATCCCGCTGGTCAAGGACGGGCGGCTGCGCGCGCTGGCGGTCACCACCAAAACGCGTTTGGCCGCCTATCCGGATCTGCCCACGGTGGCCGAATCCGGCATTCCCGGCTATGAGCTAATCGCCTGGTACGGCGTGCTGGCGCCGGCCGGGACACCTGCCCCCATCATCGATAAACTGAACGCGGCTTTTGACAAGGCGCTTCAGGACCCGGCTGTCGCCAAGAAAATGGGAGAAATGGGCTTTGTGATCGACGGTGGTACGCCGTCCGTGCTGACCGAGCGCATTCGCACCGAGAGCGCCAAGATGAAAGAGCTCATTGAGCAGGCCAACATCACGCTCGACTGACGCGAGCAGCGATACGCACGTGCCGCGGCACGGGCGTATCGTGCAGTACCTGCTCGAAGATCGAAAGAAAGGCGTCGGCACTGGGCGACAGCGACCGCAGGCGACGCGAGACCAAACAGATCTCGCGCGATAACTGCGGCGTCTTCAGTGGCCGAAACCGTAGGCCATCTGCAAATCCCGTGTGCTCTACCGTCAGCGCCGGCACGATCGAGTAACGCCCCGGTATTTTCAAAAGCGAAAACAGCGACGTCGTGGACGAAACCTCGTCGAGCTTGCCCTCGCGCCGGCGAAACCCACGCGCCTGCTTGGCCAGAAACGCGCCGATACCCGTATCGTCACTGAAGCCCACGTAGTGATCAGGATCGAGTTCGCTCCATGCCAGAGCGTCGGAGCGCTGCGCCAGCGGGTTATCCTCGCCCACCACGATGCCATAACGGTCGCTCAGCAAGGGGGTGTAGATCAAATCTTCCAGACCGTTATGCTGTGCTGCCACGGCGAAATCAATGGTCCCTTCGGCCACCATCTGCTCGACCCGCTGTGCTCCCGCGTCGCGGATAGATATCGTGATTTGAGGAAAGTCCCGTTTGAAGACTTCGATCACCCGGTACAGGTAATAGTCGATTACCGACGCGGCGGCGGCGATACGCAAGTGCCCGCGCTGCACGCTGGCAAAGGCCTTCAGGTCCGAGATCGAGGCGTCGAAACGCTTGACCAGTTGCTCGGCCTCGGCCAGGTAGTGTTCGGCCTCGTCTGTCATGGACACACGACGCGTGCTGCGATCGAAGAGTTTGACCCCGACCGAGTCCTCGAACTGCTGGATGACATTGGTCAGCGACGACTGCGTCATATAAAGGCGCGACGCCGCAGCCGTGAAGGTGCCACTGCGCGCCACCTCGACAAAGCAGCGTAAATGACGCATGGATACGTTGCGCGACATCGTTTTCCTTTATTCGTATTTTCAGAATAAATATGTCTAATTTATCACTGAAAAGTGATGCTACGATAGACGACAGATGTCATTCGTTAGTCGGCCATTGATAGGCGGCCATTCCCGGTGGCCGATATGCCGGGCTACTTAGCACGGTGGCTCAAACGGCCAACGATGCGGCCATGTCTTCCTTACGAACCTTGGGCGCCCACGTGGCGTAGAGCATGCCCAATGCGTCTGCTTGCTGCCGCTCATAGGCGAGGAAAGCCTCGCTGACCTCGGTACCGCGCATACCACCCCGCACGGCGCCCGGTCGGCCGTCCACGAAATATTCTTCCCACGCTTGTGGCAAGCGTTGCGAGATGGGCACCGCCAACCACAGGCGCAACAGATGGCGCTTCTGATCAGGATCGTCATAATCTTCGAACGAGGTCCGCGAGTGCAGCGTGACGTAGCTGTTGAGCAGTTGCATATCACCGCGTTCAAGCTCCATCGTGTAGCAGAGCTTCTCGCTGGCCATCAGTTGCTCAAGCAGTTCGATGGCGTCGGATTGTGCGTCCGTCAAGCGTGGAACTTCGGGAAAGTCCCGCTGGGCAGCGACAATATTCTTGCGGTTCATGCGCGCGGCAAAGCAATCGCCGTCTTGGGCGAACACCGGGCAGCGATAGTAAGGCGGCTGGCTAGGGTCCTGCGCCCCTTGGTAGCTATGAAAGAACGGACGAACCATCACCTCGAGCAGGTCCGGACGCAGCCGCTGGACTTCATCGTGCAGCGCGATCGAACTGACCACTTTGCTGCCGCCGCCTGACTTCGCGGTGCGACGGCACAGCAGCGCCACAACATCCGTCGAATCGATATGGAAATCCAGTTGGGCGTTGGTGTTGTAGCCACGACCACCCTTGACCTTGTACGAGCCACCGGCGTCGCGCACGTCGGTCGTGAAATCACTGGCGCGGTTCTGTGGGCGACCGACGCCCATGTACAAGCCCATGCCCCAGTAGGCCATGCGGACGTCTTCTTCGGTCCAGACGTCCACGGGAAAGCCTTTCATCAGGCACATGCCCCAGCGACCCTGGGTCATGGCGATCGCCTGGCGCAGGATGGCCTGTGTCTCGGCATCCAGCGGAAAATCCTGTTGCCGCCATTCCAGCAGGGGCTTGCCATGCGTCTTGGCGTGCCGCAGGGCCTGATTCAGCGAATCAATGTGTCGCTGGCCGACGCGCAGCACCCAGGATACGTCCTTGCGAACGTCGTCCGCGATCCAGGCTTGCGGACCGCCCTGCCCAGTGGCTTGCTGGCTACTCATTTGTACGCTCTCCATCGTTCGGGGAAAGCGTTCAGTCTAGGCAGAGGCGTCCGTCTTGGGTAGCGCCGTTGTTTGATCCCTGACGTAAGCCTTTTTGAAGGCTACGTGCGTCACGGGGCACGCACGCCAGGGCGGTGGCTGGTGGCGATCAGCCTTCGATGCCGCGCGAGGACAGGAAGTCTTCGTAGCCGCCACGATAGTCGACGATCTCGCCATTGGGCAGGACTTCGATGATGCGCGTCGCCAGACCCGAGACGAACTCCCGGTCGTGCGACACAAAGATCAAGGTGCCCTGGTACTTTTCGAGTGCGAATTGCAGCGACTCGATCGACTCCATGTCCAGGTGGTTGGTGGGCTCGTCGAGCAGCAGGACGTTATGCCGGCCCAACATCAGGCGACCAAAGGTCATGCGGTTTTTCTCGCCGCCAGACAGGACTTTGGGGGCCTTGGGCAGATCGTCCGCCGAGAACAGCAACCGACCCAGCACCGAACGAATGGATTGATCGTCGTCACCAGGCTGACGGTACTCGCCCATCCAGTCAAGCAGATTGATATCCGTTTGCTGGAACTGGTCAGAGACGTCTTGCGCCATATAGCCCAGGTCAGCGTTATCCGACCATTTCAGCGAACCTGAGTCGGGTTTCAGATCGCCGGCCAACAGGCGCAGCAGCGTGGTCTTACCCACACCATTGGCGCCGATGATGGCGATCTTTTCGCCTGCGTCGATCATGGTGGAGAAATCACGGATGACCGGCGCATCGTAGGATTTGGAGAGCTTTTCGATCGTGACCGCCAGGCGGTGCATGACCTTGTTTTGCTCGAAACGGATGAACGGGTTCTGGCGCGACGACGGCTTGACCACGACCTGCTCGGACTTGATGCGGTCGATCTGCTTCAGGCGCGAGGTCGCCTGACGAGACTTGGATTTGTTGGCGGCGAAACGGCGCACAAAGTCTTGCAACTCGGCGACGCGCTCCTTGGCCTTGGCATTGTTGGAGACCAGACGCTCGCGAGCCTGGGTCGAGGCCAGCATGTAGTCATCGTAATTGCCGGGATAAATACGGATCTCGCCGTAGTCCAGGTCGGCCATATGGCTGCAAACCTGGTTCAGGAAGTGCCGGTCGTGGCTGATGATGATCATCGTGCTCTGATAGCTGTTGAGCACGTTTTCCAGCCAGCGAATCGTGTTGATATCCAGGTTGTTGGTCGGCTCGTCGAGCAACAGCACATCGGGATTCGAGAACAGCGCCTGCGCCAGCAGGACGCGCAGCTTCCAGCCGGGCGCGATCTCGCGCATCGGCAGTTGATGCTGATCGACGGCGAACTCCAGGCCCAGCAGCAACTCGCCCGCGCGGGCCTCGGCGGTATAGCCGTCGTACTCGGCAAACTTGGCCTCGAGCTCGGCCGCACGCATGTAGTCGTCCTCGGTCGCCTCGAGGTTGGCGTAGATCGCATCGCGCTCGGTCATCGCGTCCCACATTTCTGTGTGACCCATCATGACCACGTCCAGCACGCGCAGGTCTTCGAAGGCAAATTGATCCTGACGTAGTTTGCCCAGGCGCACCCCCGGATCGAGCGAAACGTTACCGCCGGAGGACTCCAGGTCACCGCCGATGATTTTCATGAACGTCGACTTGCCCGAGCCGTTGGCCCCGATCAAACCATAGCGGTTGCCTTCCCCGAACTTGACACTAACGTTCTCGAAAAGGGGTTTGGGACCGAACTGAATAGTAAGATTGGCGGTAGATATCACGGTATTTTATTAGGGCAAGAGACGCCCGCACAGACGCGGGGCTAAACCTAACAGTGTACCAAGTCGCGATTACAGCCGCTAATCCGCCGGGAAACCCTCGTCTCGCCACGCCCAACCCCGTACGTGGGCCTGGTCGGCCAACGCCCGAGCAAAAGCGCGTTCGAAGCCCGGTGTCAGCGGCAACACGCCCAGATAGTCACCGTCATGTCCCTGCGTCACCACGCCCATCAGTCCCAGCGTGGAAAGCTCTGGCGCCAGCGTGCCCCAGTCTTTCGTGAGGGCGCAACGACGCACTAGCGAGGCGGGCAGCTCGGGGGGCATGGCGTCGCGGGGGCAGAAAAACACGACTTGCGAGGCCGACAGATGCCAGGCCCCGATGGAGAACAGGCTGCGCGCCTGCGCGGGTACATCGGTGCAGGCCAGCAGAGGCTCGTTCAGTCCGGCTATCGGCCGGATCCAGACGTCCTCGTGCCGCTGCCAGTCCTGCGCCGCGTCCTGGCCCGTCAGTCGACGAAGCCAATCGGCAACTGGCCAGGTGCGTCGCGCCTCCTGGCCATCAGGCAAGGTTTCCGTCAAAAAAACCACGCCGGCAATACGGCAGAATGCCTCGGACAAGGCGTCAATCAACGCGGACGGAAGGCCTTCGTCCACTGGCGTGGGATGTTGTGTCCAGTCCAACCGATACATCGCCTGACCGGGCGCGAGCACGCCCAACTGCAAGGCCTGCGTATCGCCTTCTTCGCCCACGCGGCCCCATGTCAGAGAGAGTGTCCCCGCGCGGGCGTCTGGCATCTTAGTGGCCTTCACCACGCAGCCAGGCGCGGACTTCGGCCTCGCTGCTGATGATCAGCGGGCGAAAACGCGTGTCTTCGGCCCAGTCATAAACCACGCCGGCCACCGTGCTGCCGACGAAATAGCCCACCCCGCCACCAATAATGCAGCCCCCGAGGCCGCCAAGACCCGCGCCAATGGCATTACCCACTAAAGGCGCCTCACTGCCGGCCCAAAAACCTGCTGTCGCACCACCCGCGCCGACGACCTTGCAACCCGCCCAAGCCCCCGCCCAACCGGCAACGACCTCGGTCGCTCGCCGCAACGGTTTATCGGCCTGAACAATAGAGACCGCGTCGACGGCCATGCCCACTACGCCCAAAAAGCGACCGCCATGACGAAAGTAGCGTGCGGCATGGTATGTCGCCGGGGCGGCACCCGAAACAGGGGTATGGTTAGTAATGCCAAAGGTCGGCAGAGTTTTACTCTGATTCCAGTGATAGGTGATGGCCTTGCTGCCGTTAGGCAATTTCTGCTCACCGTAATCTAGACGCAATTGACGGCCAAATTTCTTGCCAGGATCTTCGACAAAAAAGAGCGTGGAGGTCGAATTCTTGAAATTGCCGGGTGCATAAAGCTGAATGCACAGTCCTTGCGTGCCGGGCACCGGAATACGGACAGACGACGCGGCGCCAGCACCAGCCATCGGGATCACAGCGCCGGACCAGGGCGCCGTTGCGTTTTGTGCCTGTTCGTCAGCCACAGATCCTATCCTCATGTACATAGACCCGAGCGGAATTGAATCACGATAACGCACGTGAGGACAACTCAATGGGTCTTTTCGCATCGCTCTTACGGGTTATCCCCATATGTCAAACAATTGTCAGGATGGGTTCAGCAAGGTTTAATCGACAAGCGGTATGCCAAACCATGTACAAGTATTTCAATTCACGCATACCGCGCAGGTCCCATGCATTGCGCTTTGTTCTTGCTGCACCTTACAAGCTGTTCCATAACAAGCTGGTCCATGCAGTTCACCGAGGAGACAACAAGCCATGCCACAAGCCACATCATCACGTCGTCGTTTCATTGCAGGAGCCACCACCATCGCAGGTTCCGCGGCGCTAGGATTTCCAGCCGTGACGCGCGCACAAAACGCGCCTATTTCTTTGCGCTTTCAAAGCACCTGGCCGGCCAACGATATTTTTCACGAGTTCGCGCAAGATTACTGCCGCAAGGTCAACGATATGGCCGAGGGCCAGTTGAAGATCGAAGTGCTGCCCGCCGGGGCCGTCGTAAAAGCCTTTGACCTACTGGATGCCGTGTCGGCAGGCACACTGGATGGCGGCCATGGCGTCGTGGCCTATTGGTACGGCAAGAACACCGCCGTCGCGCTCTGGGGTTCGGGCCCGTCGTTCGGGATGGATGCCAACATGCTGCTGGCCTGGCATGAATACGGTGGTGGTAAAGAACTGCTGACCGAGATCCAAAAAGCGATGGGCGTCAACGTCGTGTCGTTAATGTACGGCCCCATGCCGACACAACCGTTTGGTTGGTTCAAAAAACCCATCACCAAGTTCGAAGACGTCAAAGGCGCGAAGTTCCGCACGGTAGGCCTGGCTATTGACATGTATACCGCCATGGGCGCGGCGGTCAACGCCCTGCCCGGCGGGGAAATCGTTCCTGCGCTGGATCGGGGCCTGCTGGACGGCGCGGAGTTCAACAATGCCTCGTCCGATCTATCGCTGGGCTTTCCGGACGTGTCCAAGATCTGCATGCTGCAAAGCTTTCACCAAAGCGCCGAGCAGTTTGAGATCCTGTTCAACAAGAAAAAATATGACACGCTGCCCAAGCATCTGAAGCATATTCTGGCCTACGCGTCGCAAGCCGCCAGCGCCGACATGTCGTGGAAAGCCGCCGACCGTTATTCCACCGACTACATCAAGCTGCAGAAAGACCATAACGTCAAGTTCTACAAAACACCCGACTCCATTTTGCAAGAGCAACTCAAGATCTGGGACGCCATGATCGAAAAACGCTCGGCAGAAAACCCCTTGTTCAAGAAAGTGCTGGAATCCCAGCGCGACTTTGCACAACGGGCAGGACGGTGGCACAACGACGTTTCCGTCAATTTCCGAATGGCATTCAACCACTACTTCTCGCGCAAGCCCGCCGCCTGATTCGTTGATGGTTGACGTCAAGCCGCACCCTTGCACCCGCCTGGCGCGCCGGACCGATCGTTCGGCGCGCCAGGCGGGTGCGCATTTGTGCGCCCTGCTCTGCACTCTGTAATCTGGATCTCGCCCAATGCTCAAGTTGATACGCATGGTGGATCGGCTGTCTACTTTTGTAGGACAGACCTTTGCCTGGTTGATCGTCGTTCTGACAATCCATATCTGCTGGGAAGTCGCCAATCGATACATATTCAATACCCCCAGCGCGTGGGCCTTTGATTTGCAGCTGATGTATTACGGCGTGCTGTTCATGATGGCAGGCGCGTACACCCTAGCGAAAAGCGGCCATGTCCGGGGAGACATTCTGTATGGCTTTTTGCCGCCCCGCGTACAGGCCGGGCTGGACATTGTTTTGTATATCATTTTCTTCGTCCCGGGCGTCGTCGCGCTCGTGTGGGCCGGCTGGTATTACGCCGGCGAATCCATCGCCATTCGAGAACACTCTTCGCTGATGGCTGACGGTCCACCCATCTATCCCTTCAAAGCCTTTATCCCCATCGCCGGCGCCTTCTTGCTATTGCAAGGACTAGCGGAGATCGCGCGCTGCGCCCTCTGTCTGCGCGACGGCGTCTGGCCCGCCCGCGAGGAAGACGTGGAAGAAGTTGACGTCGACAAGCTCAAGGAAATGGTGCACGTCAAAGACGAAGACATCGCCCAGCTCGACCGCTACGTCATCGACGAGGAGAAGGCCAAGTGAAAATCAATAAAGCACTCTGGTTCGGCCTGACGTGCATCGCCATCGTGGTGGCGATGATAGGCTTTCTGACCCCTTGGCACGACATCACCACGGGTCACCTGGGACTTCTGATGCTGGCGCTGATCGTCGTCGCCATCATGCTGGGCTTTCCCACCGCCTTTACGCTGATGGGCATGGGCGTGCTGTTCACGTTTCTCGCCTACTACCTGCAAAACGCCGACCCGCAACAATCCATACGTCAAACGCTGGACCTGATGGTGCAGCGTACCTACGCCACCATGACCAACGATGCGCTGATCTCTGTGCCGTTGTTCGTGTTCATGGGCTACTTGGTCGAACGTGCCAACCTCATCGAAAAACTGTTTCGCTCCATGCACCTGGCCCTGGCCAGACTACCGGGAGCCTTAGCGGTGGCCACGCTAGCCACTTGCGCGATTTTCGCCACCGCCACCGGGATCGTGGGCGCTGTCGTCACTCTGATGGGTTTGCTCGCCATGCCCGCCATGCTCAAGGCAGGCTATAGCGTGCGCCTGACCGCGGGCTCCATCACGGCGGGCGGCTGCCTGGGCATCCTGCTGCCCCCCTCGGTCATGCTGATTGTGTACGGCGCCACCACCGGCGTATCCGTCGTGCAGCTCTATGCCGGGGCATTCTTTCCGGGCTTGATGCTGGCCGGATTGTATGTGCTGTATGTCATGCTCGTAGCGAAACTGAGCCCCAGCTCCGCCCCACCCCTCACCGCCGCAGAACGTGAAATTCCGCTGCCCGCCGAGGCCGACGCCCTCAAACGCCAAGGCTATACGAACGCCGTCAACGGCCTGCTGAGCGGTCTGTTTAAAGGCCGTCGCAACAGTGGCGTGTCGTTGCGGTTCTTGTCACGCAACATGATGCTGGCGTTAACACCATTGATCGCCTTTTTAGTCATCACGGGCTCGGCGTACTACCTCGTGACAGATCCACCTGACGTCTATGAGATCCCCGCAGAATTACGGCTGGGTGGCGGCGGCGGTGGTGACTACGGTGGACTGGCGGAGCCGCCGATGGATGGCGGACTCGCAGAGCCCCCCATGGAGGGAGGCCTCGCCGAACCGCCCATGGATGGCGGCCTGTCCGAGCCGCCTGGTGCCGGTGGGCTGGCCGAACCGCCCGGCGCCGAGAGCGCGGCTTCGTCCGCGATGGGCAAGGCCGAAAGGGGCGCCGCAGCCAGCACCGCCCCGGCAGCACAGGACGAGGGCCCCGCACGCGAACCCGCGCCCAACGGCTACTGGATATTCTTTGGCATCTGCCTCGCCATTCTGCTGATCTTTTACGCGCTGCTCACCTGGGCCAGGCTAGAGGTCTTCAAAATGCTGATGGGATCGTTCTTTCCCCTCGCCATCATGATCGCCGCTGTGCTGGGCTCCATCACCTTTGGGCTGGCCACGCCCAGCGAGGCCGCCGCCATGGGCGCCATGGGCGGCGCGCTCTTGGCCCTGCTGTACCGGCGGTTGAACATGCCGGTGCTCAAGGAGTCTGTCTTTCTCACGGCCAAAACCAGCGCAATGGTCTGCTGGTTATTCGTCGGGTCCTCGATCTTCTCGGCGGCGTTCGCGCTGCTGGGCGGCCAACGTATCATCGAAGAGTGGGTGATATCGCTCGGACTCACTCCCATTCAGTTCCTGTTGCTCGCACAGGCCATCATCTTCCTGCTGGGGTGGCCGCTTGAATGGACCGAAATCATCGTCATTTTCATGCCGATCTTCGTGCCTTTGCTGATCACCTTCGACGTCGACCCGCTGTTCTTTGGCCTGCTCGTCGCCCTGAACCTGCAAACCGCGTTCCTGTCTCCCCCCGTAGCTATGTCTGCGTTCTATCTCAAAGGCATCGCGCCACCCCATGTCACACTGAATCAGATTTTCATGGGCATGATGCCTTTCATGGGGATCCAGATCATCGCGATCTTCCTGCTCTATATGTTCCCGGGCATCGGCCTCTGGCTGCCGACTGTGCTCTATCGCTAACCCCAAAACCGGCCTTTGAAGGAAGCTGTACATGCTGCAAACCCTGGAAGTCGCCTACGGCCCCCAAACGGCCGTCGTCTGGCTCGCCCGACCCGACGTACGCAACGCCCTCGACGCTCGTCTCATCGGCGAGCTCACGGAAACCTTTAATACTCTGGCGGAGGACGACAATATCCGCGCCATCGTCCTCGCCGGCCGCGGCAAGGTCTTTTGCGCCGGCGCCGACCTCAATGCCATGCGTCAAAGCGCGCAGGCCAGCGAGGCGGACAATCGCGCAGACGCCCTCACCCTCGCCACCCTGCTCCACACCATCTATACCTGCCCCAAGCCGACTATCGCCCGCCTGCACGGCGCTTGCATGGCCGGCGGCCTGGGCCTGGCCACGGCTTGCGACATCGCGGTTGCCAGCCGCGAAACTCGCTTTGCCCTCACAGAAACCCGCCTGGGTCTCATCCCGTCCATGATCTCGCCGTACGTCCTGCGCGCCCTCGGCCCCCGCGCCGCCAGCCGCTGGTTTCTCACGGCCGAAACCTTCGATGCCGCCGAAGCCTGGCGCATCGGCCTGGTTCACGAACTTTGCGAACCTGAAGACCTGGATCCGCAGATCAATGCGATGTTAGGCAGCCTTATGCAAGCCTCGCCGAACGCATTAAGGGAATCCAAGCGCCTGATACACGACATCCCGCAACATCCCATCGACAGCGCCGTCCTGGAAGACACCGCCACCCGCCTGGCCAAGCTTCGGGCTACGCCGGAGGCCCAAGAAGGTATCGCAGCGTTTCTCGAAAAGCGTAGGCCGTCCTGGATTCCGGAGCAAGATACGGACGGTGGGAACGAAGCAGAGTGAGGGTGCGTTGGCGTAGGTTGATGCCAACGCTGGCATTCTCTGATGTGTGGGAGGCCGGGGCCGAGTGGCCACGCTGGCCAGTTTGAGGTTCGGGCAGTCCCGCGCAGCGGGACCTCGGCCCGTGCTTATGGGCCGAGCCGAGCCGATCTGGCCAGCGTGGCCACTCGGCCCCGGCCTCCCACACATCAGAGAATGCTGTAACCCACGTTGTTGTCATGCCATGGATGCTCTAACCCAGCTTGCAATGTTTATGCGGAGTGATGTCGTGGGTGCTTCGGGTAGATTAACAGGTGGGCAATAAACGTCGTGGCGATCTACTTGTATGTTCCAGGATATGACTGGCGTCTAGCGCTCTTGAGCGGCATATCATTGCCGACTAAGAGTACGGCCAAGCGAACTGACATAAGCGTAGGCCAGCCCACATTGCAGTCCGTGCCGCGCGCGGGGGTCGGACGTGTCAAAAACCAGACCTACATCAGCAAATCGTCCTTCAATGCGAATGCTCATCGATAACAAGATGCGCCATCCCCGCCTCGGTAGCAATCCCCACTTTCTGCCCGATCGGCAGCGTCGCCTTGCTACGGATATGCCCATAAGGCAACCCCGTAATGACTGGCACTTTCACCACGCTACGCAGCCACTTGACCACCGCCGGCATATCGTATCCCGCGTCGTGCTGCGCCAATCGGTACTCCGTAAAATAGCCAAAGACAATTGCCTTTTGACGCTGTAGCACACCCGCCTGCAACAACTGCGCCAACATCCGCTCGACCCGAAAAGGATGCTCTGCCACATCCTCGATGAACAAAATCCCGCCACGCACCTTGGGCATATATGGCGTCCCCATCAACGACATCATCGTCGCCAGATTGCCGCCCCATAACACCCCGCGTGCATCCACCCGGTCCGCATCCCGAGTCTCGAAACTCAGGATTTCCAGTTCCCCGCGCATCAACTCGCCGAACAACGCTGCCGTCAGATCATCGACCGTCTTGCCGCCAAAATCTGCCACTGCCGTCGCGCCCGTATAACTCACTGCGCCCGTCTGCGCTAACAGCGCCAAATTAAACGCCGTGAAATCACTCAGCCCCACAAAACGCTTGCCGCTATCGGCCATCGCACGCCAATCAATCTGCGGCAACAAACGGCTCAAACCATAACCGCCACGCGTCGCCATCACGATGGGATGCTTTTGCGCAATCGCGCGGTTCAGCCCGGCCAGGCGCTGCTTTTCCGTGCCCGCAAAACGCTGATGCACCGCCAATGCCGCGCGATCCACCGCCGTTTTAAAACCCTCTTGCGTCAAACGCTCCTGCGCCAACGCCACCGTCTGCGGATCACGAACCGCAGACGACGGCGATATCAAATAAATCCCGCTGGACGCCTTGGCCTGATGCGCGTGATCATGACCGCAGTCGTCGACGCAGACATGGCCTGCGTGGCCATGCGCGGGATGTTCAGTAATACTCATGTAGATTCCTTTGAGCGGCGTTCGCGAAAAAACCGACGCAGCATATCGCCGCAGGGTTGCGCCAATACGCCGCCAGTAATAGTCGTGTGATGATTCAATCGTTCTACGGCGCCGACATCCAGCACACTGCCGCAGGCCCCCGTTTTGGGATCCGATGCGCCATACACCACCCGGTCCAGTCGCGCATGCAACATCGCACCGATGCACATCACACAAGGCTCCAGGGTCACGTAAAGGCTTAAGCCGGGTAAGCGGTAATTATCCAGATGCTGTGCGGCCGCGCGTAGCGCCACGACCTCGGCGTGCGCCGTGGGATCACTATCCGTAATAGTACGGTTGTACCCCGCCCCCAAGACCTGCCCCTGCGCATCGACGACGACCGCGCCCACCGGAACCTCGCCTATGCGCCACGCGGCCTCGGCTTGCTGCATGGCGAGGGACATAAAATTTTCATCATCCGGCAACGTCGCCGTCACGCTATCAACCACGATATACCCGTGACTTCAGCGCAATGCGGCCGGCCAGACTGGTCACCGCCTCTTCGAGCCATTGATAAAGCTCGGCGTCTTCGCCATAGCGCGCCTGGTTCAGATTCGACACGCGCCCTTCCTCGATAAAACCCCAGGCCCGGCTACGCTTGTCGCGATGCTTCGGATCCCACACGCCGAACGCAAAACCGCCAGCGCTGCGAATCAACGAAAAACACGGAATATCGGTATATCCATCACCGACAAATACCATCTGATCAAACGGCACGCGCAGGCGGTCTTCGGGAACCTTGCGGTTCACCTCGAACGGCTTATTGCGAAACTCTCGCCCGATAATTCCCTTCTGGATATGGAACAAATAGCGGGTCTTGTCGGTAAAACTCACCAGACGGCGTGGGAACACAATGCCCCCGTCGGGACCGTACACAAATTCGGACGCCCAGATCTCGGTGAACTCGTGGGCGATCGGTGTCGAACGCACCACATCGCCTATCCCGCTCGAGATCAAATAAAATTCAAGCTGCACCTGTGGGTGTTCGGCCCGCACCGCGCTGCGCAAGCGCTGAAATAACGTCGGCACGCCATCGTGCAGAGGCAGCCTGGCCCCCCATTCTTGCAAACCCTGCTGCGTGATCAGGCCATGTTCGCCACTGCGAGACAGCGCAATCATCTCGTGCAAATAGGCCGGCACCGGGTCCCAATCCTGATCGCTCAGCAACGGGCCGACCTTGTCCTTCCAGAATGCAGCCGTATCCACCCCCAGGCTATCGAGAAAGCCAGACGTGCTGTCGGGAGCCAGCGTATCGTCGAAATCGAATATCAGGGCTATAACGTCAGACATGGGAGCGGCAAAAAATCGGTGATAGGCTGCATTTTGCCTGATCCCGACCCTGCCGTCTTACTGCACGGGCAACGGCGTAGCCGGTGCGGCGGGCGCGCCCGGAGTCGCAGGCATACTTGGTGTGGTGCCCGGTACCGTTCCCGGGGCCGGGCTCGGCGCGCTAGTACCCGGAACCGTCGCGCCCTGAGTGCCTGTGGCAGGCATCGTGCCAGAGGGCTGCGGGGGTACCTGAATCACCGTTTCGCGCAATATCCCACCGCTTTCTACGCTTCCCTTCACGCTAGAGGGCGACGACATCTGCTGCAGGCAAGTCTGACGCTGCGACGCAGGGAGTTTGTTGCAGCGATCCGTCGCATTGCTGCTGTAATTAGCCGATTGCCCGTTATCCAGTCGCTTGCGATTGGCCTCGTCACGCGCCGCGCCCGCCTCTTGCAAGCAAACCGCCTTGCTCTGATGTGTCTGGCCCGTGTTGCAGCGCTGTACGTCCAACTCGTACTGCGACTGAATCGAACTGGATGCCGAGGTATTGGCCGCCTGCGCGACGGACATCCCCGCCAACCCGCCTAGCGCCCCGGCTACCGCAAACACCAGCGTGCAGGTCCGATTGTGTATATGTCGTAGGTTCATTTTTCGCTCCTTCAACAATGTCGTATGCGTGATAAGCATACAAGCCAGTTGTTACGGTACGACAAAGCGGCAAGCCTGAGGGCGTACAGATGTTACAAATACGTCGGCCCGTAAACGGCTCCGGGGTTCCGTAGCGCCCTGATACGATTCGCGCCCGAGTTATTCGCGTCCCTTGTTATTAGGGGTGAACTCGCCCCGCTCGCGCTGACCGCGGTATGCCGAGGCGCGCATCAGCAACATGGCCGTCACCGGCGAAGTGATCAGCAGCAACAGCGTAATCAGAATCTCGTGGATGACAAAACGCTCCTCTATCGACGAGAACACCAGAATAGACGCCAGCAATACACAACCCGCCCCCATGGTATTACCCATGGTCGGCGCATGAATACGCGACACAAAATTTTTGAATCGCAACAAACCTACTGAACCAATCAGCGCAATGATTCCCCCGGCGATCAGCAAAATACTAGCGGGGATACCCGCCCACAACGGAATATCGGTGTTCATGGTTCGATCACCTCGCCGCGCAACAGGAACTTGGCCATTGCGGTCGATCCGACAAAGCCAAACAGCGCGATCAGCAATGCCACGTCAAAGTACACCGAAGTCCCTGACCGGATGCCAAATGCCAACATGGCCAACATGCCGTTAATGTAAAACGCATCCAGCCCCAGGATACGATCCTGGGCGGTCGGGCCCCGCACCAGTCGTACCGTCGCGCAAGCCATTCCCAGTACAAAACACAGCAGCGCAAATGATGCGGCCCAAAATAGCATGACGTTCATTCGAAAACCTCCATCAAGGTGCGCTCGTAGCGGTGCTTGACCAACTTGACCCAGGCGTCTTCGTTCTCGAGATCCAGCACATGCAAGGTCAATATGTCGTGAGACACGTCGACCCACACGGTACCGGGTGTATAGGTCAAGATGCAACCCAACAGCGCACGGCCATGCGGATCCTGCAAATCCAGCGAAATATGGACGTGACCCGGGGTGTAGGCACGGCGATACTCGAGAATCAACTTTCCCACGGCGATGTTCGAACGCACGATGTCGAGTATTACCCGGCCCGCCAGCCCCACCAGCAACCACAGCTTGTGAGGCCGGCTGCGCAGCGGTCGCAAGCGGGTCGATGCCACGCCGAGCCATATCGCTAATGCAGCGCCCAACGCGATCTGACCCGCAGAGAACGACTCGTTCAACAACAGCCACAGGATAAGTAGCACCAGGGGCAGCAAAATTTTGTAAAAGCGCCGCATCAGTGCCCCCCTATCGCCCGGGTCGGGCTCGCCGACAACACAGCGTCAATGTACAGAGAGGGGTCATCCAGCGACCGTGCGGCCGCGTCCAGATACGCCGACACGGGCCCTGCCCCCGCGGCCAGCGCGACACACAGCAGAAGCAAGATGCTGACCGGCCCCGCCTCAAGGACACGCAGGCGCGGCGTGGTGCGCTCATCGTTACCCCAGAAAATACGCATGCCGGCACGCCCGAAAGCAATAATACCGGCCAATCCCGCGACCAACACCCCCGCCACCAGAATCCACGCATCGGCGGGCTGCATTGAGGCATTCGCCTCGGCCACGGCGGCCGATAACAGCGAGAACTTTGCCACGAAACCGGACAAGGGAGGCAAGCCGGTCACCAGCAGTGCACACGAGACAAAAGCCAGGCCCAGGAAGGCCATCGCCGCGGGAATCGCGACCCCGACCACGTCATCGGACCGATTGGGCGATTCAGGATCATCCAGGTCGAACAAGTCGAGCGTCACCGCCAGGACATTGGCCCCGAAGGTCTGGGTACGCTCCACCAACTCGACCAGCATGAAAAACGCACCCGTGGTCAACACCGAACTCACCAGATAAAACAGCGCGGGCCCGGTCAAGCGAACGCCCGGCATACCTAGCGCGGTGAGCAGCGTGCCTGCGGAAACAATCACGCAGTAGCTGACGAGCTGATCCAGTTGCTGCGTCGCCAGCAACCCGATGGCGCCAAAGATCAATGTCGCCATCCCGATCACGAACATCCATTCCAGGCTGAAAGCCGCAGGCGCACCGGTTGGCAGCAACAGCGACCCAATGCGCAGCAAGGCATAGATGCCCACCTTGGTCATGATGGAAAAAATAGCGGCCACCGGCGCGCTGGCAGAGCTATAGCCTCGCACCAACCAGAAATTCATCGGCCATGCGCCGGCCTTGACCAAAAAAGCGACACCCAGCACCGCCGCGCCAATCTCGAACAGCAAGCGATCGGTGCCGCCCAGCGTCCCTGCACGCACTGCCAGATCGGCGAGGTTCAGCGTGCCCGTCACGCCGTAGATCAGCGCGATACTGATCAGCAACAGAAACGATGCCACCAGGTTGACCGCGATGTATTGCAGGCCGGCACTGACGCGAGCGACGCCCGAACCATGCAAAATCAGACCATACGAAGCGGCCAGCAGGATCTCGAAGAAGACAAACAGGTTAAACAGGTCGCCCGTCAGAAAGGCGCCATTGAGCCCCATCAGCAGGAACTGGAACAACGAATGAAAATGCACGCCTAACCGATCCCAGCGCGCCAACGAATAAAACAGCGAGGCCACGCCCAGCACAGCGGTCAACGTCAACATGACTGCCGAGAGCCGGTCGACCGCCAGCACAATGCCAAATGGCGCCGCCCAATCGCCCAACAAATAAACGCCCACGCCCTTGGGCCAGATGTCTCCCGCGCCAGCGGCCAGCGCGAGCAAGGTGATGGCGGCAGCCAATTGAGCCAGCGCCGCCAACACAGAGATGCTCGCCCGCAAAATTCGGTGCTTGTCCGCCAGCAGCAACATCGCCGCGCCCGCGATCAGCGGGACGACGATGGGATAGACAGGTGCGTGTTGCAACCAATTGATCAAGATTCCGACTCCCTGCCATCAACGTGGTCGGTGCCAGTCAACCCGCGAGAAGCCAGCAATACGACAAGAAACAAGGCGGTGGTCGCAAAGCCAATCACGATAGCCGTCAACACCAATGCCTGGGGGATGGGATCAGCCAGCGCGGCCGGGTCGGCCACCCCGCTTGTGGCGACAACCGGCGGACGCCCCACCGTCAGGCGACCCATTCCGAAAATGAACAAATTGACGGCGTACGACATCAGGGTCAGGCCCATGATGACCTGGAAGGTGCGTGGTCTCAGGATCAACCACACCCCCGACGCGGCGAGTACGCCAATCGCGATGGCGAGTATCAGTTCCATTGGGCAGGACTCCCGGATTCTGCGGCGGTAGCTTCGGCCGCGGCCGACGCCTCGGCGGCGGCTTTACGTTGCGCACGCAAGGATTGGTGAGCCAGAGCGACCAGTATCAGCACGGCGCCGCCCACGACCAGCATGTAAACACCAATATCAAAGAACAGCACGCTGGAAAGGTGGATATGCCCAATGATAGGGATGGAAATATCTGCTGCCAGGGCCGACAAAAGTGGCTTGGAGGCAAACCAGGCCGCGATCGCCGTTCCCCCCGCGCACAAAAGTCCGAGTCCGATCCAGTGTTGCGGATTCAGGCGACTGCGCGATTCCACCCAGTACACCCCGCCCACCATGTATTGCAGGATCACGGCAGTCGCCATGACCAGCCCGCCGACGAAACCGCCGCCGGGCGCGTTGTGGCCGCGCAGCAGCAAGTACACCGACACCATGGCGGCGATGGGCAACAGCAGGCGTACCAATACGGCGGGCAGCGCCATGGCATTGTCGGGCAGCAGAGCCTTGGTATCGGGCGATACCGTCGGGATACCCTGGTCGCGCTGCTGGCGAGGCAGATCAATGCTCTCGGCCGGTGGCCGGAAACGCCGCAACAGGGCATAGACTGTCAACGCCACGATACCGACGACCGTGATTTCGCCAAAGGTATCAAAGCCACGGAAATCGACCAGAATCACGTTGACGACGTTGGTGCCTCCACCTTCGGGCAGCGCGTTCTCGACAAAATAAGAGGAGATGGTCTGACCCTGCGGACGTGTCAGGACGACGTAGACCAACGCCGCGAGCGAGGTGCCGGTCACTGCGGCAATCACCAGATCTCGCACCCGGCGTGCCCGTGCGCGGAAGTGATTATCAACGCCACCCTCGATACGACGCGGCAACCACCGCAGGCCGAGCAACAGCAATACGACGGTCACGACCTCGACCGCCAATTGGGTCAGGGCCAGGTCAGGCGCCGAGAACCAGACGAACGTCACGCAGGTGACCAGCCCGGCGCCACCGGCCAGGATCAATGCGGCCAAGCGGTGATATTTGGCTTGATAGGCGGCGCACACCGCACAGATCGCCCCAACCGTCCACAACACGGCAAAAGCGGGATCCAGCGGCGTTGTAGCGGAGGTAATTCCGTCCCACTCTCCTTGGCGCAATGCCAGCCAGGCCACGAACAAGGCCCCCAGCACCATCAACAGCATTTGGACTTGCATACGCGTGGAGGAAATGCGCATCAGCACCCAGTTGGCCGCCACGCTGGAATAATCGAACAGAAACTCGAACGAACGCCGCCCGTCGAACCGATAAATGAACGGGACGCGACCGGGATGGGCGCGCTGTCGGGCCCGCAAAGCCAGATACAGCAAGATGCCGCTGATCATGGCCACAAAGCTCATCACCAACGGCAGATTCACCCCATGCCAGACGGACAGGCTGTACTCCGGCATGGCTTGACTACCCAGGATGCTTTGCGCCGCACTATGCAAAAAAGGTCCAAGCGTCACGCCGGGGATGATTCCCACGACCAAACAGGTCAACACCAGCAACCCGCTGGGCACCAGCATCCAGCGGGGCGGCTCATGCGGCGCGCGCGGCAAGTCTTTGGCTGGTGGGCCGAAGAACACCTGCAAAATGAATCGCAGCGAATACGTCACACTGAACGCACTGGCGATCACCGCAAGAGTCGGCAGACCATGCTGCACAATGGGGTCGCCGCTGACAAAGGTCGTCTCGGCGAAGAACATTTCCTTGGAAATAAAGCCGTTGAGCAACGGCACCCCCGCCATGGCGGCGGCCGCGACCACTGCCAGGGTCGCTGTGATCGGCATGGCGTGTCGCAACCCACTCAGTCGTCCCAAATCGCGCGTACCTGTTTCGTGATCGACGATACCCGCCGCCATAAATAGCGAGGCCTTGAAGGTGGCATGGTTGACCATATGGAAAATCGCCGCCACCAGCCCCAGCGAGCTGTTCATTCCCAACAGCAGCGTGATCAGCCCCAGGTGACTGATCGTGGAATAGGCCAGCACGCCCTTCATGTCTTGCTGAAAAATGGCGGCGTAGGCCCCCAGGAACAACGAGCACAGTCCTGCTCCGCCGATGATCCAGAACCACTCATCGGTACCGGACAACACCGGCCAAAAACGGGCCAGCAGGAACACGCCCATCTTGACCATCGTGGCCGAGTGCAAATAGGCCGACACCGGCGTGGGCGCCGCCATGGCGTTGGGCAACCAGAACTGAAACGGAAACTGCGCGCTCTTGGTCAATGCGCCCAGGGCCACCAGGATCAAGACGGCGGGATACCAGGGATCGGCGCGAACGAGGTCCCCCGAGGCCAGGACCTGATCAAGGTCGTAGCTGCCGACGATGTCGCCCAGAATCAACACCCCCGCCAGAAGACACAATCCCCCTGCGCCCGTCACCGTCAAAGCCATCCGTGCGCCGCGGCGGGCGTCTTGCCGGTGATGCCAATAGGCAATCAGCATGAACGAGGCCAGGCTGGTCATTTCCCAAAATAGGACTAATTGAATCAGATTACCTGACAGCACCACGCCCAGCATGGCGGCCATGAATGCCTGGAAAAACGAGAAAAATCTCGGTACCGGGTCCTCCGGCGACATGTAATACCGCGCGTACAACACGATCAGGGCGCCCATGCCCGATACGATCAAGGCGAATAGCCAGGCAAAGCCATCCATCCGCAACGTGAACTGCAAGCCCAATGCCGGCGCCCACGCGAGGTCCGTACGAACGATGCCACCGTCAGCAACCTGCGGGTACAGACTGGCCACCAGCAGAAAACTGGTCAATGCGGTCAAGCCGGCCAGCCAGGCCTCGGCGTTGCGGGCGTTGGATGGCAACAGCGCGGCGCACAGGCTGCCGACAAACGGCAGAGCGAGGATGAGAATCAGCAACATGGTATTCCGGGAGGACCGGCAGCGTGAGTCTGGGGCATGAGCCACACCTGATGCCGGGATGGAGTTACATGAAAGCCAAGCCAAGCCCATCGGACCCCGCGAGCCGCAAACACGGCAACGGCGTATCTGTAAACGTCGGCCAAACTCTCACCCCGAAAAATATCAGATTCCTGTAAGGTTCGCACAGCGATCCAGGCAATTTTTGCGGTTGATAGGCACTTTAAGGTGCATTTTTCGTGTCAATTTGAGTGAGTTAGGGGCACGGGGCGTATCGGTACTCCCATATCCTGCCAAGATTCGGCGTGGCAGGTCAGCAGCAACACCTGGTGCCGAGAAGCGGCATCGTATAGTGCACGCTTCATCAACTCGCGCCGATCCTGATCGGCATGTACCAGCGTATCGTCCAGCACCAACAGGGTCGGCCGGCCCGCTTGCTGCAATAAATCCGCATAGGCAAACCGCGCCAATACGCCGAGCTGCTCGCGCGTCCCAAAACTCAGGGTGTCCAGGGCTTCCTGCGCCTCGGCCCCTGCTCCTCGCAACACGGCGGCAGGCATCAAGGCATCGTCCAGACGCCATCGCGCCCCCGGAAACAACAATCCCACATAGTGCTGCAGACGTTGCGCCAGCGGCTCAAGCAGACGCTGGGTCGCCGTCGCGCGCCGCTCTCCCAGCAATTGCCACAGCAAATCCAGCGCCTGGGCGCGTGTGGTGAATTCGTCACGCCGACGGGCCAGACGCTGCGCTTCGGCCTGCGCCTGGAGCAATTGCTCTCCCAATCCGTGCGCTTGCGCCTGCTCCAGCTTGCCCTGCAACTGGAGCAATTCGGCGTGACGGCGTTGCTGCTCGTCCCGCAACAATCGCGCCGACTGCTCAAAACGCTGGGCGTCTTGTTCAATCAGCTCAGGTTGCTGGGCCTGCAACGCTGCCTGCACAGTCTGGCAACGCTGCGCCAAGGTGTCGCGCGTGGCGCGCGCCTCGACCAACCGAGCCCCGCGCTGCTCGCGTTGTTCGACACGACTGGCAGTGTCGAACTCAGCCTGCCGGGCCGTCCATTGGGCTTGCAAGACCTGCGCCGTCGCCTGCTGCGTATCCAGCGCCGTCCGCGCGGTTGTCACGGTGCGATCGGCGTGCTCCGCCTCGACCTTTGCCGTCCGCAGCGCCTGCTGTGCCTGGATCAGATCAACGGGGGTGTCGACGTCCGGCAAACCGGCCAGCTGCGCTTCGAGCTGTGCCCGACGTGCCTGCGACTGGGTATGCGAGGCACGCAGCGACTCGATACCCTCGGGCGCCTGAATGCGCAGCGTTTGCCGCGCCATGTCCAGTTCTCGACGGACCTGTTCATAGGCGGCGGCACGCGTCTCGGCCTCAGCCAGCGTGGCCGCCCCAAGGCCAGCCAGCAACGCCTCGCGCTGTGCGTTCGCTTTGTGTAACTCAGCCAGGACGGCGGGTAGATCTCTGCCACCCGGCTCGATGCGCAAGCGTCCGACCCCGGGTATTTGTACGTCAGTCGCCTCGGTCAGCAATACCTCGCCCGCCCCCGCCAGTGTCTGCGCCGCGACCTGCAATGTCTGCCCCGGGGTCAGGTCGTGCAGCACACGCGTCGCGCCGGCGTGCTGCTGAATCTGCAGTTGCACCAGATGCTGCTCGAGTTTGCGCAGGCTGCCCAGTGCCTTGTCGTCGATGACAGACTGGGTCTCGGCGGCCTGCAGGCTCTGCACCTGTGCCGCCCACTGCTCCGCCTGGGCAATGCGCTCCTGGCCGTGCTGCAGTTCCGCTTCCAGCCGCGCGATTTGTGCCAGGCAATCCTGTCGCTGGGCCGCCTGCTGCGCCGCCACCACCTGGGCATTGCCCTCGGCCAGTCGTTCGGCACTGCGTTGCTGATGTTGCTGCGCGCGCGCCAGTGCCTCGCGTGCCGGCGACAGACGCGCCGTCGCCGCCTCGGCCTCGGCCTGCGATGCACGCAACGCAGCCGCGTCCCGCTGGTCCCGTTCCACCTGCTCATGCAGCAGGGCCAGCGTACTGTCCGCCTGCGTCAGCTCACGCTGCAGGCCGGTCAGCGCGTCCCGCTCGCGACTGATTTCGTTCAAGCGAGCCCGGGCCTGCGCTGCCCGTTGCTCCATCCCAAGCCAGGGCTGGTCATGCTGCGCCTTGTCGTACTCGCGCCGCAGCACCGCCAGACGGTCAACATCCGCATCCAGCGCCTGCTTGGCGGCTGTCAGCGTCGCGACGGTCTGCTCGGCACGCTGACAGGCGTCTTCCGCCTCTTTATAGGCCCCCTTGGGCCGGCCACTGCGCCCATCGCGCAGCGTGGCGCGTTCGGACTCGACCCGCTCGTACAGCGAGTCGCCGTCGGCCGAGGTGAGCTCGCCCGTCAAGCGCGTCAGCGCATCGCGGACATGACTTTGGGCATGGACGGCGGGTTCGAGCAGATTCTGCCCCGCACCTTGCTCTATCCATAACAGGCCCGGGATGCCGCCATGTTCCGCGCGACTGCCGCCCTTGGCGGAGAACTCAAACCCCAGCAATGCGGCCAGAGCGTTCTCCGCCGCTTCGCCTTCGTGACGCGTCGCGCCCTCATTGATCAACAGTTCGCAACGGGCTCGGCTGAGGAATGACTTGCGCAACAAATACTGTTGATCGGCATGCTCGAATGCAATCTCTACCGACGGCCGGGCGCCCGACATCCCCCACGGTGCCAGATCGGCGACCTTGGTCGTTTTGTAGCGTTCTAGAAATGCCGCGCGAATGGCGATCGCAATGGTGCTCTTGCCAGCCTCATTAGGCCCGGCGATCACATTCAGGCCATCAGCCAAATCGTCCAGGACGACCGGATCACGAAATTTGCGGAATTCCTCCAGAGCGATACGGCGCAGTTTCATGGCGCCGCCGTCCGTTCGCGCTGGAATTGCACCAGCAGCCGCAAGGCTTGACGCGCAACCGCTGCCTGCGCGGGATCGTCCTGTAGCGTTTGCAACTGCGCAGCCACCTCACTCACGTAACCGCTGGCGCCCAAGGTCAGCAGATCCTCGGCATCGGGCGCGAGCGATAGGCCGTCGGTGTCGAGCAGCAAGGCACGACTACGGGCCATTGCCCGCGCGACGGCGTCTTGCAGGGCGTCCCAGGCCTCAAGCGGCAACTGCCCCGCGACCTCCAGGCGCAACACATCCTCTGCGTCGATTTCCTGTAAACGATGCGCCAACGACTCGGCATCAGAGCTTAACTGCAGCGATTCGTCCCATAACGCCCACCGATAACGACCGACAGGCAAGATCGCAACCGCCGGCTCGGCACCCGGGCCGGATAGTGTCACGTCCAGCACGCTCCCCGATGCATTCGCCCGAAAGCGATCTGGCTCCGGTGTGCCGGCATACCAGGTGCGTGCATCGATCTGCAGGCACCCATGCCAGTCGCCTAGCGCCAGATAGTCCAGCCGCGAGCGACTCGCCCGATCCACGGCGATCGGATTGGCGGAATCCACGCTGTCGGGCAACCGGCCCGTGATGCTGCCATGGGCCAGCCCCACCCGCAGCCGACCCGGCGCAGTTTCCAGCGTGTCAAAAACGGCCGTTGTATCGTCGTAGGTGTGCCGCTGGGTCAGGGGCGCGGCCAATACGGCCAGATTCAGCGTCGGAAGATCGACCACGCCAGGTTGCAAGGGGATATGCACATTCGGCCCAATACAGCCTAGTTGGCGCGCACGCGACCAGACGCTATCGGCCAACGCTGCGTCGTGGTTGCCGGCAATCATGACCCATGGACCGGTAAAGGCAGACAGCGCATCGAACAAACGCCGGATCGTGCGATCCGACACGGCTTGCGTATCGAACACATCGCCCGCCACCAACACCGCATCGGCGTGGCGCTCGGCCGCCAGCGCCGCGATGCGTGCGACGACGTCATAGCGCGCCTCGGCCAGCATGGCCGCGTCGTCAGTATCGAACTGACCGTATTGCCGCCCGATCTGCCAGTCGGCGGTATGGATGAGATGCGTCACGAAACCCCTGCTAGTGCCTGCGCCATGATGGCGATCATGGGGAATTGTGGCACATCGCGGGGCCGCGGCGAGCGCGGCAGATTCAGGCTGCCGAATGCTCCCCGAGCGCCAGGCGCGACTGACGCACCCGCGAGGCGCCGTAACGCGACAACGCCAGATCGTCAGCCCGGATCGTGGGCGGCTGGCCGGTCACCAGGTCGGCCAGCAGCTTGCCCGAACCGCAGGCCATGGTCCAGCCCAAGGTGCCGTGCCCCGTGTTCAGGAACAAGTTGGCATAGCGCGTCGGACCGACAATCGGCGTGCTATCTGGCGTCATGGGGCGCAGACCCGTCCAGAACTCCGCTTTGGTCACATCGCCGCTGCCGGGATACAGATCATTGACCACGTATTCCAGGGTGCGACGACGCGCCGGGTTCAAACGCAGATCAAAACCGGCCAACTCCGCCATGCCGCCAACGCGGATACGGTTGTCAAAACGCGTTACCGCGACCTTGTAGGTTTCGTCCAGCACCGTCGACACCGGGGCAGCTTTCGAATCCCGCAGGGGGATCGTCAGCGAATAGCCCTTGACGGGATAGACGGGCAAATCCAGTCCCAACGGCCGCAGGAAACCACGCGTATAGCTGCCAAATGCCGCCACGTAGCGATCAGCCGTCAGCGTCTCGCCGTCGACTCGAACCCCGGTGATCTCGCCGCCGGCCATTTGCAAGCCCTCGACATCCTGCCCATAGCGAAACTCCACGCCCAGTCCCGCAGCCAACTGCGCCAATTGACGGGTAAAGAGACGGCAATCCCCGGTTTCGTCATTGGGCAGGCGCAGGCCACCGACCAATTGTTGAGAGGCGTGCGCCAAGGCAGGCTCGGCGGTTTGCAGGCGATTGCGGTCAAGCAACTCGTAAGGCACGCCGCAGGCCTCCAGCACCTGGATATCGCGTTGCGCGGCCTCGTATTGAGATTCGGTGCGAAACAGCTGTAACGTGCCGCGAGTACGCTGCTCGTATTGAATCCCGGTCTCCGCGCGCAAATCGCTCAGGCAATCCCGGCTGTACTCGGCCAGGCGCAGCATGCGTTCCTTGTTGATCGTGTAGCGGGCGGCCGAGCAGTTGGCCAGCATCGCGGCCATCCAGCGCCATTGATACAGCGTGCCGTCCGGCCGGATCGCCAGCGGCGCATGCTCTTTCTGAAACATCCACTTCAGGGCTTTGAGGGGGATCCCGGGCGCCGCCCAAGGCGTGGAGTAACCCGGCGACACTTGGCCGGCGTTGGCATAGCTGGTTTCACATGCCGCCTCGGCCTGGCGGTCGAGAACCGTGACTTTGACCCCCTGACGGGCCAGGTAATACGCGGTTGTCGTACCGATGACACCACTGCCCAGAACGATGACGTGCATGAAATTCCCCTGCTGCAGACGATTTAAACAAATGAATCGATAGTCTAGGATTGAATAAGCAGTGGAAATCACTAAAATTATTGGTTCTAATTGGTTTTTATACTGATACCAGCGGCTAACCGGCCCTCTCAGAGCGAAATGCGCGAACTTGATCGTATCGACTTGAAAATCCTGGATATTTTGCAACGTGATGGGCGGATTTCCATCACCGATCTGGCCGAGCGCATCAGCCTGTCGGCGACGCCCTGCTCCGAGCGCGTCAAGCGCCTGGAACGCGAAGGCGTCATCACCGGGTATCATGCGCGCGTCGACCCTGCGGCGTTGGGTCGCAATTTATTGGTATTCCTGGAAATCAAGTTATCGGCAAAATCAGGTGATGTCTTTGACAAGGTCAAACAGGAATTGCTTTACGTCCCCGAGGTCATGGAATGCCACTTGGTCTCGGGTGATTTTGATTATCTGGTCAAGGCACGCCTGACCGAAATGAATGAATACCGCCGACTGCTGGGCGCGATTCTGAAACGCCTGCCGGCGTCGGCCGAATCTCGCAGCTATGTGGTGATGGAAGAAATCAAGGAAACCTTGTACTTGCCCGCCGTCGGCCATTAATTACGCATTACCGGAGATCCACACCCCATGACGCGCCTGTATCGATATTTTTTCCGCGGGCTGATTACCGTCCTGCCGATTGTGCTGACGCTGTACCTGCTGTTTGTGTTCCTCACCTGGACCGAAAGAGCCGCGCTATCGCTGCTCAGTCCGTTTATCGGTAGTTTTTATATTCCCGGCATGGGATTGTTGCTGGGGATTCTGGGCATTTTGCTTATTGGCTATTTAGTCTCGAAAGAGCGCGTGCAAAAGATCTTTCATTTCGTGGAGATGCCGTTTACCAACATCCCGGTAATCAAAAGCATTTATTCGTCGCTCAAAAGCTTTGCGGATTATTTTTCGCCCAGCGCTAAAGCCGACACCCAGCACGTCGTCGTGCTGCGTATCCCAGGCCAAGCACTGGAACTGGTGGGTCTGATCACTCGACGCAGCACCGAAGGCTTGCCCGAGGGATTTTTGTCCGGTGACCGTGTCGCCGTTTACTTGCCCATGGGTTACATGATCGGTGGCTATACCGTGTTCGTCCCGACCGACTGGGTGCAACCCATCGACATGTCAGTCGAAGAAGCCATGCGTGCGTCGCTGATTGCCTGGATGGCCCAATCGTCAACATCAGGGCGCCCTGTGCCGCCCACCGCGCCTGTGGCTCCAACGAATCCGGGGGCTTTTGCAGCGCCTGTAACGCCAGCAACGCCTGCGACACCTGTAACGCCTCCAACTTCGACAACTCCCGCGACGCCGACAACTCCAGCAACGCCTACGACTCCACCGCCAGCGCCAGAGACGCCACCAGCCGCGCCGGCAACGACGCAGTCACCTACCCCGCCCTCTGACACGCCCAAATCCTAAGTCTTCTGTCCTAAGCCTTTTCAAGCCTTCTATCTAAGCTTTTTATCTAAGCCTTTTATTCACTTCGCTGCCCAGGATCCCCCATGAAATTCATGGCCAAAAACTCTCTCTTTGCCATTTTGCTTCGATCATCATGGTGGATCAGCATGCTCGTCGCGGCGGGACTGGTATTAGTGGCGGTTGCGGTCGTGCCGCCAGCCTACGCGCCCTTTCCGATTTTTGGCGCCATCCCGTTTATCGTGATCTCCGGCGTGGCCGCCTGGAAACAACGCAACAAGCCTTCGCAGGCCCGCATCGAGGAAACGAGCCAGGCTCTGTCCGTGCTGTCCTGGTCGGCTTTTGCCGATCAACTCGAAGCGGCCTTGCGCAAAGACGGTTGCGAGGTCAAACGCTTAAAAGGCTTAAAGGGTGATGCCGCCGACTTTGAAGTCACGCGAGCGGGCAGCGGCCGGGCGCTCATGTCAGCCCGGCGCTGGAAAGCCGCCCACACCGGCGTCGAACCGCTGCAGCGCCTGCAGGCCGCACGCGCCGAAGCCGGCGCCAACGAGGGTATTTATGTCTCGCTGGGCGCCGCTTCGGGTCCCGCATTGGCCTATGCCGCGCAGAACAACATCCAGATCATGGATGCCCAGGCGCTAGCCAAACTCTTTCGCCATCGATAACAGCCGGAGCCAATGCCTGCGCAGTTGGCAACCGGCCCCCCCTTACATCAACGAACCTTGCCCTCCTTCCAGGCCTGCAGCAACTGATCGTACGGAATGGTCTGGCCCTGAGGTTTTTCGTTGGCCAATTTCTTCCATGGCGCATGCTCGTCCGATAGCCACTTGGCGGGATCGCTCTTTTTGTTGAGCTTGGGCGCACACTGCGCCATGCCCGCGCGTTCCAGGCGCGCCATCACGCGATCCATTTCCTCGGCCAGATTATCCATGGCCTTTTGTGGCGTCTGCTCACCCGTCACGGCGGTCGCGACGTTCTTCCACCACAACTGTGCCAGCTTGGGATAGTCGGGAACGTTATTGCCCGTCGGTGTCCAGGCAACGCGTGCCGGGCTGCGATAAAACTCGATCAGGCCGCCATAGTTGTCGGCATTCTTCGTGAAGTAATCGCTGTGAATATCGCTATCGCGAACAAAGGTCAGGCCGGTGATCGATTTTTTCAACGACACGGTCTTGGCATTCACGAACTGGGCATACAGCCATGCGCCTGCCAGACGATTGGGATCGGTGGATTTAAAGAACGTCCACGAGCCCACGTCCTGGTAGCCGTTTTGCATACCCTCTTTCCAATACGGGCCATAGGGCGACGGCGCCATCCGCCACTTGGGCGTGCCGTCCTCATTCACCACCGGCAACCCCTTCTTGGTCATATCGGCGGTAAAGGCCGTATACCAGAAGATCTGCTGCGCGATATGGCCTTGCGCGGGCACCGGTCCGGATTCCGAGAAGGTCATGCCCATAGCCTGCGGCGGTGCGTACTTCTTCATCCAGTCGATGTACTTGGTCAGGGCATACACTGCCGCCGGGCTATTGGTCGCCCCGCCTCGCGACACCGACGCGCCGACTGGCGTGCACTTGTCGTCGGCCACGCGTATCCCCCATTCATCGACCGGCATCCCGTTGGGCAGCCCCTTGTCGGCGGCGCCCGCCATCGACAACCACGCATCGGTAAAGCGCCAGCCTAATGACGGATCTTTTTTGCCGTAATCCATGTGGCCATAGATCTTCTTGCCATCCAATTCTTTCACATCATTCGTAAAGAAATCGGCAATGTCCTCGTAGGCGGACCAGTTCGTGGGCACGCCCAGGTCATAACCGTACTTGGCCTTGAACTTGTCGCGCAAATCCTGGCGGGCAAACCAATCGGCGCGAAACCAGTACACATTGGCAAACTGCTGGTCCGGCAATTGATAGACCTTGCCGTCGGGCGCGGTCGTAAATTTGAGACCGATGAAATCTTTCAGATCCAGATCGGGGCTGGTCCATTCCTTGCCGTCCCCATCCATATAGTCCGATAAGGGCAGAATGGCGCCATAACGGTAGTGTGTGCCGATCAGATCCGAATCCGAAATCCAACCGTCGTAGATCGACTTGCCCGACTGCATGGAGGTCTGCAGTTTTTCGACCACATCGCCTTCCTGGATCAAGTCATGATTGACTTTGATCCCGGTGATTTCACTAAAGGCGCGAGCCAGAGTTTTGGATTCGTACTCGTGGGTCGTAATGGTCTCGGACACCACATTGATTTCGGTGACACCTTTGGCCTTGAGCTTGGCCGCAGCATCGATAAACCATTGCATCTCGGCCATCTGCTTGTCCTTGGACAGCGTCGAAGGCTGGAATTCCGAGTCGACCCATTTTTCCGCCTCGGGTACGCCCGCCCAGACGGTTGAACTCCCGATCAATGCAATAGCCGCAGCCATCGCTTGCAAACGCAATTTCATGACCTTCCTCCTCGATGAACCTTCCCTTTTATGCTGCGGACCTGGGCCTGGGAAGCTACCGGCCGGCGGTCATTTCGCTACAACATTTTTTAATTAACCCTTGCGCATCACCCATGCCAATACCAGCAATGACACGGCAAAACCGATCCAGAGCGAGGGCGAATCTTCCAACCCAAACCAATCCATCATTTTTTCGCCCAGCCCGACATAGGCCAAGTTGATCCAGGCCATGATCATCAGGCCGATAAACAATCGATCACCTCGCGTCGTCGCGATCGGCAAAAAGCCTTTGCGCAACGAGGTGGGCGATTTCAGCTCCCATACCGTCATGCCGACCAGCATCAGCCCAATGCAGATAAAAAACACCGCGACCGGCGTCGTCCATACCATCCACTGCAACATGGTGCGCCCTCCTCGCTAAACCCGGCCCATCGCAAATCCTTTTGCGATGTAGTGCCGCACAAACCAGATCACGATTCCCCCGGGCACGATGGTCAGGACGCCGGCCGCCGCCAATACGCCCCAATCCATCCCCGATGCCGATACCGTGCGTGTCATCGTCGCCACGATGGGTTTGGCATTGACCGAGGTCAACGTGCGCGCCAACAGCAACTCGACCCAGCTGAACATAAAGCAGAAGAACGCCGCTACCCCCACGCCTGCCTTGATAAGAGGCAAAAAGATCGTCAGAAAAAATCGCGGAAACGAATAGCCATCGACATAGGCGGTCTCATCGATCTCGCGCGGCACGCCCGACATGAAGCCTTCCAGGATCCACACAGCAAGCGGCACGTTAAACACCAGGTGCGCCAACGCCACTGCCAAATGCGTATCCATCAGCCCCAGCGAGCTATACAACTGAAAGAACGGCAACAGGAACACCGCGGGCGGTGTCATGCGATTGGTCAGCAACCAGAAGAACACGTGCTTGTCGCCAATGAAGCGATAACGGGAAAACGCATAGGCAGCCGGCAACGCCACCGCCAGCGAAATCACCGTGTTGATCACCACATAAATCAGGGAATTGATATAGCCCGAATACCAGGCGGGATCCCTGAAAATAGTGAGATAGTGTTCAAACGTGAAATCGTTCGGCCACAACGTCAGCGTACTGACGATCTCTGTATTGGTCTTGAACGACATGTTCAACATCCAGTACAGCGGCAGGATGGCAAACGCCAAGTACAGCACCAGAAAGCCCGTGCGCCAGGCCCAACCCCGCTTATCCATGAATGTCCTCCTGCTCGTTCGTACCCGCGCGCTGCATCCAGTTGTACAGCATGAAACACAGCAGCAAAATAATCAGGAAATACACAATCGAAAACGCGGCGGCAGGCCCCAGGTCAAACTGGCCCACGGCCTTTTGTGTCAGGTACTGAGACAAGAACGTCGTCGCGTTGCCCGGGCCACCTCCCGTCAACACAAAGGGCTCGGTATAAATCATGAAGCTATCCATGAAACGCAACAACACCGCGATCATCAAGACCCCGCGCAGCTTGGGCAACTGGATATAACGGAACACCGCCAGACGCGTCGCCCCATCAATGCGCGCGGCCTGGTAGTACGCCTCGGGTATCGCGCGCAACCCCGCATAGCACAGCAGCGCCACCAGCGGCGTCCAGTGCCACACATCCATGGCCAGCACCGTCAGCCAGGCGTGCAGGGAGTTGCCGGTATAGTGATAGTCCACACCCAACCACGTCAGCGCAGCGCCCATCAGCCCGATATCCGTGCGACCAAACACCTGCCAGATCGTGCCCACGACGTTCCAGGGAATCAGCAGCGACAAGGCGATGATCACCAGTACCGCCGAGGCGCGCCATCCCGTCGCCGGCATGCACAACGCCAGCAAAATACCGAGCGGAATTTCAATGGCCAGCACCGCCAGCGAAAATCCGATCTGTCGCAACAAGGCGCTGTGGAGCTCTTCGTCCTGCAGCACCATCGCATACCACTCCGTGCCCACGAACACGCGGCGATCGGGTGAAAAAATGTCTTGCACCGAATAATTGACGATTGTCATCAGCGGCAAAATGGCGGAGAACGCCACGCAGATCACGACCGGCAACACCAGCAGCCAGGCACGCTGATTGATGGGCTTCATAGCATGCGCTCCTCGTTTCGATAGAAGCAGGTATGCGGATTCAATAACGGCAGCCAGACCGTATCACCCACCGCGACCTCACGGCCGACATCCGCGCGAGCGCGCAACACCATGCCCTGAAAATCGCAGGTCAGCAGCAGATAGGTTCCCAAGTCCTGGACCCGAGACACCTGGGCCGGCACCGCGCCTGGCGTCCCGGCCTCGCACGGATGCAGATATTCGGGCCGCACACCTAATTGCACAGCGCCGGCCTCGGGCAGCACACTCGCCATCGAGGGCGACAGCCCCTCATTGGATAACGGGCCAGTTGATGCGTCGTGCCGCGATTCCGTCACGCCGGACCATGCCAAAGGCGACGCCGACTCCGGGCTCCACAAGCGATAGGCGCCGACCATCAACGCCCCGTCTTGCCATTGGGCCGGCAGAAAATTCATCCCCGGCGAGCCGATGAAATGGCCCACGAACGTATGTGCGGGACGCTCGAACAAGTCTTCGGGGCTGCCGATCTGCACCGCCTTTCCCTTTGACATCACGACCACCTGTTCGGCAAACGTCAGCGCTTCGGTCTGGTCATGCGTGACGTAGATCAACGTCAGCTTGAGTTCATGATGGATCTCTTTGAGCTTGCGCCGCAATTGCCATTTCAGATGCGGGTCAATCACAGTCAACGGCTCATCAAACAACACCGCCGATACGTCGCTGCGCACCAACCCGCGGCCCAGGGAAATTTTCTGTTTGGCGTCGGCGCTCAACCCACTCGCTCGGCGGATCAATTGTCCCGACATGTCCAGCATCTCGGCGATGCGCCCCACGCGCTCTCGGATGTGCGCTTCTGGCATCCCCCGATTACGCAAGGGAAAAGCCAGGTTGTCAGCCACCGTCATGGTGTCGTACACCACGGGAAATTGAAACACCTGGGCAATGTTGCGCTGCTGCGGCGTCAACGCCGTCACATCACGACCGTCAAACAGGATTCGACCCTGCGACGGACGCAATAGTCCCGAAATGCAGTTCAGCAAGGTCGTTTTTCCGCAGCCCGATGGCCCCAGCAGCGCATAGGCGCCCCCATCGCGGAAAGTGAAACGCAGAGGCAGCAAAGCATAGTCGTCATCCGATTGGGGCTGGCTGACGTATGAATGGGCCAGGTCCAGTTCAATCGCAGCCATCAGGCAGCCCCTGCGGCACTGCCGGTCGTCAGCAATTGTCCGCCCGCATCAAAGGCATACAGGCTCGCGGGATCAAAATACAGCGTCAAGGTGTCCTCCAACTCGTAGCGGTGCACACCCGCTAATTGCGCCACCACCGGTCCCGCCGAGGTTTGCGCATGCACATACGTATCCGACCCCGAGATCTCGGCCAGTTGGACCACCCCGGGCAAGGCCACCCGTCCCGTGCCGGGTTCGGTGCTAAAGGCGCCGGCCCGCAAGCCCGCCGTCATCGCCGGCTGGCCATCTGCGTCGGGTAGCCGACGCGCCGCCACCACACCGCCCTGAAGCACGATGCCGCCTTCCTGGCGTTGGGCGGCAAAGAGATTCATGGGCGGGTCACTGAATACGCGCGCCACGCGCAGCGACGCGGGTCGGTGAAAGACCTCTGCCGCCGGGCCGTACTGCAAGAGCTCGCCCGCATCCATCACCGCCGTATAGCCGCCCAGCAACAGGGCTTCGGCCGGCTCGGTGGTGGCGTACACCACTGTCGAGTCCCCCTCGGCAAACAGGCTGTCGAGCTCGTCGCGCAACTCCTCGCGCAGCTTGTAGTCCAGATTGACGAGCGGCTCATCAAGCAGCACCAATGGCGCCTGCTTGGCCAAAGCGCGAGCCAGGGCGACGCGCTGCTGTTGCCCGCCCGATAACTCGGCCGGATAGCGTTTCAGAAAGTGCTCGATGTGCAGGCGTTCGGCCATCGCCTGGACCTGACCGGCGATATCAGCCTCGCCGCGCAACTTCAGCGGCGACGCAATGTTGTCGTACACCGACATCGAGGGGTAATTGATGAACTGCTGGTAGACCATGGCCACATTGCGGCGCCTTACCGGCACGCCCGTGACATCGGCGCCATCGACCAGGACCCTGCCCGACGTGGGGCGATCCAGCCCCGCCATCACACGCATCAACGAGGTCTTGCCCGCCTGGGTCACCCCGAGCAACACCGTCATTGCGCCAGGAATCGGGGACAGACTCATCGGATACAGATGGGTTTGCGACCCCGCACGCAGGGAAATCTGGTCCAGCATTAACTGCATCGTGTTCCTCCAAGTGGACAGATGCGCTGCACTTTCGTTATTTATTTGTATTTTTGCGTTTTACCCAACAAACGAAAGAAAAACAATCGTGCACTGCGTCATTTTATTTTCGATTTTGTTGTTTTATGATGTCGGCATGATACTGAACCCTCGTCAAACCGCACTGGTCGAGCTGGTTCGATCCCAGGGATCGGCCAGCATCGAGTCTCTGGCCCGACATTTTGATGTCACCCTGCAAACCGTGCGGCGTGACGTCAATCTTCTCGCAGAAGCCGGGTTGCTGTCACGCTTTCATGGTGGCGTCCGTATCGAGTCGTCCACCATCGAGAACATCGCCTATCGCAAACGCCAGGGCCTGCATGCCGAGGCCAAACAGCGCATCGCCCGCGCGGTCGCCCAGGCCGTGCCCGATGGCTGTTCGCTGATCCTGAATATTGGCACGACGACCGAGGCGATCGCCAGAGAATTGTTGCGTCATCGCGGACTGCGTGTCATTACCAACAACCTGCACGTTGCCGATATTTTGTCGGACAACGTGGATTGCGAAGTCATCATCGCGGGCGGCGTCGTGCGCTCGCGCGACCGGGGTATTGTGGGCGAAGCCACCATGGACTTCATCCGCCAATTCAAGGTCGATATCGGCCTGATCGGTATTTCCGGTATCGAAGCCGACGGCACTTTGCGCGATTACGATTTCCGCGAGGTCCGCATCGCCCGCAGCATCATCGAACAATCACGCGAGGTCTGGCTGGCGGCCGACAGCAGCAAATTCGAACGCCAGGCCATGGTCGAACTGGCCCATATCTCGCAAATCGACCGGTTTTTTACCGATGCCCATCCGCAGGCGCCTCTTGCCCAGGTCCTGCAAGAATCCGGCGTTCGCTGCGTGATCGCCGAAGCGCCTGTCGAACCTATTCCCGGTGCCTCGTTGTAACTGCCGGCTCTGCCTTCGCGCCGCCCCTCCTTCCTCTTATCAAGCACCATGAACTCGACGCCCGTTCCTAAGCCCATCCCCAACCGCCATACCCTGCTCAACACCATGAATGACCGCGCGGTCTGGGACGTCGTCGTGATCGGTGGTGGCGCAACCGGCCTGGGCACTGCGGTCGATGCCGCAGCACGCGGCTACCGCACCTTGCTCATCGAGGGCGAGGATTTCGCCAAGGGCACCTCCAGCAGAGCCACCAAACTGGTGCACGGCGGGGTGCGTTACCTGGCCCAGGGCAATATCAGTCTGGTGCGCGAGGCCCTGCATGAACGCGGCCTGCTCAATCGCAATGCGCCCCATTTGGCCTGGCCGCTGGGTTTCGTCGTGCCGGCCTATGGCTTGTTTGATCAGCCGTTCTATGGGGTCGGCTTAAAGATGTACGACCTGCTGGCCGGCAAGCTCAACCTGTCGCCCAGCCGCTGGTTGTCAAAAGACGAAACACTGGCGCACGCCAGCACCGTTGCCCCTACCGTGGGAGGGCGAAATCTGCGTGGCGGCGTGCTGTACTACGACGGTCAGTTCGACGATGCGCGATTGGCGACGGCGCTCATGCGTACGCTATTCGATCTGGGCGGCACGGCCATCAATTATGTCCGCGCAACGGGCTTGATACGCAGCAACGGCAAAAGCGCCATCGAAGGCGTCATCGCACAAGACACGTTCAGCGGCACGGAATACCCCTTGCATGCGCGCTGCGTCGTCAACGCCACGGGCGTATGGGTCGATGCCGTGCGCCGCATGGATGACGCCCAAGCCCAAACCATGGTCGCGCCCAGCCAGGGCGTGCACCTGACGCTGCCACGCGATTTCCTGCCGGGCGACAAAGCCATCCTGGTCCCCAAAACTGACGACGGGCGCGTGCTCTTTGTCGTGCCATGGAACGGTCACACGATTGTGGGCACCACCGATACGCCGCGCGACGACTTGCCCCTGGAGCCGAATGCGTCGGACGCTGACGTGGATTTCATTTTGCAAACGGCGGCCCGCTACTTGAGCCGCAAGCCGACACGCGCGGACGTGACCAGTGTCTGGGCGGGCCTGCGCCCACTAGTCAAGGCCCCAAGCGACACCGCCACGAAAACCCTGTCGCGCGAACACACGGTTGTAGTCTCGAACTCGGGCCTGGTCACCGTCACGGGCGGCAAATGGACGACCTATCGCAGGATGGCGCAGGACGTCATCGACATCGCCATTACCCACCAGCTCTTGCCACAGGCCCATTGCCGCACTGCGGATCTGCCGCTGCATGGCGCCGGCCCTGTAGGTGCGCCAGGCGCCCCTGCCCGTGGTACGCCCGACAGCTATTACGGCACCGATCTGCCGGCATTGCGCGCCCTGCCCGGCATCGAACACATCCTGGTCAAGGCCAGCGGCCTGACCGAAGCCCATGTGCGCTTTGCCGCCCGGCATGAGCTAGCCCGCAATGTCGAAGACGTCCTGGCCCGCCGTAATCGCGCGCTGTTCCTGGATAGTGAATCCGCCATCCTGGCCGCCCCCGAGGTGGCACGGATATTGGCCGAGGAGCTCGGCCTGGATGCCAACTGGCAACGTGCCACACTGGAGGCGTTTGAAAAAACCGCGGCGCATTATCGGCTCAGGTGATCGGGTACCAAAGCACCAAAGCGGCCCTCGCGAGGGCCGCGTCAGAGACTGATGAAATCCTCGGTACGATCAGGTTGGATGCCTCTGCGGATTTCACATTACCCTCGTGAATCACTCGCGAAACCGGTGACGTGTAAGCCCAGTCGAACACGCTGCGCCTGGTCGAAGCCCCACTGTGGATACAACTTCTCAAGGACTTTTTCGTCCATAGCCTCGAGTCGGGCACCGGCCTCGAACAGCCTATCGAACGTCGCCTTGAATGCGGTGGAATGCCACCCGTAGCTGCTTTGATTATCACTGAGGTGAAACATCACCGTACGCCCCTCGTTATCACGCGCGTTGACATCTGCAGCGTTGGAAAGCAGGACTTCTACCGCGTCAGGGTTTCCGCTCTGAATGGCGTGTACCAAGGGGCTAAAGCCGTTAACGTCTTGCGCATTCACATCGGCGCCGCTCTCGCAAAGCGATCTGACACCTTCGTCGTCGCCTTGCCTTGCCGCAAGGTGCAGCAGTGTGCGCCCCTCGTTATCTGCCAACCTGATATCGGCTCCCATGCTGATTAAGTGTTCTACCATACCCTTATTGCTAGCGTCATAGGCTGCCATCACTGCTGTCCGCCCGTCCTCATCACGCGCGTTTACATTGGCCCCGTGTGTGCACAGCAGGTCGACAAGCTCCTCATCGTCGTCCTGTACTGCCAAGCTGAGCGGGGTCTGTCCGGCATGGTTCGCCAACGAGGCATTCGCGTGCCCTGTTTTGATGAGAATTTCTGCGATCTTGAGGTAACCGCGGTTGATCGCAACGATCAACGCCGTGTTTCCGTTGCGGTCTTGTCCATTCACGATCTGGCTTGCATCGCCCCTAAGCAAGTCCTCCACCTCAGACATCTTCTTCGCCATCGTCGCCCGAACGAGCGGGGGGGACGTATCGTAGTGGCCTATATTTCGGCTCTCTACGAACAGAGCCCAAGGGATCTTCTGGGACGGATCTGGTGCGTCAGTTTCTGACGAGAGGACGTCCAACGACGTCTTCGCTTCGTCATCGAGCCTCGCGTCTATCGCCTGGTGCAACAATGACGGGTCGTGGTTTCTTGGCAAGGAAATCAATTGGTCAGTGTGCTCCTGATGATCTGGCACGTCAGGTTCTGACAAGAGGACGTCCAACGACTCCTCTGCTTCGCTATCGGGCTCCGCGTTTACCGCAAAGTCGAAGAATGGCGGGTCTTGTTGTTGCGACACGGCAATCGATGGGTCAGCGCGCTCATGGTCAAGCGCATTCATATCGGCGCCGTGAGCGTGAGGCTCGGCGATCAGGTTCCGGTCGCCGGCCTTTACCGCAACCTGCAGCGGTGTGTCTCCCTGGTCATTCAGCGTCTCGATATTGGCGTCCGGGTTCTTGAGCAAGTCTTTTGCAGCCTGTACATCGTCGCGCAGTTTGACTGCCATCGATGCTGCCTGCTCATGCTTGGCCAGCGCGCTTACACCGGCCCGGCTTGCGCGAAACGCATCGGTAACCAGGGCGAGAAGTTCTGGATCCGCCCGCTCTCTTGCCAAGCTGAGCGCGGTCTCTCCGGCACGGTTCGCCAACAAGACATTCGCTTGTCCTTCAGTGATCAGCACTTTCGCGATGTCGAAATAACCCCGGCGGACCGCCGCCATCAACGCCGTATTTCCCATCTTGTCTTGCACGTCTACGCTCTGGATTGCGCCGGCCCCAAACAAGGACTTCACCAGATCCACAATCCCCGTCATCGCCGCCCAGATGAGTGCGGTGCACCCTCTGGCATCCGTCGCGTGGGGGGAGGCGCCAGCACTCGCCAGCGTCTTGACCATTTCTATGTTCTCCCTTTCAACGGCGAGAATCAAAGGGGTCTTTCCGAACCGATCAGGCGCGTCAATTTCTGACGGGATGAGCTCCAACAACGTCTTTGCAACTTCATTGAGCCCCGCTTTTATCGCCTCGCCCAATAATGGCGGGTCTTGTTGTTTCAACGTCGCAATCAATTGATCTGAGCAGTTTCTAGAAAGGACACCGATTTCGGCTGCGATACTATGGTCTATTGCCCGCATTGTCTCGGACTGAGTCTCGGCGCCACTCAGTTGCGTGACTCTGGCGATGACATTGTTGATTTCACTCTGTGCTTTGTCGTCGTGCGTTCCTGACACGAAACGGCTCACATAGCTGATCGGATTCATAAAACATCCTTATCTGGGATCGATTGCAAATTTGAGGGGATGTTGTTCTCGCCCGGGATGCTATGGACGAATCATGCTTTGTCCCGTTGTCCCGGACAGGAGACAATCGGGGTCAACGATGATGTATGTCACCGGACCAAGCTGAATTGGTCATGACAGCCTCCGCTCAGCTTGTGATGCTCATCGTAGGTAACAGAGAAAACCGTTTCGTTCCCGCTTTTTACCCATACGCAGCTTGCGTCTGGCCACTCATCGGGCCGGACTCATGCAATAGCAACAATTACATAGCCGTTGTGTCGCCCATAGCACGAAGAGCGGCGACGCCCAGACACGCGAATGCGCGCTCATATTGCCCGTCGCTAAACGATTCTTTACAAGCAACTAAATAATACGGAATCGTACGCTTGTCGCGATCACGCACGTTGGCGTCCGCCCCATTGAGCACCAAGGCGACGATCATTTTGAGGTTTCCCGCCTGGATGGCGCGTATCAAGGGACTAAAGCCTTCAGGGTCTGGCGCATTCACATCGGCGCCGCTTGAGCAAAGCGGGCCGATAAGATCTGTATCCCCCCGTCCTGTTGCCAAGCTGAGCGCGGTATCTCCGGCATGATTCGCCAACGAGACATTCGCGTGCCCTTCCCTGATCAGCATGGTTGCGATCTCGAGGTGGCCCCGGCTGATCGCGGCCATCAACGCGGTATTTCCCGCGTTGTCCTGCGCATCCACGATCTGGATTGCGCCGGCCCCAAACAAGGACTTCACAAAATCCACGATCCCCGTCATCGCCGCCCAGATGAGCGCGGTGCATCCTCTGGCATCTGTCGCGTGCACGGAGGCGCCAGCCCTCAACAGTGCCTCGAAGATTGGTTTGTTACCGCTTTCTGCGGCGAGAATCAGAGGAGTTTTCCTGGACGCATCACGCCCTTCAATGTCTGACGGGACGAGTTTCAACAACGCCTTCGCGACCTCATTGAACCCCGCCTTTATCGCTTCACCCAATAATGGCGGGTCTTGTTGTTTCAACACGGCAATCAATTGGTGAGGGTGCGCTTGATAAAGAGCATCGATTTTTCCCGCAGCCTCGCTGTCTCTTTCGTGCAGTGCTTCGGACTGGGTCTCGCCGTCCAATTGTTCCTTGAGATTGGCGATGGCCTCGTTGATTCCACTCCGGTTTTTGCCGTCGTTCGTTCCATACACGAGACTGCTCACATAGCTGATCGGATTCATCAGGTTTTCTGGACGTCGATGCTGGACGCCTGGGGAACATTTACGGGTTTCTCTTTCTGCTCGATATTTAGCCCCGCTAGTTTGAGCATCTCACCGTCAAGACTATCCAAATCCAGTAGTTGACCGACCAGCGCAATATCCATGGAGTATGGTCGAGCACCCGCGTCGCGCAGTTCTTTGACAGTCTCACGATTGTTGCTAGAAATCGCATGAAACAAGGCGGTACGTCCCTGCTTATCTTTCATATCGATATCGATATTCTCTTCTTTCATGTACTCAATCAGGAAACGCACGGCTTCCGTGTTACCTGACCGGGAGGCCAGCGCTATCGGCGTGAGACCCTCATGGTTCTGCGCACTCAGATCAGTCCCTTCGTTGTAAAGCCTGTGGGCAATACTTCTATTGAAAGCCGGCTGGCTCGCCATCAGGCCCAAGGCCGTGTCTCCATCTTTGTTGGTCAGCGTGACATTCGCTTTGGCGTTATTAAGCAATTCGTATATCAGCGATATGCTTGATTCGAGACCCTCGCTGCCTCTGGTGTGATCCTTCATATTCATAACGGCAAACATCAGCGCAGTGTTCCCGCCTTTATCTTGTACATCCACGCTAGGAATGGCCCCCGCACCCAACAGGGATCGCACCAGCTCCACAATGCCGCTCAAGACCGCCCACATGAGCGCGGTACATCCTGTGGCGTCTACCTTCTGCATATCCGCGTTGCCTGATAACAGTTCCCGGACGAGATACTCGCTGCCTTGCTTGGCCGCAAGCATCGACGGCGTAAGCCCATCGCTATTTGGGGTATCGATCTCGAACGGGATTATTTTCAGCAGCGTCGACACCGCGGACTCAAGGTTCTTTTCCACGGCTTCGCACAGTGGCGGAGTTTCTCGCCGTTTCAGCGCCGCGATCACTTCATCGGGGTGCTCTTCAAACATCTCATCGATGCTCGACACATACTCCTCGTCAAACAGATACTTTATAGCCTTGTTTATGTCCTCCTCTAGCTCCTGATTTTGCTGATCGTTGTTTCCAACAACATAGTTATACGCGGCTCGAACGGGATTGAAACTCGTCATGACGACCTCTATTTAAGGTGTGATAGTCATCGTAGGTAACACCGCATAGGGTTTCGTTCCCGTTTTCTCCCGGGGCGCGGCTCCGCGCCTTATGATCCAGACGGCGTATCATTCATTCACTTCACCGCCAGACCGATTGCCCCCATGTGCCTCGCCGTCCTCGCTTTACACCATCTTTCCGGTGTTCCCGTCCTGATTGCGGCCAACCGCGATGAGTTTCATGAGCGTCCCACCCAGGCGGCGGCCGTCTGGCCGGGCGGCAAGCCCCAACTCTATGCGGGGCGAGATCTTCGCGCCGGCGGCACCTGGATGGGCGTGGACGAGCGAGGCCGTTACGCCCTCGTCACCAATTTTCGTGATCCGCAAAATCTGCTGACCGATGCCCCGTCGCGGGGCGCACTGGTCGAGGCCTATCTGCGCGGCGACGCCCGTCCGGCGGACTATCTCGCAGACGTGCATACCCGCGCGGCGCGCTACAACGGTTTCAACCTGATCGTGGGCGACACGGCCAGCGCCGGCTACCTGAGCAATTACGATGGCGCGCCCCGCGCACTGCCGCCCGGCATCTACGCACTGTCGAATCACTTGCTGGATACGCCCTGGCCCAAGCTCATGCGCCTGAAGGCCGGATTCGAACGCGTCTTGCAAGCCTCGCCACAGCCCAATTTACCTGCCCTCTACGAGGCCCTGGCCGATAGCACGCCCGCGGCGGACGACGAGCTGCCCCACACCGGCATCCCGCTCGAACGAGAACGCCTGCTCAGCAGTCCCTTTATCGTCAGTCCCAACTACGGCACGCGCGCATCAAGCGTGCTGGCCCTGCACGCCGATGGCCGTGGCGAACTGCATGAACGCCGCTTTAGTCCCGAGGGTGTGGTGATAGGGGATAGTGACTTGGCGTTTGCATGGCAACGTGCCACGCTGGAGGCGTCCGAAAGAACGGCGGCGCATGATCGGCTGAAATGATGCGGTACCTGCGGCCCCCTGGCAGGGGCCGCGTCAGCGGGGATCAATTAGGTGTTCGACGCGTCGATACTCGGGGTTTTATCCCCCAGTCCGTTACCGTCCGTTGCGCGTTGGAGCCGACCTATTTCATCAGCGCCAACCCTCTTTCCCAATTCGCCGATCGCTTTCTCATCCATTGACAGGAGATCAGCGCCAGCGTGGACCAGTTGTTTCGCAATATCCGCGTTTCCGTCGACAGTCGCATAATACAGAGCGGTACGGCCCCGATTATCTTTCATATCGATATCGATACCTTCTTTTTGCATGTGCTCAATCAGGAAACGCACGGCTTCCGCGTTACCTGACCGGGATGCCAGCACTATCGGCGCGCGACCCTTATGGTTCTGCGCACTTAGGTCAGCCCCTTCCGTGTAAAGCGAGTAGGCAACACGTCTACTAAAAGCCGGCTGGCTCGCCATCAGACCCAAGGCCGTGTCTCCAGCTTTGTTGGCCAGCGTGACATTCACTTTTCCGCTGTCAAGCAGCGCCCTTGCCGTCATCTCGGCTTTCAAGAAATCGTCGCTGCCGCTCTCCTTCATATTCATAACGGCAAGCATCAGCGCGGTGTTCCCGTCTTTATTTTGTACATCCACACTCGAAATGGCCCCCGCACCCGCGCCCAACAGGGATCGGACCAGCTCCACAATGCCGCTCAAGACCGCCCACATGAGCGCGGTACATCCTGTGGCGTCTACCTTCTGCATATCCGCACCACCCGATAATAGTGCCCGGACGAGACTGTCGCTGCCTTGCTTGGCCGCAAGCATCGACGGCGTAAACCCCTCGCTATTTGGGGTATCGATCTCGGACGGGATTATTTTCAGTAACTCCGGCACCATGCGTACAAGGTTCTTCTTCACGGCTTCGCACAGTGGCGGAGTTTCTCGCTGTTTCAGCGCCGCGATCACCTCATCGGGGAACTTTTTAAACAACTCATTGAGGTCGCTCGCACTATTATTAAACAGCTCCGATATAGCGTCGTTTATTTTCTCCGCTATCTCCTGATTTTGCTGATCACTGAACCCTACAACATAGTTGTAGGCGGCTCGAACGGGATTGAAACTCGTCATGACGATCTCTATTTAAAGTGTGATAGTCATCGTAGGTAACACCGCATAGGGTTTCGTTCCCGTTCGCCCGCCGGGGCGCGGCGAACTGCTTGAACGCCGCTTTGATCACGAGGGTGTGGCGATATGTGACTTGGCGTTTGCCTGGCAAGCACGAGCGAACGCTCAGCCGTCCGTCACTTTTCCCCGCAAACGCTTGACCTCCCCATGCTGCACCTTTCCTTGCACGCGGCGGCGCTGCGACGCGCGGGTGGGCCGTGTCGGCCGCCGCAGCTTGACGGGTTGCGCTACCGTACGCACCATTTCCGCCAGTCGCTCCAGGGCCTCGGCGCGGTTTTTTTCCTGACTGCGAAACGCCTGCGCCTTGATCACGATAATGCCGTCTTTGGACACCCGTCTGTCGGCCAGCTCACACAACGCGTCTTTAATGTGATCGGGCAAGCTGGACGCGCGCACATCAAATCGCAGATGCACCGCGCTGGATACCTTGTTGACGTTCTGTCCGCCCGCGCCCTGCGCGCGAATCATGCCGAACTCGATATCGCGTTCGTCCAGATAGAGGTCGTCTTGAATGTGATACATAGCTGAATCGCCTGTTTACGCCAGGCCGCTAAAGCGCTTCAATGCCTGAAAACTTTGTGAATTATGCTTCACAATCCCTCGCCAAACCGGTTACCGAGGCTCATTTTTTCCCCTAACACCGCTAACCCGTAAAATGACGGGTTTACCTAGTCGATTCGACACTGTCGCCCCCCGCATGACCTATTCCGCCAAAGAAATCTTCAAAACCCTGCAAGGCGAAGGCGCCCAAGCAGGCCGCGCCGCTGTATTCTGCCGATTTGCGGGATGCAATTTATGGTCGGGCCGTGAGGCAGACCGAGCGAGCGCCGCCTGTACATTCTGTGATACCGATTTTATCGGGACGAATGGATCGGGTGGAGGCAAATTTGCCACGGCGACCCTGCTGGCGGACACCATCGCGGCGACCTGGGGACCCGGCACCCAGGACCGCTATGTCGTCTTCACGGGTGGCGAGCCGCTGCTGCAACTCGACACCGAATTACTGCAAGCGGTGCATGCGCACGGATTCACCGTCGCCATCGAAACCAATGGCACGCTGCCCCCGCCCCCGGGCATTGACTGGATCTGCGTCAGCCCCAAGGGTACGGCGCCGGTCGTCATCGAACACGGCCACGAGCTCAAGCTGGTCTATCCGCAAACCAATGCCCTGCCCGAGACCTACTCACACCTGGATTTTGAGCACTTTTTCCTGCAACCCATGGACGGGCCAGCGCGCGTGGCCAACACCGAACAAGCCGTACAGTACTGTCTGCAGCATCCGCAATGGCGGCTCAGTCTGCAAACGCATAAATACATAGGCATCCCCTGATGAAGACCCCTCACGCCCTGCGAGGTTTGCGATGATCTCCGTGACTCGCAAGCTGGAATTCGATGCCGGGCATCGCATCCCCGATCATCGCAGCCAATGCCGCAATCTGCACGGGCATCGTTATGTGCTCGAGCTCACCCTGACCGGCGATGTTGTCGATGCCCCCGGCGCATCGGATAACGGCATGGTGATGGATTTTTCCGAGATCAAATCGATCGCCAAGCAGCATATCGTCGACCCGTGGGATCACGCTTTTCTGGTGTATCGCGACGACACAGCCGTGCGCGGATTTCTGGATACGTTACCCAACCACAAAACCGTGGTGCTGGATTGCATCCCTACGGCAGAAAACCTGGCACGCGTTATTTTTCAGACACTGGCGCCACACTACCACGGCCATTACGGCACACAATTGCGCCTGGCGCGTGTGCGCTTGTATGAAACGCCCAATTGCTGGGCGGATTTTGAGAGCTAAAGCGACCCTTTTGAGCTGAGGCCGCGCGTCAGATCAGGCAAGGGCCGAGTCCGCCATTGGGTTGCAGGCTTATCAGCCCGCCCCATGGTGCTTCTCTCAGAGTCCGTTTTCGCGCGTAGCCATCAGATAGTTTTCGGCGGCGCCATCATTGACGCTGTTCCATAGCAGCTGATCCGCGCGAAAGGCTCGCCATGATGCGAGTATCTTGGCGAACGACGGGCTTTTTGCCGCGTAGTCCTCCAGCACTTGCTTGGTGGCGCTCTGCATCGCATGCATGACTTCGGGTGGCCAGGCTTTCAGTTTGACACCCTGCCCCACCAGGCGCTTGAGGGCCACGATATTGTTTGCATCGTATTTGGCCAGCAAATCATCTGCGGCGGTCGCGCACGCGGCACGTAATGCCTCTTGATAGCGCGGGGGCAATTTCGCCCAGCTATCTTGGTTGATCGTCAAACTCAGGCTTGCCCCGAGCTCTAAAACACCGGGGCCGTAGTAGTAGCTGGCCACCTTGGAGAACCCCAGTTTCTCGTCGTCATAGGGCCCGACAAACTCGACAGCATCCAGTGCGCCTTTTTCCAGCGAAGGGTAGATGTCGCTGCCCGCCACTTGCTGAGGGATGGCGCCGAGCTTTTCGTACACCATACTCAGCAGTCCGGGGGTGCGAATCCGTAGCCCTTTCAAATCGTCTATCGACTTGATCTCCTTGCGAAACCACCCGCCCATCTGTGCCCCGGTGTTACCGCAAGGAATCGACAGCGCATTAAATCGGGCATACAGATCGTCCATCAATGCCCCGCCGCCGCCATGCAGCAGCCATGCCGTATGCTGGCGCGGCGTCAACCCAAACGGCACGCCGGTATCAAAAACGAGTGCGGGTTCTTTACCCAAATAATAAAAACCCGCTGTATGCCCACACTCTGTCGTGCCGTTTTGCACCGCGTCCAGGACTTGCAGCGGCGGCACTAATTCTCCCGCGGAAAACGGTCGGATCGTAAACTTGCCGTCGGTCAATACCGACACGCGTTCAGTCAGGTACTCGGCCGCGCCCCATACCGTATCCAGGGACCGCGGAAAACTACTGGGCATGCGCCAATTAATGGTGGGCGCCTCTTGCGCGACGACGGGCGCGGATAGCAGGGCCCCACCCGCTCCTGCCAAAGTAAGGAAACGGCGGCGTTGCATGGCAAAGCTCCTTTCAATCGATACAGTCAGGCGCCTCGCGTAATGCGCGGCGGGCAAAGTAAGAGAACGTCAGTTCCAGAATCTTGGGCTTGACCAGGAAATCATGTGACTCGCGCGCTAATTCACTGGGGACGGGATTAACCGGCCCAATGGCTCGCGCACGCAACTGCAACGCCGCCACCTGCTCTAGCCATATCGCCATGACCGTGGCTTCCTCAACGGATTTACCCGCGGTCAGCATGCCGTGATTGGCCAGCAAAATGGCCCGCTTGTTGCCCAACGCGGCTGAAATGATTTCGCCTTCGTCATCGCCAATCGGCAAGCCGGGCCACTGCGCCAAATAGGCACAATCGTCAAAAAACGGTGTGGCATCCATATGCGCCACCACCAACGGCTCGCCCACCATCGACAAGGCCGACACGGCGGGAGGATGCGTATGCACAATGCACTGCACTTCGGGACGATGCCTGTAAATCCAGGCATGAAAACGATTTGCCGGATTGGGCAGCGATTTGCCATCCAGCGCATTGATGTCTTCGTCGATCAAAATCAGTTCGCTGGCACGCGCTTCGTCAGCGCCGATACCAAAAGGCAGCGTCCAGATCGTGCCCGGCTCGTCGCCTCGCGCGGTGATCTGGCCCGCCAGGCCGCCGTGCCAGTGCCCCTGTGCGGCCAGCATCCGGCAGGCTAGCGCCATTTTCTGCGCAGAGGTCCAGTTCGTGGTCGAAGCCGCCCGCTCATCGATCTCGCGATCGACACGGTTGCGCAGGGCTTCTTTATCTTGCGAAGCGTAATTTGACATCGTGATACCCATTTTCTATCGCTATATCTGCAGATTGCAGCCGTCCTGAAAATCGGCCCACACGCCTGCAGCGTAATACGTTTCGGCAAGCTGCTTCTCTTGCCTTGTTTTTGCCCATTGGACAACATGTTGCCCAAAGTACAAATAATTGCCCGCTTAGGCAACAGGGAAAAACCCTCAGGCGTGCCCTGTGGTCCCATTCAAACTGTGAGGCCCTTCAAAAAGTGGCATCATCCGGTTTTCGTCCGTGATATCCGCTGTCTGTCCATGCGATCCAAACAACCACCTTTAGCCCCCCAGACGCTCGATGCCCAACAAGTCGGCCTGCGCATACGGGCGACGCGCCGCAAACATAAATTGACGTTGACCGCGCTATCGGCGCAAACCGGCCTGGACAAGGGTTTTCTTTCACGGCTGGAGCGAGGCGAGAAATTCGGCTCAGTCGGTACGCTGCATACCGTGGCGGCTGCGCTCGGGACGCCACTTTCCGCCCTGCTGGGCGAAGCCGATCCAAAAGACGAAATCCATATCGTGCGCGCGGGCGAACGACACCGGCTCAGTTCATCAGACAACGAGCCAGGTGAACATGCCTATGAAGCCATCACGACGGGCGCAAACAACAGCGGTCTATCCGTCATGGTGGTCGAAGTCGGTACCCATGGCGAACGGACCGTGGCCCATCATGGCGGCGATGAGTTGATCTTCGTGCTCGAGGGCCGTGTGCGGGTGCATTTTGGCGAGCACACGGTATTGCTGGAGCGCGACGATAGCGTGCGCTTTCCGGGTTATCTGCCACATAGCCTATGTGCCGAGGGCCGCAAAAAGGCCCGTGCACTCATCATCATCGCCAGCGATCAAGCCTGAGCCGCTGTCTGATGATTGCGTAGTCGATGACCGCGATATCCACCCCGTACACCACGTTTCACTGACGGGTTGACGATGCCAATCCCTGAAAGTCGTTACCCATATTGATAGGATGCTATTAAATAGCTTACAATCGATCTATGCCTTCACATTCTGATTTCGATCTCATGGCCACCACAGCGAGCCTGATGGTGCTGTCTCGCGCTTACCGTAGCGCGGCCGATGATGCGCTGTCTGAATACGGCCTGTCGCAGGCGACGGCCTGGCCTGTCATCTTCGTCGGCCGTCTGGGCGATGGCGTACGCCAGGGCGCGCTGGCCGAGGCGCTCGGCGTCGAAGGCCCTTCACTGGTTCGCGTGCTGGATCACCTCGTTTCATCAGGCTTGATCGAACGCCGCGAGGCCCCCGGTGATCGCCGCGCTCGCACGATCCACTTGACGCCAGATGGACATGCCCTGCGCGAGACAGTCGAGGGGGTGCTGATCAAACTACGCCGCAAAATTTTCAAAGACATCAACCACGACGATCTGCAGGCTTGCATGCGGGTCTTCAACACCCTCAAAACATCGTTGGGCCGTCATGACGCAGTCCCTCTTCAAGAAGACCCACGGCCATGAAGTTTCCTGATGGCAACGAGATTCTTTTCTCGCTCAAGTGCTACATAGGCGCCATTACGGCGCTTTATCTTTCGTACTCCATCGGATTGTCCCGCCCATTCTGGGCGATGACGACAGCTTATGTCGTGGCTCAGCCGTGGGCCGGCGCCGTGCGGTCCAAGGCCGTTTTCCGGCTGGGCGGCACTTTTTTTGGCAGCGCCGTCGTGGTGTATCTGGTGCCGCGCCTCGCTAACCAGCCGGTATTAATGGTGCTGGCCATGTCGCTCTGGATCGGCGTGTGCCTGTATATCTCGGTGCTGGACCGTACGCCGCGCTCGTATCTGTTCATGTTGGCAGGCTATACCGCCGCCATGATCGGCTTTCCAAGCGTGACGTCTCCCATGACAGTGTTCGATACGGCTTTGGCCCGGGTCGAGGAAATTTCTTTAGGCATTGTGTGTGCCACGCTGGCACATAGTTTGATTTTCCCGCGCGGGATTGCCGGCCCCTTGATGGCACGTTTAGATGCCACCATGCGTGATGCGCGCAACTGGGTCCACGATATTCTGACCAATCGCGAGACCGTGTCGCGCGGCAAAGAGCGCCGCGTCCTGGCCGAGGATCTGTCCCAACTGCGTATGCTCGCCACTCATGTGCCATTCGATACGGGCAATATCCGTTGGACGTCGAGCGCGGTGCGCGCGATGCAAGACCAAATCGCCGCCTTGACGCCGCTAGTGTCGGCAGTCGATGACCGCTTGCACGCGCTGCAAAAGGACGGGCGCTCGTTGCCGGAGACCGTCGAGACTATTTTGCGAGATATCGCGGCGTGGATCGATGCCGGGCCCAAGGCCGAACGCACGCAAGCTCACACACTGCGCGAGGCGTTGACAGAGCTGGCCCCCGAGATCAACCCTGCCGCCGATTGGCATGGTGTGCTGATGGTCAGTCTGGTCAATCGTTTACGTGAGCTGGTCGACGGCTATGATCGCTGTCTGGCGCTGCGGCATGACATTCGTGATGGCCTGGCGGGTACGCCGCGCCAATCCGGCCGCCCTGCCCGCTTGAGGTTCGGCGCTGTCATGCACCGTGATCATGGTTTGGCATTATGGTCGGCGCTGGCCGCTGGCCTGGCCGTATCAATCTGCTGCGTTTTCTGGATTCAAACATCGTGGACGAACGGCTCGACGGCCGTCATGATGGCTGCGATTTTCAGCAGTTTTTTCGCCGCGCAGGACAACCCCCTGCCCGGCATCATGCAGTTTCTGACTTACACCGTTTACTCGATACCGATCTCAGCGCTGTATTTACTGGGAATCTTGCCAGCGGTGCACTCATTTGAAATGCTGGTGCTGACCATGGCGCCTGTTTCTCTGGTGCTTGGCGTATTGATTGCCCGTCCGGCTTATACCCTTAAGGCCATGGCATTGCTATTTGGCTTTCTGGGCACGCTCGCGCTGCACGATACGAACACGGCTGATCTGGTGTCGTTTATCGACACGATGACTGCGCAAATCATAGGTGTGACAACGGCGGCCATCACTGCCGCGATCTTTCGCACGATGAGTGCGGACCACAGCGCGCGCCGAATCCAAGCCGCCAACTGGAAAGAGCTGGCGGCGCTGGCGGGTGCCAGCCAAGTCCCGTCACGCTCGGACTATGCGTCCCGGATGTTGGACCGTATCGGCATGCTGCAGCCTCGCTTGTCTCTCGCCAAACGAGCCGATGATCATTTGGCCGATGACGCATTGAAAGACTTGCGCGTGGGCAACGATATTGCCGAGCTGCAACGCGCGCGCCGTATTTTTCCCGCCATCGACGCCACGGTACGCCCGGTATTGAAAGGCTTGGCGGATTTTTTCCGGCAACGCGCGACACAGCAACGCAAGCCCTCCGATTTTCCTAACTTGCTCGAGAACATTGACCGAGCCTTGGCCCGCGCCACAGCATCGCCCGGCACCTTGGTGGCACGTGAACGCGCCGTCGTGGCGCTGGTCGGAATCCGGCGTGCCTTGTTCCCCGAAGCCCCTGACTATCAATCCGGTATTTTGCTGCCGGTCCATGCATCATGATCGGCGAATTTAATCTTTACGGCATTTATTTCCCTTGGCCATTGGTGCTGGGGATGATCACGCTAGGTGTGGCCTGGGCCGTACGGCGTGTGTTGGCGCGCATCGGTTTTTATCGAATCGTCTGGCACCCGGCCCTGTTCGATGTGGCGCTCTATGTCGTCCTGTTGTACGGCGTGTATCTGATTTCACCTTATATCTTTAAGAAGTAGCATCATGAAAATCCTCAATTCACCGCGCCTTCGTCGTATCGGCAAGTTTGCCGTGACGGTGCTGGCCGTGTGCGCGGCCATCTATGCAGGCTGGCAGTTATGGGTCCACTACGAAATCGACCCGTGGACACGTGATGGCCGCGTCAAGGCATACGTTGTGCAGGTCGCGCCCGATGTGTCCGGCCTGGTCACCGCCGTCCCTGTTCATGATAATCAAGACATCAAAAAAGGCGATGTTCTGTTTCAAATCGATCGCGCCCGTTTCCAATTAGCGTTGGATCAGGGCAAGGCCGCCGTACGCGCACAGCAGGTGGCCCGGGATCAGGCCGCGCGAGACGTCAAGCGTAATCGCTCGCTCGGCAAATTGGTCGCGACCGAGGACGTCGAACAAAGTCAGGCGCGTCTGCAACAATCTGAAGCCGCATTGGCCGAGGCCGAGGTCCAACTCAATACGGCCAAGCTGAATCTGGAGCGTAGCCGCGTGGTGGCCATGGTCGACGGGCGTGTCACCAATTTGGATTTGCGCGCGGGATCTTATGCGACCGCCGGCCGTGGCGTCATGGCGCTCGTGGATGCCAACTCGTTTTACATCGAAGGCTATTTCGAGGAAAACAAACTGGTGCACATCCACGAAGGCGACTCCGCCACCGTCACGCTGATGGGGGAATCCCGTCAGATCAACGGCCACGTGGAAAGCATCTCAATGGGTATTGCGGACCGCGATCGCAGCTTGGGGGAAAACTTGCTGCCCAACGTGAATCCCAATTTTAATTGGGTACGTCTCGCGCAGCGCATCCCCGTGCGCATCCGTATTGACAAGGTGCCTGATGGCGTCCGTTTGGTGGCGGGCCAAACCGCAACCGTGGAGGTTCATTCGAAATGATTGCCTCTCGCGTTTTAAGCCCGCTAGCGCTAGCCATCACCCTCGTGGTGGCGGGCTGCGCGGCGGTCGGCCCGGATTACAAAGCCCCCGCGGACGCCGCGGTGAATCGCCCTGACGCCGCGGGCGATTTTCAACAGTCTCATGAAGCGGTTTTCCAGCAAAACAGCGTGCCCGGTACATGGTGGCAGCTGTACCAAGACCCGACACTGGACGCGTTGATCGGTCAGGCCCTGCAGGCCAATACCAGTTTACGCATGGCGACGGCCAATCTGGAACGCGCGCAGGCCGTGACCCAAGAAGCCCGTGGCGCACAACAGCCCACTATCGGGGTGAACGCCTCGCCGACCTATGGGCATACGTCGGGAGTGTCGGTATTGTCGCCAGACACCCGGCCGATGAACCGTTGGTCGTATTCGGGTGGCATCAGCATTGGTTATCAACTCGATTTGTTTGGCCAGATCCGCCGTGCTATCGAGGCCGCCGAGGGAGATGAGCAATCCGCTCAGGCCGCCTATGATGCCACGCGCGTCACTGTCGCGGCGGAAACGGCGCGTGCGTATGCCGATATCTGCTCGGCTGGTATGCAGTTGGCCTCGGCGCGTCATTCGGTGAATGTGCAGCGCGATTCGCTGGATGCGGTGGAACGCCTGCAGCAAGCCGGCCGTGGCACCGCGCTGGATGTCACGCGCGCGCGCAGCCAGCTGCAACAGTTGCAGGCGAATCTGCCACCCTTTGAGGCAAGTCAACGCACCGCGCTGTATCGCCTGGCCGCGTTGACCGGCCGCACACCGGCGGAAATGCCGACGACGCTGTTGTCATGTGACAAGCCACCTCGGTTGACCGAAACGATCCCGGTCGGAGATGGCGCCGCGCTGTTGCGCCGCCGTCCCGATATTCGCCAGGCGGAACGCACGCTGGCGGCCTCGACGGCGCGTATCGGTGTGGCCACGGCGTCGTTGTATCCCACGATTTCGTTGGGACTGTCTGGGGCATCGGGCGGGCCTGCGACGATTTTTGGGGAACGCGGCACGTATAGCTGGAGCGTCGGCCCGCTGATTTCCTGGACCGTGCCCAACACGGGTGTGGCACAGGCGCAGATTGCTCAGGCCAAGGCCGTGGCGAGTTCCGCCCTGGCCAGCTTTGATCAAACGGTGTTGAACGCCTTGCGTGAAACCGAGAGTGCGCTGGTATCGTATGCACGGCAGCTCGACAGGAATGCGGCACTGGAAGAGGCGCGCAACCAAAGCGCGATCGCGGCCAAGCAGGCCGAGCAGTTATTCCATGCGGGTAAAACGGATTATCTGAACGTGCTGGATGCGCAGCGTACGCTCGCCACGGATGAAAGCGCGCTGGCCGCCTCGCAGGCGGCGTTGAGCGGTAACCAGATCGATTTGTTCCTGGCGTTGGGTGGTGGGTGGCAGGATCAGCCGGAGACCGGCCAAGCGATAGGCAAAATGCCTATCGCCCAGCCAGCACACCGCTAAACGAAAGAGGCTTAGGCACTTGCATTTGACGGATGTTATGCCAGTCTCGTTCCTGGTCGATATAGTTCGTAAGCGTTATCCCATAGCGCCTTGCGGGCATTTTCTTTCCCCAAGACACGACGGACCAGATCGAGATCCGTGGAGTGGAAAGGTCGCTTCGCTCTGGTCGACGGCAGGTCTGTACCAAACATCAATGCATTGGGATTCCGCTGTGCAATGCGTTCAAGAGCCATCGGCACATTCATGCTAACGCGGCCGAATCCCGTTGCTTTGATCTTGGCGCCCGCATCGACCAGATCTAGCAAGACCGGCACTCCCTCCTCTGTCATCCCCAAATGATCGATGACGATCTGAGGCAGTTTTGCCAATTGTGGTAAATGGGATCGCATTTTGGCTGCGTCCAGATAGAGCTCGGCGTGCCATCCAGCAATGTCGTAGACGCGCTGTGCGAAGGTGACCACTTCACTCATGCTATCGACTTTTCCCCGATACAAATTAAATCGTACAGCACGTACCCCAGCGCCCCTCAGGTGTCGAATTTCTGCATCGGAAATATCCGACGGTACTTGTGCAACACCGACCCAATCGGGCCCTAGCTGCTTCAAAGTGGAAACCAGATAAGTCTGATCGAATCCCTGAAACGAGCCCGACACCACAGCGCCTGCTGCGACATTCAGCGAAGCCACATCAGCGCGATACTGAGGGATTGTGTAATGCGGCGGAACGTAGCCCTGATTGGGTACGAGCGGAAACCGAGGATCGATGATGTGGCAGTGCGCATCAAAAACCCGTTGTTTTTCATTTGATACGTGCGCACATCCAAGCAACGTACCGCCAGCCGCTACCGCACCAAGGCCAGCAACGGTAGTCAAGAACCCCCGACGATCAATCATGTGGTCTCCTCCTGGTTTATTTCTTAGCCACGCAGTATGGTGGCGTGTATTGCCAAAGCCACTTCTTCTGGGCATTCAATGGGTGTGTAATGCCGCCGCTTTGGCAGGATGGTCAATTTGGCTTGCGTTAATAGACTGACCAGCTCCCTCGCCATGGCCACTGGAGTGGCATAGTCTTCCTCTCCTACGACTACCGAAACAGGCCCTGTGTACTGTGATAAGCGATGCCGCTCATCAGCGCGGCCTAACATCCGACACGTCTCGGCATAGGCATCGGCGTCGTTCACCAGAAAGACTCTCACGGCTTCCTGGACGAGGTCTGGTTCTTGTTCGGCAAACGCCTCCGAAAACCAGCGGCTGACCTGAAATGGCACCATGGCCTGAAAGCCCTCTTGTCGAGGCCGCAACGCTCTCTCATCCCAGACAAGATGCGCGTTTTCGCCATAACATGCCGTCGAATCGATAATCGTCATGCTGGCGACCCGCTCGGGATGCCGTCCCGCAAATGCCAATGCGACCGTCCCCCCCATCGAACATCCGATCAGATGCACTTTTTGCGCATGCAGATGGTCCAACACGTCACCAATGTCTTTCGCAAAGCGCTCAGTGGTATAGGGCCCCGCCGCGCGGTCTGATTCCCCATGGCCTCGACAATCGATCGCATAAAGCGACGCATCCACGTTCAATTGCTGTGCAACACGACGCCACATTTCTCCGGTCATGGCAAGCGCGTGTATAAAAAGTATGGGAATCGTCGCACCACCGGTGCGCAGGGTATGTACGGCAATCCGACAACCGTCCTCCACAACGACCCGATCACACTCTCCGCCGACAATGGGGTGAATCATTCTGCGCGCGCCCCCGACTTCGTGACCTGCTCCTTCCAGAAGGCCAGGTCTTCGACCATCTTCTGTTCCAACTCGGTCGGTGTACTTGTCCGGACCAGGAAGCCTCCTTCCGCGAGTTGCTTCTTCAATTGCGGTGAAGCGAGTATCTGTTTGATGTCCGATGCGATCTTTGTACGAATCTCTAGAGGCGTGCCTTGCGGCGCCATCATGCCAAACCACGTGTCGACCTCATAGCCTTTGATCGTCTCGCCTACAGTTGAAACATCGGGCAGGATCTCAAGCCGTTCTTTCGATGTCACGGCAATAGGATGCACTCTGCCGCTGCGTATGAACGGCAGCGTCGCAGGAAGGCCAGTCGACACCAACTGTATTTGGCCACCCAATAGATCCGTCAACGCAGGGCTACCGCCGCGATACGGAATATGCGACAGTTGATTAGCCCCCTCTCGCCGCATCAACTCCGCCGCCAGATGGCCAGGTGTTCCGTTGCCGGCCGTGCCGTAGTTCAACGGTTGCGTCGACTTGACCACATCAGACATGGTTTTGATTGACGACTGGGAGTTACTCACCAATACCTGTGGTGTTGTGGCCACCAAGGCTACGCCAGCAATATCGCGAATCGCATCGAATGGGGGGTCAGAATAGAGCAAGGGATTGGTCAATACACCATCGCCCCAGAACAATAGCGTGTAGCCATCAGGTTTCGCCTTGATCACGGCCTGCGCCCCAAGGTTGCCGCCAGCACCCGAGCGATTGTCGATCACGACCGGCTGCTTCCAGACTTTCCCGAGCCCGACAGCGAGCTGACGCGCAATGACATCGAAGCTACCTCCGGGTGCAAAGGGGACGACTACCGTTACCGTCTTTTCCGGAAATCCGGACTGAGCATGCGCCGGGAGCGCCGTAAAGAATGAGGCGCAAGCCAATGTCCCGAGCATGGCCCGTCGTTTAACACAGTCAATCATTGTTATTCCTGTATGGGTAGTAATGGATAAATCGTCTCGCCAATTCAACTTCTATACAGGAGTATAGATATACACAAGTATTTAGGCATAGGTGTGTTACACTTTTTTGAGACACACCGACTGCAGCATGCTCTGCACTGAGAAAGGCCCATGATCGATCCTCGCCTGCCCCTGCATATCCAAATTCGTGACAAGCTGATGGGCCGTATCGCCGATCGCGTATGGAAATCAGGAGAAGCGCTACCCGGCGAAGACCGGCTCGCAGAGGAGTTTTCCGTTTCGGTCGGCACCATGCGCAAAGTCATTCAAGGATTGGTGCATGAGGGTGTGCTTGAACGAAAGCAAGGCAAAGGGACCTTCATCACCAGCGCCTATGAACGCAATTCAATGTTGCGCTTTGTTCGATTCACGAATCCAAGCCAGAGCCGAATACCCCGCGCCAAAATCCTGACGTTGACGGTGCAAGAGGCTGATGCGCAGATTGCCGAAAAACTTGATATCAAAACCGGAGCAAAGACTATTTATATGCACCGGATACGGCTGGATGAGGACGAGGTGATTCTGGCGGAACATATATGGCTTTCCCATAAGCTGTTTTCCAAGCTCATCGCCCACCTTCAGAAAGAGTCGCCTCCCCTGCTCTATCCCGTCTATGACGAAATCTGCGGCGTTCGCGCAGTCCGCGCACTAGATGAGCTCGCAATGGACCACATGCCCGACACTGACGCAGCGTTGTTCAATATTCCTGCCGGGTCGGCATGCATGCGCATTCAACGTGCCATGCGTGACCTCAACGGCGACGTGATTGAATGGCGCATCTCTTATGTGCCAAGTGACCGGTTTCACTATACGGTCGAGATCCGTTGACCCGTCCATACTCGAGAGCTTCTGCAAAACGTCTTCCGCTCGAGCAACGCCCCATTAGGTGCAGGCCATTCAAATGACAACTGACCCGATCCTGTTACTCGATAGACCTCGACTCCAGACTGCTACCGGCATCGTTGAATTTCCGGTACATCACATGCGAGGTGGAACCTCCACTGGCCTGGTCATTTGGAACGCCTTTGCGCCAAAAGATGAAGCGCTGCGCGAGGAACTGCTCAGGCATCTCATGGGGGTTCCCTTATCTGGGTCCCTATCCGCCAATCGGCAGATTACGGGCCTGGGACGAGGCCCCGCGACCAGCAACAAAGTCTTCTTCGTCAGCCTGGAGCAGTCCAACGGCCGTCAACGGCTAGTCAGCACATTGGCGCAGTTGGCAGCCACACATTCGCGGATCGACTGGAGCGTCAATTGCGGCAACATGAGTTCTGCACTGCCATTATGGCTGCTGGACAGTGGCCTTGTCGCGCTTGCCGATGTCGATGACGAACTGGAGATCCGCAATACGAATACCGGCGTGATCTCCACGGGGCGGCTCTTAAGAGATGAAAGTGGAGCACTCGTCCATACCGAAATTCCTGGGGTATATGGGCAATATCCGTCTGTTGACTTGTTCTTGCATGAGCCCGTCGGATCGAAAACAGGCAGACTATTGCCGACTGGCAGCCCTGTCAATGTCATAGATGGTATTCCAGTCTCGTGCGTCGATGTTGCGGTACCCATGGTCATCATCAAGGCAAGCGGCCTAGGAAAAACCGCACACGAATCCATTGACGAGTTGGAGAGCGATCCCACTTTCATGGCGCGATTGCGGCATGTCTGGATTCAAGCTGGCATGCTGATGCAGTTGCGTCGCCGCGACGGCACTCTGATGAGTGAGACAGACATCGCGGCTAGCGAAACCATTCCCAAAGTATGCATCGTCGGATCACCAGCGAATGGCGGCACCTTGTCGACGAGGTACTTCACTCCTCAGACGGGGCATGCTTCGATGGCCGTATCAGGAGGCTGTTGCTTGGCCGCAGCCTGCTTGATTAAAGGCAGCGTGGCCGCCGAAGTCGCAACAGGCTTACCAACGGTAGCGGATCAAACTTGCAATGCCGTGATCAGCATCGAAAATCCGGCTGGCACGCTCGATGCCACCGTTGTCGCACAACGTGATGGTAAAACGCTAAAAATCTCGAAAGTCGCATACAGAAGGTCAGCACAAGTCCTGCTTAAGGGCCATGTCCCCCTCTATCGGGCCACCGACGCATTGCGCGATGCGCTTCTTCAACTCGCATTAGACGCCTGACTCAAGCATGACGAATCAATGCAGCGTCTCGCCTTTTGACGGCGCCTGATTCAACCCCAGCGCGGCTTCCCAACTGCGCAGCGGGACACAGGTTTGCAGGCGTTCGATCGCACACTGCACCAAGGCCGGATGCAACTCGTGCCCGACGTGATTCGCTACGTCGATGGTGCAATCGCCATGCAGAGAGTCAAGCCAGGCCTGTGCGGTTTGCGCATACGTCACATTCATCACCGTATCATTCGCCCCGTGCAACAGGTGGATGGTGGTGTATTGCGGCGGTACTTTGGGTAACCGCGCATAGCGGCCCGAAAATGCCAGAACACGCCCGGCCAGACCATCATGCGCTTGTACCGCCTCGAGCGCCATGATCGCGCCCTGGGAAAAACCGGCTAATGCGGTGTCGGACTGTAATAGGCCAAACCTGGCCTGTGCCGCCCGCACGTAATCGACTAGCGGCGGCAATGCCTGGGCCACCCGCTCGGCGCGGTTGTCTTCGTCGACGCCGCGCACCGAGAACCATTGACGCCCATTTCCTCCGCCGTCATAGCGTTCAAAACCCGCCGGCGCCAGAATCGCGGAGGCCGGAAACGCTGTACGCAATGCCTGAATCAGCGACGCCAGCGTGTGCGGTGTGCCGCCCACGCCGTGCAGCAGGATAAAGAGTTGCTTGATCTCGGTGCCCTCGTCGGGCAGAAATTCAAGGGTGGCAAGGTCTGTCATCGGGGACTCCGGCATATCGGGGCGCAATCGTACCCCCAAATCGTCATTGTAAATCCCCATCCAAAATACTGTATATTTGTACAGTAAATAGAGATTAATCATGCTGTCCCCAGAACTCATCCACCCCGCCCTATGGCGTGCCACCCAATTGGCGCGCAGTGCCCGCCGTGGCATTCCTACAGGCTATGCGGCGCTGTCCGCCCAGTTACCGGATGGCGGTTGGCCCGCGGGCGCCTTGATTGAATTACTGATGCCACACGCCGGCATTGGGGAAATCCGCCTGCTGCAACCCGCGCTGGCCCAGCTCGACAGCCGTCACCCCATCGCCCTGGTGCAACCGCCCCACGTCCCGCACCTGGCCTGCTGGCAAGGCTGGCGCCTGAATCCAGGTCAATTGCTCTGGGTAGCGCCCGAACGTCCGCTTGATGCCTTGTGGGCCACCGAGCAAATCCTGAAACACGGTAGTTGCGGGGCGCTGCTGTGCTGGTTGCCTCACGTACGCCCGGAATCCCTGCGCCGCCTGCATCTGGCGGCCCAGATGGCCGACACGCTGTGCTTTGTGCTACGGCCCGCGACGGTCGCGCAGCAGGCGTCTCCGGCCCCACTGCGGCTGGCGCTCTCTCCCGCGTCCGGCGGCTTGTCTGTGCACATCCTGAAACGGCGTGGCCCGGCCTGTACGCAACCCTTATTTCTAGATTTCGAGCCCGCCCGTACGCGCGAGACTGTTTCTCCTGATCATGCCCCTCTGGATCGCCGCCTTCCTGCGCTGTCTGCCACTCGACGCCGCACGCCCGCATTGGTCTCGTGATGCGGCCTTTGCCGTCCTGGATCAGGCGCGTATTGCCGCGCTGACCCCAGCGGCGGCAAAGGCAGGCATCCAGGCGGGCATGCGTCGTGCCGGGGCCGCCGCGATCGCGCCCGACGTTCCTTTGCTCGCACGGGATCTCGTGGCCGAACAACATCTCCTGCACGAAACCGCGCTGGCCTTGCTGCAATACACGCCGGACATCGCGATCGCCGAGCCCGACACGCTGTTACTACAGGTCGGCGCCAGTCTGGCGTATTTTGGGGGGCCTCGTCAGTTGCATCGACGCATCACTGCCACGTTACAGGCCATGGGCCTGCATATTGGGTCAGGCATGGCGCCCACCGCTCAGGGAGCCTGGCTGCTCGCGCATCAATCTTGCGCTCGATCACGACGCCGTGTCTTGCAGATCGACACGATGACCACTGTGCTTGATGCAATACCTTGCGCCCTGCTGCCCAGCGCCCAGGCTCGCCTGGACTGGTTGCACGGCATTGGATGCCGCACCCTGAGCGACCTGCGCCATCTGCCGCGCGCAGGCCTGCAACGCCGCTGCGGCACCGAGCTCCCCCGCTCGCTCGACGCGGCCTATGGCATCGCGCCGGAATGTCATGCCTGGCTCCAGCCGCCGGCGCGTTTTCAGCAACGCCTGGAGTTGCCCGATTACATCGCGCATGCCGAAGCCATCCTGGCCTGGGCGCAACGCCTGCTCGAACCCCTATGCGGCTGGCTGACCGCCCGACGCCTGGCGGTTCAACATTTCACGCTGGTACTCGAGCACGAACGAGGCCGGCACGCGCGCGCACCGACCCGCCTGCCCATCCATCTGGCCCAACCAGCCTGGCAGCCCTCGCACCTCCTGAGTTTGCTGCGTGAAAAACTCGGCCGCCTGCCGCTCGAGGCCCCCGCGATTGCACTGGCCCTGCACGTCGACGACACCGTCGAACAGCCTGCGGCCAGCACCAGCCTGTTTCCCGAGCCAGGTGGCTCGCCCACCGAGCACGCCCGCTTGCTGGATCTGCTTAGCGCCCGCCTGGGGCGCGAACGCGTCTTGCAAGCCCAACCCATCGCCGATCACCGCCCCGAGGTAGCCAACCACTGGGGCGCTGCGCAGGACGTCCCGTCCCGGCCCCCCCGCGATCTCAGCCATCATGACCCGTTCACGCTGATGGATCGCCCCTTTTGGTTGCTGGATCCCCCCGTTCCGCTGCAAGTCCAGCAGCATCGTCCCGTCTATGCAGGCCAGCCCCTGCGCCTGATACGCGGCCCCGAACGCATCGAAAGCGGATGGTGGGATGCCGCGCTGACGGTGCGCGACTACTTTGTCGCCGAGGACGCGGCAGCCGCCCGCTACTGGATCTATCGCGAACGCGATACCGAACACGCCCGTTGGTTTTTGCACGGACGCTATGCCTGATATCCCGCTCACCGCCATGACACGGCCCGCATCCCTGCCTGGCTTGCCCGCCTATGCAGAGCTGCAATGCCTGTCGAATTTTTCGTTTCTACAAGGCGCCTCGCATCCCGAAGAGCTCGTCGTACAGGCCGCGCAACTCGGTTATGCGGCGATCGCCATCACCGATGAGTGTTCGCTGGCGGGCGTCGTGCGAGCACTCGCCGAAGCCGAAAAACAAAAGCTCCCGCTCATCGTCGGCAGCACGCTGTGTTTACACACAGCGCCATCCTCTGCCGATGCTCCGCCCCTGTCGCTCGTACTCCTGGCCCAAACCCGCGAAGGCTACGGCAATTTATCCGAGCTGATTACGCTAGGCCGCTCACGCGCCCCAAAGGGCGATTACCGGCTGTATCTCGATGACATCACCACTCCCGATCCGACTTATGCACATCTACGCAACCTGCCCGATTGCCTGGCAATCCTGGCTCCTCCTCATGGGATGTCCGCTACGACGCTCGCGGAACACGCTCATTGGCTGGCGCGGACTTTTCCGGGCCGCGCCTGGATCGGGCTGACCCTACTGCATCATGCTCGCGATGACCTGCACCGCACTGCCGTACAACAGGCGGCACAACTCACGGGACTGCCCGTCACCGCGCTGGGTCATGTGCAGATGCATCGACGTTCGCGCAAACCGCTGCACGATACGCTGACGGCCATCCGCAGCAAACGCGCCGTCTCGCAATGCGGCTACGACCTGCAGGTCAATGCCGAGCAACATCTGCGCAGTCGCTTGCGCCTTGCGTCGCTCTATCCCCCCGAGGCGCTGGCGCAAACCCTGGCCATCGCACAGCGCTGTTCTTTTTCACTACGCACTCTGCGCTACGAATACCCCGACGAAATCATCCCGGCCGGCGAAACCCCCACCACCTATCTGCGGCGCGAGGTTTATGCTGGCGCGGCGCATCGCTTTCGCGACGGTATTCCACCGGCGATTCATCAACAAATCGAAAAAGAACTCGCACTGATCGCCGAGCTGGAATACGAAGCTTATTTCCTGACCGTCTACGACATCGTGCAATATGCGCGCCGTGAAAACATCCTGTGTCAGGGACGCGGATCGGCCGCCAATTCCGTCGTGTGCTATTGCCTGGGCATTACCGCCGTCGACCCGCAACGCAGCCAGTCCTTGTTCGAGCGCTTTATCAGCAAAGAACGCAACGAGCCTCCGGACATTGATGTCGATTTCGAACATCAACGCCGTGAAGAAGTCATCCAGTACATCTACCGTAAATACGGACGCCGCCGCGCCGCCCTGACGGGCGTCGTCATCTCTTATCGACCCCGCAGCGTCCTGCGCGACACCGGCCGCGCATTGGGCATCGATCAAAGCATCATCGATGCCGTGGCCCGCGCGCATCAATGGTGGGATGGAAAAAAAACCATGTTGCGCACCTTGGGCGCCTGCGGCCTGGATCCCGAGTCAACCGTCGCACGGCACTGGGCCATCCTCGCCGAAACCTTGATCAACTTTCCTCGCCACCTTTCCCAACACCCTGGTGGCTTTGTGATTTCACGCGGCAATCTGGCTCGTCTGGTCCCCATCGAGAATGCCGCGATGCCAGATCGCAGTGTCGTGCAATGGGACAAGGACGATCTCGATACGCTGGGCCTTTTAAAAGTCGATGTATTGGCGCTTGGCATGCTATCCGTCTTGCGTCGTGCGCTGGATTTTGTCAGTCAGCGCCGAAGGCAGCCCTGGTCTTTGCTCGACATCCCTAAAGAAGACCCCGCCACTTATGACATGATTTGCGCGGCCGATACCATCGGCGTTTTTCAGATCGAATCGCGCGCACAAATGAGCATGTTGCCGCGACTCAGGCCACGCGAATACTATGATCTGGTGGTACAGGTCGCCATTGTGCGGCCCGGCCCGATTCAGGGTGGCATGGTGCATCCGTATCTCAGGCGGCGCCAAAAAAAAGAGGCTGAAACCTATCCCAGCGAGGCCGTGCGCGGGGTATTGAAGCGCACGAAGGGCGTACCTATTTTTCAGGAACAGGTCATGCAGATCGCGATGGTCGCGGCCGACTTTACCGCTGGCGAGGCCGATCAGTTGCGGCGCTCCATGGCCTCCTGGAAACGCAAGGGCGGTATCGACAAGTTCAATGAAAAACTCGTCACGGGTCTGCTGAAAAATGGCTACACCGAGGCATTCGCCACGGCCATCATTCGTCAGATCGAAGGTTTCGGAGAATATGGTTTTCCCGAAAGCCACGCCGCCAGTTTCGCGCTGCTTGCTTATGACAGCGCCTGGCTGAAATACCACGAGCCCGAGGCTTTTCTGGCGGCTTTGCTGAACTCCCAGCCTATGGGTTTTTATGCCCCTGCGCAGTTAATCCAGGATGCGCGCCGCCATGGGGTGCACGTGCTGCCCACTGATGTCACGGTCAGCCACTGGGAAGCCTCGCTCGAGACGCTACCGGCCTGTCCTCGCCCCGCTGTACGCCTGGGTCTGAACCAGATCCAGGGCCTATCAGAAGCCGCCGCACTACGTATCGAACAGGCTCGCGCGACACATCCTTTCACGCACACCCGGGACCTGGCCCGTCGCGCTGAACTCAATCGCCATGAACTCGACGCCCTGGCGGCCGCCGATGCGTTGCATCGCCTCGCGGGCCATCGCAGACTCGCCAGATGGGAGGCCAGCGCCAGCGTGGCCAGTCGGGATCTGCTGCGCCATGCGGATCCTGCTGATCCCGAATCACCCACTTTGTCCGCCCCTACCGAAGGCGAATCGATTATTGAGGATTACCGCAGCTTGCGCTTGACCTTGCGCAGCCATCCCGTTGCGTTATTGCGACCTCGTCTGCAAACGATGCGATTTCAGCCTGCGGAGGTGCTCAATCGTTATCCGGACCGACGCCTGGCACGTGCCTGCGGACTCGTCACCATGCGACAACGCCCGCAAACCGCCAAAGGCACCGTGTTCATCACGTTGGAAGACGAAACCGGGTCCGTTAATGTCGTCGTCCGCAGCGAGCTCATGGAACGTCAACGCCGGGAATTGCTCGGAGCGACCCTGCTAGGGGTATACGGCACTTGGCAAAACATCGAAGGAATACGCCACCTGATCGCGCAACGGTTGGTAGACCTCTCGCCCTTGTTGGGTGGGCTGGCCGCGCGCAGTCGGGATTTTCATTAAATCGGCGGCCCGAGTGCTTACTCCGCACCCGTCGCGCACCGATCACGCTTTAAGGCCGAAACGGCGTCGCATCGATAGGCAGTTCCAGGCCCGACATCTGGGCCGTCAGCAAGGCGGCGCTGCCGCAGGCCAGGGTAAAGCCCAAGGCACCCTGCCCCACGTTCAACCACAAGTTGTCCGCGACGCGGCTCTCGCCAATCAGAGGTTTGCCCGTCGGCGTCGCCGGGCGCAATCCGGCCCATGGCACGGCCTGCCCCAGATCCAGGCGTGGGAAAGCCTCGCGCACCTGCTGCTTGAGCAACGCGATGCGGGCGGGATCGATATCGGCGTTCGGGCTGCCGATATCCACCATGGCGGCGATACGCAGGATCCGTCCGATACGCGCATACACAATGCGTCGCTCGTAATCCGTCACGCTGATTGCGGGGGCCGTCTCATCACCATCGGCCAGGGGCACGCTCAGGCTGTAGCCTTTTAGCGGATACAGGGGCAGGTCTCGTCCCAGAGGCTTGATCAAATTGCGCGATGCCATCCCCGCAGCCAGTACGACCGCATCCACAGGGATATCGCCATTGGCCGTTTCTACGGCCACGATCTTGCGGCCCTCGCGTCGCAAGCGCCGCACGGGACTGGCCATCCGGCATTGCACACCCTCCGACTCCTGCAGTCGCCGGAACAGGCTTTCGGTGAACTGGCGACAATCGCCCGCCTCTTCACTGGGGGTATAGACAGCACCGGCCAGATTGCGACCCAGTCCCGCCAACGCGGGCTCCAGGGCAAGAGTTTCTGCGGCGTCCAGGACGCGTTGCTCTGCCCCCAGGGCAGCCTGATAGGCCACCAGACGTCGTGCTTTCTCAAGTAACTCAGGGCTGCGATACGCAATGAGTTTGCCATTGCGCACATGGCCAAAATCGATGTTTTCTTCTTCGAGCAGGCGATTCAATACGTCGCGGCTCAGGTACGACAAGGACTGCAACTGGGCAGTGGAGGCCTTGGCGACCGAGGCGCGGCATGCCAGCGCAAATTGCAGGCACCATTGCCATTGATGAGGATCCAGGCGAGGCTGAAAGCGCAGTGGCGAGTCGGCCCGCAACAGCCAGCCCGGCACGCTGGGCAAGACGCCCGGGCCGGCCAGCGGCGCGACGTAGCTATAGCTCAGTTGCCCGCCATTGGCGTAACTGGACACCGTTGCCGGACGCGCCCGGCTATCGATCAAGACGACCTCGTGTCCCTGCCGAGCCAGAAAATAGGCCGACGTCACACCGATCACGCCGGCGCCAATGACGCATACCTTCATGGTAAACCCTAAATATCAGAACCAGCCTTCATTCTGAAACGTGACGGTCGTCAGGGCAAATGCCAATCTGGCGGGTGGCCATAACCTAAGGTTTAGTGTGATCGTTTTGGGTGGTCGTTAGTGCCACATACCGCTCTACGCGATGCGCTGCAGCCGTATGATGGCCTGCCCAGTGGGAGCAAGCACCAGATCGGCCAACGTATGGCGATTGAGTTCGTCGTAAAACGACTGCAGGCTGTTGGCCAGTACGCCGGAGAGCAAGCAAAGCCCTTGCAGCGCGCAGACGGGTTCCCCGCAATTGACCAGGGTGTGCTGGTTTTCCAGCGCGTACACCAGATCCCCCAGACGATAGGCGGCTGGCGCGCGCGCCAGCCGCAGGCCCCCGCCTTTGCCGCGGGTGGTCGCAATCCAACCCTGCTGACTCAGAAAATGCACGACCTTGACCAGATGGTTGCGCGACACCTCAAACCGCTCGGCGATCTCGGGGACCGTCACGGGTGTCGAGCGACCATCGCTCTGCGTCAGGTACATCAAGACGCGCAGGCCAAAGTCTGTGTATTTAGTGAGTTGCATGGCGTTGCACTATAACGCCTTATGCACCGGGTCCGCCGGTGCCAAACAACTCGGCATGGATGCGTTCCGGGGCGACGCCCAATGCGGTCAATGCCTGACGCTGCGCACTCATGAAGGGCAAGGGACCGCACATGTAGTAATCGGCATCGGGCAAGACGGCAATGTCACGAATGGCTTGGAGATCCATCCGGCCGGCGTAGTCGTAGTCCTGGCCAGGTTGATCGTCAGAGGCGACCGTTTCGTAGTAGACGACTTTGCGGACGTTAGGACGCGATTGAACGATGTCGTTGACGTGCGATTTCATGGCATGCACGGAACGATCGCGGCATGCATGCACGAAGCGAATCTGGCGACCGTCGTCGCGGGCGACGAGGTGGTTCAGCATGGAGACCATGGGAGTCAGGCCAACGCCGCCACTGAGCAGGACGACCGGCGCAGTACCGTCTGCATTGAGGGTGAATTCGCCTTGCGGGGGAGCAAGGTCGAGGACGTCGCCTTCGTTTAAGTTGGCGTGCAGGACATTGGATACGCTGCCCGCGGGCGAGCCGTTAACGCCGCTTTCGCGTTTGACGGAGATGCGCAAGCGACCTTGGCCCGGGGCGTCGGACAGGCTGTATTGGCGCGGCTGCATGATGCCGAGTTGGGGGACGAAGACGCGTAGCGAAATGTATTGTCCCGGCAGGTAGTCGGGCACGGGGCCGCCGTCGGCGGGAACGAGGTAGAAGGACGTGATTTCTGCGCTTTCGGGGATTTTTTTGTCGACGCGGAATCCGCGCCAGCCGGTCCAGCCGCCTTCTTTGCGTACGGCCTGTGCGTAGAGTTTGGCTTCTTCGGCGATAAGCAGATCAGCGAGCTGGCCATAGGCGGCGGCCCAGGCGGCGATGAGTTCGTCGGTGGCGGCTTCTTCGCCGAGGACTTCGCGGATGGAGGCCAGCAGGTGCTTGCCGACGATCGCGTAGTGTTCGGGGCGAATGCCAAGGCTGACGTGTTTGTGGACGATGCGAGTGATGACGGGCATCAGTACGGAGGGGTCGTCGATGTGTTCGGCGTAGGCGGCGACGGCGGCGGCCAAGGCTTGCTGTTGTTGCCCCCCGTCTTGGTGTCCTTGATTAAAGACCTGTTTGAGTTCCGGATTGTGGCGGAACATACGGGCGTAAAAGTGACAGGTGAGTGTTTCACCATGCACCTTCAGTACGGGTGCTGTGGCTTTGACTAAATCGCGAACTTCCTGGCTCAGCATTTTGACGGTTCCTTCGGGTTGCTTTTTTACTTACGGGGATTCTTTAAGATGTATTTATTATACATATTTATGCGTTGTGGATGCCGCGGGGTCTTCGTAGGAAGGGCTTTCTCTGGATGTTTGGTTCGTGTCGCTGTGTGGTGATGCCGGCCAGATCGCGCCGACTCGGCCCGTGATCAGAGGCCTCGGTCTCGCTGCGCGAGACTGAATCGGCGCTCAACAGGCCGGCATCACCACACAGCGACACGAACCAAACACGCACATTGAGGAAACTGCCGTCGTTGAGGGCTGATGTCGTGGTCAAACTGGTGTTTTGATGGGCCTAATGTCATGGTGAAGCTGATGCTGTTGGTACGGCCGATGTCGTGGCGAAACTGCTGCTGTTGAAACTGTGGTCGTGTAAAGACTGTGGTCATTGTTGAAACTGTCACGGGTGGACTGCTTGGGTGTACTTGTGGGATTAAACTGGGGAATTGTTCTTGTTTGGTGTGCTTGGTGCTGGGTGTACCAGGTGCATTTTTCTTCTTTTAAGGGTGTCAGCTATGAGCAGTGCTTCGCTCAGGGGTCGGTTGTCCGACGCAGTTAAGGATGCTATGCGTGCGCGGGAAACGGAGCGGTTGTCGACGCTGCGGTTTTTGCTGGCGGCGGTTAAGCAGAAAGAGGTTGATGATCGCCGGGAGTTGAGTGATGAGGAAGTGACGGCGATCATTGAGAAGCAGGTTAAGCAGCGTCGCGAATCGATTGCGGCTTTTGAGCAGGCGGGTCGTCTGGAAACGGCGGCTCAGGAGACGGCTGAGTTGGATGTGTTGCGGGAGTTCTTGCCGCAGCCGGCGTCCCCCGAGGAGATAGATGCGGCGGTGAATGCTGCGTTGGCTGAGGTGGCCGCGCTGGGTCTGAGCGGTGGTGCTGCGATGGGCAAGGTGATGGCGATTTTGAAGCCGGCGCTGGCGGGCAAGGCGGATATGTCCGAGGTGTCGCGACAGGTGAAGCAACGTCTTAATGGTTAGTGTCGGGCTCGTCGTCGAATAGGCCCAGGTCGGGCTGGCGGGCTTGTGTGGCAGGGTCTTCGAAGTTGCTCATCCCGATGCCGGCCAGGCGGTATCGGGTGCTGGCGGGCAGGTCCACGCGTGCGCAGAGTTGCTGGGCAACGAGGGTAAGGTCCTGGGCACTGGCGGGTGCACGGGCCAGCGTCAGGGTGCGCGTGAGGATGCGAAAGCGGTCGGTTTTGAGTTTGAGGACGACGGTGCGGCCGATGGCGCCCTTTTTTATGCCCTGGTCCCAGATTTTGATGGCGAGGCGTCCGAGGATATCGTCCAGGGCTTGCAGGGGCTGGTCTACGGACAGAGTGGTTTCGGCGGATATTTGTTGCAGGGGCGCGTCGGGCTGGACTTCGCGGTTGTCGATGCCTTGTGACAGTTCGTGCAGCCGTATGCCGTAGCGGCCGAAGTGGTGTTCGAGTTCTGCGGCGCTATGGCGTGACAGGTCGCCGACGGTGTGGATACCGAGGGCATCGAGTTTGCCTTGCATGACTTTGCCTACGCCGGGGACTTTGCGCACAGGCAAGGGCTGCAGGAAGGCCAGGATTTGTGAGGGTTTGATGACGAACAGGCCGTTGGGCTTGTTCCAGTCGGAGGCGATTTTGGCCAGGAATTTGTTGGGTGCGACGCCAGCCGAGGCGGTGAGGCGAGTTTCCTCGAGGATTTCACTGCGTATGGCCTGCGCGACTGCGGTTGCCGAGGCAAGGCCGGTTTTGTTGAGGGTGACGTCCAGGTAGGCTTCGTCCAGCGATAGGGGCTCGATCAGGTCGGTGTGGCGCGCAAAGACGTGCCGGACTTGGCGCGAGACCTCGCGATAGCGGTTGAAATCGGGGGGCACGTAGATCGCGTCGGGGCAAAGGCGCTGCGCGCGCGCGACGGACATGGCGGAATAGACGCCGAAGCGCCGCGCCTCGTATGAGGCGGCGCAGACGACAGAGCGGGACCCTTCCCAAGCGACGACGACGGGCAGTCCGCGTAGCGAAGGATTGTCGCGCTGCTCGACGGATGCGTAAAACGCATCCATGTCGACATGTACGATCTTGCGCGAAAACGAGGACATGACAAGTACGATACGGGAAGCTGTGGGCAAAAAAGAATATTATGACGCGCTCTCGCGTTAAATTTTTCGACGCTTTTCAGATTAGCCTGATCTCATGACGACACCTGCCCAGACCGACTATTTTGGCCTGACCATCCCTTTGATGCACTTGATGGGCGTGATTCCCGAAAGCATTGGTCCGGGCCATGCACGCACGCGCTTGCCCTGGCGCGAGGATCTGACCAATAGCCGTGGCGATGTGCACGGTGGCACGCTGATGAGCGTGCTGGATTTCACGCTCAGTGCCGCCGCGCGCGGCAATGACCTCCAGACCGGCATGGCGACCATCGACATGACCACCAGCTTTATTTCCCCCGGAAACAGCGATTTGACGATCGAGGCCCGCTGCCTGCGCATGGGCGCATCGATTGCGTTCTGTGAGGGTGAAATCCGCAACGTCAAGGGCGAGCTAGTTGCCAAGGCTTCGGGTTCGTTCAAGATTTTCAAGCGCCGCCCCGGCGGCGATTGAGCTATTTTTTGGGTTTGGGAACCTCTGTGGGCATGTAGGTGGTGCACGACGGCACTTCGTAAATCACGGCCGCGCGCATGGCGCGAACGGCGTTTTCGTTCCAGATGCCGCGGCCCCACATCACGATGTCGACTTGCGACTGACGCTCACCCTGGCCCGTGATGGTCACGCGTGCTACGTCGTCCCCCGTAAACGGCGCCTCAACCCGCACGAGGGCGGTGCGCGCGGCATCGTCCACTGTGCCATGTACCTTGTACGCGCCCTCGCCACGCAGGCAACGCTCGGCCTGGGCCGTCGCCGCCTCGTAGGTGGCTCGATAACTGGACTGCACTGTCAAACTGGCTGTCGGCGTATTGCCACCTGAAGAAATCCCAGTCGAGCAGGCCGCCAGGCCTGCGACGGCCAATGCCGCTCCTACCGCTTTGATCATGTTGACTCCCATAACGTGGCTGCGATTATCCCGCAATCTTTGCCCTCGCCGCCAGTTGTCGCATTTCTGGTCGTGACGGGCGGCGATCTGTCCCCGGCGAGACGCGTTCGACTCGGCCCCCTCGCCTATGGCATGATCAATAGGTCAACCGTCGGCCTCACCCGACCCAGGAGATTTGCTTTGCCTCACCGTACCGCCGCCACGCACCTGCCGCAACAATACCCGTTAAAAGATTTCTTCCGTAATCCTGAGCGCGGCTATTTCCGCCTTGCCGACGACGGCAAGACGCTCGGATTCATGCAGCCTGCCGCGCTGGATGATCAGCCCGCCCGGATGAACATCTACGTGCAAGCGTTGCAAAACGCCCTGCCCGTGGGCGAGGCGCGCAGGCTGACGAACGAAACGGCACGCGATATCAGCAATTTTTTCTGGAAAGGCAACGATATTGTGCTGTACCAGAAAGATTTCGGTGGTGACGAAAATTTCCACGTCCTGGCCGTGAACGCCCATACCGGCGTGGCCCACGACTTGACGCCGTATGACAGCGTGCGCGCGGGTATCGAGGACGATCTGCCGGATGATCCCGATCACGTCCTGATCAGCCATAACCAGCGTGACCCCCAGGTCTTTGATGTCTATCGCGTCAATGTCCACACCGGCACGGCCGTGCTGGTCGCGCAAAACCCGGGCAATGTCGTGGGCTGGCAGACCGACCACGCGGGTCAGGTTCGCGCCGCGATTACCAGCGATGGGCTGGACACCACCCTGCTCTATCGCGACGACGAGGCCGCGCCGTTCCAGGCCTTGATCACCACCGACTACCGCACCACCGTCAGTCCGGCGTTTTTTACCTTTGATGATCGCAAGTTCTACGCGCTGAGCAATCGTGGCCGCGACAAGCTGGCGTTGGTCGTCATTGACCCCGCCTCGCCCGACCACGAAGAACTGGTATTTGCCACAGACGAAGTCGATCTTGACGCTGCCGGCTATTCCCGCAAACGTCGTGTCCTGACGGAGGCCGCCTACCAGACTGACAAGCCGCGCCGCCATTATTTTGATGCGCAGACCGAGGCGCTGTATCAGCAACTCGAGAACCTGCTTCCCGGTTACGACCTGGCCATTCAGGGCCTGAACCGCAACGAAGACACATTCATTGTGGCCGCCTACAACGACCGTACGCCCGGCTCCCGATACCTATTCCAGTCCGACTCCGGCACGCTGCACAAGCTGGCCGATATCAACCCGGCTATCCCAGAGACGGACATGTCGCCGGTGCAGCCCGTGTCTTACACCAGTCGTGATGGTCTCGAGATCCATGGCTATCTGACACTGCCCGCTGGCCGCGACCCACGCGGCTTGCCGTGCATCATTAATCCGCACGGTGGCCCGTGGGCGCGCGATGGCTGGGGCTATAACCCGGAAATCCAGTTCCTGGCCAACCGTGGCTTCTGCGTCCTGCAGATGAACTTCCGCGGATCCACCGGCTATGGCAGGGCGTTCTGGGAGGCCAGCTTCGGCCAATGGGGGCTGGCCATGCAGGACGATATCACCGATGGGGTACGCTGGCTCATCGAGCAAGGCATTGCCGACCCGGCCCGCATCGGGATCTACGGGGGCAGTTACGGGGGTTACGCCACACTCGCGGGCATTACCTTCACCCCGGATCTGTATGCCGCGGCGGTCGATTACGTGGGCGTATCGAATCTGTTCACCTTTATGAACACCATTCCGCCCTATTGGAAGCCCTTGCTGGCCAAAATGTACGACATGGTGGGTCATCCCGAGCACGACCACGATCGCCTCGCGGCGACCTCGCCTGCCCTGCACGTCGACCGCATCCGCACGCCCCTCTTGATTGCCCAGGGCGCACAAGACCCGCGCGTCAACAAAGCAGAAAGCGACCAAGTGGTGCAGGCGCTACAAGCGCGCGGCGTCGAGGTCCAATACTTGGTCAAAGACAACGAGGGGCACGGTTTTCACAACGATGAAAACAAGTTCGAGTTCTATGAAGCCATGGAAGCGTTTTTCGTCTCCCATTTAAAGCCCTGAGCCTGATGCGCCACGTCTCCCAAAATGGGGGACGATCCCCCGTCAAGACAGCCGACAGACCCGCCATTGGGATGATGGGACACCCTTTGCCATGTTTGGTTACGGAAACCTAATGGGCAAAGAGAGTGTCTATCTGGTTCTGGCCTAGAATCAGCAGCAATGAATACCCCTGAAAAATCGCGTTCCTCCGCCCTCCGCCCGAGCATCAAACAGTTTTTGCGCAAGCGCATTGTGGCCCAGTTGGCTATCGGCCTGGCCGGTCTGGCCGTGTGCGGCGCTGTGCTTATTGGCCTGGCCGTCGCACTGACCTGGCCCAACCTGCCTGCCCTGCACGCCATGACCGACTACCGGCCCAGTGTGCCGCTGCGCGTTTATACGGCAGATCGCGTGCTGATCGGCGAGTTCGGCCAGGAACACCGCAATGTGGTGCGCTTTGAAGACATTCCGCTCGTCATGAAACAGGCCATGCTGGCCGCCGAAGACGATGAATTTTATGAGCATGGCGGGATTGACTGGATGGGCGTGGCACGCGCCGCAGTGACCAACGTGATCAATCGCTCGAAATCTCAGGGCGCCAGCACGATCACCATGCAGCTCGCGCGCAATTTCTACCTGTCGTCCGATAAAACGTATTTACGCAAGTTCTACGAGCTGCTGCTGACCTTCAAGATCGAAGCCGAACTCACCAAGGACCAGATATTGGAGCTCTACATGAACCAGATTTATCTGGGTCATCGCAGCTATGGTTTCGAGGCCGCCGCGCGTACGTATCTGGGTAAGCCCCTGGCCGAGGTCACCGCCGCCGAGGCTGCGCTGTTGGCCGGCGTCCCCAAGGCTCCCTCGCGCTCGAACCCCATCACCAATCTGGATCGCGCCGTCGTCCGCCAGCACTATGTCTTGGGCCGTATGGAGGCGCTGGGATTTCTCACCCCCGAGCAAGCCCAGGCCGCGCGCGAACAACCGCTGCAGATTCGCGGCACCGAAGGCATGCAAAGCGACGGTTTTCCTGTACACGGCGAGTACCCCGCGGAACTGGCGCGCCAAATCCTGTACGGCCTGTTCCAGGATGACACCTACACGCGCGGCATCGACGTCTACACCACGATCAACTCGAAAGACCAGGAGGCCGCCTACCAGGCCGTGCGCAGTGGCGTGCTGGACTATACCCGCCGCACCGCCTATCTCGGGCCGGAAGACCTGATCAACCTGCCTCCCGACATCGAACAAGACACGCAGGCCTTCGAGGAAATCCTCGACACCGTCCAGGAGGAGACGCCCGACAGCAGCGACCTGTTGACAGGCATCGTGCTCTCGGCCAGCCCGACCGAAGTCAAAGTCGCGCGCAGCGCCAGCGAGATCGTCACCGTCTCCGACAAAAAAGCCCTCGCCATCGTGGCGCGAGCATTGAGTCCGAAAGCCAGTGACACCCTGCGTATCCAGCGTGGATCTGTCGTGCGCCTGCATAAAAACGGCGACTACTGGGAAATCCTGAATCTGCCGACCGTGCAGGCCGCGCTGGTCTCCCTGTCGCCCAAAGACGGCGCCATGCGTGCCGTCATCGGCGGCTTTGATTTTTACAGCGGCTCGTTCAACCGTGCCACGCAAGCCTGGCGCCAACCCGGCTCGACGATCAAGCCGTTCATCTACGCCTCCGCGCTGGAGCGCGGCATGACACCGGCCACGCAAATATCGGATCAGCCCTTTGTGCTGACGGTTGAGCAAACCGGATCTCGCCCTTGGACCCCGAAGAACGACAACAACAAGTACGAGACCATGCAGACGCTGCGACAAGGCCTGTACCGCTCTAAAAACATGGTGTCCATCCGCATCCTGCAAGCTGTCACACCGCAGTACGCCCAGGACTATCTGACACGCTTTGGTTTTCAGAAAGACCGCTGGCCCGCCGTGCTACCCATGGCCCTGGGTGCTGGTGGCGCGACGCCGCTGCAACTCGCCAGCGCATACACCGTCTTTGCCAATGGCGGCTACCGGGTGCCCCCCTATCTGATCGACCGCGTCACCGACCGCTCGGGTAACGTGCTGATGCAAGCTCAGCCGGTCATCGCGGGCGACGAGGCCGCCCGGGCCATCGACCCGCGCACCGCCTGGGTGACAGACGACATGCTGCTGGACGTCGCCAGCCGTGGCACGGGGGCCCGCGCCAAACGGGAGCTCAAGCGCGATGACATCCGGGGCAAAACCGGTACGACCAACGACGCCATCGATGTCTGGTTCGCGGGCTACACCCCGACATTGGCCACCACCGTCTGGATGGGTTTCGACCAACCCAAATCTCTCGGCAGCAACGCATTTGGCAGCGGCCTGGCGCTCTCCACCTGGCTGGACTACATGCGGCCCGTCCTGAAGGACATCCCCGAGCAGCCACAACGGCCGCATCCCGACGGGTTGCTCGTACACAACGGTGAATACTATTTCTCGGAATTTCCCCCCGGCCGTGCGATCGCCTCGCTGGATCTCCCCACGGGCGACGAGCTGACCGACTTCCTCGAAAACATGCGCCCCAGTGACGGTTCGCCCACGCAGGTGCGGCAGCCCAATGCCCCCAGCGGCGTTCTGCCGTCCAACGTTCGGCCCGCCTCGCCGATCGGCCAAGCGGATCAACCCGCCGCGGCGCCCATCACCGCCCCCTCTCCCGTAACGCCGGCCCCGTCGGCCAACCGCGTCGCGCCATCCGTCCCGGCCACCTCGCCTCACCCCGCCGGCAATGCCAACACAACGCTGGCGATTCCGATTCCGCTGGCGCCACCGTCCACAACTTCACGACAACAAGGCGGATACTGATAAGAATCAGTATTATTCATGATATCGTGTGGGACTCGACCCAACCTGCACGACGACATCCATCATGACTGCCGCCGCCACCATCAAAACCTGGTATCTCGTCCATAAATGGACCAGCCTGGTCTGCACCCTGTTCCTGCTGATCATCTGTCTGACCGGGTTGCCCCTGATTTTTCATCACGAAATCGAGCATCTGTTCGACGAAGGCAAACCGATCGCCGAACTGCCCGAAGGCACGCCCTCCGCTAGCCTGGACCAGATTGTCGCGGCCGGCAAAGCCCTATATCCCAACGAGTACGTGGACTACGTCTACCTGGACGACCACGAGCCCCAAGCCTATGTGGGCTTTGTGCCCGAATTCGGCACTGCCGTCGAAAAAGGCCATGCCGTACGCGTCGACATGCGTACCGCCGAAGTCCTGCACGATGCGCCACCCTATTCCGAAGACCGGTTCTCGTTCATGGGTATCATGCTCGCCCTGCACGTCGATCTGTTCGCCGGCCTGCCTGGCGAGCTCTTCCTGGGATTCATGGGGCTGTTGTTTGTCGTGGCCATCGTCTCGGGCGTCGTTCTGTATGGCCCGTTCATGAAAAAGCTGGACTTCGGCACCGTGCGCGCAACACGCTCGACCCGCCTGAAATGGCTGGATCTGCATAATCTCCTGGGTGTCGTCACCCTGGTCTGGGCCCTTGTGGTGGGCCTGACGGGCGTGATCAACGAACTGTCGACACCGATGTTCCGGCTCTGGCAGAGCACGGAGCTACCCCGCATTCTGGCCCCCTACCAAGGCCGCAGCGTGCCAACGGATCTGGCATCCCTCCAGGGCGCCGCGGATACGGCCATCAAGGCTCTGCCCGGACGCGAAGTATCGTTCATTGCCTACCCGGGTAACGCCTACGGCAGCCCGCACCACTATCTGGTGTGGCTCAAAGGCGATACGCCTTTGACCTCCAAGCTCAATACCCCCGTGCTCGTCGACGGCGTCACCGGCGAACTCAGCGCCGTGGCCCGTATGCCCTGGTACCTGACGGCCCTGGAAGTCTCTCGCCCCTTGCACTTTGGGGACTATGGTGGCCTGCCCCTGAAAATCCTGTGGACGTTGCTCGACCTGATCACCATCGTCGTACTAGGCAGTGGCCTCTATCTGTGGATCGCACGCCGCAAAGCCACAGATGCCCGCATCGCGGAGCTCATACGGCGACATCAACAAGCCACGCCGCAACAGAGCCCCGCATGAGTTCACGTCACCGTTTTTGGTTCGTCTGGGGTGCACCGATTGTGCTGGGCGTGCTCAGCGTTTTTGGATTGCTGGCAGCCCTGCTGGGCACCGGCCTATGGCACTGGGCATCCTGGATATCGCTGACCGTATTGCTGGTGGTCATCCTCAAATATTGGTGTTTTCCGGCGAAAACCGAGCCACCTACTTCACGCACTTGAAGCGATTGATTCGCGGCCTTAGGCGGCGCCAACTTACGGCGCCAGCTTGAATCCTAAATCCGTTCCCCATTTGTCCGTCTCGCGCAGCCACTTGGAGCCACATGCCAGGCAACGGAAATGATCTTCTCTGCAGCCCTCGCGACCGCGTTGATTGGGATGAATAAAGCCCTGATGCCCCAGCTCTGCATGCGGCTCAATTCCGGTCAAGCCCGGCATAATCGCCTGGCACGCTGGACACATGATGCTCATGGCAATCCTCTCGTCAACAATTAGCAAATTGTAATCTAGATAACTAATTGTTGGGACGAGGTTCAGCCGCACGTTCGGCCTTAAGGGTAAAAATGCCCCCACGCTGCGCCTTCGGCTTGCTGCCCCCCAAGGGGGCGCTTTTTACCTTGGGGCGGCCCGGCGGTAAAAATGCCCCCACGCTGCGCCGTCCGTAAGCAAATTTAGTCTGCGAAGCGTCACGTCGCCGGCAACGCGGCGTAACATGTTGCCAAGTGGTAAGGCGTCGTCGAAGGCATGTCCACACGCGCCAATTCCCCCTTGGCGTTCAGGCATTCGCGCCAGCCCCTCGGGTGCAGAAACCGATCATGAAACTGTCGCAACTGCTGCAACAGCGCCGACAAGTCGCCCGACGCCGCCAGGTAACGCGCGTATTCGGCCTGCGCCCAAATACGTTGCGTGGCGTCGCTCATCCGGCCATCCTCGTGCAAAGCCGCACAGACGCCCGCCGTCTCGCTGGCGACCCCGTGCTCGCGCGCCCAGGCACAACCGCGCGGCAGGGCCAGCGCCAACTCCAGATCCGAAAACACCGCTGGCGCACTATTGAGCAGGACAAACCATTCAAACTGATGCCCCGGTTCGATGACGAGATCAGTGCGGGCCACCGGTGCTTCGGTGATACACAGGGTCGGCGCATGCAAAAAGGTCTCGGCTACACCTTGCGCCATATTGCGCAGGATATGCGCAAACCAGGCCGGCTCCGCGACGCGGGACGCCGCTAGGTAGGCCTCGGTCAAATGCATGACGGGGTTCTGTGCCGGCCCTGCCGTCGCGTGCATCCAGTCGGGCGACATAGCCGCGTGATAGCGTCCGTCCGCACGCCGAAAATGCAACTCGATCTGCTGTGCCGTTTGCAGCATCGTCTGACGCGCCTCGGCTCGTCGAGAGCGCTCAAAATACGCCGCGCAAGCGAACACGACAAACGCATGCGTGTACAGATCCTGCGTGTCGTCCAACGGCAGGCCCTCGGCATCAATGCTATAGCGCCATCCGCCGTGCTGCGCATCACGAAAATGTCGGACCAGGGCATCAAACAAACGATCCGCATGGCTCGCATGTTCCGCCTTCGGCGCGGTGGCATAGACATACAACTGACGTGCGCACGCCATCGCGCGATAGCGTTGCACAGGCAACGGTAATCCGGTGTCTCCGGCCAACGCCTCATACGGCAAAGCCATGCGCTCGTTAAAACCTGGCCCTACCCACAAGGGTAAAACCACGTCGCTGAAATGCTGGCGCAAGGCCCGAATCGTGTGGGAAAGCTCGGAAGAAATAGAAGTGGCCATCGAAATATGGCGCACGGGTGGCGCGCGCCGCAAATGACGAAGTAGCGACGATAACCCGGATTTATCCTGCCTTCCGGACGGGCGTCGTGTCGAGGTCATGGGCGCGCGCGGCCTGCAAGAAACGTCCTCCTAGTGCGATGTCAGCGGAAGATGTTTTCTTCTACCCAATTCTGGGCGAAGATTTCTGCGCGGTCACGCGCTTCGTGCATTGAAGAACAACTACCCAAATAAGAAAAGGCGGCATCAACTTCGGTGCCTCCTTCGGCCGTTACCGTCAGCAGTACACCGTATCCGCCGGTATCCATGGCCGCTGTGGATACGTCGATCAGCACTTCCTGGTCATGATGCTGCATGGCTTCCTCCCAGTCGGTTATCCAAACGCGTGAATCCACGCGTGACAAACAGCGGGATCCCATGCATCTTCAAGTTGGACCCGTGTCAGTCACGCAAGTTCATCTTACCGACTAGTTGCCGGCCGCGATACTCCCACCATAAGCGAATCTCATGGGAGATTCCCTAGGTGAAGCAAGAACAATGCAAAGCATTGCAAAGTGCGATGCAAAATGTAGAAAGGATCTCGAAAGGACCCGTTTCGGACGCGGCGCGGGCCAGATGCCGGTTAACGACTCGCCACGAAACTAGCCGAGATGGAGTGCGCCGGGCGACTCCATCCGCAGGGCCAGGCGCCCCTTGTCGGTCAATATCAGCCTGCCCTCGTCGGTACGCTGCACGCATAGCAAAATCAACAGGCCCTCGACCACATGGGCCGGCATCTGATCTTGTGGCGCGCCCGCTTCTCCACCCTCAGAGACAAATTGTAACCAGTGCGCCAATTCGCCTTGTTGAACGTTGATACGCGGCATAGCGGGAGTCCGTAGAAAAATTTCAAAATCGACAGTTACGATAGCACGCCGCACGCGGGAAACTTTTGCCGGAGCACCACAGCCTCCACAGGTCGCGTAGCCCCAAGGGGGGGGAATTGCCCCCACGCTGCGCCTTTGGCTTGCTGCCCCCCAAGGGGGCGCTTTTTACCTTGGGGCGGCCCGGCGGTAAAAATGCCCCCACGCTGCGCCTTTGGCTTGCTGCCCCCCAAGGGGGCGCTTTTTACCTTGGGGCGGCCCGGCGGTAAAATGCCCCCACGCTGCGCCTTTGGCTTGCTGCCCCCCAAGGGGGCGCTTTTTACCTTGGGGCGGCCCGGCGGTAAAATGCCCCCACGCTGCGCCTTTGGCTTGCTGCCCCCCCCAAGGGGGCGCTTTTTACCTTGGGGCGGCCCGGCGGTAAAAATGCCCCCATGTTGAAACGATTTAGTGCTTGCAATGGCCAAAACGTAGCGCTACATTGAATTCACCAAGTGTTCTGACACCCAATGCGTGCGAAGCTTGGTAAGAGCGCCCCATCTCATCTCGAGTTGGGGCGCTCTTCGTTTGGGTTGCTCTGCTATTACGCTGCCCTCGCGCTTTTATTGAATTCGGCACGCCCTCCTCTCGACCATCCACTCGCCCGGCGCGATCTCCTCACCCAAGGGTTTTCCTTAATCCTCTGAACGTTGACAGCAGTAAACACGGATCCTAAGATGACTGACGATTCATCAATCAGAATCAATACAACGGAGACGAGGATATGCCGGCCAAAACCGACGCCACTAAGCTGGTGTCGCTGTATCGCGTGATCAAGACGATACGCACGGTGGAAAACAGCCTGACCCGGCTGTTTGCCGACAGCGAGGTGCCCGGCTTCATTCACCTGAGTGTGGGTCAGGAAGCTATCGCCGCCGGGGTGTGCGCAGCCCTCTCCTCGCAGGACACCCTGGCCACGACGCACCGGGGTCACGGCCATGTGCTGGCTCGCGGTTTGTCGCTGGAACATTTCTTCAAAGAAGTCATGGGCAAAGCCGGCGGTGTGTGTGGCGGCCGCGGCGGCTCCATGCACGTGGCCGATATGGATATCGGCATTCTGGGCGCCAATGGCATTGTTGGCGCAGGCATTCCCATCGCACTAGGTAGCGCCATTGCCCACCAGGTTCGTGAAACCGGTGGCATTGCCGTCGCCTTCTTTGGTGATGGCGCCATGGCCGAGGGCGTACTGCACGAAACGCTGAATATGGCGGCACTATGGAAGCTGCCCTTGCTACTGGTCTGCGAAAACAATGGCTGGTCGGAGTTTTCCCCCACCAGCAAGCAATTTGCCGCGGCACTGCAAGACCTGGCCGCCGCGTTCAAGATCCGCTATGCCAAGGTCGACGGCAATGACGTGCAGGCCGTAACCGAGGCGGCCGACGCCACCGTCGCCCTGCTACGCCAAGGCGACGGGCCAGCGGTACTCGAATGTATTACCCAACGCGTGCGGGGTCACTACGAAGGTGATCCCCAAAAATACCGGGCGGCAGATGAGATCGCATCGTTGAGCGCCGACGATCCGGTGACCCGCACAGAAGCTCTGTTGCGCAAGCACGGTGTCAAGGCCGACGAGATAGAACGCATTGGCGCCGAGATCGATACGCAAATCGAAGCGGCGATTTCCGCTGCGCGCGCAGACACCGAACCCACCTACGAAGCCGCACAGCGCGACGTCTACACCGTCGCCGCCTGAAGGACCCGCAATGACTGAGATGAAGTACGCCCAGGCCATCAACACGGCCCTGTCTGATGCGATGAGCGCCGACCCGAAGGTGATCTTGCTAGGAGAAGACATCGCCGAAGCCGGGGGTTCTTTCAAGGCCACCCGCGGCCTCTTGGACACATTCGGCCCCCTGCGCGTGCGCGATACGCCGATTTCCGAAGCGAGCTTAGCCTCGCTGGCGGTCGGCGCCGCAATGACGGGCGTCAAACCTGTGATCGAAATCATGTTCATGGATTTCATCACACTATCCATGGATGCCCTGGTCAACCAGGCCGCCAAGGCGCGCTTCATGTTCGGTGGCCGCTCCAGTGTCCCCATGGTGCTGCGCACACCGCATGGCGGTGGCCTGAACGCCGGCCCGCAGCATTCGCAGTGCCTGGAAGCGTGGCTGGCTCACGTCCCCGGCCTGAAAGTCGTTTGCCCCAGCAACCCCGGCGATGCCTATGGTTTGCTGCGCACGGCCATTGCGGATCCGGATCCGGTGATCTTCATCGAGCACAAGGCCATGTATGGCCGCAAAGGCGATGTAGACACCTCGGCGCAAATCCCGATCGGTCAGGCCCGCATCGCGCGCGCCGGGCGCGATGTCACGCTCGTCACCTATGGCGCAACGGTGCACACCTGCCTGCAGGCCGCCGAGCAACTCGCGACCACCGGTATCGAAACCGAAGTCATCGACTTGCGCAGCGTGCAACCCTGGGATCAGCAGACCGTGCTGGCCTCGTTGCAACGCACGCATCGCCTCGTCATTGCGCATGAAGCCGTACAAGCCTTCGGCGTCGGCGCCGAAATCGCCGCCTGGGCGGCGGACACCGCCTTTGACGAACTGGACGCGCCGATCGTACGCGTGGCGGCGCCCTTCATGCCGGTGCCGTTCGCACGCGCACTCGAAGCCCAGTATGCCGTCAGTGCCGAACGCGTATGCGACGCCGTACGCAAATCGATTTCCTGAATCCAAGGACACGCCATGAACTACGACACCGCAGTCCGCGTCGAACGCCAGGGGCCCGTCGGGCTATTGACGATCGATCGCCCAAAAACCCTGAACGCGCTTGATATTCCTACGCTGCTTTCGTTAGAAGCAGGCCTGGATCAGCTTGAGAAAGACGAGACGATTCGCGTCATCGTCGTCACCGGCAGCGGGGAAAAGGCCTTTGTGGCTGGCGGTGATATTGCCGATCTGGACAGTCGCCAAGGGCTTGCCCATTACCAGGAATTTGCCGACGTCATTCATCGCGTTTTTCGTCGTTTCGAAGACAGCGACAAGCCCACCATCGCGGCCGTCAATGGGTGGGCCCTGGGTGGCGGCACCGAACTCATTTTGACGTTAGACATTCGCCTGGTCTCGGAAAAGGCACGCCTCGGTCTTCCTGAAATCAATCTGGGCCTGTTTCCGGGCGCGGGTGGCTCGCAGCGCCTGATCCGCCAGGTTCCGCTCTGCCGCGCCAAAGAACTGATGTTCACGGGCAATCAGATCACCGCACAAGAGGCAGTCGACCTGGGTCTGTGCAATCGCACCGTGGCCCCCGAGTCCTTGCTGAGCGAGGCCATGGCGCTGGCCAATCAGATCGCGGGGAAATCACCGCTGGTCCTCAAGCTGCTCAAGCGCAACCTGCGCCAAGGCCAGGAAATGCCACTGGGGGCCGCGCTGGCCCACGAGCAGGCCATGATCGGTCTCGTCCTCGATACGCGCGACGCACACGAAGGCTGCCAGGCCTTTCTCGAAAAACGGCCTGCCGATTTCAAGGGGCAATAATCGTGCGGCATGAACTGCTAATGCCCAAACTCGGCCTGACCATGACAGAAGGCATGGTGGCTGACTGGATGGTGCAACCTGGCCAGACGATGAAGCCCGGCAGCGGCGTCTTTGTCGTCGAAACCGACAAGGTGGCCAACGAAATTCCGGCCGAACAGGACGGCACGCTGGTGGAAATCGTCGTGCCGACCGGCACAATGGTCCCCGTCGGCACGGTTATCGGTTACTGGGAAGATGGCAACGCGCCAGTCGCCACAGCGATTTCGACGAGTTCGGATCAGCAAGCCGGCAACGCGCCGGCGACACCCACCGCCGCGACAACAGCGTCGGATACCGAGTCATCCAGACCGTCGCACTCATTACCCACCACGGCATCCCGCCACGACAGCGTCGCCGCGTCTGGGCACGGAGGCTCGGTCGCGTCTCACGACCATGGCTCGACCGAACGTATTATCGCGACACCCTTGGCGCGCCGACTGGCAAAAGAGCGCGGGCTATCGCTCGCGCCCATCCAGGGCAGCGGACCCAAAGGCCGCATCGTTGCGCGAGACGTGCACGATCATGTTCCCGCGCCGCAAGCATCCTCCCCACCGGCCACCAACAATACCGCTACCGTGAACAGCGGCTATACCGTCATCGCGCCGACCACATTGCAGTCGACGATCGCACGTCGACTGACCAAAGGCAAACAAGACACGCCGCATTTCTATTTGGCACTGGACGCCGAGGTGTCGCGTCTCGTTGCCCTGCGCAAAGAGATCAACCAGGCTCAGCAATCCGTGCGCCTGACGCTGAATCACTTCATCGTGATGGCCGTCGTCCGTGCACTGCAACTCACCCCCGACGCCAATCGCGTCTGGAGCGACGAGGGCATTGTGGCGTTCAACCAGATCGACGTCGGCGTCGCGGTCAACACTGATCAAGGCTTGATGGCCCCCGCCGTGCGCGATGTAGGCAACGTATCTATCGGCGAACTGGCACGGCGACTGGATGCGGTTGCCGCATCCGCTCGCAACGCCACCTTGAGCAGCCAAGACATGGGCACGCCCGCTATCACCGTTTCAAACGCCGGCATGCACAACGTGACCTACATGAGCTCCATCATCAATCCGGGTCAGGCCATGATCCTCGGCGTGGGCAGCATCAAGGGAGTTTTTCGTCCGGACGATGATGGGCAACCCGTCCTGTGCCAGGAGATGGGGCTCGTGCTGTCGGCCGACCACCGCATCATGGATGGCGTCAGCGCCTTGAAGTTTCTGAACACCGTCGCGCAGTTACTCGCGCAGCCTAGCCAACTGCTTGTGAATTGATACGCCAGAGAGGAACATCATGACCGTTACCCAGACACTCGCCGCCTTTATCGTCGGACTCAAACAAACGGACCGCATTCCCGCTGAGGTCATGGAGAAGGCCCGCGTTTCTCTGCTGAACGGCTATGGCATCGGGCTGGCCAGCTTTGACACGCCCTATGGGCCGATTGCCGCGCGCGCCGCCCTGGCCATCGATGGCGAGCAAGCCCACGGCGCGACGCTGCTGGTCGATGGCCGCAAAACGTCGTTTCTGGGCGCGGCGCTGGCCAACTCCGCACTATTTCATGGGCGCGCCCAAGAAGACGCCAGTGGGGCCGCGCACCTCGGCGCGATTCTGATTCCCCTGCTGACCGCCGCTGCCGAGGCGGGCCACATGCCGCTGGATCGACTGCTGGTGTCGCTCATCGCCGGCTATGAGATTGGCGGTCTGTTCGAAAGCACCTATGCATCGCACACCACCCCGGTCGGGCTGCGTGCATCGCCGTTGTATGGTTCCCTCGCCGCCGCGGCCGCCGCCGCCTACGCACTGAATCTGGACGAGACGCAAACGGCCGCCGCCCTCGCCAATGCAGCCTCGTTCGCCGGCGGCATCTTGCAATCGTTCGCCGATGGCACCGACGAATGGCGTTATCAACTAGGCATTACAGGTCGCAACGGCTGGATCGCCGCCGAACTCGCCAAAGCCGGCTCCGTCTCGGCGCCCCACGCCATTGAGGGCAAGAGCGGTTTTGTGCGTGCCTATGCGCGCACCGATTGCGATGTCGATGCCCTGCTGAAACAGGTCGGCAAGACCTGGTACATCCACCGCGTCGTCTTCAAACCCTACCCCGTTTGCGCATTCAATCAGACGCCCGTCAATACGGCATTGAGACTGCGAGAACGCCTGGGCGGCAAACTGCCCGCGCAAATCCGCGTCCGCATGAATCCCTACGAAACCGGCTATGCGGGCATGGACAGCCGCGGTCCATTTCACTCGGTGTCCGGCACACTGATGAGCATTCCCTTTTGCATCGCCCAGACGCTGTTACATGGCGCCCCGACGCTACGCGACATGATGGTGTACGACAACCCCGAGGTTGCCACGTTAATCCAGCGCACGGAACTCATCAGCGATGCCGAGGTACCCAGTCTCAGTTGCGTCATCGAAGCCCATTTTGATGACAACACGCCGCCGCTGATCGAATCCCTGAAACTGACTGTGGACGATTACAACTATGACCGCGCCCAGCTACGCGAGTTGATTCTGCGTGTGTGCGCCGAAGTCGGTGTGGACACGGCCTCGTGCCAGGCCATGGAGCGCTTTGTCGACGACCCGCAGGCCGCAGGATTGCAAAGCGTGCTGGATCAGTTCGCCAGTCTGCGCGCCAAGGCCGCGGCATGAGCTCCGCCAACAGCCTGATCGTCATTGGAGGCGGCCCGGCCGGCTACGTCGCGGCCATACGCGCCAGCCAATTGGGAATCAAAACCCGTCTGGTCGAACGTGAAGACCTGGGCGGCATTTGCCTGAATTGGGGCTGCATTCCGACCAAAACGCTGCTACACGCGGGCGACGTTCTGGCACAACTGCGCACAGCCAACGACCTGGGCATCATCGTGCCAGAGGGGATACGCGCCGATCTGCCTCGCGTCGTGCAACGCTCGCGCGAGGTGGCCACACGCTTGAGACAAGGAGTGCAGCACCTGCTAAAGAAGCACGGCGTCGAGGTCATCAAGGGACAGGCCCGTTTACAGGGCGCCGGCACGCTTGAAGTCGAGGGCAAGAATGCCCAAACCCTGCAAGCCGACGCTATCCTGATCGCGACAGGCGCACGGCCTCGCGCCCTCGACAGCCTGCCCGTCGATGGAGACCGACTCTGGAACTATCGCCACGCCCTGACACCCCCTGCCCAACCCGACTCTTTGCTCGTCGTGGGTGCAGGCGCGATTGGCATGGAGTTCGCCAGTTTCTACGCCGAACTCGGCAGCCAAGTTACCGTGGTCGAGACACAAGCACGCGTCCTGCCTGTCGAGGACGAAGAAACCTCGCAATGGGTCGCCCGCGCCTTTGAAGCGCGCGGCATCGAGATACACACCCATACCTCGGCCCACCTGCAAACACTTGATGCTCAGGCTGCGCACATCACCCTGCGCACCGAAAACAAAAAAGAAGCCATCAGGGCCTTCGATCGAGTACTCGTCTGCGCCGGTGTCGTTGGCAACTCTGAAGACCTGGGGCTGGAGACCACCCGCGTCATCACGCGCCATGGCTGCATTCAGGTTCACGACTACGGGCAAACGGACGAGCCTGGCGTCTACGCCGCGGGCGACATCTGCGGGGCGCCCATGCTGGCGCACAAAGCCAGCCATGAGGCGATTCGCTGCGTTGAGCACTTAGCGGGACTGACGGTCCCGCAGCAGGCCGATCACATTCCCAGTTGCACTTACTGCCATCCGCAAGTCGCCAGCGTCGGCCTCACCGAGGCCCGGGCACGCGAACGCGGCCGCCCGATTTCGGTTGGCCGCTTTCCCTTTCATGGCAACGGCAAAGCCCTCGCCATCAATCGGCCCGAAGGTTTCGTCAAGACGATTTTCGATACCCAAAGCGGCGAACTCCTGGGTGCGCACTTGGTAGGCCCCGACGTGACAGAGCTGCTCCATGGCATTTCGCTGGCGCAGCGTCTGGAGGCGACCGAAGAAGATCTGATGAACCATATTTTTGCGCACCCGACCTTGTCGGAAGCCATCGGTGAATCGGTCCTGCAGGCCTACGGCCGAGCCATTCACATCTGACATCGACAACAAATATCACGAGACAACACACACTATGGACTTTGAGCTGACAGAAGAACAACGGATGATCGCCACCTCGGCACGCCAACTCGGCGAGCGCTTCGGGACGGAATACTGGCGCAAAATCGACGCGCAGAAGGCATTCCCCACCGAATGCTGGAAAGCCATCTGTGAAGCCGGCTTGTGTGGTGTCGCCCTGCCCTCGGAATACGGCGGCTCGGATCTGGGCGTGGTCGAAATGGCGCTCATTATCGAAAACCTGGCGGCGGCTGGGGCAGGAAGCACGGTCGGTCAATTGTTCATGATCAATCCGATCTTCGGCGGCGTCTCTATCAGCAAATTTGGCACGCCCGAAATGAAGCAAGAGCTGCTGCCCAAGCTGATCGCTGGCGAAATGAATTTCTGCATGGCACTGACCGAACCCGATGCCGGCACCAACACGCTTGAAATTCGCAGCTTTGCCGAGCAAGAGGGCGACGGCTGGAGACTGAACGGCCGCAAGATCTGGATTACCGCGGTCGACAGCGCGCAGAAAATGCTGGTCGTGGCGCGGACCAAGAAAATAGAGGATTCCAAATCGCGCAGCGATGGATTATCCATGTTCATGATCGACGTCGACCGGGCGGGCCTGACCCACAGCGCCATCGACAAGGTCGGCACCAACACGTTGGCGGCCAGCTCCATCTTTTTCGATGACGTCGAGATCTACCCACACGAACTCGTCGGCACACTGCACGGCGGTTGGCGCGAATTGCTGGACGTACTCAATACCGAGCGCATCATCACCACGGCCGGCCTGATCGGCACCAGTGAATTGGCCCTGAAGCTCGCTGTGGACTACGCGAATGACCGCAAGGTCTTTGGGGACCGATCGATCAGCAGCTATCAGGGGCTACAGTTCCCGCTGGCGCAGTGCTACGCTGAAAACGAAGCCGTGCGATTGCTCAATTACAAGGCCGCCGCCAACTTTGACCGGGGTCTGCCTTATGGCAGCGAAGCCAACGCAGCCAAACTACTGGCCGCGCAGGTCACCGCACGTGCCACGGAACGCGCGATGCAAACCATGGGCGGTATGGGGTACTCCAAGGAATACTACGTCGAGCGGCTCTGGCGTGACTGCCGCTTGTTCCGTTTTGCCCCCATCTCGGAAGAGATGATTCTGAACTACATCGCCATGCACGACTTGGGCATGCCCAAGTCGTACTGATCTTGATTAGCACGGGATGGCAATCAAATGATTAGTCTAAGTTCCTCTGTTCTGCACTGGGCCCAATCCGACCCCGACCGATTGGCCATCGTCTATGGCCAGCAGCGCATCGGCTACGCGGAACTGGCACAACGGACCCGTACCGTTGCCGGGATGCTGCGGGCACGCGGCATCGGCCCCGGCGATGTCGTCGCGCTCTTGATGAAAAACAGCGCCGCATTCATCGATCTCACGCTGGCGATCAGCCACCTGGGCGCCATTGTGTTGCCCATCAACTATCGGCTGGGCGCTGAAGAGGTCGATTACATCCTGCGGCACGGGCAGGCCAAGCTCGTCTGCGTCGATACAGAGCTGGCGGCCAATGTCGGCAATACCGACGCGCTCGAGATCACGGAATCCGCTCAGTACGACGTACGTCAATTGGATCCGCAGGCCACGCCGGTGGAGCTATCGCACCCTAGTGGGCCGGGCGACATGTTCCGTCTGATGTATACCTCCGGCACCACGGCCAGACCCAAGGGCGTCATCCATACCTACGAGAATTTTTACTGGAAGACGCTCGACCACATTTGTGAGCTCGGCCTGACTCGTGACGATAGGCTGCTGGTCGTCGGCCCGCTCTATCACGTGGGCGCATTTGATTTGCCTGGAATGGCCTTGTTGTTGGTCGGCGGATCGCTGACCATTTTGCGTGACTTCGATGCCGAACCGGTGCTGGCCGCCATTCAGTCGGAGAAACTGACGGGCGCCTGGCTGGCGCCCATCATGCTCAACCGCCTTTTAGCGCTGAAAAACCGCGACGACTATGACGTCAGCAGTCTGAAATGGGTCATCGGCGGCGGAGAACGTACCCCCGTCGAACGCATACAGAGTTTCAAGAGCCTGTTTACACAAGGGCGCTATATCGACGCCTATGGGCTGACTGAAACCTGCTCGGGCGACACCATGATGCAGGTTGGCCAGGAGATCGCCAAGATCGGCTCTGCGGGACGCGCGCTCGCCCACGTCGAAATTGATATCCGCGACCACGACGGCAAGCGCCTGCCCGCCGGTCAGGTCGGCGAGATCTGCCTGCGCGGGCCCAAGGTGACCGGCGGGTATTGGCGTGATGCGGAACGCACCGAAGCCAGTTTCTTTGGCGACCGGTTTCGATCCGGCGACATGGGATACCTGGATGAAGACGGTTTTCTCTTTCTGGTGGACCGCAAAAAAGACATGGTCATCAGTGGCGGAGAAAACATCGCCTCATCGGAGGTCGAACGCGTCATCTATCAGCTCGACATTGTCGAGGAAGCCGCCGTCATCGGCCTGCCTGACGAGCGCTGGGGCGAACGTGTCGTGGCCGTCGTCGTGCTGCGCGAAGGCGCGACCCTGACGCTGGAAACCCTGCAGGCCCATTGCCGCGGGAAGATCGGGGGATTCAAGATACCCAAGCAACTCATTCTGACTGATGCCCTTGCACGCAACCCGTCCGGCAAAGTGCTCAAACGGGTGCTACGAGACCAACTGACAGATTCAGCACAGCCGTAAAAAAGAGTGCCCGCGGCGTCCGGGGGTCGACGCCTCTTAGAAAATCGGAGACAAACATGAGCATTAAACGCAAAGAAGCACTCGCGCAACCTCAACGCCGAAAATTGATGCAAGGCGCCGCTGCCATGGCGGGGATGTCCGCCATCGGCCTGCCCGCCATGTCTTTCGCCCAAAACAAGCCCATTCGGGTCGGCATGCCCACCATTCTGTCGGGACGCGTCGCCCAGCTGGGCTTGTCCTCACGCAACGCGGTCGAACTCGAAGTCGCGAAATTCAATGCGGCGGGTGGCCTCGGCGGTCGGAAGATCGAAATGGTGATCCGCGACTCCAAGGGCCAGCCGCAAGAAGCTGCGCGCGTCGCCCGCGAACTCATCAATAGCGAGGGTTGCGAACTGCTGTTCGACGGCGAAGCCTCGTCGGGCGCTTTCGCGGTGCACGAAGTCGCTCGCGATCTGGGAGTATTCTGCATTCATACCAACTCAGAAACGTCAGCGCTGACGGCTGACCCGAAACTGCGTATTCCCAACGCTTTCCGTTGTGCCCGTCAAGGTATTCACGACGCCATCGTCGGCGGCGCCTATGCCGGCCAGGTCGCCAAAGAAAAAGGCCTGACACGTTGGATGAGTTGTTCGCCCGACTACGCCTATGGGCGCGACACCACGGCAGAGTTCTTTCAGTATGCCAAGCACTTCAACAAAGACATTGAAGTCACCGGCGACATTTGGGTCAAGCTGTTTCAGGCCGACTACAGCGAGGCCATTACACGCCTCATACAAGGCCGTCCGCAAGCGATGTACTCATGCCTATGGGGCGGCGATCTGAGCTCGTTTATCGAACAAGGCAATATTTATGCGTTGTTCAAAGAGCGTCAGTTCTTTGCCGTAAACATGGCCGACTACACCGTGCTGACTGTCGTCAAAAATGTGCCACCAGGCCTGCATTCCGGTAACCGTTATTTGCGCAGCGTACCCAAGACCGAAGCCAACAATGCATGGGCCGAGGCCTACCAGGCCAAGAACAAAGAACTGCCCACAAACTGGGCGTGGCAGAACGCCGCAGGCATCAACTTCATGACCGCCGCCATGAAGAAAGCCAATAGCGCTGACGGCGCCAAACTGGCTGACGCGTTACGCGGGCTGACCATTGACTCACCCTTTGGGGCCAAGGGCAAGATCACCATGCGCGCCGAAGATCAAACCATCATCGATTACGCGGTGGCTTGGGGCGTGCTCCAGAACAAAGAACCCTACATGCCCGATCCATTGATTGGCGAGTGGCAGCAAATCGTAGAACTCGAAACCGAGTGGAAAAAAAGCAAAGGCTGGGCGTAAAGCGCTAACGCGGCCTGGCGTGACGACGGGTGCCGTATCCGTGGCCACGCCAGGTCCTCGCCTCAAAAGCCTATCCAGGAGACAAGCTTGAACCCCAATGAACTCTTTGAGTGTGTGACGTCGCTCTCTTGCGTGGTCACGCAGACCAGTACTGGACTGATTGTCGGCGCCTTGCTCTTCCTGGTTGCCGCCGGTCTCACCCTCATCTTCGGCGTGCTGCGCATCATTAACTTTGCCCACGGCTCGCTATATATGCTGGGGGCCTATCTGGGCCTGACCGGCTACCGCATGACCGACAGCTTCGTGCTCGCGACCCTGATTGCGGGCGTCGGGGTAGGCATATTCGCGCTGCTTTTTGAGCGATTCTTCATGCGGCGCGTCTACAACGCTGACGTGCTCATGCAATTGCTCGTCTGCTATGCCTTTATTCTGATCATGGACGATATGGTCAAGGTTATCTGGGGCGCCGAATTTCAATCCATGGGGATGCCAGAGGCATTCCAGGCGCCTCCCCTATTTGTGGGGGGTGGCATCACACCGGTGTTCTATCTGGTACTGATGGCGGCGGCGGCCTTGATCGCCATCGTGTTGTGGTATGTCTTATCCAAAACACGCACCGGAAAGATCGTACGGGCGGCCGCGCACAATCCGACCATGACTTCCGCGCTGGGGCTCAATACCAATCTGATTTACGCCGGGGTCTTTGCCTGCGGCGGCATGCTGGCTGGTTTGGCGGGCGCGCTGGCGGCTCCCGTGCGCTCGATGTCTCCGGGCATGGGTTTTTCGATATTGATTGAATCGTTCATCGTCACGGTGATCGGAGGCATGGGCTCTGTCAGCGGCGCACTGGTTGGCGCGCTGTTGATCGGACTGGTGCGCTCGTTCGGTTCGATCGGATTTCCGTCATTTGTCGAAGGCATCATGTTCATCGCGATGGCGTTGATTCTCGTGCTGAAACCGAGTGGCCTGATGGGCCGGGAGCCGCGCGCATGAATACGAAAACGACATACGGCAAAGAGATCCTGTGGGCGCTGTTGGCCCTGGCTGTCCTGGCGGCGATTCCCTTTCTGACTCCTTCACGTGTCGTGCTGGATTTCGTCATCCGTCTGGCGGCGTTCGGCATCTTTGCGACATCACTGAACATTCTCATTGGATATGGCGGCCTGGTGTCTTTTGGACACGCCATGTTTTTTGGCGGAGGTGCCTATGCCTTCGGGTTGCTCATGCAAAAAGCGGGTACCTCGATTCCCGTTGCCATGCTGGGAGCGATTTTGTTCTGCGCGCTGCTGGGACTGGTCATCGGTGCGATTTGCGTGCGACTCAAGGAAATCTATTTCTCGTTTTTGACTCTGGCGTTTGCGATGCTGCTGCATAGTGTCATCTTGACCTGGATGTCGCTCACTGGCGGCGACCAGGGACTGATGGGCGGTATCCCTCGTCCCATTTTTCTAGGTATCGATCTCTCCAAACCCATTAGCCTGTACGGGTTTGCCTGCGTAGTCGGCATCGTGAGCCTGCTGTTGATGCGCGGCCTGATGCAGTCGCCCTTCGGCTATACCCTGAGAATGGTTCGCGACAATGCGGAACGCGCGCGGTTCCTGGGTATTGATGTCTGGCGCGTCAAGCTCTATGCCTTCATCATTGCCAGCAGTTTTGCGGGTATCGCGGGCTCGATCATGGCGTTGTTTGTCTCGGGCGCCTATCCCGAGTTCGCCTATTGGACCATGTCCGGAGAAGCCATATTCATGATCATGATGGGCGGGCTGCATGTGTTCATCGGTCCGGTGGTCGGCGCCGCCCTGCTACTGATCTTTAACGACCTGGTGACCCGCTTCACCGAGCTGCACGGATTGGCGCTCGGCATCATCGTCCTTGTCTTCGCGCTGGGCTTCAAACGCGGCATCAGCGATTTCGTCGTTCAGTTTCTGCGCACCCTGAAAAACAAGCGAGCCACGCCATGACACATCGCCCAATCAGCATCGTTACCGGAGGCGCCAGCGGCATTGGCCTGGCGTGCGTACACAACCTGCTCGCGCGCGGCGATCAAGTCATCGTGCTGGATCTACCTAACATCTGGAACACTGAGACGGCGCCCAACGCCTTGTTTTACGAGTGCGACGTCACTGACGAGGCCGCCTTGCGAGCGCTTGCCGAACGCATTGAGCAGCAACATGGCCCGGTCTGCACACTGGTCAACAGCGCGGGCATCATCCAGCCCAAATTACCCCCCGAACGCCTCGACATGTCTCTCTGGGACAAGGTGATCGCCGTCGACCAACGCGGCACCTATCTATGCTGCGCCCTCTTTGGCGCGCGCATGGCAGCGCACGGGTCCGGCGCCATCGTGAATATCGCGTCCATCACCGGATCACGATCCGTGCCGCTGCACGCCTACGCGCCCGCCAAGGCCGCCGTCATTTCCATCACGCAATGCCTGGCCGTCGAATGGGGCCGATCCGGCGTCCGGGTCAACTCGGTATCGCCCGGCTACACCTTGACACCCGCGCTGCAGGCCGCCATTGATCGTGGCGATCGCAACGTCGATGAACTGGCCAATCCCACCGCGCTAGGCCGACTCATCGATCCCAAAGAAGTGGCCGACGCGGTCGCCTTTTTGACCTCGCCCCAGGCAACGGCCATTACCGGTATCGATCTGCCTGTCGACGCGGGCTGGCTGGTCGGCGCGCCCTGGCAGACGTACGGCGGCGTTCCGTCCGCCAGACCACAAGCCGCCCATTCGGGAGACCGCTGATGTTGAAAATCGAACATCTGAAGAAATCGTTCGGCGGCGTCGTCGCCACGTCGGACGTCTCGGCCCATTTTCCACAGGACTCGCTCACCGCGGTGATCGGCCCCAACGGCGCGGGGAAAACCACATTCTTCAACCTCATTTCCGGCGCCATCCCCCCCGACTCGGGGCGTATTCTGCTCGAAGGCCAGGACATCAGTGGCCTGCCCAGCCGGGAAATCGTCCGTCGCGGTATAGGACGGGCTTTTCAGGTATCCAAACTCTTTAAAACCCTGACCGTCGAGGAATCCTTGCGTGGCGCGCTGATGTCGCCGCTCGGAAAATCCGCGCAATTGACGGGCCGGTTTCCCTTGGCCGAAACACGCGATCGGGCCTACGAAGTCATGGAGCAACTCGGCCTGGAAAAAAAGGCCGGCGTCATCAGCGGCAATTTGTCGCACGGCGACCAGAAGCTATTGGATATGGCGCTGGCGCTAATCCTCAAGCCCAAAGTGCTGCTGCTCGACGAGCCCGTCGCAGGCATGGGACCCGAAGAGCGCGAGCAAATGATCGAGACCGTCTACGCCTTGTGGAAAAAGGGTGGACTGACCGTCGTGTTGATCGAACACGATATGGAGATTGTGTTCCGCATTTCACAGAACATTTATGTCCTGTCGTATGGAAAAGTGCTTGCCGAAGGTAATGCGGAACAAATTCGCAACAACCCCGCCGTCATTGAAGCCTATCTCGGAACGCCACAGGAGACGCACGCATGAGTACCGTGCTAGAGGTTCAAGGCATTGACGCCTGCTATGGCAGCAGCCAAGTCCTGTTCAAGATGTCGTTGGGCGTGCGCAAAGGCGAGACCCTGGCACTACTAGGGCGTAACGGTGCGGGTAAAAGCACCACCATGAAATCCATTGCCGGGATCGTCACGGCCCGGCAAGGCAGCATTCGCCTGCTGGGCAACGAGGTACGTGGCCGCAGCCCCCACACCATCGCCCGCGCGGGGATCGGGTTCGTTCCCGAAGACCGACAAATATTCCCCGACCTGACCGTCGAAGACAACCTGACCATCGCCGTCAAACGCGGCGTCGATGGGCAATCCGACTGGACCCTCGAGCGCGTCTACGACATGTTGCCGTTGCTCGCCCCGCTGAAAACGCGGCTCGGCGGCCAGCTATCGGGCGGCGAACAGCAGATGCTAACCGTGGGCCGCGCCCTGATGGGCAACCCCAGCGTCCTGCTGCTCGATGAACCCAGCGAGGGCCTTGCGCCCATCATGGTTCAAAAAATCGGCGAACTGATCAATACGCTACGCAAACTGGGCACGACCATTGTGCTGGCAGAGCAAAATCTGCAATTCTGCCTCGGTCTGGCTGATCTGGCGGTCGTCATCGACAAAGGCAGGGACGTCTTCTGTGGCACGATTGCCGAGCTCAACCAGAATGACGACATCAAACATCGTTATCTATCTGTTTAACCGGAGTTGATTAACCATGCCCGCGTCGTCCCCAGACCAACCTCACGCCACGCCGTTCAATCTTGAACAAACGCGTATTCTCATCACGGGCGCCGCCGGCGGTATTGGTGCGGCCACAGCGAGACTGTGCGGGCAATTAGGCGCCCGCATGGTGTTGAGCGACTGGGTAGAGACAGCTCAGCTGGAATCGCTCGCTCACGAGATCCCTGGCGTGGACGCGGTGCATCGCTGCGACGTGAGCCAGCGCGCGGATGTCCAAGCCATGACAAACCGGCTGGGGCCCTTTTCGGCGTTGGCCGATGCCGCGGGGATTTGTCCCTATGACGAGGACTGGATGGCGCCGGATTGGAACGAAGTCGAGTTCCTTCGCGTGATCCGGATCAACATGCTCGGGCCCATCAATCTGGTACGGGCCGTCATGCCCGGCATGATCGAGCGCCAGTATGGACGCATCGCGCTATGCGGATCCATTGCGGGGTGGACAGGAGGACTGCGAGCAGGCCCTCATTACGCGGCGTCAAAGGGCGGTGTACACGCCTTGGTGCGGTGGTTTTCCCAACGTGCCGTGCCGCATGGCGTCACCGTCAACGGCGTAGCGCCCGGCCCCGTTATATCGGGCATGACCGAAGGACATGGTTATCAGCCCGACGCCTATCCCATGAAGCGCATGGGGCAACCCGAAGAGATCGCTAGCGTGCTGGCGTTTCTGTGCTCTCCCGCCGCATCGTATGTGACCGGTACGATTATCGATGCGAACGGAGGCACATATCTTCGCTAATCCGTCATCACACGTACCCGCCATCAACGCCGGGCAGGCAGCACATCCGTACCGCTGCCCGTTATCTCCTGTCAGCCCACGATCACGTGCTCGCGCGTCACGATAAATGGCAAATGCCCATCCGGCAGAAAATTCGCCTCGTCGGCGCGCGTACGGGCATAGACGTCGGTGGTCGCCCCCTGCTTCATATCGGCAGTGGAGTCGAACCAGGTGATGGCCAGGCCATCGTAGCGCGGCGCTTGGGCAGCCGAGTACTCGTCCAGGCAAAGATGGTTCTGCTCGTAGCGGCGTATCACGTCGATGCCCGCCGCCAAGGGGCCGTGCTTGTCTTGCCAGTATCGACGAAACGCATGTAGTCCCATGCCTGGGCGACAGTTCACAAACTCGATATTCTTGACCCCGCCGTCAGGAATCAGACCGTCGACAATGACGTGCACGTCGACAGGCATCACTACCGACTTTGCTTCATCGACGAACCCGGACAGATCGCGGGTGATGCTCCGCGCGGACTCGGACTCCTGTGCGGCCTGATAGCCGGCTTGCGAGTCGAACCACATTTCGCTGATACCGTCATAGATCAGTTCGCCCTTGGCGTAGCCTTGCGCGAGCGCATGCGACTGCACATAGCGCCTCAGCCCGGGCATCAGAGACGCCATCGACGCGTGCGAGTCTTGCCAGTGCCGTTGAAAATCTTCGACGCTCATATCCGAACGCCGCTTGAGTAACGTAATGACTTTATACATGGTTCTCCGCCCTCTCCTCGCGACGCGTTAACTGCGTGGCGCCAACTGACGTGCGCGTCGCTCAAGCCACCAGCGAAACTGCTCGGGCCACCACTTCCAGCCCGGGGTACCTTGCAGCTCGAGTGCGGCCTGCGCCGCCCAGTTGGGGTTGAACAGCATCTCGCGTCCCAGCGCAATCAAATCCGCTTGACCGTTCTGCAAAATGTCTTCGGCTTGCCGCGCCGACAAAATCATGCCGACCGCAATGCTGGGGACCTTCGCCTGTTTGCGCACTTGTTCCGCAAAAGGCACCTGAAAACCGGGCGCTCTCGACACTAACACTTGATCTTTCTTGAGTTTGACGCCGCCGCTCGAACACGCAATCGCGTCCACCCCAAGACTGGCTAGCGCCCGACTGAATACGACGGAGTCGTCGATCGACCAGCCGACGTTGACGCCGTCCACCGCCGACAGGCGGACAAAGATCGGACGCTCATCGGGAAACTCCTGACGTACGACTTCAAAGATCCGCAAAGGCAAACGCATACGGTTTTCAAGACTGCCGCCATAGGCATCGCTGCGATGATTAAGCAAGGGGGACAAGAACGAATGCAGCAAATAGCCATGGGCACAATGCAATTCGATCACGTCAAAGCCGGCATCCCGCGCGCGCCGGGCCGCCGACCGATAATCATCGACCAAGGCTTCGATCTCGGCTTCGCTCAACATATGTGGCGTGGGCCAGTGCTCGTCCACGGGCACGGCAGACGACGAGACCGTGTCCCATGGCATCTCGCGGCGGGCGGCGGCGTCATCCACCGTTAACGTACCAGCACCATGCCACGGACGCTGTGTCGAGCCTTTCGGCCCGGCATGTCCCAGTTGGATGCCCGCCATGCACTGCTGCGCATGCAGAAAATCGACGATCCGACGCAGCGGCGGGACGTGGGCGTCAAGCCACAAGCCATTGCAACCATCAGTGCCTCTGCCCTGACGCGTCGTTGCCGTGGCCTCCATCATCACCAGTCCGGCCCCACCGAGGGCAAAGCGCCCGAGGTGCACGAGATGAAAATCGTCAACAAAACCTTCGTTCGAACTATAGAGCGACATCGGCGAGACCATCACCCGATTTTTCAGCGTGATGCCTCGCAGCGGCCAGGGCTCAAATAGTTTCACGGGCTCGGTACTGACGTCTTCCATGCGCGGCTTCCTTTGAGTTGTTCAACGACGATGATGAGTGTGGCCAAGGCTAGGCCCCGGACAATCCGTGTGTGACCAGTTTCCGGTAAGCCTCGACCACCCAATCCGGCACATCGTCTCCTGCGCTATCGTCCTGGTTGGCGTAACGCCCCAAATACAGGCGGGCCCCCATCAGCACAAACGCCACGACCTCGAGCTCTTTCTCGGAATAGCCGGGGATCTCGCCCCGTTCCCGCCCTTTCTTGAAAAAGCGCATATAGCCTTCCATGACCATATCCAGATGCGCCTGGTAGGCCTTGGGGGCAAAGCTGGGGGCTTCGTTCAGGATGCGAAAAAAATGGGGGTGAGCCTTGAGAAATGAAAAGAACCCGCGAAACCCCAGTTCTTCTCGCTCGAGCAAGGTTTTGCCCTGCTTGGTGCATTCGCCCACGTGCTCCAGCATGCTCTTGCCCAAGGTAGGCAATAGCTTGTCCAGAATGTCCTGGCGGGAATCGAAATGGTTGTAAAACGTGCCCTGCGCAACCCCCGCGCGTTGCGTAATCAGGGTAATGGACGCATCCTGATAGCCGCGCTCCCCGACGATCTCGCCCGCAGCATTGAACAAGGCCTCGCGGATCAGCCGGCCCCGCTCATTGCGTGAGCTGCCTTCGCGCCAGTCCTGAGTCGCGGGCGGCGGTGCCGGGGGATTGATTTTTTTTGAGGGGCGGCCTCGAGTAGCCATGGCAATTAATGAACAGTGATTCACACATCACCAATAATGAGCTACCTGAGGCGTCTGGTCAACCTACGACGGGCTTTTTCTCCACACCGCGCCACCCGACTTGCCGCCGGAGATGGACAAACTGGCTTCGTGGCAACGCTCCCGCAGGTCTTCGCCCAGAGATTGAATGGCCGACGGCGAAAACCGTGCGGCGATACCCACGGCGCTGATGGCCATCAATGGAATTTGATGTTCGTCCAGAATGGGCGACGACACGGTGGTAATACCTTTTACGAAATGCCCCTCGTCCGTCGCGTAGCCGATCTCGCGCACGTTTTCGACGTCGCGCATGTAGGCCTCGAAACTCGGACCGTCTTCCCAGCGCAACCCACTGATATTTGTTCGCAGCTCGGCCGGCGATAGCGTCGAATAGGCGGCCATGCAGCGGCCCAGCGCCGCAATGTACATAGGCAGGCGCTGGCCAATGCTCAGATGTACCCGCATGGTGGCCCCGCTTTCTGCCAGATCGACCAAGACCACGCGGTCATTCGTCGTGCGTTGCCACAGCGTGATCGTCACGCGATGGCGGCTGGCGAGCTCCTGCAAATGCGGGCGCAGCAGGCGCACATACGAGGCTTGCTCCAGAGAGCCTTTGGCGAGTTCGACCAAACCCAGCCCCATGCGATAGGTCTTGGTATCCTCATCAAAATTCACCAGACGCTCTTGCACGAGGGTCTTTAGCAAGTTAAAGCAGGTGCTGGAGTTCAGGTCCAGATCCCGAGCGATCCGCGTCACCCCCAGCGGCGTCGTCGCGCTCGCCAAATGGCGCAGAATGCTGATACCGGCGCTCAGCGCACCGACTTTTTTTTCGGGCGATGCGGGTGCCTCAGCCATGAGGCGTCACCAATGCATCCAGCGCCCAGGCTTGATCACCCCGCACGGCCAAAGGGTTGATTTCCAGTTCTGTCAACGGCTGCTGTACAAACCACGCGCACAGTTGCGCAACGCGCGCGGCCAGTGCCGGGACATCGGCAGCGGGCCGGCTGCGGAAACCCTCAAGCAGTCGACCGATCCGCAATCCACGCAGCATGACTTCGACATCATGGGCCGACAGCGGCAAGAGCCGACTCACCACATCAGGCCACAACTCTGCCTCGACACCGCCTCGGGCCAGTGTCAGCGTCGCGCCAAATCGTTCGTCCATTCGCAGCCCCAGCAATAACTCGTGATCAAACGGGATCATTTCCTCGACCAGCACCCCTTGACTATCGATATTCAGTTGCTGACCAATGGCTTGCAATCGGCTGATCGCCGCACGCAGCGCATCCGCATCCCGTATCGGCAAAATCACGGCGCCCGCGTCACTTTTATGCAGTAAATCGGACGATTGTAGTTTGGCCACGAGTGGATACGAAAGCCCGTTGATTGTGCCGTCAGGCGAAACACGGATCTCCTCGTCGCTGGCGATCAATTGCCCACACGGTAACGCAATCACCGGACAATGGCGCAACCGTTGTTTCCCGTCCCATTCCGAGATGGGCCGGCCCGCGGCGCGCTGTGGCGCGTCGTTGGGCGGTGGCAGCTTCACCGCCATAGCGGCTCGCTGCCTGTCGCGTACTTGCAAAGACTGCGCGATGGCGCGCATCGCCTGGGGGATATCGAGAAAAACGGGGATGCCTTTATCTTCCAGCGCACGAATGCTGGATTCCAGCGCGCCAATCCACACGACAATGATGGGGCACGCAATCTCGCGGCGAGCCTCGGAGAGTTCGCGCACAAAGACATCCGCGATGCTGTGCATCATGCCGATGAACAAGACAATGCCGTCAATGCCGGGATCCGCCCCCAGCGCGCGAAAGGACGCGCCGATCATTGCCGTGTCTTGCAGCACGTTGCCAGTGATATCGAGCGGATTGGCCGGATGCACAAAGGCAGGCAGCACGGGCGTGAGCGCATCGACCGTGCTCGCCGACAAAGCCGGTAGCGCCAAGCCCAACGATTCGCACGCATCGGCGATCAGCACCCCGGCCCCGCCCGACACGCTCATCACGGCCAGCTTGGGTCCGAGCGGCGTCGCCCCGCGCAGGAAAATGCGGGCGGCGTCCATCATCTCCGTCAAGCTGTCGACCCGCAGCGCCCCGTATTGCTGCAGGCAAGCGTCATATAACGCATCGTCACCGGCCAACGCACCGGTATGAGACGCCGCCGCGGCCGCCCCCGCCTGAGAGCGTCCCGATTTGATGGCGATCACCGGTTTGCCCGCGCGCGCCGCGCGCTGCAAGGCATGGCGAAACGCATCCGGACGCCGAATGTCTTCGATGTAAAGTCCGATCACCTCAGTCCCGGGATCTGAGGCCAGAAAGTCGATTGCTTCGGCCGCATCGACATCGCACTCGTTGCCCGTCGTGATCCACTGACCGGCGCCTATCCCGGAACGCAGCACGATATCGAGCCAATACGCACCTAACGCGCCGCTTTGGCTCACGAACGAAAAACGTCCCGCATGCAGCTTGCTGCTTTCCACCGCCGTCGTGAACGACGCAATCAAACCCGTATGGCTATTCGCCACGCCGAGACAGTTCGGGCCCACAATCGTCACGCCGTGCTCGCGCGCCAGCGCGCCGAGGCGCTCTTGCATGCGGCGGCCCTCTTCGCTCAGCTCGGCGAATCCGGATGAGAACACCACAAACGCCTTGACCCCCGCGGCGACGCCCTCGAGCACAATGCCTTCGACATGTGCACTGGCCGTCCCGATGATGACCAGATCAACGGGCTGGCCTATCGCGGACAGTGAGGGATAACACGGCAATCCCTGAACCTCGGTGCGCGACGGGTTAACAGGAAACAGCTTTCCCTGATAGCCGCTCGCCAGCATGTAAGCCAGTGGCCTGCCGGATATCTTCGAACCATCGGCGCTCGCCCCGACGATCGCGACACTTTGCGCGTTAAGCACACTGGCCAGGCGATGAACGGAGGGTGCAGCCGATGCAGGCGTAGCAGGCTGTTCCGGCTTGATCGAGGCAGCAGATGACACGTGAGGCGTCCTTATCAGAGGTGGCGAAATCTCGATGATGATCGCCTAGTCGTAGAATTTTATTCTATATAAAGAATTTCACTTACCCAAGTCGAATTTTTCATCGCTTTATTTATACGTATAAACCCTATATCTAAACAGTTCTTTCGAATGATAAATTCTCTATATAGAATTTTATTCTTGAAACGAGATATTCGATGAGCCTTGATTTTTCCTTTTCGCCTGAGCATGAAGCCGTGCGCGATACGGTCCGCCGCTTGTGCCGCGAGGAGCTTGCACCCCTCGTCGCCCCCGCCGAGGAAACCGAGACCTTCCCCAAACAGGTATTCAAGCGCTGGGGAGAGCTGGGCTTGTTTGGTGTGCGTTATCCGGAAGCCGACGGCGGCAGCGGCCTGGACAAGGTCAGCGACTGCATCGTACGTGAGGAGCTGAGCTACCTGAGCCAGGCCTTTGCCACGAGTTGGTCGGCTCACTCGCATCTGGGCATCTGGCCCATCTGGAAAATTGGCACCCCCACGCAAAAACAACGGTACTTCGAGCCGGCGTTGTCGGGAGAAAAAATCTCGGGCTTTGGTCTGAGCGAACCGGATGGCGGCTCGAATATCCGCGCGATGAAAACACGGGCGGACAAGGTGCCGGGCGGCTGGAAGCTCAACGGCAGCAAGCTCTATATCACCAACGCGCCGTTCGCGGATTTTCTGTTGGTGGCCGCGCGCACCAGTGCCGAACTCAAGCCCGAGGCCATTAGCCTGTTCATTGTCGACCTGCCCAATCCCGGATTCGATATCCACAAACTGCGCAAAGAAGGCATTCGGTCCTCTGAGACCGGGCTGATCCATATCGAGGATGCTTTCGTCCCGGATGACTGCCTGCTGGGTGAAGTCACAGGGACCTATCCCGTCATCCTGGAATGCCTGAGCGAAAACCGCGTCGGCGTTGCCGCCAACGCATTAGGCATGGCCCGCGCCGCCCTGGACGCCGCGCAATCGTATGCCAATGATCGCATCGTCGCCAACAAACGTATTGGCGACTACCAGGCCGTAGCGCACAAACTGGCGGACATGGCCGCGCAAGTCGAGTCCGCCAAATGGATGGTGTACTACGGCGCCTGGCGCGTGGATCAGGGCAATCTGGACACGGCCACCGCCGCCAAAGTCAAGCTCATCGCCACGGAGACTGCCGTGCAGGTCAGCGAGCAGGCCATTCGCATTCTGGGTGGTGCGGGCATCATGTCCGAGTACCCCGTGAGCCGCATCCACCGGGATGCGCTGGTCTATGTCATCGGCGAAGGCACCAGCGACATTCAGCGCAACATCATCGCGCGCCAGATGGGTTTTAAACCATGACGATGAACGCCTTTATCACCGGCGTGTACGACACGGCCGTGGGCGAGCTGCCCGGCAGCAGCTGCATGTCTTTACACGCGCAGGCCGCCATGGGCGCCATTGACGATGCCGGCCTGCGCCTGAGCGACATCGACGGCGTTCTGTGCGCGTACTCCTTTACCGAACCGCATCTGATGTTGGGCTCGGTATTCTGCGAATATCTGGGCATTCATCCCGGCACGTGTTTCGCCATTCAGGCGGGTGGCGCCAGCGCCTGCATCATGATCATGCAGGCCGCGGCCCTTGTCGCCAGTGGCCAGTGCAATCACGTGCTGGTGGTCACGGGCGACAACCGGCTGACCGGCCTGTCGCGCGACGGTGCCGTCGCCGCGTTGTCCGAAGTCGGGCACCCCCAGTTTGAACGGCCCTTCGGCATCAGCGTACCGGCGTCCTACGCGCTCGTCGCCCAGCGCTACATGCACGAGTACGGGACGACCTCCGAGCAATTGGCCTCTATCGCGGTGGAGCATCGCCGCCACGCCGCTCGACACCCCAAAGCGCATCTTCGCACCCCCTTGTCGGTCGCGGATGTCCTGGCCTCCAAGAAAATCGCCGATCCGCTGCACATGCTGGACTGCTGCCTGATTTCCGACGGTGGTGCCGCGTTGGTGGTCAGCAGTGCCGCCGCCCATCGCGACAGCCCGAGCAAAGCCGTAGAGATACTGGGCGCGGGACAGGGCCACACCCACGAACACATCATCAATGCCCCCAGCCTGGTGGACTTTGGCTGCAAGGCCTCATCGGCCGCGGCCTTCGCCCGCGCGGGCGTACAGGCCAAGGACATCGATGTCGCGCAGATTTATGACTCGTTCACGATCACACTCGCCGTGGAGCTGGAGTCCATTGGCTTTTTCCAACGCGGCGAGGCCGGTGTTGCAGCCGCGACCGGCCAACTGGGGCTGGGCGGCGCCCTGCCCTGCAATACACATGGCGGCCTGCTCTCGTATGGCCACTCCGGTGCCGCGGGCGGCATGTTCCATGCGGTCGAGGCCGTCCACCAGCTGCGTGGCCACGCCCAGGAACGCCAAGTCGCCGATGCACATCTGGCATTCGTTCATGGCGATGGCGGCATTTTGTCGGCCCATTGCTCTCTGGTTTTAGGAGCCTGATATGACAGCGACGCTGGCTCGTCCCCTGCCTCGGCCCGATGCACAGACGCGTCCTTACTGGGACGCTTGCGCGCAGGGACAACTTACGTATCAGTCCTGCACGCGGTGCGGGCGCGTGCAATTTACTCCGCGTGCCTTGTGCGAACAGTGCCAATGCACGGATTTGGGCTGGCATCTGTCCGAACGCATCGGCACCGTCCTCACGTTTACCACTGTGCATCGCGCACCGTTGCCGGTATTCAAGGCCATGACGCCCTACGTGATTGCGCTCATCGACATGAAGGAAGGCTTTCGTCTCATGGCCAACGCGACGGCAGACGTAAGCCAGAAAATAGCCATTGGCAGCACAGTGCAGATTGGTTTCACTGAGGTAAATGGCATGACGTTACCCATCGTTCAATCCCTTATCGAGATGCCACGATGACTATTCCCCACTCGCCTCGAAAAGTTTTTCTGTTCGATGATTTTGTCCCGGGTACCGTGCTGGGAGAAGGCACCGAAACCTATGACGCTGATCAAGTAAAGCGCTGGCAGTCGCTCTTTGGCAATACCGACGCCGACGGTGCATCGGGCCCGGCCGAACAAGCCAGCCTGGCCACTGTGATGATGATGCGGGCGTACCTGAACATCGTCGCCCCCCGACCGCCGGGCAACATCCATGCAGGCCAAAATCTGAATCTTCGTGGGCTGCCACGGCCGAGAGAAACGGTACGGCTGGCGGTGCGCTGCATCGATAAGGCACTGCGCCGAGAACGCCGTTTTGTTGAACTCGGCGTCACCTGCAACGGCGACGATGATCGAGACATCTTCTCGGGAAAACTAACCCTGATATGGGCAGCGTGATGACCGAACCCACCCCTCCCACAAGTTTTAAGACGGCTACGCTGCTCATCACCGAGCAGGCCATTCGCACCTATGCGGAATTGACGAACGACTTCAATCCGCTGCATCTGGACAGCGACTTTGCGGCACAAACCCCCATGGGTCGGGTGATCGCGCACGGCACGCTGTCTTTATGCCTGCTGTGGCAAGCCGTCTATCGAAACTTTCGAGCCGCCGACATCGCGTCGCTAGAACTTGATGTCCGGTTTATCAAACCGGTCTTTATCGGCGACTCGATCACTGCGGGGATTACCCCCAATGCGGATACGCCAGGCGGCTGGCGGGTATGGGTCCGCAACCAGGATGGACAAGATTGCGTCGCAGGAGAAATGCGCTTTTGCTAACGCGACCATGCCGGCAGAAAACCGTTTATTCACCGCAGAAAACTTACAGAAGACCCAAAAAAACACTAAAACTCGGAGACAACTGATGCCCTTTATTTACCGCTCACTGCTGCTATCCATCGCAGGTCTTGCCGCCTGCATCCTCCCCGTACACGCCCAGACCATTCCTGAGGGCAAGCAGGTGCGCATTATTGTTCCCTACTCCGCCGGTGGCACGTCCGATATCCTGGGCCGCAAGCTGGCCGAGCAACTCAGCAAACGACTGGGCCGTGTCGTCATCGTAGAAAACAAGGCTGGCGCAGGCGGAAGCATCGGCACCGAAGCCACCGTCCGTGCCGCCCCCGATGGCACCACGATCTTGCTGCATAGCGGCGCCATTGCGACCGAGCCTGCCATCAAGGCCTCTCTGCCGTATGACGTGACCAAAGATCTGGCCGCCGTCACGACCGCAGTGCGCGGACCATTTGCCTTGCTGGTCAACAACAACGTGCCAGTCTCGAGCGTCGCCGAACTGGTGCAATATGCCCGGGCGAATCCCGACAAAGTGAATTACGGCACACCCGGTGTCGGCACATCTGTGCACTTTGCCAGCGAGTACTTCAAGTCCGCCTCCCAGGCCCCGTTGACGCATGTCCCCTACAAGGGTGCGAGCGCCGCGCTGACGGGCCTGATGGGCGGCGAAGTCCAGGTCGTGATCGATCCCTTGGCTACCGCAAAGAAGTACGCCGAAGCCAGTAAAGTCAAAGCCTTGGCCGTCACCACCAAAGACCGCACGGATCTATGGCCTGAAATGCCGACAGTCGCCGAGTCCGGCGTTCCCGGCTTCGACTCCGCCGTCTGGTACGGACTATATGTGCCCGCCAAAACGCCAGCCGCCACGGTTAATCTGTTAAACGAAAATTTCGTCGCCATTTTAAAGTCACCCGAGATGCAAGAATGGCTGACCGGCCAAGGCCTGGAAGCCGTCGGTAACTCTCCTAAGGAATCTGGCGAGCAACTGGTGACGGAAATCCAGAGTTGGAAAGATCTGGCCAAGACCGCCGGCATTCAGACGCAATAACATCGTTCCTATACAGGCGTCGTACAACCCCGTATGTACAACGTTACAGGAAGCCTCCTGGGACCGGGCTCTGCCCGGTTCTTTGCCTCGTTTTCAGGGCGACCCTAAGCCGGATCGTGCGCCAATATCCACTCCTGCCCGGCGCGCTGATTCACGCTCTGCGCAGCCACATGGCACGAACGCCGGGCATGCTGAAACACCTCATGCACCGCCTTGGTCGCGCTGCGCCGCGCAAACAGCGACATGCTGATAGGCAGGGGCGTCGGCCAGTCCTGCAGCACCAAACTGCCTTCCTGAAGCTCTTTCAATATAAAAGCAGGGGGGATAGCAGCTACGCCATAACTGTTTTGCAATAGCTGCAAAATGGACTCTACCGATGGGAAGTTCTCGATTTTGACCTCTTCCAACCCACGGTCGGCAAGAAACGTCTGCAAATTGGCGTGCGGCAACGAAAACCGCGAAAAGGTCAATACACGCAGATCTGCCAGGCTGGACAAGTCGAAACTCGGCTTGCCTTGTGCAAGGGCTGGCGAGGACACCCATGCCAAGGGATAGTCGCAAACCCCGCACACCATGTAGTCCGTCGAACCAATAGCCGGCAAGAACGGCATATCCTGAATCATCAGATCGATTTTTTTCTGCGTAAAGAGATCTTGCAAATTCCGCGAGGTGTCGACCGTGACAGCCAGCGATATCAATGGAAACTCGGCCGTAATGTCCTGGATCAATTGGCTCAACCACGTCTTCACGACCGTTTCCACCACCCCCACGTGCACCGGACCCGCGCTGGGCTGGTCATTACGCGCCAGCATGCGGATGGATTTCTCGAGATGGAGAATCTTTCGAGCCTGCTCCACGACCTGCTCACCATGGACGGTCAGCTTCAGCTGCCGCGAACTGCGGTCCAGCAAATGCAGATCGAGATCGTCTTCCAAATTGGCGATGCGCTGCGACACCGCCGTCTGGGTGACGTGCAGCGCCTCGGCCGTTTCACGAAAACTGCCGACACGAGCCAGCACAATGAGGGTTTCCAGAAAGCGGGTATTCACGTAGCTATCCCATTAGGTGCATCCCGATCAAACAGACACAGCAGACTTGGCAAAGCCCGCCTCAAGAAAATGTTTTCTTGCAACTCCAAAAAAACTCGTTTGCCAAGGCTGGTGTACTGACAGGATTATCATTATCCCACCATCGCCCACGCATCGACGCCACGACCTCCCGCATGACAGAAATCCTAAGTGAAGAAGCCCCTATCACCGTGCCCGCTGCGTGCACCCCTCGCATGCACGCAGCGGGCGCGGGCGGTGTTTATATGGATTGCGGCGGGGCCGCTATCGACATGGACGTACAGGAACGCATCTGGGCAATCGCCGAACACCTGCGCGGTTCGGCGGCACTACCCGGCATTCGTGAAATCGTCCCGGGGGTCAACAATCTCCTCGTCCTGTTCGACCCGTTACAACTCAACCCCGAGATGGCGCGGGAACACATACTGGCGCTCTGGCAACACACCACACCCGCCAGCCTATCGCACAAAACGCTGAATATCCCCGTGATCTACGGCGGAGAAGATGGAATCGATTTACCGCAAATGGCCGAACAAGCCGGCCTGAGCATCACCGATTATGTCGCTCTACACAGCAGTGCCCACTATCGCGTGGTGTGCATAGGCTCCACGCCCGGCTTTACGTATCTGTCGGGCTTGCCCGAACGCCTGCATGCGCCACGCCGGTCCAGTCCGCGCCTGCGCATCCCCAAAGGCTCGGTCATCATTGGCGGCGTACAGGCCGGCATCATGCCGGGCGATGCCCCGTCCGGTTGGCACATTCTTGGCCGCACGATACTAGAGACCTTTGATGCGCAGCGCGAGCCTGCCTGCCTGCTGGCCCCCGGCGATGTCGTGCGCTTCATTGCGCAGGAGATCAACCTATGATCCAGATCATGACCTCTGGCGCCGTCAATCTGATTCAGGACGAGGGACGGCACGGCTACATGCATTTGGGCGTTTGTACCGGTGGCGCGATGGACAGCTTGTCGCTGCGCTATGCCAACGCGTTAGTCGGCAATGCACCGGACGCCGCGGGGATCGAGATTGTGCTTTTTCCATTCAAAGTAAAATTTGAACGTGACACCGTCTTTGCATGCACGGGGGGCGACGGCCGCATCGAACTCGACGATCAAGTGCTCGCCCCGTGGTGGCGCGGCCACGCCAAGGCCGGCCAGATACTCACCCTGCATCGCCCCAATCGGGGCCTGCGGCAATACTTGGCCGTGTCAGGCGGCATTGACATCGCCCCCGTACTGGGCGCCCGAGCCACCGATCTGAAATCCGGTTTCGGCGGGCTCAATGGCCGCGGCCTGAAACGCCTGGATCGATTGCCGCTAGGGCAACCCCACGGCGATACCATCGCAACAGGGTCGCTGGGTTGCATCCCCAAAGCGTTGCCCGGCCTATTGCGCCAGTTGCATCGAGGGTGTGTCACCGTGCGTGTGATTCCCGCGGCCGAGTTCAGCGAATTCACACCGGACTCCATCAAACAGCTATTCACGTCGCCTTGGCAGGTCACCGCCGATGCCAATCGCCAAGGCTATCGTCTGCAAGGAGAACACTCCTTGAGCATGACAGAACGACGCGAGCTCTTGTCCCACGGCATCGTTCCGGGCACGGTCCAGGTTCCGCCCGCCGGGCAACCCATTATCCAGCTAGCCGAGGCCAACACATGCGGCGGCTATCCCAAAATCGCAACTGTCATCGAGGCCGATCTCTGGCGCCTGGGCCAAGTCCCCAGTGGTTGCGCGTTGAGATTCGAACATGTGGATATCACTACCGCCGTCACCGCGCTACGCGAACAAACCAACGACCTGCAGGCGTTAAACGACAACCTTCCTCTTATGGCCAACCGACGCCGACACGCCGGGCGGCCGATTTCCTAAGGAGCAACGAATGGCAATCAAAGGCACTTCCGTAGACCTGAATTCCGATATGGGCGAAGGCTTTGGCGCCTATCGCATGGGGGACGATCCGGCCATCCTGAAGATCGTGACCTCCGCCAATATCGCCTGCGGCTTTCACGGCGGCGATCCGGAAATCATGGCAAGTACATTTACCCAGGCCAAGGCATTGGGCGTAACGCCGGGCGCGCATCCAGGCTACCCGGACCTATGGGGTTTTGGCCGTCGCGACATGGTTTTTTCCCCCGAGGAAATCGAACGTCTGATCGCCTATCAAGTCGGCGCGGCGCTAGGGGTCTCCACCTACGCCGGCCACCCCATCAAGTACGTAAAAACCCATGGCGCCCTGGGCCATCAAACCTACCATAGCGTGGAAGTTGCCACGGCAGTCTGCCGCGCCGTCAAAGCGGTAGACCCCAGTTTGATTCTGCTTTCTATCGCCAATGGACAACAGGACAAGATCGCCCGTGAGATGGGTATCCCATCCAAGGCGGAAATCTATGCGGATCGAGGCTACGACGAGGCGGGCTTTTTGATCTCTCGCAAGCTGCCTGGTGCACTGTTAAAAGACGCCGACCAGGCCGCGCAGCGCATTTTGCGCATGCTGGAAATGGGGGGTGTGGAAACCGCCAGTGGCAAATACCTGACGACCCCCATCGATTCGATCTGTGTGCATAGCGATACACCGGGCGCGATCGACATGGCCAGCCGAGTACGCGCCCGACTCGAGGACGCGGGCGTCACTGTCAAAGCTTTTGCCTGACTTAACGTGGTATTTCGCCGCCCCGACGCAGCACCTGCCCGGGGCGCGCGCCACTTGCTCGCCCGTCCTGCCACACCACGGCACCATTGACCAACACCGTATCGATACCGATGGATGGGGCGATGGGCTTGGCAAACGTCGCGGCCTCATCCACCGTCTCTGCGTTGAACAACGTAATGTCGGCATAGGCGCCTTCGCGCAACACACCACGATCGACCAAGCCAAAGCGATCGGCCGTCAAGCCGGTCATTTTATGCACGGCCTTTTCGAGGGTAAACAACCCCAGGCCACGCCCGTAGTGACCCAGCACGCGCGGAAAAGTCCCCCATAGTCGCGGATGGGGCTGCTCGTCATGCGGCAGTCCATCCGAACCAATCATCGTGTCGTCGAATTGCAGGATGCGCTGCACATCGGCATCGTCCATCCGAAAATAAATCGCCCCGGCCGGCAAGAGCCGTTCGACTGTCTGCTCTACCGAACATCCCAGTTCCCGCGCGAGCTCATCCAGATCACGGCCAGCGTACTGTGGCAGGCTTTTAGACCAGGTCACCAGCGTGCGCGACGCGCTGAGGGCATGCTTGTACGTCAAGATAGTGGACGACGCCGAATAGGGATAACAATCCAGGCAGACGGGCTGCTGCTTCATGGCCTCGCTGATGCGTTGCAGCGTCTGCACCGAACGGCCATAATTGCTCGCGCCCGCCAGCTTGTGATGCGAGATCACGACCGGCACAGACAACTCGCGGCCGATGCGAAATGTTTCCTCGAGCGACGCCATGATCTCGTCGCTCTCGTCCCGCATATGCGTGCAGTACAGCGCGCCGTACGTAGTCAACGGCCGACAGACCTCGATGATTTCTTCGGCAGTGGCGGCAAAGGCCGGCGCATACGCCAGTCCGGTCGACACGCCGATGGCGCCGGACGCGAGAGCCTCTTCGACATGGCCGCGCATGGCGGCGATCTCCGCATCATTGGCGGGACGCGAAAGATCATCCATCGTGATCACGCGCAAGGTCGAATGGCCGACCAGCATGGCGCAGTTGGTCGCCGCGGGCTGATCACGCAGCGCTTGCAGATAGTCGCCGTAGCGCGCATAGCGATACCACTCGCCCGTGTTGTCCAACAGATCCAGTGGCGGCGTGATCGTCGCCGGCGCGGGTTGCGGCATGGGCGCCAAAGAAATCCCGCAGTTGCCGCCTATGACGGTGGTCACGCCCTGGCTGACCTTGGGCACCATCTCGCCCGCGGACAACATGACACGGTCGTCGTGTGTATGCGCGTCGATAAACCCGGGGGCCGCCACCAGCCCCCGACCATCGATGTCCTGGCGGCCGGCAGCGCCGCCGAGATCGCCCAGACGCGCGATCCGATCGCCATTAATACCAATATCGCCATCGAAACGGGCCGCGCCCGTCCCGTCGACGATTTCCACGTGACGGATCACGACGTCATAAGTAGGTTGCATAATCAGCACCTTATATAGAAACAAGGTAGAAACAGCACTGCGTCATGGCGTTGCCATGACGTATCGACGTTCCTTATTTATCTGCTTTTTCGATATTCCAGAACACCGTCACGGGCGACTCCATCACGCCGCTCAGCTTGGTACTGTACGCTGCGGGAATCGAGAACTGCCCCAGCGGCATGACCACGCCTTCGTCGATCGCCAGCTTCTGGATCTGTGCCGCGATCTCCTTGCGCTCGGCCGGATCGACCGACTTGGCATACTTCAGCCGCAGGGCTTCGATCTCCGGCACGTCGGGCCATCCGGCCCACGATTTGCGGCCCGACGCGGCCAGCGTGGTGTTGCCAAACGGATCGCCACTGGTCGCCAGGATGCTGTAGGTGGAAAAGATATTCCAGCCACCTTCCGACGGTGCCTTCTGATTGCTTTGCTGGGTCACCACCGTCTGCCAATCCATCGGCTTCATATCGACCTTGAAACCCGCCTTACGCAGCGCCGCTCCGATCACGACCGGCTGGGCCGAGAGCATAGCGATATCGGTTGGCTGCAGCAGTACGACGGGCGTCCCGTCGTACTTGGCCTCTTTCAGCAAGGCCTGGGCCTTCTCGATCTTCGCCGGCACGATCCAGTCGGCGCCATAATTATTGGCGTTCGGGTTACCGCAGCCCATGACCGCCGGGCACGTCTTGTAGTAATCCGGATTTCCGACCAGCGCCTTGAGCACATCCTCTTGCGCGACGGCCGCCATGGCCGCCTGACGCACAAGCTTGTTATCGAACGGCGGGTACAGGTGATTAAAGCGGAAGTACGTCCAAGCCCCCAGCTTATCCAACACCGACACCTTGATATCGTCGCGACCCTCCACTAGCGGCAACAGATCAAACGGCACCTGCTGAATGAAATCGACCTCGCCATTCTGCAAGGCATTCAGAGCGGTCATCTGATCGGGCATGCCGATCCACTCCACACGATCGACCTTGACCGTCTTGCCCCCCGACGTCCAGCTCGATTTCTCGCTACGCGGGACATAGTCGGTATTTTTCTCGTAGACGACCTTCAGCCCCGGCTTGAACTCCGAGGTCACAAACTTGAAAGGCCCCGAGCCGATGTACTCCGTAATCGGCGTAGCGGATGACGTCTGGGCAATGCGTTTAGGCATCATAAAGGCCGGCCGCGAGCTGAGCTTGGACAAACCCTCGAGCAACAGCGTGGTGGGCTCTTTCAGCTTGACCTCAAACTGCTTGTCGTCGATCACCGCGATGTCGGCGACCATGGGCATCAACACCTGGCCCGTGGAATCCACGCTGGCCCAGCGCTTGATCGACGCCACGCAATCCTCGGCCTTGACGGGTGCGCCGTCATGCCACTTCAGGCCTTCACGCAGCGTGAAGGTATAGGTCTTGTTATCGTCCGAGACCGTCCAGCTCGCCATTTGCGGATGAATCTTGAAATCGGCATCCACACCCAACAGCGTGTCATAGATCATGTAGCCATGATCACGCGTCAGGAATGCGGTGGTCAGGATGGGATCCATCACACGCAGGCCCGATTGCATCACCACGGTGACCGTCGAGGCCTGCGCGTTCACGCCGGCCAGCAGCGTGCTGGCCAACAAGGCCGCGGAGGCGATGCCGCGCCACGATTGCGGGAGCGATCCCTGCAGCAAATGCGTCTTGAATATTGTCATGTTTACCCCTGATTCAGTGATTAATACGATCTTCGTCAGCGCTGTCGTATGACAGGTGTGGATCTGTTCGGACTTTCAAGGTAGAGCGTGCCCACAGTTCATCGATATTGCAGCAGCCGGGATGTGCTTGAACATCCCGGTGTCATGTAGCGGGCCGGCTGACCGCTTCTAATGCGTTAAGCGACTCAGTTTTCAAATTTTCGGGCAGACTTTGGATCAGTGTCTCCAGCGCCCCATCCAGACGGTCCCAGCCCTCATTCGTGCGCAGCGGCACGCCAAGAAAATGACTCTCTGTCTTGGATCGCAGCATCAGATACAGCACACCCGCCAGCATGATGCTGACGGTCGCCGGCACATCGGCCTCTGTCGTCAAACCGTCCACGCGATCAATAAACCCGCGCGCCGCCCGTTCACGGCGCTGCGCCAATTCCGTCGTGATCGCATTACGCTCAATCAACTCCCAACGGCGCACCTCGCGTAGCGATTCGTTGTTCGCCAGTGCGTCTATCTGCGCACGCAACATTTCCAATATCAGCGCCGCCGGCGTGCGCTGGCTCGACTCGTCGTCTTTCAGCAGCTCCGATCGCCCCGTCCAAAAATCCTGCTCTTTCATCCAGGCCAGCATCAGGCCCGGCATGCCGTCGAAATAGCGATAAATCAGTTCTTTACTGACACCGGCACGCTTGGCGATGGCATTAATGCCGACACCGCCCATGCCGGCCTCACGGATTTGATCGTCGAGGGCTTGCAGAATCTGGCGCTCGGTTCCTTCACGTCGCGACATCGTCCGTCCTCATCAGTAGCGTGTGTTGCGCCAGCTCGGTCAGAGGCGCGGCGATGCCATCGCCCAAATCCGCATAGAGCTCGGTCGCTACATGGCCCAACAGCTCGCCATCACGGCGCACTTCTGCGCCCAGATACACCACTGTGGCTCGCCGATTCAGCGACGGCACATGCGGATCCGCCGACTCCAGCCGCACGATGTCGCCGTTCTCGTCAACGTGCACGCAATCCCGCGCGGCCGCGAGAATAGGTACGCCGCGCGTCAGCCTGAGAAATTGCCACGCCTCGGCACGCTCGTGCAGATGACTCCAGGCTAACTCGGCCAACCTTTCCGACAGATCCGCTGACTGTTCAGCAAAAATGGAATTGTGCAGCAGCGCCAAACGGCCTGTCGCATCGATGCGCTGCGCGGCCCCTTGATCGGGGCGACGGCCCACACGCGCGCTATTGCCCCATCCCAATGCACCATTGGCCGTCACAGCGATCAGTCCGGCATCGACCTCCGCATGGGCGGCCAGCACCTCGTTAATCGCGTCCTGTGGTCCCTGGCCCGCCGCCAGGCGATCCAGCACTGCCTGGTTCAAAGGGGCACCGTCCTGCCCTGCCCGGTTCGGCAGGCGATGTCCGGTGACCAGACCCAGTTGTGACGCACCCGGCAGAAACTGCACCAGCGGCTCGGGTCGGTCAGGCCCACTGGAGATCATCGCCGCAACGCGCGCATCCAGCCATGCTGACGGGATGCCCAGTTGACCTACTCCCCCCTTTTGCGTCACGCGATGATGCAGCTCACCCTGCGCATCCAGGATGGCCATCACGGCAAAGCCCCCAATGGCGCCCCGCCCCAATAACTCTGCGCCCAACACCGCGGCACGCACGGCCGCCCCGGCCCGTGGGCCACTGGCGGCGACTCCAATGGTCATCCCTGAATTCCCCTGGTTGAGCGTGATGCATAGCTCATCGTTTTAGCGATGTGACCAACTGGTCACATCACGAGAATCCTACACCCGGGTGATATGGAGAAACAAGAATTCAGGAGTAGGTAATAACCCGATAAGGCACGTCTCAGAAACGTCCCACCAACGTTTCATCAACGTTCCATGCAACAAAGAAAAGGATAGAGAAAAAAACAAACCCTTTCTAATTCAAGTGCTTATAAAACAGAAGACAGATGGCATAGAACTTGCTTTCACGGCTAGATACAACATAACTATCCCAGAGAGACAAAATGGCAGCACATTCCTCGCCGGCACTTCCGGAGGACAACAAGCTAGCAAGCGACGATCTCCACGCCCCCGGTTGGGTCGACACCGCTGGACGGCGCATCTCAATATCGAGACTTGAGCCCTGGATCGATATCACCTGGATCGTCATCGGCTTGATCCTGTGCCTGTACGCGCAACGTTTGGGAGTGTGGGGAATGTCAGGGCCGGACTCTGGATTTTTCCCAATGCTCGCTGGCGTCATTGTTTTAGCTGGCGGCATTGCCCAGTTGTTGACAACAACGCGGCGACGGCACAGTGCGGAGGATTTGCCGTTCTGGGACAACGCCGGCGCGCCGAGACGTGTACTCACACTGCTAACAGGCATCGTCGCGCTGATATTACTGACACGGTATGCCGGTTTCATCGTGGCTTCGCTGACCATGCTGCCGTTTCTGCTTCGTCAAGTCGAGAAACGCAGTTGGCTATACGCCATCACGGTCGCTGTTATTGCCACCATCGCGGTGCATGTGTTGTTTGTCAAACTGCTCGGTATGCAGATGCCGCGCGGTCCGTTGGGGTTCTAAGCATGGAAGCCTTCGACGGATTACTGACGGGCCTGGGCGTTATCCTGTCGCCCGAGAATCTTTATTACTGCGTGATCGGCAGCATCATCGGCACGCTGATCGGGGTATTGCCGGGTATCGGGCCGTTAGCGGCACTATCCCTGCTCATGCCGGTGACATTCACGCTTACGCCCGTGGCCTCCATTGCCATGCTGGCAGCCATGTTCTACGGCGCAATGTATGGTGGCTCGACAACCTCCATCCTGGTGAACATTCCAGGAGAAGCGGCATCCGTCGTCACCTGTCTGGACGGCTACCAGATGGCCCGTAAAGGCAGAGCCGGCGCCGCACTCGGCATGGCCGCCATCGGCTCGTTCGTGGCCGGCACGCTCAGCCTCGTGGCGCTCACGTTCTTCTCGCCCATGCTGGCAGACGTCGCATTGCGTTTCGGCCCACCCGAGTACTGCGCCCTGATGGTGCTGGGCCTCATCTGCACCATCCTGATGATCCAGGGATCGGCCGTAAAAGGCATCATCATGATCGCCCTTGGTTTTGCGTTCGGCGCTGTCGGACTAGACACGGTCAATGGCACCGAACGGCTGACCTTCGGTCTGCCAGAACTCGCGGGCGGGATTGATCTTGTCGCCGTGGTCATCGGCCTCTACGGTATTTCCGAAATTCTCTTCAATGTCGAACAGTTGGCAAAGAATGAAATAGTGCAGGGCCGCATTCGTGACCTGCTGCCCAATCGCCAGGATTGGGCGGCGTCATGGAAGCCCATCATTCGAGGCTCGGGCCTGGGTTTCTTGCTGGGAGTCGTCCCGGGCGGCGGGCCGGTGACTGCGTCCTTCATGTCGTACGCCTTGGAACGGCGCATCGCCCGAGACCCGTCGCGTTTTGGGAAAGGCGCCATTGAAGGCGTTGCCGGCCCGGAGTCGGCCAACAACTCGGCCGTCTCCAGCGGCATGATTCCGCTGCTTACCCTTGGGCTTCCGGGCAATGCGGTGACCGCCTTGCTGATGGGCGCCTTGATCATCCAGGGCGTACAACCCGGCCCCACGATGATCAGCCAACACGCCGACGTGTTCTGGGGAGTCGTAGCCAGCATGTACGTCGGCAATGTGGTCCTGCTGATTTTGAATTTGCCCATGATCGGCCTCTGGGTCCAATTGCTACGCGTGCCCTACGCCATCCTCTTCCCGGTGATCCTGCTATTGGCCGTCGTCGGCACCTACTCCACCAATAAAAACTTCTTCGATCTCTGGGTGATGTTCGGCTTCGGGGTGTTCGGCTACGTATTGCGCAAGTTCCGCTACGAGATGTCGCCGTTCGTGCTGGCGCTCGTTCTTGCCCCGTTGCTTGAGCAATCACTACGCCAATCACTCGTGATGTCGCCCGAAGGCGCCGCGATTTTCATCAACAGGCCACTCACAGCCACATTGTTGATGCTGTCGTTATTACTCGTGCTGATCATCGTCGTCGGCAGAGTTGGCAAAGTGTTTTTCAAAAGAGCAAACCTAGGAGACAAACCATGAAAAAACTGATTACCGCGTTCGCGACTGTCGGCGCCCTGTGCGGCGCCCTGCCCTTTTCTGTTAGTGCCGCCGACGATGCGCGTACACACATTCAAAGCATCAAGCCAGCGGATTTCCCCTCTGATCCTATCGAGGTCAATGTGGTCTACCCGGCTGGCGGCGGCATGGATATCAACGCTCGCCTGGCAGCAAAGTATTTCGAAAAATGGACCGGTGCGCAGGCCATCGTCAATAACCGTACCGGAGGCGCTGGTCTGGTTGGTCACACGTATTTAGCCAATCAGGCCTCCAACGACGGCTATACCGTCGCCGTCATCGCCAATCTGATCTTTGCCGATTCCATGCTGCGCGCAAAAGGTCGGTGGGACTACAACAAGCTCGAGCCCATCGCATTTCTCAACTACGAAGGTATCAACCTGGTGGTGTCGGCCGATGGCCCCTATCGCGACAAAAGCCTCAAGGAGCTGGTGCAACTGGCCAAGGACAAGCCGGGGACCGTGCGCATCAGTATGCTGCCTGGCACCATGTTCGAGTACATGGTCGAGCAGATAGAACAAGTCTCCGGCGCAAAATTCTTGAAAGTGCCGTTCCAGGGCGGTGCCCCCTCCATCACCGCCGCGTTGGGCGGCAACGTCGACATCGCGCTGGGCTTTTACGGGGAGATTCGCAGCTTCCTGGCCGCAGACAAACTCAAACCCGTCGGCGTATCGAGCGCCGAGCGCTCGCCCTTCCTGAAAGATACGCCTACCGTCAACGAGTCATTGGGCCGCAAGGATATCGTATGGGGAGCTACACGCTGGGTAGCCGTACCCACCGGTGTCGCGCCCGAGCGCAAAGCCTATCTGGCCGCGGGTTTCAGTGCCGCGGCGCAGGACCCCGAGCTTCAGGAAGAGTTTCGCAAGCTAGGCACGATCGTCGATCTATCTCTGGACTCGCCAGAGAAGATCAAGACGCATCTGGACGAACTGGCCACGATGGAACGCGAGTTTTATAAAAAGACCGGCCGACTCGAGCAGTAATGTTGTCAAGCGCGACGCGCTTGACCTGCGCGCCGCGCATTGTCTCGATTACGGAACAGACATGCAGACCCAAACAGATTCCGCCCTGCTCACGCCCCTGAACTTGTCAGGGCAGCGCCTGCGTAACCGCGTCGTGCACACCTCGATGAGCACCTACATGGCTAAGGAGGGCCGCAGCACCAAACGCCTCATCCGCTATTACGCCAATCGGGCACAAGGTGGGGCGTCGATGATCGTGACCGAGCCGTTATCAATGGCTCAGCACCAGGTAGCCTGGAGCCGACCTCGTGTCTACGACGACACACAGTGGGATGATTTCAAGCGTTGGGCCGAGGCGGTTGAGATCCATGACAGCCGGCTGATTGGCCAGATCCAGGATGGCGGCCGCGCACGCCATGAGGCAGGACGCACGTTCAGCGCCATCGGACCCTCACCATTGCCCGACGACTTGAGCTGGTCCATGCCCTATGTGCTGAGCGCCGATGAGATTCGTGGACTGATTGAAGAATTTGCGCAATCGTCACGGCGGCTTCAGCAATGCGGATTCAGCGGTGTAGAGCTGTCCTCAGCGCACGGCCACCTGTTTCACCAGTTTTTATCCCCTTGGGCAAATATCCGCGATGACGAATACGGCGGGAGCTGGGAGGGCCGTACCCGCTTCGTTGCCGAATTGGTCAGCGCCATCCGGGCAGAATGCGGCGACGCCTTCATTATCGGCCTGAAATTGCCCGGCGATGATGGCGTAAACGGAAGCATCGGCCCAGAAGAGGCAGCCACCATCGCCGATCTGCTGACCCGCACGCAACAAGCCAGCTACGTATGCTTTGCACAAGGCGCGCACGCAAAATCGCTGGAAATGCACGTACCCGACCGCCACGGTCCCCCCATGCCCTACATGGACTTGATACGCCGTCTCAAATCCTCGACTAACGGTATTCCCGTGATGGCATTAGGCCGCATCACTGATCCTGCCGAAGCAGAAGGAATCCTCGAGCGTGGCGAGTCAGAGCTGATCGGACTAGGCCGTGCCCTGCTGGCCGATCCCGCCTGGCTACCCAAGGCGCTAGCAGGCAAAACTAACGACATCCGCTATTGCGTATCCTGCAACACCTGTTGGGATACCATCATCACGCACAATCAGCCGTTGGCCTGCATCAACAACCCTCGTGTCGCGGATGAAGCCGAAGTGAACTGGTGGCCCAAACCAGAGGCAATGACCCGACGCATTGTGGTCGTTGGCGCTGGCGTAGCCGGCCTGGAGACAGCTTGGGTGGCGGCCGCTCGTGGTCACGAGGTCATCGTCCTGGGTCGTTCAGCCGAAATCGGCGGCAAAGCCCGGCTGCGCGCACAGCTACCCGGCGGAGAAACCATCACCAGCGTCTACGATTACCAATTCGTCGCTGCGCAGCGTGCCGGCGTCCATTTCGAACTGGGGGTGGAGGCCGATCTACAAACAATTCTCGCCCACCGCCCCGACATTGTGGTGCTGGCAACCGGGGCATCCATGTTCGTCCCTCAATGGATTCCACGCGACATCGCCGAAGACGGCTTGATACCGGATTTCCACGATGCTCTTTGGGAACTAGTACGCCATACGCAGAAACAGCCGGGAACCGCGGTCATCTATGACATGGACCACACGGAAGGCACCTACGCTGGCATCGAGCTATTAGGCAGACTCTTCGACCGCACCGTCGTCGTAACACCACGCGAGAGCATTACACGTGAGGTGTCCGTCGTCGCACGTCAAGGAATTCTACGGCGCTACGCACACTTACCTATCGAGGGAATCACGTTGTCCGAGCCCGTCTGGAGCGACGCCTTTGAGTCGGGCGCGCTGGAAATCCGCAACATCTACACCGATGCGCGCCAGACGATAGATGACGTCGCATTCCTGTCCTATTCCACCCCCCGCGTGCCCAACAAGCAACTAACCGACGCCCTGCGCGCAGCAGGTCTCGACGTCCATCTAGTGGGAGACGCACGTGCCGCACGCAACATTCTCGCCGCCACCGGTGATGGTCACCGACTCGGCAACTCACTCGTATAGCCTTTTGTAGACCTTGGAGAAAAACGCATGTCCAGCACCAGCATTACGACCATTGACGACACCACCGCCCTCATCGCCACCCAGGCCGCCGCCGAAAAGGCCCGCTCGCTCGGGCTAGCCATGAGCATTGCCGTCACCGACACAGCGGGTCATCTCAAGAGCTTCTTGCGCATGGATGGCGCATCGCTCATTTCGCTGCAGATCGCCCAGGACAAAGCCTACACCTCGTCCGCCACGGGCTTGCCCACGCACATGTGGCACGAGTACATCAAAGAGGATGCGCCGCTTTTGCACGGCATTGTGCACACACCGAGATTCATCGTCTTTGGCGGAGGATTTCCGATCAAAGAGAATGGCAACGTCATCGGCGCCATCGGCCTGAGCGGAGGTCATTATTCTCAGGACATGGAATGCGCCCGCGCCGCGTTGGCTGCGATATCTGCTGAGGAATAATCACGCGTCCGGCGAACGCGTCGTCAACACGTCGCCGACGGCCGGGCCATGCTTAATGGCGCCGTCTTCCCCACGCTGGTACTTGATGCCTACTTGGCAGGCATGCGGCGCCATCTTCCAAATCCAGCCAATAAGTTCCCGCCCGGTCTCGTTGGGCGAATACAGCGGCATATTGAAGCGCAAGCCGTCGTCCTCCCCGAGATCAAGCGTGCACATGACCGTCCCTTCGCCCTCCTCTTCATCATCGAGGTTCGGTTCGGCGACGTGCATGATCGTCGGACGTAGCGGCTCGGCGGGGATCAGCGCCTGCAGCACGCGAGGCAAGTCTGCCAATGGCGGCGCCACACGACCGTCATAGGGTTCGTCAACAAAGGCATCCTCAAAGCTCACGCGCCGAAAATAATATTCACTATCGCCCATCACGTCGCGGCCGCCTATCGCGGTTGCCATATTTCCCAGCGCATCCTCTCGCAGCAACAATGTAGTCTCGCCGGAATGCATTACCACCAGGCGCTCATCATTCGCATCGCTGCCCGAAGAATCCGCATGCAGAACAATATCGAGCGCAACCGTTTCGTCACCTTCGGCATTGCGCGAGACCCGGTAAGCGCCACGATAACCCCGCACATCTATGCGCTCGAATGTCTGATAGTGGATGCGCCAGAACAGCAAGCGATACTGACCATCCGGTTGCAGCGCCAACAATCGGTGCCAGTCGCTATGTGACGCCAAATACAGACCGGAGAGTCCCGGCGTCGTAGCAACGTCTGCAAACAGAGAACGATGTGTACCGGGAAGCGAATCGGCGACCGTTGTCGGTGCCTCCTCGACGGGCTTAGGAGCATCCACGGCATCACGCAGGCGACGGTGCGCGTCGAGAGCATCGACCTTCACGATCTGCAGCATCTGCATGGAAAACAGTATTTGATTCACTTCATAGATTTCGCCCGGTGCGAGCGGGCCGCACTCTTTTCGAGCAGACCGCACCAGCGACGGATTCACGATCTCCGCCAGAAGATCCTGCTGGCAAAGGTTTTTGTTGAAAAAATCGTCCAGACTCCACGCCAAAACACTCGTTTCTTTCGACACGGGATCGATGCAGACCACATCCTCATCGGTGGGCGTAACGTTGCGGTAGTACAGCAGCGTGCCGAAAGGAGTCAAGGCGATAGGAATGCGCCGTACCGCGTCGGGTGGCGACACTATCCATCGATCCAACACCGGCTGCCAGACGCGGGGATCGATCAAGGTCAGCGGCAAAGCACCATAAAGCCCGAGGCCCTTTCGGCGCCAGAGTTCGAGTAGGCTCGCAGGGAGCAACTCCTCATACGCGGCGACGAGCTCGCCGGGAGCGGGTGAAACCTGTCTCGACGGAGGATGCTTCTGGACAAAGCGTTCAAGGGCGATTCGTCGAAAAGAATCAAACACTCGGCCAAGCAAGCGCATGCGCGGATCTCCAGATATGGCGGGCTTACCATCTACTCTGGACATCATCGTACTCGACAGCACGAGACGTTATCCTGAGGCACATAGGTAGCGGACTCAAAAGGGTCACGGCACTACCCTATCCTGCATGACACCACGACAACCCGGCCGGTAAACGAGGCCATCCATTCGGACTTGCCTCGTCTACACGGCACAATCGGTTAGGTCCCCGAAGTACTGGGCGTCATCAGCTTGCCGGCGCATATATCGGCAGCGCCATCCACAGGGGCCTTTGCATCGGCAAAGGTCACCCATCCGCCCTCTTCGATCATCGAGTCGCGCTTCCACGAGTCGGCACTTTGCAGCGCCGCCAGCGCCGTTTGCGCGTCCGGAGCCGCCATAAAGCGGTGCACGCAAATACTTGCCGCAAGTTGCGCCACGGCGGCACTAGTAGAGGCTTCGGCCTGCTCAGTGGCTGTTTTCCCGGTCACCCAGCCTCCTGCACTGAATCCCACGACCATCGTGACCACGGCAGCACCCACGCAGGACCATAGCCAGACGGCCTTACTCGGTTTGTAATCGCCCCAGGCCTTCATGATGCTATTGGACATATATCTGTCTCCTAGTTGTTTCACATGTGAACAGTCTTTTCACTGCGTAAATCACTGTAGTGCAGATTGAGGAGCATGTTAGGCGGGGATTACCCTTGTCAGATGTAACACGCGCGTCGTCATACACCGTAACTACCTAGAAACAATGGTGTACCCGTGATTATGGGGGCCAGTGGGGCCTGAAGTTCGTCCGCGCCGCGGACATCTATGCGTTGGAACTGATGGGGCTCAGCATCTAAACCACGTCGAATCCGAGTATTGGCTAGTACACGAAGCAAATTGCGCCCGATTGTCTGGCGACACCGCCGCATAGCAAAAAAGCATTCCGTCGCCGCACACGATGTGACCGGCCGACTCCGACGCCTTGCGATGGCCGACGCATTAGCCCTGCGGGCTCGGCAGGAGGGGCATTGCATTGTGCAGAACGACAGGCACCGCATCCTCCAGAACGAGAGGAGCCAGAGAATGGCGGAACACGGCAGCCGCCACCGCATCGGCACAGCCCGCAACAAACTCAATCGCAGGATTGTCACCCAAACTCACGATGGCCGACAACTTTGCAGCCGATATCGTAGCCCTCAGAAAATCGCCTTGTTGAATATCTGAGGCAAGCTTTGCACATGTCATCAAGCCACTGGTCACGGCACCATACTTTCCAAACCCAAAGGCCACACCGTCCAGAGTAATGGCCATCGTACGATCGAAACCAGATAGCAGGTTTAATCCGCTGGTCAACGCTAGAAATCCATCCGTGGTCTTCCAGTCATCGCTCAGTGCCAATTCGAGAGAATGTCGAAAAATATGCCAATCCATCCCGCGAGCAACGGCATTCGTACAACCGTAGAAAATAGCAGTCCCTTGTTCCGCAGTCACCCCAGTAACACCTGCGGAAATAGTCGTGTCAATAGCACGATTAACATGCCCGATCCACCTGTACTCGGTGCTCGCCCAATAGATTTTGGAGGGCGCCACCGGCATAAGTGCACTCAATGTAGAAGTAACACTATTGATGCTAAGCATTTTATTTTCCTTTAAACCAAATCTGAGAAATCTTCGGCCTCGATGGCGGCGGGATCCGACGAGGATGAGAAGGTCACGAACTGCTCGATCTCTCCGCTCGCAATGAGTGAGGCGAGTGCATCTACGTGTTCGGCAAACGCGGCCAATGCAGCCGCGAACAGTTGCTCTGTCCAGTTCACCTCGACGGGCATCCACGTCAATCGCAATGCGATCTCCCGGGTGTCAGGCACCAGGCCCACACTCCCTGTGCCAGTCAAGCTGGGAGTCATATTCACCGCCAACAGGGCGCGCAGCGTATTGCCACGCATCGCGTCATCGGCAACGCCCAACACTCCCGTGAATATCAACGCCTCTTCAGGCGCGGGCGTTATACCAAACACACGGCCAGCTTTGGTCTTCAATACCAGTGTCCCGCGCTCGTCAACGACCAGAGGAATATTCAGCGCTTGTTCGAGACAAGTACCCCAATCGCGCAATCGCTGTACCACATCGATAGTCATGTCTGCATCCAATCTGAATTGAGAATGCAGACTGAGTAACGGGCAATGGTGTGCGGTTCCTATTCAATTGATGATCTGGCTGCGTACCGGACGGCAGCGTGGGTATACCATCGTCGTAGAACCCACTCGAATCCGTGTATGACAGCGGGCTATTCCTCACATAGGCATAGCGTTCGTACTTCTGGCAATCGTTAAAGATGGGACGATTACCCTGGTACGTATGCGTCGTGGCGAGGCTGACCGTGAGATTGCTCTCAGCAGATCCATGAGGCGCCGCAAGCTGGCATAGCTACGGGAAGTGGCCGTACAACAACAAATCGATGCCGAATAGATTCACAGGCGCAGTGTCATGAAGACACTATTGGGATCCTCGGCGTACTCGCCAAAAGGCCCGCAATACGTAAAGCCGACGCTCTGGTAGAGCCTTTGGGCAGGCTGAAATGCTTGCATCGTGCCCGTTTCAAGGCTCAAACGCTCGTAGCCTCTCGATCGGGCAGCCTCGATGATATGCGCAAGGATGGCTCGGCCGGCACCTTGGCGACGCAGTGCCTTGGGCGTACGCATGGACTTGATCTCGCCATGCTTGCTGTCGAGTTCTTTGAGGGCGCCACAGCCAAGCAATTGTGTATCTTTCCAAGCAGTCCAGAATGTGATCCCTGGCTTGCGAAGCTTCTCAAGGTCCAGTGCGTGGACGCTCTCCGGTGGCGAGAGTTCGTACATGCTCTGCAAATGTTCATTAAGCAGTGAATGAACCTCATCGCGAGAAAGATCGTCGAGTTCAATTTTCAATTGCTACCCCCATACATAGGTAAATAACGCCATATCCTAGCCGTTTATGAGCGCGGTTGCCGTCAGCAGCGTATTGATGGCTTCGTCCCCATTGATTCACTCTGCTCGCGTAATTTGTAGTGGTCTGATTTGGCTTGGCTATTGGACCGCTATCGGAACGAATTTACACCTGCCTGTGGGGATGCTCCGGCTGAGGCGAAACTTTTTGGGGGTTCGCCGCAGCAGCATTCGCCAGAAGGAGATGCGTCGTCAGAAGAGGGGGCGGAGGGGGCGGCGTCGGATACCAAGAGCGGTAGATGTGGCACGTCAAAGCAGCAACGTCCGAGGCTAAATCAATCACAGGATTATTACCCAGGCTCACGATGGCCGACAATTTTGCGGCGGAAATCGTTGCGCCCGAAAGGTCGCCACATTCAATCGCCGAGGCAAGCCTTGCACACGTCACCAGTCCATTAGTCGCGGCGCCATACCCGCCGATCCCAAAATTCGTACCGAACACACCCGCGAAACCACGATCAAAATTAGATAGCCAATTCAACCCGCTGGTCAACGCCAGCAACCCATTGGTATTCATCACACCACCACGATCAAAACACACCTTGAAAGCATCGAGCATCACGGTAAAATTTTGGAAAGCAGAATAACTAATGATCTCAAAGTAGCAAACCGCCGTCGATTCATCCTTGCTCATCGGACTAAAACCGTTGTTCTCTATATGAGACATAGCAGATCTTAAGTTCTCGAGCCATTTGTATTCGGTGCCAGCGTAATGGGTGTCGTATGGCGCTATCCGACTAACTGCGTCCAATGCAGAAGTAACACTATCGGTACTAAACATTTTATTTTCCTTTAAACCAAATCTGAAAAATCCTCGGCCTCGATGGCGGCGGGATCCGACGATGATGAGAAGGCCACGAGCTGCTCGAGCTCTCCGCTCGCAATGAGTGAGGCAAGGGCATCCACGTGTTCGGCAAACGCGGCCAATGCGGCCGCGAACACCTGTTCTGTCCAGTTCACCTCGGCGGGCATCCACGTCAATCGCAATGCGATCTCCCGGGTTTCGGGCACCAGACCCACACTCCCCGTGCCAGTCAGGCTGGGAGTCATATTCACCGCCAACAAGGCGCGCAGCGTATTGCCACGCATCGCGTCATCGGCGACGCCCAATACTCCCGTGAATATCAACGCCTCTTGGTCAGGCGCGGGCGTTATACCAAACACGTGGCCAGCCTTGGTTTTCAATACCAGTGTCCCGCGCTCGTCAACGACCAGAGGAATATTCAGCGCTTGTTCGAGACCAGTACCCCAATCGCGCAATCGTTGAACCGCATCGATAGTCATGTCTGCTTCCAATCTGAATTGAGAATGCAGACTGAGTAACAGGCAATTGCAGGCGGTTCCTATTCAATTGTTGATCTGGCGATCATCCGATTGAACCGAACTTGGTCATGGACCTGAAAGACACGACGCCTGACGTTTACTTCGCTTCTGCCAGCGCCATTGTGATTACTGCGCAGGCAGTGTCGCCAACGCGTCCTTGATATACGCCAGCCCCTGCTCCGAGTACGGTAACGAGAGCGCCGCCTGGTGCCCCGCCGCATCCATTTTCAGCAAGGATTTCCGCAGGATATTGACGATTTTTTCGGCATTGGATTTGTGAAAATTTTCGTACTGGTATTGGAGAAATACCAGACACAGCGCATTTTCCATCACCTGGACATCAGGATCTTGTTTGATGCCGCTTTTCAGTTGTATGGCGCGCACACGTTCGATAACGTCTGCGCCGTATCCTGTTTGTCGCAGGATTTCGTCGGATTTCCGAGCATGATGGCGCATCAGATCCTTGCGCCACGTAAGATAGCCGATGCGGCCGTCCGGATAGCTTTTGCGCGGGATTTCCCAGCGGCCGATATGCTGACTGCGCGACGCCAGAATCAGCGGTTCGCTGGCATGGGGACAGAGCTTCAATACCCATTCATGCAGTTTCTGCGCGAGAAAGTATTCCTGAGGATAAGTCGCGCCGTCCCATTCGAAAAGATTGGGATCTGCCTTGTTGTAAGCGTCGAAGGCTTGCAGTGCCTGATCTAGTTGGGTATTCATGGTCTCAGAACGGCTGGTCGGGAGGGCGCCCTGGCTGCGAACAAGATGGGGGATGACAGACCGATGTATCCACCCCCCGCCTCGCGAGAACTCAACCCAACTGCTGTCCGAGTCGTGCCTCAATCGCGCGCTTCAACCTATCCAGCGTCTCAGTGGAGTGGGGATCGTCAACGTCGACCAACACGTCGGTCCAGTTCTCTACCGGCCTCGCACCGAGTTGTTCGAAGTACGGGGATTTGGAATCTACCGTCCAAACCGGGACGCTGTGGCCGTCGTCGACTCGGTCTTTGATCGCCCCGACGTACTTTACTTGACGAAAATCACCAGTCGGAATCTGGTTTTCCGTAATTATTCGCTGCATAACAGGCTCCGTCAGGATTAAGTAGATCATGATACCCCACAAGGGGCCACGCATTCGGGTCGCGAAGAAGCGTCGCGTGGGAGGAAGAAAACGCCCATGCTTGAGCACCCTAGCCTCTTTAGCACTCACGCCTGAGGGTAAAGAAGCGGGTGTGCAAACACGTCGTGAGACAACCCACGGCAAACAATAATCTAGAAAAAAAGGGATTAGGCATGAAGAAATTCAAGCTGTGCACTCTGGTCGCAGCCTTGCTCATGGCAGGCACGCTTGTCGGTTGTGGTTCAAGCAGCGACGATGACAACACCAAATCACCCTCCACTGAACCGGAATCATCTCCCGGAACTTCTCCCGAGTCTCCTCCCGAAGAGCCCGCCCCCAAGCCCGAACTTGGGTCTGGCGGACTCCAATGCCTTGCGCGGACAGAACCTGAACTTGACCCTGAACTACGACGGCCTGTCGACCACGCGTGATAGCCGTATCCCTGCCCAAACCCCGTAACACGGCCATCAAAGACGAGTATCCGCCCTTAATGGATATATCCAGGGATCGTGCATGAAAGTCGATGGACGAGGTCTGGTCGATCCGTAACGGTGCCCAGAGGCTCACACTGCCGCTACCACTGCGTGACCCGTAATTTTCACCTCACCCTTTTGATTCAGACATTGCACCTCCACACGCAATCGTTGTTCGCCATTCACCTCGAAACGCTCGACTATCTTGCCGATACAAGTCGGCTCATCGTGTACGTGCGTTACACCGGTAAAACGAATCGTTAGTTCACGCATGCGGTCTTGCCCTGCCCAGTCAGTAATCAGACGGCCGACATAGGCGGCCGAAAGCATGCCATGAGCAAACACATCATCAAGACCAGCACTCCGAGCAAAATCAATGTCGATATGCATCGGGTTGTGATCACCGGATGCACCGGCATATAGCGCCAGCATCGTCCGTGAAATGGGGGGAAGTCGCAACGACGTAATACTGTCACCTACATTCAATTGATCGATACTCGAAGTATGCATACAGCCCAATCCTATTTATGCAGAAATATGAAGTTGACGCTGAACCAGACACTTGCGGGTATCAGCTACATGTACCCCGTCCTGATTGGTAATTCTCGATTCGGAAACAACAAACTCTAGTGCGCCATTCTTCTTATCGTAGATGTCCGCTAACTTGGTCTCGTAAGTCAGCGTGTCCCCTACATAGGCCGGCGCGTGATATACGAAAGTCTGTTCAGCATGCAAGATGCGGCGGACGTCGAACTGCACGATCTGCCTAACAGCTGCACCCAATCCGAGCCTGCTTTCTAAGCAGAAAAAGAAAGCCGGAGGCACTCGCACTGCGGGTAAGCCCGCTTTGCGGGCTTCGTGCGGATCGCGGTAGATCGGATTCGATTCACCAATAGCTTTGGCATAATCCTGCAACGAGCAGAGCTCCACGGTAATGCTACGACAACCAAAATCATGGCCTATAAGCGCTTTGTCAAACATGCTTTTCCTTAAATCAACGGCTGCAGTTGGAGATAGCAACGCAAATTAAATAGAAATCACGTTCACGGAACTCAGTCGCAATAGAAACTGGAAACCCTCCAGAATCATTTGTATTCCAGCAACGGAAGAATTTCTTTGTACCGCTGTGCCTCGCTTTCGTAAAACTTAACCGCCTTTTCCCCAGTTAGAGCGATTAATTGACTAGTAGGATTATTCTTTGCTGCGAACGAACGAAAATCCTCGGAAACCAAAATAGTCCTGATTACTTTTTCTAACTTGTCGACAATAGGTTCAGGCGTTTGGCTGCGAACTACCACACCGACCCAGATCGTAAAGTGGTAATCCGAATTGATGCTTTCACCCACCGTAGGTACGTTAGGCAGGGCGGGCAAAGGCTTGGCTGTCGTCGTTGCTAACGCTCTGATTTTTCCATCCCTCACCATGGGCAACGCCGCACCGACATCCACCAAGCCGACATCGGTCGTCTCCCCAATCACATCGTTAATTAACTGCGGGAATGCTTTATAAGGAATCAAACGAAATTTGATACCTCCGCTTTGTCCCATCATGAGCGCACCCAAGCGATAAGTGCTGCTATATAGTCCCAAGGTCACGGACTCTGGTTTTTCACGGCTGGCTTGAACGACCTCGGATATGGTGTTGAAGCGTGACTTCGGTCCCACTGCCAGGAGCAAAGGCCCTTGACTGATTATCGCGATCGAGCGGAAATCCTTCAAAGGATCGTATTTGGCTGCTTTATTCGTCGCCGGTGCGTTTACCGTGGTCAAGCTGCTAAACCCCAGCGTGTATCCGTCCGCCGGTGCGTTCAGAACGCTTTGTGTCGCGACCAACGCGTCTGCGCCTGGCTTGCTTTCTACTATCACGGGTTGGCCGAGCGCGGCGGACATCCGCTCAGCCAGCGCGCGAAAGATGGCGTCTCCGCTACTGCCAGGGCCGATCGGCACCACCATGCGCAAGGGGCGGGCAGGATAATCTTGAGCCCAGGCGGGCTGAATGAGTATGACTGCGAAGAACAACACTGAAGAAAAATATTTAAGAAACATGGCCGTATCTCCTGAAATTTCGTTTTTTATTCTGGACTCATCATGCGGTCCAACCTATCTTGATGAGCCTGCAACACCTTCCACTGAATCTTGCCCGTGGAACTTTTTGGCAAGGCGTTTACGAACTCGATCATGCGAGGCACTTTGTAGGCCGCCATGCTGGCTCGGCACCATTGCTCAAGTTCCGCTGGAGTCAAATTGCTTCCAAGAACCGGTTGCAATACCACCAAAGCTTTCACGGTTTCCCCACGCCGTGTATCCCGTGCTGAAATAACACAAGCATCTTGAACTAATGGATGTTCATGCAATACATATTCAATCTCTCCCGGCCAGACTTTGAGGCCAGAAGCGTTGATCATGCGTTTCAGACGATCGGTGATATAGAAGTAGCCTTCGTCATCGTAGTAGCCGATGTCGCCGGTACGAACAAAAGGCTTACCATCTATTTCGATCATGGCGGCCCGGGTGTCCTGCGGCAGGTTCCAGTAACCCAGAAACAGAGTCACTGTATTCGACACCAATTCACCTTCCTGATTGGGGCCTAACTCTGCCCCAGTTTCAAGATCTAGCACGCGAGAATCCACGTTAATTTGTGGAATACCCGCACAATGACGGCGTGTCGCATGGGGCGGATTGAGATGCGTCGGACCACAGGTCTCGGTCATTCCATAGCTTTCCAACAGTGGTACGTGAAAGTAATGCTCAATGGCATTCGCGAGGGACTCAGGAATATGGGTCCCTCCTGCCATCACCCCTCTAACCGACGACATGTCACGCCACGGACTCGCTTTCAACAGCTCCACCATCTCCGCCATCATGGTAGCCACGCCGCCCACAATTGCGACGCTCCTTCGCTCTATCAACTCCAATGCGGCAACGGCGTCCCAACGTGTCAGCCAAATCATGCAGCGACCCGACGCCAGCGCGGTATTCATCTGACCCATGCCAGCCAAATGGTTGGCTGGCAACGCGGCCAGACTGGTTGGTACATCGCTCAGGCCGAGCCACAACATTCGCTGCTCAACTGAATGTACTAGTGCTCGATGACTGAGCATGGCGCCTTTGGGCTTTCCTGTAGTGCCTGACGTGTATGCAATCACAGCCAGATCACTACCTTTAGCACTTGAACTCGAAGGCGTTAGGCCTGCCGCCAACGCTCCGGGGAACGCGTGCAGACCACGTTGCGGCGACACTGAAAATGGAGCGCTGACAACTTGGGGAATCCGTATGTACGGTACGTGCTCAGCGTCTCCGGCATACTCCGAATATGCCCCGACCACACAGCTTGCCAAGATGCCGTTGCTCAACAAGGGCAACGCCGCCGGCAGCAAATCCTGCGTCGCAATCAGGACCGTCGCACCGCAGTCCGTGGCGTAGTGTTCGATTTCGTCGGTGGCACTCATCGGGCTGAGCGCCACCACCACCGCATCACAACGTAAAATAGCGTAATACGCGATGGCGAATTGTGGACAGTTCTGCATCAGCAGCAGCACTCGGTCGCCCCGGTGAATGTTTAACCGCTTTTGCAAATATCCGGCTAGTCGCGTGGCACCTTGGTACAACTCCTGGTAATTGATCAATCGCCCGTAATACTCGATGGCTGGCTTGCACGGCTGACTGATTGCGTATTGAGCCAGATGATCAAATAGATTTCTATCTGGCACAGCCAGCGTGTGTGGAACACCTGTCGGCCAATGGGCAAGGTGTCTAGTCAATTGCGGCATCGAAGTGTCTCCTTGATGTGCGGTTGAAAAGCCCGTACCAATCCGCAATGTGGGCTGTGCAACCTACGCGACGCAGTCATTTTGCTGTTCGCTCAGAAGCCGCCGCGCCCGCCTCCGCAAATTATGGTTTGACCGGTAACGTAATCTGACTCAGGGATGCAGAACATGTAGATCGCGCCCGCAGCCTCTTCCACAGTTCCCATACGACCAAACGGAATCGTGGCCGACAGAGGTTGTGCACTTGGGTTGACAGGAATACCCACCTTTACCTCGTGTCCATCCACCATAATGGTCTTTTTTTCCGGGACTCGCTCCGTCAGACGTGTGGCGATTGCTCCGTAGGCTACGCAGTTGACGTTAACCCTGAGGCGTCCCCACTCCTTAGCCAGCGTCTTTGTCAAACCCATGACACCTGACTTAGCCGATGCGTAGTTGATTTGCCCGGCGTTGCCCTGTGTACCGGAGATCGATGAAATATTGACCACCTTACGGAACACTTCCTTGCTCTGGTCGGCCTCCGCTTTGCTCATATCACGGAAGTAAGGTTGCACAGCGCGCAGCAGCCGGAACGGCGCCTTCAGATGGCAGTCGATGATCGCTTCGAACTGTTCGTCAGTCATCTTCTGTATAACGTTGTCCCACGTGTAGCCAGCGTTATTGACAATGATGTCGATAGCACCAAGGCGATCCAGCGTAGCCTGCACCAAACGCGTACCGAAATCAGGCTTTGTCACACTATATGGAAACGCCATCCCTTTTCTTCCCATTGCTTCGATTTCGGCCACCACTTCATTGCACGAATCCTCATCAAGATCGTTGACGACCACATTGGCACCTTCCCGTGCGAACTTGAGCGCAGTGGCCTTCCCGATACCTCGACCAGCGCCAGTAACGATGCCAACTTTGCCCTCCAACGGTTTACTCATAATGATGTTCCCTCCTCTGATCCGGTTTAAAAGCTGCAATAAGTCTTAATTCTTGCCATACAGGGTCACCACACAAGCGCCGCCCAAGCCGATGTTGTGCTGCAGGGCAAGTTTCACCCCGGTGACCTGTCGTTTGTCGGCCGTACCACGTAGCTGATTCGTCAATTCATAGCATTGCGCCAAACCCGTGGCGCCGAGCGGGTGCCCTTTGGACAACAATCCACCTGATGGATTGGTCACCACTTTTCCGCCGAACGTGTTGTCACCATCCATGACGAACTTCTCGCCCTCTCCGACGGGACAAAGGCCCAGAGCTTCGTAAGTCAACAGTTCATTGTGTGCAAAGCAATCATGCAGCTCACACACCTTGATGTCTTCCGGGCCTACGCCGGCTGCTTCGTAGACGTGCATGGCAGCCGCCTGGGTCATGTGCGAACCGACAAAACTGATCATCGAAGGCGGGTCGTAAGCATCCTCGGAGTCTGTGGTCAGAGCTTGAGCTAGTATTTGCACATCACTACGCAGACCATGTTTTTTGGCGAAACGCTCCGAAACAATGAGTGCGGCGGCCGCACCACAAGTGGGCGGACACGCCATAAGGCGCGTCATGACACCGGGCCACATAACCTTATCGCTCATCACTTCTTCTGTAGTGAGGATTTTCTTGAAGATTGCCAATGGATTATTGGCAGCATGGCGGCTAGCCTTAGCACGGATAGCAGCAAACGTATCCATCTTGGTGCCATATCGCTGCATGTGTTCGCGCCCTGCACCACCAAAGTTACGAAGCGCTAGTGGCAAATCTGGTACATCGCTTGTGAGCTCATTCACGATCGACATAAAACGCGCTCGCGTCCGAGGACGGTCATCCCAATGTGATTTAAGTGCGCCCGGTTGCATTTGTTCGAAGCCCAGTGCCAGTACGCAGTCTGCTCCTCCCAGTTCCACCATCTGACGCGCCAAGTACAGCGCGGTCGAGCCGGTTGCGCAATTGTTGTTGACATTCACAATCGGAATTCCGCTCATGCCTATTTCATACAGCGCTGACTGGCCACATGTGGAATCGCCGTAGACGTAGCCAACATAAGCTTGTTGTACCTTGTCGTAGCTTAGCCCGGCGTCGTTAAGGGCGAGGCGCACGGCTTCGGCTGCCATCTCCACGTAACTCGGGCTGGCGCCAGGCTTGGAAAATTGAATCATGCCCACACCGCCAACAATTACTTTTTCAAGCATTTCTTAACTCCTACCATGAATAAACTCCGTGAATCAGAAAGGCAGTGGTGCAGCATCTTCACGGCAGAGCCACCACTGGGTTCTGTGATGACCAACGCCGGAATGATTTCATCAGCCTAATCCTTCAATCAGCCGTCTCATGCTTTCGAGTGGGCGTTGAAGAGAATTCCAATACCTAGGCTATCCGGTGACCTTATTTTCATAAGCGTACGGTCTGCCGTCTCGTTGAGTTGCGAGTATTCCTGTACTTGTGCCAGATTTCCATCCATCTGTTCCAAGAAGCGGAATATCAGCCTGCTGCTCGGCCGCAAACTTGGGCCTCGCGAGATGATGCGCGAATACGCGCCACGACACCTTGACTCAGTTTCGTGCGCCCGACTGTTCGTACTCGCTCCAGACAGCCTGAATATCCGCCACGAGCTTATGCAGAACCGGGACAAAATGCGAAACCATTTTTCCTCCGTCCAGGTCTCCAGTGGAAACACTTAAGCTAACGGCATACGTAATACCGTCGGGACCAACTAGCGTGCAAGCAATACCCTCAAGGCCCAGTGAAGTGGAATGGCAATAGCCGTAGCGAGCCAACATGGTCAGTGACTTCTTGATAGCCGCCTGGTGCTCTGGCCATTTTTGACCGCTGGCCTTCGCCAGCCGTGCCAACAGATCCCTTTGTGGCGGGCCTCGCAGAGATCCGATGTAGGAGTGGCCCGCCGAACTCGTGGCCATGGAAAGCCGTTTGCCGGCCGCAATCTCACGTCGCAACGGTCCTCGTGATTCACGAAAGGTATCAAGGTAAATCATCGAAAGATCATCCGCGATCGACAGCGCCACATTCACCCGCAACCCTGTGGCAACCTGGCGCATTAACGGCAACGCTAGATTCAGTTCGGAACGACCCACATGAAAGGTACGCGCAAGTGCCAAAACTACCGGTCCAAGGCGATACCCCTCTGAACCACGTTCGTACTCCAGAAATCCTGACATGACCAGAGAGTGGGTCAAACGACTTACGGTTGAACGGGGTAGATTCGTGCGCTCCGCTAGCTGTGCATTCGTCAATATCGGCGCGCCTGCGGCGAATGCACGCAAAAGACCCAAGCCGCGCTCCAATGATTGCGCTCTACCGGAAGTACGAGTGAATGCGCCGCTTTCGCGTGTCAGGCGGCGCGTCGAAAAGGGCGTATTTTCCTTGTCCATCTGAGCCTAGGGATTAAGATAAAAATACCTTGAACTGGGGGAGTTGATTCTGAAGCGTGGAGCTTCTGATCCTATGACGATACCAGCCAGCGTTAACTCCTCTAGCCTATGGTCCGGGTTTTTAAAAGTCCCTCCAAAGATCATTCCTAGAGCTCGATGGATTTGATTATTTTTCTGTACTTGCTAATTTCATTCCGATAATAGTCATCGGAATACTTTCCGGTATTTCCAACATTGTCAGACTCAGGCCTGTTTTTTCGAAAGTAATCTTTATATTCGCCCATACTGAATACTTCCGCCAAGCCGGATTTAAGTTTTTTGATCACATCTGCCGGCGTACCCTTCTTTACGCCAAACCCCGTCCAGACAAATAACTCGTAGTCCTTTTTCAAAATCTCCCGGACCGTTGGGACTTCCGGCAAAGAACCCAGTCTCTGATCCCCCGCTATCGCAAGGGCTCGCAGCCTGCCCGACCGTATCAAAGGTAGCGCAGCGCCACCGTCAACCAACGCAGCATCTATCGTCTGTCCCATCAAATCATTAATGACCTGTCCGAATGCTTTGTAGTTGATGAGAGTAAATTTTGAATCGGAAATTTTTTCAAAATACTTGACACCAATACGATAGCTATTCGCGTACGCAGCAAAATTAATAGAATTTGAGTTCTCTTTCGACTCGCCAAGAAGTTCGTCCAGCGATTTAAATCTTGAATTCTCCGATGTAACGATCATCGCTGGCGTTCGGCTAGTCATTCCGATCGGAATGATATCTTCCATCGGATCATACTTTGCCGCCTCGTTTGTAAAAGGAACCGTAACGAGCGACAAGCTAGTCAGAATTATGCTGTAGCCATCTGCCGGCGCTTGCAGAACGCTTTGTGTGGCAATCCATGAATCAGCCCCTGGCTTATTTTCCACGATAACCGGAACTTTCAACTTTTCTTGCAACAGATCGGCCACATATCGGACCGTCGTATCTCCTCCGCTTCCGGCCCCAACCGAAACAACAATTCGTATTGTCCTTGTCGGAAAGGAATCCGCGTTTGCGATCAACGGAAATGCCATAAGCCTGGCCCCAAGCAAGGATAGAATCAACGAGCTTGAGAACTTACGACGACCAGCACGGTATGAATGTTCAGATGAACTCATGTGCGTCTCCAGTTTTTGCTTGATTAAATTAGGAAAATTCGCAATACCGACAATCGGCAGTTCATTTACCGATCTCACTCTTCTGCGGCATGGATTCGTAGGCAGCGCCGCAAGAAAGGAGAGCCTCAATTTCCCCCTCATCGAGTCCCGCCTCTTTGAGCACTTGCCGCGTATCTTGCCCCAGACGGCTAACAGAATGGAGCACCGGCAATTGGCCGTTGAAACGCACACCCGGCGTACTCAGCCGGGCGGAGCCCTTGTTGTCCGCTTCGGGTAGATCTTGGAAAAAACCGACAGCGTTCAAATGCGGGTCATCGAGCACTCGATCCAAATCGGTGATAGGGCCAGAAGGAATATCCAAACGTTGGCAAGTATCAAGCCAGTCCTGTGACGTGCGTGTTGTCGCGGCGTCGCCAACAATTGCGTACAGGGCTTCAATGTGTTGAGTTCGGCTCGCCATGGACTGAAACCGTGAATCAACAGCCAACTCCTTCTTTCCGATCTCAGTAAAGAAGCGTTCCCATTGAGCGGTGGTATAGGGCATCAAGCACACATATCCATCTAGCGTGCGATAAGGACGACGCCAGCGTGCCAAGACACGCGCATAGCCGATGCCACTTTCGGGTGGTACGAAGGCATTGCCTCCCCTATGCTCAAGCAGCGTGAAGTCGACCATGCTTTCGAACATCGGTACTTCGACGGCCTGGCCTTCACCTGTTCGCTCACGCGCCCAGAGTGCGGTCAGAATCGCTAGGCCACCCACCAAGCCAGAGATCTTGTCGGCTGCCACGGTTGGCAGATATTGCATTTCGTCCGTTTGTCGACGCATCAGGTCAGCCAAACCGCACATACCCTGGATGATGTCATCGTAGGCCGGTCGGCCACTATAAGGTCCTACCTCGGAAAATCCGGTCAGGCTGACGCAAATGAGACGCGGAAAGCGCGTTCGGATCGTTTCGGAATCAAGCCCTAACGCCCGAATTTTCTGCGGCCTGATGTTGTGCATAAACACGTCGGCACCGTCGAGCAGCTTGAACAAAGCGTCACGCCCCGCGGCCTGCTTAAGATTCAAAACAACGCTGCGCTTGTTTCGATTAATGGTTATATAGCTACCGGCCAGGCCTCGCTCTCGCGCGACTCCGGTCGTGCGTGTCGAATCGCCTTCGGGAGACTCTACCTTGATAACGTCGGCACCGTAGTCAGCCAGCCAACGGCTGGCAAACGGGCCAAACATTACAGTACTGAGATCAACGACCCGCAAGCCTTTCAGGGGCGGGCGGCCGGGAATACAGCTCATATTGGTCAACTTTTAAAAAAGCTAGAAGGCTTATTCAGATAAACAACGCGTCTACTCGCGCAGCGTGCTTATCCCATCCAGAAGGCAAAGTTCACTGGCCACGAAAATTCGGCATGACACGCTGCAACATGGCGGCCGAACCCTCCTTGAAATCGTCCATCAAAAACTGCCAGGATTGTTCGGTAAGTTCGCGCTCTGTTGCGCGCTCTACTTCCTCCGCCAGACCACGCCGCAACGTTTCCCGCACTGACATCACAGATTTCGGCGCCGACGCCGCAATTTCCTTCGCCAACTGCCAAGCTGCATGTCCTACTTCCGACTGCTGCACCAGCACGTCAGCCAAACCTATGCGTACAGCCTCAGCGCCACTAATACGGCGACCTGTATAGATCAACAACGCCGTCTGCTGATGGCCGATCGCACGTGGCAGCGTCGCTGTCAGCCCGAAGCCCGGGTGAGTCCCAAGGCGAGTAAAGTTGGCGCTAAAACGTGCCTGATCACAGGTGACTCGAAAGTCAGCCATCATGGCCAGACCCAGGCCTCCTCCAATCGCCGCACCATGCACCGCCGCAATAATCGGCTTGCGCGTGCGAAACAGGCGCGCCGCCTGCTTGTAGATGTTGCCTCCCGAGCGCACGATAGTTCCGCCCTCACGCGGCTTGGAGAAGTCGGCTCCGGCACAGAAAGACTTGCCTTCAGCAGCCACCACGATCGTTCGGCATTTTGAGTCTTCATCTAGTTTCTCGAACGCGTCCGCCAACTGAGCAACCAGTTGCGCGTCAAGGTGGTTATGCGGCGAACGGAGAATCGTGACAGTGGCGACAAACTGGTCGCATTGCACAGACAAATCGTTGTTTTTGATATCGTTCACGAGTAAATCTCCCTGCGCGTTTCAGTGATAGATCGTCAGGTCGGCCCACAGAGCCTTGCCGCCTCGAGCGATCGCCTCGCGCCCCAATTTTTCCGCCCATTCAGAATCGCCGCCAAACTCAGCACGCCAGGACCACAAACGACGAGTGGCAAAGTGCAGTGTGTGCTCGTAAGTGAATCCGATCGCGCCATGCACTTGGTGCGCAATACCTGCTACTACGCTGGCGGCTTGACCGCACACGACCTTGGCGATCATCGCCTGGCGCTCCCAATTGGGACTCTCCATCGCGTCACAGGCCGTAGCAACGGCCATGCGTGCAGCCACCACATGATTGGCCATCAAACTCAGCTGTTGCTGAATCGCCTGAAATTTCCCGATAGGCTTTCCAAACTGCACCCGGTCACTCGCATACTGCACGCTTTGATTCAAAATGCGCTCTAGCACGCCTGATATCTGAATGGACGTCAACAAAGCACCAAGCAGCTTTGGATCGCCCCCATATCCTCTGCACTGTGCGACAACTGGAGTCCCCTCGAACACCAGTGTGTCGCGAGGTTCTGCGGCGGCGTTCGTCGCCTGTTCGACCTGTACGCCTTCGGAGGGCAACAGCAGCCATACTGGGGAATCGTCGCTCTCATTGCGCACAGCAACCAGCACGTGTTTGATACAACGTCCCCATGGGGCCGAGACTTTGCCCGTAAAGTACCCTGCTCCATGTGACGCGAATTCCACTTCGCCTTTTGGCAAGGCAAGACACATGGCCCCACGCGGCACAGCAATACCCAGTTGACTCAGGATCCAGCCCGCAAGGACCGTTTCAACAAAAGCCACGGGCGTTAAGTTCTTGCTTGCTGCCAGCAATACGGGTAATGCTTCGCTCCATGAAGCAGACGCGCCTTCGTCGCTCTCGGTAACCAACACACGCGTGAGTCCACTATCTTCAAGCTGAGCCCAGAGTTCCGTCGACCATTGACCGGACTCCATGAGCTCGATTTGAGCGACAGTCACTTCGTTTGCAAAAATTCGACCGGCACTTTCTGCCAGCATGATTTCCAGCTCACTCATTTCAGTCCCAACCCTTTTGCGACGATTCCTCGCAGAATTTCACGCGTTCCTCCGCGGATCGAATAGCAAACGGAATATTGCGTCCAGAACGTCTGCGCGCGCTGGAACGAATCGCCGGCTTGCCGCAGTTCTTCGCCAAACAGCTTGTGTGCCAACTGTGGAATGCTCTGCTCGTGCACACCGCCCAGGTCTTTCACTATCGACGTGGCCAGACGCGGGTCTTCTCCACACGTGAGCATTTGACCAATGCCGCGCGACATAGCACGCAGATTGCTTAGTTCCGCCAGGGCTAAGCCCAATTCCACGGCTTGCAACCGATCGTTTTCATCGGCGCGGTCCAGCATCTCCGACAACAGAGGAAGGCTGCTTAGATAGCGATCGGGGCCGCTGCGCTCGAAGACCAGTTCAGTAGTGACCTGCTTCCACCCCTCACCTTCTTGACCGATCAGATGGGTATCCGGTACGAAGACATCGTCAAAAATTACCTCGGCAAAGCCATCGCCTCCCACCATGTTCCGAATCGGGCGGACGGTAATATTGGGTGATTTCATATCCACCACGAACTGAGACAAGCCAGCGTGTTTACTCGGCAAGCCTTGTGCGGTGCGTACCAGTGCGCTCATATAGTGAGTCTTATGCGCATGAGACGTCCAAACTTTGCTTCCATTGATGACCCACCCCCCAGACACGCGCTCAGCACGCGTACGGATAGAAGCCAGATCGGAGCCCGAATCAGGCTCGCTCAGGCCAATGCAGAAATAGATCTCGCCTTTAGCTATGCGCGGCACAATAGCGTCGCACAGCTCAGGTGTTCCATAGCGCATGAGCAACGGACCACACTGTCGTTCGGCCACCCAATGTGCGGACAGAGGAGCGCCTACGGCTAGTAGCTCCTCTAACACCACGAAGCGCTCCAACATCGGGCGATCACGCCCACCATACTGCTTGGGCCAAGTCATTCCCAACCAACCCGCTTCCCCTAATTTTCGGGTGAACTCAGGACAGAACTCATTCCAATACCAAGCCGAACGCGAATCTCTTGGTCCTAGGTTTTCGGCCAGAAATTGCCGTATTTCACGTCGGACTTGTTCTTGTGCCGGCGTACTGCTGGCGGGTTTGATGGCAATCTGTGGTGCTATATCCATAGAGCTTCTTTTATGTGAAAAATGCGGCCGATTCGGCTCATCGACCATTTCAGTATTCTCTAGGCTCCACTTTGCCGCCACCCCCTTATTCCGCAACATGGAATATCGGTCAGCATCGAACCGAAGTGAGGATGCATATCAACGCCGGCCACCCGATCCACCGCACCCGAACATATTGCTCAGGCGTTTTGTCAACATGCTGACACCGAAAGCTCTGAGCTTGCACTGTCATGTATTGCACAGTTCGGAATACAGAAATTGTGATTGGCCGATATAGCGTTAATACTTTGTCTCTTACGCCATCAACGGTGAGAAACCAAGAATAGTTTTCTCTCGTGGAAGATATCGCACACCGCGGGCAACCGGGTATCGCCGCCGACATCGGCACCGAATGAGTCGCCACGTCACCAGAAGAGGACAATGACTGCCATGGGGCCACTCGCTAACCTGAAAATCATAGAGCTTGCCGGCATTGGCCCGACGCCAATGGCCGGCACGGTGCTGGCCGGCATGGGCGCAACCGTCCTGCGCGTCGACCGCACAGTCGTGGCCGATCTGGGCACGCCCAAAGGCGACATCCAGTATCAGCTACTTCGACGCAGTCGCGACAACATCCAGCTCGATCTGAAAAACCCAAAAGCAGTCGAACTGGTACTACGCTTGGTAAAAAGCGCCGACGTCTTGATCGAGGGCTTTCGGCCTGGGGTAACCGAGCGACTGGGATTGGGGCCAGACGTATGTCTGCAACGCAACCCTCGCCTGGTGTATGGGCGCATGACCGGCTGGGGCCAGGACGGCCCGCTCGCCCAGTCCGCCGGTCATGACATCAACTACATCTCCATTGGTGGCGTGCTCGATGCCATCGGACGAGCGGGACAGCCGCCGACAGTGCCACTCGCCCTGATGGGTGACATGGCTGGCGGTGCGATGTTCATGGTTGCCGGTGTGCTGGCCGCAGTGCACGAATCGTACAGCTCAGGCCTGGGCCAGGTGGTAGACGCGTGCATCGTTGAAGGTGCCATCAACCTCTCAACGTCCTTTTATGGAGCAATAGCCAGTGGCAGATGGTCGTTAGAACGCGGCACTAACATTCTGGATTCGGGCGCACCGTTCTACGACGTCTACCAGTGCCAAGACGACAAATGGATATCCATCGGGCCGATCGAGAAACGCTTCCATAACGAACTACTGCAACGCCTGGGCTTCGAGCCCCAAGAGTTCGGCCATCACATGGATCGAAGTAACTGGCCCCGTCTGCGCGAGGTTTTCGCGGCGACGTTCAAGACTCAACCCCGAGACGCATGGTGCGCGCTACTAGAAGGCACCGATGCCTGCTTCGCGCCGGTACTAAACATGTGCGAGGCACCGCAACACCCTCAACTAAAAGCCCGCGGCTCCTTCATTGAAATCGATGGCATAGTACAGCCGACGCCCGCCCCTCGCTTTTCACGTACTCCCAACCCGATCCCGCGCGTACCGGAAGTAGCAACACCGGACAACTTCGTCAGTGCGTTGGCGAAATGGCTACCTGAAGCCGAGATCAAAGATTGGCTCGCCGCCCTACTGAACAGTGATAGCGATCACCCCGAGCATCCCCTTTAACGCTGAAACTGGGCCGTATCGAAAATTAAATGAGACTCAAGGATGAGCGGGAATATGTTTGGCAGGTCGTTCGCCATGTCGTGATGAGAACCGCAATAGATACCCATCCGGGTCTTGAACAATAAATTGGCGAACACCCAGTTCCGTTGAATCCGCGCGATACCACTTAACCTCGGGTTCAAGAAAAAGTGCCCAGTCTGCACGCCGGAGATCGTCGACGATCGGATCAATGTCGCTCACGGTTATTTGAAGATTGACACCCCTGCCAAACGGTCGTTCCATCGGACCCGTGACCCAGTTTCTTATGATTCCTTGTTCCTCTAGCATCACCTGCGCGCCCGCTCGATCTAGATAAGTAAACCCCTCGTCCAATCTGCTATAGGCAACTGAAAAACCACACAGGCCCACCCAAAACCGAAGGCTCTGCGACAGGTTGGTAACGAGTAATTCGGGGACGACGGTTGCCCAACGCGGTTCCATGGTTTTCATTATTTGCATGTTGATTAGGGGGAGTGCGTTTCGGATCATACCCACCTGCAGTTGCGAACAAGACGAGACTGCAAAAGTAGAATAAAGTTGGTCACAGCGGCCAATTCGTGGGCAGCCTTATCTCACTCGATCATCACAGAACTGCGACGCGCAGTGGGACAAAAGTCACCAGAAATGAAAAGTGACCTGCCCCCGGACTTAGTACGGTTTCTAGATAGAGTCCAGGGTTAATAATTTTCGTTGTGTGTGGGCCTGAGCAAACTGCTCGGGTGTTAAATATCCAAGTGCGCTATGTGGCCTGTCGGTGTTGTACTCGACGCGCCAGTCCTCGATCAAGGATTGGCTTGGCGCAACGACATGAACCAGTGCTCGTTCAAGCATTCATCACGGAATTTCCCGTTGAAACTTTCAATGTACCTGCATCGGCCTCTTTGAGCACGCCAAGAATTTGTTCTTCCGTAAATCGCTTCTTCATTGCCGTTCTTTAAGAACGGACTCTACATCGATTTCGTACTAATCATGGGGAGCAGGTCAGGCAGACTCAGGCGGGGCGTGAAAGCCTCTTCGTTGACGCAAAGCAGGTACAAGTCGCGGTGCTATAGTGAAGATCAATCTAAATGTCCCGCCTCACCTTCAGAGCGCACTTAAAGGAAGCTACTGTGAGCAGCGAAAATCTCTCCAAAATATATAGAGACTACATCGCATGCCTGAATGAGCAAGCGTGGCCAGAGCTAGAACAATTTGTCCATGAAGACCTGCATTACAACAATCAACCCATTGGACTCTCAGGCTACAAAGCTCTGTTGGAAAATGACTACGTCCAAATCCCCGATCTCCATTTCAATGTTCAGCTACTGGTTGCGGACTCAGGCACTGTTGCCGCACGTTTAAATTTCGATTGCTCGCCAAAAGGTACATTTCTTGAACTGCCCATCAACGGGAAGAAGGTTCAATTCTCTGAGAATGTCTTTTATGAGTTTCTAGACGGGAAGATTCGAAACGTATGGTCGGTGTTAGACAAAGTAGCCATCGAGGCGCAGCTGTAAAAGGAACATGCCTGCTTCCGAAAACACAGGCAGTCAAGTTCCCAAAGGAAGAAGAGGCAGCTCGAGCGCCCAGAAAAAACCCCGCACATGGCGAGGCTCATAAATTCGGCTGACAACTCGACAGTCTGCGGGATTTATTATGATTCGGGCTAGACGCTTTGGCAACGAGTCTAGACTAAATAGTTGCTGCGCTTGCCATGTGCCGCTCTGGCATTGGCAAATACCCCATCTGAAACGATAGCTGCTTAGTCGCAAACTCCAGCCGGAAGCGATCTGCGACAAATAAGACGGAGAGATAGCGAGCGACTTCGCAAGTGATGCGGCGGTCCCGCGCGGGCTTTTCGTTAGGTAAGTTTTCAGATCCATGACCCAGTTCCGTTTTTACCAAACCGTATGGTCAAGTGTTTACTAATTTAGTGTCTTATAAACTTTGCCCATGAACATCCAAGATATTCGAAAGGCCAACCTCCGTGCGTGGACACAAATCCATGGCGTCCCAGCAAAGGAGAAAAGTTATTTTTCTCAAATTCTGTCGGGGACTGCGGCTATTGGGGAACGCGCGGCTCGACGCCTTGAACTTGGCTATCGAATGGGTTTTCCGCCTGCGGATACCACCTTGAAGAATTTGAGGTCCGTAGTCTCTACTTTTCTGAGGAGGCGGGCTTTTCAGACAATATTCTCGGCGATCACGCCCCGTTTGCGCTACTGTCGGCTAGAAATGCAAAGTACTTCGTCGAACTCGTTGGAACTATCGAGAAGTCCGCACGATTCGAGTTATTTAAGTTCCTCAACGTATCGTTATCCCAACTGGGAGAACAGAAGAGGACCAACGATTCAGCACATAGATCTAGAACCATAGACCGCCTCCGGGCGGTTTTCTTTTGCCTACCGAGTTGATGTGCCGCCAACTCCAACATCGACCGTGCCGTACATCTCCACGCTCCCCTCCGTCTGTCCTGCCTCATTCTTATGTGCGCATCCTGTCAAGCCCACAATCAGCAGTGCGACGGCAACAAAGCGGGGAAGGTTCTCAGAAATCATGCGGGCCCCCTCAAGCTGTTTTGAACCCCCATTCTATGCCACCCGCCCCACTCTAGAGTACGGCCAACGTCAGCCAGGCGCGTCACCCAGCGCAAGGGCCGGCGCCTCCTAGCGGTTTTCTTTTGGGCTATTGGGAGGGCTAATTTGTTAGCGCCGGTGTAATACCGAAGCGTGACGTCGCACTATTCTGCGGCCGAGATCGGCAAGTGGATCGAGTATGCAGACAAGATTGCAGCGACCACAACGCATACACCCGCATTGACGATGCTGAAGCGGCGGATTGCGTAGATGAAGTCACGCAAAAGGAAAAGGGAGTTAGTGACTAATATCACTAACTCCCTCGGTATTGCTGGTCGGGACGGCGGGATTCGAACTCGCGACCCCTTGCACCCCATGCAAGTGCGCTACCAGGCTGCGCTACGCCCCGAAAGAAAAAGAGTATATCAGAACTAAAAAAGGCCTGCATCGAAATGCAGGCCTTTTTGAAAGGGGAACGCGAAATTTTTTACGATGCGTTGCCGCCTGATTGTGCAGCCGTATTGCCCTGCCCCGCGCTGCCCGACGACTGCGTGTTCAGCGCCTCGGCGAGCATCGCGGAGATGTTGCTCAACTCGTTGCGCAAGGACTGAATCTCCGCGCCGCTCAGGCGTACGGCGGCGTCTTGATCATGCACGGTATCGCGTGAGTCGCCGAGACGATTGCGCGCGCCGCTGATCGTGAAGCCTTGCTCGTAGAGCAAGGAACGAATACGGCGGATCAGCAGGACTTCGTGGTGCTGATAGTAGCGACGATTACCACGGCGCTTGACCGGGCTCAGCTGCGTGAATTCCTGTTCCCAATAGCGAAGCACGTGTGGCTTGACGAGACAAAGATCGCTGACCTCACCAATGGTGAAGTAACGTTTGGCGGGAATGGGCGGCAGCGCAACGGAGGGTTCGGGACGAGTCATAGGGGGATTTTATGCCGTGATAGACGATAAGCCGATAACAATTGCCGACAAAGCGTATCACTCCGCGTGAGGATTCGCAGTCGCCGGCTCTACTTGTTCGACCACACTTTTCAATTTTTGGCTGGCATGAAACGTGACGACACGCCGTGCCGCGATGGGTATGGTCTCGCCTGTCTTGGGGTTGCGCCCGGGACGGGGGGGCTTGTTGCGCACCTGAAAATTGCCAAAGCCCGAGAGCTTGACAGCGTCGCCGCGCGCCAGGGCATCGCGGATTTCTTCGAAGAAAGTATCGACGATGTCTTTGGCTTCGCGTTTATTCAGCCCCACTCGCTCGAACAATAACTCAGCGAGTTCGGCTTTCGTCAGCGTACGTGCCTCGGCAAGCATAGCGGTCCTCATGGTTCAAGTACGTTGGCGTGCGCCGTGGGCGCTGACCAGGGCCTGAGTGATTCGGGCCAAACAATCGGCAACGCGGGCTTCGTCCAGCGTGACTTCAGTGTCCTGCAGCCAGAAACGGAACGCGAGGCTTTTTTCGGTGACGGGCCGGCCATGCTGAGGCTTGTCCCGCCATACGTCGAATAACTGCGCGTCCTTTATTACAGCCAATGTAGCATCTGCAGCGATTGTTGCGGTCACTGTATCCAATATGGCCTGCGCGTTGACCGGCAAATCGACCCACAGCGCCAGGTCGCGAACCACGACGGGTTGACGCGACAGCTCGCGTACCTGGGGCAGTTGACCCTGTGACAGGGCGTCGACCTCGAGCTCGAAAACCACGGGCGCGTGCGGCAGATCGGCTTGTTGCGCCCAACGCGGGTGCAGTTCACCGATCCAGCCGACCGGCTGGCCATCGAGGTCAATACGCGCGCTGCGGCCCGGATGCATCGCGGGATGTTCTGCCGCCTCGAAACGCAGTCCACTGGCACGGGCGCCGAACAACGCCAGTACATCCATTTTGACGTCGTAAAAGTCAACCTGGCGTATCGGCGTGCCCCACTGCTCTTCGACGGAGGGCCCCCAGGCAGCACCGGCCAAACGCAATGGCTGGCGGACACCGGCGACCGCGAGCGGGCCGTCTTGCTGGGCCGCATCGCGCAGGAACACGCGACCCAGTTCGAAGACGCGGACGCGCGATTGCTTGCGGTTGGCGTTGTAGTGGATGTTGGCCACCAAGCCGGCGATCAAGCTCGAACGCATGACCGACAGATGGCTCGCGATCGGGTTGAGCAGGCGCACGGGATTGTCATTACCAGCGTAATCACGTTCCCAGTCGGCCTCGACAAAGCTGTAGTTGACGACCTCTTGGTAGTCTTGGGCTGCGGCGAGACGGCGCAAGGTATGCGGGCCACGGCGATCTTCGGGTTGCGAGAACATCTCGGCGCGCGCCATGGGCGGCACACTGGGCAGACGCTCGAAACCGTAGATACGGGCGACTTCTTCGATCAGGTCTTCTTCGATCTCGATATCGAAACGATAGGAAGGCGGCTCGACCGTGAAGTCATCGCCCTCGACCTGGAACGACAGACCCAGGCTCGAGAAGATCTGTGCGACCTCGGTTTGCGTCACGTCGACACCCAGCACACGGTGGCAACGCGACAGGCGCATGCGCACGGGTTCGCGACGCGGCAGATTGACGATCTGGTCATCGACGGGGCCGGCTTGGCCGCCGCAGATATCGATGATCAGGCGCGAGATGAATTCCAGGTGCTCGGGAATGCTGGCGTAGTCGACGCCGCGCTCGAAGCGATGGCTGGCTTCGGAGCTGAATTTGTAGCGACGTGCGCGACCGGCGATGGCCTCGGGCCACCAGAACGCCGCCTCGACATAAATATTGGTGGTGTCTAGCGTCACGGAGGTGGCTTCGCCCCCCATGATGCCGGCCAGGCTTTCGACTTGATCGCCCGCGACCACCACGCCGACCTTGGGGCTCAGCTCTACGGTCTGGCCGTTGAGCAGCGTCAGGCTTTCGCCGTCGCGTGCCCAGCGTACATCGACGTCGCCGCCAATCTTGTCCAGATCGAACACGTGGGACGGGCGTCCCAATTCGAGCATGACGTAGTTGGAGATATCAACGAGCGCCGATACCGACCGCTGGCCTGCCCGTTCGAGGCGGTTTTTCATCCAAGCGGGCGTGGCGGCGCGTGCGTTGACGCCACGGATCACACGACCCGCGAAACGGCCGCACAGGTCGGGTGCGGAGACATTGACCGGCAGGCGATCCTGCAGCGACACGGGTACGGCAACGGCGGTGGGCACCGACAAGGGCGCGCCCGTCAGGGCTGCGACCTCGCGCGCCACGCCAAGAATCGACAGGCAATCGGCGCGGTTAGGCGTGAGCTTGAGGGTAAACAGCGTGTCGTCCAGATCGAGCGCTTCGCGCAACGACTGACCCGGGGCCAGGCTGCCGGGCAGCTCGAGCAGACCGGCGTGATCTTGGGACAGGCCCAATTCGCGCGCGGAACACAGCATGCCCGCCGAAGGCACGCCACGCATTTTAGCGACGCCAATTTGCATGCCACCGGGCAGTTCGGCACCAACACGGGCCAACGGTACAGTCAAGCCCTGCGCCGCATTGGGAGCACCGCAAACGATTTGCAGCAGTTCACCGGAACCATCATCAACCTGGCAAACACGCAGTTTGTCGGCATCGGGATGCGGCTCGATCGACACAATATGGGCCACGACCACGCCCGTGAAGGGCGGCGCGGCCGGCGCGGTTTCTTCGACTTCCAGGCCAGCCATCGTGAGGCGATGAGCCAGTTCGTCGGTTGTGATCTCGGGATTAACCAGGGCACGTAGCCAAGACTCAGGAAATTGCATGATCAGCCGTCGGTTATTCGTTGAACTGGCGCAAAAAGCGCAGGTCGCCTTCGTAGAACTGGCGCAAGTCGTTGACGCCGTAGCGCAACATCGTCAGGCGCTCGAGGCCGGAGCCGAACGCAAAGCCAATGTAACGCTCGGGGTCCAACCCGAAGTTGCGCACGACTTGCGGGTGCACTTGGCCCGAACCAGAGATCTCGAGCCAGCGTCCGCGATTGGGACCCGACGTGAACATCATGTCGATCTCGGCGGAGGGCTCGGTGAATGGGAAAAACGAGGGGCGGAATCGCACGACCAGATCGTCGCTTTCGAAGAAGCGGCGCAGGAAATCGGTATAGACGCCTTTCAGGTCGGCAAAGGAGATGTCCTCGGCGATCCAGAGCCCCTCGACCTGATGAAACATCGGTGAATGGGTGGCATCGCTATCCACGCGATAGGTGCGTCCCGGGGCAATGACTTTGATAGGCGGCTTGTGCATGCGGGCATAGCGCACCTGCATGGGGCTGGTGTGCGTGCGCAGCAGCAGCGGCAAGCCATCGCCGTCTTGCATGTCGACGTAGAACGTGTCCTGCATGGACCGCGCCGGATGATCCAGGGGATTGTTCAGCGCGGTGAAATTGGTCCAGTCGTTTTCGATTTCGGGACCGTCGGCCACGTCAAAACCGATAGAGCGGAAGATTTCCTCGACGCGTTCCCAACTGCGAGCCACGGGGTGAATGCCGCCCATGCCACGACCACGGCCCGGCAAGGTGACATCGATGGTTTCGGCAGCCAGGCGAGCATTGAGCTCTGCCTGCACCAGCTCGGCGCGGCGCTGGTTCAGCAGCGCTTCGATCTGCTGTTTGGCCTGGTTGATGCGCGCGCCCATGACGCGTTTCTGTTCGGGTTCGAGCTTGCCCAATCCCTTGAGCAGCATGGTCAGTGCGCCCTCTTTGCCTAGAAAGCGCGCTTTGGCATTTTCCAGGGCGGCAGCATCCGTTGCCGCAGCGAATCGTTCTCGGGCCTGGGAAACCAGGTCGTCAGCCAATAGAGTCATGGAACATAACCTAAAAAAAACCCCACACTGTGCCTGGCGGCTTGCTGCCCCCTTTGGGGGGTGTTTTGTCGAGGGCGATCATCCCCGACAAAATACAAACGGGGCCGATAAGCCCCGTTTGCAGCGATGCACGATACGATCAGCGCACGTTAGGCAGACAATGCTGCCCTGGCCTGCTGCACAATGGCGGCAAAACCAGCCTTGTCGCGCACGGCCAGATCGGCCAGGACCTTGCGGTCGAGTTCGATCGAAGCCTTTTTCAGACCAGCGATGAACACGCTGTAGCTCATACCCTGTTCACGCACAGCGGCGTTGATACGGGTGATCCACAGGGCACGGAACGTGCGCTTCTTGTTGCGACGGTCGCGATAGGCATATTGGCCTGCACGCATGACCGCCTGCTTGGCGATACGGAAAACATTACCGCGGCGGCCACGGTAACCCTTGGCGGCGGCAATGACTTTTTTGTGACGAGCACGGGCTGTAACACCACGTTTAACGCGAGGCATAGTGGATCTCCTTTATCAAGCGAAAGGCATCATGGCCTTGACGGAGGCCACATTGGTTTCATGGACCGCAGTCGAACCGCGCAGTTGACGCTTGTTCTTCGTGGTTTTCTTGGTCAGGATGTGGCGCTTGAAAGCATGGCCACGCTTGATGGATCCGCTGCCGCGAACCTGAAAGCGCTTTGCGGCGCTTTTCTTGGTTTTCATCTTGGGCATGATGATTCCTACGTTTGTTAATTTATATGGATACACAGGTGCCTGACGCACTGGCTGGCATTCCGCCCCGCCGGCACAACAAGACTTGCCGAACCTGGCACCACTTCTGTTTTCTCCCTGGCGAACCGGGGAAAGCCCTTGATTATATGGTGGTTTTGGGGCGATTGTCCAATTCAATTATCGTAGCCGACAACGATACTGCAGCGCCTCGGCCACATGACGGACCAGGACGCGGGGTTGTTCGTCCAGGTCCGCCACCGTGCGGGCCACTCTCAGGACCCGATGCGTGGAACGCGCCGAGCCATGCAGGCGATGCATGGCCTGGTGCAGCAGATGCTGGCCTTCGGTGTCGAGTTCGCAACAGGCATCGATATCCGACCCTTGTAGTTCCGCATTCGCGCACCCCTGGCGCTGCTGTTGCCGCTCTCGGCAGCGGGCTACGCGCTCTCGCACGGGCGCGGAAGGCTCGCCGGGCGGCTCGGTAAGGCAATCGGTGCCGGTGGCGGGCAGCTCGATCAAGAGATCGAGCCGGTCCAGCAACGGACCGGACAATTTCCCCACATAACGGGTGACCTGATCGGGCGTACAGCGACACGGCCGGCCCGGATGCCCTCGCCAACCACATGGACAGGGATTCATGGCGGCGATCAGTTGAAAACGGGCCGGGTATTGCACCGTATGCCTGGCCCTCGCGATCGCTACCCTGCCCGTCTCCAGCGGTTCGCGCAGCGATTCCAATGACCGGCGGTCAAACTCGGGCAATTCGTCCAGAAACAAGACACCGTGGTGTGCCAGGCTGATTTCGCCGGGACGCGGGTAGGCGCCGCCACCGATCAGCGCCGCGGCGGTTGCACCGTGATGCGGCGCTCGAAAAGCGGGCTGCCCCTGCAATACGGTTTGGCTGCCCGTCAACCCCGCCAGGGCCGCGGCCTCGAGCGCCTGCAGACGCGATAGAGGTGGCAATAGCCCCGGCAGCCGTTGCGCCAGCATGCTTTTGCCTGCCCCGGGCGGGCCTATCATTAATAGGCTATGCCGGCCTGCCGCCGTCACCTCGAGTGCGCGCCGGGCCATCGGCTGGCCCCGCACATCGGACAAACAGGGCGGCATGGCGGCCTCTGCCCAGGCCTTCGGCTGCGCGGCGGGCAACGCCGCACTGCCTGCCAGATGCGCGGCCACGTCCGCCAGGGTATCGGCCGCGAGCACCAACAAACCGGGTACCCACGCCGCCACCGCCGCGCTGACGGTCGGCAACACCATGGTGGCCCCCGGCTGATCGCGTGCGACGGCCAGCGCCAAGGCCAACGGCGCGCCAGCGGACACCAACGCGCCGGTCAGCGATAGCTCTCCCGCAAACACCATGTCCTGCAGGCCTTGCGGCGCGACGTCGCCACGCGCACCGGGCACGGCAATCTGGCCCGAGGCCAGCAGCACACCCAGCGCAATAGGCAGATCAAAACGCGCCGATGCCTTGGGCAGATCGGCGGGCGACAAATTGACGGTGATGCGGCCATTTGGAAATTCAAAACCGCTATTGAGAATCGCGGCGCGCACCCGCTCGCGGCTTTCCCGGACCTCGGTGTCGGGCAAGCCCACAACCGTAAAGGCCGGCAGCCCCGCCCCCAGATGGGTTTCCACGCGCACCGCCGACGCATCAGCGCCGGACAGAGCACGGCTGGCGAGTATGGCGAGAGTCATGGTGGCCCCAAATATCAAAGAGCCGCCAGTATGCGTAAGCCGGTGCCGCTTGGGCGGCGCTAGCAGGACAGCAATGTCACCTTTTCAGCCACAAAATAGCCATTGATGCCGACGCACGCTCATTTTGATCGCATGGCCGCCCCAAAAACGGCCTCTACCCCTTTTTCTCTTTCAGGAGTTCTCTGCTGATAATGAGCTTTTGTACTTCTGTCGCCCCCTCATAGATACGCAGCGCGCGGATATCACGATACAAACGTTCGAGCGGATGATTGCGTTTCACGCCCAGGCCGCCAAACATCTGCTGCATGCGGTCGATCACCCCTTGTGCGCTTTCGGTGGCGCTCATTTTTGCCATGGCCGTCTCGGCCGTTGGCGGTCTTTTTTGTACGTCGCGCACCCAGGCAGCCCGATAGGTCAACAGCGCGCTCTGGTCGATCTCGGTCGCGGCATCGCCAAAGGCGGCCTGGGTAAGCTGCAGATCGGCCAGGGCGCCGCCGAAAATCTGCCTACCCTTCGCGTGTACGAGCCCCTCGCTCAGCGCCTTTCTGGCAAAGCCCACTGCGGCAGCGGCGACGGACGTGCGAAACACATCCAGGGTCTGCATCGCCAATTTGAACCCTTGGTTTACCTGCCCCAACAATTGAGATTGCGGAACACGGCACTGGTCAAAGCGCAGTAAAGCCAGCGGGTGGGGCGAGATGACGTCAATCATCTCCTCGATCACCAGGCCCGGCGTATTGGCGTCGACAATAAACGCGGAAATGCCTCGTGAGCCGGCCTCCGGCTCGGTGCGTGCAAACACACAATAAAAGTCTGCAATGCCCCCGTTGGAGATCCAGGTCTTGTGACCATCCAGAATGTAATCATCACCGTCGAGTCGGGCAGCGCAACTCAGCGCCGCCACATCCGAGCCGGCATTGGGCTCCGAGAGCGCGAACGCGGCGATTTTCTCGCCGCGCGCGACTGCGGGCAGATAGGCCCGCTTTTGCGCGTCGGTTCCCGCCAGGCTGATCGCCCCACTGCCCAACCCTTGCATCGCGAACGCAAAGTCGGCCAAGGCGTGATGACCCGCCAGGGTTTCACGAACGATACACAGGCTCCTGGAGTCCAGTTCGGGCAACGCGCCGCCATAGGCGCCGTCCGGACCAGACGGCACGCAATACCGCAGCCAACCCGCCGCACCCAGATCAGCCACCAATTGGCGGCACGCCTGATCCACGGATGATTCGTCGATGTCACCCAGACTTTGCATGCACCAGGCATTCAGTGCTTTCGCCAATGCACGGTGCGACTCATCCAGAAAGGGCCATTCCAGCCAGGTATCGCTATACGCCTGCGTCATTGTTGTGATTACCCTTTGGTTGCGTACTGTTCGAGCAAAGGACGCCAGGTGGTCAAGGTGTCCTTGAGATAAGCGCCAAAGTCCTGGGCGCCGCGAAAGTCGACCTTGAGTCCGAACTGATCGGCGCAGTTGGCGAACTCGGGCGTTTTCGTGGCGCCTTGGAAGGCATTTTGCAGCTTTTCAACGATAGCAGGATCCATCTTTTTCGGGCCAGCGATACCTAGCAGGCTTGGCGCCACGAGGTCATACCCGAGTTCTTTGAGCGTGGGCGCGTCAAAGCCCTTCATCCGTTCATCGGTATAGACCGCCAACAGACGCAGTCGGCCATCTCGAACGTAGGGTACCCATTCTGCCGTTTGCGCCATGAAATCGACATCGCCGCGCATCAGCGCCGTGATGGCCTCAGGGCCGCTCTTGTAGGGCACGTGGGTCCATTTCGTGCCGGTTTGTTCCGCCAGCCGCTCGGACGTCAGGTGCTGCGGCGTGCCGATGCCCGCCGTGCTGTAGTTGAGTTCCCCTTTCGCTTTGGAGGCGGCGATCAGGTCTTTGACCGACTTATAAGGGGAATCCGCACGCACTAGCATCCCCACCTGATACTGCGCGACCATCGCAATCGGGGTCAGGTCGGTGGTGATGTCGTATTTGGTGCTGGGTGTCAGCACTTGGTTCAATAATCCGCCTGTCGAGAGCGAAGCGATGTGATAGCCATCCGCGGGCTGGCGAATGATGTAGCTCACCGACAGCGAGGAGCCCGCGCCAGGCTTGTTTTCGACAACGAGCGTCTGCCCGATATGCTTGGCCACATCCAGGGCCAGCGCCCGATTGCACACGTCGGTCCCGCCCCCCGCGCCATAGCCCACGACCAGCGAAATCGGATTTTCAGGGTAGTCGGCGGCCAATGCAACGTTCGCCAAGACCGGGGCGCATATCACGGCCAACCAGCGACATAGAGCTTTCAGTTTCATAGGGTGTCTCCTGTTTTTATCGCCATGAAAGGACCGGATCTATGCCGTGCCCATGGCCTGCCCGCTTATCGGACGTCGCCAATTTTGCATATTTAAAAGATCATATATATAGATGTTTGTACTAATATACTTAGCGGCGCGATCCCAATACGCTCTGCGCCATAACCTTGTTAAGCGCCCAACGGCCAAAAGGAGACTACAGTGAAGACAAAGCGAGTGCTGGTGACGGGCGCCAGCAAAGGAATCGGCCGCGCGATCTGCGAGCGATTGATTGAAGACGGCTACTCGGTGGTCGGCGTGGCCCGGACCCGCCCCGCCGATCTACCCGCCAATATCGAATTCCATGCGGTGGATCTCGCCGACTCGACGGCCCTGGATCAATTCCTGGCGACCGTCGGCACGCAACCCTTCTATGGTTTGGTCAATAACGTGGGGTTGGTGCCGATCGCGCACCTGGAAGACGTCCGCCTCGAGGACCTGCATCGCGCGGTTCAGCTCAATATCGAGACGGCCATCCGTTGCACGCAGCAATTGGCGCCCGCCATGAAAGCGGCGCAGCAAGGCCGCGTGATCAATATTGCCTCGCGTGCCGCGTTGGGCAAAGTGGGTCGCACGGTCTACAGCATGACCAAGGCCGGGCTGATCGGCATGACCCGGACATGGGCGTTGGAACTGGCCTCATCTGGGGTCACGGTCAATGCCATCGCACCCGGTCCCATTGCGACCGAGTTCTTTGCCAACGTCAATGATCCGAATGATGCCCCTACCCAATCGCTATTGGCCAGCATCCCCGTCGGTCGCGTGGGCCGTCCCGAAGAAGTCGCCCACGCGGCCTCCTATTTCCTGGACGAACGCTGCGGCTTCGTGACGGGACAAACCCACTTTGTATGCGGCGGCCTCTCCATCGGCGCGGCCTAGCACGAGATCAAACGGCTTAACCATATTTAAGGAGCGAAACAAATGACGCGTTGGACGAAACGGCCAGAAGGGTCGACTTGGGGTGATTTTGGCGAGAGCGACCAATTGGGTCGCGTCAATTTGCTCGGCCCGGAGCAGATTCTCAAGGGCGTACGCGAGGTGCGCGATGGACAGGCCTTTTGCCTGTCATTACCGCTGGATCTGCCGGGTGGCATGGTCTTGAATCCACGTCGCAAGCCCCCGCGCCTATCCGGCACGGAGCGCGATGGCGTGCCCTATATGAATTTCGCGATGGAAACCCTGGATGCATCGGCCATCGATGTGCTCAGCGACGATCAGGTCTTGATGTCCTTGCAGTATTCCACCCAATGGGATTCCCTGGCGCACGTGGGCGCCCAGTTTGATGCCGATGACAACGGCACGCCGCGCAAGGTGTACTACAACGGCTACGCGGCGGGCACCGATGTCCTCGACGCGCCGCACGCTGACGATCACGCAGACTGCTGCGGCAGCGGCGGCCACGCCATGGGCGCACTCAAGCTCGGCATTGAAAATTTTGCGGTCAAGGGCATGCAGGGCCGTGGCGTCCTGGTCGATTTCACGCGGCACTATGGCCGCGAGCGCAAGCTGATCGGCTATAACGAACTGGCCGCCATCCTCAAGTCTGACGGCATTACCGTCGAGCGCGGCGACATGCTCGTACTCCGAACGGGCTTTGCCGAGCTGATCACCGAGATGGCCGGACAGCCGGACCCGGATGTGCTGCACAACGCGTGTAGCGTCCTGGACGGCACGGACGAAAAGCTCTTGCAGTGGATCACCGACAGCGGTATCGCCGCGATTTGCGCGGATAACTATGCGGTCGAGGCCTACCCCGCGCGCGACAGACCGGGCAAGAAATCACTGCTGCCGCTGCACCATCACTGCCTCTTTAAATTGGGCCTGCCGCTGGCTGAGCTTTGGTATCTGAAGGATCTGGCACAGGCCTTGCACGCGAGTGGACGCAATCGATTCCTGTTGACCGCCCCTCCGCTGCGCCTGCCGGGAGCTGTGGGTTCGCCCGTCACGCCGATCGCGACGATCTAAGAGGAAAAAAACACGTGGATTTCTACGCCCTGCTGTCGCAGCATGCCCAGACGGCACCGGATCGGATCGCGATCGATGACAACGCGCGTCAGCTGCACTATGCCGGCCTGTTGGCCGAAGTGGATCGGGTGGCGGCACTCCTGGCGCAGCGGGGTGCGCGCCGGGGCGATCGCCTCGCGCTATGGATGCCCAACTGCGTCGAATGGCTCGTGACCTTCCTGGCCAGTGCTCGACTGGGGATGACCGTCGTCGCCGTCAATACGCGTTTCAAAGAACAAGAGGTGGGCCAGCTCCTCAAACGTGGCCGATGCAAATGGCTGGCTTTCTGGCCGGCATTTAAGGGCCTGCCGTTTATCGAAACGCTCCAACGCGTCGATCCCACTGTCGTCGGGCAGTTGCAAGGCATCCTGACCATCGGAGACGAGTCCGCAGCCCACCCCCTACGCGACCACTGGCCGGCGCTCGACCTGATTCCCTATCCTGGCGTCGCCACCAGTCACTCCCTGAACGACCCCGGCCAGGCGGAAGATGGCGCGCTGGTTTACACCACCTCGGGCACCACTTCCGCACCCAAGCTCGTCTTGCATCGTCAACAAGGCTTGATCCGCCACGGCGGTATGGCGGCCACCGCCTACGGCGTGACGGCGCAAAGCGCGGTGCTCATTGCCGCCCCCCTATGCGGCGCATTTGGGTTCTCCACGATGCTCAGCGGCCTTGTGCCGGGAGCCACCCTGATTTCGTTGGCCGTCTTCAACGCCAAGACGACAGTGCAACAGATTCGTGAACACGCCATCACGCACACGTTTGCAAACAACGAGCTTATTGATCTGCTATTGAAAGAAACCGCGGGCGAGGCGCAACCCTTTCCATCGCTGCAGTACATGGGCTACGCCAGTTTTGCTCCGTCGATGGACGATCTGCCCGAGCGCGCGCAACAAGCCGGCATCCCGATTGCCGGACTATACGGATCCAGTGAACTGCAGGCGCTCGTCGCCGGTCACCGGCTGGACGCGGACTGGCAATATCGGCGCGCCGCCGGCGGTACCCTGGCCTCGCCCGACGGCCGCGTTCGTGCCATCGATCCCGAGAACGGCCACGTACTGCCTCACGGCGCCATCGGACAAATTGAGATCAAGGCGCCAAGCCTGATGTCGGAATACCTCGACAATCCCGACGCCACGAAAATCGCCATTCACCCCGATGGATTCTTCTGCACGGGGGATCTGGGCTTCACCGTGGACGAACGCACTTTTATCTTCCAGGGCAGAGACGGCGAACACCTACGCCTGGCGGGCTTTCTGGTCAACCCAATGGAAATCGAGGCCTTTATCCGCGGCCTCGATGGCGTCCAGGCCGCGCAGGTCGTCGGTGCGGAGCTCAACGGAAAAACGGTGCCCGTGGCGTTCGTCATCGCCTCGACAGAAGCCGACGTGGATGAGGAACGTATCATCAACGCCTGCCAGACGTCCATGGCGAAATTCAAGGTTCCCGCGCGGGTCGCATTTGTCGAGCAGTTTCCGATGGTCCAAAGCGCGAACTCCAATAAAGTGCAAAAGCACGAACTCAAGCGGATTGCGCAAACGCTGCTTGAGGAAAACCCTCACGCTACCCGCTAGAAGGGTCTTCTATGTCGCTACGCCCGACGCTCAAATCCCCGCCCAACGCCCACGCTTCCGAGGTGCTCTCTCGCAGCAAGCAACCGATCTATCTGCAGTTGGTTGCCGAGTTTCGAAGCAATATTGCGCAGGGGGTATGGGCGCCGGGCGCGCAAATCCCTTCGTTAGAAGAGCTCATGGCCAAGTACCGTGTCGCGCGGATGACTATCCGAAACGCGATCGGCATTCTCGAGCAAGAGGGGTACATCCGCCGCGGGCGTGGCATCGGGACCTTTGTCCAGGCCAAAATTCCGACCGTGGCCGAGCTGCAGATCCCGTCCAACTGGGAAGAAACGGTGGCCCTGAGCGACGTGCTCGGCACGGAAAGTCTCTTTGATCGCGAGGATGCCATCGCCGGTCTGCCCGACTTGGGTATGCAATTCAACGGAAACTATGCCCAGGCGTATCGCTACCTATGCCGCCTGCATGTTAAAGACGGTGTGCCCTACTGCTTTAGCGAAGTCTACGTAGCGGACGATCTCTTCAAGGCCCATCGCGCGGCCTTTCTGAAGTCGGCCGCCGCGTCGGTGATCGCCCGCATTCCCGGACTGGCCCTGCACGCCGCCCGTCAAAAGATCACGATTGCGGGCGCGGGGATTCAGTCTGCCAACGCTCTCAACTTGAACGTCGGCGATAGCGTGGCCGAGGTGCGTCGTTACGCCTGTGACGACGCACGCCTGATCTATTTCGCGAGGCTGGAATTTCCGACCAAATTCGTCAAGCTGGAGTTTGATTTATTGCGGTGAGCAGCTTGCACGCATCGGGCGATCCATAACGACTGACGCGCTCAGGCTTGTTTGCTTTCCAGCGCGGTGACGCGCGCCTCGAGTTGCTCGACCTGAGCCGCCAACTGGTCGACGCGCTCACGGGCGCGCGCCAGCAGTTCGGCCTGCACGTCGAACTCTTCTCGAGTGATCAAATCCATTTTCGTAAAAGCCTGCCCCATCACGGCCTTTACATTGCGCTCTAGATCGGCCGCCGGGCTGCGGGCGATCAGGTCAGACAGATTTTTCTGGAAATCTTCGATCCATTGGGTGCGGTTCATGACGTCCTCGCATTCGCTTTTCTCAATGCGACAGTGTAGACCCGAAAGGCTGCCCCAAAAAAACCGCGCCACGTCTTTGGCTTGCTCCGCCCACGTGAACGGATATCCAAAGGTCGGACTCATATCCAATCTTTGGGTCAGTTAAAAAAGGATTTTTTCTTGGGATGGCCGTGCGAAAAAAAATGGGCGGGCCGTACACGGCACCGCCTCAAAGCACAGGAGAAAATCGAATTGCACCAGAAGACTTTGCATTTGGTACGACCCCATTCTTGCTGACCTTGCGCCCCGCAACAAGCCACTTGGTGTAATCCCGCGTTTCAGCGCACTCGATACATTGCTGCGAAAAACGCGGTGAATCTCGCCATTTTTTTCAATGCAAGAATGGCCGAAAATTCGTCGTTTACCCGTATGGGTAGTGTCACAACACCGTCGTCGACCCAAGAACCGTCAACAAACCGGCGTTGCGACACACGTAAGGACCGTCGAAACACGGGCAGCAATTTGATACAACCATCCCGGAAAATTCATATTCTGTTTCAGGCATCCCTGTGTCGGTGCGAGGCACCACAAAAGGGATTAATCGCGGGCATAACAGCACCATTTTGGTGCAATGACAGGCAGGTCACGCACTAACTTAGGACGCGCGCCCACTCAAAACTCAACAATCACGGCCTCAGACAAAGATGGCACGCATATTGCTTATTTCCCCATGCGTGAATGCAACCATCAGAGGAACTGCCATGAAACTCATCATCGCCATCATCAAGCCGTTCAAACTCGACGAAGTACGAGTCGCGCTGTCCGGGATCGGCGTTCAGGGCCTGACCGTCACCGAAGTCAAGGGCTTTGGTCGTCAAAAGGGACACACAGAGCTATATCGAGGTGCGGAATACGCCGTCGACTTCCTCCCCAAACTCCGTGTCGAGGCCGCTGTCCCCGACCATTTGGTCGATCAGGTCATTGACGTCATCGAACAGGCTGCCCGCACCGGCAAGATCGGCGACGGGAAGATTTTTACCGCCCCGCTGGAACAGGTCATTCGTATCCGGACGGGTGAGTCCGGCGAAGCCGCACTGTAAGCACAACGACATAGCAAGATGTATTGGAGCCTGAAAAATGGATAAAGCGGATATTTCCTGGGTGCTCGTCTCAACCCTGCTCGTGTTGATGATGGCTGTTCCTGGACTGGCGTTGTTCTACGGCGGCCTGGTGCGCAGCAAGAACGTACTGTCGGTCTTGTTGCAAGTACTCTGCACGTTCGCGTTAGGCGTCGTGCTGTGGTTTGTGTACGGCTACTCGCTGGCCTTCACAGAAGGCAACGCTTTCTTTGGCGGCCTGTCGCGCACGTTCTTCTCTGGCATGTTCACGCCCGCCGATGGTTCGTATTCGATGTCGGGTTCGCTGCCCGAAATCCTGTTCGCCTCGTTCCAGGCGACGTTTGCCGGCATCACCTGCGCCCTGATCGTAGGCAGCTTCGCCGAACGCGCGCGCTTTTCCGCCGTGCTGGTCTTCACCGTCATCTGGTTTACCTTTGCCTATGTGCCCATCGCACATATGGTGTGGTACGCCTCGGATGCGACCTCGGGCCTGTTGAATGCACGCGGCGCACTGGACTTTGCCGGCGGCACGGTGGTGCACATCAACGCCGGCGTAGCCGGCCTGGTGGGCGCGTATGTGGTTGGCAAGCGCGTGGGCTACGGCCGCGAAGCCATGCAGCCCCACAATCTGCCCATGACCTTCATCGGCGCAGCCCTGCTGTGGGTAGGCTGGTTTGGTTTCAACGCCGGCTCCGCTTTGGCAGCGAGCGACGGCGCCACGCTGGCCTTCTTTAATACGATGATCGCCACCGCGGGCGCCGTGCTGGCATGGTTGTTCACGGAATGGGCCATCAAGGGCAAGCCCTCGATGCTGGGCGCAGCGTCGGGTGCCATCGCAGGTCTGGTGGGGATTACGCCGGCGGCCGGTCTCGTGGGCCCTGGCGGCGCACTGATCATCGGTATCGTCGCCGGTATCGTGTGCGTCTGGGGTGTCAACGGTCTGAAGCGCATGCTGCGCGCCGATGATGCGCTGGACGTATTCGGTATCCACGGCGTGGGCGGCATCGTGGGCGCCCTGCTGACGGGTGTGTTCAACGCGCAGGCCCTCGGTGGCCCGGGTCTGGAAAGCTCGGGCGAAATCCTGGGCCAAGTCTGGATTCAACTGGAAGGTGTCCTGCTGACCATCGTGTGGTCGGGCGTGGTGGCATGGATTGCCTACAAGATCGCCAACATGCTGTGCGGCGTACGCGTGCCGGAAGACCAGGAACGCGAAGGCCTGGATGTCACCAGCCACGGCGAATCCGCGTACCACAGCTAATCAAAGAAAAGGGGATTGACGCCGCAGTCAGATCGCGCGGCAAGCAAACTTCCCAAGGGGAAAACCACCGATGTGAAAGCATCGGTGGTTTTTTTTGCGTTACGCCGGCGTAACGATGCTGGCGTCGATCAGTTGGTTGGCCACGGCGGGAAGATAACGCGCGGGCCCGCCTTGGCCGAACACTTGGCAGGATACAAACGCCCCTTCGAGTAACAGCATCAATCCGTCAGCGAGCATGATCGGGTCCGTGGCGCCCATCTCCGTCGCCAGCACCACCATGCGTGTGCGGAGTTCGGCCTTGTGGGCAACGGCAACCTGATGAGCGGGATGCGTAGAATCGGGGTACTCGACAACGGCGTTGGTGAGCCCACAGCCGCGATAGCGGGTGCCTGAGTCCGATGACGCGGCCTCGCCGGCCGACCGTTGCGCCACCCCCTCGAAATACATCAACAGTATCGCTCGTGGGTCGCCAGGATGGGTGTCTTCACCGGCGTTGAACTTGGCCCAGAATTCCGACTCGTAATCGCGCAGGTACGACGCTGCCAGTTCGTCCTTGGACGAAAAAGTGCGATATAGGCTGGGTTTGGTGACCCCCGCCTCAGCCACTAGCGCGTCTACGCCGACCGCACGAATGCCATCCTTATAGAACATCCGGCGCGCGGTCTGACGAATGCGCTCTGCCGCCAGCTTTGGAGGGGTCGTCTTGGACGATGGCTTAATCGCGGTGGGTAAAGCAGTCTTGCGGGCCATAGTGGTGCTCCTGACATCGACTCAACATTTTACTTGACGATGTTACTGACCGGTACGTAGCATACGAAGTTCCGTAACGTACTGGTCAGTAACATGAGTATATCTCACCTCCCTCGCCCCTTTCGGCATTATGGTCAGCGCTACGCGTTTGTCGTTGTCGCGGTGATTTTTCTTTCGCTGTTGGTGTCGGCGGGCCTGCGTTCCACCCCGAGTGTGCTGCTCCTGCCATTAGAGGAGAACTTTGGCTGGAGTCGCGCCACGACGTCGTTGTCGGCCGCGATAGGGATTTTTCTGTATGGATTGGTCGGCCCGTTTGCCGCCGCCGCGATGGAACGCTTCGGCGTGCGCCGGGTGTTGATCGCCGCGCTGGCATTGATGTCCGTATCGACCGGCGTCAGCAGCTTCATGACGGAACCCTGGCATCTGCTATTGACTTGGGGAGTATTTTCGGGGATAGGCTCTGGCGCAGTCGCCGTGGTGCTGGGCGCGACGATCGTTAACCGGTGGTTCTCATCGCGCCGTGGATTGATGATGGGTTTGCTGACGGCCAGCACGGCCACGGGAACGTTACTGTTTTTGCCCGGCTTGGCCGCCCTCGCTTCATCGGGTGACTGGCGTCGCGCGGTATGGGCCGTCGCGGCGGCGACTGCGGCACTGGTGCCGCTGGCTTGGTGGTTGGTACCCGATCGCCCCGCCAGCGTGGGCCTGACACCGTACGGGTCGCCGCCTGATACCCCCCCGACAGCACCCGCGCCACGTACCGGCTTGTTAGCCGCGACCTTTGGGGCGCTCAATCGTGCGATCCGCATACGTGCGTTCTGGTATTTGTTCGCGACGTTCTTTGTCTGCGGCTTTACGACGAATGGCCTGGTCGGTACCCATTTGATCGCGCTGTGTGGCGACCACGGGATTCCCGAGGTGCGTGCAGCGGGGCTGCTTGCCGTGATGGGGATTTTTGATTTGATTGGCACGACAGCGTCGGGGTGGCTGACCGACCGCTACGATCCGCGCAAGCTGCTGTTCGTCTACTACGGGCTGCGAGGGCTCGCATTGATGTACCTGCCCTACTCCGATTTCTCGTTTTATAGCTTGTCGATCTTCGCAATCTTCTTTGGCCTGGATTGGATCGCGACCGTACCGCCGACCTTGCGACTGGCAACCGAGGCTTTCGGTGATCGCGATACGCCCATTGTCTTTGGCTGGATCGTAGCGGGTCACCAGGTGGGTGCGGCGACGGCGGCCTGGATGGCGGGCTATATCCGCGACACACAAGGCAGCTATTTGATGGCATTTGTGTTTGCGGGCGCCACCGGCATCATCGCCGCCATCCTGGCGTTGATGATCCGACGTTCGACAGGATCCTCGGCGGATACGCCGGAGCCAAATACGCTCGCGACGAGCTAATACGAAATACGGTCCGCCCCTCGAGTGCGGCGGGCTGGAATTTCCTTGTTGTGGGAATTCTGCTTCGGCTCACTACGGTTTACGGGGCGGATTGCCCGCTCACGGCGCCACCGCGGGCGTCGCCCGTACCGCTCTCATCTGATACGATTGGCGGCCTTTCAGGTGGTCTCGGATCAACGATTCCGCCTGTTCCCCGTCGCGGCGCAGCAAGGCGCTGACAAACGCTTCGTGATCGTTCATCGCCTTGGTCCATTCGTCCAGGTCGAAATTTGAGCGATAGCGCAATGCCTGTACTTGCAGATTGAATCGGTCGTAGGCATGCGTCAACGCGGGGTTGTGCGCAGCGCGATTGATCGCGATATGCGTGCCCATGCTGGTCGCATAGTAGGCGCGGATATCCCGGTTGTTGTAGTGATCCCAGGTTTGCGCGTGCAACTGCGCAATATGCGCCAGTTCCTCATCGCTGGCGCGCTCGACCGCGCTGCGTGCGGCGAGCCCCTCCAGCACCGCCAGCACATCAAAAATATTCTCGATATCGGCGGCCGACAATTCCACCACCATCGCGCCACGCTTGGGCTGTAAGGTCAGAAGCCCATCGGAAGCCAACATCCGGTAGGCCTCGCGCAACGGCGTGCGCGAAATTTTGAGGCGATCGCATAGATCGCGCTCGTTTAGCCACGTGCCCGGCTTTAACGTGCCGTCGATGATCAACTGGCGCAGCCGCTCTGCCACGACAGCCGGCAAGGTGGGGTGGTGAATGGCCAGATCCAGGGAGGACTGGTCAGAAACCGAAACGTCAAGGTTAGCCATAGGTTGTTCGCATTTTCTAAATCGACTATCGTTGTATCTGGTATACCAAACACCAAAGGTATACCAAGCCTGTACCCATCATAGAGCAAGCAATGCCAACACAGGTTCACTAACTGAGGAGACATACACTATGCATATCCCTACTCGTGCCTGGGCCAGCGCCCTGGTGACCGCCGTGCTGGTTTCCGCCACCGGCCCCACTCTAGCCCAGGATGCGTCGAAATGGCCGGAACGTCCCATCCGGTTAGTCGTCGGTTTTGTACCTGGCGGCGGTACGGACGTATCCGCGCGAATTCTGTCTGCGAAGCTCTCTGGCATCCTGGGTCAGCAGGTCGTCGTGGAAAACAAACCCGGTGCATCGGGCCTGATCGCGTCCGATTATGTGGCCAAGGCGGATCCCGATGGCTATACCCTGCTGCTTGCCAACATGCAGTCTACGGTAGCCGCGCCCTATGTCGTGCAGTCGACGATCGATCCTATCAGGGACTTCACCGCGGTCCGCTACATCGGCTCGGTACCCAACGTGCTGGTGATCAATCCCACCAAACATAACTACACCAGCGTGCAGAATCTTATCGACGATGCCCGAGCTCACCCCAAACAATTGCTGTACGCGTCATCCGGTCAGGGCAGTCCGCAGCACCTGAGCGCCGCCAGGTTCTCGCAGATTACCGATGTGGAAATGGAACACGTCCCATACAAGGGTAGCGGCCAGGCCATGACCGACCTGTTGGGCGGCAATGTCGACATGAATTTCGACACACTGCCTGGTGCGATTGGCCAGATCCAGGCTGAAAAACTACGCCCACTGGCCGTGACCAGCGCACAGCGCAGCAAGCGGTTGCCCGATGTGCCCACCCTGGCCGAAGCCGGGATCAAAGGGATGGACATCGTGCAATGGTATGCCATTTTGGCGCCCGCCCAATTACCCAAGCCGATTCTGGAGAAGCTCGATAAGGCCTTGTCGCAAACACTGGCGGACCCCGACACTCGCAACAAGCTGACCGAACAAGGTATGAACGTGGGTGATGGTCCGACCACGCCGGCAGCCTTCGCCAGCTATATCCAGGACGAATGGGCCAAGTACGGAAAGATCACCAGCAGCCTGGGCTTGACCAAGCCGTGAACCGCCCCCTACCCGAGGACACGTCGTCCCCGATTAAACGCGGAAGGAATCCTATGAATGCGCCCTCTCCCACCAACGCGGCTGGCGAGTCGCTGGTTCAGGTGCAACGCGATGGCGGCATCGTAACCGTCATCCTGAATCGCCCGGAAAAGCTCAATGCCTTCACCATCGATGGCTGGCGACTGCTGGGCGACACTTTTCTGGAACTGAACGAAGATGACGACGTGCGCTGCATCGTGTTGCGTGGGGCGGGCGAGAAATCCTTCTCCCCAGGCAACGACATCAGCGAATTCGAAACCTCGCGCAGCAATAAACAACAGGCGGTGGCATACGGGGCGCTCATGCGTCGCACGATTGAGTCTCTGGCCAATTGCCGTCACCCGATTGTGGCGCAAATTCATGGGATTTGCGTCGGCGGCGGGCTGGAAATCGCCAGCTTGGCCGACATACGCATTTGCGGTGAAAGCTCGCGCTTTGGCGTGCCGATCAAGAATCTCGGCCTGGTCATGTCGTATTCAGAGTTATCGCCTCTGGTACGCTTGGTAGGACCCACCGTGGCGTTGCAGGTGCTGCTGGAAGGTACGGTTTTTGACGCGGCCGAGGCGCTGCGCTTAGGCGTGGTCACGCGCGTCGCCGCCGATGATCAGGTCGCCGCCGAGGCCCAGACAACCGCGCGCCGCATCGCCGATGGTGCGCCACTGGTGGCGCGCTGGCACAAAAAATTCGTTCGAAATCTGGTTGCAGGAAAGTCATTGACCGATGCTGATCGCGACGAGGCCTTCGATTGCTTTGATACTGAAGACTTCCGCACTGGTTATCGTGCCTTCTTGTCCAAAGAAAAACCACAGTTCAGCGGACGCTGAGTACTGATTCAGGAGCACCTATGCAAAACGATCCATCCGCGACACCTACCCCCCCTGCCGGCGCGGCCAAGGGTGCACTGGCAGGCATGCGCGTGATTGAGCTTTCCCAGATCATGGCGGGGCCGACCTGCGGCATGATGTTGGCCGACATGGGCGCCGACGTGATCAAAGTCGAAAAGATCAACGGCGGCGACGATTCACGGCAATATCGCGACCCACAGATCAATGGTATTTCGGCGCCTTATTTGATGCTGAACCGGAACAAGCGCGCCATCGCGCTGGACTTGAAGCACCCAGAAGGCAAGAAAGTCCTGCTGCGCATGATCCGGGATGCCGATGTGGTCACCGAAAATTTCCGTAAAGGCACGATGGAGAAACTGGGTCTGGGCTACGAGACCCTGCGCCAAGAGAACCCTGGCCTGATTTACTGCGCGGTATCCGGATATGGCTTGTCGGGCCCTTATGCGGACAAAGGCGGTTTTGATTTGGTCGCGCAAGGCTTCTCGGGCCTGATGGCCATTACCGGAGAACCTGGCGGCCCGCCGCTGCGTACCGGAAACTCGGTCGCGGATATCAATGCGGGCCTGCTGGCGGCGTTCGGCGTGTTGGCCGCGTATCAGCACAAGCAGCGCACGGGTGAAGGCCAGATTGTCGAAACCTCGTTGCTGGAAGCCAGCTTGCAGCAACTGTATTGGCACGCAGCCATTTACTTTGGTAGCGGCGTATCGCCCGGGCCGACCGGATCGGCTCATGTCTTGAGCGCGCCATATCAAGCGTTTCCCACCAGTACCGACTGGATCATCATCGGTGGTGCGAATGAAAAGAATTGGCAGCGCATCACGACGGCCATGGGCAAGCCCGAATGGGCGGACGACCCACGCTTTGCGCGTAATCGCGATCGAATGAACAACCGCGATGAGCTCGTTGAATTGATGTCCACGATCCTGAAAACGCGCAGCGCGCAGGAATGGCTGGATGTCTTCGATGAGGCCGGTGTGCCCGCCGGTCCTGTGCATTCGATCGCGCAGGCACTGTCGCATCCACAGACGTTGGCACGCGGCATGGTAGTGGAACAGGAGCATCCCGTCGCGGGCACGGTGCGCACCGTCGGTATGCCCGTCAAGCTATCGGCCACACCGGCGCAATACCATCGCCCGGCACCGCAACTGGGTGAAGACACGATCGCTATCCTCGGCGAATTCGGCTACAGCGCGCAAGAGATCGATACCTTGATCAATACGGGCGTCGTATCCGCAATCAATCGCGAATCCCCCGCTGCCTAAATGATGCGGTGCAGACGAGGGGCCGGGGCATGATGAACGGCCCCGCCCTGCCGCCTGCCGTCAAAGCTCGCCCAGATACGCCTCGCGGACTTTTGGGTTGGTCAGCACGTCACGCGCGGGACCAGACAGCGCCAATTCGCCAGACTCCATCACATAGCCGCGATGGCTGTGCTCCAACGCCAGCTTGGCATTTTGCTCGATGAGCAAAATAGTGACACCCTCGTTGGCAATGGTGCGCACGACTTCGAAGACTTTTTCCACCATGAGGGGAGCCAATCCCATCGAGGGTTCGTCCAGCAACAGCAATTTGGGGCGGGCAATCATCGCTCGGCCCATGGCGACCATTTGTTGTTCGCCGCCCGACAGCGTACCGGCCGCTTGTTTGCGACGCTCGGCCAACCGGGGAAACAAGGTGAACACGCGCTCGGTATCCTGTCGTATCTGCACCGCATCGCGCCGCGTGTACCCGCCCATGGCCAGGTTTTCTTCGATCGTCAGTTGACCGAAAATACCTCGCCCCTCGGGGACCATCACCAAACCGCGACGCACGAGCTCAAACGATTTGCGACCATTGATGGATTGACCATCGTATTGCACATCGCCGCCAGCCAAAGGCACCAGGCCACATATGGCTCGCAGCGTCGTGCTCTTGCCCGCGCCATTCGCGCCGATCAGGCAAACCAATTCGCCGGCATCGACGTGAAGGTCAATACCGCGCACGGCACGAATACCGCCATAGGCGACCTCTAGATTACGCAACGCTAATAAGGGTTGAGATGCGCTCATGGTACGGTGTGCTCCGAATGCGGCGCCTGAATGTCCTGGGCGGCGCCAGCACCTAGATAAGCTTCAATGACTTTCGGATCGCGTTGTACCTGTGCAGGCTTGCCCATGGCCAAGACCTTGCCGTATTCCAGGACGAGCACGCGATCGCATAATCCCATCACGAGTTTCATATCGTGTTCAATGAGGAGCACGGTGATTCCATCGTTACGGATCTTTTCGATCAGCTGGCGCAAGACCACAGTTTCTGATGCATTCATGCCCGCCGCAGGCTCGTCCAGTGCCAGCAGCTTGGGCTCGGTGGCAAGCGCCCGTGCGATTTCCAGGCGCCGTTGGTCGCCGTAAGACAACGAGCGAGCGACATCGTTGGCACGTGGGCCGATGCCGACATAGTCGAGTAACTCGTGGGCACGTCGTTCGATGGCAGCCTCTTCGGCTCGGGTCGCAGACGTACGCAGTACCGCACCCAACACCCCGGCGCGGGTGCGCACGTGTCGCCCGATCATGACGTTTTCGATGGCACTCAGGTTGGCGAACAAACGAATGTTTTGAAAGGTGCGCGCCAGGCCGACTTGGGCAACCTCGTGCGGTTTGCGTCCGGTGAGTGGCTTGCCGTTGAACGTGCAGCTCCCCTCTTCCGGGATATATAGGCTCGTCAATACGTTGAATAGCGTCGTTTTACCCGCGCCGTTTGGGCCGATCAGGCCGTAGATTTCACCGGCTTGAATATCAAAGCTCACGCCGGACAAGGCTTGTAAGCCACCAAAACGCTTGCCCAGACCTTCTGCTTGCAAAATGATGCTCATGCTCGACCTCCGGTCGTGCCTGCCAGCTCGCGCTTGCGCACGGCAGAGGGCCACAGTCCGGCGGGCCGGAACAACATCACGCAAACCATCGCCAGGCCAAACAGCAGCATGCGGATGCCTTCGGGGTCGAGCACGACTTCGCCGAATATCAGCCGCTGCACGGGCTCGACCACGGCACGCAGAAACTCGGGTAAGGCGGCCAACAGCACGGCGCCCAGAATCACGCCGGGGATATTACCCATGCCGCCGAGCACCACCATACACAGAACGGAAATAGATTCGGTCAGGCTAAAACTCTCGGGGCTGACGAAACCCTGCATGGACGCAAACAACGCGCCCGCAACGCCCCCAAAAGATGCCCCCATCGCAAATGCCAGGAGCTTGACGTTACGCGTATTGATCCCCATGGCCTTGGCGGCGATTTCGTCTTCACGTATGGCCTCCCAAGCTCGGCCGATACGTGAATTTTGCAAGCGCATGCACACCAGCACGATCAGCAAGGTAATGCCCAACAGCAAGTAATAGTACTTTTCGGGACCGGTAAAGCGTATGCCAAGCAGCGTTTCTGTACGGCCGAACATGAACTCGCCGACCTTGAAGCCATCTATACGGTTAATGCCCTGCGGCCCGTTGGTGATGTTGATCGGCGCATTCAGATTATTAAGGAAAATGCGGATGATTTCGCCAAAACCCAAAGTCACGATGGCGAGATAATCACCGCGTAATTTGAGCGTAGGTGCTCCCAGCAGTACGCCAAATACGCACGCCACGCCGAGGCTGATCGGCAAGATCGCCCAGAACGGCAAGTGCAAGCCAAAGTGCGGTGACGCCAGCAATGCCCAGGCATAAGCGCCTACCGCGTAAAACGCGATATAACCCAGATCGAGCAAGCCGGCAAAGCCCACCACAATGTTCAGGCCCAGGGCCAGCATCACGTACAGCAAGGCAAAATTGACGATGCGCACCCAGCTTTGCCCGGCCATGCCCAGCACGAACGGCAGCACGGCCAATGCAACACCTATCAGGACAATACCCAGCAGGTTGCGACTCGACACGCCGCGAGACTTAGTCGTCGTCATGCGCGATCTCCTACACGCTCACCGAGCAAGCCCGACGGACGGAAAATCAACACCAGCACGAGCACCACAAAGGCAAAGACGTCTTGATAATGACTGCCCAAGAAGCCGCCGGTGATGTCACCGATGTAGCCTGCACCCAGCGATTCGATGACGCCCAGCAACAGTCCGCCCGCCATCGCTCCGACCATATTGCCGATACCGCCCAACACCGCAGCAGTAAAAGCCTTGAGGCCCAGCATGAAGCCCATGGTGTACTGAGCGACACCGTAATAAGTGGTGACCATCATGCCGGCAATAGCGGCCAACGCTGAGCCAATCAAAAAGGCAGCCGAGATCACCGTGTTGATATTGACCCCCATCAAACCAGCGACTTCGCGGTTTTGCGCGGTCGCACGCATGGCGGTACCCAGGCGGGTCTTGTGCACGACGGCAAACAATGCGCCCATGATCAATGCAGCGATCAGCACAATGGCCATTTGCAACGAGGTTATGCGCGCACCCGCCAGTTCGAAGACCTGGGGCTGCAAGACTTGCGGAAAGCTCAGGTAGTTGCGCCCCCACACCATCATGGCCAGGTTTTGCAAAATGATCGATACACCGATGGCGGTGATCAATGCGGCCAGGCGCGGCGCACGGCGCAGCGGCCGATAGGCCACGCGCTCGGCGGTCCAGCCAACAGCCATGCACAAGGGCACGGCCACAAGCAGGCCCACGCCCAACACAACAACGGCCGATACCGTGGGGTCGCCTCCCACCAGGGAGGTCGCAATCATGGTGGCCGCCATGGCCCCTATCATGACCACATCGCCATGCGCGAAATTGATGAGCCCGATGATGCCGTACACCATCGTATAGCCCAAGGCGACGAGCGCGTACACGCTACCCAGCGTCAGGCCATTGATAAGCTGCTGAATGAAGATATCCATAGGGATGCTGAGCCTTTGAAGTGCTCGTAGAGAAAACGACCGCGCCGCGCGGACCCGATGCCGCGTGACAAGTATGCGGCGGTGCGGGCACCCTGTGCCCGCACGCGATGCCTGGCTTAGTTGGCTTGACTAACCATGGTTTCGACCATTTCCCATTTACCGTTCTTGACTTGGTAAATAGTGACCGAGATTTCTTTCAGATCACCCTTGTCGTCGTAGGCGATGTGTTCGCTGGTCGCGCCTTTGCGCTCGATCGCTGCCAGCTTGGGCAGGTAGTCTTCGGGCTGGGCGGAACCCGCCTGCTCAATGGCCGTGATCATGGTCCAGGCGCCATCGTAGGCATAAGGGGCATAAACACCGGGTGACTTTTTAAAGCGCGCCTCGTAGCGTTGCGCGAAGTCTTTGCCCGCTGCCATCTTGTCCAGCGGTACGCCCGCCAACGACGCATACGTGCCCTCGGCGGCATCACCAGCGAGCTTCAGGAAAGTATCACTGCGGGTCATTTCACCTGACACCAGCGGCGCCTGGATTCCCAGCCTGACCAATTGACGCTTCATCGGACCGGATTGCGCATCCAGACCACCGTAGAAAATCGCATCAGGCGCGGCAGCCTTGATGTTGGTCAGAATGGCGGTAAAGTCATTGGCCTTGTCGGTGGTGTATTCGCGACGCACGATCTCGCCGCCAGCCTTTTTAACGGCCTTTTCGACCTCGTCAGCCAAGCCCTGTCCGTAAGCCGTACGGTCGTCGATGATGGCGACTTTCTTGCCCTTGAGGTTGTCGACGATGAACTTGCCCACGGCAGCACCTTGCTGCGTGTCGCTGGTCATCATGCGAAAGGTCGTGTCGTAGCTCTGGTTGGTGTACTCGGGCGAGGTGGCCATGGCGATTTGCGGCAACCCGGCTTCGTTGTACACGCGCGAGGCGGGAATGGTCGTCCCCGAATTGAAGTGACCCAGGATACCCTCGACCTCTTCGTCAACGAGTTGTTGCGCCACCTGCACCGCCGTGCGGGGATCGGCCTGATCGTCGCGCGACACCAGGATGAATTTGGCCGTTTCGCCATCAACCTTGATGCCTTTTTTGTTGGCCTCTTCGAGCGCCAGCGTCAGACCGTTTTGCATGTCTTCGCCGTAGTGCGATTGCGGACCGGTCAGTGGTGCGGCAAAGCCGAACTTGATGTCTTCGGCATGGGCCATACTGACGAAGCTGGCGGCAGCCAGCGCGGCGACCAGTGCCGGTGGGGAAAATACAAATTTCATGTCAACCCTCCTTTGTGAATGGGGTACTCGGTAGGCATACTGCGGCTTTTGGCACAGGTGCCTTTTCTCATGTAGAAAAAAGGAATGTCGAGCCCTTGCGAGGTCTTTCGAAAAAGCTCAACTTTCCCGTCATTTGCCGATAAAGTTGCACCGGATTTTTGACCAGGTGCAACCTGCTCGGCTATTAGCGATAACCCGTGCGTCACTCAACCAATAGACATCAGGCTGGCGTTTCCGCCAGCCGCGGTGGTGTTCACACTAATGGAACGCTCAGCCACGAGTTGCTCCAACGTATAGGCGGCGCCGGCCGCCAAGGCGTCCGGCGTCAGCCCTTGAACAATCAGGATGGGACCGTTGCGCGACGCAATGCGCTCGTTCCAGGCACGCAAGTTATCTCCGTCGCCCTCGAACAATACGCCCTGAAATACCGCCTCATCAACTTTGTCATCCGCAAGCAGCGTGACGCTGGCTTGCGATCCGGAACCCGCACGCCAAGCCTGTACGGCCGGGGTATCGAGGAACAGCGCCTTGTTGCCGGACGCCTGGGCAGCCGCGTACTGGGCCTGTGCGCCCGCCTCGGTAGCCGCCACGCACAACACAGTGCCACGCGGGTGCAGATGATAGGTATTTTGCTCGCCCGTGGGGCCCGGCAACGTTTGCATGCAGGGTGAGGACAAAGACACGTCCTTCTCGACGCCAGGGGGCAGTCCAGCGGGCCGCAGTGCCAGCAAACGGTACAGATACAGCGGACCTCCCGCCTTCGGGCCGGTACCGGACAATCCCTCGCCGCCAAAGGGCTGCACGCCCACGACTGCGCCTACGATATTCCGATTGACGTACATGTTTCCGGCATGCGCCCGCTGTGTCACATGCCCAATGGTTTCGTCGATACGGCTATGCACGCCAAAGGTCAATCCGTAACCCGTCGCGTTGATCTGATCCAGTACCTGATCCAGGGCGTTACGCTCATAGCGCAATACATGCAACACCGGACCGAAGACCTCGCGGGTGAGCGCGTCCACACTACCGATCTCGATCAACGTGGGAGGTACGAACATGCCGTAGCGGCACTGGCTATCGAGCTCGACCTGATCGATTCGATGGCCGGCGGTACGCATTGTCTCGATGTGACGCAGGATATTGTCGCGGGCATCCGCGTCGATCACCGGACCCACATTGACCGCTAATTGATCGGGATTACCCACGCGCAATTCGCGCATGGCGCCCCGCAGCATGTGCAAGATGTGATCCGCGCTGTCTTCCTGGAGGCACAGCACGCGCAATGCGGAACAACGCTGGCCTGCCGAATCGTAGGCGGAGTTCAACACGTCGAACACGACCTGCTCTGCCAGTGCGGACGAATCCACAATCATGGCATTTTGACCGCCCGTTTCCGCAATGAGCGGAATGGTATGGCCATGATCATCCAGGCGACGCGCCAAGGTGCGCGCAATCAGACGCGCCACATCGGTAGACCCCGTGAACATGACGCCATCGATGGCGGAACTGTCTACCAGTTGTGCGCCGACGGTTTCGCCACGCCCTGGCAACAACTGTACGGCGCCCGCGGGCACGCCGGCCGACCGCAGGATCTGCACGGCCTGCGCGGCGATCAGGCAGGTTTGCTCTGCCGGCTTGGCGATGACGGAGTTACCTGTTACCAGCGCGGCCGCGACCTGCCCGGTGAAAATGGCCAGTGGGAAATTCCAGGGGCTGATACATAGCACCGTTCCCAACGGACGATGGGTATCGTTACCGAACTCGCGCTCGGCCTGATCCGCGTAATAGCGCAGAAAATCGACAGCCTCGCGGACTTCGGCAATGGCGTTGGACAAGGACTTCCCTGCCTCTCGAACGATCAAGCCCAACAGCGGCTGCATGCCTTCTTCGAGAAGTTGCGCGGCGCGACGCAGGCACTGCGCGCGCTCGGCCACCGGCGTGGATTGCCAGATCGGCGCCGTGCTTTCCGCCAGGCGCAAAGCCGCGTCAACCTCGGCGGGCAGTGCCTCGATGACATGACCCACGAGATCGCGTTGATCCGCGGGGTTGCGCACCTCGATCACCCGCGCGGTATCCCAGGCGATACTGGCCTCGCCCAGCATAGGCAGCGCCTGCCACGGGGTGGCGGCACTGGCCAACAACGCGGCCGCGAGCGACCCCAGTCGATGCTCGTTAGTGAGATCCAGGCCCGCGGAATTCAGGCGTGCGCCACTGCTGGCCGGGCCATAGAGTTCACGCGGTAGCGGAATTTGCTCGTGCGGTGCGCCCAGCGGCGAAATGCACGCGGCCACATCGACCGGGTCCGCCACCAACTGATCGATCGAAATGCTTTCATCGCCGATCAGATTCACGAACGAGGTATTGGCGCCGTTTTCGAGCAGACGACGCACCAGATAGGCCAACAAGGTCTCGTGCGTGCCCACGGGTGCATAGATGCGGCACGGCCGGTTCAGCTTGCCCTGTGCGAGCGGCCCGACGACCTGGTCATACAGAGGCTCGCCCATGCCGTGCAAGCACTGGAATTCGTACTGCCCGGGATAGTAATTTTGGCCCGCCAACTGGTACACCGCCGACAGGGTATAAGCGTTGTGCGTCGCGAATTGTGGATACACGGCTTCGGGTGCGCTCAAGAGCTTGCGTGCACAAGCCAGGTACGCTACATCGGTATAGACCTTGCGGGTATACACCGGATAGCCTTCCAGGCCATCAACCTGCGCTCGCTTGATTTCCGTATCCCAATAGGCGCCCTTGACCAGGCGCACCATGATGCGATGCCGGCTGCGGCGCGCCAGATCGATCACATAATCGATCACGAAAGGCGCACGTTTTTGGTAGGCCTGGATCACGAACCCAATGCCATTCCACCCCTCCAGCTCGGGCGCCAGGCAGAGCGCTTCGAGCAGATCCAGGGAAATCTCCAGCCGATCGGCTTCTTCGGCATCGATATTCAACCCGACGTCGTACTGGCGCGCCAGCAGCGTCAACGCCTTGACGCGGGGCAGCAACTCGACCATGACGCGCTCGCGCTGCGCACGCGAATACGTGGGGTGCAATGCCGAGAGCTTGATGGAAATGCCCGGCCCCTCGTAGATGCCGCGACCCGCGGCGGCCTTGCCTATGGCATGAATCGCCTGTTCATACGAGGCGTAATAGCGATCCGCGTCTTCGCTAGTGGTCGCGGCCTCGCCGAGCATGTCGTACGAATACCGAAAGCCTTTGGCCTCGTGTTTGCGGTTGTTGGCCAGCGCCTCGGAAATCGTCTGGCCTGATACGAATTGCTCGCCCATCATGCGCATGGCCATGTTGACGCCCTTGCGCACCAGCGGCTCGCCGCCTTTGCCGATCATGCGCGTGAGCGCTTTTGACAGCGATTGCTCGCTATTGACCGCGACGAGCTTGCCCGTGAGCATCAGCCCCCAGGTGGCGGCATTGACGAACAGCGATTGCGAGCCGCCCATATGGGCGCGCCAGTCGCCGCGCGAGATTTTGTCGCGAATCAGGGCATCGCGCGTGGCTCGATCGGGGATACGCAATAACGCCTCGGCCAGACACATCAATGCCACGCCTTCCTGGCTGGACAGGGAGAACTCCTGAATCAGCCCCTCGACACCGCCACCGCCGCCTTTATCGCGCAACGCCTTCACCAGGCGCGTGGCCATGGCGTGGATTTTCTCGGGATTGGGCATACGCGCCTGGCCCAGCAGCAGCGGCACGCACTCGGGCTCGGGGCGACGATAGGCCGCGGTGATCGCCGCGCGCAGCACCGACTGCGGCTGGACGTCCTGGCCAAATTCAAAGAATGGTGGTGTGGGGGTCTGCGCACCGGCATCGGTATCGCCAATGTCGGCTTTGCCCTGGGAAAGATGCAGGATCTCCGCGGGTAGCTGGCCGCGTTCGATTTTGTCCAGGTATGCCAACAATGCCTGCTTGTGTAGCCAGTGCGGGGTGCAATCCAGTTTCCGCGCGGCGGCCTTCAAGCGGTCACGCAAGGTGTCGTCCACCTTGACGCCCAATGTGGTGCTGCTCATGATGCGTGCAGTTCCTCAGTTATGGCAAGCCACTCGCGGGCGCAAGGCACCACGATACAGGGTTACCCATTCAGTGATACCCGAATACTAAGGAAGATATAACCAATTTTGAATTATGGTTAACCTTTAAGGGTTAACCCTATTTTATTGGGCGCAACCCAGCAGCTGTACTTGTCCGGAGGCCGGTGTCGCACGCGCGCCCCCGGACTGAATCGCCGAGGCAATAGTGTCGGCCAGCAACACAACCGCCTGCTGCTGCGCATGCACCAGCGACCCTACCACATTGATCTGATCGGCAGGCACCTGCACCACCGAGCCGCAAATCAGGGCGCGGCCATTCTTTACATTGATGGGACGCACACGCCACGTGGCATCCAATCGCGCCGGTCCACCCTCGACCATGTCAAAGCGCTGCACATCGACCTGGATGCGCCACACAGGGATGTCCTTGGCGGGCGACAGCGTCTGCACGTTCAGCGCCCCCAGCGTGCGTGTCAGGGTGTCCGTCAGCGCCGAACCGATCTCGTTGCCCAGCGATGCGCTCCAGCGATCCGAATAAAGCGGTGTCAGGGCACCATTGTTCTGCCCTTCTCGCAGCATGATCTGCGGTTGATCGGCCTGCTGCGGCACCGTCACAGGCGCCAGCTCGATTTGATAATCCACGCGCGGCACGTTCGCGGGGGCCGCTTGCGGTGCCGGTTGCAATGTGTAGAAACGTACGGGAGGCGAACTGCCGCAACCGGCCAGGGCGGCTGACAGCGCCAGCAGGGACAAAAACGAAATGCGTCGCATGGCAGACATGGCTTAGTTCCTGACTTGGCCCGGGATGGGATCATCGCCACGGCCGCGAATCAAGGCTTCGGGGTGGACTTGCAGATAGTCGGCCAGGCCGCGCAACGAACGAGCGGCACGACCCAATTCCTTCATGGCCTGCTCGGCGTTGGTCGGCAGGGATCCGTCTTGCGCCAACAACTCATTGATGGCATCGAGCGACTTGCGGGCGGCCTGGACGGTGTTGCGCAACTCGGGAGCCAGGTTCTTGTCCAGCGTAGTCAACAATCTCGACGCGCTCGACAAGGTCGAGCGCAGATCCGTGCCGATCTGATCGAACGGGATCTTGTCGATCTTGTCGACGATGTTGGTGATCTGCTGCTGCAGTTGTTCCAGATTGCCCGGGATCGTGGGTATCTGAATCGGATCCGTGATCTTGAATTCGACGGGCTCGACCTTCGGGAAATTTTCGAGCACGATATACAACTGACCGGTCAAGAGGTTAGACGTACGCAACTGCGCCCGCAAACCGTATTTCACCATGACCGCCAGCAAGCGTCCGCCGGTCTTGTCGCCATCGGCCTCGGCACGCGCATGCATCCTGTCATACACGGGTCCTAGACGCTCGGGATACAGAACGGCATCAACCACGGCGAAGAAGCGTTTTTTGTCGTTGTCGAAATCGATGCTGATCTTGGTGACATGACCCAGAGCAATACCCTGGAAATCGACCATCGCGCCGACAGCCAAGCCCCGAATAGTCTGATCAAAACGCATACGGATCGGGAATGGTTCACCATCCGGGTTCGCCTTGGCCTCGTCCTCCGTGTCATAGAGTTCGTAGCTGGCGCCGGGTTCGGCGAGCTTCGTATCATTGACATTGACGGACTCAAAAGCCACTCCCCCCAACGCCAGGGACATCAAGGACTGGGTATGCAGCTTCAGCCCGCTCGCGTCTACCTGCAGATCGATCCCGCTGGCATTCCAGAAACGCGTACCGGTCGTGACGAACTTGTCGTTGGGCGCATCGACGAAGACTTCGACATTGACTGCTTCTCCGCTGTCATCAAGCTTGTATCCAATAACGCGCCCCACGTTGATGCGACGGAAATACACCGGCGAGCCGATATCCAGCGATCCTAAATCTTGCGCTTTTAGGATAAAACGCTTGCCAGCACGATCGTTGGTCACGGCCGGCGGCGTCTCCAGGCCCACAAAGTCGAATTTGGTCGCGGAGGTTTCGGCCCCTGCCCCGTCCCGGGCGTCCACATCAATATAGGCGCCAGACAGCAGGGTCCCCAGGCCCGACACCCCATTGAGGCCCAGGCGTGGACGTACCACCCAAAAATTCGTTCCCTCTGCGGCCAGCCCCGCGGCGTTTTTGGATAATTGAGCTGTCACAATGACTTTGGAGCGGTCTTCGTTGAACTTAATCCGTTGCACCATGCCCACCACCACGTCCTTATAGCGGATTTGGGTTTTGCCAACATCGAGACCTTCGGCGGTTTCAAACACAATGGAAATCTCGGGCCCCTCTTGCATCCAGGTGCGCAGCACAAGCGATAAGGCAATCAGCGCCGCAACCACCGGCACCAACCACACCCAGTTGATGCGTCGTTGTTTTTTGCGTACCACCTCTGGCGCGGCAATACCGTCATCAGGGGGCGGGGATTTTTGATCGACCATGATTTGAATGCGATGCCTGAATTTGTCTATGCCGTATCGTGCCGAGAAGCCACGGGGCCGGTCCCGGTGTGAGTCATACTCGGCGCCTCGTGATCACTCGGGTCTTGTGCCCTGCGTGAAGCGATTGCCGTATTGCTTGCTTCGTTCGTTTCGTCTGATTCGTGTGTCTCAAGATCCCACGCCAGGCGCGGATCAAAGCTCATGGCGGCCAGCATGGTCAAAATGACTACCAGGCCAAACGCCCCGGCCGCCGGCCCCGCTGAAATCTCCATCAGCCCCTGAAAATGCGCCAGCGACGCGAGCAGTATCACGACAAAAACGTCCAGCATCGACCACTGCCCGATGAACTCGACCATTTCATACAGGCGAGTGCGTTGGCGCAGATTAAACTGACTTTCCCGTTGTACGCTACCGGCAAGTATTGCCAGAGCCAACATTTTGGTCAGCGGCACGACAATACTGGCGATAAACACGATCAGTGCGATATCCCACGAACCGGTCTGCCATAACTCGACCACCCCACCCAGAATCGTATGGCCGCTGTCGCCCAAAAACAGGGATTGGATGTTCATGATGGGCAGCACATTCGCCGGCACATAAAGCGCCGCCGCCGCGACTAACAATGCCCAGGTACGGGTCAGGCTTTGAGGCTTGCGTGCATGCACGATCGCGTTGCAACGGACGCAGTGATGTGAGTCGCCCTCGTGCTGATGATCGATAGCATGTACGTGATAGGGCTCATGCGACGATGATGAGCCGTCAGGCACAGGCACGGCCTGTACCTGCCCGCAGACATGGCAACCCGTCAGTGTCTGCCCGGGTGCGGGCCGCGGCACATGGACAGGTGTGACGCCTGCCTTCTCGACATAACGCCATAATGCATGCGGCGACAAGCGCTCAAGCGTTGCCAGCAGCACGACCAGGGCGCCAAAGGCGTATAAGCCCGGCGCCGGGCTGACTGACGCCATGCCCGCCAATTTGACCACCGATACCAATACCCCCAGCAAGAACACCGGCACCATGCACCAGGGACGCAATATGCCCAAGAGGCGTACGGCGGGTCGCAAACCCGCTGGCTCGCGGCCGAGCGCCAGCGGCCATAACACCCACACCAAGATAATCAGATGCAAGAAAGGCAAGGCAAAGCCCGCCAGCCCGGTCATCATGGCTGTCCATACGTAACCCTGATCCCAGGTCATGATCACCGCGGTGAGTAACGACGCCTCACGTGTCATGCCCTGCACTGACATGCTGATGACCGGGTACGCATTGGCAATCGCAAAAACGATCAGGGCGGCCAAGCTCAACGCTAGCCACCCCGATACACTGATCCCACTATACCGCCACAGAATGGTACCGCAGCGCGCGCACGTGGCCGTTTCGCCGTGCTGCAGCTCGTGCCGCCGGAAAATACTGCCACAGTGCTCGCAGGAAATCAGCGGTTTGGGGGACAAGGTCAATCAACCAACTCGACTTCCTGACGGTCCGGCGGCGTCTTGGAGTCTGCCGACTTGCCTGATCCATCAAAGTTAAGTTGCACCTTGCCATCGGCATCCAGATCGACGGTCACCGTGCCACCATCGACCAGCTTGCCAAACAACAGCTCGTCGGCCAACGCGCGCCGTATGGTGTCCTGGATCAGGCGTTGCATCGGCCGTGCACCCATGAGCGGGTCGAAACCCTCTTTGGCCAGATGTGCACGCAAGGCCTCGGTAAAGACCGCCTCGACACGACGTTCGTGCAATTGGTCCTCAAGCTGCATCAGGAATTTGTCGACCACGCGCAAAATGATATCGCGCGACAAACTGTCAAACGGGATGATGGCATCGAGGCGATTGCGGAACTCGGGCGTAAACATGCGGCGGATCTCGGCCATTTCGTCGCCGGTGACACGGCTGTTCGAAAAACCGATGGACGGCCGATTCAACGTTTCGGCACCCGCGTTGGTCGTCATGATGATGATGACATTACGGAAGTCCGCCTTGCGCCCGTTGTTGTCGGTCAGGGTGCCATGATCCATGACCTGCAGCAGAATGTTGAACACATCCGGATGGGCCTTTTCGATCTCGTCGAGCAGCAGGACGCAGTGCGGTTGCTTGGTGATGGCTTCGGTCAACAGACCGCCCTGATCAAACCCGACGTATCCGGGAGGCGCCCCGATCAGGCGAGACACGGCATGGCGCTCCATGTACTCGGACATGTCAAAGCGCAACAACTCGACCCCCAAGGTGAACGCCAATTGGCGTGCGACTTCGGTTTTACCCACACCGGTCGGGCCCGAGAACAAGAACGAACCAATCGGACGGTCTGGCTTGCCCAATCCGGAACGCGCCATCTTGATGGAGGCCGACAGCGCCTCGATCGCGTTGTCCTGGCCAAACACCACGGTTTTCAGGTCGCGATCCAGCGTCGCGAGCTTGCTTCGATCATCGTTGGACACGGATTGCGGCGGAATGCGCGCAATTTTGGAAACGATGTTTTCGATGTCGATCTTGCCGATGAGTTTCTTTTGGCGCGAGCGCGGCAGCAGCCGCTGGGCGGCGCCGGCCTCGTCAATGACGTCGATGGCCTTATCGGGCAAATGACGATCATTGATATAACGCGCGGACAATTCGGCCGCGGCCGTGAGCGCCGCCGCGGAATACCGCACGCTGTGGTGCTCTTCGAAGCGACTCTTGAGGCCGCGCAAAATCTGCACGGTTTGCTCGACACTGGGTTCGGGCACGTCAATCTTCTGGAAACGACGCGACAAGGCGTGGTCTTTTTCGAAAACGCCGCGGAATTCGGTATAGGTCGTCGCGCCGATGCACTTGAGCTGACCCGACGACAAGGCGGGCTTGAGCAGGTTGGACGCATCCAGCGTGCCACCGGACGCCGAACCGGCGCCAATCAGCGTGTGGATCTCGTCGATGAACAGAACGGAGTCAGGATTACCGCGAATCTGCTTGAGCACGCCTTTGAGGCGTTGCTCGAAATCGCCGCGATATTTGGTACCGGCCAGCAGCGCGCCCATATCCAGCGCATAGACATGCGCGGCCTGCAGAATCTCGGGGACCTCGCCGCGCGTGATGCGCCAGGCCAATCCCTCGGCGATGGCAGTCTTGCCCACGCCGGCTTCGCCCACCAGGAGGGGGTTGTTTTTACGACGGCGGCACAGCACCTGAATCACGCGCTCGACCTCGTGCTCGCGGCCAATCAGTGGATCGATACGACCCGCCAGCGCCGCCGCGTTCAGGTCGGTCGCATATTGATCCAGCGGCGACTGACGCGCCTCGGTGTTTTCTTCGACACCGGGTTGTTCTTTCGGGGCGGCGGCTTCTTCTTGAGGTTGCTTGGTGATGCCGTGTGACAAGAAGTTGACCACATCCAGGCGTGTGACGCCCTGCTGTTGCAGGTAGTACACAGCGTGCGAGTCTTTTTCGCCAAAAATAGCCACCAGCACATTGGCGCCTGTGACCGGTTTCTTACCCGTCCCGCCTGCCGACACGTGCATGATCGCGCGTTGAATGACGCGTTGAAATCCTAGCGTAGGCTGCGTGTCGACCTCCGCGCCGGTGGGAATGACCGGCGTATTTTCAGACACGAACTGACGCAAGTTGCCGCGCAAATCATCCAGATTCGCGGTGCAAGCACGCAGGACCTCGATGGCCGAGGCATTATCGAGCAGCGACAGCAGCAGATGCTCGACGGTAATAAATTCATGCCGGGCCGAACGGGCCTCGACGAAAGCCATATGCAGGCTGACTTCAAGTTCTTGAGAAATCACGCTTCCTCCATAACGCATTGAAGCGATCGAAAAATACGACTCATATTCTAAGCTGATCAGGGCGTAACGCCAGTGATTTCAAAAACCACACGGTCATGTCGGCCTTGCTCATCCATCACAGTCAGGGTATAGCGACCATTTTGCACCATAGACAGATTTATCGGGGCAGTAGCCACACTGCGCTGCTGGACTAAGCCATCCAGCATCCACCAGACCTGCCCCCGCGCGCCGTCCACGCGCACCTCTATTGATACGGCGTCACGGCCCGGCACAGGGCGCAACACCGATCCATTGGCCACCCCCTGCAAGCGCAGTGGCCCACTTGCAATATCAGCATAACCGGCAAACGTCGGCGGCACCGTATCGTCCAGTGACCAGGCGGTGCGCGGCTGGGTACATGCCCCCGCCTGCGGACTGCCCTGGCGCCATCCCAACGGCCAGCAGGTCACGACGGGCTGTACGGTCGCCGGTCGTTGCCGCGCGATCGGCGGCCCTGCCGGCAACGCGGCGACCAGATCAGTCAGCAAGGGTGCTGCCACATTGGCTCCAAAGAAACCCGGGTTGGGGGTGCCATCGGGCCGCCCCACCCAGACGCCAAGCGTCCAGTGATCGGTCACCCCGACGGCCCAGGCGTCGCGAAATCCGAAACTGGTACCGGTTTTCCAGGCCAAACGACGACCTGTTTGCTCCAGCGGACGATCGGGATGCCCCCCTCCCTCGAGAATATCGCGCACGATCCACGCGGCGCCCGCGCTCATCATTCGCGATTCGACCCGAGGCTCATCCGGGGACAAACGAGGCCGTCCGGCCAGACCGCCCCGTGCCAAGGCACGGTACGCGCCGACCAGTTCCTCTAAGGTGGTGCCACCCCCGCCTAAAATCAAGCTCAAATTGGGTTCGGCTCCCGCCGGCATACGTAACTGTACGCCGCCCGCCAACATCATGGATGCAAAACGATGAGGCCCCACCCGGTCCAGCAAATCCACCGCAGGCACGTTCAGCGAGCGCTGCAAGGCCCGGGACACGCTGACCGGCCCGGAGAATGACGCCTGAAAGTTACCGGGTGCATAGCCGCCAAAGGACAGCGGCGCATCCATGAGCATACTTTCCGAATGCACGATGCCGTCGTCCAGCGCCTGGGCGTAGAGAAAGGGCTTCAACGTGGACCCTGGCGAACGCACGCCGCGCACCATGTCCACGTGCGAATAGCGACTGTCATCGGCAAAGTCCGCCGAACCGGCGTACGCCTTGACCTCCAGGGTATTGTTGTCCATGATCAATACGGCCATCGACACTTTGGGCGGCAAGGCATCGATGCGATCCAGCAACATGTGCTCGGCCGTGGCCTGGATATTCGCATCCAGAGTAGAGGTGACGATCTCGGCGCGCTCACCCGTGCGGCGTTGCTCGATCTGCAAGCGTTGAGCGGCCAGCGGCGCCAGCCAACGTGCCCGCAGCGGCGGCGCCAGCACGTTTTCTATTTTAGCGTCCGCGACGGCCTCGGCGCTCCATTGGCCGTTTGCCGCCATGCGGTCCAGCACTTTATCGCGCGCGATTTGCGCGGCCAGCGGATGACGATCGGGCCGCAGGCGCGATGGCGCTTGTGGCAATGCCGTCAGCAATGCGGCTTCGGCCGGGCTGATATCCATCGAGGACTTGCCCAGCCACAGACGCGAGGCCATCTCCACCCCCTCGACGATGCCGCCCATGGGCGCATGCGTCAGATAAAGGCCCAGGATTTCATCTTTGCTGTAGTGCAACTCCAATTGCAGCGCACGCGCCATTTGGCGCAGTTTGGCCGACAAGACGCGCGAGGGCTGGCCCGCCAGCTCGGGATCCAGCAGCCGTGCGACCTGCATGGTGATCGTGGAGCCGCCCGACACAATGCGCCCATGCGTGAACCATTGCCACGCCGCGCGTGCCAGCGCGACGGGATTGACGCCGGGATGCCAGTAAAACCAGCGATCTTCGTAACCCAGCAAGGTTTCCAGGTAGTACGGGGATACCTGCTGTGGCGTCACAGGATAACGCCACATGCCGTCACGGCTGGGATAGGTGCGCAGTGGCGTACCATCGGCGGCGACCACTACTGAAGCCCCTCCGCCTCCCACCGACGGCAGGGGAAACAGCCGATCCAGGATCAGCACCACGGCAGCCGCGATGACGATCGCCAGCGCCAGCGCTCCCCCACCCCGCCGAAGGACTTTACCGATACTCGGGCGTCGCGTGCGATTGCGCCCGGGCTGAGGAGGTGGTCCCTTTTGGGTCGGCTCCTCAGCTCCGGTTAGCGAACCGGCATGCGATCGCGAACCTCGATCGGGCTCCATCGTTCGCCTACGCCTCGCAGTTCGGGTCGGTACATGTCCTCGGCCACCGTGGACGGCACGGCGTAACGTCCCGGGGTGACCGCACGCACCATATAAAACACCTCGGTCGCGCGACGGTCCAGCGACACCGCCGCGACATAACGGTCATCGCGAAACTCACGATGTTTGATCGCCGGATTGGCCATCGCATCTGCCACCTGTATGCCGCCGATTTGCCAATCTTGCATCTCGGGGCTTTGCGACAGGTTCAGGTTTTCGATTTCCAGGCCCGCCGGCACGCGATCGACAATCAATGCATCCGGAATCGATTGATTCGCAGAGGCACTGAGCCTGACGACCAACATGTCGCCCGTGCGCAACACCCCGCCGTCCCATGCCCGGCCGTCGGGCGTATACCAGCGCCGCTGCAACGAAATCACGCTGCTCTGCGGCGCGGGGGCTTCCTGGCGCGTGCCCTGTAAATCGAACTCTACAAACAAAGGCTGTGATCCGGTGTTGGTCAACTGCAGCGATGGCAGATCGGCAAACTTGAGTGAAACCGTTTGATCCTGGGCGCTGGCCAGATCCTGTTTCCCCGACTCCGTTGTCAGCGCCGCTGCCCATGGCTTTTCCGCGTCGCCGCCCGCGGCACGGGCCGCCAGCACCAAAGCCATCTGCTCTTGCGTCGACAGATACGAACGATCGCGCATGTAGCCATCGAGTTGCGACATCAGGGACTCGCGGCCTTGCGGCGCCAGCTTATAGGTCGTCGCCAGCGCATAGCCGAGGGCGTAATCCCGCACTGCACTACCGTAATCGCCCAGCCATGCCGTCACGTAGAACTTGCCCCGAACCGGATAGCCATAAGGCCGCGCCAGAGCCAGCGCCATGGCCTTTTCCATACGAGCGGTGTCGCCCATCAACTGGAAGGCGACGGCAAACTGGATCAGGGGCAAGGGCGATAACGAGCGTTCTTGATAACGATCAAACAACTGGCGCAGTGTAGCCAGCGACGCCTGGCGATCACGTGCCAAGACCAGCGCCGCCGTCGCATAGCCCGCGAAAAGACGATGATCGCCGCGCATCATGGCGTGATAACTGCTATTGACATCGCCTTTTTCGAACGATTGACGCAAGGCTTCGGGCCACGTTCCGAAAGCGCCCAAGCTTTGCTGCAATTGCGCTTGCAACCATTGCCGCGAACGATCCAGGGACTGCTCGGGCACGCTAAAGCCCTGATCGCGCGCATCCTGCAGGAAGCCCACCGCATAGGCGGTCAACCAGATATCGCGTGCGGAACCCGGGTCGCCCCACAGCGAATAGCTACCCATGGCGTTGCGCATGCCGGCCAATCGTCCCACAGCGTAGGCGACCTTTTCCGCGCGCTGCTCTTTCGTCTGAATGGGCAGGTCGAAACGCTTGCCATCGGCCTCGTCCATGAGTACCCACGGATACGCCGAACTGATCGTTTGCTCCGTGCAGCCATAGGGGTACCGCAGCAAATCCTTGACCAGACGAGAGACGTTGATGGGCGGGCGGTTCGACATGCTGATATTGGCCGAAACGGAATCGACGTAATAACCCGTGACCGCGCCCGGAGCAAAGCTTTCGCTCGGGGCCAAGCGCACGCGCTGAATCAGATTTTCCGCGGCATGCGACGGCTGCACTTGCAGCACGGATTCTCGTTCGATATGGATGGGTTTCTCACCACCCTTGCCATCGATCGTCAAACGCACCAATCCCAAGCCGTACGATCCTGTCGGAGTTGCCGTAAAACGCACTGTCGTGCGTTGACGATCCTTGAGGGTCAGGGTGCGCGTGCCCCCATCGGCGATGGACAAGGGATCCAACGCCTGCAAATTCACCGTGATCTGCTGCGCGGCACCGCTCAGGTTGGTGACATCGACTGCCACGGTCGCCCGGTCGCCGGGCGTAATAAAGCGCGGCATATTCAACTCGGCCACGATCGGTGCGGCCACCACCATTTCCTGATCGGTATGGCCATATTGCGCATCGCTGAACGCGACGGCCATCAAACGCAGCGTGCCATTGAAGTCCGGCAAGTCCAGCGGGATGTCGGCTTCGCCTTGCTCGTTCAGCGTCACGGGCCCCGAGAACAGATCCACCAGCTTGACCTTTTTGGGCAGGCTTTGGCTATCACCGCGCATGGCGGCGTCGCCCCCCCATTTCAGGCGGCCCTTGGTGCCATCCATCTTCTCGATCAGCTTGCCGTACATGTCGCGCAATTCGGCGTCATAACGGTGCTTGCCAAAGTAGAAGTCCATCGGATCGGGCGTGGCGTACTGATTGATGTTCAAAATACCCACGTCCACGGCGGACAACGTGACATGGACCCCCTTGTCCTGCGCACCATCGACCTTGACGCGCACGGTGGTGCGCTTTTCGGGTTCGACTTTGGCGGGCGCCGTCAGCGCGACATTGAGCTTGCGCTCGTCGCTGGCAATAGGCAGGAAGCTCAACCCCACGGCGCGCGCGGGCGTGACACGATCCCCCTCGCTGCCGGGCCGAAATACCACGGCGGCGACGTAAAGATCGTGACGTTTCCATGAGGCATCCAGAGGGATGTCAACGGTCGTTCCCGCGACTTTGACCGGCACCCATTTCGACCACAGCATGCGGTCGCCTTCGACCGTGATGAGAGCTTCGCCGTCATGGGGCGGCGTCACGGTCAGTTTGACGTTATCGCCGGGGCGTGCAGGCACGCCTTCGAGTTTCATCTGGACACGATCGGGACGGTTGCCCATCGCGTCCGAGTCTTGCGCATCCCACCCGGCATAGAAGCGGTAACGCATGACTTGGCCAGTTTCCGGGTCGGTAATTTCGAGACGATAGCGTCCCCACTTGACCGGCAAGGTCAACGACGTACGATCAGGTAACGCGATCGTGCGCGAGTCCTCGAGGTCCTCGGTCTCGGTATAGCCACTGTTCCAGCCACGCTGATCGTCGTAGCGCCAGTAATAGTTACGCTGTTCCCGGAAAAAACGGACTTGCGCCTCGGCCAGCGGCACCACCTCACCGGATGCATTCAGGCGCACGACTTCAAAACCCGCGGGCGCGCCCTCGCGGGTAACATCGTTGTCAAACAAGGGCCGCACCGCGATCAGTTTGTCGGCCGGCCAGACACTGCGCTCGATCGAACGCACCACCGGGCGTCCGCCCGACTCGAGCAAGCTGGCGGACATACGCACGCTGAGCGGGGATTTCGCCTCGCCGACAGATTTGAGGTCGATCGCCAACTCGACCGCGCCCCCGTCATTCAAGGTTGTTTCCGGTAGCTCTTCGTAGTGGCGCAGCTTGTCATCGGCGACATCGCCAAAAATGAAGCCCGGCCATTTTTGATTCAGCGCATAGCGGTCACGCTTTACCTGAAAACTGGACAACAGGCGGTTACCCGCAGCTGGAGCGCCGTAGAGATAGTCGCCCTGTACATCGATCTTCCAGGTTTCTCCCGGGGACAGCACGGCCTGATCGGAATCCAGATGCAGTTTCATGCGCTCGGGCAGGAATTCCTCGACCTGGAACCACCAGGCGGCATCAGGCGATTTGGCTGCCGGATCGACGCGCAGTTCAAGCAGCCATTTGCCGGTTTGCGCATCGACCGGCAGGTCAATGGCGTGCTCGATATAGTTGGCGATTTTTTCGCTGGGTTGCCAGAGCTCGCTGCGCACCGTACGGCCATCGGGCCGCTTCAGGACGGCGGTCAGCGGCGCGGATTTCAGCGGCCGGCCGTCCAGGTCGCGCGGCAATACCGACACCTGAAAGGTCTCGCCAGGTCGATACAAGTTGCGGCCGGAATAGACGAATAGATTATTTGGACGAGAAGGTTGGCCGCCGATGTCGTACTCGGACAGATCCAGCGCGGGCTCGGCCAGCGACAGCATCGTTAACTCATCGCCACGCGCAGCGCGTATCAAGCGCGCACGGGACGAATCGCCATCAATGCGCACATGCCCCCCCTCGTCAGAGGTTGCTTTAGCCAGGACTTTGCCTGCAGCATCCACCAACTCGACCTGGGCGTCCTTGACGGGCTTGCCTGTTTTCAGCGACACGGTATAGGCCTCGATACGGTCGGAATAACGACGCATATGCAGGCCCATATCGCTGATATAGAAATAGGTCACCTGGTATTCGTAGCGAAAACGACCAGGCTCGCTCATGATGGCCACGTAAATGCCGGGCTGCTTCAGCTCGTTGATGTTTTCGACGGGCAAGAAGGTCACGTGGCGTCGGTTGGGCTTGTCATCGGTGACAAAGCGCCCCTGATACACACTCTTTGTCAGGGTATGCAGACGATCGAGATCCCAGTTGCTGACCGAACCCTTCAGGCTGCGATTATCGGAATACCGCCATTCGTCGTCCTCGTTGGACGTGTCGCTCAAACCCAATACTTCATCGAAAAATTCGGGCATATGCTCCGGCGATACGCGCAAGAATTCCACGTCGACTTCGGGCGTATTGACGGTGGCCACGGGCAAACCGCCGTTTTGTCCGGCGGGCAGCACGACGCCACGGCTTGCAAAGTAAAACGACGGCGGCATGGCCTCGGTTTGAACCGTGCAGTTGCCCTCGACCCCTAGGGTCGAGTTTTTTTCAGCACCTGGGAAACCTGCATCGACCCGGATCGCATAAGCACGCTGCGGCTGGACATAGGGGAAATACACGATGCGCGGGTTGTCGCCCACCGACCAGGCACCCTCCACGACTTTGCCTTGCTTGGCAGCGTCGTTCTGCTTGTCGGCGTCGTTCTGTTTGGTGGCGTCGTCCGTACTGTCGGTTTGCCCGGACGGCTGAGTGTCGTCGGACGTCGTTGCCTCGCCGGTATCGACCACCCGGATAAACCGTGTCAGATCGTCCTTGCGGTCAACGGGCTGTGTAAAGGTGATGGCCAGTGCCATCGAGTCGCGAAACTCGCGCGGTTTGCAATCCAGCAACGCAAAGGGATCGGCCTGGCCAATCACGGTCGAGGCGTTGGCCGGCTCTTGAGCGGTCGTCGATGCAGCAGCATCAGTTGTCGGTGACGCTGCTTTGGTAGCGACGGTCGCAGGCGTGGCACTCGACGCTGGCGAGTCCGCGCTCGTGGGCGCATCACCACGCCCTGCCCACCATCCCAACCCCACCGCGATGGCCACCACCAACGCCCCAATCCCAATCACGCCACTTTTTTTACTCACGGGCTTGCCTCTGATCAATATTGTTGTTAGGGCGTGCGGCCACGCTGCAGGGCCAAGACTCGCCTTGTGGGTCTCGCAAAAACTACGCCAGAACCGTTTGCCTGGCTACTGCACGCCTGGCGCTGCGCGGCTCCCCGCATGGGATTCCGCGGTCATGGTGCTGGGCATTACACGGGTTCCATGACGCACTGCAACGGATGCTGGCGCTCGCGCGCGTACTGCGCGACTTGGGCAATGCGCGTGGACGCCACATCTCGCGGATAAACACCACAGACACCGCGCCCTTCATGGTGCACTTGCAGCATGATCCGGGTCGCGTCTTCCTGGTTTTTACCGAAGAACTTCTGCAGGACCTTCACCACGAATTCCATCGGCGTGTAGTCGTCGTTCAGCAACAGAACCTGGTACATGGGCGGCGGCGCAGTGCGCGCCGTCTCTTTTTCCACGGCCACGTCGTGTTGTGTATCTAGGGTCGAACTCATAGAGCGGAATTGTATTGAAACAATGGGCAAACTCGTCGCTGATTACTTAAAATTACACGTACAGATGCGTAATTTCCACACTTGACGTTATGAAGAAAAGCAGAGCATTATCCACGCAATCGGGGGCAGCCTTGTGAAAACAAACGCCGCCGGAAGCCGGAAGGCACCGGCCCGGGCCGAATGCTTTCTGTCAAACATACGATTCAAATGAGGCAGTCCGCATGTCTGATACGACCGCAACCGCCGTCCAAGGGGACAATCCCAAATCGACGGGCACCGTCAAATGGTTCAACGATGCAAAGGGTTTTGGCTTCATTACACCCGACGATGGTGGTGAAGATTTATTCGCGCATTTTTCGTCGATCCAGATGAACGGGTTCAAAACCCTGAAAGAAGGCCAAAAAGTGGCATTCGAGATAATTCAGGGACCTAAAGGCAAACAGGCTTTGAATATAACGGCGGCCTGACGCCCACTATCTATATCACGCTACCCGATAGACCGGCCCGGTTTTCAGTCGTGCGGTTTCGAAGGTAGCGTTATTACCCGGGCGGGGCAAAATGCCCCGCCCTGTTATTTTCTGTTGTTTACCCGCCCCATGTCGATTCGTAGTTGTACGCGGCTTGCCCGCGCCTTATCCCGCCTTGTCGCGGGACATTTCCACCCACCTGTTCTCAATCAAAGGCGCGTTCAAGCGTCGCTTGCGATAGCCGCCCTTGTAGGCAGCCTGATGCTCGTCGTCCCGGCGGCACAGGCGCAAGTTGCGCAAGGCAGTCCGCAAACAGGCTTACCTGTGGTGGCGCTGACAGCGGGGATTCACGTGATTCGCGCGGAAATCGCCAGTACCGAGGACACACGCCGTCTCGGCCTGATGCACCGTCAAAGCCTGCCTGACAACAACGGCATGCTGTTCATTTTCGAACAGCCCGAGGTACAGTGCTTTTGGATGCGCAATACGCCCCTGCCCTTATCGATCGCGTTCATTGCGGACGACGGCGCCATCGTCAATATGGCGGATATGGCGCCCCAGACCGATACGCCCCACTGCTCGGCCCAGCCGGTGCGCTATGCGCTGGAGATGGCCCAGGGTTGGTTTGAGTCGCATGGCATTGCGGCCGGCCTGCGCCTGGGCGGCTTGCCCTGATCTCCGAGCCGCCTTCACAGCAAAAAAGCCGGTCTCCCGGCTTTTTTGCTGTACCTGAGCGCCCCGCTCAGGCATCCACGGTACGAACGCTCGCAGCAATGAGTTAGACGCGCTCAAGCACCACGGCGATACCCTGGCCGACGCCGATGCACATGGTGCACAGCGCATAACGGCCACCGCTGCGATGCAGTTGATTCACCGCCGTCGTCGCCAGACGCGCACCGCTGGCCCCCAGCGGATGACCCAAGGCAATCGCACCTCCATTCGGGTTGACGCGCGCATCATCGTCGGCAATACCCAAATCGCGCAACACAGCCAGGCCTTGGGCGGCAAAGGCTTCGTTCAACTCGATAACGTCCATCTGGTCCAGCGTCAGGCCGGTGAGCGCGAGCACCTTGCGCGTCGCCGGCGCCGGGCCCATGCCCATGACACGGGGAGCGACCCCTGCCGTCGCCATCGCGACGACGCGTGCACGTGGCGTCAGACCGTGACGAGCCGCAGCACGTTCGTCTGCCAGCAACAGCGCTGCTGCACCATCGTTGACCCCGGAAGCATTGCCCGCCGTTACCGTACCGCCCTCGCGTACTACGCCCTTCAGGCGGGCCAGGGACTCGAGGCTGGTTTCGCGCGGATGTTCGTCTTTGCTCACCACGACCGGGTCGCCCTTGCGTTGGGCGATGGACACCGGTGTGATTTCGGCGTCAAACACGCCGGTTTGCTGCGCACGGGCCGTCTTGGCCTGGCTGGCCAATGCGAATTTGTCTTGGTCTTCGCGGCTGATGTTGAAGTCGTCGGCCACGTTTTCCGCCGTTTCCGGCATCGAATCGACGCCGTACTGGGCTTTCATCAGCTTATTGACGAAGCGCCAGCCGATCGTGGTGTCGTAAATCGCCGCACTGCGCGAAAACGCGCTTTCAGCCTTGCCCATGACAAAGGGTGCACGGCTCATGCTTTCAACGCCACCGGCCAACATCAGGCCTGCCTCGCCCGCGCGGATCGCACGAGCGGCCGTGCCAATCGCATCCAGACCCGAGCCGCACAGGCGGTTGATCGTGCCGCCCGGCACATCGATCGGCAAGCCGGCCAACAAAGCGGCCATACGGGCCACGTTGCGGTTGTCTTCGCCGGCCTGGTTGGCACAACCCAACAGGACGTCAGCCAGTTCTTCCCATTGAACGCCCTGATTGCGCGCCATCAGGGCCTTGATCGGCACAGCGGCCAAGTCATCGGCGCGCACGGGCGCCAAAGAACCGCCGTAACGGCCAAAAGGGGTACGAATGGCATCACAAATGTAAGCGTGCACGGTCATAGATCGAAGCTCGTAAAAAAAGTGAATATGACAAAGAAAAATGATGAAGATGATCTTACGCTAGCCTGGCATGCGCCATACTCGCCCATGGCCATCCTGTCCATGCGACGGACACTGTCTAGCTGCCGGACGTTTTATCATTCGTCGCACGGCCCGCCTCTACCTGGGCCTGCCGGCGAAAACGCCCGGCGGCAAAATGGTAGAACGGCCTCGGACAAAACTGCCGTGCCACGAGCGACGCCGACAAGGCCCCCAACAACAGCCAGAACAGCATCGGCTGGCTACCGGTCATTTCCATCACGATTACGCTGGCAGTCAAAGGAGCTTGTGTCGCCGCCGCTAAAAAGGCTGCCATACATATCAATACCAGGACGCGACGGTCGACGTCGCCCCCGACGAGCTCCCAGATATGCTGACCGATGCCCGCACCGGTCGTCAGCGCAGGCGTAAAAATACCGCCGGGAATGCCCGCCCAATACGATGCCACCGTGGCGCCCAGCTTGGCCAAGCCAAACCCTGTGGGCGCCTCACCATTGCCCGACAACAGTTCACCAGCCACTGCGTAGCCGGTGCCATAAACCGTATAGCCGCTCAACGTCCCCAGGCATGCCAGCACCAACCCCATGGCGGCGGCCGTGTAAAGCGGATGCCGCCGGATCCACGCACGCCAGGCCACCGGTGCGCTGCCCGACACTCCTTTGCTTAACAATCGACTGAAAATACCGCCCAGTGCCCCATTGATCAGACCGCACAGCACCACCCACAGCAACATGTTCCGCGGCAAGGTTTCCCCGGTAAAGGTGCCGAAATAAGGATTGTTGCCGTCCACGGCCACTACCAAAAAGCCAGCGGCCAAGACGCCGATCAGCACGAGACGCTGCCAACGCAGCGCCGTACTGCGCCCCAACTCTTCAATCGCAAAGATCACGCCGGCCAGTGGTGCGTTAAAGGCCGCCGCCAACCCGCCGGCCGCGCCGGCGGCGATCAGCTCGTTGGCACGGAAACCGCGCAAGGGAACACCTCGACGCAACCAAAAATTGCCCCAGGCCAACATGAGCGCGGCACCCACCTGTACCGATGGCCCCTCGCGCCCCGCCGAAGCGCCCGCAGCCAGGCCCAGGAAAGTCAGCGGAATCTTCCATAGGGTTTGGCGCATGGACACCAGACTGGTCTGTGCTGCGCCGGACGGCATCGACAGCGCCCCGATGACCTGCGGAATACCGCTGCCCGCGGCATTGGGCGCGTAACGCATGGTCAACCAGCGTAGCAACGCAAAAGCGAGCGGAATCACAATAAATGCCGCCCATCCGAAACGCGTCGTCCAGGCATGGTTCCACTCGAGCGCCAAATCAGCCAGCCAGGTGAAACCCAGAGACACCAAGGCCACTAGAGCGGCTCCGCCCAACAGCAAGAACAAGTGCAGGCTTTTGCGCGACAAACGACTTAGCTGCCGAGTCTTGCGACGCGCAATCAACTTGAGACCAGTCAAACCATGGCGCGTGGGAGACATATCGGGCATCGCGGTATTTTGCCAGAGCGACCCGCCCGTGAGGGGAATTCATGTTTAAAAAACGAAAACGCCCGGCCGAAACCGGGCGTTGCGCACTATAGCAAAGTGGCTGCTTAGGCGAAATTCTTGGCCGCGAAGTCCCAGTTCACCAGTGCCCAGAAGTTTTCCAGGTACTTGGGACGAGCGTTGCGATAGTCGATGTAATAGGCGTGTTCCCACACATCACAGGTCAGCAGCGGCTTGTCAGTGGTGGTCAGCGGGGTCGCGGCGTTGCTCGTATTGACGATGTCCACCGAGCCGTCTTCTTTCTTGACGAGCCAGGTCCAACCCGAACCGAAATTTCCAGCCGCCGACTTGTTAAAGGCATCTTTGAAATTATCGAAGCTGCCCCATTTGGCGTTGATAGCATCGGCCAGTGCGCCACTGGGCGCGCCACCAGCCTTGGGAGCCAGGCTGTTCCAGTAGAACGTGTGGTTCCAGATTTGGGCAGCGTTGTTGAACACGCCGCCGGAGGAGTTCTTGACGATGTCTTCGAGCGACGAGTTTTCGAACTCGGTACCAGGAATCAGGTTGTTCAGATTGGTAACGTACGTTTGGTGATGCTTGCCGTAGTGAAACTCGAGGGTTTCTTTGGAAATGTGCGGCGCCAGAGCATCAAGCTCGTAAGGCAAAGGGGGAAGAGTATGTGCCATGAGGATTCCTTCGTAGTTGATTGCACGATCAAGCCATAAGATTGTATCGACTCTTGCGCGGCAAACCCGTGTTAACCCATTACAGCGCGGGGTTACGCGAAAGGAGAATCAATCCATAAATTCACACGCCCCTCAGGACGAGTGCGTGTCCAGGACTTCGACTTGTGCTCCACCCTGCGCAAACGTCAGGCTCAATGCCTGGCCGCGCGCTAAGGGCGCGGCATCACGCAAAATGTGGCCGTCGGCGTCGCGCACAATCGCGTAGCCGCGCGCCAGGGTGTGCTGAGGATCCAGCGCGCGCAGATGGGCGCTGATCGCCTCGGTACGAGCCACGCGCGTCGCCAATTGGCGTTCCTGAGCCTGATGCAAGCGACGCGCCAGGGCCGCCAGGCGCTCACGCGCGCGTCCCGTATCGGGCGTGGCATGCGACAGGCGCTGCACTGACATGCCCAGCCGCGCGACGCGGCGACCTTGAGGGCCCTGCCAGGCCGAGACCAGACGATGACGCAGCGTATTCAGGCACTCGGCCTGGTGCGCGAGACGGCGACGGGGCGACACTAGTTGGGCCGCGGCGCGATCCAGTCGCTGTGCTGCCTGATCCAGCCGGCGTTGCTGGCCTCGCAGCAAGCGCTGCGCGGCGTGATCAATCCGCGCCAACAGATCCGCGCGCGGCACGCAGGCCAGTTCGGCCGCAGCCGTCGGCGTCGGCGCGCGCAGATCGGCCACAAAATCCACAATCGTGAAGTCCGTTTCGTGCCCTACCCCACTAATAATAGGGATAGCGCTCGCTGCCACCGCCCGCGCCAGGGCCTCGTCATTAAAACTCCACAGGTCTTCGATGCTGCCCCCGCCACGCACCAGCAACAGCGTGTCGACCTCCTGGCGCTCGTTAGCCTGCTGGACCTGAGCCACCAATCGCGGCGCGGCATCGGCGCCCTGCACCGGCGCGGGGTACACAACCACGGGCACCTGAGGCGCACGCCGGGCCAAAGCGGACAACACATCGCGCAACGCGGCCGCATGCAGCGAGGTGATCACACCGATAGCGCGGGGCAACGCGACAGGCGCACGTTTGGCGGTTTCGTCAAACAAGCCCTCCGAGGCCAACTGGGTCTTCAAGCGCAGAAAGGCCTCGTACAAATTTCCCAGGCCCGCCCGCCGCATCGCGTCGGCCTGTAATTGATAATCGCCGCGTGGCTCGTACAACGAGACGCGCGCGCGGACTTCGACCTGATCGCCCGCCCGCGGCACAAATCCGACCGCGGAGGCACGACTGCGAAACATCACTGTCCGTACGGCGGCGCGACTGTCTTTCAGCGTAAAGTACCAATGTCCCGATGCCGCTTGGGTGAAGTTGGAAATTTCACCGCGCACCCATAAGAGCGGAATATTGCGCTCCAGCAATTGGCCCACTGACTGATTCAGCTGGGCAACTGTCAGGATATCCCGCGTAAATACGTCATTTGTGACTGGAAACTCAACTGTCATAAGGCTTTCCAGAGAGATAGCTGTCCACAGGGTGGGCCGAACGGGCCGCGATGATACCGCAAGCCGATAAATCTTGCAGCGCCGGCCGGAACGCTAGCAAAATAGATATAACCCACTGTTTTATATAAAAAAATATATTCATCACCGATGATCGAAAATCGCTCAATCCAGCGCAAAGCCAGCATTTATCCGCGTCTAGGGTAAGTTTTGCACAGAATTATCCACAAAATCTGTGGATAGATTCTGGGCCGGCCGGCCAGTTCCAGCGGCCTTGCCACAAAGCCTGTCCGACCGGTACAGTGCGCCCTTAAAATCGGGTGTCGCCACGCAGGCGCTGCCGAACTTCGGAGTCACTCCTTGCTGTCCATTATCCGCGAAGCGGGCTGGCCGATCTGGCCCCTGCTGATTACCTCTGTCCTTTGTGTGGGCCTCATCGTCGAGCGCCTGCTGTCCCTTCGGCACAAGCTGATCGTGCCGCACGGGTTGCCTGATCAAGTCATGGAAATGCAGCGCAACGGCCAGGACGGTCCCGAGGCACTGACCCGGCTGGAACAGCATTCGCCCCTGGGGCGCATCCTGGCCGAAGTCCTGCGCCAACGTCACGAGCCGCGCCACGTACAACGCGCCGCCGTCGAAGACGTGGGTCGCGCGGTCGCGCACGACCTGAACCGATACATTCCCGCGCTGGGCACCATCGCCGTCATCGCCCCGCTGCTGGGGCTGTTTGGCACGGTGATCGGCATGATCGAAATTTTCGCGTCCTACACACCCGCGGGCGGCGACCCGGCGCAACTGGCGCGCGGCATATCCATCGCCCTGTACAACACGGCATTCGGCATCCTGATCGCCATACCCGCCATGATTGCTCACCGTTATCTACGCACCCGCGTTGATAATTTGCTCAACGCCCTGGAGCAGGCGGCGGCGCGCCTCGCCCGCGCGACCAACACATTGGCCACCGGCCGGGTCCAACCATGAATTTCCGTGGCCAGCGCGGCGATCGCGACGAACTCGACATCAACCTGATTCCGTTGATCGACGTTTTGTTGGTGATCCTGATCTTTCTGGCGGCCACCACGTCGTTCGCCCGCTATACGCAGTTGGAGATCGCCCTGCCTGAAGCCGCCATCGAGCAAGACACCCCGCCCGCGCTTGAGATCGCCGTCAGCCGTGATGGGCGTTATGCCGTTAACGGCACGGTGATCGACGCCGCCACGCCCGCCGATATCGCCCATCGCCTGGCCCTGGCGGCGGCAGGCAAGGACGAGACGCTTCTGCTGATCAATGCCGATGCCCAGGCCTCGCATCAATCGGTCGTCAACGTCATGGAAGCCGCCCGCATGGCAGGCATAAGCCGCGTCAATTTCGCTGCCCAAAACGCTCGGTGACACATCCCTTGCCGCCCGACACACCCGCCTCGCCTTCGTCCCGCGCCGGCTTTGTGCAACGCCACTGGCAACATGACGGTTGGCTCGCGGCCATGCTGCGGCCTCTGGCCGCGCTCACGGGCTGGCACGTGGCGCGACGACGCGCGCAGTTTTTACGAGGCGAACGGCCGATACACCGCCCTCCCGTCCCCGTCGTCGTCATCGGCAATATCTATGTCGGCGGCACCGGCAAGACGCCGGTGGTCATCGCCACCGTACAAGAATTGCGCGAACGAGGCTGGACTCCCGGTGTCGTCAGCCGAGGCTACGGCGCCAAAATTGGCCCCCAACCCCGTGTCGGCCACGGCGAGTTGAATCCCGCCGACGTTGGCGACGAGCCCGCACTGATCGCCCACGCGACGGGCGCTCCCGTGGCCGTGCACCCCCGCCGCGCCCTCGCGGCCCAAGTCTTGCTGGAGCAGTATCCGCAGACCGACGTGATCGTTTCCGACGATGGTCTGCAGCATCTCGCCCTGGCCCGCGATGTGGAGTTCGTCGTGCAGGACGAGCGCGGCGTCGGCAATGGCCGCCTGCTGCCCGCCGGCCCGCTGCGAGAGCCGGCAAGCCGATTGCAGTCCGTCGACGTCATCATCACCAACTGCTCGACGCATGATGCGACGCCACCCGGGCCGGCTGTGCCACCGCCGACGCCTGGCGACTCGTCCGCGCAGCGCGCCCCAGCCGGGCACACTGGCCCGCGACAAGCCGATATGCACTTGCAACCGGATGGCGCCCGCCACTTACAGACCGGCGAGCATCGGCCCCTGAGCGATTTCGCCCGTCCCACCGTCTTCGAAAACGTCGCGGCGGCGGCGGGCATCGGCAACCCCGGTCGTTTTTTTGCGACTCTGCGGGCCGCAGGCGTGCAACCGATGGCGTGCATGCCCCTGCCCGATCATTACGACTACCAACGCTCGCCGTTCGACGCGCTGCCTGCCGAGGCGATTCTGATCACCTCGAAGGATGCCATCAAATGCCGCGGCTTCGCTGACGCACGCCTCTGGGAAGTCCCCGTCCAGGCACAGTTTTCCGACCCGACCCTATTCGATTGGCTGGACAAATATCTGCGCCAAGCCGCCATCGCCCTGCGCTGAAACGCCGTATGCGGGACGTTACGGCGTCCGTTTCTCCCCTAAACTGCTTTAGAATTGTGCTCATGGAACCCCGCCTTCTCGACACGCTCGTGTGCCCGCTATGCAAGGGCCGCCTTAACTACGACCGCACGCAGGCCGAACTGATCTGCCGTGCAGACCGCTTGGCTTATCCTGTGCGTGATGGCATTGCCGTGATGCTCGAATCCGAAGCCCGCTCTCTGGATACGTCTCGTTCAGACACGGCCACATCGTGAGTTTTGTCGCCCTGATCCCCGCCCGCATGGCGTCTACACGCTTGCCCGACAAGCCGCTAGCCGATATTGCCGGCAAGCCCATGGTCGTGCGTGTGGCCGAACGCGCCGTGCGTTCGCAGGCAGGGCAGGTATATATCGCCACTGACGATACGCGCGTCAAGGCCGCCGCCGTCGAGCACGGCTATACCGCGGTGTTGACCCGTAACGATCACCCCACGGGCACCGACCGCCTGGCCGAGGCGGTCGAGCAGTTGGGCCTGGCTGACGATACGATTGTGGTCAACGTACAGGGTGACGAACCCCTGATCGACCCCGAGCTGATCGACGCCGTTGCCACGCTACTGCACGACCGTCCCGATGCCGATATCGCGACCTGCGCATGCCCGCTGGCCGACGCCGAGGCACTCTTTAATCCCAACGTCGTCAAGGTCGTGTGTGGCACTGACGGGCGCGCCCTGTATTTTTCGCGCGCACCGATTCCCTGGGCACGCGACGCCCTGGCTACCGGAGAGCGCATGCTGGCCACCGGACTGCCGGCCCTGCATCACATTGGCTTATATGCGTACCGAGTCGGATTTTTGCGACGCTTTCCCGTACTGCCCCAAGGCACGCTCGAGCGCTACGAAGCCCTCGAGCAACTGCGCGCCCTCGAACACGGCCACACTATCGTCGTATACCGTACACCCGAACCCCCTATGGCCGGTGTCGACACACCCGCCGACCTGGAACGCGTTCGCGCCTGGTATACCCATCACTCGCAATAGCGGGTTTTCCCTGACCTAGGTAACCACACTGTAGACAGTGTTGCGGCATAATCGTCCCCGACCTTAAAAAACATCCCATCATTCAGGAGCTCTTCCATGCGTCTCATTCTGCTTGGTCCGCCCGGTGCCGGCAAAGGCACTCAGGCTGCTTTCGTCACCCAGCAGTTCGCCATTCCGCAAATTTCCACCGGCGACATGTTGCGCGCGGCTGTCAAAGCCGGCACGCCGCTCGGCCTGGAAGCCAAAAAGGTAATGGACGCAGGCGGCCTGGTATCTGACGACATCATCATTGGCCTCGTACAAGACCGCCTGAAACAGCCGGATTGCGCCAATGGTTACCTGTTTGACGGTTTTCCGCGCACCATTCCTCAAGCCGACGCACTCAAGAGCGCCAGTGTCGCGCTCGATTACGTCGTCGAAATCGCCGTACCCGAAGAAGAAATCATCGAGCGCATCAGCGGTCGACGTGTCCACCCCGCCAGCGGTCGTAGCTACCATGTGCACTTCAATCCACCCAAGGTCGAGGGCGTGGACGACGTCACGGGCGAGCCCCTGGTCCAACGCGACGACGACAGCGAAGAAACCGTGCGTAGCCGCCTGACCGTTTACCAGAACCAGACTCGCCCCCTCGTGGACTACTACTCGTCCTGGGCCGACTCCGGCGATAGCCGGGCGCCGAAATATCGCAAGATTGCCGGTGTCGGTGCAGTCGAAGAGATCAAGGCCCGCCTGTTTGAGGCCCTGGCCAGCTAAGTCCGCGGACGCGCCGTTTAGGCGCCGCGGCCTGCCACGGCGCTTTACTAAACTCTTATCTTAAAGATTCAAAATGGAAATCGCGAACAAGGTATTCATTGTGACGGGCGGAGCGTCCGGCCTGGGGGCTGGCACCGTGCGTATGCTGACCAGCAACGGCGCCAAAGTCGTCATCGCCGACGTCCAAGATGAGGTCGGCGAAGCCCTGGCCAAAGAACTCAACCAGCGCTACGTGCACTGCGACGTTACTCAGGAAGCCGACGGCAAGAACGCGGTCGCTGCCGCCCTGGAGCTAGGCTCCCTGTTTGGCTTGGTCAATTGCGCGGGTGTCGCGCCGGCCGCCAAGATCGTCGGCAAAAACGGCGCTCACCCCCTGGAACTATTCCAGAAAGTCGTCTCGATCAATCTGATCGGCAGCTTCAACATGATGCGTTTGGCCGCCGAGGCCATGAGCGCCAACGCGCCCGAGTCCACGGGCGAACGCGGCATTCTGATCAACACCGCCTCGGTCGCCGCGTTCGACGGCCAGATCGGTCAGGCCGCTTACGCCGCCTCCAAGGCGGGCGTTGCCGGCATGACGTTGCCCATCGCGCGCGACCTGTCCAAGGCCGGCATCCGCTGCATGACCATCGCCCCGGGGATATTCGGCACGCCGATGGTCTTTGGCATGCCTCAAGAGGTGCAAGACTCGCTGGCGGCCAGCATCCCGTTCCCCGCTCGCCTGGGCCGTCCGGACGACTACGCCAAACTCGTGCATGCCATCGTCACGAACGATATGCTCAACGGTGAAACGATCCGCCTCGACGGCGCGATTCGTATGCCGCCCAAGTAACCCGGCCACCTCAACACCGCCCCCGCCCACACGGGGGCCATTTTTTTAGATTCCATGAGTTTGTTCCGCTCGGCGGCTACCGTCAGCACCTTTACTCTGCTGTCGCGTATCACCGGCCTGGTCCGTGACATTCTGATAGCCCGCGCGTTTGGCGCCGGGCCGCTCACTGACGCCTTCTGGGTGGCGTTTCGTATTCCGAACTTACTGCGGCGCCTGTTCGCCGAAGGGGCATTCGCTCAAGCCTTCGTGCCCATTCTGGGGGCCGCCCGCAACGAACGCAGCGACGCCGAGGTCCGCACCTTGCTCGACCGCGTTGCCATGCTGCTAACGATCTCGCTGATGACCATCACCCTCATCGGCATCGTGGCGGCCCCCTGGGTCGTTACCGCCATGGCCACCGGCCTGCGCGGCGAAGCTCGGGGTACCGAATTCGGCGCAGCGGTCTGGATGACCCGGGTGATGTTCCCGTACATCCTGTGCATGTCGCTGATCGCCTTTGCGTCGGGCGTTCTGAATACCTGGCGGCGCTTTGCCGTGCCGGCCTTTACCCCCGTACTGCTCAACCTGTCCATGATCGCGGCCTGCCTGTGGCTGGCCCCTCGGCTGGACATCCCCATTTACGCTTTGTCCATCGGCGTCATGGCAGGCGGGGTCGCCCAGTTGGTAGTGCAGTGGATCGCATTGGCCCGATTGGGCATGACGCCCCGACTCGGCACCAATCTGCGACAAGCCTGGGGCGATGCCACAGTCAAGCGCATTCTCAAGCAAATGGCCCCGGCCACACTGGGCGTCTCCGTCGCCCAGATTTCATTGCTGATCAACACCAACATCGCCACCTGGCTAACGCCGGGCAGCGTCACATGGCTGTCGTTTGCCGACCGTCTGATGGAGTTCCCCACCGCCCTGCTGGGTGTGGCGTTAGGCACGGTACTGCTACCCAGTCTGTCGGCCGCTCATGCCAAACAGGACGTAGCGGGCTATTCCGCTTTGCTGGACTGGGGCTTGCGTCTGGTCATCATGCTGGGGCTGCCGGCTGCCCTGGGCCTGGCGCTCCTGTCTGACGGTCTGGTGGCGACACTGTTTCATTACGGCGCGTTCCAGGCGCAAGACGTGGCACAGACGCGCGTGGCGGTGATGGCCTATTCCGTGGGTCTGATCGGCATTCTCAGCGTCAAGATTCTGGCGCCCGGCTTCTATGCCCAGCAGGATATCCGCACCCCGGTCAAAATTGCCATCGTGGTGCTGATTGCTACCCAACTCATGAATCTGGCACTGGTCCCCATGCTGGCTCATGCGGGTCTGGCGCTCGCCATTGGTCTGGGCGCGACGCTCAACGCCGCAGCCTTGCTCGTCGGCCTGCTGCGTCGCGGCACTTATCGCCCCGCTCCTGGCTGGCTGCGATTTGCCTTGCGTTTGTTACCGGCCTTGGCAGCTCTGGCCACCATCCTGTGCTATGCCGATCGCCATCTGGACTGGGTGGCATTACAGGCCCAGCCCCTGCACCGCGCGCTTTGGCTGGCGGCCGTTGTCATCGCCAGCGGCGTCGCATACTTTGCCGCGCTGTTCCTCTGCGGCTTTCGCCTGCGAGACTTTGGCCGTCGGCGCGCCAGCTAACTCCCGCCCCAACGTCCCAACGTCCCAACGTCCGCACCCAGGGCAGGCATACCTTCCCAAACCTTTAAAAAAGTTCCAAAACTAATGTAAACTAACGTAAAAGTTGCATTACCATTTATCCATTGCCTGGCTGCTATTCGGATTCGCTTATGGGAACTACCCATCCCTTCAGCTCCCCATCTCCCCTGGCAAACCAAGCCATCAATTGGCTTTTATTGCTGCGTTCAGGCCGTGCCACTCAGCACGACTATGCCGCCTTTCGCGCCTGGCGCGACACGACTCCCCAGCATCACGAGGCCTGGGAGCACCTGACGAACACCCTGGATGGCGCCGCTGCCGACGAAGCGCTCGCCGCACTGAACGAGCCTCCCTTAGCACCCTCGGTATCACGCACCCGCCGTCGCTTTCTGGCGGGGGCCGCCCTGCTGGCCGTCGGAGGCACCTCGGCCGCCTATGTCGGTAACCTTTACTATCCTCTGCAACGCCTGACCTCCGACGCTGTTACCGGGACCTCCGAACGACGCCGTTACACCCTGTCCGATGGCAGCAAGCTCTTGCTGGATGCCCGCAGCAGTGTAGATCTGGCCTATACACCTCATACGCGCACACTCAACCTCCAAAATGGCGCGGTGGCCGTGACGGCCGCAGCCCACGAATCCCGTACGTTCACCGTCAAGACCAGCGAAGGCCTGATCCGGTCGTCCGGCGCACGTTACATGGTGCGTCAGCAGCCGCATCGTACCTTGGTGGTGGCGCACGACGAGCCCCTCGAGATCGAGACCCTGGCCGGTGCCCGTACGTACCTCGACCCGGGCATGGGGATCCGCTTTGATATGTTGCGCCTGGGGCAACCCAGTTACGAAATGGCCGCACAGGCAGCATGGGAACACGGGCGTATTGATGCGCGCGGCGTTACCCTTAGCGAAATCGTTGCAGCGCTGCGCCCATATTATTCGGGAGCACTACGCGTTTCTATGGCAGCAGGCGGCCTACCCGTATCCGGCCATTACTCGCTGGATGACGTCGACGCAACGCTCCTCCACCTCGAGCAAAATCTGCCCATCGTGGTTCAACGCTTCACCCCCTGGCTTACGACCATCTCCGTGGCGGCAGCCTAAGACGCCTAATACACGAACCCCTTGCAATCCCCGGTAAACTTGCTAAAATACTGGACTTTGCCGAATTCACTGAAAATATCACAACATGGCCAATACCGCCCAAGCCCGCAAGCGCGCTCGTCAATCGGTCGAGCGCAACAAGCACAACTCCAGCCTGCGCTCGATGCTGCGCACCGCCATCAAGCGCGTACGCCAATCGATCGACGCCGGTGACAAGGCGGCGGCTAACGAAGTGTTCCAGAAAGCCACGAGCGTGATTGACCGCGTGGCCGACAAGAACATCATTCACAAGAACAAGGCCGCTCGCCACAAGAGCCGCCTGGCCTCTGCCATCAAGGCGCTGGCTTAAGCCATTCTGCTGTCCCGCTCTTCATGGCGGGGCTGCATGAATACGGCAAAACAAAAGGATGCCCCGTGAGGCATCCTTTTGTTTTGCCTGGCATTTGGTTTGGCGCTTTTTTGTGGCGCCTGGCTTGGCGTGTTGTCTAAAAGCCTGGCAAATACGAGACAATCGGCCGAATCATCGGCCGGCCTCCCCTTGTTTAGCCCGCAAAGGTCTCTCGCAACGCGAACGTGGCCTGCTTGAACACGCCCAGATCCGTCCCCACGGCGACAAAGTGCATGCCCATATCCAAATAACGACGAGCATCTGCCTGCACAGGCGCCAATGTCCCTACGGCCTTGCCATGCGCCGTAATTCGCTCATACAAATGGCGAATGGCTTCCTGTACTTCCGGGTGACCCGGATTGCCCAAATGCCCCAGGCCAGCCGCCAAATCCGACGGGCCAATAAAGACGCCGTCCACGCCATCCACCGCGGCAATCTCATCAACGGCCTCGACACCCGCGCGGCTTTCGATCTGCAACAACACGCAGAGGTTGTCGTTGATCGTCGTCAGATAATCCGATGCCGTGCCGTAGCGATTGCTGCGCTGCATACCCGCCACTCCGCGGATGCCTTGCGGCGGATAACGCGTCGCCGCCACGGCCCGACGCGCCTCGTCGGCCGACTCGATAAACGGAATCAACAGGTTGTAAAACCCAATATCCAGCATGCGTTTGATCTCGACCGGATCATTCCATGACGGCCGACCAATCGCCGCACTGCTGCTGCCCTGCAACGCCTGCAACTGCTGCAGCATCAGGGATATCTCATTCGGTGAATGCTCGCCATCGATCAGCAACCAGTCATAGCCAGCCAGTCCGGCCAGCTCGGCAGTAATGTGGTTGGACATGCACATCCAAAAACCAATCAGCCGCTCGCGGGCCAGAATTTTCTGGCGAAAACGGTTAGGCAACGGTGAACTCATGGTGACTTCCTTGGCTAATTAAGAGGTAGGTTTTAATCAAGCGTGATGCCGGACGCTTTGGTCGGCCTCATTCAGTCGGCCAGCATGTAACTCACGCCACTGCGCTCGCATATCGCGCGCAAACGCTGTTCCAGCGCTGCGGAAATGGGAATCCCGTCGCGCAGACGACGCTCGCGCTCGGCGGCCTCCGGCTCGCCCGCCACCTGCACGGGCACCGCAGGATCGACAGGAGGTGTTTCGTGGAGCGTATCGATGACCTCGTCCAACTCGTCCTCAAACGAGCCCGACTCACGAAAGGCATCCGGATTCAGGGCCAAAAAGAAATGACCCACATCGTCCGGGTCGCCGGGTTGACGCGTCACCGCTTTACGGGCCGCCATCGCGCTACCACTCAACGTGCCCCCGAGAATCTGCGCCATCATCGCCAGGCCATAGCCCTTATGACTGCTCATCTCCGGGGTTCCTCCCAACGGGCTCAAGCCGCCCTCGGCGTGATCAAAAATGTAGCGCATGGCCTCGGCGGAGTCCGTGACGCTACGGCCCTGGCCATCCATTGCCCACCCTGCGGGCAAAGGTTTTCCATAAAAGTCATATACCTTGACCTTGTTGGCCGCCACCGTCGTGGTCGCCATATCCAGCACGAATGATTCGTTCTGCGCCGCCGGGGCCGCAAACGCAATAGGATTGGTCCCCAGCACCGGTATCGCGCCATGGGTGGGCACCATGATCAACGTGGTCGCACTGCTGGTCACCAGGCCCACCGTGCCGCGCCGTACCGCGATACGCGCATACACGCCCGCCGCGCCGAAATGATGCGAGTTCCGCACCGACACCGCCCCCACGCCATGCGCCAGCGCCTTGTCTACCGCCAGATTCATGGCCTGGGCTGCCACGGGATATCCCAATCCCCCCATACCATCGAGCAGCGCAGTCGCCACCGAATCGCGCACTAGCCGAGGACGCGCGCCAATATGCAAGGTCCCCGCGCGCAATTTGGCCTCATACGAAGGCAGCATGGAAATACCGTGCGAATCGATCCCCAACAAATCCGTCTCGGCCATCAGGTCGGCCGTCGTGGTCGCCAAATCTTCGGGCATTCCCCACGCCACCAGCACCTGCTGAATCTGCTGGCGCACCCGCGCTGCCGGCACCTCTATCACGTGACTGCTACCACCCTGCACTGCTGTTCTCCTTCGGGCTCATTGCCCTTACTTTTAATCTCGTTCCCGATCGACCAGACGATGACGCGCCTGGCCCAGGTGAAACTGCATCGTCACCCTGGCCCGTTCACCATCCTGCTCGCGTATCGCCGACAAAATGGCCGCGTGCTCGTCCGCCACGCGCTGCGCGCGTTGACGTGACCCCGTACGCGTCAAACTGAGCGTCAGGCGCATAAAACCGCTGATCGACTCATGAATGGACTCCAGCACACCCAGGTAGTAGTCATTGCCTGTCGCTTGCGCAATGCTGGCATGAAAAGCCAGATCGGCCTCTTGCGACACATGGCCGCGTTCCAGTTCGTCCACAAAGGCCGCATGCGCCTCGGTGATGTGGCGCAGTTCCTCATCGGTACGACGCATCGCGGCCAGCCGGGCGGCATCGCCCTCGAGTGCAACCCGTACCTCTTGCGCACGTAAATACGCACTGACGTTTTTCACATCACTGAAGGTCTTTAATCGTGGCGCCGGCTGGTGACTGACAAAAGTGCCCAACCCTTGATGCGCCGTGACCAGGCCATCGGCGCGCAAGCGCAACAGCGCCTCGCGCACCACCGGCCGCGACACGCCAAAGCGATCACAAATCTCATGCTCGGACGGTAGCTTGTCGCCGACATTCAGGCCGCCCTCAACGATTTGCTCAAAAATCTGGCCATACAACTGATCCGCCAGACGCACGCGCTGGCCGCGCTCTAGCACCAGCTCGACGCCCTCTGCTGCCGGCGCGGCCTTCTGCAATTTTGCTGCCTGCTTGCGACTCATGCCGCGCTCCCATCTACACCACGAGACGCGCGCATGCACGACTCAAACGTTTGCAGGATCCGATGCGCCACGCACATCCGACCCTGCGACGATCAATCCTTATCCGCGATTGATCACGAACCGGCGCCCGCCTCTTGTGTATTCACATACAAGGCATAGACCGAATGCGACGACGTCATGAACAGGCGATTGCGCTGAGCGCCGCCAAAGCACAGATTCGCGCAACGCTCGGGCAAATGAATATGCCCCAGGCGCTTGCCCTCGCGCGACACCATCATCACGCCGTCCTTGCCCTCGCCCATGCCCCAACCCAACCACAGGTTGCCGTCGGCATCGCAGGCCATGCCATCGATCGTGCCACCTTGCGCGTCGAGAAATACCTTGCCCGCGGACAGCTTTTTCCCACCTTCTGTCACATCATAGACATGAATCAGGCGATTGGGCGTTGCCCGCCCTTCGACCACGTACAACAGCGACTCATCCGGGGAAAAACACAAGCCATTCGCCCCCTTCAGGTCGGTGATCATGGCCTCACCCTTGCCCGTCTCGGCGTCGATCCGATAAACCGTATGCGGCAGCTCGGGCGTCGCCTTGCGACCCTCGTAATTGCCGCCGATACCGAAGGGCGGGTCGGTAAACCATATCGAGCCATCCGAATGGCAGACCACGTCATTGGGCGAATTCAGCGGCTTGCCGTCATAACTGTCCATCAACACGGTGATTGAGCCATCGTATTCCGTACGGGTCACTCGGCGCGTCAAGTGCTCGCACGTGATCAAGCGTCCCTGGCGATCGCGCGTATTGCCATTGGAAAAATTAGAGGGCTTGCGAAACACGCTGACCGCGCCGGTTTCTTCTTCCCACTTCATCATGCGGTCGTTAGGAATATCGCTCCACAACAAATAGCGACCATCCCCAAACCACACCGGGCCTTCGCTCCACACCATGCCGGTAGCAATGCGCTCGATACTGGCATTGAACAAGCGGTATTTCTCAAACGCAGGATCCAGCACCTGTATCGCGGGGTCAGGATACGCCTGCGCGGGTTCCCATCCCCGGGCCATAGCCGGCAACGTGATCGCCGCGGCGCCCGCGCCTGCCAATAAAGCACGTCGCCCCTGGTTCACCGAGTCGCCATGAGCTTGACACATTTGGCCAGACGGGCCTTCGGTCGCCGTCCGCTGCGTGAAGGTATCGCGCATACATTGTCTCCGGATCGTGATTATTGTTTGTCGTGTAAGGGACCCACACCATAGGGTATTCACTGCCCTAAATGCCGTCTTTATCTGCGTGCAATATAGGCTCGAAAAAGTATACTTGGTTGACAAGCAAACCCTCAATACCTATATTTGTTTTACAAGAAAATCCCCTGGTCATTACCCCATACAGAGGATGAGTTTCATCGAGAAAGTTCATAGCGAAACATTCGCAGAGACAAACACAAGATGCGCGCACTGCGCACTCCAGGAGACACCTGTATGCCTGTTCAATTTTCTCGTCGCACCTTATTGGCGGGGCTGTGCGCAGGTGCGGCTCTGGCAGCCATGCCCGTCGTCCACGCAGCCGACGCCTATCCGACACGCCAAATTACCATCCTGGTGCCGTTCCCAGCTGGCGGCACGACAGACATTGCGGCCCGCGTCGTCGCCAGCGAGCTCGGCAAAGCCTGGAATCAACCCATCGTGGTCGAGAACCGAGCGGGCGCCGGAGGCAATGTAGGCACCGCCGAGGCTGCGCGCGCCAAACCCGACGGCTACACCTTGTTGATGGGCACCGTCAGCACGCACGCGATCAATCAATCACTGTACGCCGAGCTGCCCTACGACACCGTGCGTGACTTTACCCCTGTCACTCTCGTCATTCCGGTGCCCAACATTCTGGAATTGAACAACGCCTTCGCCGAGAAACATAAGATCAGCAACGTCAAAGACCTGATCGCCTACCTGAAAGCCAACCCCGGCAAGGTCAACATGGCGTCCAGCGGCAACGGCACCTCCATTCACATGGCGGGCGAGCTGTTCCAGTCGATGACCGGCACGAAAATGACCCATGTGCCCTACAAAGGCAGCAGTCCGGCTTTGGCGGACGTGATGGGCGGCTCCGCCGATTTGATTTTCGACAACCTGCCGTCATCCATGGGTTTCATCAAGGCCGGCAAGTTACGCCCTCTGGCGGTGACCACCACAGAGCGCTCCCCTGCGCTGCCTGATGTACCTACGATGGCCGAAGCCGGCGTGCCCGGCTACGACGCCGCGAGCTGGTTCGGTCTGTTTGCGCCAGCAGGTACCCCGACAGAGATCGTTGACAAGATCCAGGTCGAAGTCGCGAAGATCCTGAAAATGCCCGCCGTACGTCAACGCTTTGAATCGTTAGGCGCCACGCCGTCGGGTATGACCTCGGCCGAATTCAAGAAATTCATGGCCGCCGAAGGCGTCAAATGGGCCGAAGTCGTCAAGCAATCCGGCGCGCGGATCGACTAATCCCCCTCTATTTCCCCAGCTGCCGGATCGCGTGGGCCGGCGGCAATCTCACAACACGCGCACCAGGAGACATTGTGAAAAAACTGATCAGCGCTATTGCAACCGCCAGCCTGACCGTGCTGGGCGGCACCGCCGCCCACGCGGCGAACTACCCTGAAAAACCCGTCACTGTCATCGTACCGTTCGTACCAGGCGGCTCCTCCGATATCACGGCTCGCTCGGTGATGCCGGGCATGCAAAAACTCTTGGGTCAGACCTTTGTGGCCGAAAACAAGCCCGGCGCCAACAGTGCGATCGGCGCCCAGGCCCTGGCACGCTCGACCCCCGATGGCTACACCATGATGGTGGGCTCGATCGGTACATTCGCCATCAACGAAGCCCTGTACAAAGAGCTGTCGTACAACCCCAGCAAGGATTTCATCTATCTGACCCAGGCCGTGCGCAACCCCAACATTCTGGTCGCGCCACCTTCGTTCCCGCCAAACACGGTGGCCGAACTGGTGGAATACGCCAAGAAAAACCCGGACCAAATCTCATACGCCTCATCGGGCACGGGTTCGTCTGATCACCTGTCGGCCATTCTGTTTCGCCAACGCACCGGCACGACCGGCGTCGACGTCCCGTATCGCGGCGGCGCCGCAGCCATTGCCGACTTGCTGGGGGCACAGGTCAACGTGTCATTCCAGAACTTGGGCGCCGTGCAAAAACACGTCCAGGCCGGCAAACTCAAGGCCCTGGCGATCACGGGTAGCGAACGCTCGCCCGATCTGCCCGACGTGCCCACGCTGGGCGAAGCCGGCGTAAAAGACATGGTCGTCTACTCCTGGCAAGGCTTTGCCGTGCCCAAAGGCACGCCGGCCCCCATCGTCAAGACCCTGTCCGAATCGCTGCGCACCTCCCTGCGCGACCCCGGCGTGACCAAGACGCTCAATGGCCTGGGCTTCGAGGTCGTCGCCAACACACCCGAAGAGTTCGCCAAATTCCAGCAAGAGGAAGTCGCACGCTGGAAAAAAGTGATCAAAGACGGCGGCATCGAGTTGCAGTAATACCTTGCTCCACGCGCACACGCTGCGCGATGAGGGCGCAAGATCCCGGTATCGGCAAGATCCGGGGCTTACGCCCTCATACCGACCGCGGTTACACCTGACCCACTGGTCTTTAGACAAACGACTTAATCAAGTAGCATCACTCTTTCTCCCACCCCATTACGCAACGATATGACCACCAAGCCCCGCGTTCTTCAGGTCGGCTCCTTCTCCGGCTCCCCTTCCGCCAACCAACGTCTTGCAAAAGACTACGATGTGTTCGAGCTGTGGAAACACGCCGATCGCAAAGTCGCCCTGGCCGAATACGGCAAAGGCATCACGGCCATGGTGACCTCGGCCAACATGGGTGCGAACGCCGAGCTCATCAATGCGCTGCCCGACCTCAAGGCCATCTGCAGTTGGGGAGTGGGCTACGAAACCATCGACGTCCAGGCCGCCCGCGAGCGCGGTGTTCTGGTCAGCAACACCCCCGACGTCCTCACCGATTGCGTGGCCGATCTGGCCTGGGGTTTGCTGATCTCCGGTGCACGCCGCATGAGTCAGGGCGATCGCTTTGTGCGCGCCGGCCGCTGGGGCCAGGTCCACGGCGGCATCCCGCTCGGCACCCGTGTCAGCGGTAAAAAACTCGGCATCATCGGCCTGGGCCGCATTGGCCAAGCCATCGCCCGGCGCGGCGATGGCTTTGACATGGAAGTCCGCTACCACAACCGCCGCGCCCGCAACGACGTTCCGTATGGCTACGAAGCCTCGCTCGTCGATCTGGCGAAATGGGCGGATTTCCTGGTAGTCGCCACCGTCGGCGGCCCGGAAACCCGTCATCTGGTCAATAAAGAGGTCATCGAGGCACTCGGCCCCAAGGGCGTCATCATCAATATTGCACGCGGCCCCGTCATCGACGAGCAAGCCATGACTGCCGCGATCGAGAACGGCAAACTGGGATGCGCCGCCCTGGACGTATTTGAGTACGAACCCAAGGTACCCGAGGCCCTCATCGACAGCGACAACACCGTCCTGTTGCCGCACATCGGCAGCGCCAGCTACGAGACCCGCCTGGCCATGGAAGACCTGATGCTGGAAAACCTCCAGTCCTACTTCCAAGATGGAAAACTGGTCACCCCGGTCGAATAAGCCACCCGCACAGCCGCCACGCGGCGGCGCCGCAAATCACACAGGCCCGATGGAGGACGTCTCCATCGGGCCTGTGTATCTTTTTCCGCCGGACGATCGCTTCAGCGCTCGCGCTCTTCGGTTTTGAGGTTATTGTCCCGGGCGAAATCCACCACGAACTTGTACGCCAATGGCTCGAGCTCTCGCAAGCGTTGATCGACCACCACCCCCCTGACCCCCTCAATCATGACGGGTAACACATAAGGCGAATAGGTCAGGTGACTGCCGACCGTGCCGGGCGGGCGGAACTGGGCCATCACGCCGGCCAAGCGTTCGGCCCAGTCGCTGGGGCGAAATCGGGCGCCACTCTCGGTGACACCGTGAATAACGAATTGTTTAACGTGATCTACCATGAATTTTTCACCGCGAGCGACGTGCGGTCTGTCCGGATCAGACAAACGACAAAGATGCGACCCGCGCCGCGAATTGTATATGATTGATGTTTTATGGCTTCGCCCTCTTCATCATGACACCTCCTGCGCAACAGACCGGCCCCTTGCGGCACTTCCTGCAGTTTCGGGATTTTTCCTCTAGCGAAATCGCCTATGTCCTCGACCGCGCCCGCTTGATCAAAGACAAGTTCAAGCGCTACGAGCCCCATATGCCATTGCATGACCGCACCCTGGCCATGGTGTTCGAAAAAGCCAGCACCCGTACCCGCGTCTCGTTCGAGGCGGGCATGTACCAAATGGGCGGCTCCGTCATCAACCTGACCTCCAACGACTCCCAATTGGGCCGTTCCGAGCCCATCGAAGACACCGCCCGGGTGATTTCGCGCATGGTCGACATCGTGATGATCCGTACGTTCGAGCAAACCCGCATCGAGCGTTTTGCCTCGCATTCGCGCGTGCCCGTCATCAACGGACTGACCAACGAATACCACCCTTGCCAGATTCTCGCCGATATTTTTACGTATATCGAACATCGCGGCCCCATCGCCGGTAAAACCGTTGCCTGGATCGGTGACGCCAACAACATGTCCTACACCTGGCTACAGGCGGCCGAGATGCTGGACTTTACGCTGCACGTCTCCACGCCTGCAGGCTACGAACTCGATCCTGCCCGCATTGGCGCGCCGCCCGAGGGCGTGCTGCGCCAGTTTACCGATCCCATCGAAGCCTGCCGCGGGGCCCACCTCGTCACGACGGACGTCTGGACCAGCATGGGCTACGAAGCCGAAAACGACGCGCGCCGCGCCGCTTTCGCCGACTGGTGCGTCGATGCGGAAATGATGGCAGCCGCCGACCCCCAAGCGGTGTTCATGCACTGCCTGCCCGCCCACCGCGGTGAAGAAGTCACCGGCGACGTCATCGATGGCCCGCAAAGCGTCGTCTGGGACGAGGCCGAGAACCGCCTGCACCTCCAGAAAGCGCTGATGGAATTCCTGCTGCTGGGCAAAATCGACTGAGTCACCCGCCGGGCCACGGGCCCGGCTTTGGCCACCCAATTCGGTCGGCACCCGGCATCATTCAAACACCACACGCAAACGCGTTAAAATGGCGGATTGCGCATACCCGCAGCCAGATGCACGAGGGCCACCTGGCCTCGCCTAAGCACGCTGCCGCCATGACGCAATCCTTTTTCTCCGTTTCGTCCGTCCCGTCCGTCGCGTAGGCGCTTTAGATCACACCATGACCACTATTCTTCCCAATCTGCCCATCGGCCAGAAAGTCGGCATCGCCTTTTCGGGCGGCCTGGATACCAGCGCGGCCCTGCTGTGGATGCGCAATAACGGCGTTATTCCCTACGCCTACACGGCCAACCTCGGCCAACCCGACGAATCCGACTACGACGAAATTCCGCGCAAGGCGCTCGCCTACGGCGCCGAAAATGCCCGCCTGATCGACTGCCGCCCCCAACTGGTTGCCGAAGGCATCGCCGCCCTACAAGCCGGCGCCTTTCACATCTCGACCGGCGGCATCACCTACTTCAACACCACGCCCATCGGCCGCGCCGTCACCGGCACCATGCTCGTGGCTGCCATGAAAGAAGACAACGTCAACATCTGGGGCGACGGCAGCACCTTCAAGGGCAACGACATTGAGCGTTTTTATCGCTATGGCCTGCTGACCAATCCGGATCTCAAGATCTACAAGCCCTGGCTCGACCAGCGCTTCATCGACGAGTTGGGTGGCCGCTCGGAGATGTCCGAGTACATGCGCCAAGCCGGCTTCGACTACAAAATGTCCTCCGAAAAGGCCTATTCGACCGACTCCAACCTGCTGGGCGCCACGCACGAAGCCAAAGACCTCGAAAACCTGAATTCCGGCATCCGCATCGTCCAACCCATCATGGGTGTGGCGTTCTGGCGCGATGACGTCGCCGTCAAGGCCGAAGAAGTCACTGTGCGCTTCGACGAAGGCCAACCGGTCGCGCTCAACGGCGTCGAGTACGCTGACCCGGTCGAGCTGATGCTCGAGGCCAACCGTATTGGCGGCCGCCATGGCCTGGGCATGAGCGACCAGATCGAAAACCGCATCATCGAAGCCAAGAGCCGCGGCATCTACGAAGCCCCGGGCATGGCGCTCTTGTTCATCGCCTACGAGCGTCTGGTCACGAGCATTCATAACGAAGACACTATCGAGCAGTACCGCGAAAGCGGCCGCAAGCTCGGCCGTCTGCTGTATCAGGGCCGCTGGTTCGACCCCCAAGCGATCATGCTGCGCGAAGCCGCCCAACGCTGGGTCGCCCGCGCCGTCACGGGCGAAGTCACGCTGGAACTGCGTCGTGGCAATGACTACTCGCTGCTGAACACTGAATCACCCAACCTGACTTACGCACCCGAGCGCCTGTCGATGGAAAAGGTGGAAAACGCCCCGTTCTCGCCGGCAGATCGCATTGGCCAACTGACCATGCGCAACCTGGACATCACCGACACGCGCGACAAGCTCTTCACCTACGTGCAGGCCGGCTTGCTGGCCGCGTCGGGCACAGCGCTGCCTCAATTGAAAGACGACGGCAAGAAGAAGTAATCCTGCTGCGTAGGCTGTCTTGACTGGGATACGGCTGCACTTCGGTGTGGCCGTGTTTTTTTGCTTGCCGGGGGTTGGGTTCTTTTGGCGCAGGGGTCAGGCTTGCGTGGGTGGCGCCGGCCCCTCACCTCGGCTCGGACGCATCCAGGCGTCCTCGGACCCGCTGCGCGGGTCTGCCCTCGGATCGAAGGGCCGGCGTCACCCACGCAAGCCTGACCCCTGCTCGCAATGTCTCCAATTTCCGGATGCTGTGCATCGTTGCGCTCACCGGTGCATAACAGCGAGCGTGGCATCCTATTGACGTCAGTTCCTGGCGCGTGCCTGGGGGCCGAGCCGAAGCGAAGGGCCGGCGCGGCGCCCAGCCACGCGCCAGGAACGCCTCAATAGAACCACTCACCGCCAGCAAACACCCACAACGCAACTCAAGAACCCCACGGGGATCTACAACTCGACCTGCATTCCCATTTCCACGACGCGATTCGGCGGGATCTTGAAGAATTTGGTACTGCGCGTTGCATTGCGCGCCATAAAGGCAAACAGTGCCCGACGCCCTCTCCACATCGCTGGCTTGCGTGCCGCGACGACCGTTTGACGTGACAGGTAATACGACGTGCGCATCGGCTCGAGATCAATTTCGGGGTAAGCCTCTGCAATATGCTTCAGTACATCGGGCACATTGGGGTCTTCTTTGAAACCGTAGTGCACGACGATTTGCCAGCATGATGCAGTGACTTGTTCGACGGTAAAGCGCTCTTGGAGCGCCACATGCGGTACGTCGGCGACCTGTATGGTCAGAAACAGCACGTGATCATGAAGCACCTTGTTGTGCTTCAAGTTATGTAGCAACGAGGCGGGAACGATACCTGGATTCATGGTCATGAAAATGGCGGTGCCCGGTACCCGCGCAGGAGGAAACGCCTCCAGTTGCGTCATGAATTCCTTTAGTGGCTGATGATCGGCCTGCTGTCTTTGTGCCAGCAGATAGCGGCCACGACGCCATGTCATCATCAAGCTGAATACCGTCACGCCCACCAGCAGGGGCAGCCAGCCGCCTTCGTGGATTTTGAAAATATTGGCGCCGAACAACAGGATATCCACCACTAGCAGGACGCTCAATATGCCCAGCCAAACGACGCGCCTGCCGCCCGTTGTGCCACGAGGCAGTACGGCAAACGCCAATATCGTTGTCGTCAACATCGTGCCGGTCACAGCAAAGCCGTAAGCGGCGGCCAGGTTTTCGGAGCTTTGGAATGCCACCACGAGTATCAGGACCGACACCAGCAACCATGCATTGATCTGGGGCAGATAAATCTGCCCTTTCTCGGCGGCTGAAGTATGCAGAATCTGCATCCGCGGCCAAAAACCTAATTGCACAGCCTGACGTGTTACCGAATACGCGCCCGAGATGACGGCCTGCGCCGCGACGACGGTCGCGATGGTGGCCAATACGACCAGTGGGACCAGTCCCCAGTCAGGGGCCATCAAGAAAAAGGGATTACGAATCGCCTCGGGATCACGCAAGAGCAAGGCGCCTTGGCCAAAATAGCATAGCGTCAAGGCCGGCAGCACCATCGAAAACCAGGCACGCCGGATCGCCGGGCGACCGAAATGCCCCATATCGGCGTACAGCGCCTCTGCGCCCGTCAACGCCAATACCACGGCCCCCAGCAACAGAAAGCTGCCCGTCGGAAAATCCACAACAAAGCGCAGCCCCCATATGGGGTTCAGGGCTTGCAATATCTGCGGAGTCTGCCAGATCTGCCACCCGCCCAATATTGCCAGAGTGGTAAACCACACCGCCATCACCGGTCCGAACAGTTTGCCCACCACACTGGTGCCTTGGGACTGGATCAGGAACAACAACACGAGCACGACAATCGATATCGGCACGATCCAGTCGTCAAAAGTATGGGACACCACGCCAATACCTTCCAGTGCTGATAACACCGAAATGGCAGGCGTAATCATGCTATCGCCGTAGAACAGCGAAGCTCCGAAAATGCCCAGCACGATCAATAGCCAGCGCGATTTCCCGGCTCGTCCACGAATGGCCAACTCAAGCAGTGCCAGCGTCCCCCCCTCGCCCCGGTTGTCGGCACGCAGTATCAACAACACATACTTGAACGACACCACCAGCATCAACAGCCAGAACAAGATCGACAGCACGCCCAGGATATGAGCAGGATCCATATCCGCAAATCCGACCAGACAGGCGCGCAGCGTATACAAGGGGCTGGTCCCGATATCCCCGTAGACGACGCCCAATGCGCCCAACATCAGTGCGGCTTTCGGTGACGAGGCGTGCTCGTTGACTTGCACGCCATTCTGGGCAGAGGATGTCATAGAGTCCGATCTTGACGCGTCAGTTGCGCGCCTTTGCGAGGGCCGGGAAAAACGACCGATAAACGTGTTCCGGGATATTCGGGCCGGCTGGTAAGTTTCCACCAGGCGCCATGGGCATGCGCGATTTCACGAACGATGGCCAAGCCCAGGCCGGAGCCACCTGCGCTGGTGCCCGGGGCACGATAGAAGGCCTCGAATACGCGTTCACGCTCTTCCTCTTCGCCCGAGATACCGGGGCCGTCATCTTCGATGATCAAGGACGGCGGGTTTTCGCCGATAGTCAGCGTAATCCGTCCGCTGTCGTTGCCGTAGCGCACGGCATTATCGATCAAATTGCCCAGTAGCTCATCAAGCAGCAGCGGGTCGCCATCAATCCAGACGGGGTGATCGGGCGCCACCAGGTCGATTTCAAATTGCTCGGCGTGAGCATGGGGAATCCACTCGGCGCCACTGACTCGCACCCATTCGCATAAATCGATACGCACAAAACTATCTTGTGGACGTGCGTTGGGATCCGAGCGCGCCAGCACGAGTAGCTGTTGTCCCAGGCGGATCATTCGATCGCTAACGGCCTTGATGCGCTCGGCACGGGCCCGCACATCATCAGGCAAGGGGCGCGCCAGCATGAGTTCGGATTCCATGCGCAAGCCGCTTAGGGGGGTCCGCAGTTGGTGCGCCGCATGGCCGATAAAACGCCGTTGCGCGGCGAGCGAGGCGTTCAGGCGCAGCAGGAGATCGTTCGTGTGCGTCACCAGGGGTTCGATTTCGGCGGGGACGCCGGCGACCTCCAGAGGCTGCATGTCGTCGATGGAGCGCTGGCGAATCTCATCAGACAGATGATTGACGGAGCGCAAACCCGATTGCACGCCTTGGACGATCACCACGGCAAACACGCCGATCAACACGGCTTGCCCCAGGACCATGAGCCAGAAGAAATCTTCCAGCATCCAACCCGCCATATCCAGCTTGTGGCTGATAACCCAGGTCGCCAACAAATCCAGCACCACCAACACCAGAATGGGGGGCAGCAACCGTTTAATCAGGTAGCGTGCTAGCGAGCCACGCGGAAAAGACCAACGCGACGGCGGCGTGTCAGAGGAAAAGGAGGTGGCGTCCCACATGGTCGAAGGCGCCGGCCCGGCATCAATGCGCGAGGACCGGCGATGCGTATTCACGCCGGCTGCGTTTCCAGCATGTAACCAAAACCTCGAACGGTTTGAATGCTTGCGCCGGTGCCTTCCAGGCGCTTGCGCAGACGATACACATAGACCTCGACGGCATTCTCGCTAAAATCGGCATCCCAAGCTGACAGGGAGTTGACAATCTGTCGCTTGGTCACGACGCGACCCACGCGCGCCATCAACATTTCCAGCACGGAAAGTTCGCGTACCGACAGGGACAAGCGCTGCCCATTGGCGCGTACTTCGCGACCCACGGTATCAAACGTGAGTGCGCCGGCTTCGATCAGCGGCTGCGCCTGACCCGTGCGCCGGCGTCCAAATACCCGGACACGAGCAGCCAGCTCGGGCAAATCAAAGGGTTTGGTGACGTAATCGTCAGCGCCGGCATCCAGGCCGGCGACGCGGTCTTCCAAGCCATCTCGCGCAGTGACGATCAAGACCGGAACCTGATTGCCGTCTTGGCGCAGTTGTCGCAGCACATCCAATCCGCCGCGACCGGGCAGGTTCAGATCCAGCAGGAGCAGATCGTACGTCTGCCCTGCCAGTGCGCCCAGCACCCTGTCGCCATCAGTCAGCCAGTCGACGGCATAACCCTGATCGGCTAAAAATTCCTGGAGCGCGTGGCCCAAGGTCGTATCGTCTTCGATTACAAGTACTCGCATGGGTGGATTCTAGCGCGAACGTAATCGTGACGAAACTGACTATTGTGCGGAAGCGGGTGCAGCCCGCGCCGGCGCCGCAGCTGCGGCAGGTGCGCTGGAAGTCGTTGCACTGGAAGTGGCCGCCCCAGGAGTGGATGCCCCGATAGCGGGTGAGCCAGTCGCGGACGCCTCGTTAGCCGGCGTGCCACCGGCCGCTGCGGCCGGCGCGGTTGCCGCATCGTTCGGGGCGGGCGTCGTGATGAAACCGATACGCGACAGACCCGAGCGACGCGCAGCGGCCATGACTTTTGCCAGGGTTTCATAGCGCGTATTCAAATCGGCACGAATACGCAGCTCGGGCTGCGGCTTGGCCTGCGCCATCGTGAAGAAACGATTGGGCAAATCATCTATCGCCACGGGTTTGTCGTCCCAGAACAGCGCTCCGGCGGCATCAATCGCCAAATCGACTGTCTTGGGTTCTTGATCGATGGGTTCGGAGCTCACCTGCGGCATATTGATGCGTACCGAATGCGCCATCAAGGGTGCCGTGATGATGAAAATCACCAACAGCACCAGCATCACGTCGATCAGCGGCACCATATTGATTTCCGACACCGCGTGGCTGCCCGAACTTTTGTTGTCGAAGCTGCCAAAGGCCATTATTGTGCTCCTCGTCCATTCCCGGCCGCGTTATGACGACGCAATGCGCGCACTTTGCCGTCAGACAATTCGACCTGCTGGCCGGTGCTCAGGAACGCAAACAAATCATGCGCAAAGGCATCCAGGCGCGACAGGAATACGCGGTTGTTACGCACAAAGGTGTTGTACGCCAGCACCGCCGGAATCGCCACAGCCAAGCCCAGGCCCGTCATGATCAGCGCTTCGCCCACCGGGCCGGCAATTCGATTGATGGTCACGCCATCCGCCAGGCCGATACCAACCAGCGCGTGGTACACACCCCAGACCGTACCGAACAAGCCGACAAACGGCGCGGTAGAGCCTACCGATGCCAACACCGTCAAGCCATTCTCGAGTTTGGCGGTTTCTTCGTCAATGACCTTGCGCATGGTGCGTGTCACAAACTCACCGTTCGCGCCGGACTCTTCGAGCTTGGTCACGCCGAACTTACTGTGATGCGATTGCGCGTGCATGGCGTGGCTGGCCAAGTGCGAGAACGGGTCCCGCGCGCCGTGGGTCACGATCTCGTTTTCGACCTGCTCCAGCGAGCTGGAATTCCAGAACTTGTTCAAGAAATCCGCCGACCGACGACGCATGGTCAGATTGCTAAAGCACTTCACCACGATCAGATACCACGTCACCAGCGACATGATGATCAGGATGGCGAACAAGGTCTTGCCGACGAAATCACTCTGCGCCACAAAGTGCAGGAACCCCATGTCGGGCACCGGCAGAGGTGCCGGCGGTACGGCGGCAACCGCCTGTTGGGCCGTATCTGCAGCCTGCGACAAGGCAGGCGCTGCCTGTTGGATCGTATCGGCGGCCTGCGACAAAGCGGGCGCTACCGATTGAGCCGTATCGGCGGCTTGTTGCGCGACGGGCGCTACCCCACTGGCCGCGGACGCAGCGTCGGCGCCCGGCACGGTCGGCGTGGTGCTCGCCTGCGCCACTAGCGTGACGTTATGCATAGCGTTGGACATCTCAGTTCCTCATTACGAAATCGAATGGTAATTTGGCCTTGGCGGGGTACGCCACGCCGTTGCGAGTCAGGGGTTTAAAGCGCGCCTTACGGGCCGCCGTCAGCGCGGACTCATCCAACCGGGGAAAGCCCGAACTCTTGTCAACAGTTGCCTTCTCAACCACCCCAATTTTGTTGATTTCGACCAGGATAACGACCCGGCCTTCCTCACGGAAACGCTTGGACATCGTCGGGTAGGTGGGCAATGGCCGGCGCCCCACATACTCCACGCTGGACACCATGATGGGTTGATCCGGCGGCGGACCCTGTACAGGCGCCTGCGTCGTCTTCTCCCCTTCGAGGGCACCGGTCGGCGTAGCCGCGGGCGGTGGCGTAGGCTTGGGCCGCTCGACGGGCTTCTCAACCTTGGGTTTGGGCTTTGGTTTAGGTTTCGGCTTGGGTTTCGGCTTGGGTTTTGGTTTTGGCTCTGGCGGCTTCTCGATCACCGGCTCCGGCTCAGGCTCGGGGATGGGTTCAATAATCGGCTCCGGTTCCGGCTCAACAACCGGTTCCGGCTCAGGTTCAGGCTCGACCACTGGCTCTGGCTCTGGCTCAGGCGGAGGTTCCGGTTGCGGCTCAACCTCAGGCTCTGCCTTGGCAATCTGGGGAACAGGTGCTTCGATAACACTCACCATCACTGCTTCGGGCTCCAGCAATTGCGGTGGGGTTTCATTGGGCATCCAGTAAATCGCGCCAATCACCGCCAAGTGAGCTGCCAGCACCGTAAGACCGGCACCCACGCGCAAAGCAAGTAAAGGTTGCGAACTCGAAGACGAACCGTGTTGAAGACGAGGCATGAATCAGCCGAAAACTTCCAAGTGTCGACCGACCACGCAACCGGCACCACGCCGGAAACGCCGGGGCCGGCCCATTCCAAGCCCGACATCTTATCTTAAATGCGAATGATTCGCACAATCTTCTCGATCATGAACCACGAAATACTGTGCGTATTGATGTAAGAAAAAATTTCACCACAACCAGGAAAAGCCGCGTAAATCGTCCTATCTTCCGCACGTGTTCATGTTGTCCCGCCTCCGGCTACATCGTCCCCTCACTGGATGTCCTTACTCGATGCCCCCTCACTCGATGTCCCTGACCCGACGTCCCCCTGGGACGATGCTTGCGCGCCCGCTGTGTCCGCTGTGCCCGCCGCCCGATCGATATGCCCCAGATTTCGCTGCGGATCCAGTCGGTCGCGCACTCGCTGCTTCAATATCTTGGCGTCAGGGAACCCACCGTCCACCATCCGGTCCCATATCAGGTTGTCGTCGTAATGAATCCGGAAAACGCCCCCGGTCCCCGGCACCAGTGTCACCGCTCCCAGATCGGTACTAAAGGTCGACAGCAGTTCTTGTGCCATCCACGCGGTCCGCAGCAACCACTGGCACTGCGTGCAATACGTAAACGTTATGCAAGGACGATTTGATTCAGAATTCGAAGCCACACTCATGACAGACTCCAGGCTAGGCTTTTCAGCCCCTCTTTTCGAGGCAGTAACCGCCAGTATGCTTGTGCCCGCCGCCGCCCGGCAACCGCATTTCGCTGCGGTGCAGCAGTTGAAATGGAATCGCAATACAATAGCCTCATCTTGCCCGCTCCTGGGCGTCTCTCCCGCGCTATTGCGCCCGGCCCCCCGGCCATCATCGCCGGCCCGGATATTTGTTATGCCTGGTAGTTCCGCTAATTCGTTCCTGCGCTCTCTATGTATGCTTCGTTGGCTGGCCATCGCTGGCCAGGCCGCAACGGTGCTCGTCGCCAGTGAGCTCCTGGATCTCGACCTTCCGCTAGGACCGCTCTGGAGCGGCATAGGCGTACTGGTCACCTTTAATTTATATGCCAGTGTGCAGGTGCATCGCCGTCGCAGCGAGGCCTCCAACGGTACCGCCTTTGCGCACTTGCTGGTCGACATCGTCGTGCTGACATGGATGCTCGGCTGGAGTGGTGGCATCCACAATCCCTTCGGCCTGATGTTCCTGATTCTGATCGCGCTGGCTGCCCTGGCGCTACCGCGTGGCTGGGCACTCGCCGCCGCGATGGCCTGCCTGATCGGGTATCTACTCTCCGGCCTGATCGGCCGTCCGCTCGAAGGGCATCACAACCCTTACGCGCTCATTGTGTCGGGTATTGCCGCCAGCTTCCTGATTTCGGCCATGGTCGTCCTGTATTTTTCCACCCGCCTGGCCGCCGATCTGCGCAGCCGTGAGCGCGAGCTGGCTGCCCTGCGTGAGCGCTTTACCCGTAACGAAGGAATCGTCGCCCTGGCCACCCACGCTGCGGCGATGGCGCACGAACTCAATACCCCGCTCGCCACCATGACGCTACTGGCCGACGAAATCGCGGCCGAGGTCAAGACCGACGACCTGCGCGCCGACGTGGCCTTGCTGGGCCAGTTGCTGGCCTTGTGCCGGGAACGCATCCGTAATCTGGCCGTCCCGACCGAGGTAGACCTGGTACGCGAGGTCAGCCAGTGGCGCCTGGTGCGCCCCACGATTGATTTGCATCGCACAGGCGAACTACCCACGGCATTGCGGGTCGAGCCCGCCATCTCGCACCTGATCCAGGCCCTGCTCAATAATGCAGCCGATGCCGGCGAAGCCGCGGGCCATCCGCGTGTCGACCTGCACCTGGAATATTGCGACGGCGCGCTCGATGGCGAAGTCCGTGATCATGGCGGCGGTTTCGATCCCGATCATTCCCTGTTGCCCACGACCAGCCTGTTCAATAGCGACAAACCCAGCGGGCTCGGTGTCGGGCTCGCGCTATCCCATGCCACCGTCGAACAACTCGGTGGCAAGATGACGATGGCCCCCGCCGATGGCGGCGGCACTCGCATCCGCTTTCACCTGCCCTTGGCGTATCTTGCGACACGCGGCACCGGAACTACCCTATGAATGCCTCTGATGTCGGCCTCTTGATCGACGACGACGAACTTTATCTGCGCACTTTGCAGCGCAGCCTGACTCGCCACCACCTGGAAACGCGCACGGCCGCCAGTATCGCCGAAGCCTTGCGCGTAGCCGAAGAGACTCAACCCGCTTTTGCCCTGGTCGATTTGAAACTGGGCGAAGACTCCGGACTCACGTTGATTCGGCCACTGCGCGCGTTGCGGCCCGACATGCGCATCTTGCTGGTCACCGGCTACGCCAGCGTGGCCACCGCCGTCGAGGCTATCAAACGCGGCGCGGACGATTACCTGCCCAAGCCCGCTACTGCGCCGATGATTCTGCGCGCCCTGGGGTTGGTCAAGGCCGAATCGACCGCCATCGAGTCCACCATGACGCCGTTGCACCGTCTGGAATGGGAACACATTCAGCAAGCCCTGCACGAATGCGGCGGCAACGTCTCCGCGGCGGCCCGGCTGCTGGGCATGCACCGACGCTCCCTGCAACGCAAACTGGCCAAAAAGCCCGGTCCCGAGCGCGACCTCACGCTGGAATAGTTCCACACAGTAACGCGACATATTGTCGCACCCTATTGCTCTGCACAAAGACCACGTACCGACGGTGCAACAAGTAATTACGGGGCTCGCGCGCCTTCCGCGATGCGACTTTTCGTCGCAGGGTTGCGGCGCAACAAAGCGCTAGCATTGCGGCTTCACCGCAGCGGTGCGTCCAAACAAGACGCATCGCGTAATTCTTGCCTGCTTAGGCAGTTAACCCTCAAGGTTGTACGTGAAACACCCCCACTTTGCCACCTTCGGGCGTACGCTCGGTATTGGTGCGCTCATGCTGCTCAGCGGCTGCACAATGGAAGTGCTCTCTCCCAAGGGAGATATCGGCGCCCAGGAAAAAACCCTGATTCTCACTGCGCTGGGGCTCATGCTCCTGATCGTAGTGCCCGTCATTGTCATGATCCTGTATTTCGCCTGGAAATACCGGGCGAGCAATACGAAAGCGGTGTACATGCCGCGCTGGGCGCACTCCACGCGCATCGAAGTGGTGGTCTGGACCATCCCTTGCATCATCGTGGCCATCCTGGCCGTAATGACCTACAAATCATCCCACGCGCTGGACCCCTACAAACCCATCGAGTCCTCGGTTAAACCGGTGAACATCGACGTGGTGTCGCTGGACTGGAAGTGGCTGTTCATTTACCCGGACTACGACATCGCTACCGTGAACCAGATCGCATTCCCGGTGGACGCGCCCATCCAATTCCGCATCACCTCGTCGGCGATGATGAACTCGTTCTTCATTCCGCAGTTGGGTAGCCAGATTTACTCCATGGCGGGCATGGAAACCAAGTTGCACCTGATCGCCCGCGAGGCCGGCACCTATGCCGGTATTTCGGCCAACTACAGCGGCGCCGGTTTCTCGGGCATGCGTTTCGATGCCATCGCAACGACCCAACAAGGGTTCGAAGACTGGATCAGCAAGGCCAAGGCGTCCAGCGACGCACTGACCCCGCAGGCCTACCAAGCCCTGCTGACCCCCAGCGAGCATGACCCGGTCAAGCTGTACTCCAGCGTCCCCACGGGCATGTTCGACAACATCATGCATAACACGATGAGCAAGATTGCCGGCCTCGATCCGGCAAGCTGCACGCCCACGTCGCAGAATTTGATCGCAGGAACTAACTGATGTTCGGCAAACTCACTCTAGAGGCCATTCCGTATCACGAGCCCATCGTCATGGTGACGATGGGCGCCGTGATCCTCGGTTGCGTTGCGCTGTTGGGCGCGATTACCTATTTAGGCAAATGGAAGTACCTGTGGACCGAATGGTTCACCAGCGTCGACCACAAGCGCATCGGTGTCATGTACATCGTCGTTGCACTGGTCATGCTGCTGCGCGGCTTCGCCGACGCCATCATGATGCGCGGCCAACAAGCCGTTGCCGCCGCTGACGCAGTGGGTTATCTCCCACCCCATCACTACGACCAGATTTTCACCGCCCACGGCGTCATCATGATTTTCTTCATGGCGATGCCTTTCATTACGGGCCTGATGAACGTCATCGTGCCGCTGCAAATCGGTGCGCGCGACGTGGCCTATCCGTTCCTGAACTCGCTGAGCTTCTGGCTGTTCTGCGTCGGTGTCGTACTGATGATGCTGTCGCTGTTCGTCGGCGAATTTGCCGCCACCGGCTGGCTCGCTTACCCGCCCCTCTCGGGACTGGAGGGCAGCCCAGGCGTCGGGGTCGACTACTACATCTGGGCGCTGCAGATATCAGGGATAGGTACGACCCTGAGCGGGATCAACTTCGTCGTCACCATCCTGCGCATGCGCACGCCTGGTATGAACTTGATGAAGATGCCAGTGTTCACCTGGACCGCCCTGGTGACCAACGTCCTCATCATTGCCGCCTTCCCCGTATTGGCCGGCACGCTGGCCCTGCTGACCGCGGACCGCTATCTGGACATGCACTTCTTCACGAATGATCTTGGCGGCAACGTCATGATGTACGTGAACCTGATCTGGATCTGGGGTCACCCCGAGGTCTACATCCTGATTCTGCCCTGCTTTGGTGCATTTTCGGAAATCATCGCCACCTACTCGAAGAAGCCCCTGTTCGGCTACAACTCGATGGTCTACGCCACGGCGGCGATCGGCGTATTGTCGTTCTTTGTATGGCTGCACCACTTCTTCACCATGGGTGCTGGCGCGAACGTCAATGCGTTCTTCGGCATCGCCACGATGATCATCTCGATTCCGACCGGGGCAAAGATCTTCAACTGGCTGTTCACCATGTATCGTGGCCGTGTCGAAATGAGCACCCCGGTACTGTGGACGATCGGCTTCATGGTCACCTTCGTGATCGGTGGCATGACCGGCGTGCTGATGGCCATCCCGGGCGTATCGTTCGTGCTGCACAACAGCTTGTTCCTGATCGCCCACTTCCATAACGTCATTATTGGCGGCGTGGTGTTCGGTTGTATTGCCGCGATGACGTACTGGTTCCCCAAGGCATTCGGCTTCAAGTTGAACGAGCGCCTGGGCAAGTACTCATTCTGGTGCTGGCTCATCGGCTTCTATCTGGCCTTTATGCCCCTGTACATCCTGGGCTTCAAGGGCATGACACGCCGTATTAACCACTACGACGACCCCACCTGGCAGCCTTACCTGATCGTGGCCTTCATCGGCGCGTGCTTCGTGGCCGCTGGCATTGGCTTTATCTTGCTGCAGATCTTTGTCAGCATCCGCGACCGCAAGAAAAACATGGATCTCACCGGCGATCCCTGGGGTGGCCGCACATTGGAATGGTCGATCGCATCGCCCGCCCCGTTCTACAACTTCGCCCACCTCCCCAAAGTCGACCACCTGGATCAACACTGGGAAAACAAGGAAAACGGCACGGCCTATGCCCGCCCGACCCACTACGAAGACATCCACATGCCTCGCAACACCGGCGCGGGTGTCATCATCGGCGCCTTTGGCCTGGTCATGACCTTCGCGCTGGTCTGGCACATCTGGTGGCTGGCGATCGTCGGCTTCGTAGGCATGATTGGCTCGTTCATCGTGCGCGCCTATGACCGCGACGTCGACTACTACGTGCCCGCAAAAGAAGTCGAGCGCATCGAATCCGCCCACCTTGCCAATGTTCAAAAGGCCGTCTGAGCCATGAGTCACACTGCAACTACCCTTGCCCACGGGTCCGGCGCACACGCCGGCCACCATGACGAGCATCACGACGATGGATCCAAAACCGTAGTCGGGTTCTGGATTTACCTGATGAGCGATTTGCTCATTTTCGCTGTGCTGTTCGCCACCTTCGCCGTGCTGTCCAACGCCACCGCCGGCGGCCCGACCGGTAAAGAGCTGTTCGAACTGCCGTTCGTGCTGGTCGAGACCATGCTGCTGCTCGTCAGTAGCTTCACTTTCGGCATGGCCATGCTGAACTTGCATGCCAACAACAAGGGCCGGGTCATCGGCTGGTTGCTGGTCACCTTCCTGTTCGGCGCCGGCTTTATCGGGATGGAAATCTATGAGTTTCACCACCTGATCACACACGGCGCCGGCCCGGATCGCAGCGCCTTCCTGTCCTCGTTCTTTACATTGATCGGTACGCACGGCCTGCACGTCACGTTTGGCCTGATCTGGATCATCGTCATGATTGACATGGTGCGTCGCCACGGCCTGGACTCGATCAACAAACGACGCCTGGCATGCCTCAGCTTGTTCTGGCACTTCCTGGACATCGTCTGGATCTGCGTCTTTACCTTCATCTATCTCATGGGAGCGATCTAATGTCGCACCACACTACCTCTGCCGCAAACCACGGCCACGGTGATCACGACCACGATAGCAACAGCCACGGCTCGCTGAAGTCCTACATCGTAGGCTTCATCCTGTCCGTCATCCTGACATTGGGCTCGTTCGGCCTGCTCATGGTCGAAGGCGTACCTCGCGGCGTGATCCTGCCAGGCATCATCGTACTTTGTGTGGCGCAGTTGCTGGTGCAATTGGTGTTCTTCCTGCACATGGGTACCTCGAAATCCCAGCGCGACAATCTATCGGCTTTCGTTTTCGCCGTGTTCGTCATCGCGATCATCGTGGTGGGCTCCCTCTGGGTGATGCACAACATGAACGCCAACATGATGCACCCGATGCCGGGCATGTAATACCGCGTATGACGGTCATGTATCGCGATCAACTTTTCACGCCATTTGCCGAAGTCGTTTTGCTCCGGTATACTGCCGACCTCGTTGATCGTGATGCACGCCATCACGCAGTAGCACTCGGGGGTGCTTAGCTCAGTTGGTAGAGCGGCGCCCTTACAAGGCGTAGGTCACAGGTTCGACCCCTGTAGCACCCACCACCCCCCGAATTCGATGCCCTTGACCAACGACGGGTCACAGGCAACAAAAAAGGCACACGGAAATAACCCGGTGCCTTTTTTATTGCGCGGCACATTGTGTGCCGCAGGATCAAAACCGTCGATTAATTGACGGCGTCCTTCAGGGCCTTGCCCGGGCGGAACTTCGGCACTTTGGCCTTTTTGATCTTGATCGTCTCGCCAGTACGAGGATTGCGGCCCGTACGCGCAGCGCGCGCGGACACAGCAAACGTACCAAAGCCCACCAGCGTCACCGTACCGCCCTTTTTGAGCGTAGTTTTAACGGCACCGATCAGAGCATCCAGCGAACGGCCGGCGGCGGCTTTAGAGATATCGGCCTTGCTGGCGATATGATCGATGAGTTCGGTTTTGTTCATTCAGATTTACCCCTCAAGGTATTGGTTCTGTCGGATGCGCGCCAGCACCACAGCTACCCTGGTACCAGCAAACGGAAGAGAACATGCTTCTTTTTTTGGGCACCGCAAAACACCTCGGTGCCTTGCCATGCACAACGGCAAAATTGCTACGTCGCGGATGCCTCACTACTGATGAGAGCAGTGGGATATCAGCGACGCAGGGACATATTAGGCCCCGCTTTATCGTCGCGTCAAGAGGCAGACCTTAGCGGCAAGCCGCATAAATACTGGCCTTGGGGACATTTTGCAATAAGCATAAAATCTGAAACTATTTGCATAATAGCCCGCCCAGCCTCCATGCCCCTGCAAGACTTTCCCCGCAATCATCATAGGGAAGTTTCCTGACCTGCCTCTGACAAACTTCCGATCAGCCCAGGCAGGCCTGCAACGCCTGATCAAAATCATGCAACAAATCCGTCTGATCTTCGATACCAACCGACACGCGTATCAGACTATCAGCGATACCCATTTGGGCACGGCGCTCGGCGCCCATTTCGTAGTAAATGGTGTGGGCAGCCGGCAAGGCCAAGCTACGCGTATCGCCCAGGTGAGTTGCCATAAGCACAATCTGCAAGCGATTCAGAAAGTCGAAGCAATCAATACCCTCGGCCAACTCGATCCCCAACAAGCCACCAAATCGCCCACCAAACAACGCGGCGGCGCGCTCATGCTGCGGATGACCGGGCAGGCCCGGGTAATGCACCTTGGTCACGCCCGAATGCGCCTCGAGCATCTGCGCCAGGGCCAATGCATTGCTGCAGTGTGCGGCCATACGCAGCGCCAGGGTCTCGGCGCCGATCGCAATGCGATGCGCAGAGTCAGCGGACAGGGTACCGCCCATGTCACGCAGGCCTTTTTTCTTGATCTGCAGCAATCCCCAACCTGTAGGCGGCCCCTTGCGATAGCTATCGTAAATGTTCGCGTAGTTCGACCAGTCGTACAAACCCGTATCGGTGATCGCTCCCCCCAACGCATCGCCGTGGCCGCTGATGTACTTGGACAAGGAATTCATCACCAGCGAAGCGCCCACCGAGCGCCCCTGCATCAGCCAGGGTGAGGTCAGCGTATTGTCGACCACATAGACCAGACCATGCTCACGGCACAAATCACCCATGCCGGCCAGATCCGCTAATTGCGTGCCCGGATTGGCAATGGTTTCGGTAAACACCATGCGCGTGTTGGGCCGCAGCGCCGCCCGCACCTGCTCAAGGTCGGTAGGATCGACATAACTGACCTCGATCCCCAGCTCGGCCAGCGTGCCGAGCAAGCTGTTGGTATTGCCAAAGACGTACTGGCTGGACAACAGATGGTCCCCCTTGCGCAGCAAGGTCGTAAACACTGCCGTCAGCGATGCCATCCCTGTGGCAAAGGACACCGTGCCTGTGCCGCCTTCCATCAGGCTGATCTTGGACTCTAGCGCCGTCGTGGTGGGTGTCCCCTGACGACCATACGTAAAGCCCGCCTTGCCCTGAAACACCGCCGCCAGTTCGTGCGCATCGGCGTAGGCGAACTCGGACGAAGTATGGATAGGCTTATGCACGGCGCCATGCTCGACGGACTGGCGACGATCAGAATGAAGTATCGAAGTAGTAAAGCCGTTCTGGTGCATGATGAATAACTGGAAAAAGTGATGACCCCCAACGGGTCAGAAAAAGATCCGCCAGAGGAACTTACGCCTGTCGCTGACGCACGGATTCGTACAGGCACACGGCGCTGGCCACGCTGACATTCAGGCTTTCGACGGAACCCAGCATCGGAATCGTGACGAGTTGGTCGCAGGTCTCGCGCGTCAGGCGACGCATGCCTTCGCCCTCGGCGCCCATGACCCAGGCCATAGGCTGACGCGCGTCAACCGCATGTATGCCATCGCTTGCCTGGTCATCAGTGCCGACCACCCATACCTCGCGCTCTTTCAGGGCGCGCAGTGTGCGGGCCAGGTTGGTCACCATAATGTAGGGAACCGTATCGGCCGCGCCACACGCGACGCGTTGCACCGTGCTGTTAAGCCCCACCGCGCGGTCGCGCGGTGCGATCACAGCGTGTACACCCGCCGCATCGGCGGTACGCAGGCAAGCGCCCAGATTATGGGGGTCCGTCACGCCGTCGAGCACCAATAACAATGCCGGTCCCTCGATGGTATCGAGCACTTCGTCGACATCCACGGCCAGGGAACGCTCTTCGGCCAAGGCCACCACGCCCTGATGCCGTGTGCCGCGAGACAGACCATCGAGGCGCTCCGTGGACACCGGGTGCACGCGCCGCCCAGTACGTTCGGCCTGTTCGATAAACGTCTGCATGCGCTTGTCGCGCCGCGACGCCTCGACATAGATTTCCTTGATGGACTCGGGTGCGTGCCGCAACCGCGCCACCACCGCGTGGAACCCGGCCAGTACTTGGGCTGACGCCATGAAAATTCACCTTATTGTGCGTAAAGAAAAGCCGGCGTCCATGCGCCCGCTCGCCGGGCTGTGCTAACGCACAAACCCGGCATTACCCGTCATGTTACCGCCTGGCCCGCCGATGCGCGAGACGGCTTGCGGACTAGCGCCGCCCGCGTGCGGGCGCTTTCTTGGCCGCGGCACGCTTATTGGGCGATGGCGCGGGCTTGGCCGCCTGTTTGGCTTGCTCGCGGCGTTGCTTGGCCGTCTGCCCTTTCAGCGCGGCCGGCTTGGGCGCCGCCGCTTTTTTGACCCGACGGGGCTCGTCGGGATTGCGCGCGGCCGCCTTGCGCAAGGCGTCAAAACTTGTGCCTTGCACCAAGCGAAACTCAATCCGACGAGCTTCGAGATCGACGCGTGATACCTGCACCTGCACCTTGTCGGTCAGGCGGTATCGTTTGCCCGTGCGTTCGCCGCGTAGCTCATGCAGGGCGTCGTTGAACTGGAAGTACTCGCCGCCGAGCTCCGACACATGCACCAAACCTTCTACGTGCAAGGTATCGAGCGTGACAAACACCCCAAAACTGGCCACACCCGTGACGGTACCGCTGAAATCCTCGCCCACGCGCTCTTTGACGAACCAGCACTTGAGCCAAGCCTCGACATCACGCGATGCCTCATCGGCGCGACGCTCACTGGCCGACAACAGCAAGCCCAGTTTTTCCCAGGTCGCGTGCTCGTGCTCGCGCTGCGTACGGCCAATGACCAAGGGTTGACTTTCCAACCCCGGGACATAGCGATCGCCCGCCAACAAAGCCTTGATGACGCGATGCGTCAACAAATCGGGGTAACGTCGAATAGGCGACGTAAAGTGACTGTAGCCGGGGTATGCCAGGCCAAAATGGCCGACGTTATCCGGGCTATAGATGGCTTGCTGCATAGAGCGCAGACACATCGTCTGCAGCAACTGGAAATCCGGCCGGGCACGGACGCTGTCGAGGAACTCGCCATAGTCTTTGGCGGTCGGTTCGTCGCCGCCCCCCATCGACAACCCCATCGTGCGCAAGAACTCGCGCAGCGACGTCAAGCGCTCGGGCGTCGGGCCCTCGTGAACGCGATACAGACCCGGATGCTTGCTACGGGTCATGAAGTCCGCCGCGCAGGTGTTCGCCGCCAGCATGGATTCTTCGATGAGCTTGTGTGCATCATTGCGCACCACACCCACGATCTGCTCGATCTTGCCCAGCTCGTTGCAGACGATCTTGGTCTCGACCGTATCGAAATCAATCGCGCCACGTTTCTTGCGTTGCTGCACGAGCAATAAATACAGCTCGTGCAAATGACGCACATGCGGCATCACGACGCTCAGGTTGTTGGCCGCCGGCCCGCCGGGCTGCTGCAGCGCTTCCCAGATTTGCGTATAGGTGGTGCGCGCATGCGAATGCATCACCGCGTTGTAAAACTGATAGGCCCTGATCGTACCGGCCTTGGCGCCCGTCGCGGGAATCACCATGTCGCACACCAACACCAGCCGGTCGACATTCGGATTCAACGAACACAAGCCGTTCGACAAGGACTCGGGCAACATGGGGATCACTCGACGCGGGAAATACACGCTAGTGCCCCGCTCGATCGCGTCGTCATCCAGTGCGTCGTTGGGCAGTACGTAGTGGCTCACATCGGCGATCGCCACCAGTAAACGCCAGCCCGGCCGCTTGCGCTGGCCCGTGCCCAGTTCAACGGGCTCACAGTACACCGCATCATCGAAGTCGCGCGCGTCTTCGCCGTCAATCGTGAACAGCGGCACATCGCGCAGATCGACACGCCCTTTGAGATCGGCCTTGCGCACCACATCTGGCAGACGCGCCGCCTGCTTGGCGGCCGCCTCTGAAAAATCGACCGGTACGTCGAACTTGCGAACGGCGATTTCGATTTCCATGCCGGGGTCATCGATCTCGCCCAGCACCTCGTAGACCCGACCCAGCGGTTGTGTATGACGGGTGGGCTGTTCCATGATCTGTACCGACACCACCTGCCCGTGTTGCGCACCATTGGTATCGCCGGGCGGAATCAAGATGTCGTGCTTGATGCGCTGATCTTCGGGCACCACGATAGACAACCCGTGCTCGTGCAAAAAGCGCCCCACCAATTTGTTGGTACGGCGTTCGATCACCTCGACAATCGTGCCCTCGGGCTTGCCCCGGTATTCGCCGGCCGGCTTGACCAGCACCCGATCACCGTGCAAGACCTTGAGCATCTCGCGCGGTGACAAAAACAAGTCCTGCCCGCCATCGTCGCGCAGCAGAAAACCAAAACCGTCGCGATGCCCTTGGACCTTGCCCGCCACAAAATCAAGTTTGGTGGCCAGCAACAACACGCCTTTGCGATTGGGCATCAGTTGGCCGTCGCGCTCCATCGCGTTCAGGCGGCGGTCGAATCCGACCAACGTCGCCGGCCGCTCGACCCCCATGCGCTCGGCCAGCTCGGCCGGCGACAGCGGCGCCCTGGCGGAGCGCAGCGCCTTGAGGATCTCCTCGCGGCTAGGCACATCGGGATCAAAATCGGGGGGTGTTTCGGGCAAGACGGATCCTGATCTGCCGTTGTTATTGTTATTGGAATCTCTGTTCGATCGTTTTGCCAAAGTTAAAAATCCTGTATATAATCTTTTGCTTCTGTGGTCTGCCCGAGGCTGATCACTGTAGCAAAACCAGGCGGCAACTTAAAGTACTAATTGCACTTTTAAAGTGCGCTTTAAAAACCTGACTGGTCTGGGTAGAAAGCGATGCGTCTCTATTTGTTTAAAGCGTATCACACAAACCCGTAAAACTTTGCACAGTGCCCAGGTGGCGGAATTGGTAGACGCGCATGGTTCAGGTCCATGTGCCGCAAGGTGTGGAGGTTCGAGTCCTCTCCTGGGCACCACGGAATTCAGACGATGATTCGTCGACAATCCCCGGCAACCATTTGGTTGCCGGGGATTTGTTTTTGGGTCGCCCAAAATTCCCCGAATATCGGCATTTTCCTTTCCCTGAATACCCGTGTTTCCCGGACAGCGACGCGACACAAGCCACCATCGCATACACGGTACTTACCTACTGACTTACCTCTCGCCTTCATCCTTGCGTTTTGCCGCGCGATTGCCCTCGCGCAGGACATGATGACGTCGATAGCAATCCGGGCCCATCGCCGCGATCTGCCCGGCGATCAAGGCCTCGAATGGTGCCAATAATGCGTCGAACGACCGGGGCGCCTCCAGGGCATTAAGTGCTGCCGCAATCGCCTCGACCGTCGACAACGCGCCCGCGTCGCCGGCATAACGCACCCGATAGCGCGTCGTCACCCCCGCCGGCAAGGTCACCCGCGGCAATGCGGCCAGCTCAGGATGCATCGCCAGCAATTGACGTGCCTGCCGCCAAGTGCCATCCGGTACCACCAACAAGACAGGTATCGCCGGCTGACTATCGGCCTTGCCTGTTGTTTCCCGGGCAGGTCGCGGGTTATCGACCGTGCCTATTGCCTCTGGGGGGATCAAAACCTGCGCGCCCTGCCCGGGAAACAACAGGCACGGCCGATAACCCGCGACCTGCCATAGCGCGGCGTCAAACTGCCGCTCGACATGCAACTCGGCATTGCGCAACCCCAAGACCGCCAACCTCGCGGTATTCAGCGCATGACCCGACTCGTCGGGATGCTGCAACACCAGCACACGCGTACGGCCTTCCAACGACGGGATCCGGGCACACAAACAATGCGTCAGCGGCCGATGGCAACGCCCACATCTGGGGCGCTTGTTCGCCGCGCACTCCAACTTTTCCTCATTCATTTCTCGTGGCCCATTTCACTGATCACCCGCCCTATTTGCGTACGGTAAAGAATACGTGCATAATCCGCGTCCTCTGATATTCAAACGCACTGGCAACAGCGCGCCAGAATAGCAGCGCCCAGGTGGCGGAATTGGTAGACGCGCATGGTTCAGGTCCATGTGCCGCAAGGTGTGGAGGTTCGAGTCCTCTCCTGGGCACCAATTATTACACTGCGAGTTACCTTCGCGGTGCGCCGAAAACCCCGATCGCTTCATTGCTGTCGGGGTTTTTTATTTTTCAGATCATGTCAAAAAGTCGAAAAATGCACACAACAGTCGTGCAGGCAAAACTTGACAATCCAAAGGGGTAGCAGACCACAATAGGCTTGGCACGACGTAAACTCTGTGCAAACTCCGCAAGGAACCACCCTATGGTCCTGTCCCGCAGCATGCTCGCCGCGGCGCCATCCAATGTTCTGGTGCCCTCATCTCACGGCCAATTGCACGCCATCGACGAATTGCAAACGGGGCTGCTCACTCACCCCGCATACATTGATCCAAAGTACCTGTACGACACACTGGGATCCAGTCTGTTTACCGCGATCACTCAGTTGCCCGAGTATTATCCGACCCGATGCGAAGCCGAGATATTGGACGAATATGCCGTCGACATCGCCGAGCACGTGGGAAACGTCAGCGCATTAGTTGACTTGGGCGCGGGTGACTGCGCCAAGGCGGAAAAATTGCTTCCGTCTCTGCTGCCTGAACGCTATATCCCCATCGATATCTCAGTTGAATATCTGCACAATGCAGTACAGCGCATTCAGCACGCTTACAAAGATCTGAAGGTTCTTCCATTGGGTCAGGATTTTCATCACGCGCTGACCCTGCCGGATAGCATCCCATTACCCGGGCGGCTATTTTTCTATCCCGGTTCCAGCATCGGCAACCTGACCCCTGAGCGAGCCCTTGCACTGCTGACACAGATTCGAGACTCCTGCCCGGAAGGCGGCTTACTGATCGGGGTCGATCGCATCAAATCACGCCACACGCTAGAGCAAGCCTACGACGATGCGCTGCATCTGACCGCCGCATTCAATCTGAATTTGCTGCGCCATGTGAATCAGCGACTGGGCAGTGATTTTGAGGTCAGCGACTGGCAACACGTCGCCCACTATGACGAACCCCATGCGCGAGTACAAATGCACTTGCAAGCACAATCCGATATACAAATTCATTGGCCCGGCGCACATAGAGATTTTCGCGAAGGAGAACGTATCCATACCGAGAACTCGTATAAATACACACCGGATGGTTTCCGCAGCCTATTAACCCGCGCGGGCTTTTCGCGCATCGAGCACTGGTCGGATACACGCGGCTGGTTTTCCGTATTCAGTGCACGCGCCTGAGCACCGGCCGTCGCTTGCAACGAGACAGAACCCCCATTATGGATCCCGCCTGCTTGCTCACCCACCCAATGACCCATCCGGACACGACACACACGCTGGCGGCTCGCTATGAACAATTACGCCAGCAGACACGTGCACTGGCCGAGCCCCTCAGTGCAGAGGACTGCCAGATACAGTCGATGCCCGACTGCAGTCCCGTAAAGTGGCACTTGGCGCACACCACCTGGTTTTTCGAAACCTTTATTCTGAGTCGTTTTCAGCCTGATCGCGCGCCCTTTCATCCCGATTACCGGATGCTGTTCAATTCGTACTACAACGCCATCGGCGCCCGGCATCCGCGTCCGCAACGCGGCATGCTGTCCCGCCCGCCGCTGGACGATATCTGGCGTTACCGCGACGCCACCGATGACGCGATGCGCGCGCTGTTCGATCGCATGGCGGGCGTTGACGCTGCCTTTGATCAACTTGTGGAGTTGGGGTTGAATCATGAGCAACAGCATCAAGAATTGATCCTGACGGATATCAAACATGCCCTGTCACTGAATCCGCTACGGCCCGCGTACGCACCGCTGGCACAAGGATCCTCTTCTACCGTTACCCCGCCGGGCTGGATTCAGTACGAGGGTGGCCGGGTACGTATCGGCCATGAACAAACGGGCTTTTCGTTCGACAACGAAAGCCCGGCCCATGACATGCTGTTGCGTCCGTTCCATCTGGCTGACCGCCTGGTCACCCAGGGCGAGTATCTAGCGTTTATCCTTGATGGCGGATACCAACGCGCTGATTTGTGGCTGTCATTAGGTTGGGACCGTGTCTGTGCCGAGCAGTGGCAAGCGCCGTTGTATTGGGAAGAACAGGGAAACGACTGGCAGATCTATACCTTGCGCGGCATGCAGGCTCTGGATCCGCAGGCGCCCGTTGCGCACGTCAGTTATTACGAGGCCGACGCGTACGCGCGCTGGGCGCGCGCGCGACTGCCTCGCGAGGCGGAATGGGAGCATGCGGCACGACAAATGCGTACAGGCAGCGGGCTAACGACGGCCAATCTGCTCGAAAACGGTCAGCTGCATCCCGTCGCCGCCGTCTCTCGGCCCGCTCCTGTCACCGATCCCGCGCAGATGTTTGGCGACACCTGGGAATGGACCTGCAGCGCGTATGACGCCTATCCGGGCTATGCGCCACCCGCCGGCGCCGTCGGGGAATACAACGGCAAATTCATGTGCAACCAGTATGTGCTGCGCGGCGGGTCTTGCGTCACCCCGGCCAGCCATATTCGGGCGACCTACCGCAACTTCTTTCCACCCGAAGCACGGTGGCAGTTTTCGGGGATACGCCTGGCGCGCGACGCGTAGCACACTCAGCGCACCAGCTCCCGAATCATCGCTACGTGGGCGATGCCGGCCTCTATGAATTCTTCGCCTTGTGCCAGGAAGCCGTGCGCTTCATAGAACTGGCGTGCATGGGTCTGTGCATGCAACAGCAGCATCCGATGCCCGTCGCCGTGTCCCTGTTCAATCAAGGCATCCAGCACCTGCCCGCCTATGCCCGTCCCCCGGGCGGGTTTACGCACGGCCATACGTCCGATATGTCCATCGGGCAACAGGCGTCCCGTCGCAATGGGCATGCCATCAGGCCCATAGGCCACCGCGTGCACCGACAGCGCATCATCGTCGTCCAGCTCGATCTCGGGTGGCACGGCTTGCTCCACCACAAACACCTCATGCCGGACCTGATAGGCGTCGTCACGCAGACGGTCCCACGTTCCCAGAACAATACGAACAGGAAGGTTTTTGTTAGGCATGACGTGTCTCCGGCATCAAACAATATGCAAACTGGGTGGCGATGACGGTCATCGCCTTTTTGGTTCCAGGCTCTATCGTACCGCCAGGCGTCGACGCACTTTCGCGAGCATCGCCCTCCCAACAGAAGCCCTGCCCCGGCAGTCGCCATCCGCGCACAGTAAAATGCGCACTCCTTCGTTCTGCTGTACACCATGGATGCCGTCGTCACTGCCGCCCTGCCGGTATTTGCTCTTATCCTGACCGGCTGGCTCGCGGCGCGCTTCAGGGTGCTTGGCCCCGCCGCCACCGACGCCCTTAACCGCTATGTGGCTTATCTGTCTCTGCCGGCCCTGCTGTTTCGGGCCATGGCGCAGGCGGATCTGGCGCAGATGTCCTGGCGATTCATCCTCTCCTTCCTGGGCGGTATCGCAGTTACCTTTGTCGTGACCTGCCTCATATCGCGCGGCCGCGGTGTCCGGCTGACCGATCTCAGCATCCACGGCCTGGCCGCCTCGTATGCGAATGCGGGCTATATGGGCATCCCGCTCTGCTTGGCTCTCTTGGGTCCCGCCAGTCTGGCGCCGGCCATCATCTGCATCCTGATGACTGCATGCGTCCTGTTTGGCGGGGCCATTGCGTTGATCGAACTCGACCAGCATCGCGATCGCGGCCTGGGCTCCACCCTGCTCAAAGTTGCCCGGGCCCTGATACGCAATCCCCTGCTGATCGCTCCGCTGCTGGGCCTCGTCGTGGCGCTATCCGGGCTGACCTTGCCGCTGGGCCTGGATCGCTATGTGGAACTGTTGGGTGCATCCGCCAGCCCTTGCGCACTGGTCACCATCGGTCTGTTCCTGGCGCTGGCCGAGCCGGGCGGCAATCAGGCTGCCGTAGGCAAACTGGTCGCCGGCAAACTGTTGGTGCAACCCACTGTAACGGCTGCACTGGTATTTTGGGTCTTTCCCGCGCCGCCCCTGTGGGCCTGGACCGCCGTGCTCATGGCCGCGCTGCCGATCGGTACCGGTCCTTTCATGCTGGCGCAGCTCTATCGGCGCGATGCGCGCGCCGTATCGCGCGCGATTTTGATTTCCACCGTGCTGTCGGTCATCACGATCTCATTACTGGTGGCTTGGATCAGCCGAGTTCACATGTGATCGTTGCGCACGTCCAGCGCATCGCGCAGCCCGTCTCCGATGAAGTTAAAGCTGGTGACCGCCATCGTAATCATGATGCCCGGCACGATGGCCAGCCATGGCGCGCTGGCCAGATATTGCTGCGCACCGTTGAGCATATTGCCCCAACTTGGCAGCGGTGGCTGAATCCCGTAGCCGAGAAAGCTGACATACGCCTCAAGCAAGATGGCGCGTGCCACGGTGAGCGTCGCCGCCACGATGATGGGCCCCATAACATTGGGCAGAATCTCGCGGAACATGATGTGACCGCCGCTGAGTCCCAGCATCCGCCCCGCCTGCACGAATTCCCGCTCACGCAGAGAACGCACCTCGGCCTCGACGATACGCGCAACTTCCATCCAACTGGTCACGGCGATGATCACCGTAATCATCGTCGGGCTGGGTTTCAATAGCGCAGCGAGCGCCAGCATGAGGAAAATCGAGGGAAACGCCAAAAAGGCATCGACCATCCGCATCAGCGCGGCCCCAAGCCGACCCCCACGATAACCCGCGATCACGCCCACCGCCGTGCCGATAATCGTCGAGAGAACCATCGCCGCAAACCCGACCAGCAGCGAGATTCGTCCGGCCTCCAGCAAGCGCGCGGTCTGATCGCGGCCCAGCGGATCGGTGCCTAGATAATGGTGCCCGGTAAAGGGCGGCGCGAAACGCGCGCGCAGATCAACATAGAGCGAGTCATAAGGCAAAAGCCACGGTCCCACGATGCAGGCCAGTACCAACATCGTGATCATGAAGATGCCCACCAGCGCCAGGCGATGGCGAACGAATCGGCGCACGGTCCGGCTCTGCCACCAGCGACTGCGGTCGGAAGGTGCTGCGATAGTAGTCATGACGGTTTCCTGATCGGGTGGAGGTCAGCCAAGGCGGATACGTGGATCGACCGTCGCCACGATAATGTCGGCAATGAGGTTTCCAAGCAGCGTCAAGATGGCGGAAAGCATCAGGAGCCCCAGGATCACCGGGTAGTCGCTATAACCGAGGCTGTCGAGAAACAACCGCCCCATGCCGGGCCAGGTAAAGACGGTCTCGGTGACCAGCGCTCCCCCGAGAATAGTAGGCAGTTGCATACCTGCCAGTGTGATCATCGGGAGCAAGGCATTACCCACCACATGCTTCATCAGGACACGCCGCTCTGGCACTCCCTTGGCCCGGGCGGTCTTGATGAAATCCTGATTGATCACGTCCAGCGTGGCCGATCGCATGTAGCGGCTCCAGGTCGCGACGTGCACCAGTGACAGCACAAGACTCGGCAAAATCAAGTGATGCAGGTAATTCAGTATCGACTGATCGCCGATCGTGTACATATTGCCTGCGGGCACCCACCCCAGCTTCAACGAAAAGACGTAAATCCCGACCAGACCGAACCAGAACGTCGGAATCGAAAGCGCCACCATGGCACCAATGGTGGCGCCGTAGTCAAAACCCGAGTAGCGGTGCGTCGCGCCGCGGATACCGATCCAGGTACCAATGGCAATGGAAATGGCAGTCGACGTTCCCATCAGCAGCAGCGTCGCAGGCAGATGCCGACCGATGACCTGCAGAACCGGCGTGCCATCGCGATAGGACCGTCCCCAGTCACCCTGCAGCATCTGCCAGGCCCAGTCGAGATATCGCAGGGGCAAGGGTTGGTCCAGGCCCATCTGACGAGTCAGACGTTCTATATCTGCCTGCGTCATACTGGCATCCAGTGCAAATTGCGATAGCGGACCGCCGGGGATCATATTCAATATCGCAAAGCCGATGATCGATACGATCAGCAGCAAAATGATGCTTTGCCACAAACGATTTAGCAGAAATCCGGCCATTCAGCCCCCACGATACATAAGAAATTCCCCCCACGCCGCGCCTGCGGCTTCGCTGCCAAAAAGGGGCAGCGATGCCCTGCCTGAACGCTGTCGAGCTCGGGTAATACCATCACGCTTCGCGGAACCAACCCGCCGCATGCCAGGATTCGGTACGCGTATTGCTATTGCTAGCCGTGCCCTTGATGTCCGACTTCCAGCCACGGACGACGTTCTCCGAAAAGAGCGGCAGAAAGGGCAGATCGGCACGCACCTGCGCCTGGATTTCCTTATAGATTTCGATTCGACGCCTTTGATCGAAAGTGCGCGCCCCCTCTTCCAGCAATTTGTCCACCTGCGGATTGCTGTATTGCGAGGTGTTCGAGCCACGTCCGCCCTTGGCGCGAATCGCGCCGGTATGGAATCGATTGAACACATCGGGATCGGAGCCCACCAAATAATTGATTCCCACCACCACCGAGTCATATTTCGACAGGGTCCAGAAATCGCCCCAGATAACGGCCGCGGGCAAATTCGAGATGGTCATCTCGATGCCAATCTCTTTTAGCGTCTGCTGGACGAACTGCTGCAGTTGCTCGCGCAGATGATTGCCCGCAGTGGTCGAGTTGGTGAATGCAAGCCGCACACCATTCTTGGCGCGGATCCCATCCGAGCCTTTTACCCAGCCCGCATCATCGAGTAGTTTGCGCGCTTTATCGAGACTGAACTCATGCTTGGGCAGATCATGGTTGTAGTAGACCGAGCCGCGCGGCATATAGGATTCGACCGGCTCGGGTAGCCCGTAGTAGAGCGCGTCGATGATTGCTTGCTTGTCAATGGCGGCATAGATGGCCTCGCGTACCGCCAACTCCTTGAATACCGGCCGCTCCAGATTGAGATAGATCTGTTCGACGGTCGGTGCCGGCTGCAGCTCAACCACCCGGTTCTTCAGCGTCTTCGCCTCGGCATAGTTGTCGGGAGTAATGTATTGGCGCCCCACCAGGTCGATGTCACCGCTCTTGAACTGGGTATACAGCACGGTCAGGTCGGGGATGTACTTGAATATCAACTGCTCGATATAAGGGCCTTCGCCATGGTAGTTGGTATTGGCGACCAGCTCGATGTGATCGCCCGCGACGCGGCGGCCCCATTTGAACGCACCGGTACCGATGGGCGCCTGATTAAAGGCAGCGGTGTTCTTGTCAGCCTCGGGCTCCAGAATATGCTTGGGAACGATGAAAGTCTCTGTCAGGAAGGACATGTACGGCGCAAAGGGCTCTTTCATCTTCCAGGTCAGCTCGGTCGGCGAGACGACGGTAATGTCGTGCACGAGATTGTGTCCCGCGGTGCGCCAACTGCGAAACTTCGGATCGACGATGAGCTCAAGCGTGAACTTCACATCCTCGGCCGTCATCGGCTTGCCATCATGCCATTTCACGTCGTCACGCAGCTTCACACGCCATTCCAGGCCATCGGCGGACAGCCCGCCATTTTCCTGGCTGGGAACTTCCGTGGCGAGATTGGGCACGACCGAGCCATCCGGCATCGTTCGAAACAGTGCGTCAAAAACCGAGAAATGCAGACCGTCATCGACTTCGATTTTCAGCATCAACGGGTTGAACACGGTCGGCTCCTGCGACAGGCCGACAATGACCCGCCCCGCGGGCGCGGCTGGCGGCGTCTGGGCAAAAGCAGGTTTACCCAGCAGATGAAAACCGAACATGCCCGTCGCACCAGCAAGACCCATCAGCTTCAATGCGGAACGGCGGCTTTTCGAGGTGATTGTGTCAGTCATTGGATGATCTCCGTGATACGACATTGTTAGAACTGCGGTCTCCAGGGCCCGGGCTCTGCTAGCCTGGTTCCTGGCCCGGAATGGCGGCAACCAACTCGCGGGTATAGGCGGACTGCGGATCGAGGAAGATCTGCGACGGTGGCCCCACCTCGACGACTCTGCCCTTTTGCATCACGACGATCTCGTCGCAAATCTGGCTGGCGACCCGTAGATCGTGGGTAATGAAGACCATCGATACACCCGTCTCGCGCTGCACTTGGTCCAGCAGCATCAGTATTTGCGCCTGAATCGACACATCGAGCGCCGAGACGGACTCATCAGCGACCAATAGCTTGGGCTTGAACATCAGCGCGCGAGCGATACCAATACGTTGACGCTGCCCGCCCGAGAACTCATGCGGATAACGTCCGAAAGCCCCGGCATCGAGGCCCACGTGCGACAGGAGCGCCTTCGCTTGTTCGCGTGCCTGAGAGGCAGGTATGCCATGCGCAATCGGACCAACGGTCAAGATATGCGCGATTGTCGAACGCGGATTGAGCGAAGCAAACGGATCCTGGAAGATCATCTGGATCTTTGGACGCAGGGCTCGGAACGCGTTCTCTTTCATCGTGGCGATATCCGTGCCCTCAAAGAGGATGCGGCCGCTGTCGCTGTCCATCAACTTGATCAGCAGTCGCCCGAGCGAGGACTTTCCCGAACCGCTCTCCCCCACGACGCCAAGCGTACGGCCAGGTTTCAGTTCAAAGGAAACATCATCGACCGCCTTGACGGTTCGCGCACTACGCAACAGACGGCTGCCGCTGCGATAAGTCTTGACCAGATTCTCGACCTGCAGGATCGGTGTCGCAGACGTCTCGGGCAGAACGCGGTTGGTGCTGGTCAGACGAGGTACGGCCGCGATCAGGCGCTTGGTATAGGGGTGTGCCGGGGTCGTCAGCACCCTGCCGGCGGGTCCCTGCTCGACGATCTTGCCCTTTTCCATCACCACCACACTGTCGGCGATCTCCGCGACCACGCCAAAGTCATGGGTGATGAACATAACGCTCATCCCCTTGCGACGTTGGATATCGCGAATCAGATTGAGGATCTGTGCCTGCGTCGTTACGTCGAGCGCCGTCGTCGGCTCGTCCGCGATCAGGATAGTGGGCTCCAATGCCAGCGCAATCGCGATCATCACCCGTTGTCGTTGGCCCCCCGACAGGCGAAACGGATATTGGTGATACAGCAGCGCAGGATCCGGTAGACCGACCTCGGTCAAAAGCTGGAGGGCGCGGTCTTTACGGCTATCCGCCGTGCCGACATTGTGGGCCAGCAACGCTTCGGTGATTTGGTCTCCCACCGTCATCAAGGGATTCAGGGCCGAAAGCGGATCCTGAAAGATCATGGAAACCACCCGGCCACGCAAATCGCGCAGCTGTTCGGGTCCGGCGCCGATGATCTCAGTATCGTCCAGCCGGATCGAGCCTTCCGTGACACGGATCACTTTGGGCAGCAGACCCATGATCGCATTGGCCGTCACCGATTTTCCGGAGCCCGACTCCCCGATGATGCAGAGAATCTGCCCCTTCAACAAATCGAATGAAATTCCGTTGACGGCATGGGCGCGCTCCATGCCAACCGGCAGACTGACTGTCAGATTGCGCACCGAGAGCATCGCCGCGGCGGCTACCGTATTGCTTGCCGGTATAGAAGCCACAAATCCCCCTGCCGTGTAGTAATAGTGATGGCGTTCGACTGAAAATTTAGTATATATTGAAAATTATTGAAGATATCTTCACTATTTTGCTTGATACGCTTTTCCTGTCAATAGGGGATTTCGATGCCAGCACACGGGGAAAATAAGGATCGGCGTGTCGCCGACTCTCCCTCGGAAACCGCCGAATTTCACGTGGGCGCCACGCTTCGGACGTTGCGCAAGCAAAAGGGACTGTCACTCGAGAGGCTTGCGCAAGCCTCGGGCGTTTCAATGGGAATGATCAGTCAGGTAGAACGCGGTATCGCTAATCCCTCAATGCGGCTTCTGACCTCGCTGCGGCGAGCGCTGAACATCTCGATGCAGGAATTATTCGGTGAAGCCAGAGGCGAGATACCCGAGACCGGCGAGCCCTCTTTTGTACGCCGTCGTGCGCAGCGCCCGGTCATCGACCTAGGGATGCTGCACAAAGAGCTTCTAACACCGCCGGACCGGCACCAGCACCTGCAGATCATGATCCTGAGATTGGAGCCCGGCGGCACATCCGGCGGCCACGCCCTCAGTTATCCGGCAGAGAAAGGCGGGCTCGTCCTGTCCGGCAAGGTGACTCTGAGTGTCGATGATGAGGCCTCCGAACTGGAGACCGGCGACAGCTTCGTTTTTGACAGTAACCGACCGCATTCCCTGCGCAATATCGGCGACGTCCCGACCGAGATCCTGTGGATCATTGGCGCGGTGCAGTTCGACCGCTACCTCTAGCCCCTATCCCCACATAAGGAGATTCTCCATGCAACAGCCCCCCATTGCCGAAAAGAGTACCCCCTACTGGTGGGAAGCCGCGCCGGTGCGACCACTGCCGACACAGCCGCTCGCGAAACAAGCGGATGTCGTCATCGTCGGCGCGGGCTACGCCGGACTGACGGCCGGGTTGACCCTTGCGCGAGCGGGCCGTGCCGTTGTGGTGCTGGATAAGATGAATCCTGGCGAGGGCGCTTCGTCGCGTAATGGCGGCATCACCAGCGGCAATATCCGGCTGGGCTATGCCGAGTTAGTACGAAAGTACGGCGAAGCACGTGCCGTCGCTATTGAAGCCGAAGGCAAGGCGGCACGCGAATTCATTTATGACTTTATCCGTACCGAAGGCCTGGACTGCGATTTCAACCTGACCGGCCGCTTCTATGGCGCCATCGGCAAAGCGCAATACGAGACAATGGCCCGCGGCGCCGAAAAACTGCAAAAAACACTTGGAATCGAGTCCTATGCAGTCCCACATGCCGAACAACGCCAGCACGTCGGCACCGACTACTATCGCGGTGGCTCGGTCCGCATGGATATCGGTGGATTGCATCCTGGGAAATACCATGCCGAGATCCTGCGCATTACGCTGGCCGCAGGCGTCACCGTGCATTCCGATACGGCGGTCAAGTCCATCACCAACGAAGGCGAGGGCTTTCGAGTCGAGACCTCGGCAGGCACGATCATGGGCCGTCAAGTGCTGATCTGCACCAATGGCTATACCGATGGCGCCAATCCTTGGCTGCGCCGCCGACTGGTGCCGATACGCAGCCGCATCATCGCAACCGAGGAATTGCCCTCCGAACTGATGGCCAAGCTGATGCCGCGCAGGATGATGTGCGGCGAAGGCAAGGTTCTCGGCTATTATTACCGCCCTTCACCGGACGGCAAGCGTATCCTGCTGGGCGGGCGCGACGCCTCGCAAAGCGGTGATCCGGCGGCGCCGACTGTCATGCTCCGGGACGGACTGATCAACCTTTTTCCTGAACTCGCGGACGTGAAAATCAGCCATAGTTGGTTCGGCAATGTGGCCATGCATCGCGACATGCTGCCTCGAATCTTCGAGCACAATGGCCTGACCTACGCGACGGGTTTTTGCGGCTCGGGCGTCGTCTGGGCGCCCTGGATTGGCAGTCGTGCAGCGCACAAGCTACTAGGCGACGACCAGCGCAAGTCAGCGTTCGATTTCCGTCCGATGCCCTTCATCCCGCTCTATGCAGGTAAGCCGTACTTTATGCCCGCGCTCATCCAGCTCTATCGCCTGCAGGACCGCATCGCGCTCGCCCGCGCCAACCGCTGACCCCTTTCTGTCCCCCGGGCCTCGCACACGTTCGGCGGCGTCGTTTTTACAAGGTGTTCGATGACTTTTCTCATGCTGTCCTACCCCGAACGCGTCGAGGTCTTTCGCCGCGCTTTTGCCCATGATCTGCCCGACGTCCCCTTCGCCAGCGATGCGACGCAGGTCGACCCACAGTCGGTCCGCTATCTGATGACCTGGGCCTTCCCTGACAATCTGGCTGAGCGCTACCCGAACCTCGAAATTATTTTTTCAGTCGGGGCGGGCATCGATCAGGTCGATCGAACGTCGATCCCGCCGCAGGCAAAACTAGTCCGCATGATCGAAAGCGGCCTGACCAGCCTGATGCGGGACTATGTCGTGATGAGCGTCCTGGCGCTACATCGGCGCCTGCCGGCCTATCTCGAACTGCAGCGGCGCCACGAATGGGTCAATCTTGAATTCACGTGGGCAGATCAACGCCGTGTCTCGGTTCTGGGTCTGGGTGAACTCGGGCGGGCCTCGCTCGACGCGCTCAAACCTTTCGGCTTCCAGTTGGCGGGCTGGAGCCGTAGCCCAAAAAATGTCGAGGGCATCCGTTCATACCACGGTCCCGAAGGACTGAGAACGATGCTCGCCGAGACCGATATCCTGATCTGCTTGCTGCCGCTGACCCAGGAAACTCGCCACATCCTGAATGCCGAGCTCTTTTCGCAATTGCCGCGAGGCGCCTCACTCGTCCAGGTCGGCCGCGGAGGACACATGGATCAGGAGGCACTACTGGCCGCACTGGATACGGGGCATTTGGAAGCTGCCTTCGTCGACGTCACCGATCCCGAGCCGCTACCCGCCGATCACCCGCTCTGGTCGCATCCGAAAGTCATCCTGACGCCGCATGTGGCCGCCCACACTCGCCCCGACACCGCAGCCGAAGCAACCATCGCCAACATGCGTCTCATCCTTGCAGGCAAGGAACCGAACGGGCTCGTCGATCCTCAACGCGGGTACTGAGCTGCTAACCGCCTAACACCTGCATCATGTTGCTGCCCGCCGCCATTTTCATCGCCACACTGATCCTGGTCATTTGGCAACCTCGAGGCCTGAACATCGGCTGGAGTGCGTTGGCTGGCGCTATCGTGGCGCTGCTAACAGGTGTCGTCCAACTCAACGACGTCGTCGCAGTCTGGCACATCGTATGGAACGCCACCGCCACCTTTATCGCCATCATCATCACCAGCATCATTCTCGACGCCGCGGGCTTCTTTAAATGGGCCGCCCTGCACGTGGCTCGCTGGGGCGGCGGACGCGGCCACTGGCTCTTTGCGCTGATTGTGTTGCTGGGTGCCGCGGTGTCCGCCCTGTTTGCCAACGACGGCGCCGCGCTGATTCTGACACCTATCGTGATGGAAATGCTGTTGGCGCTGGGCTTTGGCCTGAGCGCCACCCTCGCCTTTGTCATGGCCGCCGGCTTTATTGCTGACACCGCTAGCACACCGCTCATCGTTTCCAATCTGGTCAACATCGTATCGGCCGATTTTTTTGACATCGGCTTTGGCCGCTACGCGTCGGTGATGATGCCTGTCAATATTGTCGCCGTCGTCGCATCGCTGGGGGTGCTGCTGGCGGTCTTTCATAAGCAGATCCCCTCGCGTTACAACGTCGCACAACTACAGCCCCCACGCTCGGCGATACGGGACCACACCACCTTCCAGGTCGGCATGGCGATATTGATACTGCTGCTGGCGGGATTTTTCATTCTGGAACCCCTGGGCATACCGATCAGCGCCATTGCGGCGACGGGTGCATTGGTATTACTGCTCGTCGCGGGCCAACAGCACATCGTCGGCACGCGCCGCATTATGCGCGAGGCTCCCTGGCACATCGTCGTATTTTCGCTCGGCATGTACCTCGTCGTGTACGGTCTGCGCAATGCCGGCCTGACGGCTTATCTGACCCGGCTGCTGGACTACTTTGGCGACCAGGGCCTCTGGACCGCTACGCTTGGCACCGGTGTGGTGACGGCCTTCTTGGCGTCCGTACTGAATAACCTGCCCGCCGTGCTCGTCGGCGCACTCGCCATCGCCGATACCAGCACCACCGGTGTCATCCGGGACGCCATGATCTATGCCAACGTCATCGGGACCGACCTGGGACCCAAGATCACTCCCATCGGCAGCCTGGCTACCTTATTGTGGCTGCACGTGCTGGCCCGCAAGGGGCTGCGTATCACCTGGGGCTATTATTTCAAGATAGGCATCGTGCTGACCTTGCCGGTGCTGCTGGTCACATTAGCGGCACTGGCGATACGTTTGCAGTAATAACCAAGATAACAACTAGCGTATCTGACATCATCCCTGCTATGGTTGCCTACATTTGATAGCCCGGGAGCCCGAAATGTACTGGTTAGTAGGCCGATACTCCACATTACTGCTGGTGTTGCTCGGCGCTGTTGTCACCCTGACGCTGGCCTTGTCCAGCTCTATTGGCTGGTATTGGGCGGCCGTGCCGCTGACCTTGCTGACGCTGCTGGGGATCTATGACCTGATTCAGCCGCGCCACGCCATCCGGCGCAACTATCCCGTCCTGGGTAATTTGCGCTTTCTGTTTGAATTCATCCGTCCAGAAATTCGCCAGTACTTTCTCGAGGACGACACGCATGCGGCGCCATTCTCCCGCGCACAGCGATCCATCGTGTATCAGCGCGCCAAACAGGACATCGACAAACGCCCCTTTGGCACTCAGGAGGATGTTTACGGTGACCGCTACGAGTGGATCAACCACTCCATGGCGCCCAGCCAGATTGCCGAGCCCAACTTTCGCGTCAGCGTGGGCGGCCCGGACTGCCTGCAACCCTATGCGATGTCGGCCTTCAATATCTCGGCCATGAGCTTTGGCGCACTCTCGGCCAATGCCATCCTCGCGCTGAACGAAGGTGCGCGCCAGGGTAATTTTGCTCACGACACTGGCGAAGGCGGCATCAGCCGCTATCACCGGCAACCCGGTGGCGCACTCGTATGGAATATCGGCTCGGGCTATTTCGGATGTCGTGACGAAAGCGGCGCCTTTTCCGAAGAAGCCTTTGTCCGTAACGCCTGTACTCCACAGGTGAAAATGATCGAAATCAAGTTGTCGCAAGGCGCCAAGCCCGGTCATGGCGGAATCTTGCCCGGCGCGAAAGTCACGCACGAGATCGCCGAGGCGCGCGGGGTTGCCGCCTGGCAAGACTGCAACTCACCCTCCAGTCACAGCGCCTTTGACTCGCCTATCGGCCTCATGCATTTCGTAGCGCGACTGCGCAGGCTATCCGAAGGCAAGCCCGTCGGGTTCAAGCTGTGCGTGGGACACCCCTGGGAATGGTTTGCCATCGTCAAAGCCATGCTAGAGACCGGCATCACGCCCGATTTCGTCGTGGTCGATGGCGCCGAAGGCGGCACCGGCGCCGCGCCTATCGAATTCGTCGACCACGTCGGCACCCCGCTGCGCGAAGCCCTGCGCCTCGTGCATAACACCCTGGTCGGCGTGAACCTGCGCGATCGCATCCGCATCGGTGCCTCGGGGAAAATCATCACGGCCTTTGATATGGCCCGAGTGATGGCCATGGGAGCCGACTGGTGCAACGCCGCTCGCGGCTTCATGTTTGCCGTCGGCTGCATCCAGGCGCAAGCCTGCCACACGGGCAAATGCCCCACAGGCGTCACCACCCAGGATCCCGTACGACAGCGTGCCCTCGTCGTCCCGGACAAAGCCCAGCGCGTCGCAAACTTTCATCGCAACAGCCTGCACGCTCTGGCCGAACTGCTGCAAGCAGCCGGGTTGACCCACCCCAACCAATTGCGGCCGCATCACATCGCACGCCGCGTCTCGTCCAGCGAAGTCCGGCTGCTCTCCGCCCTCTTTCCCGAGCTCGAGCCCGGCGAGCTGTTGCGCGGCGAATTCCGGCACACCCTGTTCCGGGTAGGCTGGCCCATGGCGCGTGCGGACTCGTTCCAGCCGGTACAGGACCTCACGACGGCGCTGGCCGCCGTTCACCTGGCCCAGACACACGCGACGACCGCACCGACGCCAGCCGAGGAATTAGCGGGCAACACAAACGGCGCTACCGCACCCGTGCCCGGCCAATAAACCGCACCTATAGGTGTTTGCATCCAAATAAAAGATCATGCTAGAATTTCGTTCTTGCCCGGGCACGCCTAGGCATACCGCCAAAAAGGCGATTTCGTAGGAATACGTAGTCATCATTTTGTGCGAGGCGCATTAGCTCAGCCGGTTAGAGCGACGGAATCATAATCCGCAGGTCCCCTGTTCGAATCAGGGATGCGCCACCAGAGAATTCAAGGGCCTCCACGTAAGTGGGGGCTTTTTTCATTGGGGCGTTTTAGACGTTTTATTAGACAGTGTCTAATATCCAGTAGGCCATACAGTACTCAAAGACTTATCAATCAATAAGGGCCATGGCCCCGATTTCCGGTCCGTATATACTGTTTATTCATACAGTTAATTGAACCACTCCTCGCATGACCGGATACCAGTTTGACCTCCTCGCCCGCCTGCTGGGCGTCCCCTCGCCCGCCCGCGCAGCCGCCCGCGCCGTACTGATCGACGGCATGGAAGCAGCCGCCGCCACTCAGTTGCAAGGCTGCGCGACCAGTGAGCTTGACCAGGCTATGGCTGAAATACTGGCCGCTGAGGTCGAAATCCGCAGTGCCTTTGTGCTGCATGGCCCCAACGAGTTCCGCGTCACCGTCGGGCATCACGACACCCACCGGATGCCCGGTGCAATGTCTTTGGCCATGGATCAGGTCGTGCGCTTAGTCGCCCACTCGACCGAACGATGGATTCCCGTTCAAATCATGACGGTGCCAGACCAGGTGGGAGGCTACTACGAGGGCATCATCGTCGAACAGCTCGTGAAGGCCAGTCGTTTCCAGGTGGGTGACCGCGTGCGTTTCGGCGAAGACCAGGTACTTACGACGGACACAGAGAATCGGCCTGGCATTCCTGGACGGCCTCACCGACGTTTTCAGGGACGCCGCACGGCCCGATAGCGAGGTGGTGAGACATGCCAAATTGCACCGCCTGCCGGACTCACCGTTATGGCCGCCCGCTCGAAATCTCGGAATGGAGGTACGTCGCGCCACCGGAATGCCCAGACGTCGTGCCGCCTCATGACTGCCTACCGACCCCGCGAGCCTGACCGCTTCAGCCTTGAATTTCTCTGTGTACTACCTCTTGGGCACACTACTGTCTTTCATTTCGATTCTCCGTACTTTCAAAGTTAACAACTTTTTGATGTACGTGAAATCTAGGCAGGGTCACGTTGATTGGAGGTTGGGGATAAGCGGCGCGATTAAGCGTTGCCTACTTGGTGACTCGATCTTCAGCTGAACGGCCAGAGTAAACGCAGATCGCCGAATCAAATCCGTTGAATGCGACTGCGTATCTGAAGTCACAAAATAAAGCCGGATTCTTCGTCCCTATGGTGTCGCCCTTTTGACACTGAGTTCCCAGGCTTTCGACTAGTGTGTCCTGATTCTTCCCAAGGCATGCCTTACCCGTCTGAATATCTGAGTCTGAAGACTCGCAGCCTGCCAAAGCCAAAGGGACTAACGCGAGAGCAATCAGTTTACTCAACATCAATTCACCTGAAATCGAAAACCGACATTCTAACCAGCAAAGACTATCTGGCTGGCCCGCATGATTTGAGCACGCTGAGCAACGTCCAGAGTGACCTGCTGCCGCGTGCGTTTGAAGCGTTGGATGCAAGCTGGCGTTCCTATTCCTTACCGCCAAATGGAACTGCATTTGAGAATAGTGCTGCCCGATTACGTAGTGCCGCGGCACTACGCGACAGCAGCATCGCAGAAAGCGTCTGCATCGCGCGGCAAAACATCAGGACAAACCCTGATATTTCCGATCATTGAAAAATAGAAAAAAGGCTAAGAGCCGCATAAACTCTGTCCATAATTGTACACAATCAATATTTCAATCTAACGTGCTATTAACAATACAACCATTGACACAACGAAAAATGACGCTTAACGTGCATCACATCGCGATCTATGTGGAGTCCTCAAATGTCTGAACAGATACTTGCTGTCCCCGGCCCCTTGTGCCGAGATTTGAAGCAACGCCGCGATGCGGTTGTCGCGCGCGGCGTGGCTAATGGCGCACCGATATTTGCGGCGCACGCCAGCGGCTGCGAGGTGGTGGATGTCGACGGCAATCGATTCATCGATTTTGCTGGGGGCATCGGCACCTTGAATGTAGGGCATGCCCATCCTGAAGTCGTGCAGGCCGTTAAACAGCAGGCTGATCGCTTTCTGCACACGTGCTTCAACATCGTTATGTATCCCGAATACATCGAGCTGTGCGAACGCCTGGTCGACATCGTTCCTGGTGCTTGGCCCAAAAAAGCAATGCTGCAAAGCACGGGCTCCGAAGCCGTGGAAAATGCAATCAAGATTGCGCGTAAAGCGACCGGTCGACCTGCCGTCGTGGCGTTCGAGCATGCGTTTCATGGCCGCACCTTGATGGCGCTCTCACTCACGGCCAAAGGGCCGGCATACAAAGCCGGTTTCGGCCCGTTTGCACCCGAGGTCTATCGGGTCCCTTTCCCGACGACCTACCGCAGCCCCTTTGCCAGTGAGGCCGAGTGCGTGGAGGCTGCTTTCGCCGCTTTCAAACATACCTTGGATACCGAAGTCACGCCTGGTCAAGTCGCTGCCGTGATCATTGAACCAGTGCAAGGCGAGGGAGGCTTCAACGTAGTACCGAAGGTGTTCTTTGCCCGCTTGCGCGACTATTGCACACAGCACGGCATCGTCCTCATCGCCGACGAAATCCAATCAGGCTTTTGCCGCACTGGAAAATGGTTTGCGACAGAGCACTATGGCATCGAGGCTGATATCTACACCCTGGCAAAATCCATGGGTGGCGGTATGCCGATCGCCGCAGTGGTGGGGCGTGCCGACTTGATCGACGCCCCGATTGTTGGCGGACTAGGCGGCACCTATGGTGGGAACCCGTTGGCATGCGCTGCGGCGTTGGCCACCATCAATATCATGCAGCGTGAAGATTACGCGACGCGCGGTGCACGCATCGGCGATCAGGTCCGTCAGCGGTTCCTGCAGTGGCAATCGCGCTTTGACATAGTGGGCGACGTGCGTGGCCTGGGCGCTATGGTGGCGATGGATATCGTCAGTGATCGCGACTCCAAGGCTGCTGACGGTGCAACGACAGCAAAAATCGTGGACGCAGCGTATCGCCGCGGGCTTCTGCTCGTCAAAGCCGGATACAGCGGCAACATCATCCGCTTCCTCGGGCCGTTGTCCTCGGGTGCCGATGACATTGATCGCGGTCTAGACATTCTGGGCGACGCTATCGCCGAGGTGGTCGGCCACCCTGAACATCTCACCGCCTGAGCCCACGATGCACACCTTATTGAAACTCCCGAACGCGCGCAAAGTCGTCACGCAACTCGGCCAAGTCAAGCCCGGCATGGAAGTGCTGGTGCTATATGACTACTACACGACGCACAACGTCGAGCCCCTTGCGATCGCTTTGCAGGAGGCGGGCGCGCGGGCGCATCTGCTTCAGATCGCCGGCAGCACGCATCACGGCACACAGTTCTCCGAGACCGTGGCCCAGGCCATGCGCGCATCGAATCTCGTCATTGCACTGACCCGAGCCAATGCCGCACACACCGAGGCGCGCCAGCAGGCAACGCGCAACGGAGTGGGCGTGATTGTGTTGCCCGAGTCCGACGCGGCCGATTTCTTCGTCGCAGCAGGCTGGAACGCGGATTTCGACGCTTTGCGTATCGAAATCGAAGGTCTGGCCGATGCCTTCACTCAAGCCAGCCAGGCACGAGTGACGTCTGCCGCTGGCACTGATGTCACCATGAGCGTGCTCGGGCGACGTGGTCGCGCACTGCATGGCTTTGCCAACACCATCGATATTTCGGCAGGCTATTGCCTGGAGTCCAGCTTGGCCCCGGTGGAGGGAACGGCCAACGGCATCATCGTAGTCAATGCCAGTATTCCAGGCGTGGGGGTCGTGCGCGACGAGCCTGTACGCATCGAAATGAAAGACGGCATGGCGGTGTCTATCACCGGCGGCGATTTGGCCGAAAAATTCAGTCGCCTCCTGGCGAGCTTTAACGATCCCAACGTCTACAACCTCGGCGAACTAGGCGTGGGCATGAACCCATGCTGCAGCATTGATGGCACGATGCTCTCAGACGAAAGCGTCTACGGCGCGATTCAGCTCGCTTTGGGAACAAGCGTCTACATCGGCGGTACCGTCAAAGCAGCCGCGCACTACGACACCATAGTGACCGACGCCACGCTCGAGCTCGACGGACGGGCTGTGCTGGTGGGCACCAAGCTCACGCTGGGAGATTGAGCATGAGTATCCGCGTCACCCACGAAAACGGCGTGCATACCGTCATCATGGATCGGCCTGCCAAGCGCAACGCCTTCACCATGGAGATGTACCGCAACTTCGGTGCTGCCGTGGCATTGCTGGACGCCGACGATGACGTTCGTTGCATCGTAGTGCGAGGGGAAGGCGGTGCATTCTGCGCGGGGAGCGACATAGGGGGCTTCGATACCAGTCGCTCGAATATCGAGCAGGCCCGCGAGTACGCGCGTTTCACATTAGATATGACCAACACCCTGAAAAACACGCGGCATCCCACTGTGGCTTGCATTGAGGGTCCATGCGTGGGTGGAGGACTGGAAATTGCATTGAATTGCGACGTGCGCATTGCCGCTCGAAGTGCGCGATTCGGCCTGCCCATCAATCGAATCGGTTTGTGTGTCGATCACGAGGAGCTGGCCGACTTGATTGGCGTGGTCGGTCACACCGTCGCGCTGGAAGCACTCTTGCAGGGTCATATCTTTGGTGCGGACGAGGCACTGCAAAAGGGATTTGTCACGCGCCTGGCCGACGATGCCCGTGTCCTTGATGACGCCTACGAGGTGGCCACGCGCATCGCAGAAGGTGCGCCGCTGGTCAATCGCTGGCACAAAAAGTTCGTGCGGCGTCTGCGCTCCGGTCTGCCTCTTACATCAGCCGAGCGTGATGAAGCCTACGCGTGCTTTGACACTCAGGACTATCGCAACGGCACTCTGGCGTTCGCCAACAAACAACGTCCCGTTTTCGAAGGCCGCTAGGCTCATAAGGATAAAAGCATGGACACCCAAAAAACACCTCTACATGGTTTGAAAATTCTGGATGTCTCGCAAATCATGGCGGGGCCGTACTGCACCATGGTGCTTGCCGACCTGGGCGCCGACGTCATCAAGGTCGAGAAAGCAGGCACCGGAGACGACTCGCGCGAGATGGGGCCTTACATCAATGGTGAGTCGACCTGCTTTGCGCAGATCAACCGCAACAAGCGGGGCATCGCGCTCAATCTGAAAGATCCGGAGGCACGCGAGGTGTTCTACGAGCTGGCCAAATGGGCAGACGTGTTCGTCGAGAACTACCGCGTTGGCGTGACCAAGTCACTGGGTATCGATTACGAGACCCTCAGTGCTTTGAATCCCCGTCTGGTGTATTGCTCTATATCCGGCTTCGGACAGACCGGGCCTTACTACAAGAAAGGTGGCTTCGATCTGGTGGCGCAAGGCATGAGCGGCATTATGTCGATGACAGGCGAGAAAGACGGGCGGCCGCTAAAGTCGGGCATTGCGATCTACGATGTGGGCGCTGGCCTGACGGCGACCTACGCCATTCTCGCCGCCTGCATGCATCAGCAACGTACTGGCGAGGGCCAGTTCCTGGATATTTCCCTGGCCGAATGCGGGCTGCCTTGGTTCGTGTGGGAAGCGGCGGCGTATTTCGCAGACGGTACGGTGGCTCAAGCTACGGGCAGTCGCCATCGCGTTTCAGCCCCCTACCAGGCGGTCAACACCGCAGATGGCTACATCATGATTGGCGCAGCCAATCAGCGCACGTGGGAGAAGCTCTGCGTCACCGTGCTTGATCGCCCCGATCTGATCACCGACCCACGTTTCGTGACCAACTCCGATCGGCTCACGAACGTCGACGCGCTCGAAGCGATTCTGGAGGCAGCTTTTTCATCGGCCAATGCCACAACGTGGATCGATCGCTGCGAGGCTGCCGGTGTGCCCTGCGGCCCGGTCAACGATTTCGGGCAGGCAATGAAAGACCCGCATTACCTCGCGCGAGACATGATCGTTTCGGTCGACCATCCTACGATCGGCCCCATGAATACGATTGGTATTCCGACGAAATTCTCGGCCACCCCGGGGCAGATTCGCAAGGCGGCACCCACTTTTGGGCAAGACACCGACGCCGTGCTGCAGGCGTTCGGGGTAGATTCGGAACGGATTGCAGCGATGCGCGCTCGAGGTGTCGTGCAGTAAATCTGAACGACCTGGGCGATATCAACGACGTCACATGACGAAAACAAGGGGAAGTCACCATGAGCCAGATCATTAATACCGGACGCAGGCAATTCACATTGGCCAGTGTCGCCGCAGGTGCTGCAAGCGTGTTGCCCTTTTGGGCCCGCGCGCAGGCTGGTACGCCCAAGGGCGAACCCATCAGAATCGGCGCCTTAACGTCCATGACGGGCACCGGGGGGGTGTATGGCCCGGGAATGCTTCAGGCAATGCGCCTAGCCGTGGACGAAGTGAACGCTGCCGGCGGCGCAGGCGGGCGCCCACTGCAACTATTCAACGAAGACGATCAGACGCGTCCCGATGCTGCCGTACTAGCGGCTCGTAAACTCGTCGACATCTCAAAAGTTGATCTGATTGCGGGCGTTTGGTCCTCATCGGTGGCGCTCGCGATTCTGCCGATTACCAATGGCGCTGGCATCATGATGCTCAACACCTGCGGATCGCCCGATCTGAAAACCGAAGACAAGCTTGATCTGGTATGGCAGTACCAGGCGGCCAATGATGTGTTCGGCAAGGCGTTTGCCCAGATTGCCCGGCAGCGCGGGTTCAAGAACCCGGCTGTGATGGCGTTTAACAACTCGACCTTCGTGGGACAGGCCAATTATTTTCGCAAGTCCTGGGAAGAAGGCGGCGGCAAAGTGGTGGCCCACGTCGTCTACGAGCCTAACCAAACCACGTACCGGACGGAGCTTGGCCGGGTCCTCGCGTCCAAACCTGACGTCATCGCACTGAGCTCGTATACGCCAGACGCCACCATCATCCTCAAGGAGTGGTATCAGAACGGCCAGCCCTGCAAATTCATCATGCCAGGGTGGTCTGCCAACGAGAATCTGATCAAGGCGCTTGGCGCCGAGGCGACCGAAGGAATCATTGCTGTGTCCAACGTGGCTGCCACTAATCACCCAACGTTCCAGCACTTTGATGCCGCATTCCGGAAATTGACCGGACGCGAGTCCGACGTGTTTGCTGCCGAGTGTTACGACATGATCATCAGCTATGCGCTAGCAGTCGAAGCAGCGGGCCCCAACGCTGATCTGAAAAAAATCAACACCAAGATGCGCACGGTCAGCAATGCGCCGGGGACGAAGGTCACCAGCTTCTCGCAAGGGCGTGACCTGCTACGCAAGGGCGAGAAGGTCGATTATGACGGCGCGTCGTCAACGCTGGAGTTTGGTCCCGCGGGAGATGCAGTGCCCGACTTTGGTGTGTTCGAGATTCTGGGCGGCAAGCTGGTCGCCAAGGAAGTCATTTCCGGCACGATCTGAGCCGAATCAGGAGACCGCCATGGATTGGCTTTCGATAGTAAATGCGGGAATCAACGGCACCGTGCTCGGCCTGCTGTTGGCCCTGCCGGCACTGGCGGTGACGCTGGTGTTCGGCATAGCTCGATTCCCGAACGTGGCAACCGGCGACTATATGACGTTGGGTGCCTACGCCGCAGTGGCAGCACAGACCTTTGGCGGTCTGTCGCTGGCGGCCAGCGGCGTGTTCGCGTCGCTAACCGTCGGCGTCGTGTCGTTGTTCTTTTATTTCTGGGTGTTTCGTGTTTTGGCCAAGCGACCACTCGTCAGTCGATTGATTGCGTCGATTGGGGTGGCGTTTGCCGTGCGCAGCACCATCACATTCTTTGCGGGACATTATCAGTACAACATCGAGGCGCCACTGGTCCGGGCATGGAACTTCAACGGCATCCGCATCCTGCCTACCGATGCCTATATCGCAGTGACTGCAATCGCGGCGCTAGCGCTGGTGTTCATGCTGATGCGCTTCACGCCCATGGGTCGTCGCATGCGTGCCGTCGCAGACAATCCCGAGCTGGCAAGTGCAAGCGGCATCAACGCGAGGCGGGTGATGGTGCTGCTGTGGGCCATCGTCGGCATTTTTTGCGGGTTGGGCGGGTTTTTGCTGGGCGTCAAGGCGGTAGTAATCCCTGAGCTCGGTTTCGAACTGCTGTTGACGATCTTCGCTGCGGTCATTCTGGGGGGTATCGGCACGCCCGTCGGTGCGGTGGTCGGCATCCTCGTGTTCGGTATTTCTCAGGAAATCGGATCACTGTATGTCGGGCCCGCCTACAAAATCGTGATGGCGTTTCTAGTTCTGCTGTGCGTGCTGTTGCTGCGTCCTCAGGGCATCTTTGGTCGAATTCAGGCTGCGAGGTAAGCATCATGGAAGGCTATATCGTCACGATTTCAATCACCATCCTGATCTATATGCTGCTGGCGGGCGGGTTATCGCTACAGTATGGGTTTACGGGTCTGATCAACTTTGGACACGTCGGGTTTTTCGCTATCGGCGCTTATACGTCGGCGTTGCTGGCCATGCAAGGTGTGCCGATTCTGATCTGCATGGTGGCGGCTACTGCTTTCGCAGCGGTGTTCGCGTTTCCACTGGGAATGATCGCACTGCGGCTTCGGGGAGACTATCTGGCAATCGTTACGTTGGGGTTCTCTGAATCCGTTCGAATGATGCTACAGAAGGAGGAATGGCTCACGCATGGCGTGCATGGCATACCAGGCATTCCGCGTTTGTTCGGTAATGGCCCGTCGGCAGACCTCTGGATTCTGGCGACGTTGGTCATCGTCAACATCATCGTGTTCGCAGGCATCAAGGGCATCATCAAAAGCCCCTTTGGCCGGGTGATCGGCGCCATACGCGATAACGAGGTAGCCGTGCGCGCACTGGGCAAAGATCCCGCGCGATTCAAGACCCGATCACTTGCGATTGGCGCGGCACTGGCGGGGCTTGCGGGTGCGTTCCAGGCGCACTACCTAACCTTCATCAGTCCCGAGCAGTTCGTACCACTGATTACGTTCTATGTCTGGATGGCCATCATCATGGGAGGCGTAAACCGCCTGAGCGGTGTCGTCGTGGGGACGGTCATGCTGGTCGGCTTTCTGGAAGGCTCGCGCTTTCTGCGAGAAATCTTTCCAGGCGTCTCAGAAGTGCAACTGTCTAGCGTTCGCTTCTGGATCATTGGCATGGCGTTGATCTGCACCATGCTGTATCGCCCCGAAGGGCTGTTCGGCGAACGTAAAACGGTGAAGAAATGACAGCGCTACTTTCTGTGTCGAATATCGGAGCAGGCTTTGGCAATTTCAAAGTGCTTGAAGGCGTATCGTTGACCTTGCCGCAGGGCGGACTGGTGGGCTTGATCGGCACGAATGGTGCAGGAAAAAGCACGCTGTTCTCGACTATCTCAGGCTATATCGCCCCCCTGAAAGGCAGCGTCACCTTCGCGGGTGAAGACATTACCCAGCTGGCGGTGGAGAAGCGCGTGCAACGTGGCCTGGCCCGTACATTCCAAGTGCCGCGCGAATTCTCTCAACTAACTGTCTTTGACAACTTGATGGCGGCCGCACCTGCACAAGCGGGCGAAAAGCTCAGCGCGCTGGTATTCGCACGTGGCCGCGTAGCACGTCAAGAGAAAGAGACAGGTGAGAAGGCGCGTCAGTTGCTCTCCTTTCTGAATCTGGAGCGTGTGGCCGACGAGCGTGCCGGGCGCCTGTCGGGTGGACAGAAAAAGCTGTTGGAATTGGGGCGGCTTTTGATGCTTGATCCTAAGGCCATCATGCTCGACGAGCCCTTCGCAGGTGTCAACCCTGTACTGATCGGCGAGTTATCTGAACGCATCGTCGCCCTAAATGCACGTGGTATGTCGATTCTGATTATCGAACACAACCTGGACGAACTCTCGCGTATCGTGCCCAAGATGTATGCGATGGATCGTGGTCGAGTGATTGCAGAAGGCACACCCAACGAAGTCTTGGCTAACGCCGGGGTACGTGAAGCTTACATGGGAGGCGTGGTATGACAGTGCTGACGTTGCAGGGCGTCTCAGGCGGATACGGCGAAGTCGACATCGTGACGGAAATCGATATGCACGTGCAGACGCGCGAGATCGTCACCATCGCCGGGACCAATGGCGCAGGCAAGTCGACCTTGATAAAGGCGATCATGGGTTTGTTGCCTCGCGTGTCGGGAAAAATCCTGTTCGAGGGTCAGGATCTGCTGCGATTGCCCATCGAGGCGCGGGTCAAACATGGCGTAGCGTATGTGCCGCAGGTGCATAACGTATTTGGTGCGTTGACCGTTCTGGAAAATCTCCAGGTGGTCGAGCATGTCAAAAAGCCCGCTCAGCGCATCCGCGATATGTTCGAGATCTTTCCTGCGCTCGCAGAGCGCCGCCGTACGGCGGCTGAGAACCTGTCGGGCGGAGAACGGCAACAGCTTGCTTTCGCGCGAGCGTTGATGGGATCGCCACGTTTGATGCTGCTTGACGAGCCATCGGCAGCGCTGTCGCCGGCGCTGACCGACCAGGTGTTTGCCGCCACACGTCGCCTGCCCGAGCTGGGCGTGGCGGTACTGATGGTCGAACAGCGGGCACGCCAGGCGCTCGCGTTCAGCGATCGAGGTTACATCCTGGACACCGGGCGAATCATGCTGACCGATACCGGTGCAAATCTTTTAGCCAACGAGAAAATGGCCGACCTTTATCTCGGGCGTGCCAAGCACGATGCCCGCAACGACACCGGAGCACCGCAATGATTGCAATCACACAACCGCCGGCCGCCGTGAGGCGCCCCGCGCCAGATGCCATTGCTCGGCTGACGATGGCGCAGGGCCTGCGCAAACTAGACTCTGGCGAGCTGTCTGCGCTCGCCTGGACCGAGGCTTGCCTGGCACGCATCGATGCGCGCAACGATGCCGTTCACGCATGGGTTCACGTCGCAGCAAACCAGGCGCTGGCTCGCGCGAGAAACGTGGACCGTGAGGGGCGGCGCAATATGTTCGATGGCGTACCGCTTGGCATCAAAGACACAATCGATACCGCTGATATGCCGACAGAGTGGGGAGAGCCTGAAATTTTTCATGGTCACAAACCTGAGCTCGATGCACCCGTCGTGACCATGGCCCGTGCATTGGGCTTTAACCTGCTAGGCAAAAACACCGTGTCGCGCCACGCGATCATGCTGCCGGGGCCATGCCGCAACCCGCATGACCTGACGCGCTCGCCGGCGGCATCATCTGCCGGTTCAGCGGCTGCCGTCGCCGACTTCATGACGCCGATCTCGATTGGTACCCAGACCGCGGGATCCATTTTGCGGCCATCGACGTTTTGCGGCGCCGTAGGTTTCAAACCGACGCTGGATGCCATTCCTTATCACGGCATACGGCGATATTCGCGCCCGTTGGACGTGATCGGACCGATTTGCCGCTCGGTCGAGGACGCAACGATGTTCATGCGTGGATTTATGTCCGATCCGCGATTCGATTCGGATGCGCCACTGCGTCGGGATTTCACTGTCGGCGTATGGCGCACCCGTCATTGGGACGAGGCACAACCTTGCGTGCAGACATTGTTCGATTCGAATCTGAGCGCGCTCGGACAGGCCGGTGCACGCATCGTCGAGTTGAATCCGCCAGCGCTATTCGAAACCATGGGTGACGCGCAGGACGTCATCATGGCCTACGACCTGGCACGTGAGTACGCAGCCATCAAACGCGATTACGCCGCGCTTTGCGACCCGGAATTGTTGGCCTATCTGGCATTGGGGGAAACCTATTGCGCTCAGGACTATGCCGCAGCCCTGGACGCAGCAGACACGTGTCGCCTTGCCTTCCACGATCTGATGCGAGGTGTAGACGTGCTCGCTATGCCCGCAACGCTGGACGAAGCGCCGGATGCGAGCTCGACCGGCAGTTCGGCATTCATCCGCATCTGGTCGCTCCTTCACAATCCTGCGGTGACGTTGCCCGTCGCTCGTGGACCGAATGGCTTGCCCTTGGGATTGCAATTGGTAGGCAACCTGAAGGAAGACGCACGGCTGCTTTATTTCGCGCGCTGCGTGGAAGACATTCTGGGCAACCAGGCGCACAGCGACTGATTTCAGACGCAGGCTTGATGACATGCAGTATTGCATACAATACAGTGTGCAATACTGCTTCATCTGATTCAAAAAGATCTTAATTCATGACCGCTAAATCCGCCAAAAAAACGACGTCGGCTAAGAAGTTAACTACCGCAGATATCGTTGCAGAGTTACGCCAAAAGATCGCCACCCAGATCTTGCTACCGGGAGCGCACATCCCGGAAGAAGAAATCGCGCTGACCTATGACATCCCGCGCGCCAAAGCCCGAGAAGCCCTGGCCACGCTAGAAGATCGGGGTTTGATTGTGCGCATTCCCAACAAGGGTGCGGTGATTGCGGCAGTCGATATGGCGTCCACCTATCATTTGTACGAGATTCGCGAAGTGCTCGATGGGTTGGCCGTTCGACTGGCTACACAAAACACGACGGCCGATCAATGGCGCGACATCGAGGCCCAGTTTGGCGAACCTTTCGAGGCCAGCCTGAAGAATGGCGACATCGACAGTCACATCGCGACGATCGAAGCATTTCGACGCCGCATCAAGGAGGCGGCCAATAATCCGGTATTAAGCGACATGATCGATCGCCTGCACGACCGAACGGCGGTGACCATCCGGCGCGTCGCGCTTTTGCCTGGGCGTGCCCAGGAAGGCGTCAAGCAATACCGGGCCATCGTGTCGGCCATTGTGCAGGGTGACGCAGACAAAGCCGAAGCATGCGCACGGATACTCAATCGCAGTGCGCGTGAATACATCGAACGCTACAAGAATTTTGTGTTTTAAAAGCGCAGCATGCGCTTTGCCGGATTCGAAAAAGCATTGATGAAAATCATGAAAGCTGGGGCCACGCTGAAAGCCTGGGCCAAGCGCATCAAGCGAGATGGGGTGACGCTATGGTTCGCAGTAAAGAGCCCGCGAACACCTTGGTACGCGAAAGCGCTTGGGCTGTTCGTGGTGGGCTACGCCCTTAGCCCCATTGATCTCATTCCCGATTTCATCCCGGTTTTAGGCTATGTTGATGACGTGCTCTTACTGCCTGTCCTAATCTGGCTAGCGATCTGGCTATTACCCTCAGATGTCCTTGCGGAATCTAGAAAATTGGCAGACCGGTGGATACACGACAAGGGTTCCAAGCCGCGTAGCATAGTAGGCGGCGCAGTGATCATCGCACTATGGCTGGCCATCGGTGCCGCACTATGGTTCTGGCTTGGAGAAAATTGACGGTGTGCGCTCCTCCGGGATGAGCGATGAAGAGGCATTGATCTGCCCATCGCGGCTTTGACGGCGTGGTATGTGCTTTGACGTGACGATTGACGTTGTAGGTGTCAATCCCGGCTGCGTACAACGAACGTATCGGCGAACACTATTCAGAGGAAACGGCCCAGTGAAGGGCTAAGTTTCGGGCAATGACGTCCGAACGCCAAATGATGATTGCGATCATCATCCGGCTCTACCAGATAGGCAGGTTTGACCGGAATTCAAGCGCAAAGATCGGAGTTTCAATAAGCCGTGGGATACCTACACTGGCCAAATCCTCCGATTTCGTTGAGTGATGCGCCATGAACACGTCCATTTCTGCATTCAAGTACAACTTTCGCGCCTCTGGAAGCAAAGTTCAAAGGCCCATTCGTTACGCCATCGCCATCCCCAGCCACCGTGTGGTGCTAAGCGGCAGCACACTATGGGGCTATCGCTGGGGTGCGGAGCGCAAGAGAGCCTTGCTGGCTGAGGAATCCGAACAATGAAAGCACAGGCAAAGCGTACGGAGCCTTCGCTGCCCGATTCCTTTGACTGGAGCGCCATCGAGCAATCACTCGATGGCCACGGCAACGCGGTGCTGCCCGGTCTGCTGTCGGTGACGCAATGCAAGGAGTTTACGGCCCTTTACTCCCGGGAAGAAGGCTACCGCAGCCGCATCGTGATGGCTCGTCATGGATTTGGCCGTGGTGAATACAAGTATTTCGCCTACCCGTTGCCGCCGCTGCTCGATCAACTGCGTCATGCGTTGTTTTCACGATTGGCGCCGATTGCGAATCGCTGGAACCGCCAACTGGACATCAGCGTGCACTATCCGGATACGCTAGACGCGTTCCTGGGGCGATGCCACGCAGCAGGCCAGATACGCCCAACGCCGCTCATTCTTCAGTACGGTCCAGGCGACTACAACTGCCTTCACCAGGATTTGTACGGAGAACATGTATTCCCATTGCAGGTCGCTATCCTGCTCTCGGAGCCCGGCAAGGACTTCACCGGTGGCGAATTCGTCATGACAGAGACCGCAACAAAAAGCCAGCGTGCTTATGTCGTGGCGCTGCGGCAAGGCGATGCGGTGGTTTTCACGGTTAATCATCGGCCCGCCGCCGGAAAGCGCGCAGGCATGCGCAAAGTCTCCATACGCCATGGCGTCAGCCGCTTGCACAGTGGCAAGCGACACACAGTGGGATTGATATTCCACGACGCGCGCTAGGGAACAGAAAGACATGAATCCTGATCTTTTCTTCGATGCCCGTTCAGATCCATTTCGCCACATGGTGACCCCGGGCGGCTTCACCGTGCCCGTAGCCCTGACCAATTGCGGCGCATTGGGCGGGACAACCGAGCGGCACGGCTCCCGCTGGGGCGTGAATCGCAAGCATGGATTGCTCCGGCGTGAGATCCAGGCTTGAACAGGTCCTAACTCATGACTTCCTCACCCCAATTAATTAACCACCTGAACTGGACAGACACCGCCAGGCAACTCGATATCGTAGGCTACGCCTTGCTGCCAGGGATACTGCCTGGCGAGCAGGCGAAATTGCTGGCCAGGCAAGTTAGCGCGGATGTAGACGCAATACGTCGCGTATCGCTCGCTTCGAGCGATCTGGGGCGCGGCGATCTATTCTATTTGGGTGATCAACTGCCGGCACCGCTGCAGGGCTGGCGTACCGATTTCTATCGCCACCTGGCGCCCATCGCGAATCGTTGGAACGAAATGCTGGATGTCGTGTACCGCTATCCGACTGAGCTCGACACCTTTCTTCAACGTAATCGCGAGGCAGGTCAAGCTCGGATGCTCTCGCACCTGAATCGACTGGGCGTAGCGGACTATTTGGCCTTGCATCAACGCAGCGAAGGCGAATACGTCTTCCCACTACAGATCGTGGCCCTGCTGACCGAGCCGGGACAAGATTTCGAGGGCGGTGAGTTCGTCATGATCGAGCAACGCCCACGTATGCAGTCGCGCCCCATGGTGCTCCCGCTCAAGCGGGGAGATGCCGCCATCATCAGCACTGCACAACGTCCTTTCAAGGGTAGCAAAGGCTATTACCGAGTCAATCTGAAGCACGCCGTCAGTCGCGTGCACCGTGGCCAACGTGTTGGACTGGAATTGTCCTTCCACAATGCACCGTGACGACGCCAGAAGACAAACCGATGACTGAATTCAGAACCTAGGCCAGCATCACGTCAGGCGGAAACACCAGGATTTTGACGCCATATTGGTGTACGATTGGGATCCCAATGGGATACAACAGTATGGATTCAGTGGAACTCACATCTGACAGCGCTCACGAGCGCAGTTACAAGCACCTACTCGCCAAGATCGTTTCGCGGGAAATCGGCCCGGGCGAAGTGCTCGAAGAACGGCGGCTAGCGGCAGACCTGGGCGTGTCGCGCACGCCGCTGCGCGCAGCGTTCAATCGCTTGCTGGGCGAAGGCATCGTGGCTCGCCTGTCGAATGGATCGATCATCGTGAAGGCCTTCGGCACCGCCGAACTGCTGGAACTGCTGCACGTGCGCCTCGTGCTGGAATCCGAGGCGGCGGCATTGGCGGCCGGCCGCATCCCGTCCTCAAAGCTGGTGGCGCTGCGCCAGGAACTCGAAACCATTCTGCATAGCGCGGCGGTTACGCGGCAGCAGGATTGGTCAGCAGACAACATGTTGCACGAACTGATTGCCGAACACTGCGGCAACCGGACGATGGCGGCGCTTATTTCCGACGCCAGGCTGCGCGTGCGCCTGTGCAACGTTGAACGCCTAGAACAACGCCAGATCAAGGCGCGCGAAGAACACATGACCATACTCGATGCGCTGGAAGCGGGCAACGCAGAGGCCGCGCGCGCGGCAATGCACGCGCACCTGACCAATGTCCGCCAGGCTTATCTGGGCTCACTAGGCTATCTGCATCAATGAACTCACCCGCACACACTGGCGCCCGGTCTATTCCCGCGCGCCCATTAACGTCAGAGAGCTTTGCCCCCTATGGAGAAGTCATCGAGCACGCCGGTTCGGAACGCCGCCATTTTGTGGCATCGGCATTCGATCATTCCCGCCAGGTCAGTGCGAACAGATTCTGGGTCTCGCAAGTTGATGCACAGGGGCAGTCCCCTCTGCTGATCAGCGCGCTGGAGCGCCATCCCTATTCCGCGCAGACGTTTATTCCGCTGACCCATACCTCTTATCTAGTGGTGGTCGCACCCTCCCTGGTTGACGGCCAACCGGATGCGCACGCGTTGGAAGCATTTATCGCTTCGCCAGCACAAGGTGTGTGCTATGGGCGCGGCGTGTGGCACCACGGGCTGACCGTGCTGCAGGCACCCGCGCAGTTTGCCGTGTTCATGGGCATGGCCGAACACGGTAACGACCAATTCCTGGATTTGCCGGCATCCAGCCGGGTGCTAGTCCACTATGCATAGAAACCGAGAAGGGGCGCTCTCATGATCGATCAGCATCCTCGTGATTTTGTGGGCTATGGCCCCATGTTGCCCAACCCACACTGGCCAGGTGGAGCTCGCCTGGCGTTGAACTTTTGCATCAACTACGAAGAAGGATCGGAGCCTTCGATTCTGGATGGCGACCCGGCATCGGAGACAGGCTTGACCGAAGGCGGCGCCGGCGAGTTTACCGGCCGCGATCTGGCGGCGGAATCGATGTTCGAATACGGTAGCCGCATTGGCTTCTGGCGTATCGCCCGCCTGTTGGAAGAGCATGGGTTTACCGCCACGCTGTTCGCTTGCGGCTTGGCCCTGGAGCGTAACCCCGCGGTATGCGAAGCCGTAAAGAATAAAGATTGGGATGTGTGCGCACACGGCTGGCGGTGGGAACGCCACCAGAACCTCAGCGAAGAAGAAGAGCGCCAACGCATCGGCCTCGCGTTCGAGTCCATATCACGCACCACTGGCAAACGCCCCGCCGGCTGGTATTGCCGCTACGGCCCCAGCCTGAACACGCGCAGGTTGGTCGCCGAACATGGCGGTTTCCTGTACGACTCGGACGCCTACAACGATGAGCTGCCCTATTACGTCCAGGTCAATGGCGCCTCTCGCTTGGTCATTCCGTACGGGCTTGTGAATAACGACGCGAAGTTCATCCGGGGCGGCATGGCCACGGGTGACGACTTTTTCAATTATCTGCGTGACGCGTTCGACATGTTGTACGCCGAAGGCGAAACGCAGCCTCGGATGATGTCCGTGGGCCTGCATCTCAGGCTAGCGGGACATCCGGGCCGCGCAGCCGGCCTCAAGCGCTTCCTGGCGCACGTCGCGAAGCATTCGCAAGTTTGGGTATGCAGACGCGAAGACATCGCCCGGCACTGGCTCGCCACGCATCCCTCAACTAACGACAGGCCTGCTAAATAACCACCACTAGAAAAGAGAAAGACACCATGATCAAAAATCTGAAGCGCGCTGGCGGACTCATCGCGTCCGCCATCCTCGCGTCCGCGGCATTGGCCGCGCCCGGCTCTGCCCAATCCAACTTTCCGAGCCAGCCGATTCGCCTGGTAGTCCCATTCGCACCGGGAGGCGCGGCCGACACACTGGCCCGGGCGCTTGCCAATACGCTGGGCGAACAAACGGCGCAGACCGTCGTCGTCGAAAACCGCGCCGGCGCCGGCGGTACGATCGGCACGGCAAGCGTGGCGCGGTCGGCTCCCGATGGCTATACGCTGTTGCTCGGCAATGTCTCGACGCTGGCTACCGCCCCCAGCCTATACACGAAGCTGACATATGATCCGCTCAAAGACTTCACACCATTGACGCTGGTAGGCCGCAGCCCATTGGTGTTCGCGGCATCGCCCAAGCTTGAAGCCAACACGTTGCGCGATCTGGTCAACAACACCAAGAACCTGAAAGACTTGAACTACGGCTCGTCGGGCGCGGGCAGCATCACGCACTTGACGGGCGAACTGCTAAACAAGCAGGTCGACAACGCCATTGTGCACGTGCCGTACAAGGGCAGCGCCCCGGTTCTGGTCGCTGTCATGGCTGACGAACTGCAGCTGGGCGTAACCCAAGTTTCCGAAATTCTGCAGCAGTTGCGCGCCGGACAGGTAAAGGCGTTGGGCATTACGGGCAGCCAGCGGCTCGAGGTAATTCCGGACGTCTCGACCGCTGCCGAACAGGGCATCCCTGGCCTTGAGGCCACGACGTGGTATGCCGTAGTGGGCCCCAAGGGCATCCCGGACGACGTGACCAAGAAGCTGCACACCATGCTGGCAAAGGCCCTGGACGACCCCAATTTCAAGAAACGCTATGCCGAAGAAGGCTTGTTGATTCAGTCGTCCACGCCACAAGAACTGAGCGATCTCATGGCCCAGGAAATTCCGGCTTGGCGCGAGGTAGTTGAACGCGCGAATGTGAAGCTGGATTAAGCTGGCCTTGCCCCGTTTCTTCGGGCACCTTAGATGGCAACATGAATCGCTGGTAAATTTTTCTGAAAAAATGCTATTTCATCCAAACTTGTCGGTGACCCTGCCTCGTTTCCACGTACAGCAAGTCATACAGCTCGGTTGGCGATCTCCCATGCCACCTGGGCGAGGAAGTCGTTGGCCGAATGCAGGCGCTGGCGGTTGTACCAGCCCTCGATCCAGTTAACGATGTCCAACCTAGCCTGAGCCCGCGTATCGTAGCGAACTTGGTTGACGCGCTCGACTTTCAGCGTTTTGAAGAAGCTCTCCATCGCCGCGTTGTCCCAAGCGTTGGCCCTTCTGCTCATGGACATCGTGATCCCCATGTTGGCCGCCAACGCCCGGTACTGCCCACTGGCGTACTGGACACCGCGATCGGTGTGGACCAACAAGCCCGTGGCAGGCCTGCGCTGCCCCCATGCCGATCGCAGAGCAGAACACACCAAGTTGGCGTCAATGCTGTCGGACATCGACCATCCCACGACACGTCGGCCAGCAAGATCCATGACCGCCGCCAAGTATAGCCAGCCTTCACCGGTGGACACGTAGGTTATGTCAGCCACCCAAGCTTGATCGGCTTGCCAACCATCGAAACGCCTATTGAGTAGATTGGGCGCCACCGGCAGATGATGGGCAGAGTCTGTGGTCACCACGAACGGCCTGCGATATACCGGGCGCAGGCCCTGACGCCGCAGACTTTTACGTACCCGTTCAGCGCTGACCGTCTCACCCTGATGGCGCAGCGTCTGTACGATGCGAGCACGACCGTAACTGCGCCGACTCGCGCTGTGAATGGTAGCCACCCTGGCGTCCAGGGCCTGGTTGGCCAGATCCCGAGCACTTGGCGTACGCACCCGCCATTGACAATAGCCGCTGCGAGATACGCTCAGCACGCGGCACAATCGGCTGACGGTGTATTGATCGCGATGCGCGTCGATCCAGGCGTACCTCATCGCGACCCTCTGGCGAAGTACGCCGTCGCTTTTTTTAGGATTTCTACATCCTGCTTCGCTTCGGCTAGTTCCCTGCGCAGGCGGCTGTTCTCAGCTTCCAACTCACTCACCGGGCGCCGCGTAGCAACCTCCGGCACAATGGCTGCGGGCAACCCGCTGCCACTCTCGCTTACGGCCCGATGACGACGCACCCAATTGCCCACGGTCGCCACCGGAAGCCCAGACGTCGTGCCGCCTCATGACTGCCTACCGAGCCCGCGAGCCTGACCGCTTCAGCCTTGAATTCCTCTGTGTACTGCCTCTTAGGCAAACTGCTGTCTTTCATTTCGATTTTCCGTACTTTCAAAGTTGACAACTTTTTGATGTACGTGGAAACGAGGCAGGGTCACCCGTTATTTTTGCTCGCTCACCTGCTTCAGCTCGTAGTGCTGCGCCAACGGCCCGGTGGGTCGCGTGCCATCCTGGTACAGCATGATCAGCCGTCCCTCGGACACAAAGTAGCGCTGCTCGTCACCCGACATGTCAAGCAGAATAGTGCTTCCATCAGGCTGCCACGTGAAGGTGCCGCTCACTGCGGTTGGGTGCGACTGACGATCTAGGTAGCGGGTCTGCAGTTCATATGTTCCATCCTGCATCAGCACAAGGCGGGTATGAATGCCTGAGCAATCGGCACAAGGAAGCGTGCCCTCGTAGGTGCCGGCCCAGTCCAGCGCGTTGCGTGCATTATGCCCGTCGGTCTGGTCACTATGCTGGGCGGAGCTCGGCTGGAGTGGCGCAGAATCTCTCGGCCCAGCGCAGGCCGTCAGCACGACGGCAACGAGAAGGCAAAGTGGCACGGTCGATTTCATATGAGCTCCTTGAGACGTTGCGGCTTCCCTAACGATAGCCTGCTGGAGTGCCCTTTGCACCCACAGCGCTCTATTTCAACCGCGCCTGACAATACTCAAGCTGCGCCGTCACCTCCCTGATTCCAGCTCGGAGGGCGAAATAACCCGATCGAGCAGTTCGATCAAGCTCGGGGCGGGCTCCATTCAAGCACGGGTACGGCATACGCACGCACTTCACCACGCGCAGCTATAGAAGCTGATTTACGACTATATGGTCTATTTTAAAGTTTAAAAACGACAATTGGGTCCAATCAAAGCCTATCGTTAGCTAGAAAACGACATTGCTTCATTTAATGAAAATTAGCTGAAAAACGACAAAATGCATACAATAAAAGCTATAAAACGTCATTTTGGATAAATATGCTACCTGCAAAAGCGAAAAAACGACCACTCGAAGAAGTCACGTTCGCAACCGGAGATGCCGTCACAGACCGTCAACTTCAACGACGCGCGAAAAGCGGAGAGTTGCTTCGCATCGCTGCCGGAGTCTACGTTGAGGCGGGCTCTGAAGAAGAAATCATCGGTCGGGTCCGACGCAACTGGCAAAAGTTGGCCGCTCATGCTGTGCCCGGCGCTGTTGTTTCGCACCTTAGCGCGTTTGTAAGCGGAATTACGCCGTCCAACGAGGTTGTCATCTCTCACCCCACTCGCTTTAATCGACGCATCAAGTACCCGGGTTTGGTGCTGGTTCTCACAAAAGGCCCCTCACCACTTGCGGGCGATTTTCGCCTGGGCGCCCTGGACCTATATTGGTCCTCACCTGAGCGAGCATTGCTCGAAAACATGAGCCGAGGCTCCAAAGCTACACGAGCGTCTGCACAAGCAGTGGAAGAACGACTCATCGCGATGCTCAACGTGAACAAGGAAGCGGGACTTAACCGAATTCGAGACCGAATACGCGAACTTGCGATACCGCTAGACGCAAAAAAAAGCTTTGAGTCTCTTAATGGCATGATTGGCGCACTGCTAAAAACCCATTCCAAAGGTGCACTCAAGACGAAAGCTGGGCTCAACATTGCCCGAGGCACGCCCATCGACACCGAGCGTCTGGCGCTGTTCGACGTGCTTGCCACCGCACTACGAGTGACCGTGCTTCCTGATATTCCCGAAATTGCTGCTCCGGGCGATGCGCGTATCCATTTCGCGTTTCTGGAGTCCTATTTTTCGAACTACGTAGAAGGCACCAAGTTTTCTCTTGAGGAAGCAGAAGATATTGTTTTGCGTAACAAGATTGTGGCGCAACGTCCCAAGGACTCTCACGATATTCTGGGTGTATTTGAGCTAGCGAACCGTACCGAAACCCGCGGGTCAGTACCACCAGTGGGTGAGGACTTCGTCGAAGTACTACGAGCATGGCACGCGCAGATGCTCGCCCGACGCCCCGAGGTTAATCCAGGGCAACTGAAACTTGAGACGAATTACGCGGGAACGACAGAATTTGTGAGACCCTCGCACGTATGCGGCACCTTGATAGAAGGCTCACGACTGGCACCAAGCGTGCCCGAGGGCCTGGCGCGAGCCATCTACTACCTCTTCCTGATTGCAGAGGTGCACCCGTTTGAGGATGGTAATGGCCGGATATCACGACTAGTCATGAATGCAGAGCTGTCACGAGTCGGCCGCTCCCGGGTCATCATACCGACACTCTTTCATCCCCAATTCGTCGATTGTCTTCGCGCCCTCACTCGAGGAAAAGAAACAGAACCGATCATTCAGGCTATATCCAAGACGGCGACTTGGTGCGCTCAGTTTGATTACGTCCACCTGGACAAGCTTCTTGCTCAGTTACGAAAGACAAATGCCTTCGAAGAATCTCCGGCGCAATTTCGATTGCTAAATCTAGACTAAGTTTGCAAGGATACGTACCGACCCACTATTGAGCGGACGGTACGACAGCCTCCCAATAATCGCCCACATAGACACGCGGATACTGCCGCCCCAAAACGCCGTCCGGCCGATATTCATAGCCCGTCGCGTGTTTGTCCTGGAAACTCACGATGATCTCCTCATGCATCGTATCAAGGCCTAAGCGGGACAAGGCTTGCGTCTTGGCCTGCTCCAGCCGCTCCGGGCGATGCGGCGGCGCCATATAGCGGTGCAGATTCAGGTCGCGCAAAGCGGAATAAACTCCCGCATCGCCCTCGACCGTCACCCGAATGTCATAGAGCGTAAAACCGGTCAACACTAAAGGCTCTCCGTTGTACGAGAGATCATGATATCGATCGTCGACCAAGCTGATCCGCCCTGGTGACGAGACAGCAATCACCGGCTTTACGAATCGAAGCACATACCCGTGCACATTGGCCACGATCTGCTCGAACCGCTCCCGCGCGTAAGCATCGACATCGAACGTCTCCCCCTCCGGCACGACGACCGTGGGCAGGGTGAGACTGAAATAATACGGATAGTCGCAGTCTCCCGGCTTTGGCGAACTCACGTCCCGGAACAGGACGTTGCGGCTTTGCAAACGCTCCAGCGCCGGCAGGAACACGTCGCAACCGGCCTGCAACCGGCGTTCGCGCACCAAGCGCCCGGCCTGCCGCAGGCCAGACGGCACTTGAATCTGCGTCGCACTGGGTACAGAACGGCCCGCCACCTGCCTGCCATTGCGAAACAACAGCACGTAGTAATCCCCCCTGCCCTCGCCCGGCAGGAATTCCACGATGCTCGACTTGATGTCGACGGCGCCGCGATACTTCGCAATCACGTCTCTGTCATCGATCAGCGTGGCAAGCCGGCTTTCTGACTGCGCCGGATGGGTCTCAGTGCTGACTTCAGTCTCGGTTCCATCCTGGATGACCAGTATGTACTCGCCATCGGACAGGTCCAGACCGGCCAGCAGGTGCGAGCCTTTCTGTTCCTTTTCATTATCCAGCCATACGCCGGCGCCCATCATGCCAAGAACAAGCACTAGCATCAACGCACCGATTCTGCTCGAGAGGCTATTGGGCAACATCTTCATCCAGCAACCCGATCGGCAGACTGGAAAAATGGGAGAACGTTTGGGCCGTACGGGGACCGTGTTTGTTGTCGCGTTCGCATTCCTTTTTTTATCCCTTTTTACGTATGCGTCAGTGGACGCCTTAAATCCACTGATCGTTCTCGACAGTACGCTCGTCCGTCGGACCGTCACCCGTGTTCGCCACGCCTCGCGGCTCGATCAACAGCATCTTCACTTCTGCATTTGCACAGGGCTTATGCTCGACGCCCTTTGGCACCACCGCCATCTGACCGGCGCGCAGCACGATCGAACCGTCACCCAATGGGCCCGCGCGAAAATCGATGCGCAACTCGCCTTCGAGCACAATGAACGTCTCGTCAGTATCGGCATGCCGGTGCCACTGGAACTCGCCTTCGACCTTGACGACTTTAAACTGATAGTCGTTCATTTCGGCGACGACGCGCGGTTGCCAGTAACCGTCGATCAGCGCGATCTTGCCGACTAGGTCGATGGCCTGGCACTGGCCGCGCTCAGCCGGCGCGGCTGTGTGGTTCGAGGGGTGGGACATCATTATCTCCGTTCAAAGGTCAATGCACCGAGGATACGCATGCGCCTTGCGGCCATATTGCGCTATCGTGCGGGTTTTTCAGCCGCGCTGGACAACGCCCACGATTTGGCCTTTTATTTTGCTCCGCAATTCTGGTGTTGTCCCACAAATTGATTGCGCGGCCCGTACGGGCCCTTATACTGGCTTGATCCGAAACGGTCGAAAAGCGTGTGCACTGAGTCAAGTTCAGTCACGCCAGAACCAAGATCATGAATGCTGTCCCACGCACGCGGAGGCGAGGAATGGATCACACTGATGGCAACTCACAAAAACTGGGCCTAAGCGCCGATGAACTCTCGGCTTTTGCTGATGCGGCGGGGCTCGACGATGTAGACCATGCATCGCTGCTTACTTTCGCCCTATCCATAGCCGAGGAATGCGCCGAAATCGGAGATCGCTACTCGGTAGGCGATCGCAACTGCGGGAACGAAATCCGCGCTCGATTCGGACTGGGATAAATAGCGACGCGGTCCCGTTTTTGGGCATCCTGGATAAAATGTATATCCGTACGGTGCGCACAGTAGCGCGGCCATCGCACCGACGCACTGGCTGTTCGTAGAGGCTTAGCGGCAACGCGATCTCGAGACGGACTGCGCTTAACTGTTTCCTAGTTCTTGGGTGGAACAGGACAACTCAAGTCGCCTTCTTCGCAAGACAAATAGGTTTTGAAGTCCTTGATGCGAGTTTGGGTAAGCCCATCGCGACACATGCGGATTAGCATTGGATAGGCACTCCCGTCTTGCGAGCGAACGCTAGAGAAATCGCACTCGGCATCACGGAAAACAATCCAGGCCTTTTGCGCTGCGACGAGCTTTTTCACTGCATCGGGTTGATCGCTCAGACGGCCCCGGATCTCTTTATAGAGTTTGTTCAATTCGGCATCCGATTTCGCGTAGTCCTTACTAGCACACTCATTCAGTGTTGATTGATCACTCGCTGTGGCACAGTCCGCAGCGTGCGCGTTGGAGAGGGGCTCCACAGTGCCGAGTCCGAAAAATACCAGCGCGATGAACACGAGAGTACGCATTAAGTGCTCCTTTTAAGCTTTGCGCGAGTCAACATTAACGCCGCTCATGGGTGAGTCTCAAAATACTTGGACGGCAGCGCTTCGATTCGCCAAGCCAATCAAACAGATTTTTTAACGGGTGGCCGCCCGCAATTGATCAAGCACCGCCTTGCCTGCCGCACGCGTACCTAATTGCCCCCCCACGTCGGCCGTGCACTGGCCCGATGCAATGCTGGCGGCAACAGCGGCTTCGATCGCTTTGCTGGCATCCAGGAATTTTTGTTTCTCTTGACGCTGGCCATACCAATTCAACAGCATGGCCGCCGACAATAATTGTGATGCAGGATTGGCCAGATCCTTGCCCGCAATATCCGGGGCCGAACCGTGAGCCGCTTGCCCCATGGCATAGTTCTGGCCCGCATTCAACGCCCCTCCCAACCCTAGACTACCGGAAAGCTCTGCCGTCAGGTCAGACAAGATATCCCCAAACATATTGGTCGTCACTATCACGTCATAACGATCGGGTGCGCGCACCACATGAGCCATCATCGCGTCGACAATGACATCGTCCACGCGCACCTCGGGAAACGCCTTAGCCACCTCGTGACACGTATCGATGAACATGCCGTCACCGATCTTCAGCACATTCGCCTTATGCACGATCGTGACGTGTTTTTTGCGTGTCATGGCCAACTCAAAAGCAGAGCGTGCAATGCGCTCGCAGCACTGACGGGTGATACGGCGCAAGGACACGACGACATCCGGCGTGATCAGCATCTCGCTGCCGCCCGACTCGATATTGCGATCCGCGTAAAAACCTTCCGTGTTCTCACGAACGACAACCAGATCGAATTCGCCTAACCGCGCCGGCATACCCTCATAAGTACGGGCCGGACGAATATTGGCGTACAGATCTAAATTTTTGCGGAAGAATTTCGAAGGATTGATTTCCCCCTTTGATTCGTCTTTGAAATCGTAGGTGGCCATGGGACCCAGCATCAGACCGTCAGCAGCCTGGACTTTGTCCAACAACGCCGGCGTCACCGTCGCACCATGACGCTTGAGGCTATCGTGGCCCGCCACGTCATGATCCAACTGCAAACCGAGGTCGAACCGTTGCGACACCGCCTCTAGCGCATCCACCGCAACCGCCATGGTTTCAGGCCCGATACCGTCGCCAGGCAATACCACTATCTTCATGAAAACACCTCACACGTTTCACAGACTATCCAGGACAACGCGAGAAAGAATTACTCGTTGATCGCATTCTGTGCGTCCCTGATGAACCATGGGAGATTTAACCTTTCCCCCTCGCCGGATTGGATGGTCAGGCGAGGCTTTGGCGCATTGGCGTTGGTAGTCGGGCCCGACGTCGTATAGTCCGGTGGAGGCTGAACTTCGGGCTCGGGAGGTTGGGATGGCCCATGGGCGCAGGAAGCGAGCAACGCGCACATTGCCGCGGGCAAGAGGCGCGGTGATACCAAGCGATGGATCTGCATGATGCTGAGACTCCAGGTAACTATGCCATCAAGCATACCAAACGCGGTGGATCGCTGGATTCGCTGTCGAATCAAGGGCGCGTCACAGCCCTCCATGACCGGGCTGCGACACACATACCTCGCAAAATCAAGACAACATTAAAATGCCGGCTTGCGATGTTTCCAGGGGTCCGCCCGTTCGAGTTGGGCCGACACCCGCAATATCACGTCTTCGCGCCCGAAACGCCCCACTAATTGCGTGGCGACCGGTACGCCTTCTGGCGTGGCAAACAACGGCAAGCTGGCGGCGGGCTGGCCTGACGCATTGAATGCCGCCATGAAGGTCGCGTATCGCGACACCCTTTTACGCAGATCAAGAAACTCGCCGCGCTGCGTGGACAGCTCACCGAGCTTTACCGGCAACTCGGTCAATGCCGGGGTAAGGATCAGATCGAAATCCTCCATGTAGGCTTCCATCGCACGACCGATGGCGTGCAGGCGGTTCACGCTGGCGATGTATTCTTTCGCCGTGATGCGCTTGCCCAGTTCGTAGCCCGACAGCATGATGGGTTCCAGGTCGTCGCTTTGCAACGCCTTGCCGGTCGAGCCCAGACGCGTGTCCACCGCAAGAACAATATTGCTGGCCAAGATGCATGCATGCGCCTGCACGAAGGCGTCATAGTCGATGACCGGCGGCGCCGAATCCATGACCGTGTGGCCCAGGCTGTGCAGTAAGTCGACGCTGTGCTGCACAGCCTGCAACGGCTCCGGCGAAATGGCGATATCGTTCCAGGCCGAGCGCCATACGGCGATCCGCAATGGCTTGACCGCCGATTCCACGACCTCATCCAAATAGGCCCCTGTCTTGGGCGGGGCCGCGTACGGCGCGCCACGTTCGTAACCTGAGATGGCGTCCATAGCCGCGGCGGTATCTCGTACCGTCACACTCAACACCCCGTCGGTCGCCATGCCTCCCCATCCCTCACCCCGAAACGGCCCCATCGGTACGCGGCCACGCGAAGCTTTCAAGCCATACACGCCGCAACATGCGGCGGGGATGCGGATCGACCCGCCACCATCGCTGCCATGCGCCACCGGGACGACGCGTGCCGCCACCGCTGCCGCCGCACCGCCACTGGAGCCCCCGGTCGAACGGCTTCGGTCCCAGGGATTGAGGGTGGGGCCCCCATTAACCTGTGCCTCGGTCGTTGCCACCATGCAGAATTCCGGCACAGTGGAGCGGGCGAACGCGATCAGGCCTGCCTGTTCGAAACGATCTGTCAGCGTGCCATTGCAATCATAAGTCGTATCGTTAAGCAGGCGCGAACCCACGCTGGACGGAAAGCGCGTAGACGGCAGGCCCGAATCCTTCAACAAGAAAGGAATACCGCCGAACGCGCCTCGCTGTTGCCAGGACTTCGCCAGTTCGACGGATGTCTCATACTGTTCGTAGCGCAACGCATTCAGTGCCGTTGCCCGGCTGCACGCCAACTCAACCGCGCAGCGCATCAATGCCTCGGGGGACGTGTCTCCCGACTTGAGCCGGGCAGCCATATCCAGGCCGTCCAACGATTCATACTCTTCATGTTGCATGTGCAATGGTTTCCTCTGAAGGATCGGCTCGGGAGAAGTCCGGTTTGGACCACTGTCGGCCAGGAATGGAATCGATCAATCGACGCGTGTATTCGTGCTGCGGGCGATAGAAAATATCGGTGGCTCGCCCCAGTTCGACCAGCTCGCCTTGCCGCATCACCGCGATACGATCACAGATTTCGGCGGCAACGCGAAGGTCGTGGGTAATGAACAAGACCGACAGATCGAATTGCCCACTGACCGTCTTCAGCAGCTCCAGCACCTGAGCCTGGATAGACACATCCAGCGCCGATACGGCCTCATCGGCCACAAGCAGTCGAGGGCGCAGCGCCAGCGCGCGGGCAATCCCCACCCGTTGCCGCTGTCCGCCTGAGAACTGGTGCGGATAGCGGTCGCCGGCATCACCACCCAAACCCACGAGTTCGAGCAATTCGCGCGCATCCGCCAACGCTTTGCGACGCGGCTCGCCGAACGCGATGGGACCCTGTGCCACAGCGTCGACGATGCGATGGCGCGGGTTCAACGATGCATACGGATCCTGAAATACCATCTGAATCTGGCGTCGATGCTCGCGCCATTCACGGGTGGACAGGCCAACGAGCTCTCGTCCATCGATTCTCACGCTGCCACTGTCGGGAAGAATCAGGCCCGTAAGGGTACGGCCCAACGTGGATTTTCCCGACCCGGATTCACCTACCAATCCGACCGTCTCGCCCTGCTGAATCGTCAGCGAGATATCGTCGAGCGCCAGTACCTGACGTCCCTTGTCCGACCGAAACGTCTTGCGTAGCCTGTCGATCACCATCAGTGGTGGCGTCGTGGCCGCCTCCACCTTTCCCTGCGGTTTATGCGGCACGGCGGCGATCAACTGGCGGGTATAGGCCGCCTGTGGCCGATTCAGAATGTCGGCGGCGGCGCCCTGCTCTACTACCTGACCGTGGCGCATCACCACGATACGGTCGGCAATCTCCGCGACCACACCAAAATCATGGGTAATGAAAATGACGCCTATGCCCATCCGTGCCTGAATGTCTTTGATCATGGCCAGGATCTGGGCCTGCGTGGTGACATCCAGCGCCGTGGTGGGCTCATCGGCGATGAGAATATCCGGCTCCATCGCCAGGGCCATGGCGATCACCGCGCGTTGACGCTGGCCGCCCGACAACTGGAATGGGTAGGCATTCATCAACTTCTCGGGATCGGGCAGCATCACGTCATGGAACAACTGCAGTACCTTGGCGCGACGCGCCTCGGCCGGCAATTCAGTATGGCGCTCGAGCACTTCGTCAACTTGACGGCCAATGCGCATGATGGGGTTCAGTGCAGTCATGGGCTCCTGAAAAACCATACCAAACGACTTTCCCCGCAAGCCATACCAGTCTTTCGGCGTCAACCCGACTAGTTCGCGTCCGCGATAAAGAATGCTGCCTGCGCTGACCTGCAACTCGCCCTCGGGCAAGAGCCCCATCAGCGCGTGCGCGGTCACCGATTTTCCCGAGCCCGATTCACCGACCACGCATAGGATTTCGTTTCGATTAACGGTATAGGACACGCCGTTGACAACGGGCGTCGAAGGCCCGTCTTGCACGACAGAAACGCACAGGTCGCGGATTTCCAGTAGCGCCGTCATCAGTTTGTCCTTTTGCGGGCCAGTTTGGGATTGAGTGCGTCGTTGAGCGCCTCGCCCACCAAGTTAAAGGCCAAGACCGTCATCAGGATGGCAATGCCCGGAAACACACTCATCCACCACGCATCGCGCAACACGCTGCGCGATGCGCCGATGATGTATCCCCATGTCATGGTGTTGGGATCGCCCAGCCCCAGGAAACTCAACGCCGACTCCAACAAGATCGCGCTAGCCACCATCAGTGACCCCGACACGATGACCGGCGACAAGCTGTTGGGCAGTATCTGAGTCAGAATAATGCGCATATTGGACTGACCGCTCAGGATCGCGGCCTCGACAAATTCCCGATGCTTCATGCTCATGAATTCGGCGCGCACCAGACGTGCCAGCGGCGGCCAGGATACGAGCGCAATCGCGAAGATCACAGTGCTGATACTGGGAGTAAGAATAGCCACCAGCACGACAGCCAGGAAAAACCCGGGAATCGTCTGGAACAGTTCGATGAACCCGACGATGACTTGATCGACCTTGCCGCCGTAAAAGCCCGCGATCGCTCCGACCGTAATGCCCACCAGAACTGACACCGCCGTCGAGATCAGCGCCAGCACCAGCGTGACCCGGCCGCCATAGGCGATACCACTTGCGATATCGCGGCCCAGGGTATCGGTGCCCAGCAAGGCGTCCTCGGACAAGGGCGGCATATACGGCGCGTTCACCATGTCCCAGGGGCTATCGGGAAATATCCAACTGGCAAAAACCGCCAACAAACTGACCAGCGCAAGAACAGTCAAGCCCACCAGGCCGCCCTTGTTGTGGCAAAACGCGCGAAAGAAGTTCTTCATTTGAGTTCTATCCTGGGATCGGCGATCGTGTAAAGAATGTCGGTCAGCAGATTGACAATCACGACGACAATGGACGCCACGAAGAACACGCCGAGCAACACGCTGTAGTCGCGCTGTACCAGAGCGTCGAACGCCAGCCGGCCTATGCCCGGCCAGGCGAACACCGTTTCAACCAGCAAAGATCCCCCTATCAGGTGTCCCGCCTGGATACCCGCATAGGTGATGATTGGCAGCAAAGCGTTGCGCAGCACATGGCGCATGATTACGGTGCGTTCCGATAAACCCTTGGCGCGCGCCGTCTTCACAAAATCGAGCTGGCGGATCTCCAGCATCGACGCGCGGGTCAATCGTGCATAGACCGCCATATAGAACATGCCCAGCGTGACCGTGGGCAAGATCAAGTGACGCGCGATATCAGCAAAACGCGCGAACCCTGTCAGGTTGGCGCCGACGCTTTCGTAGCCAAAGGAAGGCAACCACTGCAACTGCACCGAAAACACCAACACCAGCATCAGTCCTACCCAAAATATCGGTGTGGCGTAGGCCAGCATGGCAAGCGTCGTGATGACCGTATCGCCCCATTTACCCACGCGCAATGCCGCCTGGATACCCAGCCCCACCCCTGCGAATAACGCAAAGGCAAATGACGTCAACGCCAGTATCAGCGTCGCGGGCAAGTGCGCCAAGATCAGCGTCGACACGGGAGACTGCTGGCGATAGGAATAACCCAAGTCGAACGTAGCCACGTCTTTAAGATAAGACGCAAGCTGTACGGTCAAGGGCTTGTCCAGTCCAAAATCCTGGCGCAGCTTTTCGATGTATTCGGCATCGGCCGCCCCCGACTGCCCCGCCAGAATTTCCGCGGGGTCGCCGGGTGCGGCACGGACCAGAAAGAAATTGAATATGGCGATCATGAAGAGCACCAGGATGCTCTTGACCACGCGCCTGCCCAGGAATCCGGCGATCTTGCTCATTCCTTCGACAGCCACGCATCACTGTAGGTATCCACCACGCCCAGGCCCGTCGTGATGGCGTCGTGCACGCGCTTGTTCAAGATGGTGCCGTAATTGGTGTCCACCAACCACACCAGCGGCACATCCTCGACCAGGATTTTTTGTGCCTCGGAGTAGTATCTCTGCCGTTGTTCATCGTCACTGGCCTTTGCGGCCAGATTGAACAGCTCGTCGACTTTCGGATTGTTGTACTGGGACGTGTTGCTGAACATCACACCTTTGCGAATGTTGCTGCCCACATAGGTGCGGGCCACGCCAATGGCGGGATCGGCATACTGAAACACCCCATTGCCCGCCATGTCGTAATCCCAGTTACCGACACGCGACACCCATCCCCCCACGTCGGTGCTCTCGAGGTTCACTGCGATACCGACTTTGGACAGATTCTGCTTGATGTACTCGGCGACACGACGCGGCATCTCACCGTAAGGCAATGGGATCATGCCGATGGTGACGCGCACGCCATCGCCATTGGGCTTGAGCCCCATTTCCTCAAGCAGGGCAATAGCTTTCTCGGGATCGTAGTCGTACTTCTTGACGTTGGAATCATAAAAGCGCGTGTTGTGGTGAATCGGTCCGGTAGCGGGCACCCCCTGGCCGACCATGATCTTTTCCGCGATGAATTTGCGGTTGATCGCATACATCAACGCCTGGCGAAAGCGCTTGTCGTTAAACGGCTCGCGCGCGTTGTTCAGCTCGATCCACTGCATAGTCGACCAGTATTCGAAGCCCTTGTTGGTATGCGTCATGTTGGGCAGCTTCGCCACGCGCGGCACGTCCATCGGCTCCAGATCCTGCAGCCAGGCCTGCATCACCGTGCCCTGTTCGATCGCTAGCCGACGCGACGCGGCGTCGGGAATCACGCGATAGGTAATACCGTCCAGGTACGGACGGCCTTCCTTCCAGTAGTTCTCGTTCTTCACCAGTTCCACATACGAGCCACGTTCCCATTTCTTGAACTTGAAGGGGCCGGTGCCAATCGGATGCGCGTTATTCGGGTTCTGGCCAATGGGAGTATCCACGTCGTATAGATGCTTGGGCACGATTGCGCCACCGCCAATGTCGAGCCCGTACAGGAACGCGGCATACGGTTCCTTCAGCTTGAACACCACGGTGTTCGCGTCCGGCGCCGTGACTGATTCGACGTTTTGCATCATGCCGCGGGTACGCGGCGTCTTGGACAGCACCTTCTCGTACGAAAACACGACATCGGCCGATGAGAACGGCTTGCCATCGTGCCAGGTCACGCCTTGCTGAAGATGGAAGGTATACGTCAGCTTGTCGTCGGAAACCTCCCAGGACTTGGCAAGGCTGGGCAACGGCTTAAGATCAAACGAATAGGTCAACAGGCTTTCGAAGATCTTGCCGCCAATCATCTGCGTGCCAGCGACCTGCTGGAGCGCCAGAATGAGGCTGGGCGGCTCCGGATGCAGAATGGCCGTAAGCACGCCTCCATATTGCGGCGTTTCGGCGGCGTGCACAGGCAGGTTCGCCATCGTGGCGGCAGCCGCCAATGCAAACCCACATTTGACAATGGCCCGGCGGGCCTGACTGACCAGTTTCATCACTTGCTCCGAGAAACCTCGGCATTCCTGCCGGGGAGGAAAGGGACGCAGCCGTCAGGCTGCAGGATCGGTCTGATATGAGTCGATAGCCGGGTAAATACCCCGTTATTAGGTTTGACGTCGATAGCATCTCGGGCATGCAAACCAAACGTGCCTACCGATTCCGGTTTTATCCCACGCCCGAGCAAGCGATCACGCTGGCTCGCACGTTTGGTTGTGTGCGCGTGGTCTATAACCACATGCTTAATCTTCGTTCGACGGCTTGGGCCCAGCGGCAAGAGCGCCTGGGGTATCACGCGACCTCGGCTGCGCTGACGGCGCTGAAAAAGACGGCGGACCACACCTGGTTGAACGAGGTTA